>NZ_CANMVN010000004.1 GCF_947501425.1 uncultured Psychroserpens sp. | reverse complement strand
GGTTTGTAGTAGAGTATAATGAACCTAATACTGGTACACGTAAAGAATTTAAAGCCCATTTTACCCTGAAAAGATAATGGGGATAACTAAATAAAATAATTAAGAAAAAAGCTATACATCAATGTATAGCTTTTTTTATGTAATAATTGCTAAATAATCATTGATTTAATGGCGCATAAATTATGATTTTCAGTTAATTCGTCTATTTCAATTGTCTTGATTATGAAGCTTTGTTTAAAGTTTTATATTGGGTTGATTAGATGCTAATTATTAAACAGCTGTAAAAATTTAGACAAAAAAAATACTGAACAAGTCAGTATTTTTTTTTGATATGTAGTATTGACATTATAAATTAAACGCCAATGATAATGTGATATTTGAGTTGTTTGTGTCTAGAGTAGCTGCATCGGTAAGACCAACAGAAAACAATTGATTGTTTATTGTTCTTTCAGCTTGATCATATGTAAGATCTAATCTTGTGTTTCCAAAATCATAACCTAATCCTAATGAATAACCAGTAAGATCACCATAAAAAGAATCATCTTCGTATGGACTTTCTTCAAATCGGTAACCACCTCTAAAACTAAATTGTTTGTATTTGTATTCTCCACCAATTCTGTAAGTATTGGCAATTTTAAAAATATCATTCATTAGTTCATTTTGAGAAGCGAAAAAAGGATCAGAGCTGGGTCTAAGTTCAGTATTCTTATAATTTCTTCTAGAATAGTCAAAGCTTATAAGACCTTTCTTGTCAAATACGTAGGCTAAACTACCTGTGATTTTTCCTGGTGATTGTAATCTGTAATCAGGAAAAATATTTATGATGTTTGGATTGATAAATGCAGAAATATTATTAGTACCATCATTTCTTATAGTGGCAATACTTTGTGAAGATTCTTCAGTGATTGTAAACCAAGTAGGGGAATTATATGTAAATCCAGCTCTTAATTCTTTTGTCAGTTTTAAGATAGCTCCTAACTGAAATGAAAACCCATTCCCATTTGTTAGCAAGCTATTATCAAATCCAACATCAGTTACTAAAGAGCCTGCATTAGAGTTTGATTCATCAAAAGAGGTGAATCTTTCATAGTTTATGAAATGAGCATTAAGATTGATTCCTAAATACAACCTGTCTTCATATTGTGAGGACGCATTGAAGCTAATCTTACCATTATAACCTCTCGCAACATAGTTATACCTTTGGTTAAAGGTGCCAGGCGCAATATTTGAAGTGTAAACAGTGTTTTCATCTGTATTACTTTCTGGTTCTAGAATAAATGATTCGTATCCAAGAAATGCTTGTTGATTTCCAAAACCATAAAACGCTCCAATTTCGCCATAAGCTTCGGTAATTGTTTCTCCAGGAAAAGCAGATATTTCATCCAGTCTTTGTCCTTGAGCATAGGCTAGAAAATAACTATCTATTGAATTTGTATTTTGTCCTGACGCTGACCATTGATCATCATAATTAGCAGTTTTATCATATGCAATACTAAGAACGAACTTTTTCCATGGAGAGTTTTCGTCTCTATTTTTAAATACGAAAGCCGCACCAGCTTGATGTAAGTCAATCTTAGACTCAGATGATGAACTTAGTCCGTTAAAATAAGAGATATCATTGTCAATATTTAAACTTGATAGTGAAACAGAGGCGTGACTGTTGCTAAATATGGCAGAACCTGCTGGATTGAGACTGACTGCTGACAAATCTCCTCCTAAAGCTCCAAAAGCGCCACTCATAGCTCTAAAACGAGCTGTTCCTTGTATTTCATCTTGTGAATATCTAAGCGCATCAGATATATCTTGGGCCATGATATTAGACATAGATAGTACACCTATGACTAGTATAGTTAACTTTTTCATATTAAATATTTGTAATTAAAGAACTAAATAAAATTAGATTATCCTCTACGTCCAGAACCACCTCTAGATGAACCACCTCTAGATGAACCACTGCTTCTTGAGCTACCTCCTGATCTCATAGATCCACTACTTCTACTACTTCCGCTACTTCTTCTTACAGCTGGGCTTCGTCTTGTAGATGAAGAGTTTGATCTCACACGAGAATTATTACTACGAGTAGTAGGTCTTCTGGTAGAAGTACCACTAGGTCTGACTCTGCTATTGTTTGATCTTGTAGCTGGTCTTCTTGTAGAACCACTAGGTCTTATTCTAGTATTATTACTTCGTGAATTTGTTCTTATTCTAGAATTATTAATACTTCGACTAATTCTTGAGTTCGATGAATTAGGTCTAAATGATGTTGCTCTTCTATTATTTAGGGCAGTAGAATTTCTACGTCCTGAATATGCTAGATTCCTACTGTTTACTCTATTTCTATTTAACCTCGATAGATTAGAACCTCTTCTACCATAGTTGAATGCTAAGTTGTTATTGCCATAATAGTAACCAGGTGGGCACCATGTGTTATAACCCCATCCCCATCCAGGATTCCAGGCATTCCATCCAACATTCCAGCCCCAGTTGTTCCAGCCCCATCCTAATCCAACATTCCAAAAAGGTCTATTCCATAAGCCATTAAAGCCCCAGCGGTTCCAGCCCCAGTTGTTCCAACCCCATCCGGCATTCCAACCCCAGGTATTCCATCCTGTATTGATAACATTAATAGATACATGATCACTGTCTTGTCCCCAACCAGCATTTCCTGTTGGTACTTCTTCGGCTTCGGATGTTTCGTCGTAATTGCCAACATAAGAATCTATATCAGTAAAGATAGCACTTCCATCATCTGGAATGGTATTGTACATTTCAGCTTTTTCATCAAAATAATCTTTGTAGACACTATTTGCTTCAGCTTCACGAGAAGGTGCTTCTTCGTATACTACTTCATCATCACTGTAGATACCATCACTGTATGAACCAACGTATTGGTACGAACCACAAGAAGCTAACAAAAATGTAAAGCTTAGTGCAACAAAAAATGGAATTTTGGTCTGTATGTAATTGTTTAATTGCATATCTATTGATTTTTATTGTTGAACATTACAAAAATAGTTAGTTTTGCTGAACTATTTTTTTATTTAACATAATCACAAATTTTGTGCCAAAACACTAGAAATGAGTAAAAATCTTACAAGTAGAGCAGAGGACTATTCCAAATGGTATAATGAATTGGTTGTTAAGGCTGATTTAGCAGAGAATTCTGCTGTTAGAGGGTGTATGGTCATAAAACCGTATGGTTATGCAATTTGGGAAAAAATGCAAGCTGAATTAGACAGAATGTTTAAAGAAACTGGTCATCAGAACGCTTATTTTCCACTTTTCGTGCCTAAAAGTTTATTTGAGGCTGAAGAAAAAAATGCCGAAGGTTTTGCAAAAGAATGTGCAGTTGTTACACATTACAGATTGCAAAATGATCCAGATAACGAAGGAAAACTTCGTGTGGATCCTGCAGCTAAGTTAGAAGAAGAGCTTGTCGTGAGACCAACAAGTGAAGCTATCATCTGGAATACATATAAAGGTTGGATACAAAGCTACAGAGATCTTCCAATATTAATTAACCAATGGGCAAACGTTGTGCGTTGGGAAATGAGAACACGTTTATTTTTACGTACAGCTGAGTTTTTATGGCAAGAAGGTCATACAGCTCATGCAACAAAGGCTGAAGCAATAACTGAGGCTGAACAAATGAACAATGTATATGCAGAGTTTGCTGAAAACTTTATGGCAATTCCGGTTATTAAAGGAGTAAAAACTGAAAGTGAACGCTTTGCTGGTGCAGTTGAGACTTATTGTATTGAAGCTTTGATGCAGGACGGAAAGGCATTACAGGCAGGTACATCTCACTTTTTAGGACAGAATTTTGCAAAGGCTTTTGATGTTAAGTTTACCAATAATGAAGGTAAGCTTGATTATGTTTGGGCTACATCATGGGGAGTTTCTACTCGATTGATGGGAGCATTGATTATGACTCATAGTGATGATAAAGGACTTGTGTTACCTCCAAACTTAGCTCCATCTCAGGTTGTAATTGTTCCTATATATAAGAATGAAGAACAACTAGAGATCATAACAGAAAAAGCCGAGAGTATCATAAAAGATTTAAAGGCCTTAAATATTAGTTGCAAGTTTGATTCAAGAACTACTCATAGACCTGGTGCTAAGTTTGCACAGCATGAATTACAAGGTGTTCCTTTACGTATAGCTATAGGTCCTAAAGATTTAGAAAATGAAACAGTTGAGTTGGCAAGGAGAGATACGCTGTCAAAAGAGATTGTTAACATATCTAATCTGGTTTCTAGAGTTGATTCGCTACTGAAAACAATTCAGGAAGAATTATTTAGTAAAGCTCTTGATTATAGAAATTCTCACGTTACTGAAGTTGATGATTTTGAAACATTCAAAAGCGTTTTGGAGAGCAAAGGAGGATTTGTTTCTGCACATTGGGATGGTACAATTGAAACTGAGCAAAAGATAAAAGAGTTGACGAAGGCAACAATTAGATGTATACCAATGGATGTTAAAAATGACGATGGAGCTTGCGTCTACAGCGGAAAACCGTCAACTAACAGAGTGTTATTTGCAAAGGCATATTAAATTTTTTTTAAAAAAGTTTATCTAGGTGTTGCAACATTTAAAAATAGTTGTATTTTTGCATCCGCAATGAGTAATTGCACGTTCATTTGAAAAGTGGTTTTAATAACAATAAATTTTATTGAACTACTATTGGAATAACTCAAATGGCCCGTTCGTCTATCGGCTAGGACGCCAGGTTTTCATCCTGGTAAGAGGGGTTCGATTCCCCTACGGGCTACAATTTTTTAATAAGAAAGAAATACAATGGCAAATCATAAGTCAGCATTAAAAAGAATTAGAAGTAACGAAGCAAAACGTTTACGTAACAGATACCAGCACAAAACAACACGTGGTGCTATCAAAAGATTACGTGATATGGAGAAAGCTAAAGATGCAAATGAGTATTTGCCATCAGTACTTTCAATGATCGATAAATTGGCAAAGAATAATATCATTCATGATAACAAAGCAGCTAACTTAAAGTCTAAGTTAACTAAGCATGTAGCTACCCTAAGCTAACAAGAACTGACAATTAAAATTATTAAAAGCCTTTCGAATAGAAAGGCTTTTTTAATTTGTCGTGTAATACTAATAATAAAAAAAAGCTCTTAATGAAAATTAAGAGCTTTTTTAGTTAATAAATATTTCGCTATCCGTTCATAGATACTAAGAACTCTTCATTGTTTCTGGTTTGTTTGAATCTATCGTTAATAAATTCCATTGCTTCTACTGGATTCATGTCTGCTAAATACTTTCGCATCACCCACATTCTTTGAATAGTAGAGTCTTCAAGCAATAGATCATCTCTACGTGTACTAGACGATGTTAAATCAATAGCAGGGAAAATACGACGATTAGATATCTTACGATCTAATTGTAACTCCATATTACCAGTTCCTTTAAATTCTTCGAAGATCACTTCATCCATTTTAGAACCAGTTTCTGTTAATGCTGTTGCAATAATAGTTAAGGAACCTCCATTTTCAATATTTCGAGCAGCTCCAAAGAAACGTTTTGGTTTGTGTAGTGCATTTGCATCAACACCTCCACTTAATATTTTTCCAGAAGCAGGCTGAACCGTATTATAGGCTCTCGCCAAACGGGTAATAGAATCTAATAAGATGACCACATCATGACCACATTCTACTAAGCGTTTTGCTTTTTCTAATACAATATTCGCAATCTTAACGTGTTCATGTGCTTCTTTGTCAAATGTAGAGGCTATAACTTCACCACGTACATTACGTTGCATGTCTGTTACCTCTTCAGGACGTTCATCAATTAATAAGATCATCTGGTAAACCTCTGGATGATTGGCAGCAATAGCATTGGCAACATCTTTCAATAACATGGTTTTACCTGTTTTTGGTTGCGATACTATCATACCACGTTGTCCTTTTCCTATTGGTGAAAACAAATCCATGATTCTTGTTGATATGGTACTTTGCTTTTCTGCAATGTTAAATTTTTCCTGAGGAAATAAAGGCGTTAAATGTTCAAAAGATACACGGTCTCTTACTACTTCAGGTTTTTGACCATTGATTTTACTCACCTTTATTAAAGGGAAATATTTTTCACCTTCTTTTGGAGGTCTTACATGACCTAAAACCGTATCACCAGTTTTTAGACCAAATAATCGTATTTGAGACTGAGATACATAAATGTCATCTGGAGATGATAGATAATTATAGTCAGACGAGCGTAAGAACCCATAACCATCCTGCATAATATCTAATACACCTTCACTCTCGATGATAGCATCAAATTCAAAATCAGGCTCTCTGTAACGGTTACGATTATCTTTGTTTCCATTATTTTTATGTTGGTTACCGTCTTTAGAACGCGGATTATTTTGTTTGTTATCATTCTTCTGACGATTACTTTGCTTATTGTCATTAGAATTTTTTGAACGGTTATCGTTATTCTGGTTATTGTGTCTTGGATTATTTCTGTTGTCCTTCTTGTCATTAGATTTTTTTTGAGAAGATTTATCTTCTTTTTTATCATCTAATTCCATCTTTTGCTGAGAAGGATTATCCTCTTTTGTTTTCTCAACACGAGCTCTAGGCTTTCTTTGTTGAGTTGGTTTTTTTTGTTCTGGCTTTTTTGTAGCATCTTTGGATGCTTCTTTTTTTACCGCATCAGGATTAGCTGCTTGAAAATCTAAAATTTGATAAACAAGATCTAATTTTTTTAAGCTACGGTATTTAGGAACATTTAATTTTTGGGCAATCTCCTGAAGTTCAGGAAGCTTCTTTGCTTTTAATTCGGAAATTTCGAACATGAATATGTGTACTAATTAAGTTTATTCTTTGAAATGGATTTGTTTCTTATCTTTTCTGAAAACTAAAATAACGGGAAAAATTTGAAAAAAATCTGAAGATTTAACAACCTGCTACTCTGTGGGTAACCGATTATTAATGCAATAATACAATTTTATTTTTAAAATTTAATATAACTTTTAAAAAGAAACTATTAATTTTGTGCTTCATTATTGATAGTTATAAATGATTCAACGTATACAAACTATATATCTTTTGCTAGCAGCAGCAGTGTCTGCTGGTTTAATATTTGTAGTTCATTTATGGGTAAATAACGATGATATGCTTGTTTATGCTAAGGATGAGTATTTATACTTAGGCTTGTTTTTAGGTTCAGCTTTATTATCTTTGATATCAATATTTAGTTATAAAAACAGGAAGTTTCAATTTGTTTTGGGACGACTTAATATCATATTAAACTTTATTTTATTAGGATTTTTTGTGTATCAATTGCTAATACCACCTGGAGAGAGTAATATCTCTGAGAAGGGTGTTGGGATATTCATACCTATTTTATCTATCGTGTTATTGGTCATGGCCAATAAAGCCATAAAAAAGGATGAAGACCTCGTAAAATCTGTCGATCGATTGCGATAAACCCTATTATCTTAATTATTTTAGTGCGTAAACCCAAGGTGAAGACCTTGGGTTTTTTATTCACTTAGCGTTTTGGGAATTCTATAACTTCTAAATTTTCAATTTTTTTTCCATCTATAGTAAATCTCAACATCGTTCTTATCTTATGAAATCCATGTTTACCTACTGCACCAGGATTCATATGTATTAGGTTATGACGCTTGTCTGGCATGACTTTTAAAATGTGGGAGTGACCACTAATGAAAATACGAGGTGGATTTTCTTTTAAGAGGTCTCGAGTTCTCATGTTGTATTTTGGAGGATAGCCACCAATATGTGTTATCCATACATCTACATCCTCACACATAAACCGATTATTTTCTGGAAATTCAACACGCGCTTTAGCATCATCAATGTTCCCATATACAGCTCGTAGAGGCTTCAGTTGTTTAATAGTGTCGGTAACGTTGAGATCACCTATATCTCCAGCATGCCATACTTCATCAGCTTCTTTGACATACTTTAGAATAGCATCGTCTATATAACCGTGTGTATCAGAAAGTAATAGGATTTTTGTCATGAAACTGTTCAGTTTTTACATTCATTTTCATTTTCCGAGGAAAACCTTTAATTATGTTAATGGTATCTGATAAGCGCTAAAAACAATTATCTTTGTGCGTGTACAAAAGTAATATTTCTATTGCGTTTTTTTATCGAATTATCATATAACGGAAAAGCATATCATGGTTGGCAAAATCAACCTGATGCAATCTCTGTACAGGAGGTTTTAGAAAAAGCACTATCTACCCTTTTATCAAATGAGATTACAATTGTTGGTGCTGGAAGAACTGATGCAGGAGTTCATGCATCTCAAATGTATGCGCATTTTGATTTTGATGGAACATTACCTGAAAATTTGGTATTCAAACTCAATTCTTTTCTTCCAAAAGATATTTCAATACACCATATATTTGCTGTTACAGATGATGCACATGCAAGATTTGATGCGTTAAGCAGAACATATAATTACAGGATTTCAACTCGTAAAAATGTGTTCAATCATGAGTATGCTTATACCTTACAGAAAGAATTAAATATGGATCTTATGAATAAAGCTTGTGAGATTCTATTGCAGTATAACGATTTTCAATGCTTTTCAAAAGTGAATACAGATGTAAAAACGTATCATTGTAAACTCATGCATGCTGAATGGATTTCTAAGAATGACGAATTGGTTTTTAATATTAAAGCTGATCGTTTTTTAAGAAATATGGTAAGAGCAATAGTTGGTACGTTAATCAATATTGGTTTGGGTAAAATAGAACTAGACGCTTTGCATGATATTATAAAGTCTAAGGATAGGAGCCAAGCAGGATTTTCTGTGCCTGCTCAAGGATTATATTTGGTTGGTATTACGTATCCAAAACATATAAATGTTTAGAATTTAAATGGAAAACAAAAAGACAAAAGCATTTGACCTTACGTTGTTTAAGCGTCTATTACATTACATACAGCCTTATAAGCTGGTGTTTTCAGGATCATTACTTTGTGTGATTGGCCTTGCTGTTTTTGGTGCTTTGAGACCATTAGTTCTGCAAAAAGCTATTGATAATCATATTGCATTAAAAGAATATGATGGCTTCTTGTTTTACATCATTGCCATGTTGGTCCTTTTGATCTTGGAAGTTATAAGTCAGTTACTCTTTATTTATTATGCGAGCTGGTTAGGGCAATCAGTAGTTAAGGATATTAGAGTGAAGCTGTATAATCATGTGCTTCGTTTTAGGATGAAGTATTTTGATAAATCCTCTGTTGGTGTTCTAATCACAAGAACAGTGACTGATATGGAGCGTATTGCAGATATCTTTGGGCAAGGACTCTTTATGATCTTTAGTGATATTTTGAAGATGCTCGTTGTTGGAGGTATGATGTTGTTCCTGAATTGGAAATTAAGTATGATTGCTTTTGTAACAATGCCAATTGTTGTGTTTGCAACTAAGATTTTTCAGAAGTATATGAAGCGTGCTTTTGAAGAAGTTCGAAATGAAGTTTCTAATCTAAACTCCTTTGTACAGGAACGTGTTACTGGTATGAAAATTCTCCAGCTTTTCACACGCGAGGATACTGAATTTAAGAAGTTTAAAGAAATTAATGAACGTCATAAAAAAGGATGGTTAAAAACGGTTTGGTATAATTCAGTATTTTTTCCAATCGCAGATCTACTGTCATCTATCACATTGGGAACCATAATTTGGGTTGGAGGATTAATGGTTGTGATACAGGGAACCGCTACGAAAGGAGATCTCTTTGCTTTTATCATGTTTGTACCAATGCTTTTTAGACCATTAAATCAAATTGCCAATAAGTTCAACACCCTTCAAATGGGAATGGTTGCCGCAGATCGTGTATTTAAAGTTTTAGATACGACATCACAAATTGACGACTCAGGTAGTGAAGAGGCTAATGAGTTTAAAGGTGATATATCATTTAAGAATGTACATTTCTCTTATGTTGAAGGCGAAGAGGTCTTAAAGGGAATTGATCTAAATGTGAAAGCTGGTGAAACGGTTGCGATTGTAGGTGCAACAGGCGCTGGAAAGTCAACAATTATTAATTTGCTCAATCGTTTTTATGATATCAGCGAAGGAACTATATGCATTGATGGTGTAGATATAAAGAGTTTAACTTTAAAATCATTGCGAGCACAGATAGCCGTTGTACTTCAAGATGTATTTTTGTTTGCTGATACTATTTTAAATAATATTACCTTAAAGGATTCAAATATTTCTGAAGAACAAGTCATTCAGGCTGCTAAAGATATTGGTATTCATGATTTCATTTCAAGTCTGCCTAATGGTTACCACTACAATGTTAAAGAGCGAGGTGCAATGTTGTCCTCAGGTCAGCGTCAGCTTATTTCTTTCTTAAGAGCATATGTAACTAATCCTAGTATTTTAATTTTAGATGAAGCGACATCTTCAGTAGATTCATATTCTGAACAGTTGATACAGGATGCTACTGATAAGATTACTAAAGGCAGAACCTCAATTGTTATAGCACACCGATTAGCAACTGTGCAACAAGCTGATCAGATCATTGTTATGGATGCTGGTAAAATTGTAGAGAAGGGTACTCACAAGGAACTACTTAAGGTTGAAAATGGATACTACAGAAACCTTTATGAGGTTCAGTTTTTAAAGGCTGAAGCGGTATAATTATTTTTTTGGTATAAAATCCTGAATACCTCCTGTTATAAACAATATAATTAGGAAAATAATAATTGTGATGATGTAAACAGCCACGAAAACTGCGAAGAAAAATAAGATTCTTAAAAGTAATTGTCCAAAGCCTAGTTTGAAAATTCGTTTCAAAACATAAGAATGATATATGAACATGACGAGGTATAATAATAAAGAAAACAATAAATATTTTTCAGGAATAAAGAAAAGTACCAATTGTCCTGCAAATACTGAGATTATTATAATTGTTGACATACCGTACATGTAAAGGATGATGTGTTCTGTCAAATTATAACGTTTGTCAAAAAAGACTACAAATGAAATGATAGCCATTATAGGAATCATTGCAGATAAAATTAGAGAACTATATTCGAATGTGCCACCAGTTGCTGAATCCTCCAACATTTGCTTAGAGACAGGATTATTAATGAGTTCTTCACTGAACATCTTTGAAAAATCCAGATATTCTAAATAGTATTTTTTGATTATAAATACTGATAATCCACTGATTGTTAGGGTAATCCCAAAGAAACTCAAAGGATTAACGTAGCGTTTTCTTACTCCTTTTACATAAGCATCAATAACAGCTTCAGGCTTTTTAAATAAATCAACAAACGTTCTGAGCAGTTTGTTGTCATAATTGAAAAACGTCTCGCTAATATGCTCAAAAAGATTTTTGAATGTTAAGCGATTTCTAATCACTTTTCCTCCGCAACGATTACAAAAGTCGCTGTCTGCTGTAAGTTCGGTATGACAATTCTTGCAATTCATTTCACTAATTAACGGTGTTAACTACTGCACCTTTTTTTACAAGTACTATAATAATTCCTATAATAACAGCTATTACCATAGCTATAATAAAGAGAATTACAAACATAACCATTACCAGCATATAATGGGCAACGGTTTCTAAAATAGAGGTATTGAACACACGCTTGAGTACATAAAAGAAGTAGACTAGTGTAAATAAAAATGTAAGCGATGAGGTCAATAAAAAATCAATGCCCAAGCATAAAAATAAGATGGTAATAAATGCTGTAATGATGATTACCTGAGCAGAATAATACAAGTTGATAACTACATGCTCAGTAAAATTAAAACGTCGTATGCCTGCTATCCAATAAGCTATCCATGTTGATATTGCCGATATAGGCACACTCATCGTGTAAATTAAACTTTGATAATTGTTGAATTGTTCATAGTCAAAGTTATTAAACGGATTATTCTCTTGTGCTTTAGCATTTTGATTTAATGCATCAAAAAACGGCGAATCGAAAACCATGGCTTCCCTAAAAAAGGTATTCATTAAAAATACCTGAAGACCAACAAGTGTTAATGCTATGGCAAAATATTGAATGACATTTACATACTTTTTTCTGGTGCCTTCAATAAATCCGTTGATTACAACTTCAGGTTTAGAAAATAGATGGATAAAGGTTTGGAATAATTTATTATCTATACTTAAAAACTGTGCGTTGATGTCTGACCAGATGTTTTTGAGTGTCAATCTGTTTCTAACTATTTTAGCTCCGCATAATGGGCAATAATTAATGCGTTCGTCTAAGCTGCTATTACAGTTTCTGCAATTCATCTAAGCAAGATCTTTATAAAGTAATGTGGTAAGCTCCTGGATGTCCTCGAACATAGTAAATTCTCCGTTTTTTATGTACGAGATTTGTCCAGTTTCTTCACTAACCACTAAAGCTACCGCATCTGTTTTTTCAGTAATACCAACAGCAGCACGATGACGTAAACCAAAACGTTGTGGAATATTCTTATCGTTATTTACAGGAAGTATGACACGTGTGGCTTTAACTATATTATTTTCAATAATAATTGCGCCATCATGCAACGGACTATTTTTAAAGAATATACTTTCTATAATGGGTTGAGTGACTTTAATGTTCATTTCGTCACCTGTGTTGGTCAGGAAGTCCAGACTATTATTGCGTTCTAAAACAATGAGAGCACCAGTTTTAGATGCCGACATTCTCTGACAGGCATTAATGAGTGCATTAATATCGGTTTCAGTTTCTGTCTCAGTTTTTAAGAATTTCATCTTTTTGAAAAACTTTCCACGACCACTTAAATTGGTGGATCCAACCATAAGCAGAAATTTCCTAATCTCTGGCTGAAAAACGACAATAAGCGCTATAATACCAACTTTTATAAAGCCATCAAAAATACGATGAAGCATATACATGTCGAGAATGTCTGTCACTCTCCAAACAAGATATATGATGATGATACCGATAAAGATATTTACAGCTACTGTGCCTTTAACTAGCTTATAGACATAATACAGAAGGATAGCGACTAAAAAGACGTCTATAAAATCTATAATTCCAAAATCCCAAAATTTGAATCTATCCAAGGCGAAGCTGTTTGTGTAAATTTAACAATTTATGCTTAATAAATGAATTCGTTATTATCAAACACTACAAGGTCTGATTCAATTTTTAATAATTTTGATTTGATTAAGATATAATCCTGAAAACTAAGTTTAGGATTAAATTTTAAATAGGTAACTAGGTTGTTATTGTTATCTGTAATTCTAATGAGGTCTTCTATAGCTTTATCAATAGTTTCGGACACTAGTGATAGTTGCTGTTGGCCAGTAACTTTTTGAATCGTGTAATTATTAAAAGTGTCTACTTTAAATAAAATCATCGGATTTTGTAATTCCTTATTGTCTTTACTGTACTCATTGAGAGACAAGGTATGGTAATAAGTATCTGTAAACTCCAAAAAGCCTAAGTTTTTAATACTGGTATCATTGCAGGTGAAGTAGTTTTTAGCCGCTTCATTTTTATGCATTTTCGCATTTCGCTTTTTATCTTGTAAGAATTTGATCTTCGGAATGGCTTGCTCAAGCGTTAATCGTTTATCAACATTGACTAGCCAGTTGGTCGTGCTGATGAGGTTTTTTCGGTTGAGATCTACACTATCTTCTTTAGTTTCATCGTAGAATAAATAAGCGTGAGAGACATCATGTAATTCGTTGATTTCGGCATTTTCAATTTGAGGAAGGAGTAGGGTACGCTTATTTCCGCAGGATGCTAAAAGGCAAGTTAATAATAATAGGTAAAGATGTTTCATTAGTGTAATTGTTGGGTTAGTTTGATACATTCCACAGCTTCTTTAACATCATGAACTCTTAGAATATTAGCACCTTTTTGTAAAGCAATAGTATTGAGTACAGTGGTGCCGTTAAGCGCTTTGGCAGCAGAACTTTCTAACGGTTTGTAAATCATTGATTTTCGCGATACACCAGCTAAAATGGGTAAATCGGTTATTTTTAGTAACTCTAATTTATTGAGTAATTCGTAATTCTGCTCCAATGTTTTAGCAAAACCAAATCCTGGGTCTATAATTAAATCTATAATACCTTGTGATCTGGCTTCAGTAATGCGTTCAGAAAAATAGGAAAGAATATCTTTTATCAAATTATCATATTGCGTGAGTTGTTGCATGGTTTTTGGAGTTCCTCTCATATGCATCATGATGTAAGGCACTTGAAGATTAGCAACAGTTTTTAGCATATTATCGTCCAAATTTCCAGCCGATATGTCATTAATCATACTTGCTCCAATCTCGATACATTGTTTGGCTACTTCACTTCTAAAGGTGTCAATGGATAGTAAGACATCAGGGAAATTTTTGATGATGAGATCGACAATGGGTAGAATGCGTTGTAATTCTTCAACTTCACTTACATGATCTGCATTAGGTCTTGAGCTGTATGCACCTACATCAATAAAGGTAGCACCTTCCTCTAACATTTGGTCTACTTGCCTCATAATTGACGAAGTATTCCTGAACTTTCCACCATCATAGAATGAATCAGGCGTCACGTTTAAAATACCCATGACTTTTGGAGTACTGAGGTCTATTAATTGTCCGTTGCAATTGATACTTTTATTCAAAACTATATAGTGTGGTTAAAGTTTTTAAATCTGATTAATTTATGCGAAATTTACGGAAAATTAAATGTTTTAAATGCAAGATACTTCAAAACAATATGATGATGTGATTTCGCAGTGCCGAAGTCTTTTTATTAATAAAATGAAAGACTACGGAAGTGCTTGGCGAATTCTGAGATTACCATCATTGACCGATCAAATATTCATTAAAGCGCAACGTATTAGAAGTTTGCAACAAAATAGTGAGCGTAAGGTTGATGAAGGTGAAGTGAGTGAGTTTATTGGAATTATCAATTACTGCACAATGGCTTTGATTCAATTAGAGAAAGGTGTGGTTGAACAACCAGACTTGGCTTTAGATGATGCTATAGAGCTTTATGATGATAAAATTGCGATTACCAAACAATTGATGATGGATAAAAATCATGATTATGGTGAAGCATGGAGAGACATGCGTGTGAGTAGTTTAACAGATTTGATCTTACAGAAATTACTTCGTGTCAAACAAATAGAAGATAATGCAGGAAAAACAATTGTCAGTGAAGGTATTGATGCTAATTATCAGGATATGATTAATTATTCGGTATTTGCATTAATTCATTTAAGTGAAGAATAACTAATCAACAACAACACCAATGAAAGCTTTAGTCAATATTTGTCGCATACTCGTAGGAGGGTTATTTATCTTTTCAGGTTTTATTAAACTCAATGATCCATTAGGCTTCTCATACAAACTTCAGGAATATTTTAGTTATGATGTGTTAGATATTCCGTCATTAATACCATATGCGTTAGGTTTAGCAGTTTTTGTTGTGGTATTTGAAGTGGTTTTAGGGGTGTTTTTACTCATTGGATATAAACCTAAATTTACAGTTTGGAGCCTATTAGCCATGATTGTGTTTTTTACATTCTTGACCTTCTATGCAGCTTACTTTGATAAAGTAAAAGATTGTGGATGCTTTGGAGATTTCTTAAAATTATCCCCTTGGCAATCATTTTGGAAAGATGTGATTTTACTTGTAATGATCGTGATTTTATTCATAGGGAAACGCCATATAAAGCCCGTATTATCTACTTTTGGTTTATCTCTTACAGCACTATTGAGCTTCATTATTTGCCTTTGGTTTGGCTATCACGTATTGATGCATTTACCAACTTTCGATTTTAGAGCTTATAAAATAGGTGATAATCTTCAGGAAAATATGACATTACCTGAGGATGCTCAAAAAGCAGTTACAGATTATATATGGACTTACACAATCAATGGTGAAGAAAAAACCTTGACAGATAGAGGTCGCGGACCAAAAACATATGATAAGATTATTGGTGTGGAAACTAAGATTATTGAAGAAGGGGATGTGCCTAAAATTCAGGATTTCTCTATTGAATCTGAGGATGAAGACCTCACACAACAGTTTTTAGCCGAAGATAAACTAGTTATTGTTGTAGCTTATAGTCTTGAAAAAGCTGAAGCAGAAGGTATGAAGTCATTGAAAGCTATGGCAGATGATGCTCTAAATAATGGCTATACTGTTATTGGGTTAACAGCATCTGGAGAGGCTAAGAAACAAGAAGTTAAAGATACCTATAAATTGGATTTTGATTTTTATCTATGTGATGAAAAAGTACTCAAAACTATTGTTAGAGCAAATCCAGGAGTCATTGTTCTTGAAAAGGGGACAGTAACACAAAAAGCACACTATAATGATCTTGACGAGCTTGAGTTTTAGTATAATGTTAAGTCGTCTATAGTTTATTGTTGCGTTGCAATCCCGTGACTGAAGCAGAATCTATTTTTTCACTAAAACACCAAAACACCTGATCAGATACATATTAAATAAAGCCTTTTACGCATTACTTACACTATTTGGTGTAGTAACAGTAATCTTTATCCTATTTAATGTATTACCCGGAGATCCTGCTCAAATGATGTTAGGTCAAAATGAAGATAGCGAGCAAATAGCCGTTGTAAAAGCTAAATATGGTTTCGATAAACCAATTGGAACTCAGTATTTATATTATCTCAATGATCTGTCTCCAATATCTTTTCATTCTACAAACACTCAAGACTACACATTTTTATCCGCTGGAAAATATACAGCATCACAACTATTTACCATAGGAGAAACAACAACAGTTCTCAAGTTTCCGTATTTACGGGAATCATTTACTAAGCAAGGTAAAAAAGTATCTCAGGTCATAGGAGAAACATTACCCAATACGTTTGTTCTAGCCGTTTCAGCTATTATAATTGCTATTGTTTTGGGTATTATCTTCGGAATAATATCTGCACTTTATAAAGACCAATGGATAGATAAAGCCATTCAGATTTTGAGTACCTTAGGTATGAGTGTGCCTTCCTTTTTTAGTGCAATTTTATTTGCATGGTTCTTTGGTTTTGTATTGCACGAATACACGAATTTAGAAATGACTGGAAGCTTATATGAGCTTGACGATTTTGGTGAGAAAGTACATATTAAATGGAAAAATCTGATACTCCCAGCCATCGTATTAGGAATTCGTCCATTAGCAGTCGTGATACAACTTATGAGAAACTCACTATTAGAGGTATTTAACCAAGATTACATTAGAACAGCAAGAGCAAAAGGGTTAAGTGAATTTCAGATCATTAGAAAACATGCGGTAAAAAATGCTTTAAACCCAGTGGTTACAGCTATTTCGGGTTGGTTTGCATCTATGTTGGCAGGCGCTGTTTTTGTAGAGTATATCTTTGGTTGGAACGGACTTGGAAAAGAAATCGTTAATGCCTTGAATACTCTTGATTTACCAGTAATCATGGGATCAGTATTAGTGATTGCAATGTTGTTCATAATCATTAATATATTTGTAGATGTGATTTATGGATGGCTAGACCCAAAAGTAAAATTAGAATAATATGAAGCAGCTAATTACATTAGTTTTAGTAAGTGTTTTCTTTATAAGTTGTGAAGCACAACCTGAGCCAAGTGAGTTTTCAGAAGCGGCTCTCAATGATACTTTTCTAAATTTAGAAGGAGATACAATGACCTTAGAATCTATTTTAGAACAATACAAAGACAAAACCATTTTAATTGATGTTTGGGCAACTTGGTGTAGAGACTGTATTGTTGGTTTACCAGACCTCAAAGCGATTCAAAGTGAGCATCCCGATGTGGTTTATTTATTTTTGTCAATGGATAAAACTCAGGAAAGCTGGAAAAATGGAATTGAGAAGTACAATATCACAGGCGAGCATTATTTTATGCCTTCAGGTTGGGATGGTCCTTTTACCGAATTTGTAGATCTAGATTGGATACCAAGATATATGATCATAGATAAAGAGGGCAAGATCAAATTATTTAGAGCCATAAAGGTCAATGATCCTAAAATTAAAAAACATTTAAATTAGATAGTAATGTCTTCGGAAACATAAAAAATATAGAACGATGAGAAAACATATTGTAGCAGGAAACTGGAAAATGAATAACGGTTTAATTCAAACGGAATCATTGATTGCAGAGCTAAAAACCAAGCAGAAAACATCAGATGCAGAAGTGATGATTGCACCTTCATTCACTAATTTGTGGCATGCTTTTGAATCTACAAGGCAACATGATATTGAGGTAGTAGCTCAAAATATGCACTTTTCAGAAAAAGGCGCATATACTGGAGAGGTTAGTGCAGGTATGCTAAAAAGTATAGGTATTAAAACGGTAATTTTAGGTCACAGTGAACGTCGTGCTTATTTTAATGAAACCGATGAATCCCTCGCTAAAAAAGTCGATACTGCGTTAGCACACGACATGCGAGTTATTTTTTGTTTTGGCGAAGAATTATCAGATCGCAAAGCTGGTAATGAAGAGGCTGTTGTTGAAAGTCAGATTAAAAATGCGTTATTTCATTTAGAAGCAGATGCTTTTAAACATATCGTATTGGCTTATGAGCCTGTTTGGGCTATTGGAACCGGAGAAACTGCAAGTCCGGAACAAGCACAGGATATGCATGCTTTTATAAGAAAAACACTAGAGAGTAAATATGGACACACTGTTGCCGATGACATGACCATTCTTTATGGTGGAAGTGTAAAACCAAATAATGCAAAAGAGATTTTTTCAAAACCAGATGTTGATGGTGGATTGATAGGAGGAGCATCGCTCAAAGCAGACGATTTCTATGCCATTGTAAATGCATTTTAGTTAGCAGCTAATTCCATCCGAAATATCTAAGGGTATTCACTGAATTTTTTAAATCAGAGAATACCCTTACTTTTTTTTTAGATACTCAATTTAACTTGCAACTAGTTAATTTAAAAGTATTTAAAAATGAAAAATCAAAAATTTTATTTGGCAATCTTACTCATGTGTTGCTTGTCACTTTTTAGTGTGGATTGTGAAAACAATAATGGTATAATTGAAGGTGAAGAAGGCATCATAGAAGAAAGTAATCCACCTGAGATTACAGTGCTCAGTCCTAATGAAGACGCACAGTTTTATACCGAAGGCGGTACTGATTCTCCTGACTATATAGTCATTGAAGCTACTGCAACAGATGAATCTAAAATTGAAATAGGTTCAGTGACCATCTTTAATAGTTCTGGTGTGCAGGTAGATTATTATGAAGAAACCTCTGCAACACAAAATGGTCAATCAATAACTTCAATTTACACCTCATTTAGCACCTTCGAATCTGGAGACTACACGTTGGAATATAAATTTATGGATATGGCAGGAAATGTGTCTTTTGAAACAAGACAAGTAACCTGCATTTTTTCTGAAATCGAAGGAAGTGAGAATTAATCTCAACATAGAAGTATAAAAATTGAATAATCTAATACAGGTATCATGAAAACATTTACAAAACTCTTATTTATTATTAGTTTGAGTATTATTACAGCATGCTCTGAGGACGCTAATTTTACTGAAATAGAGGATCTTTCATTAATAGATATTGTAATAACAATTGACGAAAACCCCGAACAAGGACAAGTTCTTGGTAGTGTAGAAAATGTAGAAAACTTAAACGGTATAACATTTCAATTGATATCACAAACTCCAGAAAATGCATTTGGAATAGACCTAGAGAATGGGACATTCTATGTTAACGATGAAACACTTTTCGATTTTGAAGAAAGGCAAGTCCTAACAGCAATTGTTAGCGCAAGTTTGGGAGATAGGTCATCAGAATCTACAATTACAGTCAATTTAAATGATGTTGATGAAAATACTATTTCACTGCAATTATTTGGATCTGATAGAGAGTATGAAACTGTACTTAGAGTTGATTTTTATAATAATGGAGATGTTATAGAAACAGAGTTAGCAAATACTGTCAATGATGCAGAAGGTATAGCTTTATATGCTAATAATAGATTGTATTATGGGTCTACATCTAATACGTCTGAAGTAGATGTTCACTCGGTTAATACAGATGGTACAGGATTACAAAGTTACAGAGTTTCTGAGCAAGATTATTTGTTTAGTGCAGTAGCTTCAGATCAAACACAGCAAATGACTTATTACTTTTTAGAAGGAGGAAATCTTGATGTTTTAGATCATCACAGACTGTTTAAAATGAATTCAGATGGAACAAATCAGGAACTCCTTGTTCAAACTAGTTTTGGTACGAGAGCTAATGCTGTCAAAAAAATAATCATTGATGAAAATAATAGTTCAGGAACCAATAATGAGAGAACACCTTTTTTATATATGCATGATCGTCACTCAATTTTTGCTTATGATCCAAATAATGATAATAATCTAGAAGATACAGCAATCTTTAGTTCTAATCAATATGATATTGTTGATATGGATATTGATTTTAATACTGGTATGGTATATATGGTGTTATCCTATTTTTCAGGTGTAGACAAACATTATATAATTGCAACTACAAATTTAACCGGATCCGAAACTAATTTCAATGCTGGTACTGTTGCAGAAAATGATCCTGTGACCTCAATTTTTTATCCGCATAGAGTAAAACTGGATATCGAACATCAACAAGTGTATTGGTTTATTGAGACTGAAGATTTACAACAATCTATTTTGAAACGTTCCAATTTTGATGGCTCGGAAGTAACAACAATCTGGGAAACAAATACTTGCTTATGTGTTGGCGAATTGGAAGATATTAGGATAGAGGATTACACAATTTTTATTCCATAGAGACTCAATGGGGTTTAATTACAACAGAAAGAATCAACAATAAAATTTTTAATATGAAAACTATAAAACAAATATTGACCTTGATTATCATCACATTTTTTGCAACGCATGTTTATAGTCAATGCGCAGATCTTCCTACAGATGCATTGAGTTGGTGGACTGGTGAGAATAATGCTAATGACATCATAGGAACAAACAATGGAACAGAGCTTAATGGTTTAAATTATACCAATGGAATGGTTGGAGATGCATTTTTATTTAATGGTATTGACGATCTGGTTTTAGTACCTGATAGTGCGAGTTTAGATTTAACCGGAGATATGACTTTGATGGCATGGATTAGACGAATTGGATATGATAATCCGCATCAAACTGTAATTTGTAAAGGAGCTGGTTTTGTGCCAAATGATGAGCCAGCCGTATTTGTTTTGCGTTTTGAGTTTGATCTCACTGAAGTCTTGTTTGAAGATGTCAATGGCAATAATGTCATGCTTAATGGACCAGCTTTTGAAGATTCTGCATATCATCATTATGTCTATGTACGTGAAGGAAATGAGCATAGACTCTATGTTGACGGGTTTTTATTCGATAATCAAACCTTTACTTCGTCTCCAGCTAGTACTGTAGGTTTGCCATTAACTATTGGTGCACAATATCACAATCCATCAGGAGGTTCTAATGATTATGATTTTAATTTTCATGGGGAAGTTGATGAAATAATACTATTCAACAGAGGCTTGTCAACTAATGAAGTTACATCTATTTTCGATGCAGGTGTATTTGGTGCCTGTCAGGATGGATTAAGTGTTGATGAGGTTACCTTAACTCATTCTGATGTCATGGTCTATCCTAATCCATTTTCCGAAGCTACCAAAATACAATTGGAAAAACCGTTGCAGAATGCCAATTTAGTGATTATTGATATGTATGGTAGAGAAGTGAAACGAAAAACTGCACTTTATGGATCAGAGATTATTTTAAACGCAAAGGATTTAAATAGTGGTGTTTATATGCTAATTATACAGCAAGGAACATCTAAAGTCTCTACCAAAATTGTGGTAAAATAAATTCAGATAAATACATCACTAAGATTATTATTAAATTAGAGCATAAATCCACCTTATTTTGAAATACATCACTTTTTTGTTCTTCCTCATTACGTCTATTCTTTTTGCTCAGCCTCAAAAAGACATTGATAGTATGTATCAAGTTGTAAGAGAAAGTTTAAATGATACTATTAAGGCCAATACGCATTATGAATTAGCCTGGTCTTTGAAACTAAAGAATTTGCCTAAGGCAAAAGCACATATGGATTCGGCCATGTCGTTCTATCAAGGTTTGAAACTGCCAAGAAAAGTAGCGCTTAGTCATTTTCAATATTCGGTTTTGCATCGTATTGCAGGAGATTATAATAAAGCAATAGAAAGTTTAACCAAGTATCAAAATTATGTGGAGACAGTTAATGACACTACAAATTTGACTTATGCTTATTATGAGAAGGGTGTAATTTATTCTCAAAAGGGTGATTTGCATGAAAGCCTGGAGGCGTTTTACAAAGCCAATACCTTATCTGAAGCTACTCAGAATTTAGATATGTCAGGAACAACTTTAAATAGTATAGGGTTGGTTTATAATGACTTGCAGAAGTATGACGAAGCAATAGAAGCTTTCAATAAAGTATTAGTTATTTATAAAGAACTAAATATTACATCAGAGCATTTGGGAGATGTTTATAATGGTATGGGTTCGGCTTATAAACATCAGAAAAAATATAGTGAAGCTAACATTTATTTTGATAAAGCATTAGCAAATTATCATGACAATAATAGTGCTTTTGGTGTAGCCATTTCAAACTTTCATAAGGGTTTAATTTGTAATGAACAAAAACAGTACAAGAAAGCACTAACATTCTTTAAAATAGCTTACGATATTCAGAAAGAAAATGGTTTTGAAACAGAATTGATTTTGACTTTGTCAAGTTTTGCTGAAGCACATTTCGAATTAGGTCATTATTCAAAAAGCGAATCGTTATTGAATGAGGGGTTAGGTTTGGAGATTGAAAGTAAGTTATCTGCTAGAGACCTTTATTTTGAACTGTATCGAATTAACGCTAAAAAAAACAATTATAGTAAAGCACTTCAGTTTCATGAACTATATGTAAAATATAAAGACAGTGTATACAATGAAGAGAATATAAATTCTATTAATCTACTTCAGAAACAATTTGAAACTGAAAAGAAAGACAAAGAAATTGTAACTCAGAAGTTAGCCTTACAAGAACAAGAAAATGAAATACAAAAACAACACACCCAATTGGGTTATATCACAGGAATTGCCATTTTTTTACTTATTGCGGCATTGCTTACTTGGCTCTTATTTCAGCAAAAACAAAAACGAAAAAACCAAGAACTCATCGCGCTTAAAAGAGAGTATCAGATCAAATCTCTGGAGTCTTTGATAGAAGGAGAAGAAAAAGAACGTTTCCGAATAGCAAAAGAATTGCATGATGGTGTTAATGGCGACCTGTCAGCGATAAAATATAAGTTATCTTCACTACTAGAAATGAATAATAAAGTTATTAAAGAAGCCATAACAATGATCGATAGTTCCTGTGAGCAGGTAAGAGCCATTTCACATAATTTGGTGCCACCTTCATTGGATAGTTTTAATTTAGTAGAAGCTACAGAAAATTACTGTATTAATCTAAATGCCACTAATAAAGAGCGCATTACATTTCAGCATATTGGCAGTGAAGTACAATTATCGAAGAAGGCAGAAGTTAATGTATTTAGAATCATTCAGGAACTTGTTTTCAATGCTATAAAACATGCCGAAGCTGATGAAATTAGCGTACAGATAAGTAGCAGAGATAATCAGGTGCAAATTACTGTTGAAGATGATGGAAAAGGTTTTGATAGCAATGCCAAGCAGACGGAAGGTATTGGATTGAGTAATATTCAATCAAGAATTGATTATCTTAACGCAAACTTAGATGTTGTATCTAATAAAGAAGGAACATCTTATTCAATTGAGATTGATTTAAACACATTAAATGAAGATTAAAATTGCAATAACCGATGATCACGTCATGGTATTAAAAGGTATCGAGACCATGATGAATACTACGTCAGAGGTATCTGTTGTAGCAACTTTTACCAATGCCCAAGATACTATAGATGGACTAAAAAAAGGCACTCCTCACGTGTTGTTACTAGACATAAATTTACCTGACATTAATGGGATAGATCTTAGCAAGAAACTTCTTAAAGTGTATCCTGAACTCAAGATTATAGCACTTACAAATTTTGAAGATATTTCTTTTGTAAAACGCATGCTAAAGAATGGAGTACATGGTTATTTATTGAAAAATGTGGACAAAAGCGAATTAGTTGAGGCATTGCAAACAGTATTATCGGGTAATTTATACATTCAAAAGAGTATCAATGATAAGTTGTTGAATCAAATGTCTTCTAAACCAATTAGCAACGGATTAAATATTAAATTAACCAGAAGAGAGCACGATGTTTTAGTTGGAATTTCTGAAGAACTTACCACTCAACAAATCTCAGAAAAACTATTTATTAGTCCTAAAACTGTTGAAACGCATCGCATGAATATTATGAGTAAGCTAGGTGCAAAAAATAGTGTTGGTATTATTAAAATAGCAATCGAAAAACAGTTATTGTAGGTTACTCTTTTTTAAAAGTTATTAGGTATTTGTATGGAAAAAATTAAATGTAACTTTACAGCCTAAATAAGTAGCATGTCAAACATCATCTATATAGGTTATTATTTCAAAGTACAACCACTTCAACCTGCTGTTGAAATTCTTATCGCTGAATTAGGTTATGCTGGTTTTGAAAGCTTTGTTGAAACCGAAGACGGTGTCACCGCTTATATTCAAAAAGAGGAATGGAATGACAGTATTCTGGATGATATTCAGATTTTAAATTCTGAAGCATTTGAGATCTCATATACGTTTGAAGAGATAGAGCAAACCAACTGGAATGCAGAATGGGAAAAAAACTTCAACCCAATAGTCGTTGATAACGCTTGTTCAGTTCGTGCACCTTTTCATGAAAAACCAGACACCAAATACGATATTATTATCGAACCTAAAATGAGTTTTGGTACTGGGCATCATGAAACTACGCATATGATGATTCAATATATTATAAAGAATGATTTTGAAGGGAAGTCAGTGTTAGATATGGGGTGTGGTACTGGAGTTTTAGCGATTCTTGCTGAAATGAAAGGCGCTAAACCAATTGACGCCATTGATTATGATAACTGGTGTTATCTCAACAGTCTTGAGAATGTTGAACGCAATAATTGCAAGCATATTACTGTTCTTGAAGGTGATGCAAGTTTGTTGCCTGGACGACACTATGATATTTTAATTGCTAATATCAACCGAAATATCTTACTCAATGATATGGAGACTTATGTTAATGCACTTAATGAAAACGGACTCATGTTTTTAAGCGGATTTTACAATGACGATATTCCGATTATTAAAGCCGAATGTATGACTTATGGATTAAAACATATCGAGACTTTGGAGCGTAATAATTGGGTGGCATTAAAATTTAAAAAATAAGGATTACACAAGGTTTTTGAAAAACTCCGACGAATTACTTAAAATTTTAACATAAAAATGATGCTCATTACAAAAATTACGGAAAAACCGTAATTTTTTTATTTAACGTTTCTTTAACTTTGTTGTGGTAATTATCAAAGTCTAAATAACCTGTTTTTTTAAAGTATGAATTAACAAATTTATTTAGCTCACCCAATTTACGTAAATACTTTTATTAACTTAATTTACTCAAAAATGAAAAATTTAAAATTTTTGACCTTAGCTGGTCTATGTCTAATATTTTCTTTTCAATCTTGTGAAAAAGAAAGTGTCACTGAGGACATGTCTAATCTAGATGAGGACATAATTATCAATATGAACAATCTGGAGAATAGAACTTTAATTACTGACACAGAATTATTGAATGCTATTCATACCTTGGATATCGATGTTGGTATTATTTCTAAAGGAGACTTTCACTTACCAGACGGAACTGTAGAAGAACGAATTTATATTGGTAGTGATATTGTTTTTACAAGAGAAGAACTAAATACGTTAGCAGGTATAGGTGATGGTTTAAATCGTCAATATAGAACCTTTAATTTAGTATCAGCAAGTAATCAAACTATAAATATCTTAGGATACACAGGAGGAAGTCAAGCATTATCTAGTAAGGCGCAAACTGCTTTAACTAGAGCTGTTGCTAATTATAATAACATTAGTAATATGACGCTTCAATTTAATTTATCGTTTGGTACTAATTATCAAGCAGCAGATATGGTGGTTTATGATAATTCTATTAATAACCCAGGAAATGGAGGAGTTGCTGGTTTTCCGAACTCATCTGGCCAACCTAACAAGTTTGTTCAGATTTATGGTATAGAGCAATTTTCAACTAATGTCAATGAGCATGTCATTACTCATGAGATAGGGCACTCTATTGGTTTCCGTCATTCAGATTGGTTCGATCGTTTAAGTTGTCCATCATCAAGTCAAGGTAATGAAGGGTCAGGTTCAGATGGTGCTGTACATATATCTGGAACGCCTACAGGAAGAGATTTAAGTTCAGTTATGCAAGCTTGTTTTTCTACAAGTGTAAGTGGTAATTTTAATGGAAATGATGTTACAGCTTTACGTGCCATGTATCCAGCAAGTTCTTCTGGTCCTTGTGATGGTGTTTCCGAATGGCAAAGTGGAGTAAGTTATAGTATTGGAGACCGTGTTACTTATTTTGGTAACCTTTACGAACGTGTTAGTGGTGGTTGGACTTTGATAGGATCATGTTAATTTAATATAAATCATAAGTTCAAATCCTAGCACTACAATAATTATAAAAGACTTCTGTTCTATGAATAGAAGTCTTTTTTATTAATGAGTTTTTTTTTAAATTTATATAAAAATTAGTTGATGAGCACCAAAGAAAAAATCCAGGAAGAACTTCTCGTTGAAACCTCGGAGTTACCTTTAAATGAAATTGTGTTATACAATGACGATGTCAATACGTTTGACCATGTTATTGATACTTTGATTTACGCTTGTGATCATACTCCTGAACAAGCTGAACAATGCTCAATATTAGTTCATTATAAAGGACAGTGTGTGGTTAAAACTGGGGAATATAAAGAGCTCGAACCTCGCTGTACGATGCTTTTAGAAGCTGGTTTGAGCGCAGAGATTATTTAACTATTTATTCATTCTTCCCACTGCACAGCTTACAAATGACTTTGCTTTTTTAGTTAATGGATTGGCTTCGCCTTCTACTGGATAACCTAGTGTAGATAATAACGTTTTAACAGTTTCAATTTGTGTCTCATTCTCATGATTGAAACTAACAGTATGGTTATCATTATCTACAATTACTCCTGTGATTCCGTCTAAGTTCTCTAAACGCGTAACTATGGTGTTAGCGCAACCTCCACATTTAAGGTTTTGTATATTGAATGTACTTTTCATAACTTATAATGTTGATGGACAAACAAAGTCCGTAGTTTTTAAATCTGTTTTTTTGATAGCTCCAAAACCTCCAGCAATATCTACTAAATTATGAAACCCTCGAGCTTTTAAAATGGATGCAGCGATCACACTTCTATAACCACCTGCACAATGTATGTGATACGTTTTGTCTTTTGACACTTGATTCATATTGTCATTGATATAATCTAGTGCAAAGTGTTGAGCATCTTCAAGATGACTACTTGCAAATTCACCATCTTTTCTTACATCTAATATATTGAGCTCGTCTTTTTGGGCTCTCTTAGCAAATTCTTCAGCAGAAATTGATTCTAAAGTATCAATCTCTCTTCCTGACGCAGTCCAAGCTTCAATTCCACCAGCTAAATAACCAAGTGTATTGTCGTAACCTACACGGGATAATCGTGTAACGGCTTCTTTACTTTTTCCTTCAGGAACCACTAACAAAATAGGCTGCTTTATATCAGAAATCAATGCGCCAACCCAAGGAGCAAATCCACCATTTAATCCAATAAAAATAGAATTTGGAATGTGCCCTTTTATATAATCACTTTGAGGTCTTACATCAAGAACCATTGCTTCTTCATGATTAGCCATGGCTTCAAAATCTTCGGGAGATAAAGCAATATTTCCAGTTTTTAAAACAGTATCAAAAGTTGTATAACCTGTTTTGTTCATCATTGCATTTTTTGCAAAATATTGAGGAGGAGGTGCTATGCCTTCCAATACTTCTTTTACAAATTCATCTTTGGTCATGTCTTCTCTAAGTGCATAATTGGTTTTTTTTTGATCACCTATAGTGCCTATGGTTTCTTTACTCAGATTTTTTCCGCAGGCAGAACCCGCACCATGTGCAGGATAAACAATAACGTCATCTGCTAATGTCATTATTTTATCTCGCAGAGAATCATATAACATAGCGGCTAGGTCTTCTTTGGTTAGATCAGACTTTATAGCTAAGTCTGGTCGTCCCACATCACCTAAAAAGAGAGTGTCTCCGGAGAAGATTGCATGATCTTTTCCTTTATCATCAATTAATAAATAGGTTGTTGATTCTAAGGTGTGACCTGGCGTATGCAATGCTTTAATAGTTATGTTTCCAAGCTTAAATTCTTCATTGTCTTTTGCTGAGTAAATATCGTATGAAGTTTCAGCACCTGGACCATAAATAATTGTAGCTCCTGTCTTTTTAGCAAGATCCACATGACCAGAAACAAAATCGGCGTGAAAATGCGTTTCAAAAATATATTTGATTTTCGCGTTGTCACTATTAGCTTTATCAATATATGATTGGGTTTCTCTTAGAGGATCTATGATAGCCACTTCACCATTTGATTCTATATAATATGCTCCTTGAGCCAGACAGCTGGTATATAATTGTTCAATTTTCATATCTATTTATCTTAGTCTTTATTATCATTACTTCATTACACTAAAGATACGAAGTAATATTTTTAATCTTATTTATATAAAGTTTGATTAATGAGGTAGTTTGTCTTTTATTAACCCATAGACAAAAGTGCCTAACACAGCAGCTAGAATAACAATTAGCATGGGTAAAGCACCTGTGCCTACTAATATATACATTGGTCCAGGACATGCACCAGATAGAGCCCAACCTAAGCCAAAAATGCTACCACCAATAATATATCGCGTCAAACCTCTGTCTTTTAGAGGAACGCGCATTATTGAACCTTCAGTATTTTTAAGTTTCAACTGTTTTGATAGTAGTAAAAGGATAATTCCTGTGAGTACTGCAGTACCAATAATACCATACATATGGAAAGATTCAAACTTGAACATTTCGTAAATTCGATACCAGGAAACCGCTTCCGATTTTACAAGTACGATTCCGAAAATTATTCCAATAATTAAAAATTTTAAATATTTCATATTAACCAAAAATTAAAGGGAATAGTAAGTGAATCATGATCAGGCCACCAATAAAGAATCCAACCACAGCAACCAAAGATGGCAATTGTAAACTACTCAATCCTGTAATGGCATGACCCGATGTACAACCTCCAGCATATCGCGTTCCAAAACCAACAAGGAATCCGCCAACAATAAGTATCGTCATACCTTTTAAACTGAAAACAGCATTCCAGTCAAACAGTTCGGGAGGCAATAACGATTGTCCGGCATTTTCAAATCCTAAAGTACTTAGAGTTGTAATAGTTTCTGGATTGAGATCAATATTTGTGGGTGTTGATAAGTAAAAGTGAGCTATAAAACCCCCGATTACAGCACCTAGAACTACTGTAAGATTCCAAAGCTGTGTGCGCCAATCAAAATCAAAGAACTTTGCTTTTTTTCCTGCACCACCTATGGTACAAAGTGTTCTTAGGTTAGAAGACATGCCAAATGTTTTTCCAAAATAAATCAGAATAAACATAATAATGGCAATAAGAGGCCCACTTACAAACCAAGGCCAGGGATCTAGGATAAATTCCATCACAATTTTTTTGCAAATATATACAGTGAAGCACAGAACTTGTGTAATAATTGTTACAAAAACGACTTATTCGTATGATAAGCGATAAAAATTGAAATAATAGTTTGGTTATAATTTAATAAAAATAGTATATTTGCACCCACAAAAATGGCCATGTGGCGCAACTGAATAGCGCACTTGATTACGGCTCAAGAGGTTGCAGGTTTGAATCCTGCCATGGTCACGAATAAACAAAAAAGCAAGCAAAATAAAATAGCTTGCTTTTTTTATTTTGTGGCTTTTTTGTTTTCAAAGCGGAGCTTTGTCAGGAAGGGCGAAGCCAATCCTGATCACAAAGTTGAAGCTTTGTCAGGAAGGGCGAAGCTAATCCTGATCACAAAGTTGAAGCTTTATCAGGAAGGGTAAAGTCAATCCAGTCATTATCAAAGCAGAACTTTACTGGCAACAATTCAGTTTAGATGCTTACTTATGGACGACTCCCGTTCTTAAACTGTCAAAAAAATTAAGGTGTAAAGATTTTATTTTTGATTGCATAGATCACTAGACCAACTCTATTTTTTGCATCTAATTTTTGAAATAAATTACTTCTGTATCCATCAATGGTTTTTGGACTTAAATACATTTTGGTAGCTATTTCTTTGTAGGTCAATTCAGAACAAGCATATTTAATAAATTCTAATTCGCGTTCTTTTAATTCGGCTTTTGGTCTCTTATATTTCGGTTGAAGTAATTTGACCAAAATATTAGCTACTTTTTTGGTATGGTAGTAACCGTTATAGATCACTTCACTTAAAGCTGTTTCTAATATGCTTTTTTCTACATCTTTCAGTAAATAGCTACAGGCACCAGCTTGTAGCATCTTTATAATTGTTTCTTCATTTTCGTCAACTGAGAGTGCTACTACGTCAATGTCTGGGTGTTGTTCTTTAACTAGTTGCGTAGCATATATACCATTTAAAACAGGCATATTAACATCCATTAAAATGATGTCAGGTTTCAAAGGGATATCATTTAGTTTATTTAATAGATCTCGACCATTTATGCATGTATAGAGAACTCTAAATTTCTCAAAGGAGTTTACTAGACTTTCCAGGGCTTGCGACAAAAGCATGTGATCTTCTACAATTACAATAGAATGCAACTTCATAACATATGTATTAATTCAATTATATAAATTCAATTATAAGTTATGAGTCCAAGGTGAGGATGACTCAAAATAGGCTAAATATTCAACCTAAGTGTCAACAAAAGTTCTAATAGGGAGGGACTTAAAGATACTAAAAAAAGTTGTGAGTTCAACTCAATTTCGTAAATATTAACAACCTCAGATAATTTTTTTGAAGGGATATTAATACATAGTTCATTGCAAAGGCTCTACAGATACGAGGTTGTGATTTCTGATACACTTTATACAGATTTAAAAAAAGGTGGTTTTTCCTAATTAAAAATTAGGTTATTTCCCAAGATATTCTGGGAATTATACTCTTACTCATTGTTTAGATTAATTGGAATTTTACAACAATCATAAATCGAACAATGTGGCAAACATTTTAAAACAAGCACTTGATTTTTTAAAACTCAGAGTTGATACTTATAATGGAAGCCTATCTCCTGTGGTTGAGATTTCAAATATAGCAACCTTGAATGATGGTGACGAATTTTTAGATTCTACTTCACCGATAATTTTGTCTGTAGTGAATTTAGAGGAAGACACAACGGCACGTTCGCCTAAAGTCTATTTACCTAATCCAAATCGAGATAGTCCAGCTAAAAAATATAACAATCCAACACAGCACTTTGTAACCTCTTTATTGTTCACTGCATACAATAAGGTACAAACAAATGATAAGTATTTAGATGGTATAAGTAAACTTGAACATGTTATTAGATGTTTCCAAGAACAACGTGTGTTTATGCTTAACGGAACAACCAAATTGATTTTAGATTTAGAGAGTTTAAAAATTAGCGAATTAAATCAATTGTGGTCAATGCTTGGCAATAAATATATGCCATCTGTGCTATATAGAATGCGTATGATAAGTATTCAACATGATGAAAAAGATGGCGCCGAAATTATAGAAGAATTCAAAATTAAATTATGGGAAAATAATTCAGAAGACACAACTGGACTTTTGGAAGAAACAGAGTATATAACAAAACAACTTTAAATTATGATTAGTTCATTAGCAACACCAGGCGTTTATGTCAAGGAAGTAAACGCATTTCCACCAAGTATAGCTCAAGTGGCAACAGCCATTCCAGCGTTCATTGGATACACAGAGAAAGGCGTGAAAGACAAACCTACAAAGATCAATTCTTTGTTAGAATTTGAAACACACTTTGGAGGCTCACCAGCTCCAGATAGTATAATTAGTATCAATGTTGATGCCGAAGAGTATTCAGTAGACGAAAGTAAATTAAAGCTTTATAATAGTCTTCGTTTGTTCTATTCTAATGGTGGAGGCGAATGTTACATAGTATCTGTTGGCTATTATTCTGAAAAACCAGCTGATTGGACAAATTCTGCTGTACGTGATTTGTTTACAGCTGGGATTGATAAACTGGAAAAAGTAGATGAGGTGACACTTATCTTGTTTCCTGACGGCATAAATCTAGGAGATGCACATCTTGGAATTGTCCAAGAACATGCTTTAGCTCAATGTGCTGAACTCATGGATCGTTTTGCAATTATGGACGTCATTCAGTCTAAAAGTGATGGGACAAGTCTGGAAGATGATAGTCTAGCATTCAGGAATGCAGTTGGAAACAAAAACTTAAAATATGGTGCTGCATATTACCCGTATTTACAGGCAAGTTTCCCTTTTCAATTCAGATTTACAGATATTCAGAATAATTATGATTTTAAAGTATCAAATCCAAGTATGATCAGTAAAATTGATGCTTATTTGGCATTAAATGCTAGTGTAAAATCCTTTACAAACAATTGGAAAGCTGCACCTATGCAAGCTCATAAAGCTAAGCCTGATGCAGCAGACCTTCCAATTGATGATGAAAACAAAGTTGAAGATTATATAAGAAAATGTTGGAGTTTACTTGCTTTATTTGATGATCCTTCTGGTTTGCCTGAAGATGCTGCACATAACGAACAATTCAATCTTAAAATTGATACGGTAAAATTAATTCAAAGTTCGCTGAAACCATTAGCTCAAAAAACATTTGATTTTGAAGCTAAGTTTAAATCCTTGGAAGCTGCATATACACTTATTCTTGGAAGTGATTTTGACGACAATGACTTTGACGATACCAGTTGGAAAAACGGAGCAGATTTTGCCGAATCTGCACCAAATCTTTACGATAAGTTATTAACGTCTAATCCAGAAGCAGGAGATGATACAGAGAGTTATCCTCTAATTCAAGGTCAGCTTAATAAATTACATACCCAAATAGTAGATACTGTCAATGGTGTGGTGTCGGCTCTTGAAGATTTAGATTCTAAAAAAGAATCGGAACTGGTTTCAGAATTGCCAGATTACCCTAAAGTTCTATCAGGTTTATCAAAAAACATGAATACCATTCCGCCAAGTGGAGCAATAGCTGGTATTTATGCAGATGTTGATGCAACTCGAGGTGTTTGGAAGGCTCCAGGTAATGTGAGTGTTAGTGGTATTATAGGACTTACCGATGATATCAATGATAAAGAACAAAGAACCATGAATAAACATGAGACAGGTAAGTCAATAAATGCTATTCGTGCGTTTACTGGACGAGGTAAACTGGTTTGGGGAGCAAGAACTTTAGATGGCAATAGTAATGATTGGCGCTACATCAATGTTAGACGATTAGCAAATATGATTGAAGAATCTACTAAGAAAGCCTGTATGAATTTTGTGTTTGAGCCTAACGTAAAGCAAACTTGGGTGAACGTGAAAGGGATGATCTCTAACTATTTGACAACACTTTGGGGTGATGGCGCTCTAGCAGGAGCTAAAGCAGAAGACGCCTTTTTTGTAAGTGTTGGTCTTGGTGAAACAATGGATGCTAATGACATTAATAACGGCCGTATGATCGTGAAAATTGGATATGCACCATCTCGACCTGCTGAGTTCATAGTGCTTGAGTTTACTCAAATGCAGCAAAAATCATAAATAACATTAATTAAAACATAAAGATCATGACAGATTTTCCGTTACCAAAGTTTCATTTTAGCGTAGAATGGGGTGGAACACGAATAGGGTTTCAAGAAGTTTCAGGTTTGAACAAAGAGCTAGATGTATTAGAGTACAGAGAAGGTTCAAGTAAAGAGTTTTTCAAAAAGAAAATGCCAGGAATGCATAAACTCAGTAATATCACACTTAAAAGAGGTGTATTTCATGACGATAACGAGTTTCTTGAATGGTATAATACCGTTGCATTGAATACCGTAGATAAAAGAGATATAACCATATCATTACTTAATGAAGAGAACCAACCAGCATTAGTTTGGGTTGTAAAAGATTGCTTTATAGTATCTCTTAAATGTACTGATATGAATGCAGATGAAAATGCAAATGCAATTGAGACTGTAGAAATTGCGAACCATGGTTTCACTTATGAACATGTGTAATTTATGCCAGATCCAATGCCACTTAGCGGATTTCATTTTTCAGTAATCTTTGAATTACTGCCTCAGTTTAGTATTGATACTAAATTTCAAAGTGTTAGCGGACTTAAGTCAACCATGGAGTTTGACACGATTACCGAAGGTGGTCAGAATCAATTTAAAATTTCATTACCTAAACAAAATACTTTTGAAAATCTAATACTAAAGCGAGGCTTAACTAAAGAGATTTCCGGATTAAGAATGTGGGTAAATAATGCCTTAGACAGTTTTGTGTTTCATCCAGCAAACCTTGTAGTGTCATTGCTAGATGAAGAGAATGATCCAGTGAAAGTATGGTATATCTCTCAAGCTATTCCTTTGAGTTTAGATGTTTCAGATTTCAATGCTGAAGAGAGTCAGTTGGTCATAGAAACTCTATCTCTAAAGTACCAGTATTTCAAAGAAATACCTGTTCCGTAAGATCTAAAAAGATGAGATTATGCCAATAGAAATAAAGGAATTAAATATTAAAATCAATGTTGAGGAGACAGTTCAGCATCAAGAATCACAAAAGTTTAGTTCGTCAAAAATAAGCGAATTAAAAGCTGAAATAACCAAAGCGTGTACCAGAAATGTCATAGAATACATTAAAGAAAAACAAGAGCGATGATTGAAGGGTTATTAGGTATTGTAGATAAAATGCGAATTGAGGTATATCCGAGTATAGAATACAAAGAAACGGAAGCCATCAAGACAATTTTTGTGCAAGTTAATCCAGAAAGTTACACATTGAATCATGAAGTGGAGTTTTGTGAAGGACAAGCTATTGGGTCTTCCAGTCAAGAACTACAGTTTAATAGAATTGGTAGTGAAGAGGTCTCTTTTGATTTTGTCTTTGATAGTTCTGGTGTAATTCCTCCAGCTAAGATAAAAGATGGTAAAGTTGAAAGTTTACCGTTATCTGAGACCTTAATCGATGTTTTAGAGCCTGCAATTGCTAACCCTTTTGAACAAGCAGCAACAATTGAAGAGGAACTTGAAGAATTTAAGGAATTACTCTCAGGCTTTAATGGTGATACACACCAAACCAGATACCTCAGATTACTATGGGGAAAGTTTCAATTGGAATGTCGCTTAACTAGTTTAAGTGTAGAGTATAAAGTATTTGGTAAAGATGGAAGGCCTATTCGTGCAAATGCAATTTGCAAATTCAAAGGCACACAGTCTTACGGCGAAATGCAGGCAGAACAAAATAGACAATCTCCGGATGTAACCCACAAAAAAACAGTTAATCAAAACGATAAGATTACACTTTTAGCCGAACAAACCTATGCTCTTAATTCATACTATGTCGATGTGGCGAAAGCCAACAAGTTGTTGAGTTTTAGAGAGTTAAAAACAGGGCAAAACTTACGTTTTCCACCAATTAAATAATTAATATGCCTTTAGAACCATTCATACCATCTCAGAGTACGTTGAACATACAAATCTTAATCAATGGTGAATTGTCTGGATTGCATACGTTTTTAAAAAAAGTGGATTGTCACTATGAATTCAATAAAATCCCCTTTGCTAAATTACTATTTATAAGTTCTAATCCAGATACAACCAGTGAGGAAGACCTTCTGGAAAGTGATACTCTTGCAGTGACTGATGCTATTGAAATTCAAGTGAGTGAAGGTAATGAAACCAAAACTCTGTTTAAAGGGATGGTCTACAGGTTAGAACGCAATGTAGGCAGCAACTGTGGATTTGAAACTAAAGTAGAATGTAAAGATGTTTGTGTCAATCTAATGAGTCAGCAAGATGTTGTAGCTGATGAAACCTTTAGCACAAAAATGGACAGATTTCTTAATCATTTACAGATTTCTAACGAAGTGGATTTACAAGTTGGAGGTGATGAAATAGTTAGTAAAACATCAAATACCACACCATGGGATTATATATTGAGTTATCTCGATACACTTGGTCTTATGACAACAATTAAAGAAGGTGTTTTTAAAGCTTTTGATAGTACAGCTCAAGCTTTTCAACCATTATATCTGGCTGAAAATGGAGTGAATGTCTTTGAGTTTGAAGGCACTCAAGAATCTACAGTGTCTAATGTAGTGATTAGAACCTGGAATCCGGAAACTCAGGAAATTGAAACACAAGACAATGAAACTAATGTAGAGAATAGTGAAGGCTCTGAAGTTATTGATTTAAGTCAGACCAATTATAGCAACCAAACAAAGAATCAAATATCAATTGCCAGAGCAGCAAAAAACAGATTGGCAACTACTAAAGGGAAGGTGAAGACTTTTGGGAACCTTCAGGCAAACTATGGAGATTACATTCAGTTTGAAAAAGTGAATCAAAATATTGATGCTAGTCCATTAATAATATCTGCTGAGCACCATACTATCGAAAATGGGTGCTGGCAAACGGAATATAGTTTTGGTTTAGAAAACAATAATTCCTTTGCTGAAAATGTCAGAGGCTCCAGATCTTCAAATGAGGATATATTAGGACAGTCTAATACTATGCAAGGACTACAAATAGGTGTAGTAACCAAAATAGATGGAGATTCAGAATTTCGTATTAAAGTTAGAATACCATCAATATCAGATAGTGGAGAAGGAGTCTGGGCAAGATTAGCTTCCATACAAGCAGGTCCAGATCGTGGAGGATTCTTTATTCCGGAAGTTGACGATGAAGTTGTCCTTGGATGTTTTAATAACAATCCTGATACACCAGTTATACTAGGTAAATTGTATAGTAGTGCGAGACCTGCTCCTTTCAGTATTAAAGAAAAAAATTACATACAAGGTTTCGTTTCTAAGGAGGGAACCAAAATTATTATAGATGATGAGAAAAAGACGGTGGAGATTAGTACAAAGGCCAATCAACAACTAATCATTGGTGATGATAAAAAAGGGTTCTACGTACAAGATAAAAATAATGGAAGCACCATTTCAGTAAATGATAAAGGAATCACTTTAGATAGTAAAAAAGACATCATTTTGAAAGCTGCTGGTAATATTAAAATTGAAGGCATTGAGAATTCGTTCAAGGCTTCTGGTAATATGAACCTTGAAGGAGCATTTATAAACTTAAACTGATATGAAATTTGCAGCACGATTAAATGATTTGCATGTATGTCCTATGGTTGATGGCACCAAACCTCATGTTGGTGGACCTATTCAGGCAGGAGCAAATACAACTGTTATGATTGGAAAACAACCAGCTTCAGTAGTTGGTGATATGTGCACGTGTACTGGTCCGCCAGATACAATTGCTTCTGGGTCTTCAACTGTAAAAATTGGTAAAATGCCTGCAGCTAGAATGGGAGATAGTACTGCGCATGGCGGAAAAATTGTAAAAGGATGTTTAACCGTAATAATTGGAGGTTAGAATGGACGATAATAATTTTTTAGGAAAAGGATGGAGTTTTCCACCTGCTTTTGATCTAATTGAAAGATCTGTAGTAATGGTAAATGATGAGGAAGATATCCAACAGAGCTTAAATATTTTACTTAATACAGGCTTAGGTGAACGCATTTTGAGATCTGATTTTGGTTGTGGAATTAATACAATGCCATTTGAAAATATTACAACAACACTCTTAACTAAAATGGAAAGGATAATTGAAAAAGCCATTTTAAAGTACGAGCCAAGAATAGATTTAGAACATATATTTTTTTCTAAATCCAATCCTTTAGAAGGTGTTTTGTATATCCAAATAGAATACAAAATAAGGGCTACTAATTCTAGAATGAATTATGTATATCCGTTTTATATAAAAGAAGGAACACATATTAATAATTAATTTTAATGTCTGATTGCAATCCACATATAGAGACACATAGAACTAAGGGGTTAACTCAGCTGAGTCGTTCACCTAAAGCCCTAGATAGTGAATTCATAAAAATTGATGAACGAGCTATAGAAGACCTGATCGTATCAGCTTACAGGTTGTCAACTCATTTGCATTTTTACGATGGTGAAAATGTGATCTTAGGAAATTGGAGTTCATTTTTTGGATGGGAATCAACATCTATTCTTGCTCAAATCGCAAGCCTAGATATTCAAAAGTTTGCGGCTAACTACAAGACCAATAAACAAAAACTTATTTTATTACCATCTGATGATCATCGCAAAATAATTGATCCTTATTTTCAATCTATTAATATCCTGTTCAAGGATCTATTCCAAAAAGTAAGTCAGCTTCCCTTAGATCTTTCTATTAAAGATTACTTTAATTCAACAAAATCTACACTGAGTGTGTTGCTCGAAGCAATTATGTTGCAAGTCAATCAACCCGATGATTTAAATATTCTTTTTCAAAATCATTTATTCAATAAGAAAATTCAAAATTTATTCGGGCTTTTGACAGATTGGAAACAAAGGAGTAGGGAGCAACTGCATAAAAATTTAGAGTCTTATCCAAAGCATTCACCTCAATACGCGCTTTATATTGCATTTTTAAAGCTTTTTGAAAATGCCCAGACTGATCTAAACACGTTTACAAAACGGCATCTTGATTTCTATTATAAAGATGTTCTTCATTTAAGTCCTCAAAAAGCAAGCCCAGATTATGTGCATTGCTATATTGAACCACACCTAGGTACATCAACGTTTTCTATTGAAAAAGACAGCGTTTTTCTAGCAGGGAAAGCTAAAGACGGTAAAAAGAAATATTATGCTTCAACAGCAGATGCTACAATAAATAAAGCCGTAATAGAAACTATATATGGCGGTTTTAAAAATAATAGTAGATACTATTTTAATGATCTAACGGAAACAAATGCTCAAGGTGAAAGTTGGAAAGCATTTACAAAAGATGCTATTGCTGATCAGCTAGGTTTTGCAATGGCAAGTCCACTATTTTTTCTTAAAGGAGGAGACCGAGTCATACAAATAAATTTCAGTAAGCATAATGGAGAGACATTAGAACTTAATGTCAATGATTATAATTTTTATATCAGTGCAGAAGAGGAATGGTTTCAAATTAAAAACCCAACCAATATTGAAGGTCAGTTACACCTTTCTTTGGCTAATGAAGATCCTTCGATAATTCCATTAAATAGTGAAGTTCACGACGGAATCTCAATAAATACACCATTCCCAGTCTTAAAAATTATAGCAAAAAACGGAAAGCTGTCAAGTTTCAGATGTAATAAAATTCTAATTAAAGTCGTAGTTTCTAACTACAGACAATTTAAGCTATTCTCTGATACAGGGACGATTGACCATACCAAATCATTTGAACCCTTCGGACTCATTCCCAAAAACGGGCACTCCATTACATTTTCAAACAAAGAATTTTTTCAAAAGAAAAAAGCAAAGGGTAACCTAAATATTGAAACCAGTGACAATTCGTGGAATATTTACCAAAATACCAAACTTGAATATTTAGAGAATGGCATTTGGACAGCGGAAAATAACTGGAATAGAAATGATCAGCTGTTCAGACTTCATAATAGAGGTCCTATCGATTTTGATTTTACTGATGATGAAAAGTTAACACCCAGTGATGCCAACGGATTTTTTAAAATCATCCTCAATAAAGGGTATGCAGGTGAAACCTATTTGAATACATTTATAAAACAGTCTAAGTTGTCATCTCCTGTTTTGCCTTACATTCCTACCATTAGTGATGTAACATTCGCTTATGAAGCAGATTCGCAACATAACCATGTGTCATTTTTCAATATGTATCCTAAAGGCTATGAAAAGCTCTCTGGAACTAACTTTACTATCGTACCCAAAATAGATAATGATGGCGAATTGTTTATTGGTATCAAAGATATTGATGCAGGAAATTCTTTAAGCCTCTTGTTTCAAGTTGCAGAAGGAAGCGCAAATCCCAGACAGCTACCAATTGAGTTGAGATGGACCTATTTAGAGGGCAATCGTTGGGTTCCTTTTAGCGCAGAGTCTATAGGAGATGAAACCAATGGACTTACACAGTCAGGGATTGTTCATTTGCAAGCTCCTGAAGATTTAGATCATCAGACACAAACTAAATTCCCAAAAGGGATATGGTGGATAAAGGTCGAGGTTGCAGAACGTGTTGATGCAATTTGTCACTTAGTAGGTATACACACACAAGCATTAAAAGCAGTATTATTTGATCACGATGAAAATGGATTGGAATTTCAGGAAAATCTAGCACCTGAGACCATTTCAAAACTATTAAAACCCAAGAATGAAATCAAAAAGGTCAATCAACCGTATTCTTCTTTTTACGGACGATTGAGAGACACAGATTCAATGTTTTATAAGCGTTCAAGTGAGCGTTTGAGACATAAGGAAAGAGCAATTTCAATTTGGGATTATGAAACCTTAGTTCTCGATAATTTCCCTGAAGTATTTAGAGTTAAATGCTTAAATCATTATCGCTATGATGCACACGAAATTGACAACTCTTCTTCTGGTTATGTCACCATAATTCCTATTGCAAAAGGACTTGGTGTCAATGTGCCTGTGTATTGGAAACCTATTGTTCCAATTGGAACAATGAAACGTATTAAAACATTTTTAGAATCGAAATCTTCACATCATACACGAATTAATGTAAAGCCTCCTAAGTTAGAACAGTTAGAAGTTGTTTTTAATTTCAAACATCATGATGTTCCAGGAGCAGATTCCAGACTATATACGCAACGTTTAATTGAGACGATCAATACGTTTTTAAGTCCGTGGGCTTACAACAAGGATTCCAGTGTCGAATTTCAAACTGAAATAGAAAAATCCAAACTTATACAGTTAATAGAAATGCAATCTTTTGTAGACTATATCTCTGATTTTAAGGTTAATCACCATATTTTAGATGATACTACCAGCGTGGTTTTACAATCGTTCAATGATGTAGAAAAAATTGTCCCTAAAACAGTGTACTCTCTTTTTGTGCCGCATGAGCATTCTATTACAACAATTAATAACGTGTGTTGCTCATGAGTGTAGTAAGTTACATAGATAAAAAACGGGTGTTGTCTCAAGCTCAAAACTATGAGTTTTTAAGAGCAGAGGGGCAAAAGTATATTGAATCTTTATCACACAAATTGTGGACCGATTTTAATGCACACGATCCTGGTATAACTATACTTGAAGTATTATGCTATGCCATAACTGAACTTGGTTATCGTAGTAATTTTGATATTGAAGATTTATTGGCAAATGATCAGGGAGTTATAGATAATAAAACGTTCTTTAAAGCTAGCGAGATCCTTACCAATGCACCATTGACACCTATAGATTATCGCAAAGTACTTATAGATATTGAAGGTGTAAATAATGCATGGCTTAGTTATTCAAATGGAACTAAAGATGCATTAGATTATTCAAATCCTCTGGATAATGAAATTCCGGTTTTTATAAATCCGCGAGAGGATAAATTAAGTTTAAAGTCTGTAGATAGATTTGATAATACATTAAACAGGCTTAAAATAAGAGGTTTAAATAAGATTATAGTCGAGCTTGGAGAAGACATTGATTTGGGACAACTTAATGAAGTTGAAATTCAAGACTCCTTTTCAATAGAGGAGTTAGGTGTTACTCGTTTTGTGGCCACAGATATTGCTCTCGAATTTGATAATTGGAAACATCAAAAAACAGCCTGGCTCAACCTGATGAGCAATCCATTAAAAATAAAAATCAAAACTATTGTTATTGATGAAAATACAGTATCTGTAACCGTTCATAAAAAGTCAAATCCAACACATACATTAACACTAAAGATAACAGTAGTTGATCCACTTGAAACCTCATTAGTGGAGACCTATTTCAATGATATTGAACACATAACAGACACCATTTCTAAATTCAATGCCAAAAAGCAAATTGTGGATGGTATTTATGCTGAAATTGATCAAATACTAAATGATAATAGAAATTTTACTGAAGACTGGTTATGTATTGAAACTATAGACACTATCGATATTGGTGTATGTGCAGATATTCATATAAATACCAGTGCAGATGCTGAAGCTGTATTAGCTAAAATTCAACAAGCTATAGATCTTATCCTTAATCCGCCTATACGCTTTTATACGCTTAACCAAATGTTAGATAAGGACCTAAGTCCAGAACAGATCTTTAATGGGCCATCTTTATCACATGGTTTTCTATTAGACGAAGAAGTTGAAAAATCGCAATTACCTGAGTGCATTCATGCGTCTGATATTATTGCAGCATTAATGAGTATTGATGGTGTGTTAGCAGTAGATAACATGCTGCTTACTGCTTATGATAAATTAGGTCAGCCTCTTGAAAGCGCAATGAATAAGCCTTGGTGTTTGCAGCTTAATGGACAGCAAAAGCCAGTATTCAGTTTTAACAAATCAAAGTTATTAATGTTTAGAGATGGCATTCCATTTATAATTCCTGAAAGTGGAGCATTTGAATTGAGTGATGGAGTGTTTTACCTTAAAACCGATAATAACACTTATAAACTTAAAGGTGCTGAAAATGATTTTACGTTTCCCAAAGGACAATATTTTCAATTAGATGACTACCATAGTATCCAAAATGATTTTCCTGTAACTTATGGTATAGGGAAAGGTCATCTTTTAGGAACAGAACCAGTATCAAGAAAGATTAAAGCTAAGCAACTAAAAGCATATTTGCAGCATTTTGATCAACTTTTGGCAGACTTCTTCAAGCAGCTTTTTCATGCAAAAGATTTGTTGGATATCAACACTATTGACCGCACTTATTTTGTACAAAAATTAAAGAATATCTCAGGAATAGATGAAGATTTGTTTGCTGATGAGGTCTACTCAGCTACATTTGAAACCACTCTATTTAATGGACAAAATGAAGATGATAGATCTCATTATGAAAATGACAAGCTATTTTTTGATAGACGTAATCGTTTTTTAGATCATCTTATGGCTCGTTTTGGTGAGTCGTTTAGTGATTATGTTTTCATGATGCATACCATGCAGGAAAATGCAAATGGATTAGCAGAAATCACGCTTCAGGATAATGAACTAATTCATGACAAAGAGCAATTTATAGCTAAATATCCTCAACTTAGTTATCCTAGAGGTTTAGGAATGAATTATTTGCAAGAACATTCCGTAGATATAGAACATCCTTGGGGCATAAGTGAAAGAGGTGGTTTTGAAAACCGTATTGCAGCTTTGTTGGGCATCAATACATTTACACTTTCAGATATAGTTGATGATCAGCCTAAATCATTTTGGACCTATAATACTGTAATTGGGCCACTGAGCTTCAGTCTTCCAAATACCAATACATTTACTTTAAATGAGCGATGGGAACTTGCGCATATGCTTATAAATAATGTGTCGGCTTATCGCGTGGTCACTTTTGCTAATTCGTTTATTTATTTTGTAAATAGCGATCATATAAAAATTGCCAAATTTGAAAAAGCTTTTAACAGTGTAGCCGAGGCCGAAGAATTTATTCCAAAACTTTATCAGGCTCTGAATTCCTATTTAGAAAACTTCTATTGTATTGAACACATACTATTAAGGCCTTTAATTGATAATGATTTAACAGATGATGATTTACTCACTGTTTGCCTCAATGATGATTGCTATTCCGAAGCAAATAATGATCCATATTCTTTTAAGGCAACTGTAATTTTGCCAGGATGGTTGTCACGTTTTAGAAACCGATATTTTAGAAATTATGCTGAAACTTTAATGAGATCTGAAGCACCAGCTCATACGCTTTTAAAAATTTGTTGGGTAGGTCGAGACGATATGATAGGCTTTCAAAATGCTTATAAAGCGTGGCTGATTGAGTATAAGAAATTAAGAACAAAATATTGTTTAGACACTTTAAGCCTGAGTGCGAAAAAAGCTTACAATAAAAAACTATCCAATTTGATAGCCCAATTAAAACGATTGAATACCATATACGACGAAGGGACGCTTCACGATTGTCTAGAGAGTGAATTAACCAATCCTATATCATTAAATAATAGTTCTTTAGGAACTCTGAAAAACATAGAGCCATGACACCAGTAATAACAGATTATCCAGTATTTGAAGCCGATCAGGTTTTAAGCCAAAAGCATTTAAACAAACTCATTAGTTATTTAGAAGAACAAGATCGTATATCTAGAGTTGCACTGTTAGGTATGGGGATTGTTTGTGGTCTTGACATTAAAAGACCTAATGCAAGAACCGTTGATATTGGTTGTGGGACTGCTATTACTTCTCTGGGTTTTCTTATTCCTTTTAAAGATTCAAGATATACACATTTTAAAGCAACTACTATTTCAGAATATTTTTTGCATCCTGACTTGGAAAAGCATCCATATCTGGAGACAATGTATGACTATGCTAAATTATATGAGCCCTTTGAAAATTGTTTAGAATTACTTCCTTCAGATAGTGAAGACGATGGAAAAGAGATCTTGACTCAAGATATTTTAGATGACAAAGTCATCATGTTACTTCTTGAAGCTCCATTAATTGATGAAAAGAATTGTGTCGCTATTGATTGTGCAGATAAGGGAAAGAGATTGGAGTTTAAAGCAAGACCTTTGCTCATTGATAGAGAAGAACTAGAAGACAGTGCCATAAGATTAAACCAATGTCAGAATACATATTTTGCTAAGAAGGTATTACCAAAGTATAATGTTCCCAGAACAAATCTTGTGACTGGTCAACATGTTTTGGAGGCTTTTAACTTACAGATAAATAAGAGTAAACAAATTCTCCATGATGCAATCAAATCAGTACACGACCATTATCAACAAGAATTGGGAGATGTGTCAAACTATTCTAGGCTTTCTAATGTATTAGCACAGGTTAATACATTACATGCCCAATATAGAAATGACATTTACATTCAATATGTGGTAGATTGGATAGGAGATCTGCTAGCTACGTATCATGAAATTGCCAAGTTCAATACTTGTAATCCATCTATTTGTTGTCCAAATAATGATTTATTTCCTTTTCATGTATTACTAGGCTTAGCCGAATTTGAAACTCAAGATATAGGGACAGAAAATGATTTGTATCGTTTTAGAACTCCTTTCATAAAAACTGGAATTCTTGCCGAGGAATACAAAGTGAAAAAAGAGGAATTAAAGGGATTAATTCATAAGCTCATACATCAATTAAGTTTTTTTGATATTCATTTAAAAACAGTTCGATTAGACGGAATAAAGATCACACCATCTCGATTGGGTACTGAACCTCTATCAGAACGTGCTATCCCTTATTACTACGGAAATATTAAAGATATGGTGGGTAAATGGTCTCCAATATTGAAAATGAAAGGACTTCACCAACACATATTAAGTTACCATTCTAAGCTATATAATGATACAGATGATCATGTTAATAACCCGTTAGGATATGATTCTGAACCTTTTAATTTCTATAGAATTGAAGGGCATATTGGTAAAAACTATAATGAAGCTTTAGCAACAGTAATTGCTCAGGTGAATAAAAACAGATTGCCTTTTAAAGTTATAGCACTCAATGCTTCCGATTATCTAAAAAAGACAGTTGATATTTCCAAACATAAAGGCGACTGGAATGACCTTGAATTGGATTATGATATGGCTCGTAAAAAAGTGTTCAGTATAACAGAGTATGTAATTAATTGGGTAAAAAGAAATAAAACTGAAATTCAAGAAAACTATATTCTTATTACAGACAATGTTGTTGATAATCTTTCAAATATTCTTGCTGAAACCAGAGAATTACTGTCAGATAATCTACAAGAGTTTTTGTTTAATTATAAAGACTTTTATGATGTGTTTAGAGCGCTCAACAGGCTTTTTGTATCTCATAGAAGATGCTTGTTGCTTCAAAAGCCTGAGGATTTTAGTAGGATAGAAGAAGATTTAATCGATCACTTTGATGAAATTAATAGCCTGTTTTTGGAAGATCCATTTACAGTTATAGTCGAAGAAGCACATCGCCGTTGGAAAGAGCAATATAAAAACCTGTTCCTATCTAAATTTTTAGAATCTCATCCTGGAATAGAACACAAAGCAGGTGTGCCAAAAGGAGGTACTTTTATTATGCTTTATACAGATTCTTCCATTTTTGCTAAGCCTAAGTTTATCAATCCTACTACTCTTAATCTATTAGAAACTATAAATATATATCAAGCGTCTCTGTTTGATAATGCAGAAGTTGAAATTGCTGAGAATATCACATTTAATCAATATGTAAAGCCATTCATTGTAAATCCAAAAGATGATAAGCCAGAAGATGAATGCACAAAAGAAGTAGAACGTGTTAAAGGCAATTTACTGGAAAATGCAAAACTAAATTTACCAGCAAACATTCCTTTGTCTGTTAGAGATTATCTTTTTGATAATATCAAAGATGTATTTGATCTAAATCCAGAAGTGCTTCCAAATAATAATAAGATACCAGAACGTGTAGTGATTGCAGACTTTTACCTGCCATATATCTGTTGTGGTAATGGCGACACTATAAACATTGCTTTACCGCCAAATGATGAAAATCAGACCATTATAGCCGATTTTGATCATCGCGATTTTAGTGATGACGATTTTTTTACAAATAAACCTGAATAAACAATTTAAACATATATACTCATGGCAACACGACAAGACGTAGAAACAGCTATTCAAGCCATTGAAAACGGTGGCAATAATACAGCAAAAGAAGTACGGGATGTACTAACAAAACTTTTAGACTATACAGAAAACAATGAAGTTGAATCTGATTTAATACCCTTTGAAAATAATAATTTCAAAAAGCCTGTAAAATCGGGTGGAAATGCAGTTATGTTTTATTCTTTTAGAGGTTTTGAAAAGTTTAGTGTGAACTTTACAATGGCTTTAAAAGTCCTAAAAAAGAATGAAGGGAATCTAAGTTTTAAATTAGAACCTGGTCTTCTTCCTAAATTAAAAGAAATCATTGCACACAATAAGATTTCATTCATCGTGCCATACACTGTTCGTCAAGGCATGAATAATTTAAATAACAATATTGTGAATATTGGACCAGTTCCAATGGTTTTTGCATTAGAAGAACCAAATATATTGAAGCTTGATTTCCCAGGAGTTGGATTGAGTAAGTCAGATATGATTTACACATCCATACAATTGCATGTTCCAGCTCATATAGAATAAACAGTTACGCCATGTATCTCATTCATAAAAATAGCATAGAGCTTAACTGTACTAAAGAGCCTTTAGGGAAGCAGTTCAAGACCGATATAAATCAAGTTCTGGAATTAGAGTTTTATCCAAGACTTGAGAAGTTGCTATTGCAATATGATGATGCAGATACAATTTGGTTAATCGATGATTTACCAATTGTGCTAAATGATTTGAGTTCCAAATACTGGAAAACCGAATTTGTCGATCAAAGTATGCTCCAAATAGAGTCATTTCTGAAAGAATACTTGCCCATGAAAAGGCGAGTTGATGAAGAAAAGCCTACTGCTAAATCAGGTTGGAAAATGGATAAAAAGGAGCGTGCAAAACAGTTAATTATAAAGTTTCTTGAAACAGGAATAATAGAAACCAACATACAAGCAACAGTACTATCAACACTCTATAATGATATAGAGATTGATAAGCATTTTGTAAAAAAAATGAAGACTGTTCTAAAAGATGAAATTAGAATGATTTTAAGATGGAGTTTAAATCTTCCTCGTCATTTTAAATTTAAATTCTTAGAAGCCGATGGGATTACTCATGATTTTGATTTTGCTGTTAAAGCCATAGATAGATCTCCACAATTAAATGACTTTTTAGAATTTTTATACTGGATAGCCTATTTCAATGAAGAATCGTCAATGCTTAGTCAGCACTTTATGACCAGGATCAAGCGTATTGCTGAAGAATATTACAATATTGAAAGTTCATATGTTGATAAATTATTGTATCAAAATGATGAAAGTGATAGCTCGATTATCAAACCTGTAGCCTTAAATACATCAGTAGATGAAGAATTATTTGAGGGTATAAATTTTTCACATAAAGAAATTAATACAAATGAAAATAATAAGCTATTTGACCAGGATAAAGTATTGTTTGTAGAAAATGCTGGCTTAGTCTTGTTACATCCTTTTTTACCGAAACTATTTTCAGAATTGGGATATCAGGAAAATGGAATTTGGAAAGACGTGCTATCACAACATAGAGCAGTATTGGTTTTACAATATCTCGTTGGTTTTGAAGAGGTCATTTTTGAAAACCAATTGATTTTAAACAAACTCTTTTGTGGAGTTAACCCTATAGATACAGTTCAAACTAAGTTTGAAGCCAGTCAAATAGAAATAAGAGTGTGTCAGGATTTACTACAGTCAGTTATCAATCATTGGACAATTCTAAAAAACACTTCTGTTTCAGGATTGCAGGAAAGTTTTATTAAGCGATCAGGTAAACTAGCCTTGAGAGAAGATGAACACTATGAACTCACAGTAGAAAACAAAAGTTACGATCTACTGTTAGATCAATTACCATGGGGAATAGGAATGATAAAAACCCCGTGGATGGAAGACTATTTAATTTGTAACTGGAATTAAATTCTAGATCATGAAAAAAAATAAATATCTAAAAGAATTAAATATTCCTAACACTCAAAGAAAGAATGGGAATAATAATAGTCGTAAAGAAGTAAGAAAAATACAATCATGGTTATGTCTTCAAGAACGTATGAATCCTGGTATTGGATCAATGACAAAAGTTGATGGTGATTTTGGACCTGCAACAGAGATTGCTGTCAAAAATTTTCAAAACTTCATTGGTGTTACTCAAAATGGGATTGTATCTAAATCGCTGTTTGACAAATTGGTCAAGCCTTTGAAAAATGCATTTGAAGGGGCAACGAAGCACCATAGTATGAGACATACAATTGTTGAGGTTGCTCGTCAACATCTGGAAGAACTTCCTTTTGAATTAAAGATAAATGGAGAATCAAATTCTGGCCCATGGGTTCGAAGTTATATGGATGGGCATGAAGGACAATGGTGGTTCTGGTGTATGGGCTTTGTACAGGCTATTATTGATCAGGCATTTACATTGCATGATAAGAATTTCAAGACAATGATGCCTTTAACCTATAGCTGTGATACCGTAGGAGTTAGAGCTATGGAAACTGGCGCATTGATAAGAAATTATAAGATTAGAGAAAATCCAGGTTTGATACAATCAGGTGATATTATGCTCATAAGAAAGGCTCATCTTGATTGGACACATACTGCTATTATTATTGATGTTGATTCAGATACTTTTACAACCATTGAAGGAAATACAAATACCGAAGGGTCAAGAAATGGGGATGGGGTTTATATGCGTGTTAGAAATTTTAGAAAATCTAAGCTGGATGTGTTTTCAATAGAAAACTGGGTCAATTAAATAGAATCAAAATGGAATTAAATGAAATTATACTTACAACCGCAGGATCAATACTGTTTCTGTTTGCATTGGCTTTGGTTGTTTTATTAATAAGAAAGGATAAACCTTATTTGAATGCCATTTGGCTCATACTTATTTCTTTTTTTATGATGGGATTTTCAGCTATTTCAAATGCAGAAGTTTTCGGCTTATTTAAATATGAAAAAGAGAAGAAATTAATAGAGCTTAAAGAACTTGCTGAGGCCTCTGAATATTGTCCGGATAATTATGAAATAAAAACCATATTAAATAAAAAAATCAGTGAATTTGAAACGACGGAAAAGGCAAAAACAGCTGAAGAAAATGCAGTTTTAGGTTACGCACACTATGTTGTAGGCAACGACGCAAAGGCCATTAAATATTCAAAAGAAGCACTCACAAAAGATAGTACCAATCAAAAAGCTAAGGCAACTATTGAATTGGCAAATACAAAAAAAATCATCGAAGATCCTGTTTTAAATAAGAATAAGGAAAACTTTCAAATAGAGCTGAATAGGAAAATGAAAGAACTTGAAAATAATCCAATAATTGACCCTAAACAAATTGATAAATTACGAGAAGATGTCAATAAAAGGAGGCAATTAATTATTGAATCAGGTCAAATTAATCAATAATAATTTAGAAGTATGAGTAAAGAACCACTTCATAATAAAGAAGATAGAACTAATGCTACAACAAACTTAAAAAAAGTGCCAGCATTTATTTCAGCCTCTGTAATTCAAAAAAAATTAATTATTGGTTCACAAAATGACGCTTATGAAAAAGAGGCAGATCAAGTTGCAGATCAAGTAGTAAATACATCATATTTAGATAATACAAAGTCATCTAAAAGTACTTTAGTACAGCGAAAATGTTCTGCTTGTGATGAAGAACAGGTTCAAAAAAAAGCATTACATAAAAAAGTATCACCACTAATTAATAAAAAACAAACGTCTTCTGAGAATGAAGTAATGACTTCAGATAGTGTGAATTCTAAAATTAGTTCAACAAGGGGGTTAGGTTCAACTATGGATAATGATACAAAATCTTTCATGGAAAACAGATTTGGCAGGGACTTTTCTGATGTAAGATTACATACAGATACAAATGCTAAACAATTAAGTCAAGAACTCAATGCACAAGCATTTACGGTAGGAAATGATATTTATTTTAATGAGGGAAAGTATAATCCCGAATCTAATTCGGGTAAACATTTACTAGCCCATGAATTAACACATACCATCCAGCAGGAGAGTGGGCTAAAAATTCAAAAGAAAGATGATTTGTGCAAAACTTACAACGAAAGTCAAAAAATTTCACAAATTGAAACTCAGGTTTCAAAGATTGATTCTTTAACTAAAGAAGATAAATTAATTTTGATTAAAAACCTGAAATGGATTATTAGATGTGCCAGCTCCGAAAAGCTTTTAGAGATAAAGAAGAAGCTACAGAGTACTGAAAAGGGTAAAATAATATGGGCAGAAGCTAATACTGCTTTTGGAGGCCATAGTGGTATGTATTCAGGCTATTATTCTGGTGGGAGATCAAAGTTAAAGAATCTTGGTCTTTCTGAAATTGAAAGCTTTGATGCAAAAGGTTTGGCAGCTCCTAAAACATTAGATACTGCTGCACTCGAAAGCGCAGCTAGAACAGAAGCTCCTGTAATGGAAGCTACAGATATTTTGTACTTCTATGGGCATCAATATGCACAGTATAATCATCCAGGACTTTTTGCAAATGGAACACAAACACAATTTATTGATTTACGAAAGTTAATAGGTAAAGGTGATTTTAGTCGTGTCAAGCTAATCATAAGTACATCTTGTGCTACTATTTGTAAAGAGGCTATTGAAGTTTTTGCTCCACTTTTTCCTAATGCTGTCATTCTTGGGTACCGTAAATCTGCGCCTTTAGAAGGTGGTAAGGTTAGAAGTACTTTTCAGAAAAAAATAAAAGCATTAAACAAACCATTATTGTTAAACCAGTCTTTCGATGTTCAGTCAGTGATAGATGTTTGGAAATCAACAATGAAACAATATCACCCCAAAGAAAAGACTAGACTTCCTGGATATTACAAAGGTGGTCAAGTTTACTATCTGGAAATGGGGACATGGAAAAGTATGACAGCATTAGATAAAGGGAATTCATGTAAAAAGAAAGGAAGTTCAGCTGAAGACGCAATGGATTGATAAAAAAACAAAATGATATTTTCAAACGAGCATAATAAGATTAATAATATACCCAATGGTGGTCTGTCTTCAGCAAGGCCAGGATTTATTAAATCTGCTCCAATCATTCAAGAGAAGCTGGAAATAGGTGAGTCAGATGATAAATACGAAGTTGAGGCAGATCGAATGGCTGATCAGGTAACCCAGATGAAACTTACTGCAGTTGAGAAACCAATACCATCTACTGGAAGAATACAACGTAAATGTAATAATTGTGAAGAAGATGAAGAGCGTATACGTAAAAAGCCACTGTCAGAGCAAATTACACCAATTATTCAGTGTAAATCATCAAGTCTCTTAAGCGACCATACTACTACAAATGATATTACTAGTAAAATTTACAAATCAAAGGGTGGTGGTAAAGCATTGGATAAGCAAACTAAAGATGTGATGGAAAGTGGTTTTGATACTAATTTTTCCAATGTCCGTATTCATACAGATTCTAATGCCATTAATTTAAGTAAAAAACTCAATGCTCAAGCGTTTACAGTAGGTAATGACATCTATTTTAATGAAGGAAAGTACAATCCTAATTCTCATTCGGGGAAACATCTATTAGCGCATGAACTAACACATACAATTCAACAAGACGCAGGAGATAAAACGAGAATTCAAAAGTATGATCTTGAATATGAGCAAATAGATGAGCTTCCATTACAATCCAGATTACTAAATACACCTTATTTTCAAAGAATTTTGAGTGAGCCTGGACGGGTAGTTACCAATTTTACTAATAATAGTAATATAGGAAGGTTACAACAAGCTCTAGTGATATTAAACTATATTTTGGATGAATTTGGTGTTGATAGCAAGTTTGGAGGTGAAACTGAAAGGGCTTTAAGAAATTTTCAAATAGAAAGAGGAATTGGGTCAGATTCGCATGGAAGATTAGACGCCACTACCTTAAGAGCTGTTGATAGTGCGTTAACCACTCAATCGTATTCAAGGAGATCAGCCTCTTACAGTGGAGAGGGGCAATTGTATTTGGTTTTTAGGATTCCGATAGACAGAATTGTAGATAGAAGAACATATTTTACAAATTCGGTAATGCATATGCTTAATGTTTCTGAGCGTGAAGCAGATATATTAAGAACAGAACATAACTGGCATCTTACCAATTACACCCCTTTGACTGATTTAGATGTTGAGAGAGGCTTCAGAAACATGAGAATTCGTAATGATTTATATCAGAGTATACATGGTGAATATTTTGATCGGAGGTATAATTCAAGAGACGAATCACAAAACTCTGCAATTGAAGGAGTTCAAGATAGTATTTTTGACCTCTATGGAACTGATTCTATTTATGAATTAAATAAGAGAATAAGTGAGCTTGAGAATACTATAATGTTACTAAGTTTAGGTCATGATCCCAGAGTTCGTGGAGAAGATCTTAGGATTGAATTAAGAGCAGAGAAGAGTCGACTTATTGCCGAAAGAAACAGATTATTACAAGAACGAGGAATTAGTTTAAGTATTTATCGTCAATCAGAAACCGAATTTAAAAATTCATTTGGTCGATATGCTCAGACCGTGGCAGTAAGAATGTTACGAAGTAACGAGGTGAGCGCTAATATTGAAAGTCAAAGGTACCAGAATAGCGAGAGCTTACTTAGTTTGTCTAGAATAGTCAAACAACTTGCAGCTCATTACAGCTTGGCAGCAAGAGAGCGAAGTGCTGGTATTGTAGAAGAGATGCCATATCACGTAACTGGAGTTGAAATGGGAGGCGGATCATTAGGGAATCCTAGAGCTGCTGCAGAAAGGGTTTATGAACACTATAAGTTTGGTACAGGCAGACGTGGTGGTAATGATCATTTCATTAATGCTTATGATGCTAATCAACGTGCTTTTGACTTGACCGAGGCACATGCGCCAAACTTCTCTATTTTAGCTCATCCTGATTTTCATAAAGCGCTCAAGCGTCATGCCTCATCTTATGAAAGTCTTGAACCAGAAGAGTTAGGAGCAAGGTTGCTTCCTCATATTAGTAGTATTACAACAGATATAAAAAATAATATTGATCAGATTGTTGGATCAATAGATAGCAATAATATATGGGAATTAGATGTAGTTATTGCACAAACCAAACTCGAACTAGGTATTCAAGACGGTACTATCCATGATACCTTGATTAATGATGCTGTACAAGACCATAGAGATAGTGAATTTGCTAGGGATATATGGCTAGCTGCACTAGGTATAGGCTTAGGCTTATTAGCCTTAGCTAGTGGGCCAGTTGGTTGGGTGGCACTTGCTGGAAGTGTTACTGTTAATGTTATCGATGCCGTAATTCAGTATCAAGAAGCATCTTTTACAAGTGCTGCCCATAGAACTGCAATAGATCCATCTAATTCGTTAACTAATGTTGATGCTTCTTGGTGGGGATTTGGATTAAGTCTACTTGGTCTTGGATTGGATGTTTTTGATGCTTTCAAACTTATAAGGGCTATAGGGAGAACAGGTGAGGCTCTAACGGAGGTCACCGAAATTCAAACAGCTGCTGTGAGAGTTATAAATGAGTTAGAGCAATCGACAGATGAAGCACTAAGGCTAGCAGATCCTCAAGCTGCCAGAGCATTGGTTCAAACAGAGGAATTTGCCGAATCCTTAGTCATGCTTAATCGACTAAATCAAACAGGACTTTTAGCTAGAATTAGTCAGAATATTTTGGATAACCCAAATCTGATTCGCGCACTAATTCGACTTCAGGATGAGAACTTGACTACAGTTATAGATTTTTATACTGGTGTTGGAGCACAATGGTTAAACCAATTGCCAGAAGTGTTACACGTTATTGATGCAGGTCAAATAGCAACACGTAATCCACAACTTTATCAATCAATATTGACCGATCCGAGAATCCAGAAAGTACTACTGGATCATTATGAGGATCCAGAGACATTATTAAGAGCTTGGGATACATGGCAAGCTGCAAGAAGAAGACCTAGAGATCCTGTATCAAGTAACTTCCTTCAATATTTAAGTAGAGGTTTAAACTTTAGTACACGTATAGATGGAGGAGTTAGATCTAGTCAAACTTTAATTAACCGCTTTGGACGTTCATTTTTACAATTAAACAATTTCCAAAAAAATCTTTTATTGTTGCGAGAATCAGCTCCACGTTTAGTAGCTGCATTTCAAGCAAATACCTTAGCTCAGCGATTTCCTGATATTCATAGAATGTTAGATGAATTATTAAATGAAGATATTATAAGAAATGTATCTGTTCTAAGTAATGCTAGAGGTAGGGTGGTTAGCAGAGTTAATCGTCTTGTTGGAGAGCAAATCACAGATGTTAATGACTTTAAATATATTACTGACTTACTTGATCAATCTGGCTCAATAGGAAGTGTTGGAGAGCATTTTGCAAGAGCACAGAATTTGTTACAAGCTCAGACAAGAGTAATACAACCTAGAATAGCCGTTGAAGGTGTTGAAGGATTTAATGCAAGAAAATTTATTATTCCAGATCAAATTAGAATTCCTCCTCCAAGAACGTTAGATATCAAAACAGGATATGAAGGCACAAATATTGACCCACAACAATTGCAATATTATGGAGAGCTAATTACACGCTCTAATAGAGGGCAGCAAGATGTAGTTAATGCTCTTGAAACAGTTCAGCCTGGTTTAAGTAGAATAGATGGTCACGATTACTTATTTTTACCTAGAGGAGCTAATGGAGATGCTTTGATTGCAGCTCGTAGAGCATTTGACGTGATAAGTGGGACTGATTATAGTCAGTTTTTTAAAGTGTTTTATTTAGATGTAGATAATGTTGTAAAAGAATTTACAGGAATTTAAAAATTAAAAATGGAAGCAATAGAGTTATATTTAGTAGATGTTAGAGATAATTTTAACGATAAAGATGTTCTTAATGAAATTATTAGTGTCATTCTTGATAACCCATTCATAGAGGTTGAAGTAGCAGATTATGAACTAAAGTATTCTTACAATGATTCTATTAATAAAGAGGATTTGTGTAAGCAATTATCGAGGAAGAAACAGACGTCATTTAGATTGTTTTCCAAACCTGATTCAAAGGAGTATATCAGTGTTGTGAAAACTAAACATAAAAATGTGATTCATTTTCATCTTAACAAAAATGAATCGTTAAATCTATTAAATAATGAACTTAATAGCTATATACTTCGGTTAGCTAATTCCTTACCACAATTTCATACTGCAACAATAAAGTTAATCAAAGGAAATGAAATAGGAGACTTTTATTATGAAAATGAAATCACTAAAGTGCCGTCAAAGTCTTTCGGAGGAATGTATGTTGAATTCATGCATTTTATAGCGCCATCATTGTATTTGGATGAATATGGAAAGAAGGATCTTCTAGCGGCTCCTGCAGTCATGGTTAAGGAATGCGAAAATGATATAATTCAAATTCAAGGATATTCAGATAGTAATACTCCTAAAAGTAAAAGAACTGTAGAAGAACTCAAAAGGTTGACCCCATATTTAAGATCGAAAGCAAAATGGAATAATTAACACTAAAATTATGGTCTTAGACAACTTAAAACACTTCATCCTACAAGCCTTCAATAAGGAAGGAAACGGACAAGAATTCAACTTTCAAAATACATTTTCGGAAGTGTTGAACCGCAATACTACACACGAAGAATCACTGATTATGTTAATGGTCTTAGCACCACACATACTACCAGGATTTTATGATGCTATTATAAAAGAGTTGTATCCCAATGGTGGCGAATTTCCAGAATGGGGAGGTGTTAAAACAGAACCTTATCGCAGTATGCAGCCAACAGGTGAGACTATACTTTATATTCTTGGAGGTTTAGATATTCAAAAACGTGCAGCCATTCAACACTATTTTGAACCTGATCATTGGTTTTATAAAGATCAAATTTTATATATAGAACATGTTAAAGAGGGAATGCCTGTTATGAGTGGTAAGATTATTTTGCCACCAGAGACGCTTAGCCTTTTGGTTGATGGAAAAATTTCAAGACCTCAATTTGGACCAAGCTTTCCAGCAAAAGAGGTTAGTACTCTTATGGAATGGGATGATTTAATCTTAGGAAAAAATACTATAGACCAACTACAACAACTTAAACTTTGGATGAAGCATCACGAAGCCTTAAGATATGACCTAGGTCTGGAGAAAAGAATTAATCCTGGTTATCGTGCGTTGTTTTGTGGACCCTCAGGAACAGGAAAAACACTTACTGTTTCTTTACTCGGTAAAGAATTTAAAAAACCTGTGTATCGTATAGACCTCTCTCAAATTGTATCTAAGTATATCGGAGAAACTGAGAAGAATCTTGAAAAAATATTTTCCAGAGCAGAACATAAAGATTGGATTTTATTTTTTGATGAAGGTGATGCTCTTTTTGGTAAACGATCTACCACTCGTACTGCACAGGATCGTTTTGCTAATCAAGGTGTAAGTTACTTGTTGCAGCGAATAGAAACCTTTAACGGAATAGTAATATTAGCTAGTAACTATAAAAATAATATAGATCAAGCATTCTTAAGGCGTTTCAATAATATTATAAACTTTGTAAAACCAAATGCTGATGAGCGACTTAAATTATGGCAAAAGGCTAAGCCTACACATATGAGTTTGGATGAGGCAATGCTTCCCGAAATAGCAAGAAACTATGAGTTAACTGGTGCCCAGATTGTTAGTGCTATGACATATTCATGTTTACAAGCTTTAGAACTACAAACTAAAGTACTAAGCATAGACAATGTGTTGAAAGCTGTTAAAATTGAATTCCAAAAAGAAGAACGTATGTTTATTGAATTAAATTCTAATTAACGTTACGATTCAAATGATTTGTACACTAATTTTTAAAACGCGTATTTGCGTAGATTTGAAAAAACAAATGAAAAGAACGGGAATTTACATAATTGCTACAAATCGTCCTATCAGAACTGTGTTTTGGTAGCATAATTTTTTTACTCTAAAAATTAAATCTTCTGTATAAAGTAAGGCTTTCTTTTAAAGAAGCCTTTTTTATGGTACTATCCTAAAGCACGCTTGGTAACATAAACTCTCCAGCCAATAATAGCTAATTGGAGTTTAGTTGCCTTGCTAAGGTCTAACTGTTGTTTGGAATAACTAGGTAAGAGTATTTTGTTGAGTTTGGCTAACGCCTTAAAGAACTTTTGTGTCATACAACTAAGGTTTGTAGATTCAACCTGAGTGTAAAATTAAGCATTTAGATATAAAAGAACTTTTGTTTAAAATGATGTAAAACTTATTCTAGACTAAGTTTTACAATCATGTGGTTGGTTTAGCTAATCGAAAATAAAATATCGATCATTAGTTTTGCAAGTGTCATCATAATGTTTTGGTTTTAAGGTTAATATTTATCTCATTTTCTTGATTGAGTTTTCAATATAGAATTTTGGAAATCTATTCTCCAAATGATTTTATCAAAATCTATGAATTTGAATATGAAATTATAACTAAAAAAATGGTTTTAATTTCAATAAATATGTGACCCTCTTTAGTAAAGTAATAAAATGTAAGTTTAAATATTTATAAACGTTACATTTTGTAATAATTCAAGGGGGTTTTTTAAGTGTTTTTTCTAAACCAAGGGGCTTTTCGTTATAAAATTGATCAAAAACTGATATTTCATCTTTTTTAGTTTTTAATTTTTGAATATTTATAGCATTCAAATTGAGATCAAAAACTGCCTACTTTGTTAAATTCTATAATTTATTAAACTCAGAATGGCAATTAGCTTAACTAGTTGATTACATTTGTAAAAAACATGTCATGAAAAGACCGCTATTATTTTTCATTTCCATATGTTTTTTTCAGCTTTCGTATTCACAAGTTGTTATCAACGAATTAGATTGTGATACTCCTGGAGTTGATAATATGGAATTCTTAGAACTACTCAGTGATACTCCAAACTTTCCCTTAGACGGCTATGTTGTTGTCTTTTTTAACGGATCATCTTCCGGAATGAACTCCAGCTACTTTACTGTTGATCTGGATGGCTACGAAACAGATGTTAACGGACTTCTACTCATTGGTAGTAATTCAGTAAGTCCAGTGCCGCAGCTATTGATTTCTGAAAATGTATTTCAAAATGGAGCCGACGCTGTAGCTATTTATCAAGCTGATGATATAGATTTCCCAGAAGAAACTGTTGCTACTATTGAAAATCTTGTTGATGTTTTGATATATGATACTTCAGATGCTGATGATCTGGATATGATTGCTATTTTTAATCAGGATCCAAGATTTACGAATATCCAGCAAATCAATGAAGGTTCGGCAAATAACACAAACTCTATCCAGCGCTTTGTTGATATGGATGATAATGTAACGTATTCATCTACAACACCAACACCAAGGCAACTTAACGATGGTAGCGGTATCGTACTTAACGGAATAAGTATCAGTATTGCACAGTCACAATACAACGAAGATGAAAGTTTTGATATCACGTTTACTTCGGAAACACCTGTGACTGAAAATCTCAACTTTAATATTCTTTTAGATAACAACGGATTTGATACTTCTGATTTCACTGGAAATACAGCCATTACCATTCCTATAAATCAAACTACAGCATCTACTACAATTACTTTAGTAGATGATACCGATGATGAAGGTGATGAGGTGACCAGAGTTCGATTTGAAAATTTACCTGCAACTTATTTAGCACTCAATAACAATTTAGAAATTCGTATTGTAGATAACGATTTTACAATGGCCAATTTCGGTACACCTTTAAATCCTACCTTCGGAAATGTAACTAGTACACAACCTACAGGCTATTACAATTCACTAGATGGATTGGCTGATACAGCGCTTCGTCAAGCTTTGCAGGATATTATTGCAGACCCAAATGTCGTGAGAGCTCAAACATATGCTGACGTTTTAGATATATTAGTGGAAGCAGATCAAAATCCTTTAAATAGTAATGAAGTTTGGTTATTATACACAGAACAAGGACGTCCAAAATTAGATCTTCAAACGGGTTCTGATAACAATGGAAAATGGAATAGAGAGCACACGTATCCACGTTCAAGAGGTGGGTTTAATGATATTGAAGACGATGAGATTGCTGATGGTAGAGATATCTTTTGGACAACTAAAGCTGATTCGTTACGTCACGGAAATTCTGATGCGCATGCGCTTCGTGCTGCTGACGGACCAGAAAACAGTTTACGAAACAATAAACATTATGGAGATCCTTTATTAGGTGGTTATGATGGTTCTGAGGCTACAATAGGTGATCCTTTAAGGTTAGGAGAAAGTTTCCGAGGTGATGTGGCCAGAAGTGTCTTGTATATGGAAATTAGATATAATGGTTTAGCTGTGGTTAATGGATATCCAGAAAATGGTCCTGGAGAATTAGGAGACTTGGCAACATTGTTAGATTGGCACAGAAATGATCCGCCAGATGATTTTGAGATGAATCGCAACAATGTGGTGTACACTTGGCAGTTTAACAGAAATCCATTTATAGATCAGCCAGATTTAGTAGAATATATTTGGGGAACTAATGTTGGTGATGTATGGGACCAGCCTTTAAGTATTTCTGAAGTGAATACTAGTAAAATTTTAGTGTTTCCTAATCCAACTAATGGACGCGTTTCTTTTAAAGGTCTTGATAGAGAAACTAAGATTGATATTTATTCTGCTGATGGTAGACGAGTGAAATCTATAGCTATTGAAACAGACTTTAGTATTGATTTAGATCTTGATAGTGGTTTATATTTCATTAGAATGCTATCTGGTGACAAAAAAACAATAAGGAAACTGATTGTCAATTAAAAATAATATCAACAAAAAAGCGTCCAAATTTTGGACGCTTTTTGTTTAATAACCTATTGCTCTTACAAAGAGTTTATCGTCTTTTGATTTGCCCATCACGATATCAGGAATGGCTTCATCTTTATCCCTCCATGTTGCACTAGATTTTCGTCCGTTATTATCGTTTAGAGATATTTTGATACTTGTAATCTCTCCAGCTTTATTTCGTCTTACTTTTGAAAATTTTGCATCGATTCCTTGTGCTTTCAAATCTTTTTTCTGCTTATCTAAAAACGCATCTGAAGAATTTTTTGAGATCACAAATTCTATAGTTTCTATAACATCATTATCATTAACAATATACACTGAAGACACAGCCGTTTCAATTCTATTAGGCGATTCTTCTCTTATTTCTACAATAACAGGTTTACTATCTCCTGTTAGAATGTTGTTTTTATGTGTTCTCACGATTACAGCACCATTTTTAGCTTTTTTTCCGTAGGCCTTTATCGCTTTGTCATCCTTGATGATATCAATGCTTTCGATGTTATTAGGATTTATATCTTCCAATTCTTTTTTGGAAATTGTCTTTCCGTCAATAATAAATAAAGGTTGCTGACCATCATCTTCGATGAACGTTCCATTGGTTTTTAAAATAATTCCTTTACTGTTTTGTTCATTTGTAAAGGTGTTTTTAGAACCCTTTGTCGTCATAATCACAACACCATTTTTGGCTTTAGTACCATAGAGTGTTTGTGCATTTTTTCCTTTTAAAACATTTACGGATTGAATATCTTCAGAATCGACATTTTCGAAAATCGATTTATCCACCGCACTTCCATCAATAATAAATATAGGATCCTCAGAACGTGTGATAAATACATTAGAATTTCCTTTTTCAGAAGCATCTATTGTTATTTTCTCTCCATCCTTGTTTGTCCATGTTTTGGTTCTATAGACGATGGTTTTTACATCTTCTTCACTCTTGGGTCTGGATTCAGAGCTATTGTCTTCCTCTTCATCATCACTTTCAAAAACATAAACGTTGCTTCCTGTAGATTGTACTTTAGCAGTTCCGTCTTTTGATTCAAAAACAAACGTATTACTGTCGTTGTCAATAGTGCCTATACTAAACGAGTCTTCAGTGCTTTTAAAACGAAATGGCTTAATACCATCATCACCTTTGATGTTATAGTTGGAACTGTTCTTATCATTTTTAAAATCGGTTTTAATACTTGTAATTTCACCTTTGTCATTACGTTTAACACCACTATAATCAAAGGTAATTCCTTCTTTTTTCAATTCAGATTGAATGGTTTTTAATTCCTCATCTGTAGTGTCTTTAGTGATGATAATTTCAATATCTTCACTAATTTGATCAAGTGCTTCAAAGATGAATTCATCTTCAGCTAGAGGAGTTTCGATGTAGACATTTTCGGTACTAAAACTCATCATAAAGACTCCTAAAATAGGAAGTACAAGCGCAAATTTTAGTTGATTTAATTTGTGAGATTTCGATTTGTGTAACATGATTATTCGTTTTTTAATTAATGATGTGTAGAAATTGTTTGTCAGTGTCAATTGATGATTTTGAACACTGGCTTTTAATAGTACAGTTTGATAGCTTTTTTGACATTTTGAAATGTATTGCGCTTTTTGGTCTGCTATAAACTCAAGATTTTGTTGTAATGCTTTTTTGTAAAGCCATACGATAGGATTGAACCAAAAAATAATGCAGGATAATTGCGCAATTATTGTATCTATAGAATGTAATTGTTTGGTATGTACCATTTCGTGGTTGATCACGTGGTCTAACTCTTCGTTTTTAAACTGATCTGGATTGTATACAATGTGATTAAAAAATGAAAAAGGGGCTACAACATCCTTAGTCTCTAAGAGTTTGTAGGAGCCTTGTGTTCTTGGCTTGCTATTGCTTAGTATACGCTTTAGAGATAGAAATTCTACGATTAATTTTCCGCAGAAAAAAAGAATACCAGCAAAATACATCCAGAAAATGAGTTGTGTGTAATCAAATGATGATTCTTGAATGTCGACAGGAGTAGGAGTGATATTAGTTGTAGTATAGATAAATTCTGGTGTTTCAATTGGTGTGTACTCAATATATATAGGAATAACAACAAGTGGAATACAACATGCCATGATGAGGCCTGATAATAAAAACCAACGGTTGGCCTGAAAAAATGTTTCTCGCTGAAGGAATAGTTGATAGCAAATATAAAATATAATAAGTACTGCTGATGCTTTGATTAAGTAGTCCATGATTAGTTCTTTTTCTCGATTAAAGCTATGATTTCTTTTAGTTCATCAACACTGATTTTTTCTTCTTTAGCAAAAAACGAAACAACATTTTTATAAGAATTATTGAAGTAGTTCTCAATGGCTGTATTCATAAAACGTTCCTTGTAAGCTTCTTTACTCACAATAGGAAAGTACTGATGAGTTTTTCCGTAGGCATTGTAGCTCACATAGCCCTTTTCCTCTAAATTTCTGATAATAGTAGAAAGCGTATTGTAATGTGGTTTCTCATCTTTTATTTCGGCAAGAACATCTTTTACAAAGGCTTTTTCAAGCTTCCATAAGATGTGCATGATCTCTTCTTCTTTATTTGTGAGTTTTTGCATTTTGACTGATTTTAATGTGCTTAGCAAACCTATAACTATTTTTATAGTTATACAACTATTTGTGTAGTTATTTAACTAAATTTTAAGTTATAATGTTTAGTTGATAATAAAAAAAAGACGCTTTTTTAAGCGTCTTTTTGTCTTTGATTTTGAGATAATGTGTTTATTTGGTGGTGACAATGATTGCGCCGTCTTTAGCTTTTTTTCCATAGATACTCATTGCAGTTTCAGGTTTTAGTATATCCACTTTATCAATTTTGTCAGCTTTGGCAAGTCTGTTTAAAGTTTCAAAGTTTGAAGTTTCACCATCTATTATAATGACTTTCTCTTTATTTGGGTCATCTATAAAGTTATATCGTACTGAGCTATTGGTTTCATCATCTGAAAATAGATAAGAGAAGCGATTTCCAGATGGGTTTTTAAAACTGAAATTCTGCATCATTTTATCTTTGAGCTCTTCGATGGTCATAGAGTCACCATCAAACATAAACATCGAATTGTTATCGTTAAAAAAATCATCAAGGTTGAATTGTTTGAATGATTTGAAATGCTGAGAAAAAATAGAATCGCTTTCAAAAGCAGAAGGGAATTGGCTATCTTTTCCTAATAACATAAACATGTTGTAAGGCTGATCTCCTTGTCCGACATAGAGGCTACTGTTTTTTCTTCCGAAGGAGATCTTATTGATAGGAACATTGCTTGACATCTGGCTCATAGCTTGTTGTCCGTTATTTGATTTTAGTTTTATACTTATTCCTGTAATCTCTTCAAGATCATTTCTTTGTATGTTGTTAAATTCAACATCTATATCATAATCAAGCAGTAGCTCTTTAATATCATTCAAATCGCTTTCAGAAGTAGATTTATCGATAGTAATGTTGATGTCATCAATAATTTCCTTAGTGGATTTATCACTAGACTGTGCTCTTAAATTAAATGAGGTTAAACCAACTGATATGGCCAGCACTATGCCCAAAACTAATTTTGTAAGTCGAGTTGTTTTCATTTTAATTATTTTTTTGAGATTAACATATCAAATTTAAAAGTAGAATATATTCAAGTCCAATTTTTAACTAAACTTTAAAATCGATGTTTAAAAAATTGTTAATGTGATATGATCTAAACTATTTAAGAGCAATTCATTTTGTAGTATATTCGCAAAAATTTAAAATTCATGAGCTTAGTCTGGATCATTTTAGGATTGATGTTATTAGTTATAGGAGGTGAGTTCCTGGTGCGTTCTTCTGTGGCTTTATCATTTAAACTGAAGATATCAAAAATGGTTATTGGTATGACTGTAGTTAGTTTTGCTACATCAGCTCCAGAGTTATTGGTGAGTTTAAATGCTGCCTTGACAGGTTCTCCAGCTATTGCAATTAATAATGTCATAGGATCTAACATCGCAAATATTGGTTTAGTACTAGGTATCACAGCACTTGTGAGTTCTATTGCTGTAGATAAATCGTTTTACAAACTCAATTGGCCAGTCATGATGGTCTTTTCAATAGTTTTATATTATTTCTTAAAAAATGATGATCATTTACGACCTCTAGAAGGTGCAGTTTTGTTTGGTGGTTTGATTCTATTTTTAATTGTACTTATTAAATCTGCAAAGAAAGATACTATACCTGAAGAGGTTGATGAGAGTTTAGCCATTGTTTCAAATTTTAAGATTACCTTATGGCTACTTATTGGAGCTGTAGCTCTATATTTTGGATCTGAATGGCTTGTTGATGGCGCTAAGGAACTCGCGACAATGTTGGGCGTTAGTGATGCTGTAATTGCTGCCACAGTTATTGCTATAGGCACTAGTGTGCCAGAATTAGCCGCTTCTGTTATTGCTGCTGTTAAAAAAGAAAAAGCCCTATCTTTAGGTAATCTGATTGGTTCTAATATTTTTAATATTGGTTCAGTATTAGGATTGACCTCAATTGTAAAAACAATTCCAGTTACAGATGCAGCTATTTTAGATCATGATATTTTCTGGATGTTAGCTTTTTCTGCTGTATTGATTCCTTTGATTATACTTCCAAAAAGACTAAATATATCCCGATATAAAGGGCTTTTACTCGTTGTAGCTTATGGTGCCTTTATCTTTTTAGCGTTTAGATCTCAGGTATAAAAAAACGCTCTCTCCATGACGAAGAGAACGTTTTTATGAACAAAACGATATTTTAAAGTCTAGCTAATGTTAGCAGATTTCACAGTTTTTACAATTCTACCTGCAATTTTGTAAGGATCACCGTTAGAAGCTGGACGTCTGTCCTCTAGCCAGCCTTTCCAACCTTTTTCAACTGTAATAATAGGTATACGAATGGAAGCACCTCTATCAGAAATACCATAGCTAAACTCATCTATAGATGCGGTTTCATGGTCTCCTGTTAAACGCTCGTCATTAAACTCACCATAAACAGCGATATGCTCTTTTACAACTGGTCTAAAGGCTTCACAAATTTTCATATAAGTTTCTTTATCGCCACAAGTTCTCAATGTTGTATTAGAGAAGTTGGCATGCATACCAGAACCATTCCAATCACCTTTTACAGGTTTTGGGTGGTATTCAATATAGTAACCATATTGCTCAGTTAAACGATCTAATAAGTAGCGTGAAATCCAAATCTCATCTCCAGCTTTCTTTGCACCTTTAGCAAATAATTGGTATTCCCATTGTCCTGAAGCCACTTCTTGGTTAATACCTTCAAAATTTAATCCAGCAGCAATACATAAATCGGCATGTTCTTCTACAAAGCTTCTACCATGTGTGTGTCTACCACCAACAGAACAATAATACATACCCTGTGGACCAGGATATCCACCGATAGGAAATCCTAAAGGTAATTGTGTGTGTTTATCCATGATAAAGTACTCTTGTTCAAAGCCAAACCAGAAATCATTGTCATCATCATCAATAGTTGCTCTTCCATTGGACTCATGTGGTGTTCCATCAGCATTTAAAACTTCGGTCATAACTAAATATCCATTTTCTCTGGCTGGATCAGGATAAATTGCTACTGGTTTTAGTAAGCAGTCAGAATCTCCTCCTTCGGCTTGCCTAGTTGAACTTCCATCAAAAGACCATATTGGACAATCTTCTAATTTTCCGCTAAAGTTATCTTCAACTTTAGTTTTACTTCTCATGTTTTGAGTTGGTTTGTAACCATCTAACCAAATGTATTCTAACTTCGATTTACTCATGCTGATTTAATGTTTTTAAAATTTAAAGCACAAATATTAAAAATTTTAAGTTTCAGTCAAAAAAAAGAGGGGTGTTTTAGATAAAATGTTATTAACAATTGTTTATACCCTATTTTTTTAGGGGTTTGTCCTGTATATTTTTAAATATTAATTAGATTTGCCCTAATAATTCGAAAACAAGGTAAGATTATGTCAACTTTAAGATTTCATGCATTAAAAGAAGTATTTAAACATCAGCCTATTCATATAGAAGAAAATAAAAGACGGTCAGAATTGTTTGGAGCTAATGTTTTTAACGAATCAACAATGCGTCAATATTTAACAAAAGAAGCTTTTGAAAGCGTCATGAATGCCATAAGTGATGGTTCAAAAATTGATAGAACAGTTGCCGACCACATTTCAACAGGTATGAAAGAATGGGCTATCTCTAAAGGAGCTACACATTATACACATTGGTTTCAGCCTTTAACAGGTGCAACAGCAGAAAAGCATGATGCGTTTTTTGAAACTATAGGAAATGGGCTTGCTATTGAAAAATTTGGTGGCGGACAATTAGTACAACAAGAACCAGATGCTTCAAGTTTTCCTAATGGTGGTATTAGAAATACGTTTGAAGCTAGAGGCTACACAGCATGGGATCCTACATCTCCTGCTTTTATATATGGAACAACATTGTGTATTCCAACAATATTTGTCGCTTACACAGGAGAAGCGTTAGACTACAAGGCACCATTATTAAGAGCACTTCAAGCAGTTGATGCAGCTGCAGTAGCTGTTTGTAAATATTTTGATAAGAATGTCAAAAAAGTTAATGCGTCATTAGGATGGGAGCAAGAGTACTTTTTAATAGATAGCGGTCTGGCAATGTCAAGACCAGATATAGTACTTACTGGCCGTACTTTACTGGGACATTCTCCAGCTAAAGGACAGCAGTTAGATGATCATTATTTTGGGACTATCCCAAATAGAGCAATGGCTTATATGCGTGATTTAGAGACCGAATGTATGCTGTTAGGTATTCCTGTAAAAACAAGACATAATGAAGTAGCTCCTAATCAGTTTGAGCTTGCTCCTATATATGATGAAGCAAACCTTGCTGTGGATCATAACTCTCTACTTATGGATGTTATGGATAAAATAGCAGAGCGTCATAATTTTAAGGTGTTATTTCATGAAAAACCATTTGCAGGTGTAAATGGTTCAGGTAAACATAACAACTGGAGTTTAGGAACCAATACAGGTGTTAACTTGTTGAGTCCAGGAAAAACACCAATGAGTAACCTTCAATTCCTTACATTCTTTATTAACACCATAAAAGCAGTCTATGACAATGAGGAATTATTAAGAGCTGCCATAGCTTCTGCAAGTAATGATCATCGTTTGGGAGCTAATGAAGCACCACCTGCTATTATTTCAGTGTTTATTGGAGATCAATTGACTAAGGTGTTGGATGAGCTAGAAAATGTAACTGATGGGAAATTATCGCCTCAGGAAAAAACCGATCTCAAATTAAATGTAGTTGGTAAAATTCCTGATGTATTGTTGGACAATACCGATAGAAACAGAACGTCTCCATTTGCATTTACTGGGAATAAATTTGAGTTCAGAGCTGTAGGCTCAACAGCTAACTGTGCAAATCCAATGACTGTTTTAAATACTATTGTAGCGAAGCAGTTAATTGATTTTAAAACAGAAGTAGATTTACTCATTTCTAAAAAGGACATGAAAAAAGATGATGCGATATTTAATGTGTTAAGAGAATACATCAAAAAGTCTAAGCATATTCTTTTTGAAGGTAATGGTTATGGCGAGGCTTGGGAAAAAGAGGCAAAAAAACGAGGCTTGAGTAATAACAAAACAACTCCTGAAGCGCTCAAAGCTAAGGTGTCTAAAAAAGCAATTCGTCTTTTTGAAGATTTAGGTGTGATGAACAAAATTGAGTCTGAAGCACGATATGAGATTGAGATGGAGGAGTATGTTTTAAGAGTTCAGATTGAGGGTCGAGTTCTAGGTGATATTGCTAGAAATCATGTGGTTCCTACTGCAGTGCGTTATCAAAATATTTTAATCGAAAATGTTAAAGGATTAAAAGAAATTTATGGTACATCCTTTAAAAAACTTGCCAAAGAACAACTCAATTTGATAGAAGACATATCCAGTCATATTGAAGGTATTAATTCTAATGTGACTAAAATGACCGAGGAACGTAAATCAGCTAACTCTATCAATAATCTGGAAAAAAGAGCCGATGCATATTGCAATAAAGTAAAGCCTCTGTTTGACGATATTAGATACCATTGCGATAAATTAGAACTGCTGGTTGATGATGAACTTTGGCCACTTACAAAGTACAGAGAATTATTGTTTACAAATTAGTTATAACCAAACTGGTACCTATAGCTTAAAAGCCTCATTTAATGAGGCTTTTATGTTTTTTATGATCATGAAAGTGTTGATAACTACGTAGTCATACGTATATACTGACCATAATTATTGCATTTCAACGCATAATTTTATCAACTAATCGAAAATATAGTTAAACCTAAGTAAACACTGGTGCAAATAGTTAAGTTTGTAGTGCTATTAATCAATTTTTTGTAAAATGAAGAAGTTACTACTAAGCGTAGCTGCTCTTATGTTTGCTACCTTGTTGTTTTCTCAGGACGATTCTAACGACGTGAAAGATGACCTTACGCAGGACAATGTTGTTAAAACTGAAGCGAGATTTCAAGCAGAATCGTAAATGATTTTTGATGCTTACAAAAATTAGTTGGCATTGCTATCATTGCCAATTAGAAAGACAAATGGGTTTTATAAAATTCATTTGTCTTTTTTTATGCTCCATAGTTAATTTTTGATAAAAACATAACTCATTGAAAATTAATTTTTTATATTGCCAGCCCTTTGCCCAAATCTTTTGAATCTAATGTCTATTTGTTATTGGTTTAGTTTAACCAAAACAAGATTTGATGATAGCACAACAAATTCGTTTACATTTACTAACACTAGTAGCATGTTTAACAGTGTTTCAAGCCTTTACTCAAGAGGATACTGAAATACCAATTGAACCTAAAACCAAATTTTACGATATAAGAGGAACAAATGCCTTTGATGTGGCCATAGGTACATCTGTTATTAATGGTGATTTTGTGGATCCAATGTTTGAGATTTACAGTCATTTTGGATACAAAAGACATTTAACACCACATTTAGCAATAGATTTTGGATACCATAAATTTAATCTCGCATATATAGATATCTATAATGAAGGATTCATGTCCTTTGACCTAAATATGGAGTTGTTATTAATTCCTCATGAGCGCTTTTCTCCATTTATTTTTGGTGGAGCAGGTTATAATGCTTCCAATCACTTTAAAGAAACAGCAGCTAAAGTTCAAGGTGGTATTGGATTAGAATGTGTGGTTTCAAATAAATTATCATTAAAAATTTATACAGATTATAACTATGTGTCTAGTGATACGCTTGATGGTTTGGAAGCCGGAGCATCTGATGATACGTATTTCAGAATTGCCTTTGGAACTAATTTCTATTTTGGAGGTGCTGAGAAGAAAGCTAAAATATTAAAGGATTATTCTACCGTTATTGAAGCAAATTCAATAACAGATGATAAAAATAGGCGTAAATTGTAATTAACAATTCTTATTTTTGTGGCTCAAAACAAAGCCATGAGCCAAGATATCAGTAAACGTTATGCGCAAAGGGGTGTTTCAGCCTCTAAAGAAGATGTGCATAATGCCATCAAGAATATAGACAAAGGGTTATTTCCAAAAGCATTTTGCAAAATTGTTCCCGATTATTTAACCAATAATGAAGACTATTGCCTGATTATGCACGCTGATGGTGCAGGAACCAAAAGTTCACTTGCCTATATGTATTGGAAAGAGACTGGAGATCTTTCTGTTTGGAAAGGGATAGCTCAAGATGCACTTATCATGAATATTGACGATTTGTTATGCGTTGGCGCTACCGATAATATCATGCTGTCATCAACTATTGGTCGTAATAAAAACTTAATTCCAGGTGAAGTTATTTCAGCAATAATTAATGGTACAGAAGAACTTATCAAAGATCTTAAGTCATTTGGCGTTACCATCCATTCAACTGGAGGCGAAACAGCCGATGTTGGCGATTTAGTGCGTACCATCATTGTAGATTCTACAGTGACAGCTCGTATGAAACGAAGTAATGTTATTGATAACGCAAATATTCAAGCTGGTGACGTGATTGTTGGTCTTGAAAGCTTTGGGCAAGCTACATATGAAACTGAGTACAACGGAGGTATGGGTAGTAATGGCTTAACATCTGCTCGTCATGATGTGTTTCATAAGTATTTGGCTGAAAAATATCCTGAAAGTTTTGATGCATCTGTTCCCGAAGATTTGGTGTATTCCGGACAAACAAAACTAACCGATGCTGTAGAGCATTCACCTATCGATGCTGGTAAATTAGTATTGTCACCTACACGAACTTACGCGCCAATTATTAAAGCTATCTTATCTAAATTTTCTTCGGAAAGTTTGCATGGTATGGTTCATTGTTCTGGAGGTGCTCAAACTAAAATCTTGCATTTTATTGATAATTTGCATATTGTAAAGGATAACATGTTTGCTATTCCGCCATTATTCAAATTGATACAGGAGCAATCTGAAACCGATTGGAAAGAAATGTATCAGGTGTTCAATTGTGGTCATCGCATGGAGTTATATGTGTCTTCTGAAATAGCCGAAGATATTATAGCGATATCAAAATCTTTTAATGTCAATGCGCAAATCATTGGACGTGTTGAAGCTTCCGAAGTAAAAAAACTTACGATCAAAAGTGAGTATGGCGTTTTTGAATATTAAATAAAGCCTTTTATTAACAGTAAGAAGGTCGTTGTCAGAAAACCATCAAAAAGATAGATTACGGTAAAAAATTTAATGTTTGAAACACCACTAATTCTGTAAAAACGTAAACGCTGTCTTACCTTTCGGTCACTTATCATAAACCACAATACAAAGACTAAAAATAGTTTTGTTGATAACGCTAAAATGAGCTCAGGGTTGATTATAGTAATTCCCAGCGTCACAATAAATGACCACAAAGCCATTGATTTGTAGTAGTTTAGTATAGATTTTACTTGCTTTCGCATGAGGATATAACGTCAAAAGATATAAGAATATTTTTGAAGGCAGTAACAACTTATTCACTATGGCTAATCCATAAATTATCGTATTTTTGAATCTCAATTTTAGAAGATAGATGTTAGAGAAATTACAAATAGTTAAGCAACGTTTTGATGAAGTGAGTGATTTGATCATTCAGCCCGACATCATAACTGATCAAAAACGATATGTACAACTCAATAAAGAGTATAAAGATTTACGTTTGCTGATGGATAAACGTGAATTATACATAGAGCTTACCAATAATTTAAAAGAAGCAGAAGAGATTATTGCAGATGGAAGTGATCCTGAAATGGTAGAAATGGCTAAGATGCAATATGAAGAGGCCAAAGAAGGAATTCCAAAATTAGAAGACGATATACGGTTTTTACTCATACCTAAAGACCCTGAAGATTCTAAAAATGCTGTTGTTGAGTTGCGTGCCGGAACTGGTGGAGATGAGGCAAGTATTTTTGCAGGTGATCTTTATAGAATGTACACTAAGTATTGCGAGAGTAAAGGTTGGAATGTGAGTACTGTAGATTACAGCGAAGGGACTAATGGTGGATTTAAAGAAATTCAGTTTGAAGTCACAGGTGATGATGTTTACGGAACTTTAAAATTTGAAGCCGGTGTGCATCGTGTGCAACGTGTGCCTCAAACTGAAACCCAAGGGCGAGTTCATACCAGTGCTGCAACTTGTATGGTATTTCCTGAGGCTGAAGAATTTGATGTGGAGATTGACCCTAAAGATGTACGTATCGATTATTTCTGCTCGTCAGGTCCAGGAGGTCAGTCGGTAAATACAACCTATTCAGCTGTTAGATTAACTCACGAACCAACCGGATTAGTAGCACAATGCCAGGATCAAAAGTCACAGCATAAAAACAAAGAGAAGGCATTCAAAGTATTGCGTTCTCGTTTATATGATCTGGAATTAGCAAAAAAACAGGAAGCAGATGCGGCTAAACGAGGTAGTATGGTAACCTCTGGAGATAGAAGTGCTAAGATTAGAACTTATAATTATCCGCAAGGTCGTGTAACCGATCATAGAATAGGATTGACTTTATATGATCTTCAGAATATCATCAATGGTGATATTCAAAAAATAATTGATGAATTAATGCTAGCTGAAAATACTGAGAAGTTAAAAGCTAGTGACGAACACATATAAATTTTGAGCCTCTGTTTTAGAGGCTTTTTTAATATGACAACACAAGAACTTACACAACAAATCAAAAAAAAGAACTCTTTTCTTTGTATAGGATTGGATGTCGATTTAGATAAAATTCCAAAGCATTTATTAAAAGAGGAAGATCCAATATTTGCTTTCAATAAGGCTATAATTGATGCGACTCATCATTTATGTATCGCTTATAAACCAAACACTGCTTTTTATGAAGCCTACGGACTTAAAGGATGGAAAGCTTTAGAGAAGACTATTATGTATCTCAATGTTAAGCATCCCGAAATATTTACCATTGCTGATGCCAAACGTGGTGATATCGGTAATACCAGTACGATGTATGCTAAAGCATTTTTTGAAGACCTAGCCTTTGATAGTGTTACTGTAGCACCTTATATGGGAAAAGATTCTGTAGAGCCTTTTTTAGCTTTTGAAGACAAACATACTATTATGTTAGCCTTAACTTCCAATCAAGGAGCTTTTGATTTCCAAACAAAAACAGTTAATGGGCAAGAGTTATACAAACAAGTTCTAGAGATTTCAAAATCATGGAAAAACTCCAACAATTTAATGTACGTGGTTGGTGCTACTAAAGCTGAATACCTTGCAGATATAAGACAGATTATACCTGATAGCTTTCTGTTGGTTCCAGGTGTTGGAGCTCAAGGCGGAAATTTGCAGGAGGTGTGTAAATATGGAATGAATGATTCTGTGGGATTGCTAATCAACTCTTCAAGAGGAATTATTTATGCGTCACAAGAGGATGATTTTGCACAGGCTGCAGCTCGTAAGGCTCAGGAGCTCCAGGAGCAAATGAAGATCATTTTATTGCAGTAGACATAGCGCTTAGCTGAGTATTTTTAGCTTCTCATCATGATACATCGAGACCAACTTAAAAGGCTTTTAGAGTTTGAGACCACTCCCAAACGCATTATCTCTTTAGTGCCTTCTCAAACAGAATTACTAGTTGATCTTGGTTTAGAAGCGTCAATAGTTGGAGTGACCAAGTTTTGTGTTCATCCTGAATATTTGCGAAAGGAAAAAACTATTGTAGGAGGAACTAAGGCAGTAAACATGAATAAAATCAAAGCCTTAAAGCCAGATATCATTTTATGTAATAAGGAAGAGAATACTCAGGAAATGGTTTCAGAATTGGAAACTATAGCAGCTGTTCATGTTAGTGATATAAATAATCTTGATGACTGTTATGAGCTTATTAAGATGTATAGTGCTTTATTCAAGATTAAATCAAAAGGAGAACAACTCATATCAGTTATTAATAATGAGCGTAATGTATTTAGAGAGAAGTTTTTGAACAGAAAGCAGTGTAAGGTAGCCTATTTCATTTGGAAAAATCCATGGATGGTTTGTGCTAATCATACGTTTGTCAATGTTATGATGACTGAAGCTGGCTTTGATAATGTATTTAAAAAGAGAGAGCGTTATCCAGAAGTGCTTCTTGATGATCCCTTACTTAATGATGCCGAAGTGATATTGCTCTCCAGTGAGCCATTTCCGTTTAAGGAAAAAGACAAACAAGAGTTTTTTGTAAAATATCCAAATAAACAGGTTATTATTATTGATGGAGAATTATTTTCCTGGTATGGGAGTAGATTGAAATATTCATACAAGTATTTTGGTACAATTTTTGAGAAATTACTTACATCTTAAAAATATTAACCTAAAAAAAACTCATTTATGAAGTCAACTATTACCCTCTTTTTATTCCTCTTTTCTTTTACCTTATTTGCACAAATCAAATACGAAAAAGGATACGTTATTGATAATACTGGTAAAAAAATTGATTGTTACATTAGAAACCTGGATTGGAGTAACAATCCATTGGAAGTTCAATACAGATTAGAAGAAAATTCTGAAACAATCACTGCCGACATAACATCTGTAAGCAGTTTTATGATTGGAAATAGCATTAAATATGTAAAAGCAACTGTCCAAGTAGATCAATCCTCATCAAAAGCTTCTAAACTTAGCAATAGACCTGAGCCAAATTTTAAATCTGAAACTGTATTTATTAGAGAGTTGGTGTCTGGTGACGCAAAATTGTACGCTTATAAAAGTAACAAGTTTAAGCGGTTCTTTTATCAGCTGGATGGTGGAAAAATTGAACCTTTAATTTATAAGAAATATTATGTTTCTAATAACTCGGTTGCCACAAACGAATCCTACAGAAAAACACTTTTTGACACTATGAAATGTCGAGGAATTGATTCCAATACCTTGAGAGAAATTGATTATAATCAGGATGATCTCGTTGGTTTCTTCTCAGACTATAATATCTGTATTAGTGGAGAAAACTTAGTCTTACAAGAAGAACCACTTAAAGGGAAGTTCAATATTAGAGTGAAAGCAGGTTTAAGCGTCAATCAGTTGAATGTAGAATTTGATGAAGGAGCTATCAGACAAGATAGACAATCTGCTCAATTTCCGCAGGAAATAGGACCGAGATTTGGTTTGGAGTTAGAATCCTTATTGCCATTTAATAAAAACAAATGGGGTGTTTTTTTAGAGCCAACATTCATGAGTTACTCGTCTTCTGTAGATATTAGAGTAGAAAACGATGTGACAGTTTTTGAAGATACTGCTACAATAGATTATAAAGTCATTGAAATTCCGTTTGGATTGCGTCACTATATGTATTTGAGTGATAAATCAAAGATTTTTATTAATGCGGCTTTAGTACTAACGGTTGATTTAACAGATGAAATTGACTATGCTGATGATTCTGTTGCCACAGATAATGATCCTGACATCAAATCAAGTTCAAATTTACTTTTCGGATTAGGATATGAATTCAACGATAGATTTAGTATCGAAGCCAGAACATATACTAATAGAGATATACTCTCAAGTTTTGTGACCTATAACGGAGAGTTTAGTAGCTACGGAGTTGTACTAGGATATAGATTTTTGTAATTGGAAATAATGATTTGATACGCTACAGTCTAGCTTTTTTAGTTTTGCTGTAGTGTGTTTAAATCTCTAATTAGGTATTTCAGTTTATTGATCTTGTGAAGTAACTTGATGGCTTTATATTCTGAAATATCACTAAGTGCAGAATCGGTCTGGCGAAAATTATAAGCTTGTTCAACCAACTTTTTGTAACGTGAAAGTAACAAGGATTGGTGATTTATAATTTTCTTAGTCTGATTCATTATGGTAATGGCTTTTCGTAATTAAATGTAGATAAAATATTGTAATTGAGCAAGATAAATTTACAAAAAGGCCAAAAAAAAACCGACCTTAGGACAAGATCGATTTTTGCAACTAACTTTTCTAATTCAAAATGAATGGTATTATTCTGCTAACTGATACAAAGATGGGCATTATCTAATAGTCTTATGTTATGCTAACATTAGGTTTATATTAATTCTTAATTTGTAAAAAAGGAAACTTTAATTTTGTAGCTATTGGATCAATGCATATCATTGCAGCTATTAATAAATTTTAATTTTCCTATTTATGAAATCCAATCTACTTTTCTTTTTTTTATTTTTTAGTTTCTTGTCATTTGCTCAATTAAATTATGAGCCTGGTTATATAATAGATAATCAAAATAAGAGAACTGAGGTGTATATAAAAAATGTTGATTGGAATAATAATCCGACAGAGTTCAAATACAGGTTGTCTAAAGCGTCTAAAGAAACACTCATCACAGATATCGAAAATGTAAAAGAATTTGGAATAGGTGATTATATCAAGTTTGAGAGGTTTAGTGTTGATATTGATCAGTCATCATCCAGAGCCAATAAACTGAGTATTACTAAAGAGCCTGAATATTTGAATCAAACGGTTTTTTTGAAACAACTAATTGAAGGCGACGCCGATTTATTTTACTTTCATGATAATGATAAAAATCGTTTTTTCATTAGAATTGGTGAAACAGATCTTCAGCCGCTTGTTTATAAAAAGTATTTACTCACAAATAAAACACTTGGAACAAATTCAACATACAAAAAACAAATATTTGATGAGTTAAAATGTGAGAGTATTACACTAGATCAAACAAGAGATTTAAAGTATTCTAAAGATGATTTGAAAGACATTGTCTCTAAATACAATATGTGTAGCTCTTCATTAAATAAAGTTTATGAGAATCCTAATAAAAAAATAGATTTAAACCTATCGGTTAAAGTTGGCTATTTTAATTCAAGTTTAGATGTGGTTTATGACGGAGGAGCTATAGCTGCTGATAGACAAGGAGGAGATTTAGGTTCTCAAAGTTCATATAGAATTGCAGCAGAGTTAGAGTACATGTTATCTTCAAAGTCAAAAAGATGGTCTGTGTTTATTGAGCCAGGTTTTCAATCGTATGAAAGTTCTGTTACTATTTTTTACGAAAGTGTAATTGAAGCCAATAGGAGACAAGATATATCGGTAGACTACAAGTATATTGATGTTCCAATTGGTTTAAGGCATTATTTTCTGTTGTCTGAAAAGTCTAAAATTTTTGTAAACGCAGCCTACGTTATTGTGTTTGACATGTCAGATAAAATTGAATACTCTGATAATCCTGGTATTGTAGATTTAGATATCCGATCTTCTCCAAACTTATTGTTTGGTATAGGTTATGAATTTGATAATAGGTTTAATATCGAAGCTAGAATTAATACGATGAGAGATATTACTAATGACTATACAATAGTTGAAGGTCGTTTTAATTCTGTTGGTGTTGTTTTAGGTTATAAATTATTTTAATCTCTTACAGTTTACAGGATAGAACTTTTAATCTTGAAGCGCAAAAACTTTTTGCAATAAATCAGTAGTTCTAGATGATACTTTATTTCGTATCTCTTTTTCTTCGACAGCAATCATAGTGTAAACACCTTTCAAAGCCTCTCCGGTGACATAATCTGTAAGATCTGGATTGACATTATTGGTAAGCGGTATGGCGTTATATTTGGTGATGAGATTTTCCCAAATTTGATCGGCTCCAACTTTACTGAATGAATTATTGATAACAGGTTTAAATTTGTTATAAAGTTCTGTTTGTGTTCTGCTTGTTAAATACTGGGTTGCAGCATCATCAGCACCTAATAGAATGTCTTTTGCATCATTAAATGTAATGCCTTTTACAGCATTTACGAATATAGGTGTAGCTTCTTTTACAGCATCTTCTGCAGCTCGGTTCAATACTTTTAAACCATCATCTGCTAAACTGCTCAAACCAATATCACGTAAGGCTTTATCTACTTTTTTTAATTCATCAGGCAGTAAAATTTTAACCAATTCATTTTTAAAGAATCCGTCCTTTTGTGTCAGTTTGCTTACTTGTTTATCGATTCCAAAATCCAAAGCTTGACGCAAACCTGAAGCGATATCAGCATTGCTTAAAACACCACCTCCTTGTTGAGGTAGACTATTAACAACATCCTGTAATTCGGCACAGGCTGTAAGATTAAAAATTAGAATGAAAGTGAGAAGTTTACGAATCATGATTTCGGGATTTTATTTATGACAAATATAAAATATTAAAGCTGTTATAGTTCAAAACTTTGTGAATTACATGCTGTTGAATTTTAAATTAATTAGTTTAAAATACTATTTTAGCACAATAGTTGTTAATCATAAGGGAGAAAGTAAACAAACAAAAAATGAATTTAAGTAAATTTTTTTTAGTCATTCTCTGTATTTGTCTTCCCTTATTAAGTAGCGGGCAAATTCGGTTTTCTGAAACCTTGCAAACATCAAAAAGCGCTAATGATACCCAAGCATCACTGTTCTTTATTGATTTCTGGGCAACATGGTGTGGGCCTTGTGTTTACGCCTCTGAGTATTTAGGCGTACTTCAGCGTCAATATCCTGATCGGTTTTATGTCATATCACTTTCAGAAGAAAACCCTGAAGTAGTAAAGCGTTTTCTTAAAAAAAATCCAACAGATTTAGCGGTGTCTATAGATTACAAAGGTGAAACTTTTAAGGCAAATAACACAAGAGTTTTGCCATACGGACTTCTTTTAAATGCTGACGGAGTTGTCTTATGGAAGGGAAGTCCAACCGATTTCAAGCAAGGTGACTTAGAGCGGTATTTAAGACAGAATACTAAGCAAAGAGACATAAGTAAAGTGTTTAAAGTTCAGCGAATAAAGGAAGAAACATTTAAAGCTGATTATACTCCAAAATCAGATTTTGAGATTAAAAGACTTAAAAATGAAAGCTATGAAACACTTGTAATGAATATTAACGGTGATTATGTGCATTATAAAGGTGACTTAAAAAGTATTATCGCAAAAGAACAAAAGCTTCTCAATAATCAAGTCCAAATTACTCCAGAACTAAATAAGACCTATGAGGTGTATAAAAAGAAAGGTGGAAATGTAACGTTTCAAATTTTAGACGAATTAAAATTAGACCTTTATCATACCGAAAAAGAAGGCGATGTCTTAATGTTAGATATATCAAATATCAATTATTGGGATACAAAACAAATAGATTGGGGTAAAGATACAGCTCCATATCTTATAGATGACACTCAAATTCAAGGAGATAATGTAACGTTTAAAGATGCTATGTATCAATTGGCTTCTGTGTTGAATATGCCAGTAATAACAAAAGGCGCAGAAGCAGATAATGAAGAGCATGACTGGCAAATACATCACAGGTTCTTTAATCTTATGCAAACAGATTTCCAAGACACCTATGGTATAAAAGTAAGCAAAGAGAAAGGCAACTTTAAAGTTTATACTATAAGAAAAAAGACACCTTAAAAAGGTGTCTTTTTTTATTATCTATTTGAAATAACGATTAGTTATTCAATACTCTAAATTCAGTACGTCTGTTTCTTTGGTGCTCATTGTCTGAACAATCAACGCCATTAGAACAACGGTTTGTTAATCTTGACTCACCATATCCTTTAGCAGATAAACGGCTTCTTGAAATTCCTTTAGAAACTAAATAGTTTACTACAGAATTAGCACGTTGCTGAGATAAAGACATGTTGTAATCATCATTACCTCTTGAATCTGTGTGAGACATGATTTCAATGTTAACTGGCTTATCATTTAAGATAGGAAGTAATGTTTCGTCAATAACTCTTTTAGAAGCAGGTGTTAAACGAGCACTAGCAGTTTCATAAAAAATAGGAATAACAGTTGGGTTTAATAACTCACACTCAACTTCTTCCCAAGTAGTGATACCACCTTTTTGATCTAAAATAGTTCTTGTTACTGTTTCAGTTCTCGCAGGAATAGTGTTGCTTCTTGTTGTTGCAGGAACATCAACAACTTGACGCGTAATTGTTTTGTATTCAGCTGGAATTTCAATCTTGTCCATACGAGCTGGAGTCTTAATAACACGTTTTTTGTAAGAAGACATTTGCTCAGGAACTGGAGCTGAAGTCGTGCTAGCATCAGTAACTAAAGTTGTAAAAGGTACATCTCTCATCACTGCTGGATACTCTACAAAACATGCAGCAACACAGTCATCTTTGTTTACAGAAGGACAATCTTCAAGAACCTTGTATTCCCAACCTGAAGTTGCAGGATAAGTTTCAAATGTTCTAGAATCTCTTCCAAATGTAGCAGGAACAATACTTAAATCTGTACGTCCTTCTTTTCTTACGTAAGAAACATCTACTGTTTCATAAGTAGCTGGAGTATATACATACTTTTCTGTTGCTTCTTTAACTAATACTGTTTCCTCTACAGTTTTATATGTTGCAGGTACAACTTCTAAAGTTGTATATGCAGGATATACTTGTAAAGTTTCAGTCACTTCTTTAAATGTATCTTTAGTAATACACTTTACATAACATTTTCCAGGTTCTGGATTAGTTGGAAGCCCTTGAGCTTGTACGTAGCCTACACTTGCTAATAAGCATAGGAATAAAAATAATTTTTGTTTCATAAAAATAATAATTAGTTAATGGTTATAGATAATAATTTTGCACCAACACTCATCGTGTAGTCATACATTAGACACACAATAACTTAAAGGGTCACTATTAAGTGATCTTTGTTAAAGCAGGGGAATCTTAAAATTTTAGTTTTAATTCAATTATTTGGATAGCGGAATACAAATTTAATAAAAATTAACATAAAATTATATGTTATATGTAATTTTTTAATATAAAAAATCTTACAAATATTTTTTTAAAAATTTGTTTGAGTTGTTTTTCCTTGCGTTAAAGAATTCTAATTAATTGAATGCTTCTTTTGAAAATTCCGTAAATTTGTCGCATCAAAACCATATATAATTACGAATGAAACAAGTCGCACCATATAATCCAAAGCATAAAGTTAGAATTGTTACCGCAGCATCATTATTTGACGGTCATGATGCCTCTATTAATATTATGAGAAGAATCATCCAATCAACAGGAGTTGAAGTGATTCACTTAGGTCATGATAGAAGTGTTGAAGAAGTGGTAAACACCGCTATCCAAGAAGACGTAAATGCTATTTGTTTGACATCGTATCAAGGTGGTCATAATGAATATTTCAAGTACATGCATGATCTTCTTGAAGAGAAAGGTGCAGGACACATTAAGATTTTTGGAGGAGGAGGAGGTGTAATTCTACCTTCGGAAATTAAAGAATTAATGGATTATGGTATCGATCGTATCTATTCACCAGATGATGGTCGTGAAATGGGACTTCAAGGAATGATTAATGATTTGGTTGAAAAATCTGATTTTGCCATAGGTGAGTCCTTAAATGGTGAATTTGATATCCTTCCGAAGAAAAATCCTAAAGCGATTGCTCGTGTTATTTCGTCTGCGGAAAACTTTCCAGATGTTGCTAAAGCGACTTTAGATAGAATTCATGTCAAAAATAAAAATTCTAAAACACCAGTTCTTGGAATTACAGGTACAGGTGGTGCTGGGAAATCTAGTTTGGTTGATGAACTGGTTCGTCGATTTTTGATTGATTTTCCTGAAAAAACTATAGGCATCATATCTGTCGATCCTTCAAAACGAAAAACAGGAGGCGCCTTGTTAGGTGATAGAATTCGTATGAATGCCATCAATTCTCCACGCGTTTACATGCGTAGTTTGGCTACACGTCAATCTAATTTGGCATTATCCAAATACGTTAATGAGGCGGTAGAAGTTCTAAAAGCTGCAGAGTTTGACCTTATTATTTTAGAAACATCAGGTATTGGTCAGTCAGATACTGAGATTATTGAACACAGTGATGTGTCATTATATGTGATGACTCCAGAATTTGGAGCAGCAACACAATTAGAAAAAATTGATATGCTTGACTTTGCCGATCTTGTAGCTATCAATAAATTTGATAAACGAGGATCACTCGATGCATTACGTGATGTGAAGAAACAATACATGCGTAATAATAATCTTTGGGATACACCTCAGGAAGATCTTCCAGTCTTTGGAACGATAGCATCACAGTTTAACGATCCTGGAATGAATACGCTTTACAAGGCCATCATGGATAAACTTGTAGAGAAAACAGATACTGATTTAAAATCTACATTTCATATTTCAGATGAAATGAGTGAAAAAATCTTTGTGATTCCACCAGCAAGAACACGTTACTTATCTGAAATAGCAGAAAATAACCGTGCCTATGATAAAAAGGCTAACGAACAGGTTGAAGTGGCTCAAAAGCTCTACGGTATTTATAAAACAGTAGAATCTGTGGCTGAAAGCACCCCAGAATTAGATAAAGCAGGTATTAATAATGAGATCCTGAAACAAGTTCAGGATGACAATAAGGATTTTGCAAGGCTTCTTATTGGAGAATTTGATCGTGTGAAACTTAATTTAGATCCATACAACTGGGAGGTAATTACAGGTTGGGAAGACAAAGTGAATACTTATAAAAACCCAATTTATTCTTTTAAAGTTCGTGATAAAGAGATCAAAATTGAAACGCATACAGAATCGTTGTCTCACACACAAATTCCAAAAGTAGCTTTACCTAAGTATCAGGCTTGGGGAGATATATTGCGTTGGACCTTACAGGAAAATGTACCTGGAGAATTTCCGTATACTTCAGGATTATATCCTTTCAAAAGAACTGGGGAAGATCCTGCACGTATGTTTGCAGGTGAAGGTGGTCCTGAACGAACCAATCGTCGTTTTCACTATGTGAGTATGGGATTACCTGCAAAGCGTTTATCTACAGCATTTGATAGTGTAACACTCTACGGAAATGATCCAGATCACAGACCAGATATCTACGGTAAAATTGGTAACGCTGGTGTGTCTATTTGCTGCTTAGATGATGCTAAAAAATTATATTCAGGTTTTAACCTGGCAGATGTTATGACGTCTGTGAGTATGACCATTAATGGTCCTGCACCAATGTTATTAGGTTTCTTCATGAATGCAGCAATCGATCAACAGTGTGAGATCTACATCAAGGAAAATGGATTAGAAAAAGAGGTTGAAGCTAAGATTGCTAAGATTTATATGGATAGAGAACGCCCAAAGTATAACGGAGAATTACCTGAAGGTAACGACGGACTTGGTTTAATGTTATTGGGTGTTACAGGAGATCAGGTATTGTCTGCCGATGTTTACAACAACATCAAAGCAAAAACAATTGCTCAAGTGAGAGGAACGGTTCAGGCAGACATATTAAAAGAAGATCAGGCGCAAAATACCTGTATTTTTTCTACAGAATTTGCATTGCGTTTAATGGGTGATGTACAAGAATATTTTATTGAAAATAACGTACGAAACTTCTATTCGGTATCTATTTCAGGATATCATATTGCCGAAGCTGGAGCAAATCCAATTTCGCAATTAGCATTTACATTGGCTAATGGTTTTACTTATGTTGAGTATTATTTGTCAAGAGGAATGGATATCAATAAATTTGGTCCGAATTTATCATTCTTTTTTTCTAACGGTATTGATCCTGAGTATGCTGTTATTGGTCGTGTAGCCAGAAAAATATGGTCTAAAGCCATGAAGCATAAATATGGAGCTAATGCCAGAGCTCAAATGCTGAAATATCATATTCAAACTTCTGGACGTAGCTTACATGCTCAGGAAATTGACTTCAATGATATTCGTACAACACTACAAGCGCTGTATGCTATTTATGATAATTGTAATTCACTGCATACCAATGCTTATGATGAAGCCATTACCACACCAACAGAAGAGTCGGTTAGACGTGCTATGGCCATTCAATTGATTATTAACAAAGAATTAGGGCTAGCTAAAAATGAAAATCCAATTCAAGGATCATTCATTATTGAAGAACTCACCGATTTAGTTGAAGAAGCTGTATTAATGGAGTTTGATCGTATTACCGAACGTGGAGGTGTACTTGGTGCTATGGAAACAATGTACCAGCGCAGTAAAATTCAGGAAGAAAGTTTGTATTATGAGACCTTGAAGCATAATGGACAATTCCCAATAATTGGCGTAAATACATTCTTAAGTAGTAAAGGATCTCCAACTGTTATTCCTGCTGAAGTAATTAGAGCAACTGAGGAAGAAAAACAATACCAGATTAGGACTCTTGAAAATCTTCATAGTGGTAATGATACTAAAACACTTTTAAGAGATCTTCAACATAAGGCTATTAACAATGAAAACATATTTGAAGCTTTAATGGATGTCTGCAAAGTCTGTTCTCTTGGTGAGATCACCTCGGCATTATTTGAAGTAGGAGGTCAGTATAGAAGAAATATGTAGCAGACATTATATCTGCAACACAAACACAAAAAAACCTCTTGTTTAATAAGAGGTTTTTTTTAGTTTATAAGGTCATCATCCAACTGCGTTGCAAGCGTTTAAATTTTCTAAGTTCTTTTTGAAGTATTGGTAAATAGTCTTTACCGTTACTATTGCAATGTTGTAAGCGATCACAGTTAAGATGTAAGCGATGCGTTAATCGTTCAATTGAAGCAATATGTTTATGTTTCTTTTCTGAAAAACGTTCCGCCTGAGCTTTTTCAATTTCTGGTGCAAGTGATTCAGATTGCTGAACAATATCTCCTGAAAAATAGATATCAGTGTCTTCAGAACCATCAGGTCTCAAATAAGATAGATCCTGATTGATATATGTGGAAATACTTCTTGACAATACAAGAATGTCCATAGCCTTTTGATATATAGGCAGTTCAGATAAGTGAGATGGGATATTATAATTCATTTTTCTAATAGCAAGGTTAACAAAATTAGTGACAAATAGGTAAAATTAACTTTGTAATTTAAAGCAAAAATGTATATTTGATTTAAATATTAACGTATATTTTTAATTTACTTTAAATGCAACTAGATACTCTAAATTGGAAGATTTTGAAATGCCTTCAGCTCAATGCGAGACAATCTCATACAGAAATTGGACGCCAAGTTGGTATCAGTTCACCAGCAGTTTCAGAGCGTATTAAAAAAATGGAAGATGCTGGTATTATTGAGAGTTATAACACTTTAGTATCACCTTTTGAAGTTGGATACCAACTCAAGGCATTGATTACACTAAGAGCATTTATGGGCATGTTAAAACCCTTTCTTGAAAAAGTAAAAACCTATAACGAGGTGATCAATTGCTATCGTATTACAGGTAATGAAAATATAGTCATGGAAGTTGTTTTAAAAAACCAAAAACATCTAGAAACCTTTATTGATCAGCTCATTGTATATGGAGAGACCAAAACACAAATCGTGTTATCACACGTCGTTAAACACAATGAGGTCAAACCTTTAAAGTAGTTGGTTACTTTTCAATGATAAGATGAGGTACATTGTCCAGTTTCCAATCAATGACCAATCCACCAGCAAGGCTCTTAGCAATCTCTTTTCCGTAGAGATATTCGCAGAGGTATAAAGCAGCTTCAAAAGATTTTGCGCCTCCAGCTGAAGTAATATATTTTCCGTCGTGTACAAACAGCACATTCTTTCTGATATCTAAATTTGGAAAGCGCTCACGCATGGTATCAATATCACTAGGAAATGTTGTTGATACAGAATGATCTAATAGTCCAGCTTGAGCTAGTACAAAAGCACCATCACAATGTGAGGTTATATACTGAGCGTCTTGGTCAACTCGTTTCACAAAATCAATCATGACTTTATCTTCAAGATCAGTATCTAAGTGATGTTCAGCACTTGGAACAACCAGAATATCAATTTTGGGTAACTCGTCAGTGGTGTAGTTAAAATCAGGTAGAATTCTCATGCCTTCAAATGTTACAATTGGATTGTTGGTTTTAGCTACAGTAAACACATTCATTGGCTTGATACTATCTCTAAAAATGGTATGTTGAAATATATCAAAAGGTGCTGTTAGTTCAGTATTATAAACACCATTCATAATAAGAAAGGCGACATTATATCGGTTGGGTTCTAATTTTGGGAGTTGTTTTTTGTCATGCTGAACTTGTTTCAGCATCTCATTATTTTGAACCTCTGTTTTATCGCTTGAAGTATTACAACTCACAACCAAAATTACTGAAAGTAAAAATAAAATTTGTTTCATTTTAATTTGATGTATTAACTCGCCAAGGTGGATTTTTTCTGTTCTTTCCAGCTTTAAATAATATAATTTGGTTGCCGTCAGAATCTTTTAAATGTGCCTCTCTCCACAGCCAAGGTTTATCCTCAACTTCTGAGGTAAATATAATTCCTTTTTGCTGAAGATAGCTTACATAATCGTCAAGATTATCTTCTTCAAAGTAAATGGTAATGCCATCGCCTTTTGGTAAATTCTCTACCTGATGGATTGAAAACGTAGCATTTCCGTCAGGACATTCAAATCTTACATATCTTGGTAAGGATTCAACAATGAGAATGAGCCCCAAAGTTTTATAAAATTCTGAGGCTTTTTTGACATCCAGTGACGGAATGGTAATTTGGTTGAGATTCATTGTGTTTCGTTTTTACGTTTCATATAAAATTTCAAGAACATTAACAGTAATACACATACAATAGCTAAAAGTGTAACAATAATCCATGTGTTATTAAATCCTAAACCATCCACTAGTTGTAGACCAATATTATGTCCGAAAATATGTGCTACGGAAAACGCCATAACATACATAGCCATGTATTCTCCTTGGTTTCCTCTTTTAGCACGTTGAATGGCAAAAGCGTTTGAAAATGGAAATGTTATCATTTCGCCTATGGTCATAAATAGCATTCCAATAATTAGAATGCCAACCCATGACGTGAAGGTCAAAATGATAAAACTGATGCCAAGCAGAATTGCTCCAAAAAGCATCAATCCAGTTTTTGTATATGATGTATTTTCCAACCACTTAATCAATGGCATTTCTAATGCGAATATTACAAAACCATTGAGCCCAAGTAAAAGTCCAATTTCAAATTCTGTGAGCGCATGCACATCTTTATAGTACAGAGGCATGGTAGAAAAATACTGAAGGAATATAATTCCGAATAATAGCATTGCTATAAAAAATATCCAGAAAGGCTTGTCAGTATAAACCGATTTAGGATTTTCAACTTTAAATTCATCTAGTGGTTTAGTGACTTTTGGGTTCAGTACTTTTACTAATAGAATTGTTGCAAGAATACAGGTTATACCGTCAATCCAAAACAAACCACTATAACCAATAGTAGTAATAATTAAACCACCAATTGCAGGTCCAGCTGAAAATCCGAGATTAATAGCAAGTCTGATTAATGTTACAGAACGTGTTTTGTTTTCTTCTTTACTGTAAGCGCTCATAGCAACAAACATTGCAGGTCTAAATGTGTCGGCAACAACCATAACCAGGAATATCCCAATACAAATGGCATTGAAGGTTTCAAGATATTGTAAAAAAATAAAAAGAATACCTGTTGATAATAAACTACGAACCATCACTTTATAATAGCCAATAATATCTGTTAGTTTTCCACCAATCCATGTGCCAATAACTGAGCCTAGACCATAGGCTGACATGATCCAAGCCACATCGCTAAATGTGAATTTTAAATTTTCAGTGAGATACAATGACAAAAATGGAATAACCATAGTTCCGGCTCTGTTGATGAGAGTCATAAGTGCTAACCACCATATCTCTTTTGAGAGTCCTTTAAATGTGTTGAGGTAATTGTTAAATAGTGTTTTCATTTTGATTGGTCGATCCTAGTATTTAGAATCTGATTGGTCTTTAAATGTAAAAAGTCCGACGATATCGTCGGACTTTTTATGATTGATTGGTTAAATAATTATATCATCATAACATATAGGAAGTCCGACTCTTCATAAAAGAGGTCTGTCTTTTTGTATATGTAATGACGCAGTTTTGCATTGTTTTGGTCTTATTGTACCTCAAAGCTATGAATTTTTTTTTAAAGTTGTATTTTTGATCTGGAAATTAGAATACTATGCGACACTTCTTTTACATTTTACTCATATTTACTTCAACCCTTAGTTGTGCTCAAGATAAACGACCAATTGCTGGTGAAACAGAGTTTCAAAGAGAGATCAATGCCGAATATAAAGATGCTACCACTTCACCTTTAAAGGATAAAGATCGAAAAACCTTTAAAGGCTTAGATTTTTTTAAATTCGATTCTATATTTGTTGTAAAAGCAAAATTTACAAGAACACCTAATGAGGAAGTTTTTAAAATGAAAACCACGACCAGTCGTCTTCCAGAGTATGTAAAATATGGAGAAGTTGAATTTGAGTTAGAAGGAGAAAAACGTCAACTTAATATTTATCAAAATCAAGGATTGATTAAAAAGGAGGGGTATGAAGACTATCTGTTTCTTCCGTTTTTAGACAATACTAACGGCGAGGAGAGTTATGGTGGAGGGCGTTACATCGATATGAGAATTCCTGAAGGCGATGAAATTGTGATTGATTTCAATAAGGCATATAATCCATATTGTGCTTATAATGAGCGTTACTCTTGTCCGATTGTACCAAGAGAAAACTACTTAGACCTTGAGATTAAAGCAGGAGTTAAGGCTTTTGATAAACATTAAGATTTTATCAAATACATTCCAAAGAAAACGGCTAAGAAGCCAACAATAAAACTTGCAATAGTGTAAATTGCAAAAGAGGTGAAATCTCCTGATTTTAACATGACGTGGTTTTCATATGCAAACGTTGAAAATGTTGTAAAGCCACCACAAAACCCTGTTGCTAAAAATAGAGTTTGATTAGATGTTAAGGTGTCATTTTTTGCTGCTATTCCCAGAATAATTCCGATAAGTAAACTTCCAATGATGTTTGCAGCAAAGGTTCCATAAGGAATTCCATTTTCAGCATTGTTTAGAAGTTTTCCGATAATATATCGCAATACACTTCCAAAACCGCCACCAACAAATACAAGTAATAATTGTTTCATTTATTTTATGGCCAAATAGATTTCAGTAATCCATTGAGCTGGATTAGGAACAGAAGTTGGGTCAGTTAAATAAGATTCTATCATTGGACCATTTTCAACTAATTCAAGATTATTCTCTTCGATATAAGTCATAGATGTATCCCATGCCTCTTTCAGGTTTTCATAATCGCCAGTAAGCACAGTTTTAAGCGCTTTAAATGGTTCTAATTGTCCTGTGATCACTTCAGGATCATTGCTGATAATCTTTGATGTTGTAGGAATACAGCAAGAGAACATGACCGCGTTATTTTCTTCGTCCCACTTATGATAGATGACAAATGGTTTTCCAGCCATAGTGATATTGTTTGCTAAGGCATAACCACCAATTTTTGGCATCATTTCCTGCATTTTTTGCTTAAAGTCAGAAAGTTTACAAGAGGTTGTGTTGTAAAGATAAAAGCCGCCACTATGTTGTGTGATTCCTTCAACGTTTACAGTATATTTTTTCATATCGACCATCAATATACTATCTAATTTTTCAAGACTTCTCTCATAATGCGGACCAATTTGTTTTTCCATTCCACCCGTAAAAGCTGCATATGCTTTAAATCCAAAAGGGAGGTCTTTACCTTGAATGGACCAGGTCACGTCGGTTGTGCCATTAGGGTTAGGTTTTAAATCCCAACGTACATCAGATTTAGGGAACTCAGCAAATTGCATTTCCTGAATAATTGTTGAGTTGGTTTTAGCATCGATGGTTTTCATGACACCTACACCATCAGCATCTTCCCATGAATAAGAACCATTAATGCCTCTGGTTTGTTCAGGATAGCTTAATGTCATCTCAGGATCTGACTCTACCCATGAGGACCAAGTTTCCCAGTTTTTAAAATCAATGATATTTTCATAAACTACACTCGCAGGTGCATTGATGGTTTTAGATCGTTGTACTTCAAATGAATTAGGTTGAACTGCTATGTATATTGCTAATCCGATAAATACAATTAACAGTAAGAACAAGATGTATTTTAATACTTTCATTTTGATTGACGCTATTAAATTGATTAGGTACCCAAAGATAATCAATTTTAGCAGATCAAGAGTTGAAGTAAAATGACTGCTAGTATTTACATTCTGTTTTTATTGATACTGAATTTCAATAGCAATAGATTGATTACAATTAGGCAGATGATTGTATATATGATAATCATAGTTAATGTTTAATTAGTATCGTTATTTTTTAGATTTGTCTTCTATTTTTAGAGGCAAATTGTATTAATAAAATTGAAAAATCCCCAATTAAGGGGATTTTTGTTGGTTGGATTAAACATGAATCTCCCTATGAAATAGCAGTCCAACCATAACTAACACTCCAATTATTGTTTTATGATACGCTTTTTTGTTGAACCTGACTTGGTTTCTAAGGATAGTATATAAATGCCACTGTTTAGCTTAGATATATCCATACTTTTATGTTGCTGATCTAAATGTTTTGATATCAACTGTTTTCCCTGGACATCGTATAGAATTGCTTTTAATATGTTAATGGAGTTTGGGAATCTTATGTGTATCATATTGCTGCTTGGATTTGGATGCACATTGATAAGCTCTTCAAGTTCGGTATCTGAAATGTTTAGGGTAGAACAGTCTTCACTGTAAGTCGCTATTGCATCTTTAAACCAGTTGGAATTATTTAAAGCAGCATTGGCATTATCAACTTGAATGCACGTTAAGTTAGGGTTGCCTGTAGCGTCTAGATAAGTTAAGGTCAATGCATCTTGCGTATTCCTATTGTTATTTCCATTCTTTATGTTTAAACTATTAAGTTGATTATTGCTGTGAGCTGAAATACTTTGTAAGTTGAAATTGCCAGACAGGTCTAAGTTGATCAGGTTAGTACTGTAAGCACCAAAAGATTCTAATAGAAGATTAGAGCTAACATCAATTGCAGCTATAGGATTTAATCCAATATTCAGATAAGTAAGTTGTGGGTTATTACCAACATACAAAGAAGTGAGATTATTTGCTCCGAGTTCAAGTATTCTTAAGTTTATATTTTGCGAAACATCTATAAAGTTTAAAGTAAATGTCTGGGAAGACACTGTTAGTTCTTCAAGTAATACATTCTGACTTACATTAACGCTGGTAATTGGGTTGTTGATTACATTGATTTTTGTAAGATTTGTATTAGAACTAAAGTCTAATGTTGTCAACGGATTTTGAATCGAGGTAAATTCTTCCAAAGCAGTAAAATCTTCAATCCCTGTGATATTAGAAACGTTCATAGACGATATGTCCAAAGCAGTTACATTTTCAATATTTTGTGTCGGAACTTGTCCGTCTATTGCCCCTGAATCGAGTCCGAGATTTATCAGTAATTGTTCGAAATTAGCATCAGAAATTGTGGTCATCACAACAGTTTGAGGTGTGTATTTATGCAGTTCATTCCCGAGGCCATTTCCGTTATCTGCACCAAAATATAAGGTGTTATTGAATGCAGCTCTATAGAAGGGGTTCGAACTTGTTGAACCTGGATTATAGTCTTCAATAAGTTGTGCTGATGGACCTAAAGCATATCTATATAATTCAAATCCTGTGCTAGGTTTTGCTGCAGAAAAATATAAAGAGCCATCTAATTCATCATAGAATATAATGTTGGTAATGTCTTCAGTTGTGCCTCCCAAAGGAATAGCAGTCTTTACGTCATTGGTATTAAGTTTTGCTAGCTGTCTCGTATTATTACTTGTGTTTATTTCAGAAAAATATAATTCGTTATTGAATACTTTCATTTCGAAGCCTATTGTAGTTGTAAACGCAGTAGCATTTGAGGTAGAAGTATCTAACTTAAAAAGCTGGATGTTAACCCCTTCGTTAAGAAGACCTAAATAGAGATAACCATTAAAAGATGTCATGTGAATGGGAAAGCTACTCAATGCACCAGGAAGAAATTCAAAGGCCAAAGTGACGTTGACTCCGTTGGTTTTATACAATTCCCATCCATTAGTACTTGTAAATCCTCTAAAGTAGAGCTCGTTGTTGTGAATCTCAAAGTCCTGAGGGCTGAAATCTCCTGATGGATTTACAGCGTCTACCAATCGAAATGATGAACCATTGAAGGCATATAATTGCTTGTTTTCATTGCTGAGACATGCCGATTTTGCACTCATATAAAGTTCATTATTATACACAAAGTTGTCATAAACTAAGAATTGATAGTTTCCGCAGAAAGCATCAAGAATTTGATCAGTTCCGAAGAAATTAATTCTCCAAAGTTGAGGTTCTGAAAATTCTCCAAAAGGCAATACAATGGACTTTACTGTTGCATACATTTGACCATTTAAAGGAATTAACTTTACAATCTGTACTGAAAAGTTAAACGTGTTAGCTTCTGTAACTGTCCCATTAGCATCTATTGAAAAAATACTTTGGTTGCCGGAAGAATTGTTTGCAATGAAATAAACTTTCCCGTCAAATTCGACAAATCCTCTGGGTGAACTGGCATTAGCTCCAAGATTGATATCTTGAACAAATTCCATTTGAGAAAAAGCAGGTTGCAAAAAGAAAAGGGTAATGGTTAGTAAGAGTAATACTCGTTTCATAATTAATAAGGTGTTGAATTAATAATTATGTAAACTTAGTTTTCTGTCTTAGGGGAAACCATACCCAATAACGGGTAAATCTAGAATTTGTATTTCTTTTCTAAGGCATATCGCATTAATTCACCTTTGCCTTGTAAACCTAAAATGCGAGCCATATTTTTTCTGTGCGTATCTACGGTATGAACTCCAATAAATAACTCATCAGCAATCTCACGGGAGGTTTTGCCTAAAGCAATAAGCTCGAGAATTTCTATTTGACGCTTGGTTAGTAGTCCTTTAGTTTTAGTAGTATTTTTTGAATCTAAGGCATTAGTATTAATATTAGCATCAAAATATGTGTCGCCTTTGGCTACAGTACGAATGGCATTGAGGACTTCAGTTAGTGATGAGTTTTTTAAGATGTACCCACTAGCACCAGCAGTAAGCATTTGTTGAATGGCATCTGTTTGGTCAAACATGGAAAATGCAAGAACTTTGATGTCCTTGTTAAAGCTTTTTATGCGTTTAGTAGCTTCAATACCATCCATTTTTGGCATTCTAATATCTGTTAGCACAACAGTTGGCCGCTTTTTTTCTACAATGTCAAGTAGCATTTCCCCATCATTAACTGTACCAATAATAGAAATATCATCTTCATATTCCAGAAGTAATTGTATACCATCAATGAGAGATTGATGATCTTCGGCAATAGCTAATCGTATCATAATGGAATGTCAATTATTATGGTTGTACCCTGATTTTTTTCTGATTCTATGGTCATTGATCCCTCCAGATGTTCTACGCGCTTGTCTATACTGCTTATACCCATGCCTTTATTGGTTTTGGTAATTTGACTTGGATTAAAACCTTTACCATTATCTTCTACCATAATATTAAGACTATCTTCATGATTGGTGATATGAATAGAAACCTCGTTGGCATTAGCATGTTTAATCACATTAGTGATGAGTTCTTGTACTATTCTGAAAATGGTAAGCTCAAGACTATTCTCTAATCGGTTTTCTAAACCGTGGTCTATAACATCAATAGTAATTTTATTTGCTACTGAAACTTTATCGGCCATGTCTTTAATAGCTTTTAAAAGACCTTGCTTAGCTATCACACCCGAATTTTTAGCATGAGCAACTGTTCTCACTTTGTCATAAGCTTCATCAATAAGCTGATTGGTTTTCGAGTAGAGCTCAGGAGTTTGCTTCTCTTTTAGCGCATTGAAATGGAGTTTCACTGTAGCCATAAGTCCGCCAAGGTCATCATGAAGGTCATTAGCAATACGCTGACGTTCTTTTTCCTGACCTTCAATCATAGCATCAATGGCTGTAAGTTCCTGTTCTTTTAAAACGGTAGCCAGTTTTTGGGTTTCGAGTGCTTTTTCCTGTTCGGCGAGTTTTTGTTTTCGTTTGGTGTTTTTAAAGAGGAGGAAGGCAATGATACTGCCTAGTGTGAGGCTGCCTCCTAAGCCAATGGCGATGTTTCTGTTTTTTCTGCTTTTGGCTTCACTCTCCAGACGACGCGCTTCACTTTCGGCTTTTTCAGCTCTGAGTTTTTCGTTGTCAAATTGCTCTTTAATTTCTGTGATAGCTATGTTTTGTTTGGTGTCATTGACATTTCCTTTTAAACTGTCTAATTTTTTAAGGTAATATGTAGAATTAATAAAATCTTTATTGAGCTCATAGGCCTCAGACATATTTTCATAAAGGATAATCTTACTTTTGGCTTCGTATTTGTCTAATGGAATAGAGTCAGCTTTGAGGTATAATCTAATAGCTTCATCATATTCTTTTAACTGTTTATATTGTTCTGCTTGATTATTATAATTATTAAATAAAGCGTTATTGTCTTGAAGTTTTTTATAGACGGGAACCACTTTTTTAGTGTAGTACATTGCGGAATCAATGTTCCCAAATACAGTTTGATGAACTGTGCCTATATTCTCTAGAGCGAAGGCTATATTTAAAGAATCATTTTTTTCTTTAGCAATGTCAATTACTTTTTTAAAGTATTTAATAGACTCTGATCCATTATCCCTATAAAGTAAATCTGCTGCAATTCTATGATATATTTTTCTTAGCGCATTGGAGTCTTTTCGGCTAATTGCTTTTTTATGCTCTTCATCTATTATATTATTAATTTTTTTGTAACGGTCCTTAAGGTTATTTTGGTGGCTTAAAATAGAAATTGTTAAAAAGTTAGCATCTGAAACGTCATTTACAGAATCCATACTTTCGAATAGGTCTTTAGATTCTAAAATATTCCTGTAAGCTTTATGGTGTTTGTCTAGATAAAACTGACAGTCAGCTTTAAAATATAGCCATGTGGCTTTTTCATAAGTTGTAAGTTTGCTTGTATCTATTATGGCAAGACGTTGTTCGGCAAATTCATAGTCTTCAGTATCATAGGCATTATAGAAACTTTCAAAGGTTGAGTTTTGTGCATATGAAAAATCAGCAAGCAGAAGGATACTTGCTGAGATAAATAGGTAGTATTTAAAATTGGTTTTGTTCAAATTTAATTACCTCCTTGTAAAATATTACCTTTTTTTCGCTCAGGTTGATTACCTGGACCACCATTTTGCGCAGGATCTACGAAGCACAATTCTAATTTAGGTTTTTCATCTTTGATGTAGTCGATGAAATCGAGTGTAATCTTTTCACTAGGAGCCAAAGTCATTCCATTTAAGTGTTTCTTTTCAGCAGTAAATGTACTTACTTGTGCTCCACCTTTAAAAACATGAATTTCTAATGTGTTTTGATCTTTACAATAATGAACATAATCTATTAAATGAGTAACATCATAATCGGTAAGAGTCAATTTTAGTTGTGTGACTTCTGAGTTGTCCCATTTGGTGAATTTCCCCTCCAGTAACCAGTAACCAGATTTAAAGAGTTCATAATTTGTTTGATCATCTTTTGTTTTAATTGTTATTGTTGCCATAAAAAATAATTTAAGAGTTATAAAAAATTGTCGAAATCCAATTTTGGCATTATCAAATATTCTGAATCTCCGATAAGCCTATAAAAAATATTATTGAGTTTATTGTGATAAGAATAATTTTCAGAATCACCCGCAAATAGAAGCCCAAGAGCTGAAGTAGAATGACCGTTTTTTGCAGATTTCAACAATACTGATCCTGAGTCTCCTGCTAAAGACATACATTTTGTTAATATTTGGTCTTTGAATATCCTACTTCCAGTTTTTGAGACAAGCTTATATTTGTCTTTAATTAGTACGGTACAGCGATCAGATCTAATAACACCGTGTGTTAAATTTGTAGATCTTCCACACTTCATCACATTTTGACCTATTTCTGGAGAATCAACGCCTTCTATTTTTAGATTGGGTAAGCATCGAATTCCAGAACCTATAGATTTTTCACAATTTGATTTTGCAATTGCTGCATCTACATATTCATCTAAATTAAACCAAAAGAGTGTAGCAATTGGATTTAAATCTGAGGTGTTATTATCATAAGTATCAGATTTACTTGGGTGTATTATTGTTTCATAGCGCTTTACATTTAGTTCTTTTCTTCTAGCTAAAACATGAAAATTTGATAAAAAATAAGAGCCGGTATGGTTTTTTAGTTTAAACGCCAACCCTAAACTACCACTAAAATCTTTGTGTAATTGATTATTGATTACACTGGTGCCTCCCGAAGGATTTTTATCTCTTAGTTTATAAGGATTATAGTGTTTATAATAGTCATCATTTTGAAGTGCTGGTCTGGTGCTTTCTGTAAACTCTGTTTCATCATTACTTACAGTCTTTGTGTCAAGTGATTTATTAATTTCCTGAATTACATTGTCAGAAAATGATTGAAGTCCAATTTGGAAAACGGGTAGCTTTTCAAACGCTATTTCAATTTTGTAATCATCGTCTAATTCAAATTTACCGTTTTCATCTTTATCGTAACTGTCTTTGATTATTGCGATATGAACAGTTTTATGCATCCTAAGAAAAACAGGACTAAAAACTATTGGTTCAATACTATTAAATAAATCTTCAGCATAATCTCTTTTCATTCAAACCTAGTTAATCGGATTAAACAAATACACTAATACAAAAACAGCAATAGCACCACCAGCAACAATAGTTGGTTGTTTATCTACCAAAGTAGCATGTTGGTTGTTTTGAGTGGTAATAAATGAACCATCATTATTGTAACTTACCTTTAGCATTCCAGGTATAGAAATACTCACAGCACTTGCTGCCAGAGCTGTGATGACTCTAAAGAACCAAAAGACAAACTCGTAATTGTCTTTGGTGAGCTCATTACTGGGATCAACTATTTTTTGTGAAATGTTGTTTAATGTAATTGCGGTAATTGCCAATGCGCCTATGGAAACAAGAAACATAACAAATGGTGGAACTGTTTTCTTCATAATGGTTGGTTTAGTCAGTTAATATTACAAAGATGAGAAGTAGGAACACATCAAAACATACCCAATAACAGGTATATTAAGTCAATAAGTTACGTAAAAAAGTGATAGTAAGGAGAAATTTCTGTCAATACGCAGGAAATTTCCGAAGAAATACAATTATACAAATATGTACTTGATGGTGGCAATCATAACCAGAAAAGCTATAAAGGCAATTAATACCCAAACACTTCCTTTGTAGTATTTTCTATGAAGCTTTAGGTCTTTTCGGTAAGCCATAAAAATGATGATCGCAAAGGCGATGGCGAATAAAATTCCAAAAATCAATTGACCGTTAGTAAACATATCTCTATTTTTATACAAAAATAATTAAACATTGTGTCTAACCCTATAAATAAAATGTGAATATTAATTTAATTTAAACAAATTATTATCAAGTTATACTATAGGTACGAAAAATAACTACATAAAGTTTTTAATATTAAATAAATACCATGAAAAATAAAATAGAAGCTGTTAAAGCATTTCATACAGCATTTAAAATAGGTCACAGAGAAACACCAAAAGCAGATTTAGGTCTTGAAAAAAATATGTTACGCTATAAACTCATGCGTGAAGAAAATGAGGAATATCTCGAAGCCGCTAATGATAATGATCTGGTAGAAGTTGCTGATGCTTTAGGTGATATGCTTTACATTCTTTGTGGTACAATTATAGAGCACGGACTTCAATACAAAATTGAAGAGGTCTTTGACGAAATACAACGCAGTAATATGAGTAAATTAGGTGAAGATGGAGAGCCAATTTACAGAGAAGATGGTAAGGTCTTGAAAGGACCTAACTATTTTAAACCACACATAAAAGAGATTTTAGAGTCATAAAAAAAAGAGCCGTGAGGCTCTTTTTTTTAGTTTACAGGATATCTCCAATTATGTTTATCTTCAGCTAAATTATGCTGTATGTTTAGCATGTTTTGTTTCAGTTTAGCAGCGTACGAATTTGAACCAAGATCTTGAAGATCATATACTTCATCTCTATATTCAAAAGCCGATATTTCACTAATCACTGCTGCTGTTCCAGCTCCGAAAATTTCTTTGAGTGTTCCATCATTTGAAGCATCAACAATCTCTTGAACTTTAATAGGTCTTACTTCTACTGTAATACCATTATCTCTGGCTAGTTGAATAACACTTTTCCTAGTCACACCATCCAGAATTCTGTCGCTAGTTGGCGCAGTAATTAAAGTGTCATTGATTCTGAAAAACACATTCATTGTTCCAGCTTCTTCTAAGAATGTGTGTGTGTTAGAGTCGGTCCAGATAATTTGTTGAAATCCTTTTTCCTGAGCTAATTTTGTTGGATAGAATTGAGCGGCATAATTTCCAGCTGCTTTTGCATAACCAACACCACCATCTGCAGATCTGCTAAAATGTTCAGCAATGACAACTTTTACTTTTCCTTTATAATAAGGGGATACAGGAGAGCAAATAATCATAAAACGATAGCTTTCTGAAGGAGCTGCAGAAATTACAGGCTCTATTGCTATAGCAAAAGGTCTTATGTATAGAGAATTACCAACTCCAGATTGGATCCATTCTTTATCAAGATTTAAAAGTGTTGTCAAACCTTCAAAAAAGTACTCTTCAGGAAATTCAGGCATCGCTAGTCGCGAACAAGATTTGTTAATTCGTCTGAAGTTTTCATCAGGTCTAAATAAAAATACGTCTCCATGTTCGTCTTTGTAAGCTTTCATACCTTCAAAAACAGCCTGTCCATAATGAAACACACGAGCTGATGGCTCCATTGGCATTGGTCCATAAGGAACTATCTTTGGTTGTTGCCACTCGCCATTAACATAATCACATACAAACATATGATCTGTAAAGGTTGTTCCGAAGGTAAGATTACTAAAATCTACACCCTTTATTTTTGAAGATTCTACTTTTTCAATGAGTAAATTACTGGTATTTATGTTTGACATTTTTGGTTGTATTTAGTCTTGCAAAATTAGTCATTTCTAATGGGTAAAAAAACATAATATTTTCACAAAAATTTTGTAACTTCGTAGACTTAAAACTTAACATAAATCACATTCAAAATGAAACATATTTTTTCAATATTATTAGTTGTTTTTTTACTAGTATCATGTAAAGATGAAGCCAAAAAAACAGAAGAAGTTGCACAAGCTGAAACAGAGCTTCAAGATATTGCTTATGCATCATTTGGTAAAGAAATCACAGCTACTGACGCTCTTGCTGCTGAACAAATGGCAGCTAACTACACTAAAATGTCTGTAGGTGATACTATCAATGCTAAAATGGTCGCTAAGGTTGATGAAGTTTGTCAAGCTAAGGGTTGCTGGATGAAACTTGATTTGGCTAACGGCGAGCAGGTGATGGTAAAATTTAAAGACTATGGTTTTTTTATGCCAAAAGATATTGCAGGAAAAGAGGTGATTATCAATGGTAAAGCCTTTGTTAACGAAGTGCCTGTTGATGAACAACGTCACTATGCAGAAGATGGTGGAGCAACGGCAGAGGAAATTGCTAAAATTACTGAGCCTAAAAAAACATTATCATTTGAAGCAGACGGTGTGCTTCTAAAAGAGGACTAATGAAAGTATACCTAAGCGGCTTATTGCTTATAGTACTTTTAGGTTGTAACACTTCAGAACATACAGAGAAAAAGGTTACCATTACCGATGGTGCTAAATCCTATGAGGTTTATAAACCTTCTGAAATGTCCTCGCTCATGAAAGGCATGTATGCTTACAATGAGCAAATCAAGGCAGAGATTGTAGATGGTAATGAACTATCTAACGAATTTCCTGAGGAGTTCTTAAAGATTCATTCAGCTGAGTTATCTGAGACCAAGTTACGGAATGAAACTTTTCAACATTATTCAGGTAAGTTTATTGATGCTCAGAGACAGGTGTTCATGTCAGATTCTGAACTATCTGTGAAAGATCGATATAATAACGCGATCAATATGTGTTTGTCATGTCACAAAACAGAGTGTACAGGACCAATTCCTAAGATCAAAAAGTTATTGATTAAATAAAACAGCGTGCAACGTAAAATAATTACCACGGCAGATGGCTCAAAAACCATTCAAATAGAAGATTGGAACGAGCAATACCACTCTGTTCATGGTGCCATACAAGAAGCAAGTCATGTATATATCAAGCATGGTTTGCTTTTTTTTATCTCTGAAAATAAGCCTCATGACCCTATATCAATATTAGAAATTGGTTTCGGGACAGGTTTAAATGCACTCCTTACCTTGCTGAAATCAGAAGAGCTGAAGTTACCCATGAGTTATGTTGGAGTTGAAGCTTTTCCTGTGTCTTCGGAAGAATTAAACCAACTCAATTACACATCTGAATTAAATATTGATTCCTTATATTTTCAACAACTTCATCAACCTTCTTGGGAAGAAGTACATCAAATTTCTAATCTGTTTCAACTTACCAAGCAACAGAAATTTTTTAAAGATATTTCTGAAGAAAATGCTTATGATATTATCTATTTTGATGCCTTTGGGGCAAGAGTACAACCAGAATTATGGACAGAGGATATCTTCAGGCTGATGCATAGGGCTTTAAGACAAAATGGAGTACTTACAACCTATGCAGCAATTGGTAGTGTTCGAAGAATATTACAATCTTTAGGGTTCGAAGTTCAACGTCTGGAAGGTCCTCCGGGTAAACGACATATGATCAGAGCGATCAAACGTTAAACCCTTATTAAAATGTCGTAGCTTGGAGTGGTATTTGAGTAAATTTGCAATACTATGCAAAAGATACTTATTACAGGTGCTACAGGATTAATTGGTCAGGAAATTGTCAAAGCTTGTCATGATCATAATTTAGCAGTTCACTATTTAACCACGTCAAAAAATAAGTTGGTTCAATCTGATAATTATAAAGGTTTTTATTGGAATCCAGAACAAAACGAAATTGACGAGAAGTGTTTTGAAGGTGTTGGTGCCATCATAAATCTTGCTGGAGCAACAATATCTAAGCGTTGGACTGAGAGTTACAAGAAAGAAATCATATCCAGTAGAGTAGACACTGCAAAGTTATTGTATGCTACCATAAAGAAGAATAATTTTCCGGTAAAGCAAATCGTATCTGCCAGCGCTATTGGTATCTATCCAAGTTCTGATACTAATTATTACGAAGAAGATGAAACGAAAGTGTCTACATCTTTTCTAGGTCAGGTTGTTGAACAATGGGAAGCTGTAGTTGATGAATTTTCGTCTCTTGGAATTACAGTCGCAAAGATTAGAATAGGTTTGGTGCTTTCTGAAAAAGGAGGTGCTTTACCAGAAATAGCAAAACCTATACGTTTTGGTGCAGGTGCAGCATTTGGTAGTGGAGAGCAATGGCAATCATGGATTCATATTGAAGATTTGGCTCAATTGTTTGTTTTTGCTGTAGCCAATGACTTAGATGGAGTTTACAATGCAGTAGCTCCTAATCCAGTATCAAATGCTGAAGTCACAAAAGCAGTGGCAAAAGTGTTGCACAAGCCATTAATATTACCAAATATTCCAAAACTGGCTATGAAATTGGTGTTAGGTGAAATGCATATTCTCCTTTTTGAAAGTCAGCGTGTTAGTTCAGCCAAAATAGAGGCAGAAGGTTTTGACTTTAAATTTCATCATTTAGAGCCTGCACTTCTTGAGATTTTTAGCTAGAACTCTTTTTAATGCCTACTTTCTAATCTAAAAAACCAAGTAATTATACCTGTTTTTTATTTTCATCAATTCTACGCTAAATTATCAGCTAGTATTAGTTCATTTTTATAGAATTATTAATCAATTAAATCATACATCATGGCAAAGACAAATGTCGCACTTACAATCAATTCTATTAGATCTGAAAATACTGTTAGTGAAATCGTATTAGATGTCAAGGGAGGGACTTTTTTTAATCATATGCAGCCTCCATATCCTCCTAAAAGCAACCAATATTGGATGGTTATATTTGATAGACGTTCACTTAAGGTCGTTGAAAATTTTCAGTTTTCTAACAATAGTGCTGTTCCTAGTCAAATTTCAAAGTATCAAAACGATACAAATTTCTTTTATGTATTAACCACTCAATTGATGTCAACACCTAATTTACCTACAGGCCCATTTTATAAGTGGTTAAGAGCTGAAGGTGCTGGTAAAGAACTTACACGAATTGAACAAGCAGCAGAAACATTAAATTGTGGATCATGGTCTTCAATATCTTATACTTTAGTAGATATTTTTGGACCAAAAGATTCTAGTACGTTTGAATTTTCAGGTTTAGAAACCTCACGACTCATAACCACACTTGAATTGGCTCCAATTGACATAAGCGGAACAACGTATTACTCTCCTATAGAGTTAAGATCCTAATGTTTTAGATGAATAAAAAATTAAAAATTGTAGCTATAGGGCTCTATGTACCAGGTTCAGGTTTTACTAGAGTACTTACGTCTTTATTTGAAAGACTACAATTACAGTATGACATCCATTGGTTAGGTATTGGTTACAAAAAGCCAAGAATCAAAACCAATGGATATACATTATACCCAACTAATCTCGAAGGTGGTGATTTATATGCTGCCTTTCAAATGGAAGCATTGGTTAAAGAACTTAAGGCTGATTTTATTTTTATTCTGAATGATTTTTGGATGTTTAAAAATTATGAGCGCGTCATTAAAACATTAGATCCTAAGCCTATTTCTGTAGCCTATATCCCGTTGGATGGGAAAATAGATAATCCCCATGACGTAGAAGATACATTGTTTTTAGATCATCTGATATGTTACACAGATTATGCATTAGAGCAGACTTTACAAGCCTATTCTAAACTTTCAGAATCAAACATACCAAAATCTCATGTTATTCCTCATGGTACTGATGTTCAGGATTTTTACCCTTTAAACCAAAGACAAATTCCTGATCTATTTTTAGATAGAACCAGTTTAAAATCTGAAATATTTCCTTCCATATCAAATCCTGAGGATAGTTTTATCGTACTTAATGCAAATCGTATTTCTGAACGTAAAGCATTACATTTAACCATAGACGGGTTCGCTCAATTTGCAAAAGATAAGCCTAATGCATATTTGTGTTTTCATATTCCTAACACTCCTGAATTCTTACTAAACAAATTAAGAGCTAAAATTGAAGCATCTGGAGTTTCAGATCAGATCATTTTAAACCCTTTGGGCGATAAGTACGTTTCTAATCCTGTTTTGAATCGACTTTACAATGCTTGTGATGTTGGTGTCAACACTTCAATGGGAGAAGGCTGGGGCATGATTGCTTTTGAACATGGTGCAACAGGTGCTGCTCAAATAGTGCCAGATCATACCGCTTGTCAAGAATTATGGAAAGATTATGGTGAACTTTTAGAGGTCAAAGAGTGGAGAGTATTAGATAATAATCCATTTACCATGGGCGAGATAGATCCACTAGCGCTTCAGAAATCTCTAGAAAAGCTTTACAACGACAAATCCTATTTATTAGAGATGTCCAAAAAAGCACTTCAGCATTCCGCTTCAGATTGTTACAATTGGACCACTATTGCTAGTTCATGGAATAAGGTACTTAAAGAGGCTAAAACACTGGCTAAGACAACCAAATCGGTTTTAATTTAAAGATGTTTAAAACTACCATTTTATCAATCGATTAGAATACTCAATTCTAATTCTCAGGCTGTAAATAAGGAGTTATGCGACCTTAGTTGTTTAGTTATAAAACCCATGTGTGTTTCTAACAGTATTTCAACTTCAATATATTCTAACGAATCCTTATCTTTAGCAAAAATTGTTTGCGTGAATAAAATTCTACACTTTCACAAATTGCCACTTGCTTTTGTTTTGGCTTTTCTAACATTGTCGACTACGCTTTTTGCTCAAACTTTTGAGCAAGCACAAGTCATCTCTGGATTAGGAAGCCTAGAAAACAATAATGGTATAGCTGTAGCCGATTATGATAACGACATGGATCTTGACATTTTTGTGGTAGCATTAGCTCAGGATGTTGAAGGTGATGAGACTACGCATAGTAAGCTTTTCAGAAATAATAATGATGGCTCGTTTACAGATGTGACAGCCGAAGTGGGATTGACCAATTTATTGCCTTTTGATGAGGACTTGGATGATTTTTTCGGACTTAAAGGATTCAAACATGGGGTGTCATGGGGTGATTACAATAATGACGGATTTCCAGATATTTTATTTACACATTCTGAAAAATTACAATTGTTTATCAATCAGGAAGGGATATTTACTGAAGTGTCAGAAGGGGTTGGATTAGAAGCTTCAAGTGAATGTCGACACACAGGTGCTACATGGTTTGATTATAATAATGATGGATTTCTTGATATTTACGTTAACGATTGGGATGCCTGTGAGACCAATTCATTATATCTAAATAATGGAAATGGTACTTTTACTAATGTAACTACAGAAGCTAATGTTCAAGATACTGGAGTGTTGGCAAGTTACACAGCAATTCCTTTTGATATTAATGATGACGGATTTATGGATCTCTACGTCTCTAATGATTTTAATCAACCTAATAGCTTATTTGTCAATCAAAATGGAACATCATTTATTGATGATGCACAAACTTACGGTTTAGACAATATGATTGATGATATGGGAGTTACCATTGGCGATTTTAATCTTGATGGTGCTTTTGACGTATTCATCACAGGTATCGAAATGAATTCTTTACTGGTCAATGATGGGTCAAATAATTTTTCAGATGGAACTTCTGCTAATAATATTTCAGAAACAGGTTGGGCTTGGGGAACACGATTTGCCGATTTTGATCTTGATGGAGACGAAGATCTAATCATTGTTAATGGATATGAGTTTGAAGAACGTTCCGCCGAAAATAATGTGTATTACAAAAATTTAACTGCGGAAGGTTCGTCAGGTTTTGAAGATATCTCTGGAAATGTCAACTTTAATGCACTTACTGTTAGTGTGGAAGCCGTAGACTTTGATTACGATAATGATGGCGATCTTGATATCTATGTAACTAATGCAGATCAACAATCCATATTATATGAAAATAAATTGTTGAATTTTGACGAAGAGAACTCCTTACATTGGGTTAAGGTAATGCTGCAAGGTACCACCTCTAATCGTGATGCTATCGGAACAACCTTGACTCTCACAACAGATTTAGGTACTTACAAAAGACATTATACTGGTGTTGGTTTTTTGTCGCAGAGTTTGCAAGCTGTTCATTTTGGTTTGGGTAATGATACCCAAATTCAGGAGCTTGAAATTAAATGGCCATCAGGCTTAATAGAGACGTATCAAAATTTAGATGCAGACCAAACATTTCTGGCTATCGAAGGAGGAGACATAACCGCTTTAGACCTTCCACCAAGTCAAAAAATATATGGTTGTACCGATCCTTTTTCATGTAATTACAATCCAGATGCAACTCTAGATGATGGGACTTGTTCTTATTTAGATGCCAGTCAAATAACTGGTAATGCATCTTCTGGATTTTTCCGAATAGAAAATTATACCTACCCAATTGCAGAAGGTTCAATGGCTAATTGGACAGTTACTGGAGGAGAGATTATAGAAGGGCAAGGTACAGATATAATTAGTGTAAAATGGGGATTAAATGAGACAGGAAGTTTAAGTGTTAGAGAAAATGACGGCAATTGTTTTAGTGAAGAGCAAAATATTGAAGTAGCGCTTAATGCCGATCAAATTCCAGAAGATGTATCCATTGCAAGATTGTGGAATGAAGTCTTACTTGTAGCCATTAGAAATGATTTTGCCAGACCAACAGTACATGCCAGAAATCTGTTTCATACCAGTGTGGCTATGTATGACATTTGGGCTATTTATGATGATGAAGCTAAACCATACCTAATAGGAAACACCGTAAATAATTTCTCAACAGAGTTGCTTGATTTTATACCCTTAGAAAGTGTTGAAGAATCGAGAAAAAAAGCCATTAGCTATGCAATGTATCGCATACTAACTTACAGATTTCAAAACTCTCCTAATGTAGAAGAATCACAACGCTTGTTTGACCTTATTATGGAGCAACTAGGATATGAAACCACATTTGCAGTCTCAACGTTATATCAATTCGGAAATGCGGCTGCACTGGGAAATTTTGTTGCTGAAACCATTATTAACTACGGAAACGGAGATGGTTCAAGAGAATTAGACTTTTTTAATAACGCCTATTACTTTTCGGTTAATCAACCTTTAGCACCAAACGTGCCTACCCAAGACCTCATGTTCGATCCTAATCGTTGGCAACCTCTAAGTTTAAATACTTTTATTGATCAAAGTGGAAATCTAATCGAAGGATCGGTTGTTGAGTTTTTGAGTCCAGAATGGGGAAATGTATTTCCTTTTGCAATGACTGATGAAGATAAAGTGAGCTACCAACGTGATGGAGAAACCTATAACGTTTACAATGATCCTGGAAGTCCTCCTTATCTCAACCTTGAGTCTGATGATGACTCCAGTGATGCCTATAAATTAGGATTTTCAATGGTTTCAATTTGGGGAGCTCATTTAGATCCTGCAGACGGTGTGCTTTGGGATATTTCGCCTGCAGCTATTGGTAATACTAATATTTCAACGTTTCCAACCAGCTATGAAAATTATCCTGATTTCTACAATGTGATCGAAGGTGGAGATATAGGTCAAGGTCATAGTGTTAATCCAATTACTGGACAGGCATATGAATCTCAAGTTGTGCCGAGAGGGGATTATACGAGAGTTTTAGCAGAATTCTGGGCAGATGGTCCAGATTCGGAAACTCCTCCAGGACATTGGTTTACCATTTTAAATTACGTTAATGAACATCCGCAATTAGAAAAGAAATTTGAAGGAGAAGGTGAGGTGCTAGATGATTTAGAATGGGATGTGAAATCGTATTTTATTTTAGGTGGAGCTATGCATGATTCGGCTATTTCAGCTTGGAGTGTCAAAGGGTGGTATGATTATGTCAGACCAATTTCTGCAATAAGGAATATGGCTGTTTTAGGTCAGAGTACAGACCAAACACTCGATAATTATAACATTGCAGGTATTCCTCTTGTGGATGGATATGTTGAAGTTGTAGGACCTACAGATCCACTGAGAGGAGATGAAAATCAAAATGTTGGAAAAATTAAACTGTATACATGGAAAGGTCCAGATTATATTGATGATGAGTCAACTGATGTTGCTGGTGTTGGATGGATTCTGGCAGAAAATTGGTGGCCATATCAACGACCAACATTTGTAACACCTCCTTTTGCAGGTTATGTGTCTGGGCATTCTACTTATTCTAGAGCAGCTTCAGAAGTACTCACTAAAATTACTGGCAGTCCTTTTTTTCCTGGAGGTCTTGGAGAGTTTATTGCCAAACAAAATGACTTTTTAGTATTTGAACAAGGACCTTCAGTTGATATAAAATTGCAATGGGCAACCTACAGAGATGCATCAGATCAAACAAGTTTGTCAAGAATTTGGGGTGGAATTCATCCGCCTGCCGATGATATTCCTGGTCGCTTGATAGGAGAGAAAGTAGGTAACGAAGCTTTTGATTTTGCGGTTCCTTATTTTAGCGGAAACGTTATTATTGAAGAAAATTCTGAGCAAATTGTATATCCAAATCCTGTTTTGAATAACGAAATTTTTGTTACCAACTCATCGATTGACGATGTCATTACTATTTTTGACATCAGAGGCCGTCAGGTGAATATTTTGAAAAAGCAGTTCAATGAATTTGGTGGTGTTACACGAATAGTTGTTCCAGAGGGAACAGCAACAGGTTTGTATTTTTTAAACATTAATGAGGAATCAAAACTGATTGCTATTAAGCGTTAAACGTCTTCTATGCAACACATGCTTCAAGATTATATTCCGCAAAACGCTATTCCGAAGGTTGTTGACCTTTTAGATCATGACAACTTAACTGTCAAAGTAAAGTCAGAACGTAAAACCAGACATGGTGATTACAAACGTTTGCCAGATGGAAGGCATCAAATTACTGTGAATTCTAATCTTAACTCGTATCGGTTCTTAATTACACTCATACATGAGATTGCTCATTTTGAAACTTATAAAGCTTATGGAAAGCTTATCAAACCTCATGGAATTGAATGGAAACATACGTTTCAACGTTTGATGTTACCGTTTTTGAATCCAGATATATTTCCGTCTGAATTACTACCATTATTAGCACAGCATTTTAAGAATCCGAAAGCATCCAGCGACACAGATCTACAACTCGCCTACGCTTTAAAGCAATTCGACGCACCAAACGACAAAACATTTATATTTGAAGTACCTTTGCATCATAAGTTCAAGATATATAATGGGCGAATTTTCAGAAAGGGCTCTAAACGCCGTACACGTTATGAATGTGTTGAAGTATCGTCAGGTAAAATTTATCTTTTTAATGCAAATGCTGAGGTTGATCTTATCGAAAAAGATGAGTTCATTTAGCGATTTAAATGAAATAGGATTACATGCAAAATAAAAATTATTATGCCATCTTAATGGCAGGAGGAGTTGGTTCAAGGTTTTGGCCAGTTAGTACTGAGGAGTTTCCAAAACAGTTCCACGATATGTTAGGAACTGGTGATACGTTGATCCAGAAGACATTTCATAGGCTATCTCAACTAATTCCAAAAGAAAATATATTCATTTTAACCAATGAGCGTTACAATGATCTGGTGTTTGAGCAACTTCCGGAAGTAACAAAACGTCAAGTAGTTTTAGAACCTGCTATGCGAAATACAGCGCCTTGTATTTTGTATGCATCACTAAAGATTCAGAAGGAAAATAAGGATGCTGTGATGATTGTGGCTCCGAGTGATCATTGGATAGAAGATGAAAATGCTTTTACCCAAAATGTACAGGATGCTTTCAACTTTTGTACAGAACATGATGCCTTAATGACATTAGGTATTCAGCCAACATTTCCTAATACAGGATATGGTTATATTGAGTTTGATAACGCTTCGATGGAGTCTATAAAAAGTGTAGAACAATTTAGAGAAAAACCAGATTATGAGACTGCTAAAGGGTTTTTGGCTCAAGGTAATTTCCTATGGAACGCAGGAATCTTTATGTGGAGTGTTAATAGTGTTATTGAAGCTTTTAAAAATAATCAACCTGAATTGTATGATCTTTTTTATCAAGGATGTGAGATCTATAATACCGATTTTGAAGATGATTTTGTAAGAGATAATTATGGTAAAGCTGAAAATATATCAGTGGATTATGCTATTATGGAGCGTTCAAAAAATGTATATGTTTTACCTGCTACTTTTGACTGGAATGATCTGGGAACATGGGGAAGTTTATACGATAAACTGGATAAGGACAATAATGGAAATGCAGTTGTGAATGCCCAAACGCTGACAGAAGATGCTTCGGGTAATATGATACGAACCAAAAACAATAAAGTTGTAGTGGTTGATGGTATAGAAGATTACATTATTGTTGATAAAGACGAAGTTTTACTTATCTTTCCGAAGACAAAAGAGCAAGATATTAAAAAAGTACTCCAAAAGGTTAAGGACAAATTTGGGGAACATTATGGATAATTATGAGTGAAGAAAATAAATTTAATTTCTCTGAAGAGGAAGCTCAGATAAACAAAGAAAAGGCTGTTGAGCAATCTAAGGAAGCTGTTAGAAAAGATGCACAAGGCTTATGGCAAAGTACTAAACAGTTTTTAAACGAATTACTCGATTTTAGAGATGACACTGATCGTGACGCTACTGTTCAAGCAATCAAAAATGATATTCCTTTTAAAGGTGCTACTGCATGGATTTTGGTGTGTTCTATTTTTGTAGCATCGGTTGGATTAAATGCAAACTCTACTGCTGTTGTTATTGGAGCCATGTTAATTTCTCCTCTAATGGGACCAATATTAGGTGTTGGTTTATCCATTGCAATAAATGATATTGATACCCTAAGACGTTCGTTAATCAACTTGGCAATTATGATTGTTTTAAGTTTATTAACTGCTTTTCTCTTTTTTAGATTTTTTCCTTTAAGTGAAGATACCTCAGAACTTCTGGGTCGCGTGAAACCAGATATCAGAGATGTATTGATTGCCTTTTTTGGTGGTTTAGCATTAATAATAGCCCGAACTAAAAAAGGAACAATTGCTTCTGTGATTTTTGGTGTTGCCATAGCAACTGCCTTAATGCCTCCTTTATGTACAGCTGGATATGGTTTAGCTAAAGCCAACTGGGTGTATTTTGGGCAAGCCATGTATTTGTTTACAATCAACACGATTTTCATAGCATTAGCCACATTTTTAGTGTTAAAAATATTGCGTTTTCCTATGCTGAAATATGCCAATTCAGCAAAGCGTAAACGTATAGCTAGATTGGCATCATTAGTAGCAATCATTGTTATGATTCCTGCAAGTTTTACGTTTGTGGATGTCTTGAGAGAGAGTCGATTTGAGATTGATGCTAAAGCTTATTTAGAAAACGAATTAAAGGCCTTACCTAATTCAGGATACATAAAGAAAAACGCATCTATTAATTATGATCCTTTAGGGAACTCATTTATTGAATTGATTCCGTTTGGAAATGATGAAATATCCGATGAAACAAAACGCTTATTGGAATCTCGTTTTAGTGATTATTCCGCTTTAAAAAATGCTAAACTCTATATCAATCAGGTGAAGAACCGAGCAATCAATAATTTAGAGTATATGGAAGAGTTACGTACCAGAGACTCTATTGATCTCCTATCCCAAAGTCAGAAAATCACATTTCTTGAGGATCGTGTAGCAAGATTATTACGTTTAGAGCGTGATCAAATTCCTTTTGAAGATTTGGTTAGAGAAGCAAAAATTAATTATGAAAATTTGAAGTCTGTATCGTATTCAAAGCGTATTACTTCAGACTTTTCTAAACTTGATACACTTTCTATATTTTCATTTCAATGGGTAGATTCTCTTACAACGCAAGAACAAAAAGACAAGGATCTTGGAAAGTTAAGAACTTGGTTTAAGGATAAATTGAAATTAGACACATTAGTTGTAGAGTAGTTTAGTCTCTTTCCTCTAAGTACATTTTACGTACTTTTTTGAATAATTCTGAAGAATACACAAAATCAGTAACAATTTTGTTGTCGGTTTTAAAGATGGTTTCTTTTGATCCTTCCCATGCTTTGAGTCCGTCTTTTAAAAACACAATTTTTTCACCAATTTCCATTACAGAATTCATATCGTGTGAGTTGATCACAGTTGTGATGTTGTACTCATCTGTGATTTCTTGAATAAGATTATCAATCACAATAGCAGTTTTAGGGTCTAATCCAGAGTTAGGTTCATCACAAAACAAATATTTTGGATTGTTTACAATGGCTCTTGCTATAGCCACACGCTTTTGCATACCACCAGACGCCTCACTAGGCATTTTATGATGCGCATCAGGAAGGTTAACCCGTTTCAGTACAAAATCGGCACGATCCTCCATCTCACTTTTACTTTGCTTTGTAAACATTTTCAATGGAAACATGACATTTTCTTGAATGGTCATAGAATCAAAGAGTGCACTTCCCTGAAACACCATTCCCATTTCTGCTCTTAGATTTCGCCTTTGATCGTCGGTAAGTTCAGAATATATATTTCCGTCATAGGAAATTGATCCCTCTTCCGGAGAAAATAAACCCAATAAACATTTAAGAAATACAGTTTTACCAGAACCACTCTGTCCAATAACCAAGCTTGTTTTTCCATTTTCAAAAACAGTAGAGATACCTTTTAGAATGTGAGCATCTTTAAACGACTTATGTAAGTTTTTTACTTCTATCATTAGCTTAGTAATAATTGAGTTAGAATATAGTTGAGAAGTATAATCACCACACTGGTCCAAACAAAAGATGTTGTACTGGCTTTTCCAACTTCTAATGCGCCACCTTTCATATAGTAGCCATAAAATGATGGAATGGTTGCCAATACAAATGCAAAAACAAATGTTTTAATAAAAGCATAGATAATATGAAAAGGAATAAAATCGGTTTGCACACCAGTAACATAATCTTCCAGTGTTCCAAATCCACCATATACAGCAGCAATCATTCCACCTAATATTCCTAAGAACATGGCAATTGAAATTACAAATGGATATAACATCAATGAAATGAATTTTGGAAATACCAGGTAGTTTAGTGAGTTAATTCCCATTACCTCAAGCGCATCAATTTGCTCAGTTACTCTCATTGTTCCTATGCTTGATGTAATAAAAGATCCTACTTTTCCTGCCATGATTATTGAAATGAACGTAGGAGCAAACTCTAAAATAACCGATTGTCTTGTAGCAAAACCAACAAGATATTTAGGAATTAGTGGATTGCTGATATTCAAAGCAGTTTGGATAGTAACAACACCTCCGACAAAAAATGAAATAAATGCTACAATACCTAAAGAGCCAATGATAAGATCATCAATGTCTTTTAGGATTAGCGTTCGCATAACCGACCATTTTGTGGGTTTGCGAAACATTTCGGCAATCATTAAAAAATAAGCGCCAATATTATGGAGGTATTGCATAGTCAAATTTGTTATGGTAAAAGTAAAAAAATATGCTGAGTTCTTAACCTTAACTTTAAAAGATGATGAATTAAAATCTGTATTTTTGGTATCCAAAAGTAAATTACTATGATGAACCGTATTTTGTTTTCAATATTGTTTCTGTGTTGCATTACTGTCAGTTTTGCCCAAAGGGAAGTTGTAACTTCTATTGATGAAGTTCTCGATCAAAGTGAAATATCTTCTAGTCCGAAACTAGTGATTGGCATTGTTGTCGATCAAATGCGCTACGATTACCTAACCCGATTCTATAACAAATTTGGAGATGGTGGATTTAAACGTATGATCAATGAAGGTTTTAATTGCAAGAACAATCACTTTAATTATGTACCAACGTATACAGGTCCAGGTCATGCTTCAGTGTTTACAGGAACGACACCAAAATACCATGGTGTAATAAGTAATAATTGGTATGACAAAGTCTCAAAAGAAATGGTGTATTGCGCAGGTGATAATTCGGTGCAATCTGTTGGAACACAAAGTAATGCCGGACAAATGTCACCACATAGAATGTTAACTACAAGCTTTGCCGATGAAAACAGATTATTTACCCAAATGAGAGGTAAAACTATAGGAATAGCTATAAAAGACAGAGGTGCAATTTTACCAGCAGGTCACACAGCTAATGCTGCGTATTGGTTTCACGGACGTGATGAAGGACTATGGATCTCAAGTACTTTTTACATGAACACTTTACCAAAATGGGTGAGTGATTTCAATGCTTCGGAAACTGCAGCATCCTATTTAAAAGAATGGGACACGATGTATGATATTTCGACCTACACAGAAAGCGGTAGTGATGATAATAATTTTGAACGTGGATTTACAGGAAAAGAAAAAGCCACATTTCCTTATGATCTTGCAGCATTAAAAGCAGACAATGGCGGATTTGATATCTTGAAAGCCACACCATATGGGAATAGTTTGACTACCGATTTCGCTATGGCTGCCATAAAAGGAGAAGAATTAGGTAAAGATGCTATTACAGATGTACTAACAGTAAGTTTTTCTAGTACTGATTATGTAGGTCATAATTTTGGAGTTAATTCTAAAGAAGTAGAAGATACATACATTAGACTAGATAAAGACCTGGAACGCTTATTTAACTATTTGGATGCCAATGTCGGAGTAGGAGCATACACCGTTTTTCTTACAGCCGATCATGGAGCTGTTGATGTGCCTGCCTATCTAAATTCGGTTAACATTCCTGCTGGTTATATTGACAATAATGAAAGAAAGGCCAAATTTCAGAAGTTTTTAACTGATGCTTACGGAACCAATGAGATCATTGAAGATATTAGTAATAACCAGATTTTTTTAGATCGGGAAAAAATAAAATCAATGGGCTTGAATCTCAATGATGTACGAGAAGCTATTGCTAATGAACAGATTAGTTATGATCATGTAGCTAAAACTTACACTGCTACAGCTATGAATTCGACACAGTTTGTGACTGGTATTGAAGCCTTATTACAAAATGGATTTAATCAAAAGCGATCAGGAGATGTGATCCTGGTGAACGATGTCGCATATATCTCTTATAGCAGAACGGGTTCTACCCATGGCAGTGGATTAAACTACGATACACATGTGCCTTTATTATTCTTCGGAAAAGGGATACAGCATGGCGAAACGTATCAAAAAACAGTCATTCCGGATATAGCACCTACAATCTCTGCTCTCTTAGGAATTAGTTTTCCAAATGGTTCTACAGGTCAGCCTTTGGAGTTTGTGATGGATTGATTGTTTCTAATTAAGATTTTATTTTTTTCTTCTAACCATCAATATCATAACTACAATGAGAATACCAACCAATGCGTATTTATAAATTATTGGCCAGCCATTATCAATAGCGATCTCTCCTGCATCACCTATTAAAATAAATGACGCCCAATGATAAGGTGACGATTGATTAGGCGCACTAGTTTCAAGATAGTCAAGTTTAGCATTATGTAGTGCTAATGACTTATTTTGACCTAATTCGATATTCTTATAAAAGGTATGTAATAATTCAACAGATGTTTTATCGTTTACTTCCCATAATGTAGGCAACACACTATGCGATCCTGTATTAAAAAAACCTCTGGATAAACTCATCACACCTTCACCTTTATTTAATTCTCCTAAAGAGGTGTTGCAAGCACTTAAAACGACCAAATCTGGTGTGCTGTTAAAATCATACAATTCATTCAAATCGACTTTAGAATTGTAAAAGGCAATCCACGGACTAATACTATCATTAGCATCTGCATGAGATGCTATATGGAGAATTCTTGCATTTTTACTATTACTAAAAAACCGTTCTTTTGTAGCATTTTCATTAAAATACATCTTTGAAGGAAATACATCATCAATTAGGTTTAGCTCTTGTTCTGTATTTGCCAGTGTGCTTAATCCTGAAGAGAATTTGATAGGAGCAAAGCCAACTAGATTTTTAGTGTTTGTACGTTCTATTTTTGCATTTTCATTTAGAAACGACAAAGAATACGCATAGCTGATCTCATGATCATAAATAAGGTAACTCTTTCCTTCAGTTGATGTTTGGAGTGCTTCAAATGGAATGTTTTGTAAGTAATAATCTGCTGATATTGTAAGCTTCTTGCCTTTGATCAACGGTTTAATGTCATCAGGAAATAAGGTTTGATAAATGGTATGCGCAACAGTATTATAATCTTTTATGGATTGGTTATCTAAATAAGGTTGCTCTAAAAGCGTTCTGTAGGACTTAGTGTTTTCCTTTAATTCTTCACAATTTTTGATTTCAAACAGTTTGGTTGTCTCGTTTGAGATGACTATTCCGTAACCGTCTTCTTCATTTAAAATATATTCAATAAAAACATTGCTATCAGATAAAAATTCAGATTTAAATGATTTGAGGTCAATGATTTTAGCAGGTATTTTGGTTTTAAAGAAAAATCTAAACTTAGGGTTTAAGCTATTGATGTATTCGTTGTAATCATCCTTAGCTAAAAGGGTTAAACGTTGAATAGAGTCTTTGTTTTTTGTAACAGGCAAACTTTGTAATCTGTCAATTTCAGTTTTAAGTTTTGATTCTTGTTGGATAATATCATCAGGAATTTCAGACGTGTTTCTAGACATCTTGAGAGACACATCTTCCAGTAATAATAAAGCTTTGTTCTTTTCTATAAAATAAAATGCTTTTTCAGGATTATCAGATAAAAAACAGACTTTTGTAGCACCTGTATAAATTTCGGTAGCGGTCTTTCTCCAAAATAATTTAGATTTAAATTCTTGACTTTCTAATCTGGCTTTTTCAACAAGAAAATCGGCAAGTTCAAAAGTACGTAGGGCTTCATTGATATATGTTTTGTCTTCAGGTGTTTTTTCAGCGAGCTCAGTCCAAATCAATGCTTTATCTATAAGGCCAGAAATCAATTGAAATTTAACTTTTGAATTTACTAAGTCTGACTTGGAAGGTAGATTTTTTATGTCAGAAGTATCTAAATGAACAAGAGTAGATATGGCAGTTTGTACTTCTGCTAAAGCCTTATCATGGTGTTTGAAGTTGAAATAATGAATACTTAAATTTCTATGAATGATCGATTTCATTAAAGCTCTAGGCTTGTAAGTTAGTGCTTTTTTGAAGTATGATTCAGCTTCTTTACGTTCATCTTTTAGGTGCAAAACGCCAATATCGTTATATGTTTTTCTCAGTAGCGTTCTTTTATCAAGTTCAATAGCAATTATAAGTGCTTGGTCAAGATTTACTTTTCCATTTTCAAAATCATAGTCATCTCTATCAATGTAAAGATTACCTAATTGATTGTACAGGGTGTGCATATGTTTTAAGTCAACATCATTGTCTAAATTATCATCATTATTCACAGAATTTACAAAAGCTATGGTTTTGGTAAGTTCAGCAATTCCATTTTTTAAACTTTTTGGCGTATTAATTAGTTTGTTAGATTGTCCTATGCCTATAGCGTTTCTTACAATTAAGTTATTGTGTTTTAATCGATTAGAAATGGATTTGCCTAACTCGAAATATTTAAGAGATTGGGTGTATTGTCCTGTGTCAAAATAAATTTCTGCAATATTAAATACACCTTGCATGACGGTTTTGTCTGGCTCGTCATAACGCAGCAATAGTTTTAGAGTCGTTAAGGCGTTATCTAGGTCGATGTTTTTTCTATAATAAAAACCCAAACTATAAACATTTCTTCTGTAGAATGGCTCATTTTTATAGTTGATGGAATCCATTAAAAACAAATTCCTTTTATTGAGAGCGATTGCCTTTTCTATGTTTCTTGGCTTTTTTTTATACAGCCATCTAAATACTTCAAAAGTGTCTTCTATTAAAAAATCTAATTGATTATTTATTTTGTGTGCATTAAGTAGTGAGTCAAATTGTCTCTCTTTTTCCGGAGCACTTAAATTGTTATTCTCGAAGATATTTAGATATCGTTTAGATGGTTCCTGTGAAAAACAAACAAGACCTGAAATAAACAATACAATTGATAATATATTTTTCAAATTTCAAAATCAAAATAGTAGAAAAAAGAGATAGCTAAGTCAATAGCTACCTCTCTTGTATTGTTATAATTTTACATTATTAGGAAAGCATTGTGCTAAATGCTCTTTTGGATCTAAATCAGGATCATCCTCTTCATCGTCATCATCATCGTCACTGCCACCACCATTTACAGGAGGACCTGCTTTAGTACCATCAACACCACCTAATCCTGGTCCTGTATTACTCGTTTGACCTCCTCCAGTATTATCCGGATTCGGATTAAAAACTGAAGCACCTGTACTATCAAGTAGTGCCTTATAGAGATCATATTCTTGCTTATTGACTACCCATCTTTCAACATTTTCACATATCGTACTCTCTTCAATAGTATATATGGTATAGTGAAGCGACATTAAATTCCTGAAATAAATATTAAATGGAACTGTTGGGTCAGCTTGAAATGGACTTTGAATCAATTCGTATTCCAATTCACTCATATTAAAATACAGAATTTGTGTTTCAGTACCTGCAGGCATCTCATTTACGATTGTTAGATTACTAGAATTCGTAGCATCTTGAGAAGAATTATTCCTTGATCTTTCACTATGATCTTTTTCAGAATTGATGTCTGCATCAATTTTTCTCTCAAGAGCTTCATTTTGATAATCTTGTTCGAGATTGTCAACTGAACAACTCATTGATAGCATGATCGCTAATATAGCGAGCACCTTAAAATTTAGTTTTCTCATAATTAATAGGGATTTATCTTTATCTTATAAATATATATATTTGTTTTATAAAAAAAAGACTTTTTTATTAAGCTACCCAAAAAAAGCCGATGAAAGACCCTAATTATTACCTGAATGGATTGATAAATAATAGTGAGTCTATTGTTGTTGAGATTTATAAAGAAATGTTTCCTAAGGTGCTTCGGTTTGTTGTAAATAATAAAGGTCAAAGTTTGGATGCTGAAGATATTTTTCAAAAAGCTTTACTGCAATTGGCTGTAAGATATAAGAAAGAAAGGTTTACTGTGCACTCTAGTTTTGAAGCTTATTTTTTTACCGTTTGCAAAAATTTATGGCGTCGAGAGTTAAATAAATCAAAAAATAAGGTAACAAAATATGAACTAGGTGAACTGAAGGATGATAGCACAGATATTGCTATGGCTGTTTTAGAACAAAAACGCTGGGAATTATACAAAGAGTGTTTAGAACTGATCTCTGACAAATGTAAGCAGGTATTAAAATTGTATTTTAATAAAGTATCATATGCAGATATTGTAAATAAAATTGGTTACAATACAGAAACAGTTGCCAGACAAAGTGTCTTTAAGTGTAAAAACAAATTAAAGCAGTTGGTACAAGCTGACAAACGTTTTGTCTTATTGAATAAGTTATGACTGAAAAGGACTATATACTAATAGATAATTATCTTAAAGGTACGCTATCTGAAACTGAAATGGAATTGGTTTTAGAGCGTTTAAAAGTTGATGCCGATTTTAGCAAGCAATTTAAGCTAGAAGCTGAACTTTTTGAAACGCTTAATGATGAAGAGTGGAGTTTTGTTAGTGAAAAGTCGCCAGAGGTTGAAGAATACAAACTTTTGTTGAATGAGGGTGGGATGCAGGATCTAAAGCATACAATTGATAAAGTGAGTAAGCAGAAAGATAACACTACACGTAAATTGAACAAATCGTTTTTTTATTATCTGGCAGCAGCTTCTATTGTTGTGTTCCTCGGGTTTCAATTATTTTTTAATCAAAGTGTTTCTGGTAAAGCCTTGTATAATGATTATGTAAGCTTAAGTGAGTTGCCATCGTTTGCTACCAGAAGTAATGCAAATGAAATAGAGAAACAACTTGTTAATGCCCAAATTCTTTTCGAAAAGAAAAACTATAAAGAATCACTGGCTATTTTTGAATCAGTTCTAGGTACAGAAAGCTCTAATATTTCATTATATCTATATACAGGATTAGCTCAGGTGGAGTTAAATCAGTTTAAGAAAGCTGAGATAACTTATGATAATTTAATTAACAACCCATCTATTGATGGGAGTATGGGCTATTGGTATAAAGCCTTACTCTATCTCAAACAAGATCGCCTTGACGACTCTAAAGTTGTTTTGAATACTGTTGTTTCTAAGAAGCTTTATAACTATAAAAAAGCCGAAGAGTTATTAAGCCAATTAAATGATGAATAAAAAAGCCCCTTAATTTAAGAGGCTTATTTACATAATAGATAATACATATTATTTTACGACAATCTTCTTTTGTTCAATTCCTTTCGATGTATAGAACTTTACAAAGTAGATTCCAGAAGTTAAATTTCTAACATTAAGTGTATTGCTTGTTGGTTTTAGTCTTAATTTAATATTTCCAACGATATCTAAAACTTCAATGTTTTCAATGTCATTTTTGTCAATTCCATCAAAATGTAATTCTTGATTTGGTTTAATCGGATTTGGATATAATTTTAAATCGTTCTGTGAATTACGGAAATTACCTCCAATACCACCATTATCATCACAATCTAGAGTAATGTAGGTATATACTTCATCACATACGGTTCCGTTTTCAAATACAATTTCGGCATATACGTATAAATTATAATTGTCCCAGCTTGAGATTCCTGCAGGAGGGCTTGGTAAATAGATTGGTTGCGCATGTTGTCCGGCAGCATTACCTGATGATTGTCCAGCAAAAACATGGTAATATGTACTACTAATGGTATAATACCAATTAATATAATCTATATTAGGATCATTACAATTCATCCAGGCTTGATAATCAACACAGTTTTCAACTTCTACTATATCTAGGCAACTTGCAGGTTTACAGTCTGGTTGACAGTTGATATAAATAGTTACTGACTCTTTATCCTGACATATCTTAACACTTCCGTCATCATAAGTAACTCTTAATTCGACAATGTAATATCCATCAGAATCATTAGAGAAATCATAAGTGAAATCCTTATTTGTATTCGTTGTAATGGTAACTCCGTTTCTCTTGATAGTCCAAGTATAAGAATATATATCTTCGCATTGAGGAGCAATTAAATTTGTGCCAGAAAATTCTCTTACACAGGCAGAAACATTGTTAATATCTATGTCAGCATTTATATTACACGGGTTAGTACAAGGATCTGGATCATCATCGCCACAATTTGATATGTTATCGATGTACACATAACCAGCATGAACACTTTGACTACAATCTCTTACTTCTAATCTTAACTCTACAGATTTACCTACATTAGCTTCGCCGATATCTAATGTCATCGTTTCCCATTGACCTGAATATCTTAAGTCTGTATTCAAATTATTTGTAAGATTAGCATAGCTGTCATTTACATTGTTTTGGTCTAAAAAGTCATCAAAAGACTCTAAATCGCTGTCAGAAGCTCTTACCGTTTCTGAGTCTGTAGCAAACGGACTTCCATCTACGTAGACATTTACTTTAAAGTAAGGGTGTTCAGCTACTGAATGTTGAGACCATTTCTCTAAAACTGCTGCATAATCTAAGGTGATGTATCTATCGTCTGCAACAAAAGTCTTAAGTAATTTATCGTTTTCAGCATTGTCTGTCATATTAGTAAAAAAGCGTTTGTTTTGATTGATTCTAACTGCTTTAGTAGAACCATTTGTTCTTGACAATGTAATGGCGTTGGCGTCTTGTAATCCTGTTGTAAGGCTAAATAGAATAGGGTCATTTCCAGAACTTACAATGGCTACAGGAGAAAGAGGATCAACAAATGGTGACTCAGTTACGATTGGAGTTGGAGATCCATTTTTTGTGGCACTATATGTTCCTGGATTGCCATTTTCAAAAGTTCCATCATCATTATCATCTGTACAAGGTGTCACATCGTTTTTTCCTTTTCTGTAAGCAGTTTTAAGTGAAGGATTGTTATCAAAGAATTCTTTGCGGAGAAAGTCTTCCTTTAAAGATCTGATATAATAATTTCGACTTTTAACATCATTTAGTTCAGAACTGGTTCTTGCTGCGTTTGAAAAATCAATTGGAATTTTCTTATCAATATTCTGCTGAATATAAAAATCGATTGTTTGCTCTATAGCATCAATTGTGTTTTGATACTCTTTCTCTGGCTTAAGGTCTTGAGCTATTGAAAAATTTGTAAATATTACAAAAGCTAATAGCACTAAAAAAATAGATTTTTTCATAGTTGAAATAGTTTTAATTGCCTACTCATTCGCTTTTCGGTTTCCGCGATAATACGACAATGAAAAAGAGATTTTTCAAATGTATTATACTTAAAAGTAGTGTCAAGAACCTGTAAAATCTAGAACAAAATGACGAGCGTTAAGATTTTAATGATAAGCGTTGTCTTATAACTTTTTAAGATGACTATGATAATTGATTAATCAAATCAGTAAGATTAGATTTGTTTCTGACAGAGACATTTATTTTGTCATTATTGGTAAGTATGATGGTTTCCTTTTTATATATGGAAGCGATATACTCTATATTAATGAGTACTGATCGATGTGCCTTAAAAAAGCCTTTATCGATTAACAATTCTTCGTAATATTTGAGTGAATTGGACGCTAAGTATTTTTTATGATCTGCGAGGTAGAAATAAGTGTAGTTTCCTTCAGCTTCACATTTGATAATATCATTTATATTAATTGATACATGCTCATTTCCAACATGTAAAAGAAAACGAGAACTTTTAGAACTCAGAAAACTGGAAAGTAGTTGGAATTTATGTTCTGAGAATAAGCGCTCTTTTAAATGGATATATCGATTAATAACTTTAATCATTCTATCCTTTTCATAAGGTTTAATGATATAACTAAACGCATAGTGGTCAATAGCTTTGCTCATATAATTGTCAAAGGCGGTAACAAAGATCACTTCAAAATCATGATGTTTCAGATGTTTGAAAATCTCAAATGAGTAACCATCGATTAATTCAATATCCATGAAAATCAACTCAGGTTTCTCAGTATTAATAATTGATATGGAGTCTATCACATTATCAGCATAACCAATAATATCTATATTACTGAATTGACTCTGTAAAATAGAAGTCAAATATTCTTGAGATTCAATATTGTCTTCTATAATAATTGTGTTAATTTTAGAATTGCTCTTTATCATTTATTAACCGCTAATTTTAAACATGAAAATACTTCTTTTTTTTATAACTTTTTTAATTAATTATGTTGGTTATTCTCAAAATGAAGACATACTTACATATGATGCAAATAAAGTATATACTCAGAAATATGTTGACTCTATTAATAAAAATAATCTAAGAATTAAATTGTCAGACTATAAAAAAATATTAGAGTCTGATAAAAAACTTAAAGGATGGACACGTTATTATGCAGGCTTGGCTTCACTTGCCTCTAGAGAAAATAAGTATGACTCCGTATTCTTTTATGCTGATAAGGCAATTAAAACGTATAATGACTTAGAGGTTCCTCGTCCAGTGGACGAGCATTATTTGGTTGGTGTTTATATTAATAAAGCCAGAAGTTTAAAAGCCGCTTCAAAGGATTATAAGAATTCCATCATAAATTATCAGGCAGCAATTGATCTGTCTAAGATTTACCCTTATAAGTATATATCATATGTCACAGCAGGTATTGCAGATGCACATATTCAAATGGGAAATAAAGAATTAGCCCTAAAATATTTTCTTGAAGTAGAAAAAGACTCAGTCTATATGAATATTAGTAGACCAGCTGTTGTTACTTTAACTAAAATTGGAGCACTATATAAGGATATGAACAATGTTGAAGAAGCAAGAAAGTATTACAATAAAGGATTAGATAAATCTATCAATTCAGATTATAAAAGTAATATCCCAACATTGTACGCTTATTTGGCATTTACATACCATCAAGATGACAAGTATCTCCAAGCCTCTAAATATTTTAAACAGGCCATTGAAGCTATTAAAGCTAATGGTGTAGGCGATTTTCCTGGAGCACAATTTAATTATGATTTTTTAAAATGTTATGTTGAAGTTTTTGAAGGGAAAACGAACAAGGCTATTGAAGATTTAAAAGAACTATTAAGTGCTATAAAAGGTCAAGAAAAAATTAATAGAGATGATTATGAATTAGCAACATATGTTATTGAAACACTAGGTATTGCGTATCAAAAAAAAGGCAATGCTTCTGAGTACAAAGCGCTAATAAAAGAATCCTCTCTCATTTATGAAAGATATAATAAAGAGCAACAACAGCAGGAACTTCAAAACTTGGAAACCTCTTACCAAACAAAAGAAAAAGATGCCTCTATTGCACAATTAGAGGAAAGCAAAAAACAACAAGGGATAATTATAAAACAACAAAGAACAATTGGTTTTGGATTAGCAGGTTTGTTTTTACTGGCTCTTCTTTTGGGTGTCTTGTTTTTTAAACAACGAAAACTTAAAAATAAATATGAAAAAGAAAATTTAGAACAACGCTTGTTACGTTCTCAAATGAATCCACATTTTATAGGTAATGCCATGAATACAGTAAGTGCACTGGTTAATAAGAAATCTGATGATGCCATACCTTACATTAATAAATTATCAAATTTATTTAGATTGGTATTAACTAATTCTAGAGAGGAGTTTGTAAGCTTAGAAGATGAGCTAACAACCTTAAATAGCTATCTGGAATTACAATCCCAATTTTCTAAGGATTTCGACTTTAGTTTTAATATAGATCAATCAATAGATCAGGAAGAATTTATTATTCCTCCAATGCTTATACAGCCTTTTGTTGAGAATGCTATCTTACACGGTTTGAAACCTAATCATAACAGAGGTAGAGTAGATATAAAGATTTCTAGAAATGAAAAAGGTTTGCTCTTATGTGAAATTGATGATAATGGCGTAGGCTATTCAAAAGGTTTAAAAGAGACTAAGAAGCAAAAATCGGTTTCAGGTGATATTATCAAAGAACGTTTAGAAATTTTAAAAAATAAGTTTAAAGTCGATGCCAGATATTTAATTAAAAATAAAGATCAGGGAACGCAGGTTAAATTATATTTGCCATACTTATTAGATGTTTAAAAATGAATAAAAAAACAATTTCCACTGCCATAGCAATAATTATTATACTATGTGTTTTTGGTTATGAATATGTTTTAAAAGAACAAGAATCAACCGAGATTATAAAGCAAGGACAAACCGTAAAAGACGATACCAACGAATACTTTTTACCAACAAGTACAACGGGACAAATTATACATCACGAAGGCTATTCTTTATCCTACAGCGAACCACACGAACAAGCCGAATGGGTGGCTTATGAATTAAAGAAATCACATCTTGCAAACACCAATTTTAAGCGTCCTTATTTTGAAATTGATAAGGCAGTAAAAACTAAAGCTGCACATTGGAGAAATTATAAGCAATCGGGTTATGATCGAGGACACCTCTGTCCTGCAGGTGATAAGAGGTATAGTCAAGAGGCACATGATGAAACCTTTTTAACCAGTAATATAAGTCCGCAAAAACACGACTTCAATTCAGGAATTTGGAATACTCTTGAGCAAAAAGTACGCTATTGGGCAAGGAAATATGATGGCGTTTTTGTTGTTACAGGAGGTGTATTAAATGGAACCATGAAAACCATAGGTGATGAGAAGGTGAGTGTGCCTAATCAGTTTTATAAAGTATTGATTGATAATAATATAGGAAAGACTAAAATGATTGCATTTTTAATGCCTCACAAAAATTCTAAACGACCGCTTTATGAATTTGTTGTTTCAGTTGATGAAATCGAGGAATTAACAGGTATTGACTTCTTTTCAGAATTAGAGGATAGCATTGAAAATACGTTAGAATCCTCTAGTAGCTATAAAGGTTGGAGTTTTAATTAAACTATTTTAATTTGCCTAACATACCTTTCCAACGGAGTCGTCTTATGAATTGGCCTTGCTCTTTACTGACAAGGCGTTCTAGGCTTTGTTGCTTTCCTCTAAAATAACCAAACATATAATCTTTAAAAAGAACTATGCTTTTCTTTTTGTAAGCTAGTTTTAAAGCCGAAATTAGCGTGATAATAAAACCGTAACGCATTTTATACATCGCTTCTCCTTGAAGATATTTGGAGGCTTTATTGTAACTTATGCCTGTAGGTTTAAGGTGCTTGACATGCAAGGATGCATCAGTTAATAAATCCCAATTGTAATACGAAGCCAAGAGTTCGTCAACAGTATCCCAACCCATAGATGGTTTGAGCTTGCCAATATCTAAAAAGCATTGTTTTCGATATGCTTTTAGTGCACCGCGAATGTGATCTTTTCGTGTAAGATTTTCTAAAACCCACTCTTTGTTTTTCTCAACGTAACAAAAGCCAGCAGCCATGCCTAGTTGCTTATTTTTGCTGAAATGCGATGCCAAGCGTTCTAAATAATGTTTAGGAAAAATCAGGTCTGCATCAAATTTACAAATCACGTCATAAGCCTCATCTAAGGTCTCATATCCTTTATAGAATGCATTGATGATTTTAGAGCCAGGTAAATGCTCATCTGATGAGGTCACATTAACTAAAGATATATTGGAATGTTCTTTTGCTAAAGTTTTAACAATTTGTTCTGTAAGATCTGTCGAGTTATCATTGACCACCACAATGTGTTTTGCAGGTAGTGTTTGAGTAATCAACGACTCTAAAGTTTGAGCAATAGATTCCTCTTCGTTGTGTGCTGGGATGATGATATAAAACTTCAGATTTTTCATTATATTTATTCAAAATTAGCAATTATGTATTTAAGATGTTTTATTGTAGTGAGTTTATTTTTTTTTATGACAGGAGCCCAAGAGTATGAGGTGCTTTCTTATCAAAAATTAAACTCTTCTAGTACAAATTTTAGCTACATCTTAGATGATGAAGATTGGTTTGGGCACTCGGTTGAAGGGATAGGTGATATTAATGGAGACGGAGTTAATGATCTTGCAGTTGGAGCAAATCAAGATGATGATGGAGGTACAAACAAAGGCGCTATATATATTCTTTTTTTGAATCAAGATGGAAGTATAAATTCAACTCAGAAGATTAGTGAAACTGAAGGCGGTTTTAACGCTAGTTTGATTGAATGGGATTATTTTGGTCGATCTATAAGTTATTTAGGTGACTTGAACAATGATGGACTTACTGAGATTGCCGTTGGAGCTGAATATGATAATGAAGCTGGACATAGACATGGAGGAATTTACATACTATCTTTATTAAGTGATGGAACAGTTTCATCATATCAGAAAATTAATGAGATTCAAGGTAATTTTACTGGAATAATTGATGTTTGGGATGTTTTTGGTAGTGATATTACTAATATAGGAGATTTAAATGGAGATGGTAATTCAGATATTGCCGTTGGAGCGAGACGTGATGGAGATGGTGGTCAAGAAAGTGGAGCTGTCTGGGTTTTATTCTTGAACAGCGATTTTACAGTTAATAGCCATCAAAAAATAAGCGCAACAAGTGGGAATTTAAATCTCAATTTCGACTTTCAAGACTATTTTGGATCTTCGGTTACAAATCTTGGAGACTTAAACGGAGATGGTATTATTGATTTGGCTGTTGGTGCCTATCGTGATGATGATGGAGGCACAAACAAAGGCGCTATATATATATTATTTATGAACTCTGATGGAACAGTAAATTCATCCCAGAAAATAAGCGAGACAAATGGTGGCTTATCTGATACTTTATCCCAAGAATTAAGATTTGGTAGATCTTCAAGTTACATTGGAGATTTGAATGATGATGGAAAACCAGAATTGATAGTGGGCTGTCAAAGTAACTTGTTTTATATATTGAATTTGAATGCTGATGGGACAGTTGATAGCTTTGAAAAATATGGGGCAGGTCTAAATAATTTTACTGGTACACTTGGTTCAGATGATTTTTTTGGATTTTCGGTAGCTAATATCGGAGATCTTGGTGGGCAACAATCTATTGCAGTCGGTGCTTTCGGAGATAGCGTAAATGGGTATAACAAGGGAGCAATTTGGATTTTGAAATTGAAAAAAGAAGCGTTGTCAATAGAAGATTTTTCATCAAAACAAGACATCAAGCTTTATCCAAATCCAGCAAATAATTCTATTTCATTTACAGGAAATATGTCAGGTTATTCTTTTCGTATATATGAGCAAACTGGCAGACTTGTTTCATCTAGTTTAATTAACCAAACCAATCAATACGATATATCTATGTTGTCTAAAGGAATGTATATAGTAGTTTTAAATGAAAGCTTCTCAAATAGTAGTTTTACATATAAGCTAATTAAGAATTAGACTTTTGCGCATAAACGATATAGTATCTTGGTGTAAACCAGCGAAGCAATGGCCTGATTCCAATTTTTTTAGTTGGATTTGTCCACTTTTCTGAAGCTATTATTTTCCAACCAGATTTTTCTAACAACCAATCAAATTGCCAGTCTTCAAATTCGTGATAATGACGATCTCTCATATCCGTTTTGCTTCTGTATGCTGATGCAAACCATAATTTTAGAGGAATGCTGGCTACTAATTTATCTGCTTTTATCGATTGCAATACAGTAAAAGGTGAGAGTAGGTGTTCAAAAATTTCAAAGGCAGTAATTACACTTGCAGGAGACTGTTCAATTTCGGTGGTGTCTAAATCTAAATCTATACCAGAGGTGTTTGTAACGTCATAACCATTGATTTTTAGAATTTCAGATAAAGGGTTTTCAACGCCGAGATCGAGAATAGACTCAGAAGTATTTACATGGGTTTTTAGAAACTGAACGGTATGCTTGAAGCGTTTATTAGGATATGTGTTTTCGTACATTAATCTGAAATATTATCATATGAGGTTTTGATGCCTTTAATTAAAGCAGAGCTAAAACCTTGGTGTTCCATTTCATTTAATCCTGCAATGGTACACCCTTTTGGAGTTGTTACTTTATCAATTTCGGCCTCTGGGTGATTGCCTTGTTGTAATAAAAGCTCGCTTGCTCCTTTTACAGTTTGTGTTGCAATTTTTGTTGCTGTTTGCGCATCAAATCCTATTTCTATACCACCTTGGATCATTCCTCTTATAAATCGCAATACATAAGCGATTCCACAGGCACCTAAAACAGTAGCTGCATCCATGAGTTGCTCGCTAATGACAATGGTCTCTCCAAGCGCATTAAAAATGGAAATTACTTTAGCGGTCTCGTCATCAGTTGCATTGGACGAGGCAATGCATGTCATTGATTCATTTACAGAAGACGCTGTATTTGGCATAGCTCTAAAAACTGTAGGCTCAAATTCTAATTCTTTTTTTATTTGAGCTATTGAAAAATCACTAACGACAGATATTAGAAGCCTATCTGATGTAAGTTGAGAAGAGATCTCCTGTAATACTTCTGAAATGCGATATGGTTTTACAGCAATAATTATAATTTTCGCACTTTTAACTGCGTCTATATTATCAGAAGATATACGAACACCTTGATCTTTGTAAGCTTGTAGCAAATGTGTTTTATGCCTTGTGATTACTATATCTGAAGGCTTAAAATTTTCGCTCAATAATCCAGAGGCAATTGCCTGCCCTAGATTACCACCTCCTAATATGGCTACAGTAGAATTCATCTAATATTTGTAAACTATAGCATTGATATGCATTCCTGCACCAACACTTGCAAATATGATAACGTCACCTTTTTCTATGGATTGATTCTCAATTTTATTGTTTACAACTAGGTCGAAAAGGGTAGGGACTGTTGCTACTGAGCTATTACCAAGTTTATGAATGCTCATTGGCATAATGCCTTCTGGAGCTGGTGTTTTATACAAACGATAAAAACGTTTGATTATAGCTTCATCCATTTTTTCATTAGCTTGATGTATCAGAACTTTTTTCACATCCTTAATGTCTACACCACTTTTATCAAGACATGATTTCATGGCTAATGGTACATTATTCAATGCAAATTCGTAAATCTTACGACCATGCATTTTAATGTATCGTGTATCTCGACAAAGTTCTTGGTTGTTAGAGTTTCCGAAGAATAAATAATACGCTTCATCATAGGTGAACGATGCTGTTTCGTGAGCTAAAATTCCACCTTCTTCATCGGTTTCTTCTACAATTGTAGCACCTGCACCATCACTGTAAATCATAGAGTCTCTATCGTGTTTATCAACTACTCGAGATAAAGTCTCAGATCCTATTACTAGGCATTTTTTTGCCATACCAGCTTTTATAAATGCTTGCGCCTGAATAACACCTTCAACCCAACCTGGACATCCGAAAAGTATATCGTAAGCCACACATTTAGGGTTTTTTATTCGTAACCTATGTTTCACTCTTGATGCTAGACATGGCAAAATATCAGACTGAACAGTATTTGATTTCACATCACCAAAGTTGTGTGCACATATGATATAATCTAGTTCTTCAGGATCCATGTTAGCATCCTCAATGGCCTTTTGGGCAGCAAGGAAACCTAAGTCTGATGACGTTAATTGCGGATCTGCGTAGCGACGTTCAACAATTCCGGTTATGGCTTTAAATTTATCGACGATGACTTCGTTTGGCGAATCGATATGACTACCATCAATATTTAAAAATTCATGCTGATGAAAATCTTCATTTTTTTCAACTTCACCTGGTATATAGCTACCTATTCCTGTTATTTTTATCGACATTTTTAATATTTTTTATAACATTCCGATTTACTAAAATAGCAATTAATACTGTTTTAAGTCAATGTATGCTAAATAAGTTGTCATTTTTATGAAATTCATAATAAATCAGCTAGAATTTCAATGAAATAAAAAAAGCGCACCATTATCTGATACGCTTTTTAAAAATTCAATATGTTGTGTTATGCTTCCATATATTCTTCAATGGGCGCACAAGTACAAATTAAGTTCCTGTCACCATAAGCATCATCTACACGACGAACACTTGGCCAGAATTTGTTATCATGTACATAATCTAAAGGAAATGCTGCTTGCTGACGTGTATATGGCAATAACCATTCATCATTAGTAATCATAGCCATAGTATGAGGTGCATTTTTTAGAATGTTATTGTCATCATCTTTAGAGACATTATCGATTTCATGCTTGATAGAGATCATAGCATTACAAAAACGATCCATTTCATCTTTACTTTCACTTTCAGTTGGTTCAATCATCATGGTTCCAGCAACAGGGAACGATACAGTAGGCGCATGGAATCCATAATCCATTAATCGTTTTGCGATGTCAACAACTTCTATACCATGGGCTTTGAAAGGTCTACAATCAATAATCATCTCATGTGCTGCTCGTCCTCGTTCTCCCGAATATAAAGTTTCAAAAGCGCCTTCGAGACGTTTCTTGATATAGTTAGCGTTTAGAATGGCAACTTCTGTAGAGCGTTTCAAGCCTGAAGCACCCAACATTTTGATATAACCATAAGAAATCAAACACGCTAATGACGAGCCGAAGGGAGCAGCAGAAATAGCAGTAATAGCTTGGTCACCACCAGTTTGAATTAATGGATTTCCTGGTAAGAAAGGTACCAGTTGTTTTGCAACACAAATTGGTCCAACTCCAGGACCACCACCACCATGAGGAATCGCGAATGTTTTATGTAAATTCAAATGACAAACGTCTGCTCCAATATTTCCTGGATTTGTTAATCCTACTTGAGCATTCATATTGGCACCATCCATATAAACTTGTCCGCCATTATCATGAATAATCTGTGTAATCTCTTTAATTGCTGATTCATAAACACCATGAGTTGATGGATACGTTACCATCAGGGCTGCTAAGTTATCTTTGTGCAATTCGGCTTTTTCTCGTAGATCGTCTACATCAATATTTCCTTCATCAGTAGATTTTGTAACCACTACTTTCATTCCTGCCATTACAGCACTCGCTGGATTTGTTCCATGAGCAGATGATGGAATGATACAAATGTTTCTGTGGTGGTCTCCACGAGATTCATGGTAAGCTCTAATAACCATCAAACCAGCAAATTCGCCTTGAGCTCCTGAGTTTGGTTGTAACGAAGTTCCAGCAAAACCTGTAATTTCAGTTAATTGATCTGCTAATTCTTTTAATACAATATGATAACCTTCGGCTTGTTCGATAGGAACAAATGGATGTATATTTCCCCATTTGAACCAACTTAATGGTAACATTTCCGAAGCTGCATTAAGTTTCATTGTACAGGATCCCAAAGAGATCATAGAATGGTTCAATGCTAGATCTTTGCGTTCTAAAGACTTGATGTAACGCATTAATTCTGTCTCAGAATGATAGGTGTTAAAAACAGGTTCTTGTAAAAATTCAGTTTGACGCTTTAGACTGTCTTCAATGTTATTAGAATCCTCTAGGTGAAGAATACTAGTTACTGGTTTGTTTTCCGCTTCAGCAAAGATGGACAATATTGTGTTAAGATCGTTTATAGTTGTTGTTTCATTAACTGAAATAACAACTGTATTTGTATCTGGATAGTAAAAATTGACTTTGTGTTTTTCTGCTAAGGTTTTTACGTTTTGAGCGTTTGCCTCAATTTGAAGTGTGTCAAAAAACGATGTGTTTTTTTGATTCAATCCCATTTTTGAGAATGCTTTAGCTAAAGAAACGGCACTCATATGTACTTGGTCAGCAATATGCTGTAAACCTTTTGGTCCGTGATATACTGCATACATTCCAGCCATGACTGCAAGTAGTACTTGAGCAGTGCATATATTTGAAGTTGCTTTGTCCCTTTTAATATGTTGCTCACGAGTTTGTAATGCCATACGTAGCGCTCTGTTACCATTAGCATCTTTTGTAACACCAATAATACGACCAGGAATATCACGCTTGTAAGCTTCTTTAGTTGCAAAATAAGCTGCATGAGGTCCCCCATAGCCCATTGGGATTCCAAAACGTTGTGTGGTACCAACGACAACATCAGCACCAAATTTACCTGGAGCTTCTAGTTTAATCAAACTCATTATATCAGCAGAAACAGCAACTTTTATACGAGAGGTGTTTGCTTTTTCGATAAAGCTCTTGATATTTGTTACTTGTCCGTGTTTTCCTGGATATTGTAAAATGGCAGCAAAGAAGTCTTCGGAGAACTCAAAATCTTCTTCTTTACCAATCACTAATTCAATCCCGATAGGAATTGCTCTTGTCTGTAATAAGGACAATGTTTGAGGAAGGATATTTTCAGAAACAAAAAATTTATTAATTCCAGCTTTTTTCTGATCTCTTTCACGAACAGCATAAAGCAAGCTCATAGCTTCGGCAGCAGCAGTACTTTCATCTAAAAGAGATGCATTTGCCAACTCCATTCCAGTAAGATCGGTAATCATCGTCTGGTAATTGAGTAACGCTTCCAGTCTACCTTGGGCAATTTCAGCCTGATAAGGTGTGTAGGCTGTATACCATCCTGGATTTTCCAGAATATTACGTTGAATCACAGCTGGTAAAATTGTTGGATGATATCCTAATCCTATGTAGGTTTTGAATACTTTATTCTTTTTTGATAATTCATAAATATGAAGCAAATACTCATGTTCGCTCATAGGTTTATCAAGATCAAGATCTGATTCTAAACGAATTCCATCAGGAATAGTTTCCTGGATCAATTGCTCCATAGAATCTACACCAATTGTTTCTAGCATTTGCTTTTGATCCGCTTGCCTTGGACCAATGTGACGAAGTGAAAAATCTGCTGTATTCATTAAAATTATTTGTGTTGAATTTTATTTTTGCAAAATTAAGCAATTATTGACCTTTAAATGTTAATGAAAATGAAACTTTTCAACCATTTGAATTGGTTATTAACAGTTTGTCTATTTTTGTATAATGCGTCCTCTAAAAACAGTATTGGATTTTTATATCAATAGCAGCATTCATGTAGCTTTAGCTGTCTATGCTTTAGCATGGTTAACCTTATTGCGGTTTGGTGTTGATTATGATAAGAATATACTTTACTTCGTGTTTTTTGCGTCAATTACTGGATATAATTTTGTCAAGTTTTTTGGAATTGCCAAATTTCATCATCGCTCTTTGACACCAAAACTTAAGGCTATTCAAATGTTTTCATTGATCTGCTTTGTTGCTATGTCTTATTATCTAGTGAAGTTAGAGACTCAAACTTTGATTTATGTTTCAATTTTTGGAGCAGCTACATTTTTGTATGCTGTGCCAATTGTTCCTAAGAAGTTGTATCTGGATGAGCAACAAAATCTGAGAAGTATTGGCGGACTTAAAATTTATATTATTGCTTTGGTATGGACAGGAGTTACGGTGTTCTTACCTTTGGTTAACAATAATTACAGTATTAATGATGACGTTATAATTACTGCTGTTCAACGTTTTTTATTTGTCATTGTTTTGATGTTGCCTTTTGAGATTAGAGATTTAAGCTACGACAGTTTAAAATTGTCAACAATACCTCAAACGATAGGAATTAAGGGCACAAAAATTTTTGGTGTGCTACTGTTAGTGGTGTTTTTCTTTTTGGAGTATTTCAAAGATGAAATTAATACTGACACATTACCTATTCACTTAGTAATTACAGTAATCGTGTTATGCTTTTTATTGTTCTCATGGACGAGACAAAACAAATATTACACAGCATTTTGGGTAGAGAGTCTACCAATGTGGTGGTTGTTATTAATGTTGGTGTTTAGCTAGTTCTTTTTCAAATACAGACTTTATACTTTCTTTAGCTGAAGCTTCTAACGATACAGGTTTTTTAGTGACCAATTTCGTTAACTTGGTATTGTTCTTTGTATATTTTCTACAAGCTCTACAATAGATCAAGTGTATGTTTAATTTAATTTTTTCCCATAGTGAAGCCTCCTTGTACTGTGTTTTATCACAGACATGATTTGCTTCTTCACAAGGAATAAAAAATTTGTTACTCATAATTAAAACCAATTTTTTTCAAGGCAACTTGCCATAGCTGTTCTCGCTCTATGTATAATTACCCATAGGTTAGACGCAGTAATGCCTAATTCATTACAAATGGCCTCAGTTTCGTAGTTTAAAATTGTTTTCATTTCAAAAACCTGAGCTTGCTTTTCTGGTAATTTTTCTAAACAATTATCAATAGCTTGTCCAAGTTCGGTGTTTTCTATAGAATCTTCTGCAGTCTTATCAAAAGGATCTGCAACACGTTCTTCTAACCAATCCCCTTCACTTTCATCGCTGCTGTAAGACATTCTAACTTCTGCTTTACCTTTATTAGAATTAATCTTACGATAGTAATCTATAATTTTTCGTTTCAAAATTGAAATGAGCCATGTTCGTTCACTTGCTTCGCCTTTAAAATTCTTCATAGAATTTAGTCCGGCAACAAAAGTATCTTGTACAAGATCTTTAGCAATCTCTCTGTCATTCACACGTGAAATCGTGTAGTTAAAGAGGTAATCCGAATATAGATTTATCCATTGATTAGGATCTATGACGTGTTTTGGCATTTCTTTTTCTGAGAATTTAGTACCAAAAATAATGTAAAAAAATGATTTTATCTAACGTTTCAGCGATGTATGGTTCTTTTGTTTTTTACACTCACTTCTGAGCCCTCTGCAAGAATGATCGAGGTAGGAGAGGCAGAACTTAAACATTTAAAAGCAGATCCATAGTTGGATTCAAAGTCTATATCAATTTGAGATGTTTTTACTTTGAGTTGCCTCCAGCTTGGATGCACAACTTCGTATTCATAAGTTTTATCGCCATATTTGGTATATCCAAAATAATGTTCAGTTATAAATTGTTCTTCCGAATGATCAACAATTTTAGAATATTCTTTTTCTGTTGTTACCGAAATGTTCTGCCATGATTTACCCAGCTTCCATTGATATTTAAAGTATTTTGAATGCTCATCTTCAGTCCAATTATGTTTCATTTTATTGGTCTGGTAATGTTCATGATACATAGAATTAGCTACCCAAGTAATCAATGGTTTGGGAACGATTTCCTTTATGAAAACAACACCTCTTTTACCATTGTGCTTGACATAGAATCTAAGATTGACCTCTTCAAAGTTGATATTATATGGGAGTTTGATGCCTAGTACTTTGGTGTCCATAAACATAAATCCAACAATACTCACATAGCATTTACCATTGAACAAATCCAGTTCAGTCCCTTTTGGAACAAACGATTCTAAGATGTTTGGATCGATCTCATAATTGATAAGAAGTAAGTTTTTCCAGTAAGCGTTTAAAAAGGTCATAATTTCTATTTTAAAAGGTCTTCTAATGCAATTTCAATATCTGAATGTATAAATTTAAATCCGTTGTCCAATAAGCGTTTCGGGATTACATTACGGCTTTTGAGTACAAGCTCTGGTTCTGTACCAATAAGTTTTGCTCCAAGTTCTATTAACCATTTAGGGTGTGATATACCGAAAGGCATATGCATTACTTTTCTAAAACTTTTCATAAGCATACTGTTATTAGTTGGCTTAGGTACAGCAAGATTAAAATTTCCTTTTAGCTCTTCTGTATCTATTAAATACTCGACAGCTCTTGCAAAGTCAAGTTCATGAATCCAACTAACCTTTTGTTCGCCAGACGCTTGTTTTCCTCCCAAACCAAAGCGTACAAGATTTTTAAGCGGTTGGATTGCACCTCCAGCTTTTCCCATGACAATAGATGTACGTAAGGTAATTTTTCTGGTTTTCGGATTAGTGATTGAGTAGAAGGCTTTTTCCCAAGATTTAGCAATATTCATCGAAAAATCATTGCCAATTTCCCCATTATCCTCAGTCATTTGTTTATCCAATGAATGTCTGTAAATAGTTGCAGTAGAGGAGTTGATCCATAATTTTGGAGGACGTTCACATAAATTGATTGCTAGTCCCAGCACATGTGTTGAATCCACTCTTGAATCTAAAATACGTTTCTTATTTTCAGTATTATACCTGCAATCTACCGATTTGCCTGTGAGATTTATGAGTACGTCTGTATACTCCAAGACCTTGGTCCAATCTTCCAAGTCTCTGGCATTCCAATAGATATGATTGTCCTGCTTAGGTGTTCTTGTAAGAATGTATACAGTGTTGCCTTTTTGGTTAAAGTAGTTTTCAAGAACTTGTCCTAAAAATCCACTTCCACCAGCTATTGTTATAGTGTTCATGATTTTTGAATTAAGTAAGTTATTCCCAAAAAATATGTTGCAATACTCATTGGAACTACGATTAATATTTTAGATGTCGTTACAGGAGAGAAAGGTTGACCAGCTAGTAGGATGATATATATTAAAAATGTGATCATGACTAGAACAGCATAATTTCTCATGTGCTTCTTAACACTGTCATTATTCAATTTTGATCTGCATATTAAAGAAAATAACAGCTGTATTATTCCTAAGAAAAATTGAAATAGAAGCCCAACTGTAATTTCGTAGTATATATACATATACAGAGTAGCGCTGTAAAATATGACGTTAGAATAGTGTAGCAGTTTCATAAGGGGATCCTTTAATGTTATTATTTGTTTTGAACATTATAAGTGGGTGTCTTAGTAACCATTTTTTGAGCTTGTCTGGATTTACGTCGACCTCTAAAGAAGAAAAAGAGATTAATAAAGAGCATGATGCCTAAATAGATTGAAAATCCTCCAATTTTCTTACTTAAGATCTCGATAAGTGTTTGAGAGCTCATAGCTTTAGAACTGTAATACGTAATCTTTAAGATAAGTAGAGCCCAACCAATATTGATCAAATAGAATCCAATCTCAAACAGTTTATTGGTTGCCAATGCAATATCCTCTTTACCTTTAAAAATATCCAACATAAAGTATTTTCCATTTTTAAATAACATCTTTGATACATAAATAGTAAGTACAATTACTATAGGTAAATAGATGAGGTAGCCGATGATAATTTTTGAATTTTCCATGATTTATTGTTTTAAAGTTTTCGATTTTACGAGATAGTTAAGTACAAGTACATTGTTGTAATGCAACAATGAGAGTCCGATAATAATAATACCAAGGTGCTCACTTAAGGTATTTAGCATTTGAGGTATAGATTCAACAGTTTCCCAATAGGCCAAGGTGATAATGCCATATCCTAAATTGACAAGGTAATACCCTATAAGTAGTAGGTTGTTTATGGATTTTACCAAAGGCGTATTGTGCTGAAATACATGCATTAAAAACACTTCGCCATGCGTGTAAAACCTCCAACCAACCTTGACCATGATCACAGCAATGATGGGTAAATAAATGGTATATGTTAAGATGTTATAGCTCATGACTAGTAATTGAGGATTTTTTTGTGTGTATGATGTAAGTCAGGTAACCCACTAAGAAAATTGGAACTAACATTAACCAATCGAGGCTTGTATGATTCCAAAACACAAAAAATAATATGGATATACTGAAATAGATATAAATAGGTTTATCCTTCGGAAAGAGAACTAAAAATAATAATGCAGCTATAGTTTGTAAGATGCCAATGATGATCAATCCATACAAACCAAAGATGATAAAACATAAGGCTATTATGTTTATGACTTTTACGATGTTAAATACTGTTTTCATTGTTCTCATACATATTAAACTTTCAGAAATTATTGAAAGTATAATTTAAATTTTTTTAGGTTAGTAATTTTAGTAAAGATTTAGTGATCCAATTTTGTCTTTGATTTACTAATTTGTTGATCATATCATCAGCAGTTTCAGTCAATTCATGAAGTGCTTTAGTTTGTTTAATGAGTTCTTTAGTTTTTTCTGTTCCATCATCTTTAATAGAGGAGACGTCTTTTAAAACTTTGATAACGGGTTGAATTTCTCTACGACTACGCTCTTTAGCAATAGTTCTTGCTAATTCCTGTACATCTTTTTCGGTAGTAAAATATTCTTTTCGCTCACCAGGAATAATCTCTTTGGTTACGATTCCCCAATCCATTAATTGGCGTAAATTCATACTGGTATTTCCACGAGAGATCTTTAGCTCTTCCATTATGTCCTCCATGGATAATGGTTTCGTTGAGATAAATAATAAGGCCTGAATTTGTGCCATAGCTTTATTGATTCCCCATAGTGTACCAAGGCTTCCCCAGGTACTTACAAACTTTATTTTTGCTTCTTCGTAATTCACATTATTTGTTTTACATTACAAATATATAAAATATTTTAAACTTTCAATAATTATTGAAAGTTTATTTTATTTGAAAATGGATATGATCATCATGACGAACAGCCTGACACCCATGAAATCGTATTTTTGAATAGTTACTTAGGCCTAGCTCTCTTTTAAGATATGGCTCTATAAATAATTTTTGAGCGTTAGATTGTGATAAGAGTTCTTGAATTAGAACTTTTGTATTTTTTTTATCTAGTCTTAAATCATTAATAGTTCCGAAGGTTAGATACTTTGTCATATCATATTGCCAATAATCTAATACTTCACATTTAGATGAGTAGTCGCTGTCTTCTTTTACATAAGCACCATATCCAGAAACTGATGGCTTCTTATCTGTAGCTTTACCTGTTTTATCTAAATACTGAAATGAGATATCAATTTTTTTTCCGTCATTATGACTTAAATGTGGAAACAATGGAAATCCATCAATGAATGGGAAATTGGCATCTAGGTACGTGATACTAATTCCAGAAGCTGATAATTTTTCAGACGACCTTTTGAGGTACACTTTTAACTCAGATGATACATAATTTCTACACAAAATGGAGTACATCCAGTGTCTTGGTTTTAATACATATGAAAATACGGGAAGACGTTCTCTTCCAAAGTATGACGCCACAGGTGGAATGATTAGCAGATTAAACGTCAGGTATAAGATGGGAAAAACAAATCGTTTTTTCTTTTTTAGTCTATTCGAAATTAAAACAGAAACCAACCAGATGACTCCACCAACTTGAGTTAAAGTAGTTAGAATTAAAACAATTAAAATATGACCAAAAAGCTTAAGTATTCTCATACTTTAAGCTAACGCTTTTAAGTCCGTATTATTTCTCAATCAATCCTGCACGTCTAAGTAAAGCCTCTGGTTTGGGTGCTTTACCTCTAAAACGTTTATACAACGTCATCGGGTCATCAGTACCGCCTTGAGATAAGACGTGATCTTTAAATTTTTTGGCAACCGTTTTGTCAAATACACCTTCTTCTAAGAAGTACTCAAAGGCATCAGCATCTAAAACTTCTGCCCATTTATAACTGTAATATCCAGAGCTGTAACCTCCCTGAAAGATATGAGAGAAAGAGGTGCTCATACAATTCTCAGCAACATCAGGATAGAGTTTAGTGTTTTCAAATGCTTTTAACTCATGAGCTTTGACAGAAGTGATAGTGTCTAACGATTCGCTACCATGCCAAGACATATCAAGTAACCCAAAGCTAATTTGCCTCAAGGTTTGCATCCCTTCATGAAAGGTTGCAGAGGCTTTGATTTTGTCTATTAATTCCATTGGAATGACGTCTCCAGTTTCATAATGGGTTGCAAATAACTCTAATGCTTCTTTTTCGTAACACCAATTCTCTAGCACCTGACTTGGTAATTCTACAAAATCCCAGAATACACTTGTTCCAGATAAACTAGGATAGGTGGTGTTGGCCAACATACCATGTAAGGCATGGCCAAACTCATGAAATAAGGTTGTCACTTCATTGAAAGTGAGTAATGAGGGTTTACTTTTTGTTGGCTTAGTAAAATTACAAACTATTGAAATATGTGGTCTGTCATTAATACCATTTTTAACATACTGAGGTTTATAAACCGTCATCCAGGCACCATTTCGTTTTCCTTCCCTTGGGAAAAAGTCAGCATAAAAAATAGATACCAAATTTCCGTCAGTATCTGTAACCTTATAAGTCAAAACATCTTCATGATATTTGTCGATGTTATCAATTTCCTCAAATTTCAAATCGTATAAGCGTTCAGCAATAGTGAAGACACCATCTATAACATTTTCTAATTTGAAATAAGGTTTCAATTGTTCATCATCCAGATCAAAAAGCTTTTGTTTTAATTTTTCCGAATAATACGCGCCATCCCATTTTTGGAGCGTATCAATACCATCCAATTCTTTAGCAAATTTCTTAAGGGTATTAAATTCTCGCTCTGCAGCTGGTTTGGCTTTTTCTAAAAGTTCATTTAAAAAATCCTGAACCTTTTCAGGTGTTTTTGCCATACGTTCTTCCAAAACAAAATGTGCATGTGTTTTGTAACCTAAAAGTTGAGCACGCTCATGACGTAGTTTAGCAATCTGAATAACATGTTCCTGATTATCCAATTCGTCCCCTTTGAACGCTTTGGCACCAGCAGCAATGGCTAATTGTTTACGTAGTTCACGATTGTCTGCATAAGTCATAAACGGTATATAACTTGGATAATCTAAAGTGATTAACCATCCGTCTTTGTTCTTTGATTCAGCTAATTGTTGTGCAGCTTCTTTAGCACCTTCTGGTAATCCAGAAAGATCAGCTTCTTCAGTGATATGCATTTCAAAATTGTTGGTTTCGGCTAAAACATTTTCGCCAAATTTGAGCTTTAATTGACTCAATGATTTGTCGATCTCACGAAGGCGTAATTTTTTATCTTCGGAAAGATTAGCACCATTTCTGGAAAAGCTTTTGTATTTCTTATTGAGCAACGTGGCTTGTTCTGTCGTTAGGTCAAGTAAATTTCTGTCGTTATATACCGTTTTAATTCGTTCAAACAATGCTTCATTTAGTGTGATGTCATTACTAAATTCAGAGAGTAGAGGAGAGACTTCCTGAGCAATCTTTTGAATGTGTTCGTTAGTTTCTGCACTATTTAAATTAAAAAAGATACTTGAGAGTCGGTCTAGTTCTTCTCCTGAAAAATCCAAAGCTTCAACAGTGTTTTCAAAAGTTGCTGCTTCCTGATTGGCAGTTATGGCATCAATTTCTGCTCTGGCTTTTTCAATAGCTTTTAAAAATGCAGGAAGGTAATCCTCATTTTTAATTTTTGAAAAAGGTGCAGTATGATATGGTGTATCGAATTTAGAGTTGAGTATACTCATCTTAATTATAGGTATTGTATGTAATTAATATGTTGTTTTGATCATCGACCAAACGTAATTGTCCGTTTTCTAGTTTATAAAACCATCCAAAAGGTTCGTTCTCTATTCTAAAAGACTTTGAATACGCATCAGAATCTATGAGTATTAATTTTTGAAGTCTATGTTTACGTCTTAAGTATAAATTATCATCAGACATCCTTACAAATTCAAAAGTACCTTGATCATCTGTACCTGATAAGTGCTGACGCCTCCATTTACCCATTACTTTTATGTCTTTTAAAGCATTTAGTACTTGTTGTTCTTCATAAATTTTAGCAAGCGCTGTACTTACTCTGGGATATGTTCTCTGATTTAATTTTTCTAGTAATCTAGGATACTCAGATGCTTTATTAAACAATGAGTAGTCATAAAAAGTCAGCGACATACCTTCGAGTTGGTAGGCTGGAAACTGACCTCCAAACGATTCAATGATACCTCCAACCGACTTGCATTTTTGAATGATTGGCCAAAATGCCAGATTAGAATCACCAATGTAACTATGTGAGAAATTGAGAATAGGTACAGTATTATTTGGTTTATAAATGTCATTACCATGGATTTCAAACATTAAAGCTGTTCTCATCATATTGGTTTGTGAAATAGAGTCTCCAGAGACAGGGTCATCTGTATCTTGCATATAAGTCACTTGATCTAAATCATACAATGTTTTCCAATAGGCATCTTTTTGAGATTCTGTTTTCAATTGGGCGACTTCTTTAGTGTAAATTTTTAAATAATCTACTGAGAAAGAGCTTAATATTGAGGGTATTAGAAGTAAGTAGGTGATGATTTTCATAAGTTACTCAGTGTGAATTTTTTTAAAGTTTATAATTTCTCATTCATTAACTAATTGTTAAGAAGACTATGTTAAATTAATTATTACTTTTGCACTATTATTAAAACTTATTTTTTAAGGTTTAGTAAGAATTGATTAATAGCTCTAAAACCTCGTGTAACAGCGAGGTTTTTTTATTTGTTAAGTTTAAAGATCTTTAGACGATGCTATCACTTTAGCTTTTAAGCCTTCTTTATACGATATAATGGTATCAAGCACGTCTTTGTGAGATGCACCAATAATTTGCGCAGCCAAGATACCAGCATTTTTGGCCCCATTTAAAGCTACCGTTGCTACTGGAACGCCTCCAGGCATTTGAAGTATTGATAATACCGAATCCCATCCGTCAATAGAATTACTACTTTTTACCGGAACACCAATAACAGGTAGTGGAGAAAGTGATGCAACCATTCCTGGTAAATGTGCAGCACCTCCAGCTCCTGCGATGATCACATTGATACCACGAGTGTGCGCATGCTTACTAAAATCAAATAACTTTTCAGGAGTTCTGTGAGCAGATACAATATCTACTTCAACTTCAATGTGAAATTCTTTTAAGATGTCTATGGCATCTTGCATGACAGGAAGATCGCTTTTGCTTCCCATAACTACAGCTACTTTACTCATAATTATTTACTTATAACTTTTATCGTTTTCTTTACCTCTTCGGCAATTCGTCTGGCTTCGTTAATATGTTCATTGACAATAGTCACATGTCCCATTTTTCGGAAAGGGCGAGTTTGCTTTTTTCCGTAGATGTGAGGTGTAACCCCTTCAAGTTTCATAATGTCCTGAATGTTTTTGTAAATCACATCTCCTGTATGACCTTCGGCTCCAACTAAATTTACCATAATACCACCAACTTTACTTTCGGTTTTTCCTAACGGAAGATTTAAAATGGCGCGTATATGTTGTTCAAATTGAGAGGTGTAACTCGCTTCAATAGTTTGATGTCCAGAATTGTGAGGTCTTGGAGCCACTTCATTGACTAAGATCTCATCATCTTCAGTTTGAAACATTTCAACAGCTAATAAACCTACGTGTTTAAAAGCTTTAGATACCTTTAAGGCAACATCTTGTGCTTTTTTAGCTACTACATCGTCTATTCGTGCCGGACAGATCACATATTCGACTTGATTGGCCTCAGGGTGAAATTCCATCTCCACAACAGGATAGGTTTTGATTTCACCATGCACGGTTCTGGCTACAATAACAGCTAACTCATTCTTGAACGGAATGAGTTCTTCAACAATACATTCGCCTACTGGTAGACCGTGAAGATCTGATAATTCTCTCACGATCTTAACGCCTTTTCCGTCATAGCCAAATTGAGCTGCTTTCCATACAAATGGAAAATCAAGTGCTTCATTTTCTAATGCATCTTCAATTTCTGAAAGGTAAGCAAATCTTGAAAAATCTGAAGTTGGAATGTCATGATCCCTGTAAAACAATTTTTGCGTCGCTTTATTTTGAATGGTACGTAAGGTCTTTGACGATGGAAACACACGAACACCTTCTTTTTCAAGAGTTTCTAAGGCATCTACATTGACATTCTCTATCTCAAAGGTTAATAGGTCTACTTGCTTTCCGAAGTTGTAAACGGCATCATAATCCATGAGGTCACCAATCGTAAATTGATTACAGGCAATTTTACATGGTGCTTCGCTACTAGCGTCCATAACATGAGTAGTGATGTCATACATTCTGGTGGAGTAAAGCATCATTTTACCTAGTTGTCCGCCACCTAGAATTCCAAGTTTGAAATCAGAAGAAAAATAATTCATCAACTTTGTATTGTTTCCATTTTACTGGAAAACGTTTTTAGAGATTAATATTTGCTTTCGTGACACAAAAATACATTATAAAATAGAAAGCTAAGAGGACTTAAAGCACAAAAATGGAATCCAAAAATCGGTAATCGACAATCTATTGATTATCTTTGCATTTTCTAAATCAAAATCAAGTGATTAAACTACACGATTTATACTTTAAACCATTTATTTCTGAACAAGAAGTTGATGCTACAGTTCAACGTATGGTTGATGAAATTGCTAATGACCTTCAAGATGAAGTTCCAGTATTTGTTGGAATCTTGAATGGGTCATTTATGTTTGTAAGCGACTTTGTAAAGAAATATCCAAAACCCTGTGAGGTGACGTTTATAAAACTAGCATCTTATGAAGGTTTAAAATCTACCGAAGATATTCATCGTCTTATTGGTTTAACTCAGGATCTGTCTGGTAGAAAAGTAATCATTCTTGAAGATATTATAGATTCAGGAAACACTTTAGAAGAAGTGCATCGCATTTTCAAAAATGAAGGTGTAGATGAACTTAAAATTGCTACACTATTCTACAAACCAGAAGCGTACAAGAAAGACTATAAACTTCATTACGTTGGTATTGAAATTCCTAATAAATTTATCGTTGGCTATGGATTAGATTACAACGGTTTAGGACGAGATTTACCAGCTATATATCAATTAAAAACAACACAACACATGACTAACTTAGTGCTATTTGGACCTCCAGGTGCAGGTAAAGGAACACAAGCAGAATTTTTAAAAGAAACCTATAACCTCGTTCATATCTCTACAGGAGATGTGTTTCGATATAATATGAAAAATGAAACTGCATTAGGTATGTTAGCTAAGTCTTACATAGACAAAGGTGCTTTAGTACCAGATCAGGTAACTATAGACATGCTTAATGCTGAAGTGGAGAAAAATGCAGATGCAAAAGGTTTTATTTTTGACGGATTCCCAAGAACGAATGCACAAGCTGAAGCCCTTGATAAATTAATGGACAGTAAAGACTCTCAAATCAATGCCATGATTGCTCTTGAAGTTGATGATGAAGTCTTGGTTGGGCGTTTATTGGAGCGTGGTAAAACCAGTGGGCGAAAAGATGATTCTGATGAATCTATCATTAGAAACCGTATCAAGGAATACTATAAAAAGACAGCAATATTAAAAGATTACTACACTGCTCAGGATAAATATTTTGGAGTAGATGGTGTAGGAAGTATTGAAGATATTACCAAGCGATTAAACAGTGTAATTGATAAACTTTAGACACGATGATTGGACCTTTAATTTTAGCGTTTATTGCCTTATCGGTAATTTTATTTCCATTAACGGCAATAATTCATATCATGAAATCTGAATTTGAAGGCAATGATAAACTCATATGGGTTTTGATTATTTTGTTCATGCCAATTATTGGTAGCATCCTTTATTTTACCATTTCAAAATCTAAACCTAAGAACAAGCGGTTCTAAGTTTTAACAACGCGTTAAAGCTTCAAACCAATTTAAACAAGTCCGCAACTGCGGTAATACTAATATGACCGAAGGAAACTTTGTAGATTATGTAAAAGTGCATGTGTCTTCCGGGAAAGGAGGACAAGGTTCTGCGCATTTACATCGTGAGAAATTTATCGAAAAAGGTGGACCAGATGGAGGCGATGGAGGACGAGGTGGTCATGTGATCATTCGCGGAAATTCTAACCTATGGACCTTACTGCATTTAAAATTCAAACGACATGCCAGAGCAGGACATGGCGGACATGGAAGTAAGAGCCGAAGTACTGGAGCCGATGGAGAAGATATCTATTTAGATGTTCCTCTGGGAACCGTTGTTAAAGATACGGAGACCGATGAGGTGCTTTTCGAAATTACCGAACACAACGAAGAGCAAATCGTAGCTAAAGGTGGTCGAGGTGGATTGGGAAACTGGCATTTTAAAAATTCCAGAAATCAAACACCAAGATATGCACAACCAGGAGAACCGCTCGAAGAAAAAAATATTACCATTGAGCTCAAAATTCTGGCTGATGTTGGTCTGGTTGGTTTTCCAAACGCTGGAAAATCAACACTGTTATCTGTAATTACAGCAGCTAAACCTAAAATAGCCGATTACGAATTTACCACACTCAAACCTAATTTAGGCATTGTAGAATATCGCGATTATCAAACTTTTGTCATGGCCGATATTCCTGGAATTATCGAAGGTGCTGCCGAAGGTAAAGGGCTTGGACATTATTTTCTTAGACATATTGAACGTAACTCAGTGTTACTGTTTTTAATTCCTGCCGATGCTGATGATATTCGTAAGCAGTACGATATTTTATTGGACGAGCTCAAACGCTACAATCCGGAAATGCTGGATAAAGAACGTATGATTGCTATTTCTAAATCAGATATGTTGGATGAGGAGTTAAAAGCAGAACTTAAAAGTGAGTTGGATAAAACCTTACCAATTGATTATATGTTTATTTCATCTGTAGCTCAACAAGGGATTACAGAATTAAAAGATAAACTCTGGAAGATACTTAACGATTAATATTTGGGCGTTACCTCATTCACTCAACGAAGCGTCTCGCGAAGTTGAGGTCGTGCTTTTCATTTCAATCTTTTTTCTCAAAAAAAGGATTTTCATTCCAATCACTAACGCGAGTGATAACGTTAAAGTTATGTGTTAAAGATGTTTTTTTAGTATCTTTAAAATAAAAAGTAATGAAGCATTTACCCAAACTTTTAATCCTTCTTCTCATCATGTCCTGTGCACCTGTTCATGTGAGTTATGACTACGAGAAAAGCACAAATTTTGAAAACTATAAAACCTATAACTACTACACCGATCTTAACACAGGATTAAGCGAGCTAGATACCAAACGTCTTGTAGATGTATTGAATCAAGCCATGCAGAGTAGAGGCTATTCATTATCAGAAACGCCTAATTTTATAATTGATATTAAGAGTTCAGAATTTCAGGAACAACCTAATAATAATGTTGCTGTCGGACTTGGAGGTACAGGGCGTAATGTAGGTGGTGGAATTTCAATAGGATTACCCATTGGTCAATCTCAAATGCAAAGAGAGATTGTTTTTGACTTCATAGATGATAGTAGTGTTGGATTGTTCTGGCAAGCTATTGCAGTTGCCGATTATAGAGAGAATTGGTCTCCCGAAAAACGAGAGGCTCATTTTAAGACCGTTGTCGATAAAGTACTTGAAGGGTTTCCTCCTGAAACCAAATAAATGTTTACGTTAACATCCTGTTAATCATAATATTTTCAGAGAAAGTTTGTTTTATTTTTAAATGAATTTAAAACAGCAACCATGAAAACGACATCAATTCTATTAGTATTCTTAATGACATCTACAACAGTATTTGCGCAATCGGTTATTGACATTCCTAAAGGATATTCTGATGATATTGGTCAGATGATCTCTATGTTAGACAATTTGAAAAAACGCGTTGAGCGTAATGTTATTAATTTAGATCAGGAAGGTACCGACTTCCTCTTAGATGATAAAGCCAATACACCAGGTGCCATTATATACCATTTAGCTGCCACAGAAGCTTATTATCAGGTTTATACTTTTGAAGGAAGAGGTTTCAACGCTGAGGAACGACGACAATGGAATACAGCTTTAAATCTTGGAGAGAAGGCACGACAAGAGTTTAAAGGCAAGCCTATTTCCTATTATTTAGAGATCTACGATGAGGTACGAGCTAAAACCAAAGCACTTCTAAAAACAAAAGATGATAAATGGTTTAAGGAAAAAAATGGAAACATGAGTAACCATTGGGCATGGTTTCATGTTATGGAACATCAAGCTAATCATATGGGACAACTGGCACTCATTACAAAACGAATTAATTAGAAAAGAGGCTCATTTGAGCCTCTTTTTATTTCAAGAATCTTAATCTTTTATTATCCTCAGAATACTCACCATCAGAACACGCTATTCAACTTTGATTCTAACACCCTCACTATGGCTACTAAACTCAGGAGCATACATGCTTTGAATAGTGGTAATCCCATTACTCATATCTCCAGCATTATTAACTCTTAGGTCGTATTCAAAGACATAGACGCCTTTTGGTAAATAATCAAAGAAGAAGTTTGTAGAGGCGTCTTTGGTACTCTCATAATATCCTAAACCATCTTGATATTTATATTGCGACAAGACATTTACAGGTTCTAAACCAGCAGCTCTCATGTCTTTCATATGTACAAATTCCATATCACGATCACTGCGTAATTCAATACGTACTCTAATCAGATCTCCTACCTTCAAATCCGTTTCAGAAGTGATGTCTACTATCTCTTCACCTGTGTCTGTGTTGATTTTTTTGAACAGCTTTTTCTTCAGTTTTAAAGGTGTTTCGGCTGAAGTGATTTTATCCAGATCTTCAAAATATTGCCAGTATAAACTTCCCCAGGCAATACCATCACCTTTTTTAGTGAGCGTTACAGTAGCCATATCCGATTTAATTTCAGGGGCTGTCCATGAGGTTTTGTAATAGCCCGTTCCAGCTTCAACTTTAACGGCTTCCAGTTTGGATGGCTCTATCGATTGTCCTCCTATTACCACATCAACCATGTCGGTAACGCTTAACCAATCACTGCCTTGTAGTAATAATGCATAAACTGCTTCAGTAGTGGCTTTAGTTGTTTTCCAACGGTTGGTTTGTTTGTTCTTCAACAACCAGATCTTTAAATTATCAATAGTGGCTGTATCGTTTTCAATTTCAGAAAAGGCTTCTATCAATAAGGCTTGCGTTTCAATTGGCGCCTGATACCAATACCATGAACTTCTGTTTTCTTTCCAATACATACCAAGTTCATCAGAGGTGATGCTCGTTTCGCGTAACGATTTTAAGATCTTTTCTGAAGTGGTTTTATCATCCATTCTGTCTACAACTAATGCCATCAGACCTTTAGCATACAACGAACGACTCAACCAGTATTTCTGAATCTGACCCTGATAATAATTCATGATGCTTTTGACCTCTTTCGAGGGTTTGTTTTCAGGGAAAAAACTACGCATATATAGATAATGCAATTGTGTGTAAGACAGATAATCTTTTGATAAATCGGCTTTCGGATTGTATTTTTTAATGTCTTTGTACTCTCTAACAAACTCAGCGTCCAGATATGAAATCGCCTTATTGATCATTTGAGATTCTCCGTTTGTAGTGACACCCAATTTTTCCAGATGACCAAAGCCAGTAATGATATGTTGCGTGATATAACGATTTGGTCGTCCACCATTAAACCATGACCAGGCACCATTACCCATTTGTCCGTTTTTGAGTTTACGTTTCGCAGCTGATAACTCATTATTCATTTTATTGAGGTCAAATAAGAGCGCGATTCGTTTTTTCTGTTCGGTTTCACTTTGTGCATCACGTAACCATGGTGTTTCCTGAATAAGAATGGATTTTAATTCCTGATTCTTCTCTAAATTACTGAGTAACGCATCTGTGTTTCGCCATTGATTGAACACCTCTTGAATTCTCGGATTGCTATTGGCAATATGACTTGCAAGCGCATTGGCATAATAGCGACTGAACGTTTGCTCATAACATTCATAAGGATATTCCATTAAATATGGTAAGGCTTGTACAGCATACCACGCAGGATTTGAGGTCATTTCAAGCGTTAGCTTATGATGCTTGAGCGATGTTGAGGTCGTTGTTTTTAATTTGTCTAAAGTAAAGGTGCGTGTTTCATTACTCCTAATCCACATGGGTAAGGTTTCGGTAACCAACATCCGATTACTTAATACAGGTAAAGCATTTTGCTCACCATCACTAAAATCACCAGCTTTTGCAATGATCTTATATTGTACAGCATCAACATCAAAGGGGATGTTGAGATGCCATGAGACATTAGTATTTCCTTTGGCAGATACGGTAAACCCTAACTGATTATCTGCATTAGACAGTTTTTTATCAATAGGTGTTCCTGTAAGCGCATCAAACAACTGCAGTACTGCGGTTCCTTTGAGTGCTTTTTCAGTAAGATTCGCAATTTTAGAACTGATGTATATTTGATCTCCATGACGTAAAAAACGCGGCGCATTAGGTAAGACCATCAATTCTTTTTGAGTGACAGTTTCTAAAGTTGTTGTCACATTTTCTAAAGACTTATTATGTGCTAATAATTGCAGGTTCCATTTGGTTAAGGCTTCAGGTGTTGTGAAGTTAAAACTCACATGTCCGTCTTTATCTGTTTGTAACTGCGGAAAGAAAAAAGCAGTTTCCTGAAGATTCTTACGGATCTTAACATCATCAAAGTTTTGTTGTTCTTGATTTTCTTTAGTGCTATTTTTGGGAGACCATTCACCTTCGTCAATATTTAAACCTGGAGCTTGTCCAGCAAGTGTTTGAGTAAATGAGGCGTTTGGCATGTCTTCGAGTGATTCAGCTTCTATGGATACACTATCTGCTACTACAGATTTTTTCATTTCCGATGTTGTAGCATAACCAGCAACAACCACTTCATCCAATTCCATATCACCATTCATGGTAATGGCAAAGAAATTAGCTTTAGAGATCTTAATCTCTAACTGAGAGTATCCAATATAGGAAATAACGAGAACGTCACCTTCCTTCGCTTGCAATGAAAACTCACCATCAAAATCTGATGTGGCTCCTGTTTCGGTGCCTTTAATAATTATGTTTGCTCCAGGCAATGGCTCACCAGTATCATCTTTGATCACGCCTTCAACATAGCCTTTTTTTATAGTGCTTATGGTATTGCTCGAGTAGGTGGAAGGTGTTGCCATTCGTGTTCGTCTGAGATACTGCTGTCTTCCGTAGTAATAATCACTAAAATAGAGTCCGAATAAATTAAGCGTATCATAGTTTTGAACATCATAATCGGCATAACCTCGATCCAGATTATGGATTGTGAAATTATTTTTAGTAAAACTCTGACCAGTTCGTAATCGGAGTGCAGGATAGTAATTAGATCTTTGGATTGGGTTAAAAAACCAGCTGTGTGGTTTAAATTGATCTAGAGATGCATCATACATACTTGCAAGTAATTCTGCGGAAACTTTATCACCTTTCGGACCTTTGATCTTGAAACTCCATGTTTCGTCGGTTCCTGGTTGTAGTTTGTCTCTAAAAGTCAGCGTTTCTATATCCAAATCGGTTTTTGGATACGGAACAGAAATGTTTACCGTTCCATTTTTAAAACTATTTTTAAATGCATAGTTGTAATGAATGACAAAACCACCAAGGTCTTTAGAATTCACAGGAATAGAAATGGTTTTTTTATTGTTGTTCAATGTTACAATTTGTTTGCTAACGATCTTGTGAGCTTTTTCAATTTCTAAAGTTACAAACATATCAGAAGCCGAAGAGCCAAGAGTCAACTCAACAGTGTCATTGACCTGATAATCGTTTTTGTTTGTTGTAGCACTAAACAATTGGTTGTCGGCTAAGGTGTTATCTTCATTTCTAAATAAGCTGGTATGTGCTTGGTCTTTGACGATTTGACCAAAGCGATCCTCACTTTCTAAAACGATACGATACATTCCAGAGTCCCAACGTTTGATACGTCCTAACTCCAGTGCTTTGTCTTTTGAGGTGTCAAAAGTTTCAGAAAATATCAGATCACCATTTGCCCAGTTTTTGCTATCGTGTTCATTATCGTAAGCATCATTTGGAAATAAGGATTTAAAGGCTTCTTTAGAAAACGTTTGATAATCTGGTGCGCTCCATGGTCTTGGTCTTAATACAGTATTTGGTGCTTTTAATTTATAGATCTTGATTGTTCCAGTTGCAGGCACAAATTCACCATTTAAGTTTCTGGTATCGATTCCTATTTTATGATCTTTGTTATTCTTATCTAATTGTGGTCTTACAGCTATGGAAGCTGTCATGGCATGATATCCAACATTAACAATAGTTGTTGTGCTGCGTGTTTCGCCATTAATATCAGTGATATCAGCGGTAACTTCATAATTAAAAATAGGTAGTGATGTTTTATCTACACTTTCATCAGGAATAGCTTTGAATTCTATGTTAAAATTGCCATCAGCATCTGTCAAGGTTTCACCATTTGTAATCTCCTGAGGTTCACTATTAAAGTAAGGTCTGTACCAATAGTACCAGCGAGGATATTGAACTTTTCTGTGTACACGATATACGACTTTGGCATCTGTGATATTACTGCCAGCATAGGCTAGGGCATTACCTTTTACCGTTACAGTATCGTTAACTTTATACGTTTCAGTAACAGGATTGAATTTGGCTTCAAACTTAGGTCGTTTGTATTCTTCTACCGAAAATGAATGGTAGACATTTAGATTGCTACCAATTAAACGCATAGAAAAATTACCTGTTAAACCATCGTCAGGCAGTACAAATTCTCCTGAAACAGAACCAAATTCATTACTCACAAGTTCTAGTTTTTTCAATTCTTCACCATTGGTGTTGAATAGGGTCAAACTGACATTGGTATCTGTGAGTAATTCAGAATTATCATTTTTAGTGGTCATGATAATTCCTTTGAAATATAAGGTCTGTCCTGGTCTGTATATGCTTCTGTCGGTAAATAAAAATCCTTTATTGATACGATTGGTTGACCTGTCATTTCGATGATCGTAATAACGATTTAAATAGATGTTCTCAAAGATAGCCGTATCGTCTTTAGTACTAACTTGTAACTTGATTTGCGAACGAGAATAGCGTTTTCTGTTAATGAGGATTTCACCATTACTGTCGGACGTGTAAGATTCAGATTTGTAACCCCCTTCATAGTTCTTAATGTATGAGAGTTCAACCTCGGCATTGGCTAATGGTTTACCATTGTCTCTATTGAAAAATTGATAATAGATGTCTCCTTTTAGTTCTTTTTGAGCATAAGCTATGTTACTAATTTGAAACTCTTTAAATGCAAAGGTGTTGTTTTTGTTTTGTACCTGACCAAAAATGATATAGCGTCCGTTTGTTAACTTAGGAATCGCAATTTCTGTACTGTGCAATTGATAATCATTCTCATTTTTAAGTTGTGATGTCCAACTTTTGATAGCTGTCATTTTATTCAAGATCTTCAACTTATCTTGAATTCTGTTGTAGGAGCGTAGTACTTTTAAATCACCATCACTTACTTTTCCAATCTTAAAATCTATATCAGCTAAGTTTTTATAGGTAATACGTGACAATGCATTAACATTAATGGCTACTACATCTTCAGTAAAAATTTGTAGTGATTGTGATAAAATCAGATCTTTTAAGATCTCACATTGTTCTGCACCTATACTGTCTGGAAAAGCCTTGATGGCAGCATCGCAAATAGCCAGGGCTTCCTTGAGTTTCCAACGATGTTCTTCATTGATTTTAGGTTTGTATTGCGCACCTTGACGTTGATAAATTTTAGCAATCTCAAAATCATATAATGTAGCAACATCAGTTTTATTAGAGTGCCAGCGCTTACTTTCTTCTTTTAGTGTTTCTAATAATAGTTGGTCTTTGTTTTCAAAAGTCGCATTTTGGTAGATATAGTTCAACCGTTCGATATCTACATCAACCAATGCTTTTGGACTTGTGTTTTTTGAGTGAAACTTGATGAGATTTTGATAAATTTTAAGTGCTTGAAGTTGTAAAGAACTTGAGTCTTTAGTCGTTAATTTCAGAAATTTAAATTGTTCAGCATTAGCCAAAAACTCAGGATTATCGATCTTAAATTTATAAGCGGGTTTTGTGATTGTGTTTTCATCAGTTTTATAAAATTCTAAGGCATTATGTGCTAAAAGGTCATATAGTGATGGTCTGTAAGTCTTAGAATCATATTGTTTGTTAATGATGGCATCATAATCCTTTAGACTGGTTTGTTGTAAAATGAGTCCGTTTTCCAGTGAGTGTTTATAGAGTTGGTGAATATCTTCAAACAAGGTTTCCAGATCCCAGGTTCTAAAATCTGTTTCATCAACTTTTTCACTGGTTTTAGTACGATTGTAAAATTTCCATCTGTTCTGATTAAAATATTGCCAATATAAGGTTGCCAGGATGTTTTGTAAAACATTCTTTGTAGGAGCTTCGCTTGTGGAAATAGCATCTTTAAATTCGTTGACAATACTGAATTGCGCATCCTCTTCAAGAATTAGCGCATACTTACTTCTAAAAAGTAGTGTCTTTATTTCTTGAGGTGTATTCTTACTTGCTTTAGCTTTTTGCTCTATGGATTTTACAACTTTTAGAGCAGATTTTGGTAACCCCTTACTTTCAAAATCGTTCACTTCTTTCCATAACTCAGAATAATCTTCAGGAGTTTGAGCATTTGTGAAATTAGCGAAACATAGGATCATTAAAAGACTTATAAATGATTTCATATAATATTTTTTTTGGAAATTTAATCCCTTATCCAATGTAATGAAACAAGAAATTAGGTATTGTTTCGTTTGGATGAGTGAAGTTAATGATTTAATAAGTAAACTCATTATCTTTACAAATTGAAAATCAAAAACAATACCAATGCTGAAACTATTGGTATACATTTTGCGTAAGTAATAACATGAAGTATATTTTTTTATTTCTTTTAATTCCGATTTTAGGCATTAGTCAGACTTCTAGCCTTGATGAAGCTAAGCGATTACTGAGTAGTAAGAAGTTTTCAAAAGCGCAAACATTACTTTCAGAATATGTAAGGGAGAACCAAAATGATAAAGAGGGAATTGAACTCTTGGGAGATGCCTATGGTCATCAAAAAAAGTGGGATGACGCGATAATCAATTATAAAAAACTTACAAAGCTTGAGCCAAGAAACGCAAATTATCATTACAAATATGGAGGTGCTCTAGGGATGAAGGCACTTAGTGTGAGTAAGTTGAAGGCACTAGGTATAATTGGAGATGTCAAAGATGCCTTTCTAACTGCAGCCAGATTGGATCCAAATCATATTGATACCCGTTGGGCATTGGTTGAATTATATATGCAATTACCTGGAATTGTTGGAGGCAGTAAAAGCAAATCGTTTAAATATGCCAACGAGTTAGAGATGCTTTCTAAAGTAGATGGCTATTTAGCTAAAGGCTATATTTACGAGTATGACGATGAACCAGAGCAAGCTGAAAAGTATTACAAGATGGCAATTAATGAAGGTGGATCATTAAACTGTTATGACAAACTCACGAGTTTGTACGAAAAGGAAAAGAAACCTGAAAAGGCCATCGTAAATCTGGAAGCCTCTGGTAAAAAGCATCAACGAAATGCAATGCACTATCAAATTGGTAAAGTGTGTGCAGAATATAATATTCAGTTAGATAAAGGTGAACAATGTTTACTTACATACATTGAAAATTATTCGGCAAAAGACGGTGTGCCTAAAGCCTGGGCGTATTATCGGCTAGCTCAAATTAATAAGAATAAAAAAAATAAGGAAGAAGCCTTAAAATGGATTGATAAAGCCATAACCAGTTTGCCAAAAATCAAAGTGTTTAAGACTGAAAAACGTCGCATAGAACATCTTTAGATTCTCATCTAAAACTTCTCACTAACAACTTCCTACTTAGCACTTCAATTAGTATATTTGGATACTGCAAAATTCAACACATGAACGTACATTTTATTGCTATTGGAGGAAGTGCGATGCACAATCTAGCCTTGGCACTCCATAATAAAGGATATCAAGTCACAGGAAGTGATGATACTATTTTTGAACCTTCTAAATCAAGATTAGATGCTAAAGGATTACTTCCTGAAACATTTGGATGGTTTCCAGAAAAAATTACATCAAACTTAGATGCTATTGTCTTAGGGATGCATGCTAAGGCTGATAATCCTGAGCTCTTAAAAGCGCAAGAACTCAATTTAAAAATCTACAGTTATCCTGAGTTTTTATACGAACAATCCAAACATAAAACACGAGTAGTTATTGGTGGAAGTCATGGTAAAACAACTATCACGTCAATGATTTTACATGTTATGCATTATCACGATAGAGATGTAGATTATATGGTTGGTGCTCAATTAGAAGGATTTGATGTCATGGTAAAGCTCACTGAGGATAATGATTTTATTGTATTGGAAGGTGATGAGTATTTGAGCTCACCAATAGACAGGCGACCAAAATTTCACCTCTATAAACCTAATATTGCGTTATTGAGTGGTATTGCATGGGATCATATTAATGTTTTTCCAACCTATGAGAATTATGTAGAGCAGTTTTCGATATTTGTTGATAGTATTATTGATGGTGGAAGTATTAATTATAATGAAGAAGATCCTGAAGTAAAACGGGTGGTAGAGGCTAGTACTAACCCGATACGGAAATTAGCCTATCAAACGCCAGAATATCGTGTAGAGAATGGAAAAACACTATTGGCAACACCAGAAGGTGATTTGCCCATTGAAGTTTTCGGAAAACACAACCTCAATAATTTGGCAGGTGCTAAGTGGATTTGTCAGCATATGGGTATTGATGAAGATGATTTTTATGAAGCTATTTCCACATTTAAAGGGGCAAGTAAACGCTTAGAGAAAATTGCAGAAAGTTCTAAAAGTGTGGCCTATAAAGATTTTGCTCATTCTCCCAGTAAGGTAGAAGCTACAACAAAAGCAGTTAAAGAGCAATACAGCGATCGAACTTTGGTGGCATGTCTTGAGTTGCATACTTACAGTAGTTTAAATGCCGAATTTTTAAAAGAATACAAAGGCGCTTTAGACGCCGCAGATGTAGCTGTTGTGTTTTACTCGCCTCATGCTGTAGAGATAAAAAAATTAGAAGAAGTTACTCACGAACAAATTGCTAATGCCTTTGAGCGCGATGATTTGATTATTTATACCAATCCGGACGAATTTAAATCGTATCTGTTCTCACAGAACTTCGATAATAAAGCTCTGTTATTGATGAGTTCTGGTAATTATGGAGGTTTGGATTTTGATGAGGTTAAGGAGTTGATCAAATAATAAAATAGATTTTATATCGTTATTCTTATAAACCAATCAAAATCAATTATTTATACTGCACTTTTACGTTCACTAATTATTAACTCAATCAGAATGTTATGATTACACGTCTTCTTTTATGTATAAGTATTTTTACTTTATTTTTTTCATGCTCTAATAATGACTCTGTAACACCAACAGACCAAGAAGCTAATTTTTATGCCTTAACTGTCGGGAATTCTTGGGTATACAAAAATTACAGATATAATATGCAATCTGAAATTTACGAAGATACAGGAGTTGTAGATTCTATTTCGATAGTTTCTACCGAGGATATCTCAGGACAAACCTATTTTAAATTTAGAAGATTGACCACAGGAAATGAAGAAGGTATTTCCTTATGTAATCCCAATGGCGAACACTTTGAGTTTCTGAGAGAAGATAATGGTAACCTAGTAAGAGATGACGGTACTTTAAAATTTACAAATAATGATTATTCACTTAGAATTATAAGCGATAATGAATGGGGAGATGTAGTTGAACAACTAATAGAAGGAGAGACCACTATTATGGTAGAGGCAGGAAGTTTTAATTGCATCAATTCTGAACGCTATGCAATTCTAACAGGAGGCACTAACTCTTCTGGTTTAGATCGCTTTTATTACTCAGAAGGTGTTGGTTTAATTTATGATACGTCATCAACTATTACTAATAATATTCCTACGATTATAAGACGCTTGGATTCTTATAGTATTCAGTAAAATTAAATGATACAGTATAAAAAACCTCCAATCATTACAATTGGAGGTTCTTTTTATGTCTGTTACTTTTTTACTCAAAATTCAGGATGATTTGTTTTGTTCCAGAGTCATCTTCAGTGACAAGGAAAGTTTCTGTTCTTGCTAATACGTTGTCAGCAAAGATGCTTAAAATAACATTGTAGTCTGTCCAACTGGAACCCTCAGGTGTTACTACATAAGAACCATCTTCTAAGAAGGCCAATCTTATAAATGTGCCACTTTCTAATTCTACATCAGCAATAGTTTTACTATATGGAAGGCCACTTTCATCAACATTTTCTGTTTCAGTAGTTTCATCAATAGTGGTTGTAATTATGGCATCTGTACTTCGAGATGTTACAACTTCAAATCTAATATTTGCAGTAATTGGACCTTCTGGATCTGCTCCAGAATCACTATCGTCAGGTATACATGAGTAAGAAATACAAGATACCAATACAGCAAGTAAAAGCAATTTTTTCATTTTTGTAATGTTTATTAATTATTGGACGAAGGTCGGTATTTTTTTTGACTACTCAAAGCCAATAAGCCAAAGAGCGGACCGATAGCTAAAACCATATAAACGATTAACGAATTTGTAGTATCTACAAACATATTAAAGAGGAGTAAGCTTACTATTGTTATTGAAAAACCAATGCAGTTGACTATTGTTAAAGCTGTTCCCTTTATATCAGGTTTTGCATTTTGTGCCACTAGAGTTGAAAATAGAGGAGAGTCGGCTATAACAACAATTCCCCAAAAGATAAGAAATCCGATGAAGACGATTTCCGAAGTGATAGAGAAAAGAAACGGACAAAAAATACAACATATGCCAGATAGCAAAAGAGCAGTAAATGCAACTCGTTTTGTGCCAAGTGTTTCTGAAATGTAACCAGCAAGGACACATCCTAGTGCGCCAATTCCAATAATTATAAAAGCGAGTATAGGAATGTTAAAATTGACTCCCGGATGTAAATTACTGTAGGTTTTGAGTATCACAGGAACAAAAGCCCAAAAAGTATACAGTTCCCACATATGTCCAAAATAACCAAATGCAGCCGAACGAAAATCACTATTCATAAATACTTTTGAAAATGCAGATATATCTAATCTTATTGCCGCTATTCTATAAGGACCATTTGGCACAAATATTACCATGAGTAATCCGCCTAATACAGCAATCCCAGATGTTGTGATGATGACAGAAGTCCACATTGAGACATCTACAAGTCCTTTAAGTAAATGCGGAAATGCTGTTCCGAGAACTAATGCGCCAACCAAGAAGCCTAAGGATTTGCCCAATCCTTTTTTAAAATGATCTGCAGCTATTTTCATACCTACAGGATAAATACCTGCGAGAAAGAAACCCGTTAAAAACCGAAGTAATAAAAGGCTTGTTAAGTTATGACCAGTCCAAATGATGCCAACATTAAAAAAAGCACCAAGAAGAGCACAAACAAAAAATACTTTTGATGGCGGAAACCGATCAGCTATAGTTAATATGGCAAAAACCAAAGTACCTGTTATGAAGCCAAACTGTATTGCAGAGGTTAAGTGACCAATAGCATTTGTATTGAGATTAAACGCTGTAACGAGATTGCTCATCACACCATTACTGGCAAACCAAAGGGATGTACAGCAAAACTGCGAAATCACAACAATAGGAAGGATTCTGATGGTTTTAATTGTCTGCATTGAGGTTTCAGTCGTTGACTTTAAATCGTAAAACGGTTTTAAGTTTTTCTGGAGCAACTTTCCTGAAATCGGTTAGATAAACCTCTCTGTGCTTTTTTGATAATCTGGATAATTTCATACTATTGGCAAATTCCTCCATAATCTTAAAGCTAGCAGGCTCATCGTCATAGCTTCCAATATGCATCATTTGAATGCACTTGTCTTCAGTTATGGTTTCAAAATGAAGTTGATTCAAAAGTGGATTTGGTTTTTTGCTTTTTGTAAGTTCAAGCATCTCCTCAAAGAATGAATGTGTTACAAAATCGGGTTGTCGTATCATAAGCGTGTAGACAAAATCATCTTTGTTTATTTGTCCGCTAAATTGCTGCTTTGCCTTATCATTTATATCCCAAATGCCTTCAAGTGGATAGACGGTGTAATCCATATAATTTTTGGGATGAGTGTCTAGTTTTTTGAGATTCATTTTAATAGCATAAGACATACTGTACAAAGCTTCAATACAGGTTTTGAAGTGCTCGGAATTTGGATTGCCCTCACCTTTAATCGTGAGAAACTGATAGGCAGGAATAGTTACAACTTCTGGTTTTGCCTTTGGTAAGTAAATGTCTTTTTCTTTTTTACGCCACTCGTGTTTCATGATTGTAGAATAGTTATCGTAAGACTTCTTTGTTCAGTTTTATAAACATTAATCCTTCAAATGTGTATTAAAAAAGTCTATTGTCCTTGTCCATGATAACTCTGCTGCTTCCTTATTGTAACGAGGTGTTGTGTTATTATGAAATCCGTGATTAACATTAGGATAGATATAAGCTTGATAAGTAATGTCATTTGCTTTTAATACCAATTCAAACGCTGGCCAGCCAGCATTAACTCTTGTGTCTAGTTCTCCGTACTGTAATAGGAGAGGTGCTTTTATGTTTTTAGCATCTTCATCTGAAGGTTGTCTTCCATAATACGGAACAGCTGCTCCAAGGTCTGGAAGTCGTACAGCCATCATATTTGAGATCCATCCGCCAAAACAAAATCCAACAACACCAACATTTCCATTACAATCCTCATGTGATTTTAGATAATGATATGCGGCAATAAAATCTTCTAACATTTCAGCTCTATCTCGCTTTTTCTGCATGGATCTTCCATCATCATCATTTCCAGGATAACCACCTAACGGACTTAAAGCATCTGGTGCTAAACTTATAAATCCCGCTTTTGCGGTTCGTCGCCCAACATCTTCAATGTAAGGATTCAAACCTCTGTTTTCATGAACAATAATAACACCTGGAAGCTTTGTGGTGCTGTCTTTAGGTTTTGATAAAAGCCCTTTAATTGATCCACCACCTTTTGGTGAATCATAATGAATGTATTCAGAATCTAAATTTGGATCATTAGGACTTACAAGAAGGGAATCTATGTAGTTAGGAGACATAAAGCTCAGTAAAGATCCAACTGTAATACCACCAACAGCATAAATGGAGAGCTTTTCAACAAATTGACGACGATTGAGTTTGTTATGTGCATAATCATCGTAAAGGTCAAACACCTCCTGGCTGATATCTTCTTTTCGTAATTTGTTCATGGTTATAGCATTTTATTTTTTCTAAGCTTAAGTTACGATATTTAGAATACTTTATCTAAAAACTGTTTGATACTCTCTTGATTTGCTTTTATTAATTCAGCTCGTGCATTTTGTATGTCTTTTGGCTTTTTATCTTGTGAAAGTTTAAACTTTCCTTCCCAATCTGTAATAGTAATCTCAAACATTTTAATATAATCCAGGTTGCGATCTAATCTTGGGTTATCAGGTTCTAAGACATACTTATGATCTGGTGCTTCCAAAAACTCAGTCATAGTGATCAACGACTGTTTTAGAGCTGCTTTACTTTCAACAGCTTCTACAGTACCTTTTAAATGCACTCTAATATAGTTCCATGTTGGTAATTGTGTTGTACTATACACACTAGGTGAAATGTAACATTCAGGACCAGAAAACAGGATTGTTATGGCATTATTGTCTTTTAGTAAGTTGGCTTGCGGATTATAAATATCGATATGACCGATGAGTTTTCCGTTATCAAATATGAGTGGTAAATGTGTAATTAATGGCTGATTATTCTCTACGGAAATCAGAGTCGCCAGCGGATAGGTCTTCATGACCTCAATCATATGGTTTTGATCGTCATCCTGATGATGTTTTGGAGGATATTTCAATAGTTTATGAGTTTAATTTATACACCAAATTGTTGTAAATGGTGATCAAGATGTTTGTATTGCATTTTTCCCCATTGATCTTTGGTAAGCTTCCCAAAGGCAGGATGAGGTTGCCAATCGACTCTATCTTTTTGAGCGTGTAATTCTTCTAATAAATTGATGAGTTTAGGTTTTTCTTCTGAAAAGTCTTTATCCTCTCTAGCTTTAAAACGAGGTACTGTTGGCATATTTTTTCGCCATGGTTTATCACTATACATTGATTTTTTAAATAACAGATTGACCAGCCAGTTTGGTTTCAGATTGTAATCTTTTTTCTCTAAAATGATATGAAGCGGAAATTGGCAATGGTGTGCCATTTGTCCAACACTCATTTTTCCCCATTGTGGTTTGGTATTCGCATCGAGTTGTTCAATGCGGTTCATTATCTCTTGATGTGCTTCGGTAGAAAATATGGATTTCATATCAGTATAGTATTTTTTCTATATTATGCATTATATTTATACTCTAGAAAGTTACAATATATCTTTATAAGATGCATAAAAAACCTGTTTCATTTTCTATAAAAAGTTGGTCGCAAGATGATCAACCCAGAGAAAAGCTTCGTGATAAAGGCACTGCTGCGTTGAGCGATGCCGAATTAGTAGCCATTCTTATTGGTTCTGGTAATAGAAATGAAAGTGCTGTTGATTTAAGTAAACGTATATTATCTAGTGTTAATCATAATTTGAATGCCCTCGGAAAGCTGAGCTTAAAACAACTCATGCAATTCAAAGGTATTGGAGAAGCTAAGGCAATTACCATCACAGCGGCTATGGAATTAGGACGACGGCGAAGAGGTGAGGAGGCTGTGGAAAAAAATAAAATCAGTTCCAGTGTGTCTGTGTTTGAATTAATGCAACCACTAATTGGCGAATTACCACACGAGGAGTTTTGGATCATTTATCTTAATAATTCCAATGCCATTATTCAAAAACAACAACTGAGTAAAGGTGGAATTACAGGAACATTGGTCGATGTGCGTTTGGTACTTAAAACGGCTTTAGAAGTTGGAGCTGTAGGATTACTATTAGCTCATAATCATCCTTCAGGGACTTTAAAACCGAGTCAAGCCGATAAAAACCTAACCCAAAAATTAAAAATTGCGGCACAAAGTTTAGATATAAAAGTCTTAGATCATTTGATTATCACAGAAAAAGCATATTTTAGTTTCGCAGATGAAAATCTCCTATAAAAACTAAAGATTCTATTGTTACTTGTATACACCCATAAAATAACACCCAGAGTCAAATATGTATTCAAGCATATTTGCACAAGAGTTCTCGGGATTCCTGTGTCATTTACAACCACAATTGAAGAGTTTATTGCACACGATAGTATCAAAATGTCCTACACCAGACAACCATTGAGTAATGAAGTTTTTATAAGAAATTATGAATTGTTATTTGAGCAAGGGCTTTCAGATATTGATATTAATGTTCAGAAATGGGATGATACAAAATGCTTTTTTTCTACAGGTGAGAAAAGTGCTTTACCTTTTGATATTTTCGCGGCATCTTTCTATCTCTTAAGTCGGTATGAAGAGTATCTTCCGCATGTTAAGGATGCCTATGGACGATTCACAGCAACGGAGAGTCTGGCGTATAAGCACGAGTTTTTAACTCAGCCAGTTATTGATATTTGGGCTTACAAATTGAAAACCGTTTTAGAGCAAAAGTTTGAAGGTTTTACATTTCCGAAGCGTCAATACAATGTAAAGCCAGTGATAGATGTGCCTATGGCATATTACTTTAAACAAAAAGGGTTAATGCGAACTATTGGTGGTACACTGAACGATTTATTTCGATTCAAGTTAAGACGGTTGTACCAACGCTATTTAGTATTATTTGGCTTTGAGCGAGATCCTTATGATACGTTTAAATGGATCATCAACAAGCAAAAACAACATCAATTTAAGTTTATTGTTTTTTTTCTAATCGGAGATTATTCTACCTATGATAAGAATATCAACATTAACAAAAAGAGGTTTGTGTCGCTTATTAAATCGGTTGCAGACTATTGTAAGGTTGGATTAAAAGCATCCTATTTTGCTTTAGATAGTATTGCTATTCTCAAAAAGGAAAAAAAGAAAATGGAGTTTGTAACTAATTATGAGTTGGAAGCCTCTAGGAATTCATTTTCTAAAATTAATTTACCGGTTTCATACCGACATTTGATTGAACTGGAAATTAAAGAAGATTTTACCATGGGGTACTTGAACTACATTGGCTTTAGAGCAGGGACGTGCACACCGTTTTTATTCTATGATCTCGATTATGAAACGGCAACACCATTACTTATAAATTCGTTTCATTGTATCGATTTCGCGTTACTTAAACACCAATCGCAATTAGATAAACAACAAGAATTACAACGTTTGATTAATACTGTTAAGCAGGTCAATGGAACGTTTACACCAGTATTCCATAACTATTCTTTTGGTAGTGATATTAGATGGAAAGGTTTTAGAAAATTATTTACGCAAATATTAGATTCAGTAGATGAAAATTAGAGGAATTAAACATGTCTTTTTTGATTTAGATCATACACTTTGGGATTTTGATAAAAATTCAGCACTTACATTTGAAAAAATCTTTGAGATCCATAATGTTGAGGTTAACACACATGAGTTCTTATCAGTTTATGAACCCATCAATCTTAATTATTGGAAATTGTATCGCGAAGAAAAAATAGATAAGAAAAGCTTGAGATATAAGCGTTTAAAGGATACGTTTGATTTGGTCAATTTTGATGTTTCCGATGATATTATACATAAGCTTTCAGAAGACTATATTAATTATCTCACCACATTTAATCATCTTTTTGAAGGCACTATTGAAATTTTGGAGCATTTTCAGCAACACTATCATTTGCACATCATTACTAATGGTTTTGAAGAAGCACAACAACGAAAAATGAATAATGCTAAAATCTCACAATATTTTAAAACGGTAACAAACTCTGAAGCTGCAGGAGTAAAAAAGCCAAACCCAATAATTTTTAATCATGCATTAGATCTGGCACAGGCAAAACCCATGGAAAGCATGATGATAGGCGATAATTACGAAGCCGATATCTTGGGGGCTTTAGATGTAGGTCTCGATGTAATCTTGTTTAATTACCACAATCATGATGCAGATGACCATATCAAACAGGTAAAGCATTTACTTGATCTCAAAAAATATTTATAACAAACAAAGTGTATCTTTACATTTCAGAATTAACCTAATTTTTGATTCAGATGAATAAACTGTTCTTTTTTATTGCGATTATTTTTTTATGTCCTTTCAATACGCAAGCTCAAGAAGCAATCAATAACTACAAATATATTATTGTTCAAAATCAATATGATTTTCAGAAATCTGAGGATCAGTACCAACTCAATTCATTGACCAAGTTCTTATTTAACAAATATGGCTACGAAGCCTTTTTAGACTCTGAAGAATACCCAAAAGATCTTGGAGCAGATAATTGTTTGGGACTCAAAGCCATTCTAAAAGATGTTAAGGGAGGATTTTTGAAGACTAAAATTCAAATTGATTTGGTGGATTGCAAAAATAATGTCATTGCAACATCACAAGTGGGTAGTAGTAAGGTTAAAGACTTTAAGAAGGCTCACACTGAAGCAGTAAGAGAAGCTTTTATTACGTATCAGTATTTTGATTATAAATACAATGGATCTAAGGTGTCACAGGAAAGATCTGCTATTGAAAAGGAGACTCAAACACCTGTTTCAAAAGACAAAGGTGAAGAAGCTATCAAAGCGGTTGAAAATGAGATTCCATCTGAAATAGAAGTTATTGAGCCCAAAGAGAAACCTTATGTTAATGCCTCAGATAAAAAAGACCTCTTGTACGCTCAGCCTATTGATAACGGATTTCAAATAGTAGATACTGAACCTAAGAAAGTGATGATATTACTAAATACTGGAGCTCCTGGCACCTTTATTGTTCAGGGAAAAGATGCTGTAGTTTATAAAAAAGATGGTATTTGGTTCTATGCTGAAAATAGTGGTGAGAACTTGACTGTTCGCAGAATTAATTTAAAATTCTAATAGTTGTATTTGTCTTTCCAACGCACTTTTAAAAATTCACGTTGCGCATTTTCCCGTGCATTATTTCCTGGTTGATAAAGTGTAGTATTTTTAATCTCTTCTGGCAAAAATTCGTGAGCTACAAAATTGTTTTCATAGTTATGGGCATATTGATAATTGTCTCCATAGCCTAACTCTTTCATAAGTTTTGTAGGCGCATTTCTAACCGATAATGGTACAGATAGGTCTCCTGTCTCTTTTACTAATTGTTGAGCTTTACCAATAGCTTCATATGCAGCATTACTTTTAGGAGAAGTGGCCAGATAGGTAACACACTGACTGAGAATGATTCTCGATTCAGGATAACCTATAACTGATACAGCTTGAAATGTATTGTTTGCAATTACTAATGCAGTAGGATTAGCATTACCAATATCTTCACTGGCTAGAATGAGCAAACGACGTGCAATGAATTTGACATCTTCGCCACCTTCAATCATTCGTGCTAACCAATATACAGCAGCATTTGGATCGCTACCTCGAATGGATTTTATAAACGCTGAAACAATGTCGTAGTGTTGCTCACCTGTCTTGTCATATCTAACTGTATTACTTTGAACACGACTTGTAACGATCTCGTTTGTTATGACGATCTTTTCTTGTTCATCAAATGAGGTGACAATAAGTTCAAAAAGATTTAAAAGTTTTCTCGCATCACCACCAGATAATCTAATAAGAGCTTCAGTTTCTTTAAGTTTAATATGTCGCTTTAATAAGAGCTCATCTTCTTTTAGAGCACGATTCAAAAGTGCTTCCAGATCTTCTTTTCCAAAGGAATTGAGGACATACACCTGACATCTTGAGAGTAGCGCAGGAATAACTTCAAAACTCGGATTTTCTGTTGTGGCGCCAATGAGTGTTACCCAACCTTTTTCAACAGCTTGCAATAGTGAATCTTGTTGCGATTTGCTAAATCGATGAATTTCATCAATGAATAAAATGGGATTTTTAGTTGTAAATAGACCACCACTTTGTTTTGCTTTATCAATCACCTCTCGAATATCCTTAACACCAGAATTGATAGCACTTAAGGTGTAAAACGGTCGCTGAGATTCATTAGCAATAATATTAGCTAATGTTGTTTTACCAGTTCCAGGTGGTCCCCAAAATATCATAGATGCAATCACACCTTGATGTAATTGTTGTGTCAAAACGCCAGTTTTGCCAACTAAATGCGACTGACTTAAATAGTCATCCAGCGTTTGTGGACGTAATCGTTCTGCTAAAGGTTCGTTCATAATGTAAAATTACAAAAAACGAATGTGACAATATTTCAGAGTTTCAATAAATGGATAGCATTTTGCTAATAAAGTTTTAAATTTAGATAATGAGTAATCACCAGCAACATTTTAGATATTCAACAGGAGTCATTGCATATCCTGTGTTTTTTGTGTTGTCACTGTGGATTGTATTCTGGATGCAGGTTCGGTTTTTTCCATCTATTAAAAGAATGGGTGTGTATCCGCAAAAACTGGAAGGCCTAATTGGAATTTTTACCAGTCCGTTTATTCATGCCGATATCGAGCATTTATACCATAATAGCATCCCGCTGTTTGTTTTATCTGCAGCATTGTTTTATTTCTACAGAAAGATCTCATGGAAAGTGTTATTCTTCGGAATATTGCTGTCGGGATTATTTACCTGGATCATTGGCAGACCAGCAAATCATATTGGAGCCAGTGGACTCGTTTATGTTTTGGTGAGTTTCATCTTTTTTAAAGGTATATTCGCTAAACACTTTAGATTAATTGCCTTGTCGTTGATTATTATATTTCTCTACGGAAGTATGATTTGGTATGTATTTCCTGTTAAAGATGGCATGTCTTGGGAAGGACATCTTGGCGGACTCATATCTGGATTTGTGTTTGCTCTTATTTTTAGGAAAGCTATTGCAAAGCCTGAACGATATGTATGGCAGCAACCCGATTATAATGAAGATGATGATCCATTCTTGAAACATTTTGACGAAAATGGTAACTTCATTGAACATTTAGAGCCAGAAATAGAGGAGGAGCCACTTTCCGAAGATACCAGTCCTGATATCAACTATACGTTTAAAGAGAACAAAGATTAAAGACGTTGTCTTACCGCTTCGTATAAAAATGCACCACAAGCAACAGAGACATTTAAGGATTCTATCTCACCTAATAGAGGAAGTTTAGCTTTTTCATCGGCAACCTTTATAACTGATGGGTTGATGCCTTTTCCTTCAGATCCCATAATGATAGCGCATGGTTCTTTAAAAGATACATCATAGATCGTGTTGTCTGTTTTTTCGGTAGCAGCAATCACTTTTATGCCACTAGCTTGCATATAAAATACAGCATCTTTGATATGATCAACTTTACAAATTGGCATTTTGAAAAGTGCGCCTGCACTAGTTTTTATGGCATCGCCATTAACAGGAGCGCCACCTTTTTTCTGAATAATAATCCCAGAAACACCTGTGCATTCTGCTGTACGAACGATAGCTCCAAAATTTCGAACATCACTTAATTGATCCAGTAACAGAAATAGTGGTGTTTTTCCAGATTCTGTAACACTCATAACAAGATCTTCAATGTTATGAAAGGTTATAGGAGCAATTTGGGCAACCACACCTTGATGGTTCTTTTTTGATAAACGGTTCAGCTTTTCAATTGGCACATAAGAACTATTTAAACGTTCTTTCTTAAGTAGCTGCTCTAATTCTGAGAATAATTCGCCTCGTAATCCTTTTTGTAAAAAGATCTTATCGATGTTTTCTCCAGATTTTATAGCTTCAATAACTGCACGTATACCAAAAATGGTGGTTTCTTTTTCCATGGCTCAAAGGTATAAAAAAACCATTCTAATTTTAGAATGGTCTTTATCTATTATCTGAGAGGTTTACTGTTTGATAATTTTTTTACTCAAGCTTCTGTTTTGTGCGTGTATTTGGATAAAATAAATACCTGCATCAACACCAGAAAGGTCAATTGTATTGGTGTTTCTGACTTCCATAACTTTTTTGCCTAAAGTAGAAAACAATTCAATTTTATCAATAATATCATTAGAAGCTACTGTAATTAGATCTGTAGTTGGGTTTGGAAATACAGAAACGTTAGCTAATTCAAATTCTGATACACTTAAGTTATTACAAGGTGAAAGATCTGGATTGAGTTCTATTGGATCTCCGGGAGTGAGATCTCTACCTATGAAAGCCGGATAATCAGTTGCATATTTGATGGCTCTAAATGTTAAATTACCTGCAGGAACAGGATCTCCTTGAGTAGCAATTACACCTGTGTTATTACTTACAGGATTAACATATCTCCATACTACAGTATCTGTATCATCGATCTCAAATATTTCTCCAGTCCGTCCCTCACATATTAAGGTATTACCATTTTGTAGACGTTGAGCACTACTCACAATTGAAGAGTAAAAATCAGAGGGTGTATTGGTTTGATCTGAATAGATATAGTCTGGAGCTGTTGGTCCATAGGCTGTATTAGTTGTGTAGCTGTATACACCTGGAGCCGATGTAGGAGGTATTAAGATAAAAACTTCAGAGAATTCTGGAAATCTACCATTACCATTATTAAATAATATGAGTTTTCCTGCATCCACTAATCCATCAGCAATAAAATGAGGATAATGTTGCCCATACAATTGACGGTCTGTTTCAGTGCCTTGTCTGTAAGATTGCGGATTTCCCCAACGGTATAAAAAATCACCTCCATTGCCATAAGTTCCTCCAGAACTTGTTGCAGCTTCAGCAGTTGTTGTAGAGTGATCGATAATATATATTTCACTTAAGTTACGACTACTAATAACTATTTGATCTAAGCCTTCATCGTATTGAATGGAATTGAAGTGCAACCAGTTGGCTGCTCCAGAACCACCATTAAGAAAGTTGATGTCTAATTTACCCGGACTCATACTTACATCACCAAAATTAGCTTTAGTATTGTCAAAGTCCTGTATAAGATGATCTTTAACGTTCCATTCCCAAACTACATTGGCTTGATCAACTCCAACAGGTTCTACCTCAATGATTTGTTCATTGTATAATCTGGTTTCGCTCATTAGATTTGGATCTCTACCCGCATCAACAGCTTCTGTCATCGTTAATGCTGTAGCTGCCAGAATAAGGACATTTCCGTTAGGCATAGGAAATATATCATGGTGTTGTCTAAATTGATTGGTATTGTATAAATAGGACCAAATTAAATTTCCGTCCCAGTCAAATAATTCTATAATTCCACCTTGACCGCCAAAAGTAATATTACTACTGCCATCAGTAACTTGACCAGCTCTTAAAAGATTACCATTAGGTAAAAGATAAACCGCATTTCCTGGTCTGTATGCACTGGACCACTCATTAATTACTTGTCCACAATTATCAAATAAATATGCTTTGGTATTCACAGAAATTAGCGTGTAAGCTTCAAATACATCATTGGTAATAAATGTAGTTCCAACCGTATTTTGAGCTTTTACGTTGAAACAGAATAAGAGTGCTGTTACGAGAAGTAGTTGTCGTATCATAGCTTGCTTTTTTTTGTAAACCTAATATTTATATGTCAAAGATAATGACAAGAATTGAAATTTAACAAAAAAAGCCACCTGAGATCAGATGGCTTTTTTAACAAGAACTTAGTCTAGTTATTTTTTAACGCTCTTTTTTCTTTAAGAGACATCTTATAATCTGATAGTCTACCTTGAGCTACTTGGTTATCATTGCTATCTGTTATAGTATAGGTGTTACCTAATTTTTCAACAGTAAAAGATGTAATGGCATTACCATTTCCGTCGTTAAGTCCTCCATCGTTAAGAGGGAATAATGCCGAAAGGTCTACAGATTCAACAAATACTCCAGCTTTTAAGAAGTCTAATGAAGCTGGAACATTACTGTTATCAGAAGACGTGTTACCATTAGCGGTCCAGAAACTTGCATCAATGGTATAGGTGCCATCAGCATCAGAACCTAAAATGATGAGTTCCTCTGGACAATCATTATAGCTTGTTTGGATATAATCACCATTGAAAATCAGTTCCAGATCCAGATCTAATCCATTATCAATATCACAAGGGTCAGCTTGACTTTCTAAATAATCACCATCCCAATTCAAACGTGCTACAAGATCACTTCCAACAAAATCATTGATAGTAATGCTAATATCTTCTTCAATAGCAGCAGCCATTAAAGATGTAGATGATAATCTGAGATTGACTGTTTTCGTATTTTCAGGAATAAAATCCTGAATGGTTTCAATATTGAGTTCGATGGTTTCAGAAAAAGGAGGGAACGAGGCAATGTAACCTGAGCCACCTTGATATCCGTATTCGAAATAACCAGATTCAAACCAAGTAGGATAAGGTACTTCTATATCTTCAAATTCAACTCTGTCATAGAATCCATTACCAGTTGTAGCATCTCCATCAGTTGGAAGCGCAGTAACAACTGGATTACCTTCACTATCTAAGATGTCGATTCTAATATCTATTTTTTCAGAAACACCATATTCAACATCAATCATAAATACTGCGGTTTCTCCTTCAGTTACAGTAACCGAATTGCTCATTACCGTTAAAGCAGGCTTGCCTCGTCTTGGTATAGAGTCATCGTCCTGACAAGAAAAGTTGACCAGACCTAACAGGAATACCAGACCTAATGAATAACTTATTTTTTTATATGTATTTTTCATTTCTTTTAAGTATTAAAGTGGTGTATAAACTGAAACTCCATTTTCTCCATAACCTTCACAAAACCATGAAATGGTTATGACTCCGGTATCTGGGTCAACGGCATTAACGCCTCCATCAAGAGGAACTACTAATCCCCAAGGGTCATTTTGGTTTACCCAAGAGATATCACCACAATTTTCTGTAAAAACGACATCAAAGCTTGTAGCACCTGTGCCGTAGGCTGTGGTGTAAGGACCGTTGCTATACAATCCTCCCGACATGTCGAAAACTCTGTATTGTCCATCACCTAAAGCTTCTACTTCTATATCTATAGTGTTTGTGCTGAAATTAGGTAAGAAGTCATGATAACCGTAAGTTGTGGTCATACTATAGATACCACCTATGTCAGAAAAACAAATCCCGTTGATTGTAATGGTTAACGTTCTAAAAGAACTAGCCACTTCACCATTACTTGAAGATGTGATATTAAGTATTAGTGTTTTTGGATTATCAACGTCAATATTTTCAGAATAAAAATTGATATTTAATTCTCCATAATCTCTATCCTCAGGAATTGTTATAGATTGAGACCCGTTTACAAAATCATAATCTGTACCTGCGACTGCAGTAGAATTTGCATCTACTTCGAAGTTTACTGTAATACTTGGATTACTGGAGAAATCATCTCCACCAAACAATACAATATTTTCACTATACATCTTAACTTCTCCATCTGTAACAAAAGCAGGAGAGGCTTCGCTGTTGTTGAAACCCACCACAAATGGTGTGTTAGCAAGATCTGCTTCTAATTGCTGTGGGTTATCGTCAACACTACAGGAGACGATTAATTGAGCACTTAGAATTGACAATAGAATAAATTTAATTTTTTTCATAATCTTTTTTTTTAATTAACATCCCAAAAAATTGGTAAATCAAAAGCTGTATCTACAGTTTGATTGTAGATGCTTACGTTAGCTGAATTTCCTGTGTACTCAGATGTCGGATATAATAATCTCAATGGTCTATTTGGTCTATTTGTAATATCGGGAAGTGGCATATTACTTGGATAGCCTGTTCTGGTAAATTCTATCCATGTCTCTACTCCGTTAGTACCTCCCAAGTCAATCCATTTTTGAGTAATTATTGCTTCTAGTTTATCTGCACTACCATCCCAACCAATAGTATTAACATTATTTGCGTCGTTGAGATAATTTCCAATGGATGCTCCTAATCTGTCGAATGAAGATTGTATTGCGCTCTCAAAAAGGTTTTTTGCATTTCCTGAACTTAATAATCCTTTAAATACTGCTTCTGACTGAAGGAATAGAGATTCAGAAGCCGTCATGATATATCCATCTTGTTGTGGCGAGATCAATAATCCAGGACCAATTCTTGAGGGTTGGTCTCCACCACCTTGTGTATTACCTTGAATAGTTGTTTGTCCGCCTCTAGGCGCATATAATCGCTGTAATCTGGCATCTGTTACACCATTAGTAGTTCCGTTCAAGAATTCTACTAAAAATGTCGTTGGTCCAGCTCTTAAGTTTGAAAATGTTTGATTAGATGCATTTCCAAATTGTCCAGGATCATAACCAAAAACCTCTGCAAAAGGATTCATTCTATCCTCTTCATCTGAATATCCAGGATTAATAGTTACATTCTCTCCTGCACCCAGAAAATCTGCATTATTTAGAGAGGCAAGTTCACTGTTTACAATAGATTGCAGGTCTGAGGAAGATTGTGCAGCATCATAGATACGTAGTAACATTCTCAGTTTGACCGTATTTCCAAACTTAATCCACATATCCATATTTCCACCCATGATCACATCGTTTGTTCCCATTCCAATTGCAGTGTTAGTATCTGTGTTTTGAATTTGTGCAATGGCATCGTTGATATCATTAATTAATGCAACATAGACATCTTCCTGATTATCATATTCAGGAAATAAGAGGTCACCACGTTGATGAATATCTGTAAATGGAATATCTCCATAAAGATCTACCAAATATTGAAAATAAAATGCTCTGTAAATTTTAGATGCACCTTTGAAATAATCGTAATTATCTCCATACTCGTTCTCAATGATTTGAGTTAAGTTTCCTGTTCTGGCCATAAGGTTATCCCAAATTCCGCTGTAGAAATCTGTAGTTAACTGGTATTGGAATTCTTCAAAATATGGTGCTTGTACCTGTTGAGCATTACCAGACCAGGTAGCTACCATTGTATTTCCAAGTCCGTTCATTGTAGTCATTAAAGTACTTGAAGGCACTGTAAGTGCTCCAGGAAGTATTACCTCTGGAGGTAATTCATTAATCACAACACCATTAGGATCTTCATTCACTAGCACATCACTACAAGAAAATGTAAGAAATAAAAGGGCTAATGACAATGTATATTTTATGTTATATATATGTTTCATTTTCTTAAAAGTTAAGTTTTACGTTCATTGAATAGAATTTAGTTGGAGGCGTTTGACCGTATCCACCTATACCAGATCCTATTTCAGGATCATTATATCGTCTGTTCTCTTTTGGTAGAACAACAAGTAGATTTCTACCACTAATACCAACAGCTAAACCTTGAATAAAAGTTTTTTCAAGGTATTTACGTGGTAGTGTGTAACTCAAAGCAACCTCTCTTAGTTTGAATGCTGTTGCATCTAGAATAAAGTTTTCGTCTACACCAGAAAAATCACCACTCTGTATGAATGATTGATACTGAGCATATGCTGAAGGTCCTCCATAAGACGGTCCTGTCAATACATCGGTATTTGTAACACCAGATCCTTGTACAGTTGAATTAGGGAATATGAAGTACCCTCTTCCGTTTTCCGCAGTAATAAAACTACGACCTTGTCCTGTTAGGTTATTATAGATGTTAGAATAGAATACATGACCCGTCCTGAAATCGGCAACAGCACTTAGTCTAAATCCTTTGTATGTGATATCTGTTCCGAAATTTAGGATGTAATCAGGTGTTGTTCGTCCTAATACTTTCAATCCAGAAGCCGTTCTTGGTGACCCATCAGGATTTAAAACCACTCGACCTTCATCATCACGTTCGTAAGCACTACCTCTAATTAAAGGATACTCTTGTCCTTGAATAGCATAGATACCTGGTGATCCGCTACCTAATATGTCTGAGTCGTCTGTAATTTTTGTAGCAATGGTTCTTTGAGATGCATAGCCAAAATTTAAGTTCCATCTGAGATCGTCTGTCTTAATAGGTGTTAACCCCAAATCTAATTCGTAAGCATTGGTTTGTGTTTCACCAACGTTGACTCCTGCGCTAAATACACTTGTCGATGATGATACTGAAGCACTTAATATTTGATTATCATTTGTATAAAATGAATAACTACCATCCAAAGTGATTCTAGGAATACCAGCTCGTTTTAAAAGTTCTAAATTAATATTGGCTTCATAGGTGCTAATGAACTCTGGTTCAATCGCATTATCAAAAGTTGATGATGGGATGATAAATGAATTTACACCACCTGGATATGGAAATGCAGCTGGCCTAAATCCAGTATCAAATAGGTCATGTGATCCCAGTGCTGAAATATTAGCTGTTTTAACATAACCACCTGATACTTTCAATTTATGCAAAATATCTGATTTGATCTCAGGGAAAGCTTTAGTAGCTATGAAGGATGCACCTGCAGAGTAGTAGAAGAATCCAATATCTCCAATATCTCTACCTGGTGATTGTAATCTGGAATCCCATTCTTGTCGTCCGGTTAAATTTAAATACAGATAGTCTTTATAACTAAGATCAATATTAGCAAAAATGGCTTGTTGTCTTCTTATGGAACTAAAATCTGTAACGCTTATACCACTAGAAATATTCTCTACAGTATACAAACCTGGAAGTGTTAAAATGTCTCCCGAAGTGGTTTGAGAAAAACCTTTACTTTCGGTGGCGTTAAAACCTATCAAAGATTTTAACCCTATATCTTCAGTAAGATCATAGTTGAAGTTAGCAATCAAATCTGTGTATAACAATCGAGAGTTATTACTATTGACACTAAGTGAAGATTGAATATCCCGACCATCACCTGTGATTGTAAATTCAGATACATAATCATTAACATATGTAAAACCTTTTCCACTATTGGTCACCACGTTACTTCGTAATACAGCACTAATATTGTCATTGAATTGATAGGATAATTCTGCCGACAGATCTGATCTGGTATTTTCAGATAATGAACGTTGGTTGTCTCTTACCCAATATGGGCTATCACCAAAAGCAGTCCAGTGATCACTATTACTACCAGAACTAAAGTCTAAGATGTTAACATCACTAGGAAGTTGCGCAAGTTGACCATAAACACCATTTGAGACCGATTGGTCTTCTGTTGTAAAACGTACATTTCCGGAGATGGAGAATTTTCCAAAGGTCTTACCTGCACTCAAAGCAAGGAAATCCTTTTTGTATTCATCTCTTGGAATAATACCATCTGTTGTTCGTCTGTTAGCAGTTAAGGAGTAAAACCCTTCACTGTCTCCACCAGAAAGTGTGATCGTATTTTGTAGAGCGATACCTGTATCAAAAAAGTCTTTCATATTATCTTTTCTGAATTCGTAAACACCATATCTAAAATCAGATACTGTTGGATAAGGCAAGCCTACAGGTTGAATTGATCCATCGTATTCTGGTCCCCAAGATCCTTGATCGAAAGCATCAATTTCACCCCAATATCCCTTACCATATCTGTCTTGTAACTGAGGTAAAAAAGCAATATCTTCTAGGGTGACAGTGGTAGAGACGCTAATATTCAGTTTTCCTGTATTTCTTGCGCCTTTTTTTGTGGTAACAATTATAACTCCGTTACCACCTCTAGACCCATAAAGAGCAGCTCCATTTGGACCTTTTATAATGTTGATAGATTCTATGATCTCTGGATCCAGATCTGAAAGAATAGTGGCTGAAGAAATCACATTATCAATAACGACTAACGCTGAGTTAGAGCCCGATAAAGATCGTGTTCCTCTCAGTCTAATGGTCGTAGATGGATTAACACCTGTATTTGTCGTGTTAATTTGTAAACCAGAAACTTTACCAGCAAGAGATTGTACAGCATCTGGATTATTTGCAGCTACAATTTCTTCAGATTTTAAGTTTTCATAGGCTGTTGTTATTTCGTCAGGTTTTCTTTTAATACCTACCGCAGTTACAACAACTTCATCTAAAGATTCAGTGTCTTCTAGCATAGTGACATCGATAACATTGACTTCACCAACAGTAATTTCCTGAGTTTTTAAACCTAGATATGAGAATACTAGTACATCACCAATATTCGTGTTTAAGGTATAATTCCCATCAAAGTCAGATTGGGTTCCGGTGGTTGTCCCTTTAATTAAGATGTTAACACCTGGAATGGGTAAGCCAGTTACATCTGAGACGGTCCCAGAAATGGTTTTTTCTTGTGCTAAAGTGAGTTGCACAGCTAACAGCAAAAGTAGCGTTAGCGTTTTACTAAGCGTTAATTTCATATTATTGATTGATTTAAATTGGTCTATTTCAAATTTCACAATAAAAACTTTATAAAACAAAGGATATGTCAGTTAATATTTATCTTTATTGAAAAATATTTGCTTTTAGAAGCGAGTTGTTAAACTTAAATGAATTTTTGAATCTGATAATCTGAATTTTTGATTTTCAGTTTTTCCGCTAGTGTAGTTAAAGCGAAATAGTCCAGCTTTAGTAAGAAGCCCAAATCCAAAACCAAATCCGAAAAGCTTTCCTTTTTGATTTGATATCTGATTTTCAAAATAGGCAGCATCTATAACAGAGTGTACATAGATAGAATTATTAAGTTTGTATCTATATTCAGTATTTAGTACGCCGTATAAATTTGCAATAAGACTATTTTCTTCAAATCCTCTGATTGAATTAATCCCACCAAATCTTGGAAGTTCATTTTCTAGATAACTGTCAGAAATGAGATAGTTAGAGCTAATCCTTCCATAGATACTATTTCTGTCATTCAAATTGAATATTTTGAAGGTGTTGATATAAAAGTTTGATTGACGTTCATCAATGGCATTGTAGGTTCTGTTTCCAAAACCAGTAGATACATCAAGCAAAAAATTTATTGGAAACAAGAAATCATAATTTTGTCTGTTGGTGAAGGTGTAATTTATGAGAAATTGATTCGATTTGTAGTCTGTAATTGCTGCAGTTGGTATCTCTAATAAATCTGTCGATGTCACCGTGTTTATTCCTGCAGATATTAAATGTTTACTATTGATTTGATAGTTGATTTTAGCCGCCTGACTAACAGTAACAAAAGAGGTGTCTCTTTTGAAAATATTTAAGTTTAGGTCTATTCCTACCGGAGAATTAAATATATATGGCGCACTTAATTTAAGATCGAAAGTTTGCTGGTCGTTCTCATCGCTTTTATATAGTAGTTGTAATGATTCACCATAATTAAGATTATTGGTAAGGTTTAAATCCAGATAACCATCAAATTCAATTTTATTGGTGGCTTCGTTTGTGCCAAAACCTAAAAAGCCATCAAATGTATTGCTTTTAGTTTTTTCTATGTACATATATAATATGGTGGAATCTTGAGTAAATAAAACCTCAGGATCTTTAATTTGATTAGCAAATACCAAGTCGTTAAGATCTCTTGTTTTCTCTTTGATTTTTTCTAAGCTGAACGTTTGCCCTGTTTTAATCCTCAGATATCTTTTAATGAACGACTTAGGAAATTTTTCATATCCTTTTATAATGAGCTTATCTATTGTTCTGGGTTTTGATGCTGTAACTGATAAAGTTCCAGTTAAAGTATTAGTGTCAATTTTCTTAATATCTGTAACCACGAGTGTGCTAAAAGGATTCCCACGATTAGCAATTTCAGAATTGATAGATTGTAACGTGGGTTCTACAAATTCTATAGGAATTACAAGCTTGTTATTGTCATCCAGAAAATCAGTTAATTTCAAAATAGACATGTCCACCAATCCATTGTGTTCAATTATGATGGATCTATATTTATTTTTTAAACTGAAATTGGCATAGTAGGTTGTATCGTTCTGTTTTTTGAAATCTAAGAGTTCACTTTCAATGTATCCAATTTTTATGAGTTTCTTTTTAAGGATATTAACTTCTGAGTCTAGAGAGCTAAAGTCCTGAAAAGATTTTTGATATCCCAAAGAATCAATAACCTTAGTTTCCTTCTCTGAAATTCCAACAGCACTTAAATACAAGTTTTGTGTAAACGCTTCCGAAGACCACAGTATGAATAGGAGTAATAATAAAGGACTAATTTTTCTCAACATTAATAGAAATATTATTCAAATCTAACGGAAATTAATCACTAAAAATATGCGACAGGAAAAATAAATTAAGAAACTTTTTGAAATTAATCGTTATGGGTTTGAATAATTGATATTTATTTCTACCTTTGCAGCCCTCTAAGGAGAGGGTTTAATAAAAATTATATAGTAATATATGCCAACAATTTCACAATTAGTACGAAAAGGAAGAGCCAAAATAACTAAGAAGAGTAAATCGGCTGCTCTAGATTCGTGTCCACAAAGACGTGGTGTGTGTACTCGTGTTTACACGACGACACCTAAGAAACCAAACTCAGCAATGCGTAAGGTAGCAAGGGTTCGTTTAACAAACGGAAACGAGGTTAATGCATACATCGGTGGAGAAGGACACAATTTACAAGAGCACTCGATAGTATTAGTTAGAGGTGGAAGGGTAAAAGATTTACCAGGAGTTAGATATCACATCGTTCGTGGTGCCTTAGACACAGCAGGTGTTGCAGGTAGAACACAACGTAGATCTAAGTATGGTGCAAAACGCCCTAAGAAGTAATTTAAAACTTTAAGAAGAAGACATGAGAAAAAGAGCAGCAAAAAAGAGACCGCTTTTACCAGACCCAAGATTTAACGATCAGTTAGTAACTCGTTTCGTTAATATGATGATGTGGGATGGAAAGAAGTCTATCGCTTTTAAAGTATTCTATGATGCAATTGATATTGTAGATTCTAAGAAAACAGATGACGAAAAAACAGCTTTAGAAATCTGGAAAGATGCTTTGTCTAACGTTATGCCTCACGTAGAAGTACGTAGCCGTAGAGTTGGTGGAGCGACATTCCAAATTCCAATGCAAATTCGTCCAGATCGTAAAGTTTCAACTGCAATGAAGTGGTTGATCGGATACGCAAGAAAAAGAAATGAAAAATCTATGCCTCAAAAATTAGCAGCTGAAATTTTAGCAGCAGCTAAGGAAGAAGGTGCAGCTGTTAAGAAAAGAGTAGATACTCACAAAATGGCAGAAGCAAACAAGGCATTCTCACACTTTAGATTTTAATTTAAGATGGCAAGAGATTTAAAATACACAAGAAACATAGGAATTGCTGCACACATTGATGCAGGAAAAACTACTACTACAGAACGTATTCTTTATTATACAGGTGTTTCTCACAAAATTGGTGAAGTACATGATGGTGCTGCAACAATGGATTGGATGGAGCAAGAGCAGGAAAGAGGTATTACAATTACTTCTGCTGCTACAACTTGTACATGGAATTTCCCAATTGAAAATGGTGAAAAAACTCCTGAGACAAAAGGATACCACTTTAATATCATTGATACTCCAGGTCACGTTGATTTTACGGTTGAAGTAAACCGTTCATTACGTGTATTAGATGGTTTAGTATTCTTATTTAGTGCAGTTGATGGTGTTGAGCCACAATCTGAAACTAACTGGAGACTTGCAGATAACTATAAAGTGCCAAGAATTGGTTTCGTTAATAAAATGGACCGTCAGGGGTCTAACTTTTTAGGTGTTTGTCAGCAAGTAAAAGATATGTTGAAGTCAAATGCAGTGCCAATTGTATTAAATATTGGTGATGAAGCAGATTTCAAAGGTATTATTGACTTAGTAAAAAACAGAGCTATCGTATGGCATGATGAAACTCAAGGGGCAACTTTTGATGTTATCGACATTCCAGAAGAAATGAAAGAAGAAGCTCGTAAGTATCGTGCGCTTTTAATTGAAGAGGTGGCGACTTATGATGAGAATCTTTTAGAGAAATTCATGGAAGATGAAGATTCAATTACAGAAGAAGAAGTGCACGCTGCACTTAGAGCTGCTGTAATGGATATGGCTATCATTCCAATGATTTGTGGTTCTGCATTCAAAAATAAAGGTGTACAGTTCTTATTAGATGCTGTATGTCGTTACTTACCTTCTCCAACAGATAAAGAAGGTATTGTTGGAACTAATCCAGATACAGAACAAGAAGAAATTCGTAGACCAGATGTAAAAGAGCCTTTCGCGGCTTTAGCATTTAAGATTGCTACTGATCCTTTCGTAGGACGTTTAGCATTCTTCCGTGCATATTCTGGACGTTTAGATGCAGGTTCTTATATCTTGAACAACCGTTCAGGAAAGAAAGAACGTATCTCTCGTATTTATCAAATGCACTCTAATAAGCAAAATGCTATCGATTTTATTGAAGCAGGAGATATTGGTGCAGCTGTAGGATTTAAAGATATCAAGACTGGTGATACTATGTCTGATGAAAAGCATCCTATTGTTTTAGAATCTATGGACTTCCCAGATCCAGTAATTGGTATTGCTGTGGAGCCTAAGACTAAAGCAGATGTTGATAAATTAGGTATGGCATTATCTAAGTTGTCTGAAGAGGATCCTACATTTACAGCAAGAACAGATGAGGCTTCAGGACAGACAATTATTTCTGGAATGGGTGAGCTTCACTTAGATATTATTGTAGACCGTTTAAAGCGAGAGTTCAAGGTTGAAGTCAACCAAGGACAGCCTCAGGTAGAGTACAAAGAAGCTATTACACAACGTGCAGAGCACAGAGAAGTTTATAAAAAGCAATCTGGTGGACGTGGTAAATTTGCTGATATTGTATTTACGTTGGAGCCAGCTGAAGAAGGTAAAGTAGGATTAGAATTCGTTTCTGAAATTAAAGGTGGTAACGTTCCTAAGGAATTTGTCCCTTCAGTTGAAAAAGGATTTAAAATGGCAATGGTTAACGGTCCGTTAGCAGGTTACGAAGTAGATGCAATGAAAGTGACATTAACAGACGGATCTTACCACGATGTCGATTCAGATCAGTTATCATTCGAATTAGCTGCTAAGTTAGGATTCAAAAATGCTGCCAAAGCTGCCAAAGCTGTAATCATGGAACCAATTATGAAACTTGAAGTTATTACTCCAGAAGAGAACATGGGGGATATTGTAGGTGACTTAAACCGTCGTCGTGGTCAGGTGAGTGATATGGGAGACAGAGCTGGTGCAAAAACTGTAAAAGCTACTGTGCCATTATCTGAAATGTTTGGATATGTAACTACATTGAGAACATTATCATCAGGTCGTGCAACATCAACAATGGAATTTTCACATTATGCTGAAACTCCTAAGAATATTTCAGAGGAAGTAATTGCAGCAGCAAAAGGCGTAGAAGCTTAAAACTAAAAGAAAATGAGTCAGAAAATTAGAATAAAATTAAAGTCTTACGATCACAATTTAGTTGACAAGTCTGCTGATAAGATTGTAAAAACAGTAAAAAGTACAGGTGCTGTTGTAACTGGACCAATTCCATTACCAACACACAAAAAGATTTTCACTGTGTTACGTTCACCACACGTAAACAAGAAGTCTAGAGAGCAATTTCAATTATCATCTTACAAGAGATTATTGGATATCTACTCGTCGTCTTCTAAAACAATTGATGCCTTAATGAAACTTGAATTACCAAGTGGAGTTGAAGTAGAGATTAAAGTGTAATGATCTAGATGTCACCCTGAGCGCAGTCGAAGGGTCTCATCAATGAAATGTCCCACCGATGCGGTCGCGGGAAAAACGGTAAAAATACAATTCAAGGTCGAATGTATTTTCGGCCTTGAATTTTAATAAATAGTAATAATAAATAAATTAATAATTATGTCTGGGTTAATTGGAAAAAAAATCGGTATGACCAGCATTTTCGATGAAAACGGGAAGAACATTCCTTGTACAGTAATCGAAGCTGGACCATGTATCGTTACCCAAGTCAGAACCGAAGAGGTAGACGGGTACAATGCCCTTCAACTTGGTTTCGATGACAAGACAGAGAAAAGTGCTACAAAAGCTGAAATTGGTCACGCCAAGAAAGCTGGTACTTCTGTTAAAGCAAAAGTCGCGGAATTTCAAGGATTTGAAGGAGATTACAAATTAGGAGATGCAATAACAGTAGAGCACTTTATAGAAGGTGAGTATGTTGATATTGCTGGAACTTCTAAAGGAAAAGGATTCCAAGGTGTTGTAAAACGTCATGGATTTGGTGGAGTTGGTCAAGCAACGCATGGTCAACACAACCGTTTAAGAGCTCCAGGTTCTATTGGTGCAGCTTCATATCCTGCGAGAGTATTCAAAGGAATGAAAATGGCCGGAAGAATGGGTGGCGAAAGAGTGAATGTTGAAAATTTAAGAGTATACAAAGTTGTTCCTGAAAAGAACTTACTTGTAGTTAAAGGATGTGTTCCAGGACACAAAAACTCTTATGTAATTATTCAGAAGTAATGAAAGTAGCAGTTTTAGATATAAACGGAAAAGACACAGGACGAAAGGTAGACCTTTCAAAAGATGTGTTTGCTATTGAGCCTAATAACCATGCTGTTTACTTAGACGTTAAGCAATATCTTGCAAACCAACGTCAGGGAACGCATAAGGCCAAAGAAAGAGCAGAGATTGCAGGAAGTACACGTAAGATCAAGAAACAAAAAGGAACAGGTACAGCACGTGCAGGTTCTATCAAGTCTGGTGTATTTAAAGGTGGTGGACGTATGTTCGGACCAAGACCAAGAAATTACAGTTTTAAACTGAATAAAAACCTGAAGCGTTTAGCACGTAAATCAGCGTTAACAATGAAAGCAAATGATAAAGATATCGTTGTTTTGGAAGACTTCAATTTTGATGCGCCAAAGACGAAAAACTTTACAGCTGTATTGAAAGCACTTGATATACAAGACAAAAAATCTTTGTTTGTGTTGGGTGCGTCAAATAATAATGTATATTTGTCATCACGAAATTTTAAAGGCTCTGAAGTTGTAATTAACTCAGAATTAAGTACTTATAAAATTTTAAATGCAAATAAATTAGTTCTTTTAGAGAGTTCTTTAGAAGGAATTGAATCGAATTTAAGTAAATAAGAAGACAATGAGTATCTTAATTAAACCTATCATCACTGAAAAAGCGACAACCAATAGTGAGTTGAATAACTGCTTTACGTTTCAAGTGAACACTAAGGCGAACAAGGTAGAAATCAAAAAAGCGGTTGAAGCTGCTTATGGTGTCTCTGTTGAAAAAGTTCGTACTATAAATGTCCGTCCAGATCGTAGTACCCGTTACACAAAAACTGGTATTCAACATGGTAAAACAAATGCTGTTAAAAAGGCAATTGTACAACTGGCGGAAGGTGAAGTAATTGATTTATACACTAACATGTAATTAGACAACAATGTCAGTAAGAAAATTAAAACCAATCACATCAGCTCAGCGTTTTAGAGTAGTAAATGGATTTGACGCCATCACTACTGATAAGCCGGAGAAGAGTTTACTCGTTCCGAAAAAACGATCTGGTGGTAGAAACAGTCAAGGAAAAATGACGATACGCCAAATTGGTGGAGGTCATAAGAGAAAGTATCGTATTATCGATTTCAAGCGTAACAAAACTGGTATTCCTGGTGAAGTTAAGTCTATCGAGTATGATCCAAACAGAACAGCGTTTATCGCATTATTGAATTATCAAGATGGTGAAAAGCGTTACATCATTGCTCAAAATGGTTTACAAGTTGGGCAAAATGTAGTCTCTGGAAGAGAAGGTATAGCTCCTGAAATAGGAAACGCTATGCCATTAAGTCAAATCCCATTAGGTACAATTATTTCTTGTATCGAATTACGTCCTGGACAAGGAGCAGTAATGGCAAGAAGTGCTGGAGCATTTGCTCAGTTAATGGCAAGAGATGGTAAATTCGCAACAGTGAAATTACCTTCAGGTGAGACAAGAATGATACTTTCAGAATGTATGGCAACTATTGGAGTTATTTCTAACTCTGATCATCAATTAACAGTATCTGGTAAAGCAGGACGTTCAAGATGGTTAGGTAGAAGACCAAGAGTAAGACCAGTAGTAATGAACCCAGTTGATCACCCAATGGGAGGTGGTGAAGGTAAATCTTCAGGAGGACACCCTAGATCAAGAAATGGTATTCCAGCTAAAGGTTACAGAACACGTTCTAAGACGAAAGCGAGTAATAAGTATATTGTAGAACGTAGAAAGAAATAATTGAGATAATATGGCACGTTCATTAAAAAAAGGACCTTACATCCACTATAAATTGGCTAGAAAAGTAGAAGCAAATGTAGCCGCTAACAAAAAAACAGTAATCAAAACATGGTCAAGAGCCTCAATGATTTCTCCAGATTTTGTTGGACAAACAATTGCAGTTCACAATGGTCGTCAGTTTGTTCCAGTATATGTTACTGAGAACATGGTAGGTCACAAGTTAGGAGAATTTTCACCAACACGATCTTTTAGAGGTCACGCGGGTGCAAAAAATAAAGGAAAAAAATAGTAAGCTATGGGAAGTCGTAAAAAACAAATGGCAGACGCTATTAAGGAAGGCAGAAAAAATGTTGCATTTGCAAAGTTGAATAACTGCCCAACCTCACCAAGAAAAATGCGTTTAGTCGCAGACTTGGTAAGAGGTAAAGAAGCTGAGAAAGCATTACAAATCTTAAGATTTAGTCAAAAGGAAGCCTCTCGTCGATTAGAGAAATTATTACTGTCGGCAATTGCTAACTGGCAAGCTAAAAATGAAGATGCAGACATCGAAGATGCAGATTTATTTGTTCAAGAGATTAGAGTTGATGGTGGATCTATGTTAAAAAGATTACGTCCAGCACCTCAAGGTCGTGCACACAGAATTAGAAAAAGATCTAATCACGTAACAGTTGTGATTGGAGCTAAAAATAACACACAAGCTTAAATAGAGATATGGGACAAAAGACAAATCCAATCGGAAATCGTTTAGGAATTATCAGAGGATGGGAATCTAACTGGTATGGTGGAAATGATTATGGAGATAAACTTGCTGAAGACGATAAAATCAGAAAGTATATCCATGCTCGTTTATCTAAAGCTAGTGTATCTAGAGTTATTATTGAGCGTACGCTTAAACTTGTAACCGTTACTATCACTACTGCTAGACCTGGTATTATTATCGGTAAAGGTGGTCAAGAGGTAGACAAGTTAAAAGAAGAGCTTAAGAAAATTACTGGAAAAGAAGTTCAGTTAAACATCTTTGAAATTAAGAGACCTGAACTTGATGCGTTTTTAGTAGGATCAAGTATTGCTCGTCAAATAGAAAATCGTATTTCTTACAGACGTGCAATCAAAATGGCTATTGCTGCTGCTATGCGTATGAATGCAGAAGGAATTAAAATCCAGATTAGTGGTCGTTTAAATGGTGCAGAAATGGCACGTTCAGAACACTACAAAGAAGGACGAATTCCATTGTCTACTTTTAGAGCTGATATTGACTATGCTTTAGTTGAAGCACATACTACTTATGGTAGATTAGGTGTGAAAGTATGGATCATGAAAGGTGAAGTATACGGAAAAAGAGAACTTTCTCCATTAGTTGGCTTGTCTAAGAAACAAGGTGGCAAGTCTGGAGGACGCGGTGGGAACAACAAATCTCGTCGTAGAAAGTAATTTTTAAAGAACAATAAAATGTTACAACCGAAAAGAACAAAATTTCGTAAAGTCCAAAAAGGACGTATGAAAGGAAATACCGGAAGAGGATACACACTTTCTAATGGTATGTTTGGTATAAAATCTTTAGATGCTAATTTCTTAACCTCTCGTCAAATCGAAGCTGCACGTATTGCTGCAACTCGTTACATGAAGAGAGAAGGACAATTATGGATTAAAGTTTTTCCAGACAAACCTATTACCAAGAAACCTCTTGAGGTACGTATGGGTAAAGGTAAAGGTGCTGTAGAATACTGGGTAGCTGTAGTAAAACCAGGAAGAATTATCTTCGAAGTTGGTGGAGTGCCAATTGAGGTTGCTAAAGAAGCCTTACGTTTAGCTGCGCAAAAATTACCAGTTAAAACTAAGTTTTTAATCGCTAGAGATTACGAAGCATAATTTATTTGATATGATGAAACAATCAGAAATTAAAGAATTATCAGTAGCTGAGTTACAAGAGAAACTTAGTGAAACTAAACAGAGTTATGCTGAGCTTAAAATGGCTCACGCAATCTCTCCATTAGATAATCCAATTCAGTTACGTAACGTTAGACGTTCAGTAGCAAGAATTGCAACAGAATTAACTAAAAGAGAAATACAATAATTGTATTCTGGCTGAAAGATGGAAAAAAGAAATTTAAGAAAAGAGCGTATAGGAGTTGTTACTAGTAACAAAATGCAGAAATCAATCGTGGTTGCTGAAGTTAAAAAAGTAAAACATCCTATGTACGGAAAGTTCGTTTTGAAAACAAAGAAATATGTTGCTCACGACGAAACAAACGACTGTAACATTGGTGATACTGTAAAGATCATGGAAACAAGACCTTTAAGTAAATCTAAATGTTGGAGATTAGTAGAAATAATTGAAAGAGCGAAGTAATTATGGTACAACAAGAATCAAGATTAAAAGTAGCTGATAACACTGGAGCAAAGGAAGTATTAACTATCCGTGTTTTAGGTGGTACAAAAAGAAGATACGCGTCTATTGGAGATAAAATTGTTGTCTCAGTTAAAGATGCTACTCCTAATGGAAACATTAAAAAAGGAGCAGTATCAACAGCAGTAGTTGTTCGTACTAAAAAAGAAGTTAGACGTCCAGATGGATCTTACATCAGATTTGATGATAACGCATGTGTACTTTTAAATCCAACAGGAGAAATGAGAGGAACACGTGTATTTGGACCTGTAGCTAGAGAACTTCGTGATAGACAATTCATGAAAATTGTTTCATTAGCACCAGAAGTGCTTTAATGACTAATAAAATGACAAAGTTTAAAATTAAATCAGGAGATACTGTTAGAGTTATTGCTGGAGACCATAAAGGTACTGAAGGGAATGTACTTAAAGTATTAAAGGATAAGAACAAAGCCATCATAGAAGGTGTGAACATGGTTAAGAAACATACTAAACCAAGTGCACAAAACCCTCAAGGTGGAATTGTAGAAAAAGAAGCACCAATTCATATGTCCAACTTATCATTGTTAACATCGAAAGGTGAAACAACACGAGTTGGTTATAAAATGGAAGGTGATAAGAAAGTAAGATTTTCAACAAAATCAAATGAAGTAATATAGTTATGGCTTATATTCCAAGATTAAAACAAGAGTACAAGGACAAAGTAGTTTCTGCTCTTACAGAAGAATTCGGATATAAAAACGTAATGCAAGTTCCTAAACTTAAAAAGATTGTTATATCTAAAGGTGTTGGAGCTGCTGTTGCCGATAAAAAATTAATTGATCACGCAATTGATGAATTAACAATGATATCAGGTCAAAAAGCTGTGGCTACACTATCTAAAAAGGATGTTGCATCTTTTAAATTACGTAAAGGTATGCCAATTGGTGCTAGAGTAACATTGAGAGGAGAGCACATGTATGAGTTTTTAGATCGTTTAGTAACTTCAGCTTTACCACGAGTTAGAGATTTCAATGGTATCAAAGCAACAGGTTTTGATGGTAGAGGAAACTATAACTTAGGTGTTGTTGAACAAATCATCTTTCCAGAAATTAACATTGATAAGATCAATAAAATCTCTGGTATGGATATTACTTTTGTAACATCTGCTGAAACAGATAAAGAAGCAAAATCGTTATTAACTGAAATGGGATTACCATTTCAAAAGAACTAAGATATGGCTAAAGAATCAATGAAAGCCCGTGAGGTAAAAAGAGCAAAGACAGTAGCTAAATATGCTGAGAAACGTAAAGCTTTAAAAGAAGCTGGAGACTACGAAGCACTACAAAAGTTACCAAAAAATGCTTCTCCTATTAGAATGCACAACAGATGTAAACTAACAGGAAGACCTAAGGGATACATGAGAACTTTCGGTATTTCACGTGTAACATTCCGTGAAATGGCAAACCAAGGTTTGATTCCAGGTGTTAAGAAAGCATCTTGGTAGATTACCATCGCAGAGCGAAAAACAAGAATTATAAATTGGTCTCAGGTTCGAGAGTTATCGAAAACCGTTACCGCAAATTAATATAAATGAATACAGATCCAATTGCTGATTACTTAACAAGAATCAGAAATGCAGTGAAGGCAAACCACAGAGTGGTAGAGATTCCTGCTTCAAATTTAAAAAAGGAGATAACTAAAATTTTATTCGATCAAGGATATATTTTAAGTTATAAATTCGACGATTCTACTGTACAAGGAACAATTAAGATTGCTTTGAAGTACAATAAAGACACTAAAGAATCGGTAATCAAAAAAATACAACGAATCAGTACACCAGGTTTACGTAAGTATGCTGGCGCTAATGAAATGCCAAGAATTCTTAACGGATTAGGTATTGCTATTGTTTCTACATCACATGGTGTAATTACAGGTAAGCAAGCGCAAAGAGAAAATGTAGGTGGTGAATTATTGTGTTACGTTTACTAATTTAAAGCAGAAAGAACATGTCAAGAATAGGAAATAATCCAGTAGCCATTCCAGAAGGCGTTACAGTTGACGTTAAAGATAACGTTGTTACTGTAAAAGGTAAATTAGGAGAACTAACACAAAAATTTGATACTGTTGAAATCAAAGTAGAAGATGGAAACATCCTCGTAAGACGATCAGCAGATAACAAAGAATCGAAAGCAAAACACGGTTTATACAGATCTTTGATGCACAATATGATTGAAGGTGTATCAAAAGGATGGACTAAAGAATTAGAACTTGTAGGTGTAGGTTACAGAGCAAATAACCAAGGTCAGAAATTAGATTTGGCTTTAGGTTTTTCTCATAACATTGTAATGGATATTGCACCAGAAGTGAAAATTGAGACCATTTCAGAAAAAGGTAAAAACCCAATAGTTAAATTAACATCTCACGATAAACAATTAGTTGGACAAGTTGCTGCGAAGATTCGCGGATTTAGAAAGCCAGAACCTTACAAAGGAAAAGGTATCAAGTTTGTTGGTGAAGAATTAAGAAGAAAAGCAGGTAAATCAGCTTAAAAAATTAGTTATGGCATTAACAAAGAACGAAAGAAGACTAAGAATAAAAAGCAGAATACGTAAGGTTGTTTCTGGAACAGAAGCAAGACCTCGTTTAGCTGTTTACAGAAGTAATAAAGAAATCTATGCTCAAGTAGTAGATGATGTAACTGGTAAAACATTAGCTGCAGCATCTTCAAGAGATAAAGATATAGCTTCTGCAAAAGGAACTAAGACAGAAATAGCTGCCCTAGTTGGTAAAGCTGTTGCTGAAAAAGCAACTAAAGCTGGTATCAATACAATCTCTTTTGATAGAGGTGGATACCAATATCACGGAAGAGTTAAATCATTAGCAGAAGGCGCAAGAGAAGGCGGACTTAAATTCTAAGACACTATGTATCAAAAATATAAAAACGCAGAATTAGTAAAACCAAGTGGAATTGATCTTAAAGATCGTTTAGTTGGTGTTCAAAGAGTTACTAAAGTAACAAAAGGTGGTAGAGCTTTTGGTTTTTCAGCGATCGTAGTGGTTGGTGATGAAGCTGGAGTTGTAGGTCACGGTTTAGGAAAATCTAAAGATGTAGCTACTGCAATTGCAAAAGCAGTTGAAGATGCTAAGAAAAACTTAGTTAGAATACCTATTATCAAAGGAACTTTACCTCATGAACAAAAAGGTAAATATGGTGGAGCAAGAGTAAATATCATACCTGCTGCTCCTGGTACAGGTGTAATTGCTGGTGGAGCTGTGAGAACAGTTTTGGAAGCAGTTGGTGTACATGATGTATTATCAAAATCTCAAGGATCTTCTAACCCTCATAACGTTGTAAAAGCTACATTTGATGCTTTATTACAATTAAGAGATGCAAGAACAATTGCAAAGGATAGAGGAATCTCTCTTGAGAAAGTGTTTAACGGTTAATCAATAGGACGATGGCAAAGATTAAAGTAACAAAAGTAAAAAGCGCAATAAATCGTACTCAAAATCAGAAGAGAATCTTAGAATCTCTTGGGTTAAACAAAATTGGTCAAACCAAAGTACACGATGCGTCTCCAAGTATTCTTGGAATGGTAAATAAAGTTTCACATTTAGTTTCTGTTGAAGAAGCTTAAAAATATAAACTTAAAAATGAATTTAAGTAATTTAAAACCAGCAGAAGGTTCTGTAAAGAATCAAGGAAAAAGAGTAGGTCGAGGACAAGGTTCTGGAAAAGGTGGTACTGCAACACGTGGACACAAAGGAGCAAAATCTCGTTCAGGTTACTCTAAAAAATTAGGTTTCGAAGGTGGTCAAATGCCATTACAAAGACGAGTTCCTAAATTTGGATTTAAGAATATTAACCGAGTAGAATATCAAGGTGTAAACTTAGATACTTTACAAGAGTTAGTAGACAACAAGAAAATAAAAGATGCAGTTGATTTTCAAACTCTAGTTGATCTAGGTTTGGCGGGAAAGAATGAATTAGTGAAAATTCTTGGTCGTGGTGAATTAAAATCAAAATTAACAGTAACTGCTCATAAATTTACTGCTTCAGCAAAAGCTGCAATTGAAGCTGCAGGTGGAGAAGCTGTAACTTTATAAGAACACTTTAGTATGAAATTTATAGATACATTAAAGAATGTTTGGAAAATAACAGAGTTAAAAGATAGAATCATTCTTACACTTGGTCTTCTTTTAGTTTACCGTTTTGGTGCTCAGGTTGTTTTACCAGGTATTGATGCAACTCAATTAGGTAATTTACAATCTGGTGCAGAAGATGGTATTATCGGTTTACTTAATATGTTTACTGGTGGAGCCTTTGCTAATGCATCTGTATTTGCATTGGGTATCATGCCGTATATCTCAGCATCGATTGTAGTTCAGTTGATGGGAATTGCGATTCCTTATCTTCAAAAATTACAAAAGGAAGGAGCTAGTGGTCAAAAGAAGATTACTCAAATCACACGTTGGTTAACTATTATTATTTGTTTGTTCCAGGCACCTGGTTATTTAGCAAGTTTACAACCAGCGTTCGGTATTCCTTCAACTGCATTCTTATTAGGAACTGGTCCAACATTCTATATATCTTCAGTGATCATCTTGGTAACTGGATGTATATTCGCAATGTGGTTAGGTGAAAAGATAACAGATAAAGGTATTGGTAATGGTATCTCATTATTAATCATGGTGGGTATTATTGCAACTTTACCAGCATCATTCATTCAAAATGCTGCTTCACGTTTAAGTGGTGGTGGAAACGGAGGATTAATGATGATCTTAATCGAACTTGTAGTTTGGTTTGTTATCATATTAGCTTCTGTAATGTTAGTAATGGCTGTACGTAAAATTGCAGTTCAATATGCTAGAAGAACAGCATCTGGAGGATACGAGAAAAACGTATTTGGATCTAGACAGTTCTTACCATTGAAGTTGAATGCCTCTGGAGTTATGCCAATTATCTTTGCACAAGCTATTATGTTCGTGCCGAGTTTAATTGGAAAATCTATGGGATCTTCAAGTGAAGTTGGGCAATGGATGCAAACACAATTTAATGATCCATTCGGATTATGGTATAACGTTGTGTTCGCTCTGTTAATTATCATCTTTACGTATTTCTATACAGCTATTACTGTTCCTACGAACAAGATGGCTGATGATTTAAAACGAAGTGGTGGTTTTATTCCAGGTATTAGACCAGGAACAGAAACATCTGAATATTTAGATAAAATAATGTCTCAAATTACATTGCCTGGCTCTATATTTTTAGCATTGATCGCTGTGTTCCCAGCAATCATTGTGAAACTAATGGACGTTCAAGGTGGTTGGGCATTATTCTTTGGTGGCACATCGCTACTGATCATGGTTGGAGTTGCAATAGATACAATGCAGCAAGTCAATTCATATTTGTTGAACAAACATTATGACGGCTTGATGAAAACAGGTAAAAACAGAAAAGCAGTAGCTTAAATGTAATACTAATTTAGAGGGAAGTCGACGGAAAAAAATTAGGCAAGGTATTTGCTAATCCAAGACTAAACACTAAAATATATAATATGGCAAAACAAGCAGCAATAGAACAAGACGGATCAATTATAGAAGCATTATCAAATGCAATGTTCCGAGTTGAACTAGAAAACGGTCACATTGTGACAGCACACATTTCAGGTAAAATGCGTATGCATTACATTAAATTGTTACCTGGAGATAAAGTAAAATTAGAAATGAGTCCTTACGATTTAACGAAGGCTCGAATAACTTATAGATACTAATACGATGAAGGTAAGAGCATCAATTAAAAAGAGAAGTGCAGACTGTAAATTGGTCCGCAGAAAAGGTAGACTTTACGTCATTAACAAAAAGAATCCTAGATTCAAACAAAGACAAGGGTAATTATGGCAAGAATTGCAGGTGTAGACATACCAAAACAGAAAAGAGGAGTTATCTCTTTAACTTATATCTACGGAGTAGGTAGAAGTAGAGCACAAGAAATTTTAGCAACAGCTAAAGTAGACGAAAGCATCAAAGTACAAGATTGGACAGATGAGCAAATTGGAGCAATCCGTGACGCTGTTGGAACTTATACTATTGAAGGTGAATTACGTTCTGAAACACAATTAAACATTAAGCGATTAATGGATATTGGATGTTACAGAGGTATCCGTCATAGAGCTGGACTTCCATTAAGAGGTCAGAGAACAAAAAACAACTCTAGAACTAGAAAAGGTAGAAGAAAAACTGTTGCTAACAAGAAGAAGGCAACTAAATAATAAATAGTCTTTAGTCTTTAGACGTTGGAAAGAATCTGTTTGAAATTTAACGGTTTAGGATTCTAGCGACTATTACTAAAACTAAAAGCTAAACAAATATGGCAAAGTCAAGTACAAAGAAACGTAAAGTAATAGTAGATGCTGTTGGAGAAGCTCACGTAGCTGCCTCTTTTAACAACATTATCATCTCTTTAACGAATAAGAAAGGTGACGTTATTTCATGGTCATCAGCTGGAAAAATGGGATTCAGAGGTTCTAAGAAGAACACACCTTACGCTGCTCAATTAGCTGCAGAAGATGCTGCTGGAGTTGCAAAAGAAGCTGGACTCAAAAAAGTAAAAGTATACGTTAAAGGTCCTGGTAATGGTAGAGAATCTGCTATCAGATCCATTCATAATGCAGGTATAGAAGTAACTGAAATCATCGATGTTACTCCATTACCACACAATGGATGTAGACCTCCAAAAAGAAGAAGAGTTTAATCTGAATTTACTTCAGATGTTACATGAGTTTTAATCATGTAATCTCAAATACTATTGAATAAACTAATATTAATACATTTATGTATGATATTAGTTTATTTTGCATAAATTTGCAAACTGAAAAATAACAAACAAGTATCAACGAGAGATCAACGTTTGTCGAAGGATAAGATTAAGACCTTAATTCACAAACACTCTCAAAACAAATTTTAAAAATGGCAAGATATACTGGTCCTAAAACTAAAATAGCTCGAAAATTCGGTGAAGCTATCTTCGGAGATGATAAAGCTTTTGAAAAAAGAAATTATCCTCCTGGTCAACATGGTGCAAACAAGCGTCGTGGAAAAAAATCTGAATATGCAATCCAATTAATGGAAAAGCAAAAAGCTAAGTACACTTATGGTATCTTAGAAAAGCAATTCAGAAACATGTTTAAAAAAGCAACTGCTGCTCAGGGTATTACAGGTGAAGTTTTACTTCAGCTATGTGAATCTCGTTTAGATAACGTTGCCTACAGAATGGGATTGTCTCCATCTCGTAGTGGAGCAAGACAATTAGTATCTCACAGACACATTACAGTTAACGGTCAAATCGTTAACATTCCTTCTTACCAATTAAAAGCTGGTGATGTTGTTGCTGTTAGAGAAAAATCTAAATCATTAGAGTCTATTCAAAATTCATTAGCTAACTCTAGCAATGTCTATGAGTGGATCACATGGAATAATGATACAAAACAAGGAACTTACGTTTCTGTTCCTGAAAGAATCCAAATTCCAGAAAATATCAACGAACAATACATCGTTGAACTTTACTCTAAATAATAATTAATCATATTGGTATTTAGCCAAAGGATTTATTGGTCTTCTTCAAACTTATAGATCGCGCAACTAAATAACAATCAAAACGAAGAACATATGGCAATATTAAATTTTCAGAAACCCGATAAAGTAATCATGATTGATTCTACTGAGTTCGAAGGTAAATTTGAATTCAGACCTTTAGAACCAGGTTACGGATTAACAGTTGGTAATGCGCTAAGACGAGTGCTATTATCTTCTCTTGAAGGTTTTGCAATCACATCAGTTAGAATTGAAGGTGTAGACCACGAATTCTCAACAATTGCTGGTGTTGTTGAAGATGTTACAGAAATGATTTTGAACTTAAAGCAAGTTAACTTTAAGCGTCAAATTGATGAAGTTGATAACGAATCTGTGTCAATTTCTATCTCTGGACAAAATCAAATTACAGCTGGTGATTTCCAAAAGTTTATCTCAGGTTTCCAGGTGTTGAACAAAGACTTAGTGATTTGTAACCTAGATCCTAAAGTTAACATCAATATGGAGATTACTATTGAAAAAGGTAGAGGTTATGTTCCTGCTGAAGAAAATAAAAAAGCTTCTGCGCCAATTGGAACCATCTTTACAGATTCAATATATACACCAATAAAGAATGTAAAGTACAGTATTGAGAATTTCCGTGTTGAACAAAAAACCGATTATGAAAAATTAGTTTTTGAAATCATCACTGATGGATCAATTCACCCAAAAGATGCTCTAACTGAAGCAGCTAAAATATTAATTCACCACTTCATGTTATTCTCTGATGAGCGTATCACTCTTGAAGCTGATGAAATTGCACAAACAGAGACTTATGATGAAGAATCACTTCACATGAGACAACTATTAAAAACCAAATTGGTTGATATGGATCTGTCTGTACGTGCATTGAACTGTTTAAAAGCTGCAGAAGTAGATACTTTAGGAGACTTAGTATCATTCAATAAAAATGACTTAATGAAGTTCCGTAATTTTGGTAAGAAATCTTTAACAGAGCTTGAAGAGCTTGTAAATGTTAAAGGTCTTAACTTCGGAATGGACTTAGCAAAATACAAATTAGATAAAGATTAAATTATAATAATCATATTTTGCTCCTCAGAAAATGAGTTTGGAAGCAAGATGATAAATAGAAAGTCATGAGACACGGAAAGAAATTTAACCATTTAGGAAGACAAACAGCGCACAGAAAAGCGATGTTAGCTAATATGGCTTGTTCATTAATAGAACACAAACGTATCAATACAACAGTTGCTAAAGCGAAAGCTTTAAAACAATTTGTTGAGCCAATGATTACAAAATCAAAGGAAGATACAACCCATAACAGACGTATCGTAATGTCTAGATTAAGACAAAAAGATGCCGTTACTGAACTGTTTAGAGAAGTAGCTGTAAAAGTTGCAGATCGTCCAGGTGGTTATACAAGAATCATCAAATTAGGAAACAGACTTGGTGATAATGCTGATATGGCAATGATTGAGTTGGTAGATTACAATGACATCTACAACGCTGGTAAGAAAGAGAAGAAGACGACGAGAAGAAGTAGAAGAGGTGGATCTAAACCAGCAACTCCTCCAGTTGATACTAAAGCAACTAACGAAGAAGAATAAATGTTAATAAGCATTTAATATATAAAGGATAATCTGTTTCAGATTATCCTTTTTTTTATGCAATTTTGTAAAACTTTTTTAATAAGATGAGATACCAAAAACGTAAAAAAGCCCTAATCTTACTCGCTGATGGAACAATTTTCCACGGAAAATCAATAGGTAAAGAAGGCACAGCCTTTGGTGAAGTTTGCTTCAACACAGGTACTACAGGTTATCAGGAAATTTTTACTGATCCTTCATATTACGGACAATTAATGGTGGCTACCAATGCTCATATTGGTAACTACGGAACAAAGGCCGATGAAGTTGAATCTGATTCCATAAAAATTTCTGGATTGATCTGCAAGAACTTTAGTTTTAACTATTCACGCCCTGCAGCCGATAAGTCACTAGAAGAATTCTTTGAAGATCACAATCTGTTGGCAATTTCAGATGTAGATACACGAGCACTGGTAAGTCATATTAGAGATCATGGTGCCATGAATGCTGTTATCACTACTGAAGTGGATAATGTTGAAGGATTGAAGAAGCAATTAGCCGAAGTACCAAGCATGGAAGGTTTAGAATTAGCCTCTCAAGTGTCAACAAAAGAACCTTACTATTATGGTAATGAGAACGCAACCTATAAGATTGCAGCTTTAGATATTGGAATTAAGAAGAATATCCTTCGTAATTTGGCTAAGCGTGACGCTTATATTAAAGTCTTTCCTTACAATTCAAAATTTGAAGATCTAGAAGCATTTAAACCTGATGGTTATTTCTTATCAAACGGACCAGGAGATCCAGAACCTTTAGTAGAAGCTCAGCAAGTGGCAAAAGAGATCATTAAAAGAGATCTTCCTTTATTTGGAATTTGCTTAGGGCATCAGGTGATTGCTTTAGCTAATGGAATTTCAACATATAAAATGCATAACGGACACAGAGGCATTAATCATCCTGTTAAGAACCTTATAACTACCAAAGGCGAGATTACCTCTCAAAACCACGGATTTGCCATTAACAGAGAAGAGACCGAAGCACATCCAGATATTGAGATCACACATGTACATTTGAATGATCACACAGTAGCTGGAATTAAAATGAAAAATAAAAACTGTTTCTCGGTACAATATCATCCTGAAGCTAGTCCTGGACCAAACGATTCAACATACTTATTTGATGAGTTTATTCAGAATATTCAAAAAAACTAATAACGAAAAAGCAATGATTTTTAAATTTCATTGCTTTTTTTCTTTTACGAAAACATTATCGTTGAGATATAATGTAATTCTGCTATGATAGGATTCTATTTGGGGCAACAATTTCGTAAATTTGTAGTAATAACTTTTGTCACCTTGAGCGCAGTCGAAAGGTCTTTGTTATTAAGAACTTAAAATAAGTTCTCGACTGCGCTCGAACTGACGGAAACAGTTCAATAATATTTAATCAATTATAAATCAATACAAATGAGCATTATTATCAATATTCATGCAAGACAAATTTTAGATTCAAGAGGAAATCCAACAGTAGAAGTAGATGTGGTTACTGAAAACGGTGTTTTAGGAAGAGCAGCTGTACCTTCAGGAGCGTCAACAGGAGAACATGAAGCTGTGGAGCTAAGAGATGGAGGAAGTGATTACATGGGAAAAGGTGTGTCTAAAGCTGTTGATAATGTCAATTCTGTAATTGCTCAGGAGTTATTAGGTGTTTCAGTATTTCAACAAAATATGATCGACAGATTAATGATCGAGATCGATGGCACGCCAAACAAATCAAAGTTAGGTGCAAATGCTATTTTGGGAGTGTCATTAGCCGTTGCTAAAGCTGCAGCTAATGAATTGAACATGCCACTATATAGATATGTTGGAGGTGTGTCTGCAAATACGTTACCTGTACCTATGATGAATATCATCAATGGAGGTTCACATAGTGATGCTCCAATCGCATTTCAGGAATTTATGGTGATGCCAGTTAAAGCAGAAGACTTCACTCACGCGATGAAAATGGGAACTGAGATCTTTCATAATTTAAAGAAAGTATTACATGATAGAGGTTTAAGTACTGCTGTAGGCGATGAAGGTGGTTTTGCACCAAACCTAGAAGGAGGTACAGAAGATGCATTAGATACTATTGCAAAAGCTGTAGCTAATGCAGGTTACAAATTAGGAGATGATGTAATGATTGCGCTGGATTGTGCTGCAGCCGAATTCTATAAAGATGGAAAATACGATTACACCATTTTTGAAGGCGATTCTGGCAAAGTAAGAACGAGTGAAGAACAAGCCGATTATTTAGCCGAATTAGCTAAAAAATATCCTATTATTTCTATTGAAGATGGTATGGATGAGAACGACTGGGATGGCTGGAAATACCTTACCGACAAAATCGGAGATAGTGTTCAGTTAGTTGGAGATGATTTATTTGTGACTAACGTAGAGCGTTTATCGCGAGGAATTGAAAACGGGATTGCTAATTCAATCCTGATTAAAGTGAACCAGATTGGAACACTTACTGAGACGATTTCCGCAGTGAATATGGCGCATAATGCTGGATATACATCAGTTATGTCACATCGTTCAGGAGAGACTGAAGATAATACCATTGCCGATTTAGCCGTAGCTTTAAATACAGGTCAGATCAAAACGGGTTCTGCATCACGTAGTGACCGAATGGCAAAATACAATCAGTTATTACGCATCGAAGAAGAATTAGACGATGTAGCTTACTTTCCTAAAATGAATGCATTTAAAGTGAAGTAAGACTTTTATAAAATACTAGATTTAAAAAGCCTATTCGTTCATTCGGATAGGTTTTTTGTCATACTGAGCGTAGTCGAAGTGTCTTGGTTATTAGTAGTATAATTACATTGGTTTGTTTAATGCTACTAGAACGTATATAACAAGCCGTTAGTCAATTCAAATTGCGTCTTTGGAATACTTGAACTTACCGGAAATGCGTCATAGAAATAATTGAAGTTAGTCTTAAAGGCCAGATCTTTAAAAATTTCGAATAGGAGTGAGGTGTTACTCGACAAACGATAGTCACTAAAGGCATCAATCTTTGGCTGATAATAACTAGTGCTGATAATGCTTATCGTTTCCGTAGGATACATGCTGAATGATAAATACGCACTTCCTCTGATATCCTTTTGAATGCGATCGCTAATCACATCTGAAGCGCGTTCATATTCGTACATGACCAAAGTGCCTAAGTAAAATTTATAATTGTCATTTTCGCTGAGTTTAAAACGCGGACCAGTACCTAGCAAACCTCTAAAATCAATTTCTGAAATGGCATCATATTGGGCTTGCCCGAAAGCTTCCCATTTGATCCGGTCAGAGACCTTACGGTTGTATCTCAAATGCTGAGTCCCTCGATTAACCAGAGAATTGCCCTCAACCTTTTGAAAATTAAGATCGTTGACAAACAGCCACAAATTCGTCTTGTCATTATACTGAACATGAGCTTTGTTGGCTATTCTGAAAATATCATTAGTATTTTTAATAAGCGATATATCCAAGCTAACAGATCCAGACCATTTCGCAGAGTCGGTCGATTTACGTAAGGTCTCAATATTGACCACCTGAGCAAAGCTCTTAAAGCTTATCAAAATAAGAAGAAGTTTGACGTATCTCATGCCTGTTAAAATTTCCGAAGTAAAAATAATATTTAAGATTAAAATTTTGATGGATGATCTCAAGAATTAACCGATAAGATATTCACAATTTGTAAGGATTTTGAGATATCAATTTTATCAATCTCATAATTGTTAAAAGCATTATAAATAGACTTCGTAAATCCTTAGATATTTCGTAATTTTACGAGACTTAAAAACAATATAAAAATTCAATATATATGTCAGATAAAGCTACATTAGAAATCAATGGTGAGAAGTATGAATTTCCTTTGGTAGTAGGTTCAGAAAATGAAGTTGCTATTGATATAAAAGCATTAAGAGGAGCAACAGGTGGTGTAACTACCTTGGATCCAGGATACAAGAATACAGGAAGTTGTGAAAGTGCTATTACCTTTTTAGATGGAGAGAAAGGAATTTTAAGATATAGAGGCTATTCTATAGAAGAATTAGCTGAAAAGGCTGATTTCCTGGAAGTAGCTTATCTATTGATCTTTGGTGAATTACCAAACAAAGAAGAACTTGAAAAATTTCATTCTGATATCAAATCACATTCTGTTGTAGATGATGATGTAAAGAAAATTCTTGACGCATTTCCAAAGTCGGCTCATCCAATGGGTGTATTGTCATCATTGACAAGTGCATTGACAGCTTTTAATCCTTCTTCGGTTGATGTAAATTCTGAAGAGCAAATGTACAATGCTATTGTAAGGATACTAGGAAAATTCCCTGTACTTGTAGCTTGGACAATGCGAAAAAAACACGGATTACCACTAGAGTATGGTGATGATAATTTAGGCTATGTAGAGAATGTTTTAAAAATGATGTTCAAGAGCCCAAACAAAGAATACGAACAAAATGATATTCTAGTTAATGCCTTAGATAAATTATTGATCTTACATGCCGATCATGAGCAAAATTGTTCGACATCTACAGTGAGAATCACAGGATCCTCACACGCTGGATTGTTTGTGTCCTTATCTGCTGGAATCTCTGCACTTTGGGGACCACTCCACGGAGGAGCAAACCAAGCTGTTCTGGAAATGTTAGAGGCCATTAAAGAAGATGGAGGTGATACCAAAAAATATATGGCGAAAGCTAAAGACAAAAATGATCCGTTCCGTTTAATGGGATTTGGTCATAGAGTCTACAAGAACTTTGATCCAAGAGCTAAAATTATTAAAGTTGCTGCAGATGAAGTGCTAAGTGATCTTGGTGTTGAAGATCCAATTCTCGATATTGCCAAAGGATTAGAAAAAGAAGCTTTAGAAGATCAGTACTTTGTAGATCGTAAATTATATCCAAACGTCGATTTCTATTCTGGTATCATATACAGAGCTATGGGAATTCCTGTAGAAATGTTTACCGTAATGTTCGCTCTTGGTCGTTTACCAGGTTGGATTGCGCAATGGAAAGAAATGCGTATGCGAAAAGAACCAATTGGCCGTCCACGTCAATTGTACATTGGTGAAACGCATAGACCATTTAAGACAATCAACGAAAGATAGGCTATTTAAAAAACTATTAAAAGTGCCTGTGATTTGAGTACATGCTATGTCACATTGAGCGGAGTCGAAATGTCTTTTTGAGAACTATAGAGTTTTCGACTGCGCTCAAACTGACAGTTATGCTCAGACTGCAAGCACTTTTTTATATTTGCAACCTATGAAACTAAATATTCAAAACGAAACCTCGCGTTTACGAGCTGTTGTCTTAGGAATAGCTGAAAGTTGCGGACCAACACCTACAGTAGAACAAGCTTACGATCCTAAATCTATTGAGCATATCAAAGCCGGAACCTATCCGAAAGAAACTGATATGATCAAAGAAATGGAAGCTGTAGCAGACGTACTTAAAAAATATGATGTAACGGTTTACAGGCCTGAGGTAATCAAAGACTGTAACCAGATCTTTGCCAGAGATATTGCCTTTGTTATCGATGATAAAGTAGTTAGAGCTAATATTTTACCAGATCGTGATGAGGAAATTGAAGCCATCAGGTATCTGTGGAATCAAATAGAGGATAAAGACCGAATCATTCTGCCAGAAGAATGTCATGTTGAAGGTGGAGATGTCATGCCGTGGAATGATTATATTTTCATAGGAACCTATTCAGGAGAGGATTATCCAGATTATATCACAGCTCGTACCAATATGGATGCTGTAATTGCCATTCAAGAGTTATTTCCGCATAAAACAGTAAAGTCGTTTGAATTACGTAAATCTAATACTAATGCTAAGGAAAATGCCTTACATCTGGATTGTTGCTTTCAGCCTGTAGGTAAAGACAAAGCTATTTTACATAAGAACGGATTTCTTGTAGAAAGCGAATATCAGTGGTTGGTTGATTATTTCGGAAAAGAGAATATTTTTGAGATTACAAAAGAGGAGATGTACAATATGAACAGTAATATTTTTTCCATTTCTGAAGATGTGGTTATTTCTGAGCGCAATTTTACAAGATTGAATGCTTGGCTTCGTGAGAATGGTTTTACTGTTGAGGAAGTCCCTTATGCCGAAATTGCTAAACAGGAAGGCTTGTTACGCTGTTCTACAATGCCTTTGATTAGAGATTAAAAAAAGCAATACCCAAATCTTAATTATTTGGATATTGCTATATTAATTAATCAAACTAAATTCTAATTTTTATATATAAGTCTGTCTTTACCCATAGTTATTCTGGACGATTCACAGCAATTATCAATATCAAAAGTAATAGTTCCACAACCTGCAGCACTTCCAGTAATAGAACCTCCGAGTGGACCAAAATTTGAATTTAGAGTAAAGGTAGCTGTATTTCCATTAGAGCTTACCAATGTAATTCCCGGACTTACAGAAGCCCAGTTCACATTGCTAGCACCATTAAATGTATAGGTTAAGGTGTCTCCTTCAACACCACAATTTGGCCCGCTGATGGAGCAGGTAGGAGGTGGTGGAGACGAACATGGAAGCACAATGATATTATCCTTACAACCAAAACTGCCATCGCAAACGGCTTGAATCCAGCCTTGTTGAAAGTTACTACTAAAGGTGAAAGCTTGACTTGAAGTACCAAGGCCGTTAGGACCTAAAGGTGTAGCTGGAGTAATGCCGACACCGCTTTGATACGACCAATATACGTTTCCACTTGGATTACTTGTACATGAAATGGTGAATGTTGTTGTTCCTCCTGGTCTAATACATGATGGACCACTTAATGGACATGGTAATTCTGGATGGTAATCTATTTCATTAAATTGACTTTTACGCTGACTAGGATCATTAAAGCTTTCAGCCTCCATATTCAAAGTGTTGTCTGGTGCTGTGTCGTTATCAGAATTACAGGCATAAAGTACAACGAACATGAGTACTAGGCATGATAAAAATAGTTTCATTTGTGTTTTCATAATTTTATATGCAATTAAGTTTAATTCCTACTCTCTTTTTAGGATTTTCGGATATCTCCATAATGGATTAACACAATGAGAATTATCTAGAATGCTCACATTGATTTGTAACTATTTAAATGTAGACACTTTATTTGAGAATGTGCTAGGGATTATCCTTAGTATTTTTACGGAAAAGCCCTACAAAATGTCTGTAATGAAAGATGAGCGACTTTTTTATCCGAATTAAGACAAGATAATTTCATATTGGATTATTATCTCTAGGTCATTATACATAAGATTATATTGACTAAGAATGGGTTATAGAGCTAAATTAATCAATACGCTCAATAGTCCATCTCGTTTTCCTATAGGTAGGTCTGGCACCACAGCAAGAGCAATTGGTTTTGCCTACAATCACCCAACCATTTGGAATGTTCTTTTTACTACAAATAGCAACTTTAGATCCTACTTTCATAGTACTAATTTTTTTAATTGTGTACCGAAAGCGTTTGTAAGTAGGAGCTGCACCACAGCAGGAGCAATATTCAATTCCTGTAATCACCCATCCTTCTGGTATGTTTTGTGTAGAGCATATTTTTTTGGTTTGCCCAAGACCAGAATGACTCACACTTAAAAATAAAATAATACAGACAATACGTAACATAGTTTTCATAATCTTAAAATTTATGTCAAGTACGTGGTTGTTATGAAGGTATACAATACCTGATCATAGGTATTTTTTGATGAGATAAGCCTGAGTCAAACGAAGATCTTACAATTCATTACATCTATACAATGCTCGAGTCCTACTAAACAATAATGAGCAATTGGTTATATGCGCTGTAATTACTGTTGTTATTTAAATAGACTGTCCGAAAGTCAATAAGTTTGAGTCAGGATCCAGCAGTGCGAATTCTTTTTGTCCCCAAGGTTTGGTTTCTAATGCTCCATTGGGATGAATCTTAACTGCACTGTCTAATAAAGATTGATATAAGCTTTCAATGGCGTTAGTTCTTATATAGACTTGCCCATAATTTTCTTTAGGATTAAGGTCTTTAAACTCAAAGAAATGAATTTCTATATTATCTTTTTGAACCATCAAATACTGTCTATAATCACCAAGTTCTTTAAATCCTAACTGATTTACATAATAATCTCTGGTAATCGTTTTGTTACGCATTGGTAATTTGGGATTGATATCTGTTAGCATAATATGGCTTTAATGTTGAACATGTTTTTATGGTATAATGTAATTTAAAGTAGTCTACACATTTAGGTCTGATAGGCGTTCTATAAGGTGTTTTTTAGGGTTAGTTACGTTGGCTAGAACTAAATTAGTGAAAGAAAACGAATAAAACTGAAATTAGACGTAATTCGAATTATTAATTTTTCCAACGATATCCTTACATACAACTGAATATGTTGGATTAAATATCGCTGTATTTGATTCAAAAGTTAATAGTTCGATAAATGTAGATGTCGGATTTTCAATACCTGTTGTAAATCTGTCACAACCAAAATTCAAAGCTGCCTCGTCAGAGTTTACAGTATACGTGCTAGATTTACATTATGAAAAGCGAGTAGACGTAAACAGTCCTAAGGCATAAAACGTATGAGTATATCCGTTTTCAATTGAATTCCAACTCCAGGACCGTATCTAGTTTTTACAGACTTCTATTACATAATACAATAGAATAGCGACTTGAATCAAGAATCAAATCGCTATTACTTGTAAACGTTGTTGACAATAGTTTTTTCTTCTATTGATGTATTTTTATTTTGCTAGTAAAAATTTTGATATTTTTCTTGCAATTGAGTAAACATATTCCTCTTGTGTATTACTGAGTATAATTATTGTAATTCCTTTATTGGGGTAAATCCAGAAGTCTGAAGCAAACAGATTGCTAGCACCACCATGAACTACTAACTTATTCTCTGAATCATTATTTTCAATTCCCCAGCCATATCCATAGTGCGTATACATCCCATTGAATTGAAAATGGGGATAGAGATATGTAGCTGTTGTTGCTTCATCAAGTACTGTATTATCCCTTATAGATTGACTCCAGAGTAATAAGTCGCTGGCTCTTGTCAATACACCACCATTTGCTTTAAGATTAAGATACGGTCCATTGTCACTCCAATTCTCTTCATTTGGTTTTTTAGCTTCTTTTCCATCTAAATAACCGTTGGCAACCTCGTTAAGTTCCCAGTCTGGAATTACATAGCCAGTATGGAACATTTTTGAAGGTTTAAAAATGACTTCACTCAAGTAGGTCTCATAATCCATTCCGCTTACTTTTTCAATGATTAAACCAAGTAAGCTATATCCCATATTAGAATAATTGAAATTTTCTCCAACTGGACTTAACAGTTTACTACGGAATACTTTTTTAAGAAACCTTTCTTCCGTGATACTTTCATAATCGTCACCTATCCCGTCGGTTAAACCAGAAGTATGTGTAAGTAATTGATGAATGGTAATATCTTTTTTATCTTTTGGAACATTTTCAAAATATTTAGATAGTTTATCATCTGTAGACACCTTGTTCTGCATGGACAATTTTAGTATTGCTGCTGCAGTAAATTGTTTTGTAATCGAACAAATATCAAAAACGGTATTAACGTCATTTGTTTGTTGATTGTTCTTTTTGCCATAGGCCTTATTAAATATAATACTATCATTTTGAGCGACTAGAATAACTCCTGAAAATTCTCTTTCTGTTAGTTTTTTATCAATAGTCGTTAGATCATCAATTTTCAATTCTCCATTACGAACCGCTGTATAAGTTCCATCAGGTTGTGTGGCGACTAATTCTTTAAAAACACCATTTTCAAGATTTTTAAATTCTATGTTATACTCGTCTGATATTTTAAAAGAGAATTTGTGCTCTCCAGTTGCAACTAATTCATATTCTGGTTGTCCATCTACAAATAAAAATAGTTTAGTATTATTTTCTTTTGTGTATATCTCTATTATCATTCCTGCTGCTTCAAGCACATATTGTCCTACATATGGTTTTAAAGAATTGATAGCAGTTACATCAGTCGTTTTTTGTTTACTACCATTTGTGCAACTAAAGACCATAGATGAAAATAACATCATTAGAAGTATTAAGATTGTGTTTGTTGTTTTCATTTTAAATTTTTAGTATTTATTTTCTTACTGCTGTATATATTCCATCAGGTTGAGTGGCTATTAATTTCTTAAACACCCCATTTTCTGGATTCTTAAATTCTATTTTATATTCATTTGATATTTTAAAAGTAAATTGATGTTCTCCTGTAGGAACTAGTTCATACGGTTGCTGGTCTGTCAAGAATAAATATAGCTTAGAACCATTCTCTTCTGTATATATCTTAATCGTAGTGCCTCGCAACTCATACTCACCAACGTATTGTTCTAAAATCCTTAAATCAATATCTATAGCTTTAGGTCTATCATCAATTGCATTAGGCTTTGCTTCAACTCTTAACATGTCTTCTCTAGTATTACCAGTTCCAGTCATTTCATCATTAATCCATTTAATAAATTGTGATACTCTGGTGTAATTCTCTACGACACCGTACAAGCCTTCTGGACCGTCTTTTGTATCTTGCCACGAGCTAATACCAGCTAGATATACAATATCATCTTTAACAATAAAAGCTGGTCCACCACTATCGCCAGGGCCACTAATACCTTCATGTTCGGTAAGATATTTTGTTTTGGTGTCGGGATGATCAAAGGTCCATCTTAACCATCTTTCGGTAGCTTTTTCTATTCTGTTGGTAGCACCTCTTTGCTTGCCGTCGTTACCATTTATTCCAATTAATCCGTCACCTTTATCTCCTCTACCCACCATATAGATAAGCTTATCTACTTCATCGTTTTTCATATATAATTTTGCTTGTAGTGCACCAATAGGTTTTGTCTTAAGATGTACTAATGCGATATCATTTAATGGTTCCATGGAAGTATATTCTTCGGTATTTTCCCATTCCTTATACATAATCACCTTGTCAACTTCTATTTCAGTATCATTGATTATGACGAAATGTTTTAGTCCCGCTTCAAATTTCTCTGCAATTCCTACAGCACAATGGGCTGCTGTTATTGCCCATTCATCGGCTATTATTGTGCCTTCACAATCAGGTAAGTTTAGATGACATATGTATTTTTCAAAACGCTTTGCTAGTTCGATAAATTCAGCGTCCTCTTTATCATGTCTAGTTATCATAGAATCGTGTTCGCTACTATTTGTGTAATTAAAGCTTACTAGTAGTATTGACGACGTTAGAAGTAATATGATTGATTTTATTTGTTTCATTTTTTATTTAAATTTTTGAATTTGATTTTATTATTCTACATAAACAGTGTTGTAGGTCATACTTTTACTCTACGAGTAAGAAGTTTGATATGTCTCCTGCAATCGTGTATACAAATGGGTCAAGTTCATTACTGAGTACAATTATTGTAATTCCTTTGTTTGGGTAGAACCACATATCAGATGCAAACAAATCAGTGGTGCCTCCATGTAATACTAATTTATTCTCGGAGTCATGATTTTCAATTCCCCAGCCATATCCATAGCTATCGTAAATATTTGTAGGTTGAAAATGTGGAAAAAGATATTTAGAGGTAGTTGCTTCATCTAGTACTGTATTATTCATTATGGATTGACTCCAGAGTAACATATCATTGGCTCGGGTTAGAATACCTCCATTTCCTTTGAGGTTGAGATAAGGTCCATTTTCATTCCAATTCTCTTCATTTGGCTTATTATTTTCAACACCATTCAAATAACCGTTAGCCACTTCATCTTCTTGCCAATCTGGAATTACATAACCAGTATGGTACATGTTTGAAGGTTCAAAAATCTCTACATTTAAAAAGGTTTCATAATCCATGCCGCTGGCTTTTTCTATGATTAAACCAAGTAAGCTATAGCCTACATTAGAATAATTAAATCTTTCCCCAACAGGATCAATTAATTCGCTATCAAAAACTTGGTCTAAAAACTCTTCCTCAGTAATGGTTTCATAATCTCCACCTATTCCATTTAATAAACCAGAAGAATGGGTTAGCAACTGATGAATGGTTATATTCTCTTTATCATTAGGAACATTGTCAAAGTAATTTGATAAGTTATCATCAACTGACAGCTCATTTTGCATCTCTAGTTTTAAAATTCCTGCTGCAGTAAATTGCTTTGTAATAGAGCCCATATCAAAAACAGTATTGATATCATTAAACCCATTTGCTTGACTATTTTTTCTTCCATAGGCTTTGTTAAATAAGATATCGTCATTTTGAGTGACTAAAACAACACCTGTAAAGTCCCTTGCTATAAGTTCTGTATCAAGTGAAGAGAAATCATCAATTTTAACTTCATCATCATTATTAGAACAACTAAAGTTCATTGATAATAATGACAGTGCTAGAAGTAATACGATTGTTTTTATGTTTTTCATGATTTTATATTTTGATTAATGAGTAAGAGCCCAAGTTAATTGGCTTGGGCTTTTAGAATATTAAGTTTTAGAAAAAGAAATAGCCTATGGATAGCTGAACTACACCGTTTCTGTTTTTATCTGTAAAACCGTCTACATCATTAATATTAGATAGTCCAAGATTATACCTTGCGCTAAAATTGAGACCGTTATCAAGTTTATAACCGACACCAAAATTCACACCAAAATCTATAGGTTTTAAAAGATCTTTATAATCTAAAGTTCCACCTTTAGTAGAAAGCAAATAACCTATTTGTGGACCTGCTTCTAAACTCAATCCTTTTGTAACATAGTACTTCCCGATTAATGGAACATTTAAATAATTTAGAGCAATACTCCCTTCTGATTCAATGTTTGTATCTGCTCCTTGTCCAGAATATATTAATTCGGGTTGGAAAGAGAATTTGTCTGAAATCTTAATTTCTGCCATGACTCCCAAATGAAAATCTGTGTTGGGATCAAAATTTTTTGTGTTGTCTCCGGTAATGAATGCAAAATTCAAACCTGCTTTAGCACCAAACTTAATTTCTTGTGCGTTAACATTTAATAATCCTATAACTGCAATAGCAGTTACTAATAATACTTTTTTCATAAATTATGTTTTTTGATTTATGGGTGCAAACGTAGATTTCAAATCAAAACAAAACGTTAATATTGAGATTGAAGACGTACTGAAACAATACAATTACACGAATCAGGACGTTTGATTCGTTCTATCATATACCTAACTAAAATGATTTTTTGAGATTGAAACGATAGGATACCCTCAATAGTAACAGGTCTAAAGATTCAGAATTTGACTTGACTATTATTGTATTCTTCGTTCCGATGTAATTGGGAGTAACTCCAAGGTGTTGATACCTTAATGATAGCGTGAAATTATTAAGATGTGCACCAATACCTATTCCAACAGTAACATTTGGTTGACTTATTTTGGTTTTATCATCTGTGTGCACAAATGTAAACAATGACGAATATCCTAATCTTGGCTCAACAAAACCATACGTTTTTACAGGTAATCTATATAGCACTGTAATAGCAGAAAACTTGAAGTCATTTGAAGATAATGTTTCCATATTTTCATCTACAATAGGTGTTGTGCCTAGAATGAAATTTCCACCAGTAGAAACGTCTAATCCTAATTGACCAAACTTGTAAGGTTTTATAATATTAAAATGTAATTCACCTTTACCACGAGCGTTTTTATTACCCACTACATTTCCAATCCCTACACCAATTTCCATGAATGTATGTTGAGCAACAATGGATTGTATTTTGAATAAAAAAAAAGCTAATAGTAATACATACCTCGATTTCATTTTTTGTAAACAGTGCTTGAAAATACTTTTCTATAAAAAAGTAGCGATTTTATCCACTAACGATAAAGATTAATGCAAATACTCCTCTTTATCTTAGCAATAAAATCGCTGTTTTGTTTATGTAATTTATTTTTAAATTAATATGAATAGTCGTTATTCTATTCCAAATGCTTCACTAAAACCTTGTTCGATGAAGCCCTCAAAAGGCTCATCATGACCGCCAGTCCCAGAAAGTATGTTCGCGTTTTTAGACTGTAAAAATGAAATTTCTTCAGCTGTAAGACTACCAACGGCTTCATCTGTTTCTCCATAAATGTATGTGATATTAGATAAGCTTTCTATAGAACTAAAATGCTGGGTATATCTGTTCATTATCAAACCAGCAAACAACTTAGCTTCATTTCTTCCGAATATAGTTTCCTCTGGTTCTGAGTTTAATATTGGTGTAACACCATTTTCAAAGTCTCCAGTTCTGCCTTCAGCTAGAGCCTGCCAAAAAACATCATTCATATCTAAACGTCCCGTAATAATTAGATACTTGTCAGCTACATCTATGCCTTTTTGAGCTATGAGTTCTTGGGTTATAAATGCACCAAATGAAAGACCTAAAACATAAACAGTTCTGCCTTCGTCTTTAAAATGATTGACGACCTCATATAGGGTTTCTATACTTTGATTGTTAAAATTAACGGCGTCATCCAGAGTAATATCATTGTTAAGCAGTATTTCTGGATTTAAGGTCTGCGCTTGATGCACATTCACAGTTAAAATACCTCTAGGACTTAAAAATCCGGAAAGATTATCCACTAATTCTTCATCTAACACGATAGAAGGTCCGGCTTGTGCATTAATGAGAACAGTGGAAGCCTTTTCGTCTCCGCTGAAATAGATTAGATCCTTAATATTTTGAGGTATGTCATTAAATGTCGGAGTAGGAGGTTTATCGTCATCATTTGAACAGGATAACATAATAACCGATAATAAGGTGGTTAAAATTAGTTTTGGAGTTGTTGCGCCATATTTTATACGCATCATTTTTGTCAATACTTTTTTCATTGATTTTTGTTTTTTGATTTATACCGGCAAAAGTATAGTTGTCAAAAAAACAAAAGAGTAATTTTTTTACTGAAGAAGTACTAATACAGTAGATTCAGACGAATCAGGACGATTTTTGGTGTTTTCTGAAAGCACCTGGAGACATTTCTAAGCTCATTTTAAAAACATTATAGAAAGCACTCTTTGATTTAAAACCAGCTTCCATGCCTATGGCCTCAATTGAGTATTTATTAAATGAAGGATCTTGCAAAAGATGTTTAGCTGCTTCAATGCGATATTCATTTACAAATTGGATGACACTTTTATTGATTTCCTGATTGATAATTTGAGATAAATAGCTTTCACTGGTCTCCAATCGAGTTGCTAGATCTAATCTACTTAAAAGCGGATCTTTATACAATTCTTCATCCTCCATTAACTTGTAAAGTTGAGTAATTATTTTAGACGTAGTAGCACTTTTTATTTTCTTCTTTACTGGAACGCTAGCTGTCTTTTTGGAAACCAAATAATTATGTATTTCCTCTTTTTGATCGATCACTTGCAATCTAAATACACCATAATATAAAATCCACCATAAAAATAAACACATAGATACCCATAGAATGTATGCAGTATATATGGAATTAAATAGATATATTTCGATTCTATTGATGATCCAAATGGTAATGAGACCTATAATAAACAGGTTTAATCGTAGTAGCCAATGTTTTTTGTTTTTAGAAATAGAGGTCGACTTCTGGATTAATGTTCTTCCCCAGAAAATTAAAAATATATTAAAGCCTATAGATGTAAAATCTTTAATGTAAAAGATAATGGAGTCATAAATTGAGCCATAAAGGTCAAATACAAACAAAGCGAGTTCAAGAATAACAGAGGCAAAGAACGGCAGATATATCAATTTGTACCATTTACTTTTTAAAATTGAGTGGTTTAAATGAATTAAAAAATAGGTAAATAATGTAGCTGCAAATAGAAAATCTAATCTTAAAAGTGTAAGAATTTCAACGAGTAGGCTAGAGGTATTAATACTAAACCAATCAATCAAGGTCAAATTAGAAATCAAGAATAGAGATAATGAGAGATAGTTATTTGCGCGATTCTTGTAGAATTTTGTTGTAATTAGTGAAATACTAACAAAATACCCTACAATAACACTTGCAATCATCACAAAGTCTAGTATGGTTTGATTCATTATGTGTTATAAACAGAAGTTAAATGATTCATAATCTATGTTTAACAGATATGATTCATAGAATAAATATATAGTGCTTTTATTTATGAAGACGTAAAACTATAGCAAATGGTTGCCTAATGTTTTAATATTAGCTTTTTTTTAACTTGCTATACATTTAGTTATGCAACGTTATGTTTTACAATTCCAAACTCCTCTAACATATTCCATTTTCCGCTATTTATTTGCTCAATCAGACTAATTTTTCCAAAACTCAATTCAGTTGGTAAGTCATAATTTCCAATGCTCTCAAATATATCATTAGTGCAAGTCGCATTTCTTGGATGCATTAGTGTTATATGAGGAACTTGTTCTTTTTTTAGTTCAGTTTGTCCCAGAACTAATTTCCGTAATGCTTTAAATTCGTTGTTGCTGCCAATAGATGAAATGTAAACACCTTTTCCGTCCGCAAACCGTTCGGCTTTTCCAAATTCAATTCGGATTGCTTTTTCTAATGAAATCGACTTTATTCTTTGAATAGTTTTCTCAATCGGTTCAATTTCGTCTTCGCGACAAAGCGTAACATGTGCAGGTATTAAATGGTATTGTCTTGGATTAAATTTGGCTCTAATTTTCTCAATACTACCATTCGGTTCATTAATGAACAAAGTCAATTGCCTTCTAATTCTTTCCATTTGTCACTACTATTAATCAACGTGTTTGTGTATGGTTTGTACGGCTGAGAATCCGCAGGATTTTCTGATGTAGTAAATCGTAAGTTTAAAGTTAGTAATTTAAATTGGAGTAGAGAAGTAGTATTAATTATACACGTTGTTGTGCTTAGTTTTTATTATCAATATCGCCATCCTTTTTTAAGTGTATTTTTCTTAAACTTTCTGCGTATTGAACAAAAGAGCCGTCAAAAAATTGTTTATTTGGACTTTCTAATAGTGCTCCAAAGCCAGGAGTTAGTATCATTCCATCAACTAAGGATTTTCTAGATTCCCAATTTTTTTTGCTCAACATTTTGTTTTCGTTCTGTAAAAATAGATTCTCAACGTGTCTTATTTCCGCGGCAAATAAGTGAAAACCATGATTATGTTCTTCTTCGGTTAAGTTATCTGGATTCGCTCGGAAAGTTGAAATTATTCTTGATGTTTCTTTTGAAGAACCTAAACTTAGAAGTATATGAATGTCTAGTGCCGCAATCTCATGAAAAGTTGAGGCTTGTGTTGCTTTTGTATTACTTCTTATTTGTAATCCAACAAAAATCAATGAAATGATAACAGCAAGGGCTGATATGATTTCAGCAATTAAAGCATATTCTTCAAGTATTTCTTTCATAATTATCTTCTTTAGTTCTATTATTAAAAATTCAACTCATTAATTTGCTTGTAGTAATTTTTCCATTTTCTGAAATTAAGCACAACTAGTTATATGCTCACTAAAATACATAATAATCCTATTCTATACTGGATACTACAACTCAATGGCATATTATTAATTTACTATTCAATCCTCAGGAGCTGCACTCATCGCTAAATAATCAGGATCGTCCTTAAACATAGCTTCGCCCTTAATCAACCAAGCAAATCCAAAGCTTTCAACAGCTAAAGTTTCCATCCAAAAGGTAAGTCGGTTGTTATTATAGGTGTCCTCTGGGATCACGTCCACAATCCCTAAAACAATCACAAGCAATGACAGAATAATCAATCCACCACACACTTTATAAATGGTATTTCGAATGCGTTTTTTACGCCCTTGCTCTGATTTAGGTTTATTTGATTTTGTAAATAACTTAATCGACATATAAGCCAGTAAGGCGATAAATATTCCTGCCGAAACCAAATGAAAAGTTTCCCTAAATCCTGCACTTGCATTACCCTTTATATACGTCACTGAGTATTGTTTTAAAGTGTCACAACAGGCATCACTTAAATTTCCTGTGGGAAAGAATACTACAAACAAAGCACATATACCTGCTATGGTAGAAATATAAAAGTCGATGGGCTCTTTTCCGCTGTAAACAATGAGAAAAATAGCAATCACACTCAAAATAACAGTGAAGACGGTTCCTGCTCGAGTATAATAATAGTGACTTATAGATTCGATAGGCTTGCCGAGATCAAAAAACAGAAAGGTAATGATGATGAGCAGAAATGGTAAAGCCATGCCTAAAACACCTATCAGTTTCCGTAAAGTCTTACTCTTTTTTAGCCAAATATCATCTTCTTTAGAATAATCTAGGTTAATCATTTCATTAACCTTTTGTGTGAATTGATTTTGCATAATACTCCCTTTTAATTCAAATACAGCTTTTTAAACGCATCGTTTTCAGATGATTATAGCCCGTCTAAACGAAGATAGCAGTTTTGGTGATACAAAATATACGTAGTTCTACGTATATTTTGATCAGGCCAATTGTGTTGTTTGAATGCTAACTTCCAATTCAGGGACTGCACCCACGCAATACTGCGTGGTAATGTGCAGATCGCTATTAAAATCATCATAATGATGAGGAATTGGTTTCGGTACTGTTAATCCACTTTGGTTGACCAGTAAATGTTCGTCCTCATACACTTGTATATCGGTGAGTACATACAACTGACTGCGCTCTTTAAGTTGGTCTTTGTTGATTACTGTATTGACTTTTGGAAAATGTAACGCATTAGTATCAACGCTATCAATCATAGATTCTTTACTTACTTCATAAACCTGTACCAATTTGTGATAATGCGTATTTCCTAAATCTAAAGAGGGAATCCCTTTGGTTTGAGTTGCTAAAAAGAGTTTGATCTTTTCTGGGATAAAAATAGCCTCAGGTTTGGCTTGTTGCATCAAGTTATAGAAGATAGGCACTTGCTGCTCTTTGTCCAGAGCACGTTGCATGGTTTCGCTAATGATGATGTCTGGTTGTTGCGCTCCATATCGATAACATGAGGCATCATCCTGTACAAAGGAAATATCATAGTTGTCCAATCCTAATGTAGACACCACATGTTTTACTAATTTCAGACTTATTGGGTTGATTTCTAAAAATGTATAGCTAATATTGGCATTCGGATATCTCAACAACACTGGAAGTAGGAGTGTAGCAAAAGGTCCAGTACCTGCATACAGTACCTGCAACTTAGTATTGGTTTTTATCTTGTCTTTAAATGCTTTTTCAATGCCTCTTACAAATTGTCGAGTACGCATAATGTCATCCAAACACATGGCTGCCCAAAGTGGTCCTAAGGCTTTCCCGTTGTTAAAGTGAATATCTTCTCTGGCCTCACGATGGTCGAGTTCGGTATCTATGATTCGCTTTAACAAGTCACCATAAGCTTTTGAAGATGTTGTCAAGCGTCCGTAATCAATAGTATTCTCAAAATAGGTTGCAGTAATACGAAGCAATTCTTGTTTTAAATCCATAGTGTGGTTGTATTAGCCGTGTAGATTAAAATTGTGTTTTTAAAACTATTAACTAATACAACGAGATGCAATAGGTAAATCTACCTGATTTTATTTAGCTGGCTACAAAACCATCCCAACGTTTCATGTAAGTAATGAAGGCATCGCCTAAACCTTCAGATTTAAGATATGCTTCGGAAACGGGTAATTCGGTAGGAGTGAAGTTCGGGTTATGAATCACTTGCGCAGGAAAATCATGATGTAATATTGCAGAGCGACCAATGGATACAAAATCAACACCAGCCTCTAAAACCTTATCAACGTCGTGTCCTGTTCTGATATTTCCAGCTACAGTCCATTTTACATTTTTGAAGTCCAATTCTACAAAGTGCTGAAGCAGACTTTTTTCTTGATGTGCTTCCTCTTCTGGGTCTTTAAAAACATTCCAAAGTGAAATGTCTAAAAAGTCAATCTGACCTTCTTCCACTAAGCGAACACATATGGCTTTGATCTCTTCTAGCTGCATACCAAAACGTTCAGGTGATAATCGAACACCTAAAGCAAATTGTGATCCGCAAGCTTTGCGTATGCCATTGACAATTTCAAATAATAAACGTGCTCTGTTGTTCAGGTTTCCACCATACTTATCGGTACGTTTGTTGATTTTTGAACTCAGAAATTGAGTTAGAATATAGCCATGAGCACCATGTACTTCCACGCCATCGTAACCACATTTTTGTGCTCTGATGGCTGCAGTAATAAAGTCATCTCGCAATTGGTATATTTCGTCTAATGTTAAGGCACGAGCGCCGTGTTTTTCACTTTCCGAAGGACAAACAGGACTAGTACCTATAATCTCTTTCGGAGAACGCATACCTGCATGATGAAGTTGGATAATCGCCAAACTTCCCTGAGCTTTAATTGCAGCGGCCAGACGTGTATGGCCTTCAATATGTTGATCGTCATAAATGCCTAATTGTCCGGGAAATCCTTTTCCAATAAATTGGACATGAGAAGCGCAGGTCATCGTTAATCCGAATTGCCCTTTAGCTCGCATCACCAACCAATTGTATTCATCATCAGAAAGAGTACCATCCTCATGACTTTGCGTATTGGTCATTGGCGCTAACATAAAGCGATTTTTCATGGTAGCACCACAATTAAATTCTAAAGCTGTTTCGGGTGTATTTTTCATAAATTAATAGCCTCTTAACCATTGTGCAAAAGCTTCAAAGCTTTCTGTATTATTATCTAACCACTCTTGAGAACTTTCACTCGCAGATTGCATAACGTAATGGCAATAGGCAGGCATATGGTCGCTTTGCGATAAGTTATCATAGAATGGAATATAGAGATTCCAGTAGATGCCTTCCTTTTTATCATCTCTTAATTCACCAAGCATACCAAAGAACGAATCGGTGTTTTCAATAAAGAGTTCATCATCAGATTTGCCTTCATTTTTCTCAAGAGATTTAGATGCCTCAAGTAGCGAAATCATCAATTCTGCAGCTCCAAAATCTTCATCCTTGTCTTTGTCATCATCATTAGGCAGCATCAAGTTGATATTGATGGTATTGGGTTTCTCTTTGTCTTTAGTCACATTATGCGCCATCATGGTTTGAATCATACTGGCTGCCTGTGGTGAGCGATTGCTTGTAGGTTCTAAAAAGAGAAAGTAGTGTAAGTTCAATAAACTTTGTACGCGTTTGTTTTTATCAAAATTGATATAGCCTAACATTAAATGACTACTAGAATGATCACTCTTTTGCTCAATGCCTTGAATGAGATAGGTTTCGGCATTATCTAAATCGTCTAATTTATAATAGTTGAGTGCAAGGTTATAATAGAGTAGGTTTTCATCCTTGTACTTTTTTATGGCTTTTTTAAAGAGTTTTATTGACTGTTTGGTTTTGCCAAGATTATCAAGACTTGATCCTTTAGTGATATATGATTCTTTAACATAAGGACCATCGTTATCAATGACCACATCGCTATATTTTATGGCATTCTTATAATCTTTTTTATAAAAGTAACTCAAGGCAATCTCATAATTGACCAAGGGCGAATTTCGATCAATCTTTAAAGCTTTCTTGTAGGTTTTAATGGCTTTGTCGTAATCGCCTTCATCGTGATAGACAATACCTTCATCAACCAAACTGATAATTTCATCCTGATCCTGACTATAATTAACATGGAATGATAAGATGCAAAGGAAAAGGAATAGATATTTCATATGTAGCTGTTTTTGTACAATATAAATATGCAAAAACTTTTTACAGGAACAAAGTGAAATATCAAAAACGAGTGACTATTTATTCCGAAGCAACAGCAAATTCTAAAGCGGCACCTATAGCGCCTTTGGTTACTTCATATACATAAGTAACATCCATATGTGTCAAATCATCTTTAGCTGTATGGTTAACAGGCGACTCATGTTTTTCGAATAATCCGGTAATAGTAAAACCCTGATCTTCAAAAGGCATATAATCTGAAGCATAGGCATTAGCGATTTCGGTTTTTAAATTGGAATAGAGTTCCATGTAACTGGCCAATTGTATTGTTACCGCATTAGAGGCTTCATTATTAGATTTCGGTTTTCCAAGATCTCGTTCACAAACTATCGTATCATTAGTAAGTCCATTTACGCCTCCAACTTCATCAATATTAAAAACAAGTTTGATGTCTAAATCTTGAGGAATTACAGTGTTTTTTACATAATACTTACTACCTAATAGACCATCTTCTTCACCTGAAAAATGAATGAACTTTATCGAATATTCAGTGTCTATATCTTTTAATAGTCGTGCCATTTCCATAATGAGAACGGTTCCAGTACCATTGTCGTTTGTGCCAGGACCATTGATGGTGTCGTAATGTGCATCGATAATGATATAGGTGTCAGGATATTTGGTTCCTTTTTTAGTGACTATGATATTGTTGCTTGTGCCTTTGCGATAGGTAAAGGCTTGAAGTTCAATATCAGTATAGTCAAGAGATTTATAGTAGTCTGTAATCCAATTTTCAGCATTGGTAAGTGCTTTAGACCCTACAGTTTTAACACCAAAATTTTCAAAAGTGGTCAAGTGATTAAGAATTGTTGCTTCCGAAGTTTTTGAAACGATGTCTGTATAGAACGAATTAGCAGTTTGTGCTGAAATGGTTTGAAATACTGCGGAAATGAGAAGACAAAAGACCAGTTTTTTCATAGGTTGAAGTTTTAGATGTGAATTAGAATTTATTTTCGGTAAAGGAAATAATTGTCAACCAATTCTATGTAAATCCGTTTAGCTTCATCTTCGGAAACATCCTGAACCTGAAACAAGGCGTTGGTTTTAAAAGCATTGATGATAGGTTTGCTACTGCTAGGTCTGCTGTAATCGTTAGTGGCTTTTTTGTAGTACGCGTAGAGACGAAGAAGGAAATCGGCAGGAAATGGTTCAGTATGCGCATTGATGCGTTCTACTGCTGTATTAAATGCTATGTCTAATTCTTCTGATGTCATAGTTTTTCGGCAATAATACTTTCACCACCTCTTACTTTTTGGTTGAGTTCTACTTTGATATCAGCATCTAAGGGCAAAAATAAGTCCACTCGTGATCCAAATTTTATAAATCCTGAATCAGCGCCTTGAATAGCATTGTCGTCCACTTTCGCATAGTTGACAATACGCTTTGCCAGAGCTCCTGCAATTTGTCTGTATAGAATCTTTCCGAAGTTTTTATTTTCAACAACTACAGTAGTACGTTCGTTTTCTTCGCTGGCTTTGGGATGCCAAGCTACAAGGTATTTTCCTGGATGATACTTACTATAAGTTACATTTCCGCTAATAGGATAACGTGTGACATGTACATTAATAGGCGACATGAATACAGACACCTGAATGCGTTTATCATTAAAGACTTCTTTTTCAAATACTTCTTCGATCACAACAACTTTTCCATCAACGGGAGACACAGCAGTGTGGTCTTCGAGCTTTGTATGTCGTTTAGGATTTCTGAAAAACTGTAGAATAAGGATCAACAATACCAACATAGTCACCATAAGCAACAATCGCAACCATGGAATATCAACAAAGCGATCTATTAAGAGCACAGATCCTGTAACGATAGCAAATGTGATAAGTATAATTTTATAACCTTCTTTATGAAACATAGGTAACAAGTCTTAAAAATAAAAATATAAAAGGTGCAGCAAAGATAATACTATCTAACCTATCAAAAAGACCACCATGGCCAGGCATGATAACTCCACTGTCTTTAACATTAGCCTGACGTTTAAACTTAGATTCTATAAGATCACCTAGTGTTCCGAAGACACTAACAATAATACTTAGAATCAACCAGTTTGTAAAGCTTAATGTTTCAGTAAAGTTAGCAATAAAATAGCTAGCAACACACGAGAAAAAGAGTCCGCCTAAAAAACCTTCAACTGTTTTTTTGGGAGAAATACTTGGAAACAATTTTTGCTTTCCAAAGTTTTTACCAACCAAGTAGGCAAAGGTATCATTGACCCAAACCAGTATAAATGATCCTAACAAAAGCAGTGGTGTAAAGGTTTGATTAAAATTGGCAATACAAATCAAAAAAACGAAGCCACTAGATAAGTAAAAGGTAGTTATGATAAAACGTTTTGAACTAAATAGCGGGATGGTTTTTTCTGAAAAGAGGTCTTTGATGAGTATAAGCTGTACAAAGATGGTAATGACGAGTAATATCTGTGCAGCTTCATCAATGCCTCGAGCAGAGTCTGCTATAATTTTCCAATAAGAAAACCCTAGATACATTAATGTGAACACTACATATGGGAAAAAACTTTTTAGTTGAATAAGTTTTTTAAACTCAGCCATGCATATCAATCCAAACACAAAAAAGAGTGCGATAAGTGCATTTTGCCAATATAGAGAAGCAATAAGAAGAGACACATATAATAGTCCTGAGAGTGCTCTTGTACCGATTTCTTTCATTTATAAATCTTCTAGGAGCAACAAATATAAGTTTTTTGAGCTGCTTCCGTAAGTAAGAAAGTCTTTATCTTCGACTGTTTTAAAATGCTTTATAGTAGTGATATTAGTTGGGATTTTCTCTCTGTTTTTCCCTTTAATTCCACGCAGACCTTCTCCTATGTTTTGAACAAACTGGCTAGTAGTAGCATAAATGATGAAATTATCAGGTAGTTCTTTTAATTTTTTCTCAGCGATCTGATTGGAGGAGATTAGTAAAGAACCATCATCAGAAATTAGGTATTCACAGGTAGAAAAGAAAAATGTGCTTTCAGAAATACGTCTTGTGGTATTAAAATTAAAATCTTTAAATAGTTCATTTAAACGATCATCAAATAATAAAACCTTGCTGTCTTCCCAATTGTTTTCTTTTAAAATGGAATTTAGGCTATCCTGAATTTCTTGCATATTTTCACAATACAGAAACTTTCCACCATTAGCTTTGAAGTTTATAGTAAATTGTTCGTCTACTGGCAGCTTTATTTCAGGCATGTATTTGCCTCTCTCTTCGCTTTTTATGTTGTCTTCAGGAGTGTTTTTTAAACCGAAGATTTTACGAAATAGACTCATGTATAGGGATAGCTATTAACCTAATTGTATTAATGTATTTCTCAAATATAAAAAAACTTAAACTAATGTGATATTAATTTAAGTTTTTTATATGATTATAATCGATAAAGGGAATACTTATTCTTCTTCTTCAATTTCTGTTTCTGAAGTTGATGATTCAGTTGTTTTTTTAACTGGTTCTTCCTCTTCTTTTTTGAAAGGTCGTTCACCAAATATTTTTTCCAGATTATCTTTGAAGATAACTTCTTTATCCAGAAGTACTTCAGCAAGTTCTGTAAGTTTATCTTTATTCTTTTCTAATAGGTCAACAGCACGTTGATATTGCTTCTCTATAATATCTGAAATTTCTTTATCAATCAGCTCGGCAGTTTGTTCACTGTAAGGTTTAGTAAATCCATATTCTGATTGACCAGAAGAGTCATAATACGTCAAGTTTCCAACTTTATCACTCAAACCATAAATTGTCACCATAGCTCGTGCTTGTTTAGTAACTTTTTCAAGATCACTTAATGCACCAGTTGAAATTTTATTGAAGATGACTTTCTCGGCAGCTCTTCCTCCAAGTGCAGCACACATTTCGTCAAGCATTTGTTCCGGTCTCACAATTAGACGTTCCTCAGGTAAATACCATGCAGCACCTAGAGACTGTCCTCTAGGAACAATAGTCACTTTTACCAAAGGTGCAGCGTGTTCTAACATCCAGCTTACAGTAGCATGTCCAGCTTCGTGATAGGCAACCGCTTTTTTCTCTTCTTTAGTAATGATTTTATTCTTTTTCTCTAATCCACCAACAATTCTATCTACTGCATCTAAGAAATCTTGTTTTCCAACAGCTTTTTTACCGTTACGAGCAGCAATAAGAGCAGCTTCGTTACATACATTAGCTATATCTGCACCTGAGAAACCAGGTGTTTGCTTTGCTAGGAAATCTACATCTAATTTTTCAGATTGTTTGATAGGTCTTAAGTGAACTTCAAAAATCTCTTTTCGTTCTCTAACGTCTGGAAGATCTACAAAGATTTGTCTGTCAAATCGTCCTGCACGCATTAAAGCTTTATCTAATACATCAGCTCTGTTTGTTGCAGCTAACACGATTACATTTGTGTTAGTGCCAAAACCGTCCATTTCAGTTAATAATTGGTTGAGAGTGTTTTCACGTTCATCATTAGAGCCTGAAAAATTACTTTTTCCACGTGCTCTACCAATAGCATCGATCTCATCAATGAATATGATAGCAGGTGATTTTTCTTTGGCTTGTTTAAATAGATCTCTTACACGAGAGGCTCCAACACCGACAAACATTTCTACGAAATCAGATCCTGATAACGAGAAGAATGGGACTTTAGCTTCACCAGCTACAGCTTTAGCAAGTAAGGTCTTACCTGTACCAGGCTGTCCTACTAACAAAGCTCCTTTAGGTATTTTACCACCTAGAGAAGTATATTTTTCTGGATTTTTAAGAAAATCTACAATCTCTTGTACTTCTTCTTTAGCACCTTCCAGTCCAGCAACATCTTTAAAAGAAGTTTTAACATCGGTTTTTTCATCAAAAAGCTTGGCTTTAGATTTTCCTATATTGAAAATTTGGCCGCCAGCACCTCCACCAGAACCACCAGACATACGTCTCATGATAAAGATCCATACTCCTATAATTAATATGAAAGGTAAAAGTGAGAAGAGTATATTACCAAAGATGTTTTCTTCTGTATCAAATTCAGTTGGAACAAAAATATTGTTATCCTCTTCATTGATTTTATCAATTTTTTCCTGAAAGATTTGCAGATCACCAAATTCGAATATATAATTCGGTTGCGGTGAAACTGAAGGAATGATATTATTAGGTTTTGTGCCTTTGTGAACCTCTTTATCTAACGCCTCTTTGGTTAGGAATACACGCGCTTCTCTTTCATTTATAATCAGAACTTCAGCTATATCACCTTGTTTCATGTAATCGAAAAATTCTGACGGATTGATTTTCTTTCCTGAAGCTCCACCAATACCACCTGAGAACATTTGAATTGCTAAAAATGCTGCAATTACAAATCCGTAGATCCAATATGGACTAAACTTTGGTTTTTTATTTAAATTTTTATTCTCTTTTGCCATCTATAATTACCACCAGCGTGGTTTTTTATTTAATATTTTAGTAACTCGTTTCTATGATTGTCGTCTTAGCATCTCCCCATAGACTCTCAATATCATAATATTCTCTGATGTGTTTTTGAAACACGTGTACAACAACATTTACATAATCCATCAAAACCCATTCAGCGTTATCGCTTCCTTCAATATGCCAAGGATTATCTTTGTGTTCTTTGCTTACCTTTTTTTGTATAGAATTTACAATGGCGTTAACTTGTGTGTTAGAAGTACCTTCACAAATAACAAAGTAGTCGCAAACAGTGTTTTCAATTTCTCTTAAATCTAAAATCGTAATTTCTTTTCCTTTTACATCTTCAATTCCAGCAATAACTGTTGATATGAGTTGATCTGGATTCGTATTTTTTTTCGCCATTAAATTGATTTAATTTTGTGCAAAGTTATTATTTTTTTACTTCTTATAAATAGTTATTAATCATAAGAAATTTATAATTTTTTTTAACACATCACAATGCGTATAATCAAACTTAGTGCCATCGATTCTACTAATAGTTTTTTAAGACAGTTAAGTAGTACTGAAGCACTGACTGATTATACTGTTGTTGTAGCTGATTCACAAACCAACGGACGCGGACAAATGGGGACAACCTGGAGTTCTCATCCTTCAAAAAACCTTATGGCTAGTGTGTTTCTTGATGTTTCTTTTCTCGATACTGAAAACAGTTTTTTTATTAGTATGGCAACGTCATTGGCAATTTCTAATGCTGTAAAAACTTTCCAAATAAAAAATATTAAAATAAAATGGCCTAACGACATTTTGGCAGACCAAAAAAAGATTTCAGGTATTTTGATTGAAAATGTCATAAAAAATAATCAAATACAGGGCACTATCATTGGTTTTGGTTTGAATATCAATCAGATTGTTTTTGATAATTTGCCTAACGCAACATCCATGCATATGGTTACAGGTAAAACCTATGATCTTGACGAAGTATTACAAAGTATTATTAATTATTTGAAACAATACATGAACATGTTGCGAAACAGCAAGTTTCATGATTTGAAGACGTTATATGAATCTGAATTATTCAGAAAAAATAAACCTTCGACATTTGAAGATGCCAAAGGTTTAAGGTTTTCAGGTTATATAAAAGGTGTATCTAATTCTGGTTACCTTCAAATACTTTTAGAAGATAATATTACTAAAGAATTTGACTTGAAGGAAGTTAAGCTTTTATATTAAACGTGTGCAGGCATATTGCCAGCTAACGTTTCAATAAATTTACTGATTGGTCCTTTAATCATCATGGCCATCATAGCATTGAATTCACCCTCAAAGACCAATTCTACTTCACTTTTTGTAGAATCTATTTCAGAAATAAGTCCGGTAAGTGAGAAGTCCAATTTACCTCCTGCTGCTCCCAAAACAATTTTATTAGGAGCTATAGCTTCTTTCTTTTTTAGCACAATTTCAGGCATGCCTTTAAGAGCAAATAAAAACTTATCGTCTTCTAAAACTTCAAATTTACTGATGTTTTCTGGCATTAACTTTTCAAAATTCTTAACATCGGATAAAAATTCAAATGTCTCCTGTGCAGATTTATTTATTGTTGTTTTTGGTGATTCTAATTTCATTATTAAAGTATTATTTATTTACAAGCTATAATCAAATAGCGTTCCATTCACTAGGATTGTCATTCCATAATGCCAGAACTTCTTGTTCTTTAGCATTGATATACATTGTTTCTAGTGCTTGTTCTAAAAGGTTTTCATAATTGCTAAGTGTATGTAAATTGACTTTAGCAGTTTCAAAGTTTTTCTTTGCAACATCAAATCCGTATGAAAATATGGCCACCATTCCTTTGACATTTACATTAGCTGTTTCTAATGCCTTTACAGCATTTAAGCTACTTTTTCCGGTGCTTATCAAATCTTCAACAACCACTACATTTTGTCCAGCTTCAACAAATCCTTCAATTTGATTTTGTCGTCCATGCGATTTAGCCTCAGGTCTTACATATATAAATGGAAGTCCTAAGTATTCAGCAACCAATATCCCAATACCAATAGCTCCAGTGGCCACACCAGCAATGACATCAACTTTGCCATAATGAGCTTCAATATGTTTAGCCATAGTTTCTCGAATGTAATTTCTAATCGGCGGAAATGATAATACAATTCTATTGTCACAATAAATTGGAGATTTCCAACCAGAGGCCCAAGTAAAGGGTTCGTTCGGTTGTAGTTTTATAGCATTAATCTGCAATAAAACTTCTGCAGTTTGTTTAGCGGTTTCTTTATCAAAAATCATGTTGCAAAACTACGGATTTTAACAAAACTAAAATTCAAAAATTTGAATAAAAAATATTTTAAAAATGTAGATGATCTTGATAAAAATGATATTTTTACTATCTAAATAACCTACAGTTAGACTTCATGTATCAAGTTTTTGTAAATGACAAGCCTATAATTTTGACCACTGTTGTGGAAAAAGAAGATGGCTTCAAAAATTACCTCCTATCAAAGGTGAACATTGGTAAGGTAATAAGAGAACTCCGCTCCACACCCTTAAAAGAGGTTAGACTCATTGCAAAAAAAGAAGATAAATTATTAAGCAAATTTTTGAAATTATTGCCCAATGTCATTGCAGGTGGTGGAAAAGTGTATAATGATAAGAATGAAATCCTTTTTATCTACCGAAATAATAAATGGGATTTACCCAAAGGTAAAATAGAAGGTAAAGAAACTATCGAAGCTACAGCAATAAGAGAGGTAGAGGAGGAAACTGGAGTTACTGGATTAAAAATTACAAAACCACTTAATACTACATATCATATATTCAAACGAAATGGGAAGCACAAAATAAAAGTGACCTATTGGTTTGAAATGAAAACAACTTTCAACGGAAAATTATATCCTCAGGAAAAAGAAGGAATCACTAATGTAGAATGGCTCAATACTACACAGAGCCTTGAAGCACTCAGAAATAGCTACGCAAACATTAGAGCTTTAGTGCGATAAGCAACTCATTTTGAATTGATTCAATTGTTAAACTTTAGCTAAAATTCTTAATAGTGAGTAAATATTTATTTCTACTTTGTTTAATTTTATACAACAAACATTAAACAAAATAAAGTACAAATGAAAGACAAATTACTTCTCAAAAGCCCCTTTCAATTGACATTTTTATTCGTTTTTACATTAATGACATCAGTAATGATGGCCACCAATGTATCAACAAGTGTATTGCACAATGATGAGGAATCCTACGCCTCAACATTAACTTCATTTGATTGTGAAGCAAAAGCTGGTACCATGAGTACAGACATGCCAACTGCTGACATATCTAATGGAGTTGCTATTATTACAGCAACTGCAGATGGAAATGCAGAAGTCCCTGATGGCTATGCCAATATTTATGTATTAATGCAAGGTGACGGACTAGTAATTATTGATGCTGGGCCTGAACCATCTTTTGAGGTTACAGAATCTGACGAATATACCATTCACAGTTTAGTTTTTAATCCTGATACTTTAGATTTGAGTATTGTTCAATTTGGTGTGACTACAGGATTTAATGTCTTCGGATTATTGATCGAGGGTGGCGGTAAAATATGTGCATCACTAGATGTGGCAGGCACATCTTTTAAGGTTTATCCTGAAACTTGTACTGCAGACGCAGGTACGATGACTACAGATATGGCCAATGTAGAATTATCCAACGGATCAGCAACCATCACAGCGACAGTAGATGGGAATGCAGTAATTCCAGAGGGTTATGTTCAGGCATTTGTACTCACACAAGGCGAAGGACTTGTAATACTTGGAGCAGGAGGAGAGCCATCGTTCGAAGTGACAGAAGCAGGAGATTACACGATTCACAGCTTGGTATTCAATCCAGATACTTTAGATTTAGGTATTGTACAACCAGGAGTCACTACAGGATTTGATATCTTCGGATTATTAATCGCTGGAGGTGGAGAGATTTGTGCATCACTAGATGTAGCAGGTGCATCATTCAAAATAGATGAAGAGCAATGTACTGCAGATGCAGGTACGATGAGTACAGATATGGCTAATGTAGAATTATCCAACGGATCAGCAACCATCACAGCGACAGCAGATGGGAATGCAGTAATTCCAGAGGGTTATGTTCAGGCGTTTGTATTAACACAGGGTGAAGACTTAGTGATACTTGGAGCAGGTGGAGAGCCATCGTTCGAAGTTACTGAAGCTGGAGATTATACAATCCATAGCTTGGTATTCAATCCAGATACTTTAGATTTATCGATCGTACAACCAGGCGTAACCACAGGATTTGATGTCTTTGGATTATTAATCGCTGGAGGTGGAGAGATTTGCGCATCACTGGATGTAGCAGGCGCATCATTCAAAGTTGACGAAGAGCAGTGTACTGCAGATGCAGGTACGATGACTACAGATATGGCCAATGTAGAATTATCCAACGGATCAGCAACCATCACAGCGACAGCAGATGGGAATGCAGTAATTCCAGAGGGTTATGTTCAGGCATTTGTACTCACACAAGGTGAAGGACTTATAATACTTGGAGCAGGTGGAGAGCCATCGTTCGAAGTAACAGAAGCAGGAGATTACACGATTCACAGTTTAGTATTTAATCCAGACACTTTAGATTTAGGTATTGTACAACCAGGAGTCACCACAGGATTTGATGTCTTCGGATTATTAATCGCTGGAGGTGGAGAGATTTGTGCATCACTAGATGTAGCAGGCGCATCATTCAAAGTTGATGAAGAGCAGTGTACTGCAGATGCAGGTACGATGAGTACAGATATGGCCAATGTAGAATTATCCAACGGATCAGCAACCATCACAGCGACAGTAGATGGGAATGCAGTAATTCCAGAGGGTTATGTTCAGGCATTTGTACTCACACAAGGTGAAGGACTTATAATACTTGGAGCAGGTGGCGAGCCATCGTTCGAAGTTACTGAAGCTGGAGATTATACAATCCATAGCTTGGTATTCAATCCAGATACTTTAGATTTATCGATCGTACAGCCAGGCGTAACCACAGGATTTGATGTCTTCGGATTACTAATTGCAGGAGGCGGAGAGATCTGTGCATCACTGGATGTAGCAGGCGCATCATTCAAAGTAGATGAAGAGCAATGTACTGCAGATGCAGGCACAATGAGTACAGATATGGCCAATGTAGAATTATCCAACGGATCAGCAACCATCACAGCGACAGTAGATGGGAATGCAGTAATTCCAGAGGGTTATGTTCAGGCATTTGTACTCACACAAGGTGAAGGACTTATAATACTTGGAGCAGGTGGCGAGCCATCGTTCGAAGTTACTGAAGCTGGAGATTATACAATCCATAGCTTGGTATTCAATCCAGATACTTTAGATTTATCGATCGTACAACCAGGCGTAACCACAGGATTTGATGTCTTCGGATTACTAATTGCAGGAGGCGGAGAGATCTGTGCATCACTGGATGTAGCAGGTGCATCATTCAAAGTAGATGAAGAGAAATGTACTGCAGATGCAGGTACGATGACCTCAAGTCATCCAATTAGCTGCCTCTCTGGTGGTCAGGCTACAATTTCCGCAGAAATAGCAAGCGTTCCTGTAATTCCAGATGGATACCAACAAATTTTTGTCTTGACGAGTGCATTTTCATTAACTATTTTAGATGCATCGCCAACTCCAGAATTTACAGTAGATCATCCTGGATTCTATCGCATTCATAGTTTAGTCTACAATCCAGACTCTCTTGATTTATCAATAGTAGATTTTGGATCAACAACAGGATTTAATGTGCTACATTTAATTGAGCAAAATAACATTTGTGCTTCACTAGATGTTCATGGTGCTTTAAATTTGGTTATTCCAAGCTGGATATGTCATTTCTTTAATAACAACAGAATTGGTGATCCAACAGCATTAATTGAAGATTATGTAGGCAACTATAGTAGCTATGAGGCATTTGAAGCGTCTTTCAGAAATGAGAAGCTGGATATTGCTTTATATCCAAATCCGACATCTAGTATAGTTCGCATTGATACTGAAATAGTTCCTGAGGAAACGATTAACTATACTGTTGTAGATGTTAGTGGAAGAGTGATGTTGTCAGGAGAAACAACCGCAATTCAAAATGATAATTTGTCTATTGATATGAGCCGTTTAAAAGACGGAACATATTTCGTGAAATTTGAATCTAAATACAGAAACTTTACCAAAGCGGTACAAGTGAGAAAGTAAGATGATTATAACTTAATATTTGTAAAAGGCACTATGAAAATAGTGCCTTTTTATTTGTATGAATTTCTATTCTATACGATAAACAGGATATTGTAAATGTGCTTTTTCATAATGTATACTTTGCTTATGGATCCAATCCAATTGTGCATACCAATTATTGGCAAAATCTTCATCGAATGACTTTTTAAGATTAAAATCGATTTGCAATTTCGGGTTTTGAGTCAGTAGCAGTTTTGCTTTATCTTCCCATACATAAGGAGAGAAGCCTTCTTTTTGTTGTAAGATGGTATCGAAAAAATTCCAACTGAAAAAAGAGTCAGGTGCTTGAGGTTCTAATGTTTCGAGTAAATACCTGCAACCACGTTGATTGGTGTTGATAAGGAGGTCACCTTCGCGAAACTTGACTTTTTCTGTAGAAGATTCTATCTCAACATTATAATGTGGATAATGCCCTTCATAGGCTCGTGTTCTCGTTTCATAATTTTTGATTTTATATGAAGTAACAGTTATCGTTGTGTCTTTTTCTAGTTTTTGAATTACAATATCATTTAAAGTGAGAGGATTAATGACGTTCCACCAGCCTTGCGGAATAACATATGATTTTGGAATGTCAACTTCTAAAGTTGGTGTCATGTAATTTTTATATGTAACCTCTTTAGTAAACGGTTGAGTTCTATCATATTTTAATCGTTGCGCTCCTGTCAAATCACTTTCAATCATTTGTCCTTCATAGCCTTTAAATTGCAATATTGTTGATTGTGTAGTATCTATGGTCCATTGTAGCGGATATGTTTTTTTTGATTTTAGTTCAGCTAATGCATTCTGTCGTAATTCTGAAATTCGTTCACCCTCACCCTCAGTAATTTCTATCATACTCTTCATAAGTTCGTAGGTGCCTTCGACACGTTGTTTGTAAGGTTTAAGCATGTGTGTTTCTACCATCATTCCAAGAGTGTTCCATAGTGTTGTATAGCCTGTTGAGTAACGCGGTGAATCCATAAACTGACTAAAGCCTTGTTCAGGTGTTCTGTTAAATACATTGACATATGGCGTGATATCCCAATCTTTTTCTCCGAGCTTTTGTTCTAATTGTGGCATCATTTCAGTGTGTAAAAATTCTCCAAGTGCACCACCTAACTTGTTATGCTGAGTGAATAGATGCGTAAGTGTGTATTGATAATCGGCACCATTACTCACATGATTATCTATGAATACATCAGGACGAACCTGATTAAAAATAACAGAAAAAGCTTTAGCATTTTTAGTATCAGTTTTAATAAAATCTCTGTTAAGGTCATAGTTACGCGCATTTCCTCTAAAACCGTAAGCTTCTGGTCCGTTTTGATTAGTTCGTGTTGAAGAATTCCGATTTAAACTTCCGCCAACATTATAAACAGGAATGGTTACCAATACTGTGCTTTTTGGCATCTCAATTGTTCCTTGTACCAAATCACGAAACAAAAGCATTGTAGCATCTATACCATCAGATTCTCCAGGATGTATCCCGTTATTGATCATAAGGATACGCTTATTTTCTCTGATCTTTTCAAAATCAAAGTTGTTATCAGGATTCAATGTAACCACGTGTAATGGTTTTCCGGAGTCGGTTTCACCAATTGTTTCTATTGTGATGGCATCATAGGTTTTAGCTAAGTTTTTATAAAAGTCAATGACTTCATCATAAGTTGGAGTTTGTGTGCCTTTTGAGGTTTCAAAAACAGTTATGAAATCAGCATTTTGATTTGTCTTTTCAGAAGAGCAAGACATTACAATTAGAAACAGTAGTATGAGTTTTTTCATATTGAAATTTTTAAGGATAGGTCAATTGTTAATATCGTTGTTTATTTCTTTATCAATTAGAATTAAAAACAATTCAAAGTTAATCTAAATTTGGATTATCCCTCTAAATTAATAGCTAATGAAAGTTTTTGTCCTACCCTTCGGAAAAATAAAGATACTGGAGTCTAATATTGCCGAAGTTATCATTGATGACGGTGTTGTTATTGATGAATCTATGGTTAATGCTTACCGCGCAGTATTAACTTCTCATTTAGAATCTCCTTTTTCCCTTTTGATAAATAAAGAACATGCATACTCATATACGTTTGATGCACAAAGAGCCATGGGAACTCTTAAAGATACCATTGCATTTAGAGCTGTAGTTGTTTACAGTGTTAGTGCAGAAATGGCTACCCAAATAGTTATGAATATCAACAAACACAATAATTGGAATATCAAAATATTCAGGGAAAGAGAAGCAGCTTTAGAATGGCTACTATCCAACCAAAATAATAAAAGTGCGATATAGAATTCTACATTAAATTTATTTAATTTTGTTGCACTTTAAATTTCAGAAATGTCGCAAACCACTAATACCATCTTAATGATTCGTCCTGTCAATTTCAGGATGAATGAACAAACCGCTGTCAATAACTATTTTCAGGAAGATTTGGCTATAAAAAATGCTGAAATCAATGTAAAAGCTCAAAATGAGTTTGACGCTTTTGTTGATAAGTTGAGAGCTGTAGGTGTTAATGTAATTGTAGAACAGGATGATAAATTAATGGACACTCCAGATTCAATTTTTCCTAATAATTGGGTGAGCTTTCACGAAAATGGCGATATTGGTTTGTACCCAATGTTTGCAGAAAACAGAAGAAAAGAACGTCGGGACGAAGTATTTATACGTCTAGAGAAAGAAGGTTTTAGAATTGAAAATATTATTGATTACACAAGTGCTGAAGACGAAGGCGTCTTTTTAGAAGGTACAGGTAGTTTACTATTAGATAGAATTAATGCAAAAGCGTATTGTGCGTTATCAGCCAGAGCTGATGAGGACTTATTTATCGAGTTTTGCGAAGACTTTGAATACACACCAGTTATTTTTACTGCAAATCAGACTGTTGATGGCAAACGTTTACCTATTTACCATACCAATGTTATGATGTGCCTTGCTGAGCAGTTTTCGGTCATATGTTTAGATACCATTGACGATAAAAAAGAACGTAAGAACGTTATCAAAAACCTAAAAGCCGATGGTAAAACCATTATTGAGATCTCAGAGGATCAAATGCATCAATTTGCAGGCAATATGCTTCAGGTTCAAGGACACAATGGGCAACGCTATTTAGTTATGAGTCAAGCAGCTCATGATAGTTTATCGCCAAAACAAATTGCAGATATCGAACGATTTTGTCCTATTCTATCCAGTTCTCTGGAAACTATTGAAACCTGTGGTGGTGGCAGTGCTCGTTGTATGATGGCTGAGGTGTTTTTGCCTAGGGTCTAGTCTAATTTATCAAAAATATAACCGCCTTTTTCAGCACCCAAAATATGTTTATCGTTGTTGTCAAAGCCTCTGTCCCAAGAAATGATTTTATCTTCCATGATTTCAACTTCGCTAGTAGCATAAGAGGCTCCGTAAAGTGTGCTTTCGCATGTCTTTTCTCCTGTTTCTCCTTTATAAAAGTTGGGTTCAATTCGTTGTAATAAGACGTCACAGCCTTCTTTTTTAGAAACCATATCCATCGTAAGACTATCAAATGCTTCAGGTGTTTTCCATTTTCCAATCCATAACGAATCGTTTTCAATGGTGTAAATGGCAGAACTATATATGCTGTCATTTAATTGTGTGACCTCGTAAATACGTTGTCTGTAAGGCTTATCTTGTTTCGTGTTAAGGGCTTGTTCTACATAAAGAAAGTTTCCTTTGTCTTTCCAAATCGGGTACATATGAAGCGAGATGTTTAAATAAGTAGTATCTACCTGAGCCTGTACTTCTGAATTAAATGAACCTTGCATCATAGCAAACAATTCAGGAAGATGATTGGGTTTAGAATCCTCATTAGTTTTTGATGGATCATTTTTACAGGAATAGCATATAATGGCTAAAAGGAATACTAGGAAATATCGAGTCATGGCTGAATTGTTTTTGGGAAGATACCAAAAATTAATTATTCAGCTGGTTTAATTTTTGGAAGCTCTACGTAGAATTTAGTCCCAACATTTGGCGTACTTTCTACCCAAATTCTTCCGTTGTTAAGCTCTACTAATTCTTTACAAATAGTCAACCCTAAACCAGTTCCTTTCTCATTACTGGTACCACGTGTTGTAAATGTTCCATTCTTGAAAAGCTTATCAATATTCTCTTTTGAAATACCAACACCTGTGTCTTCTACACAAATTAGACTATTTCCATTGAGGTCACTATTTGATACCGTAATGACATCTCCAACGCGTGTGAATTTAACAGCATTTGTAATCAAGTTTTGGATTACAATTTCAATCATACTCTTGTCAGCATAAACGAAATCTCTGTGTGACTCATCAATTAATACAATGCGTTTCTGCTCAACTTTTTGTTCAACCAAACTGATTTTGTTCTTGAAAACATCCTGAATATTGAATAATTCAGGTTTTGGCTCTAAATTTTGCATTTGTGATTTAGACCAGTTCAATAAGTTATAAAGAAGCTGTGAGGCACTGTCTGCATTTTCGCTTAGTTCCGGAACCAAATCGTAGAATTCTTCACGAGATATCCCATCCTCTTTGAGAAGATCAATAAAGCCTTTAATTGATGATATAGAATCTTTAAGATCATGAGATACAATGGAAAATAATCTGTCTTTTACACTATTGACTTCTTCAAGATGTTTGGTTTGTAGAGCAAATTCTTCGTTTTGTTTTTCTATTTGCTTATTTTTTTCCTGAAGCTCTCTATTGAACTTAAGGGTGTTTTTTCGTTTAAGGTAGATCAGTAAAAGAATAGTAGATACTATCAAAAATGCAGCACCAAGCACATAGGAAATAGCCTTAAGCTTCTTAAACATAATTTCGTTTTCAGCTTCTTTTTGTTTGATGGCTATAGCATTGAAATCTTCATTAGCATCTAAAGGCTCTACTTCAATTGGTTTTGTGATTACTGGTACAATTGGTTGATTCTCTTTATCAAGTTCACTTTTTAAGTTGAAATATTTTCCTTGCCAGAAGAACGCATTTTGAAACTTACCATTGATAGAATCAATCTCTTTATGAAGTTTGTAGTTCTTTAATAATTCTGGCTTGTTATTGATTCTAGTTGCGATCTCATAAGCTTCGTTAACTTGAATTTCAGCCAGTCGCACTTTTTCTTGCTGAATGTTTAAATCGGCTATAGCATTTAGTGCTCTGAGCACTCCATCGTCATTGTTGTTCTTTCTATTGAATTTTAAGCCTTCTACTAAATATTCTGCAGCTTTGTCGTAATCTTTGAATCTAAGATATTCAGCGCCAATACGAGGTAAAATTTCACCTTTAAGTTTTTGATCAGTACTTGGATTAAGAAGTTTTAAAACCTTTTCGTAGTATTCTATTGCTTTTCTATGTTCTTTTCTTTCAGAATATAGTAAGGCTATATTTCTTGTGGATGTTTTAATACCAATACTATCTCTTAATTGTTCTCTTACATTTAAGGCTTTGATATTAAACTCTAATGATTTATCAACTTGATTGGTGTTATAGTAAGCTTCTGCCAAATTATTGTAAGCAGAACTTAATTCGTCTTTTAAATTTCTGGATTCAAACGTTTGTATAGCAGACAGTGAGTTTTCTAAACCAACGCTGTAATTTCCTCTTTTGATCTCTATTAAACCAATACTGTTGTTTACTTTTGCAATTCCTAGAGTGTCACCTAACTGACTGTAATACCTGCGTGATCTGTTGTAACCATCAATAGCATTGTAATAATCGTCTTTTTGAGCATAAATTAAAGCTTTGTAATAATTGACGTCAGCTATACCTTTTGCATGATTAAGAAGTTGTGATAAACGCTCAGTATTTTCAATGTAGATGAGTGCTTTCTTGTAGCTCTTAGCTTCATAAAGCGCTTTTACTAAACGTAAAGAGGTGTCTACTTTTGATGAGTCTTGGCTTTGAAAAGATAAATGCACAGTCAAACTGTCGATCTCATTTGTTTGTGATAAACAGAAGAACGAAGAACATAAAACAGCTAATGTTATTAACTGCTTCATAGTTTAGTTAGAGTATTAATAATTGCAAAATTATTTTCACACGAAACTTCCATTAGGGTTGGATAGTTAGAGTGCTGTAATAATAATGTCAATCTCAATAAAGATTGATTATTAAGTTTCATCAACGTTTGGGACTTTGATTAATAGCAGTATCAAAAATCAATAAAAAGGATATTAAAGCCTAATTTTTGGGTTTTAATGCCTATAAATTAGTTAAAGTGAACATTGAAATTCATAAAAACATCGACGAATAGATTAACGGCAAAAATCATAGAAAAACGGCACTTTTATCGATGAAATGCATGTTGTGTTATTGTAAGAAATAAATTACTGATAATCAGTTGTTTATTGGTTTATATGCGTATTTAATAAAATTCCGATAATTTCATGTAAAGAAAACTTACGATTATCATTAAGTGAATTTTCTAATTTTTCTTTGCATGGTATATGTTTTCAAAAGGATGTATTATAATCAATTAAAGCATATCATCTATCAAAAAAAATAATAAAAAACATATCTTTGCTGACTTAAAAATAAAAACCAAAATGAATCTTCAGGACACATTAGCACACCAGGTAAAACAGGCCGTAAAATCTGTTTTTAATGCGGAATTAGAATCAGTAGAATTTCAAGCGACTCGCAAAGAGTTTGCTGGAGATATTACTGTTGTAGTATTTCCGATGTTAAGGGTTGTGAAAGGGAATCCTGTTCAGATTGGTGAACAAATTGGTCAGTATTTAGTTGAGCATGTGGATGAGGTAAAGGCATTCAATGTGGTTAAAGGCTTTTTAAATCTTGAGATCAGTGATGCGTATTACATGACGTTTTTCAATTCAATTAAAACGGATGATACTTACGGTTTTGAAACTCCAAATTCAAAAGGCAAAGCGGTTATGGTTGAGTATTCTTCTCCTAACACCAATAAGCCATTGCATTTGGGTCATATCAGAAATGTGATCTTAGGATACAGTGTTGCTGAAATTTTGAAAGCTTCAGGTAAGAAAGTTTACAAAACTCAGATTATCAACGATAGAGGGATTCATATCTGCAAAAGTATGTTGGCCTGGAAGCGCTTCGGAAATGGAGAAACTCCAGTATCGTCTGGTTTAAAAGGGGATAAGCTGGTTGGGAATTATTATGTGAAGTTTGATCAGGAATATAAAAAGGAAATACAGCAGCTTATTTCCGAAGGACAAACCGAAGAAGAGGCAAAGAAAAATGCATCAATATTATTAGAAGCCCAAGAGATGCTCCGAAAATGGGAATCTGGTGATCCAGAAACCGTCGAACTTTGGACAATGATGAACTGTTGGGTATATGACGGATTTGATGTGACCTACAAAAATATTGGTGTTGATTTCGATACTTTATATTACGAAAGTCAGACTTATTTACTCGGAAAAGAATTTGTAGCTGAAGGGCTGAAGACAGGCGTGTTTTTTAAGAAAGAAGACGGTTCGGTATGGTGTGATCTCACTAATGAAGGTCTGGATGAAAAAATTGTGTTACGTAGTGACGGAACAGCCGTTTACATGACTCAGGATATTGGTACAGCTATCCAACGTGTTAAAGACTTTCCAGATGTTGGAGGTATGGTATATACAGTTGGAAATGAGCAAGAATATCACTTTCAGGTGTTGTTCCTCATCATTAAAAAGCTTGGTTTTGATTGGGCAGATAACCTGTATCACTTAAGTTATGGTATGGTTGATTTACCTTCTGGAAAAATGAAGAGTAGAGAAGGTACTGTAGTTGATGCTGATGATCTTGTAGATGAAATGGCACAGACTGCTGGAGAGATCTCAGAAGACTTAGGAAAACTTGATGGCTATTCTGAAGATGAAAAGCAAAGTCTCTATAAAACAATTGGATTGGGTGCTTTAAAGTATTTTATTCTGAAAGTAGATCCTAGAAAACGTATTTTGTTTGATCCTAAGGAGTCTATCGATTTTCAAGGAAATACTGGTCCGTTTATTCAATACACTTACGCCAGAATACAATCTATCTTAAGAAAGTCTGATGTCAATACTAATGTCACACTGAGCGCAGTCGAAGTGTCTCTGCATGATAAGGAAAAAGAATTGCTCAAGCAGTTGGAATTATTTCCTGAGGTTGTTCAAAATGCTGCCGATCATTACAGTCCGGCACTCATAGCTAATTATACCTATGATCTGGTTAAAGAGTTTAATTCATTTTATCAAAACGTTTCCATTTTAGGAGCTGATAATGAGGTGGAAAAGGTGTTTAGAGTACAGTTGTCTCAAACTGTTGCAGATGTTATAAAAAAATCATTTGGATTGTTAGGTATTAATGTGCCTGAACGTATGTAATCTGATATAACCAAAACAAAAAAGCTCAAAATGTTCATCTTGAGCTTTTTTGTTTTTAAAATCGTTTTGAAATTTTAGAGTTCTACCAAATTATTATTTACAAAGAAAATTGAATTCACAAAAAAGAGTTTCCCGTTTTCCCAAAAGCTTCTAAACATGACATTATCTACCATATAGATAACACTTCCGCTTCCCATTCGTTGTTCACCAAAAACTAACGAATTATCTAATTTCTTTAAAGCTTCTTTTCCTGCATAACCAGATACATTCTTTGGCGAATTACCTAAATAGGCAACATTATAACCACTGTCTAGTAAGCTGTAAGATGAACTACCGAGTTTTAATGTAAAATAGTTCTCATCATAACCATAAGCCATAGGATGCGTATTATCTACATCGGTTTTAAAAATAGCTCCAGTGATTAGGTTTTTGGTGTAATCACGCTCTCGGTCTGCATATTTGATACGTCTGTTGTCCTCTTGTGTTTCGGAAGCATCCTGCTGATTTCGTTTCAACCCAAATCCCTCTTTATCAGCAAAACTATTTAAAGCACCATCTATAGCAATTAGCTTTCCGCCAGAGCGTACCCAAGTTTTGAGTTTTTCCATAAGGTTTTCATTCAGCAAACCATTGTAGTACCCATTTGGCATGATCAGTACATTGTATTTTGATAAATTAGTTCTACTTAAATTATTAGTATTTATAGAAGTAACAGGATATTTTAATTGTTGTTCAAAGAAATGCCAGAGTTCCCCATAACTCAAAGATGAGGTATAGTCTCCCGAAAGCATAGCAATTTTTGGAGGATTCACCAATTTGATATCTGGCGATCCAAAGTCAGGTCCTGAGGTTGAAAACCCAGAAGTAATGGCTTTCGGACTTCGGTTATGTCTAAAGGCCATTTGGATAATTTTATTATCCAGATCATCAATTGTTTTATTGTCTCCTCTCACTATAATCAAAGCGCCTCTGTCGAAATTTTTTCCTTGAGCGGCAAATGGTTTTTCTGTAAAACGAACTTTTATTCCTGCCTTTAATAGCTCAGCTAAAAACTGCGCATCTTTCATGCTATTCCATTCTAAGGCGTAACCCGTTGCTCCAGAATTTGCAATGGTATAAGGAAGTGTTCTCGGAACACTTTTATCTGTAGCAACTAATGACCTTGATGCAATAGCATCTAAACCATAAGCGTAAGGTACAGACCATGCTGTAATATCATAAGTTAATGAATCACTCAATTTTGTATTGGGTTCAAATAACACTTTAACCATTTTTCCTTTTGGCTGATTGGTACTTACTACAAGATCAGCAGAGTTTGTCGTCATTTGACCTTGACTTGAAGTGGTATAATTGTAACCACTTGCTTTTCCGCCTTGAGCAAAACCATACTTGATCTCATGTTTATCAAGTAATGCCGTTAAGCTATTGATTTTATCAGGATTGCCTTTTAGAACATAACTCTTGTATTTAAGGCCTGAGTTATCAAAATATTTAGCAAATTCTGAATTTAATTGTTCCGCATTTTTAGAGGATATTTCTACTGTAGATAAGCCTGTTACTGTATGATGCGTTAATCGATCGATGAGAGTCAATACATCACCTTCATCGTTTAAAATACCCAAACCAGCACGACCATGGCCACCTTGCTCGTAAGTCATACCAATAGCTCCCATATACGTTGGGTAAGTGTCACCATAACTTGGGTATAATAGGTCAAAGCGTTCTTTGGTAAAATACAACCAGCCTTCAGCATCAAAATATTTGGCATGATTCTTACCAATTTGAGTCTGAAAATCGCGTTGCCAATCACTAATCACTTCATGAAAAGGTTCAGCAGCAGGAGCGAAATAATAAGGTTCATTGATACCTTGCTCATGAAAATCGACATGAATATGTGGCATCCATTTGTTGTAAGCCTTTAATCTCAAAGTTGATTCCACTTGAGTTGCCCATGCCCAATCTCTGTTGAGGTCAAACAAATAATGATTTGGTCGTCCTCCTGGCCATGGTTCTTGGTGCTCACTGGCTTGTTGATCAATATCATAAGGTGCACTTGCTGTTTCATTATACCAATTGACATAACGGTCACGTCCATCAGGATTAATACAAGGATCAATGATTACAACTGTATTTTTTAAATAGTCCTGTTTTTCAGTAAGTAATTTGTAGATGGTACTCATTGAGGCCTCAGTACTTGACGCTTCATTACCATGAACATTATAACTAAGCCAAACGATAGCAATATTGTTGGAGGATGGAGTACCTTCAATAATACCAGTGTTTTTAAGATTATTCTCTCTAATACTTTCCAGGTTTTTCATATTCTCTTCGGAAGATATAAACGCCAACATTAGAGGTCGTCGTTCGTTAGTTTCTCCATACTGTTCTAACTTGACCTGTTGAGGTTTTTGGCTTTCTACATGTTTGAAATAATCAATCACCTGATGGTGTCTTGAAAATTGTGTTCCCAGATCATAGCCCAAAAAATCTGATGGCGATTGTAGGGTTTGAGCAAAAGTTGAGACAGAAAGAATAAATGCGATAAAAATTGAGAGTGATTTAATCATGAAATAAATCTGTATTTTTAGTGATAAGCAGTAAAGATATGAAGTGCTTGTGAATTAACTAAAATTTAGGACTTAAAAAAAGTGAAGAAGCTTATATTTACGCTTGAATTGAATTGTAACTATGCCAACTGACTGTATTCCGTTTAGAGACACTAATTATTTTTCTTCGTTAATATGTGATTATTTAGATGAAAAAGAGGCTTTAAAACCGTTTTATCATCGATATCCCAATCTCGAAAATTTCAAAGATCAAATTTCAGAAAAACAACAATCATTTTCTTCGGAAAACAGAAAAGTATTGGTGCAATCTCTTAAGCGTCAATACAAAACAGTAGCAGTTTCCGAAACAACTACAAAGCACATCAATCTGCTGGCTGATGATACTACTTTTACAATTACTACTGGTCATCAATTAAATCTCTTTACAGGACCACTTTACTTTTTTTACAAGATCATTTCAACAATTAATCTTTGTAAACAGTTGAAAGCAGCCTATCCAAATCATAATTTTGTTCCTGTATATTGGATGGCAACAGAAGATCACGATTTTGAGGAGATCAATTTCTTTAATTATGAAGGCAAAAAAATTCAGTGGAATCGAGATGCTTCAGGAGCAGTAGGCGAGTTAGACCTCAACGGACTAGATAAAGTATTTAATGTGTTTTCTAATCAGTTGAATCATATTGACAACGCCAACGATCTCAAACGTTTGTTCAAAGGTGCTTATTTAGAGCATGGTAATTTAACTGATGCTATGCGTTATCTGGTGAACGAATTATTTTCAGCTTACGGATTAGTTATTGTAGATGGCAATGACGCAGGTTTAAAACGTTTGTTTATTCCGTATCTAGAAGATGAATTAGTAACACAAACCTCATTTGAAAAGGTCTCTCAATCTAATGATGAACTAAATGCTTTGGACGGAAATTATAAAATTCAAGTCAATCCAAGAGCCATTAATTTGTTCTACATCACTAAAGATATTCGTGAGCGCATTGTTGAAACAAATGGTGTGTATCAAGTCCTTAACACCAAGATTACCTGGAGCAAGAGTGAAATACATAAAGTGCTCTTAGAGCACCCTGAGCGATTTAGCCCAAATGTGATTGTTCGTCCGTTGTATCAGGAAGTTATTTTGCCAAATCTCTGTTACATTGGAGGAGGAGGAGAGTTGGCGTATTGGTTACAACTCAAGTCTAATTTTGAAGCACAACACGTTGTTTTTCCTATGCTATTATTGCGAAATTCGGTACTGTTGATCACTGAGAAACAAAGAGAAAAATTAAATAAGCTAAATGTGTCTGTTAATGACTTATTTCTAAAACAAAATGAATTAGTAACAAAAGTCGCTAAGAATATTTCAGAAATTGATATTGATTTTTCATCGCAAAAAGCACATTTGGAGGAGCAATTTAAAGGATTATACAAGCTCGCTGAGCAGACCGATAAATCTTTTAGAGGTGCAGTTGCAGCTCAAGAAAGAAAGCAAATTAAAGGGCTCGAGAATCTGGAAAAGCGATTGCTAAAAGCTCAGAAACGAAAGCTTAATGATCATATAGAACGCGTTACAGAAATTCAAGATGCTTTATTTCCTAGTCAAAGTCTTCAAGAGCGTAATATGAATTTTTCTGAATTTTATTTAGAGCATGGTGCAACTTTAATTTCTAAGTTAGTAGAGACCTTAGAACCATTAAAAGGTGAGTTTTCTATATTAACACTATAAAAAGCAAACCTCACAATAAACTATTGCTTGATTTGCTTTCCATTCAACTAAATCAATTTTAATTTTTAATGAATTTTAGAGTGTTTCTATTATTCAGCTTTAGGAAATATATCCCTTTTTCTAAATGTATTACTGAAATTTGAGATTCTGGTAATAGTTGACCTGAAGCTAAAGTTTTACCTGTTACATCATAAATTGCATAGTTTTCTTTTGTGTTTAAGTTTGAAATGCTGATGTAATCTGATGTTGGATTTGGAAATAACTCAATAGAGTTCGTTTTGTAAGTATTGACATCTAGTGTTTCTTCTGCAATGTTGATTTTGAAGAAAAAATCCCAATTATTTGTGTTTGAAGTTCCATTAATATAAGGAACCCCTTCAGGATATGGATCTTGGTATAATATCGAAATATTAAGAGACGTTACTGGAATTTCTATAGTATAGTTTTGGTTAGCAGTAAGCTGGATGTTATTATCCAAATCAAATAATAGCTCACCATTTCCAACTGGAACTATAGCGTCAAAACCTTGACTATAGATGATAGTGCCAGTTTGTGGATTGCCTTGGTAAATATTAAATGTGCCAGCGGGAAGCACTTGATTTATATTAGGATTAATGTATGCAAAAAATGCAAATTCTTCTAGATTTCCGCTACAATTAGCAACAAACTCTTGCGCATATAAGTTGGTAGTGGGAGTCATGCCTAAATTAACGTTTGGTGTTGCTGTGTTTTCTATATTGCACATAATGATACCACTAACTTCAATGTCGTCCAAATACCAATCATCTTGGTATTCATCAACATGAACAAAAGCAATATAGATTTGTTGTCCATCATAAGTCGAAAGATCAATGGTAAATTTCTCGTAATCTAAAGGAAAATCATTGTAAGTGGCAAGGGTTGTAAAATCTGCATGAGCTGTTTGCGAAGCAGTGGATACTCTAATATCGTATTGCGAAGCATAGCTTGTAGTCCAAAATTCTCTTGAAAAAAACGATAGAGCCGCATTTGTGGTATTAGATAAATCTATTAAAGGGGATACTAGCCAATCTTCAGCAATACCAATTCCAGGATCGGAATAACGACTAAAAGCAGCATTATTACCTGTGTTAGCACTTGCTGTAACTTCCCAATCATTATTAGGTCCAATATCATCAAGTCCTCTATAAGTTACCCAACCATTAGGAGGAAATGATCCGGTTTCGAAATCTTCACTGACAATTACGGTTTGTGCTTCTATTATGGTAATCATAAAAAGAAGAAGTATGTATGTAATAATATGTTTCATAATGTATTGTTATTTGTGGTTGTTAAAAGGAAATTATTAGTAATAATATTTGACAAGTATTGTACTATTTTAAAGTTGTAATTTATTGTGTCGTCTTATATCATTTTTACTCATTTTTACTTGAATTGGGTGATATGTTTTTGGGGTAACATGTTTTGTGTTTGAAACTCTAAGTATATCTTTTACAAAGGTGTTATTGACAGTTTGAACATTTTCTCTTTTGTGGTCTTCTAAAATTAGATGTTCATAGTTGTAACAAGAGTGTATTGTAGTGACTATTGAAAGGTATAATACCCATGCTACAACATTGTAGTGTGTTTTCATGATAAATTGATTTTCGTGTTTTTGTGATCCTCGTTTTGTGCGACTTACTCAAAGAAGGTCTGCAGTCCTTTTGAACAAGACACCACAAAAACGGTAGTTGTCAACCTAATGACAGAGCAAACATATACGACTGATTTTCAGTATCAAAAAAAGAACTGGGTACAAAAGGGGTACATAAAAAAAAACACCTGTGTTTATAGGTGTTTCGAGTGGTTTTAGTTTTGTGGTTTTTATTTAAATAGCAATGACAATTGCTTCGAGAGATTCACTAGAATCCAATCCCATTTTCTTACGAAGTCGCTGTCTGGCTTTTTTAATACCATCGCTAGAAATATTTAGAATATTTGCAATCTCCTTTGAGGATAAATTCATTTTTAATAAGGCCATTAATCTAAGGTCATTAGACGTTATATTTGGAAATTGCTCCTGTGCTTTCGCATTAAAGTCTTTGTGTACTTCTTCAAAGTATTTACTAAAATTCTCCCAGTTGTTATCATCCTGAAGATCAAAGTTAATGGTTTGGATGAGCATTTGGTAACCAGGATCAGCATCGGCATCCTGTTTTAGTACTTTTGCTTTTTGCTTCAAATCATTTAAAACTTCGTTCTTTTTAGCTAAATGTAGGGCATGAGTGGTCAATTCTTTGGTTTTAAATTCTAAGTCGGCCATGACTTTTTCTTTAGCCAATTTATTTCGTTTGTTTCTTTGATATAAAGCATACAATCCCAATAAGGCTAGTAATAGTCCAAATGCAAGTAGCAATCGTTGTAAGTTGTTCACCTTGCCTTTTACATTCAACAATTCGATTTCATTTTTCTGATTAATGATCTCTTGCTCTTTTTTCTCAGTTTGGTATTTAATTTCTAGATCATTGATTTTTTCTACGTTTTCAACAGAATATAAGGAATCACTTAAGTGCTGATATAGAACTCTGAAGTCATAGGCGTTTTTGTAATCATTTTTAGCCTTATATACATCAGACATTGACAAAAAACTATACATCAATTGTGTTTTATTATCTATGTCCAAAGCACTTTCTAATGATCTTTTATTGTATTCAAGAGATTCATTGAGCCTATTTCGTTTTAGGAGCACGTTTCCTAAATTTCGCTCATTTATGATTGTTGCTAGTTTGCTTCCTAGTTCTTTGCTGAGATTAAGTGATTTTACAAAGTTGACCTCGGCTTGCTCTATGCTATCAATTTCAAAATACATCTGACCCAAATTCATATAATCATCCATGAGTGAGCTTTTGTCAGACTTAGATTCGAAATAAGCTATGGTTTCTTTAATGTAAGGTATAGCATCAGCCTCGTTGCCACTATCAGCAAAGTTGATAGCTATGTTGCTTCTGGCCATATTGACTTGTCTGTCAAAACCTTCAACTTCAAATAAACGCTCTGCCTTTTTCAAATAGGTAGTTGCAGTTTCAAAATTACCTATGATACTATGTAAATTTCCAATACGCATATAATTGTTAGCAATATCATAGGGTCTAATAAGGTCTGAGTTGGCCTCACGAAGCTTCAGTGCTTCCATTTGAGAGGATATGGCTTTTTCATATTGACCAGATTTCGATTCAATAACTCCTATGTAAGATTTGATCTGACTTATCTTTGGAATATTATTTAACGCTGTATAAATTGTTAATGCACTATCCAAATATTTAAATGAACGCTCATAATTTGTTTTTAAATTGTTTAAAACCGCTAAGCGAAATAGACTCTGGGCAATAAAATCATCATTTGATATGGATTTAGCTTCTTTTAAAGCAAGTGTATAATTTAATAAACTTAAAGAGTCATTACTTCTTTGGTAGGATATTCCTAGATTGAGGTATGATTTAATTAATGTTGTGTCTTTTTGAGTTGGTATAATTTGCGAAATGCTATCTGTAAAGTTTGAGTTTTGAGCATTAGATAATACGACAAATGAAAATATTACCAGAAAGAATAGAACAGATCGTTTCATAAGATTGCATAGTTAATATTTTAAAGATACTAATTATAAAAGTTGGTCAAAAATGACAGATAGGACAAAAGGGGTACATTCAAAAAACACCAGTGTTTACATGTCTTTCAAAATGTTAAAAAAAAAGTCAAAAAATCATTAACTCTAAATCGCCAATCTAAAATCAATTATTACTTTTGCACATGCAACACAATAAAGTCCTTATTTTAGATTTCGGTTCGCAATACACTCAGCTTATTGCGCGTCGCGTTAGAGAGTTAAACATCTACTGCGAAATTCATCCATTCAATAAAATTCCTGCAGATTCTGAAAGCTTTAAAGCCGTCGTTTTATCTGGTAGCCCAAACTCGGTCAGAGGTGAAGATGTATTGCATCCAGATCTCTCTGAAATTAGAGGAAGAAAGCCAATGCTCGCTGTATGTTATGGCGCGCAATATTTAGCCCATTTTTCAGGTGGAGAGGTTGCTGAATCCAATACGCGAGAATACGGAAGAGCTAACTTAGGTTTCATCAAAACTGATGAAGATTTCTTCGAGAATATTCACGAAGGTAGTCAGGTCTGGATGAGTCACAGTGATACTATAAAAAAATTACCAACTAATGGTTTACTTCTGGCAAGTACTGAAGATGTTGAAAATGCAGCATTTAAGATTGAAGGAGAAGATACCTATGCCATTCAGTTTCATCCTGAAGTTTACCATACAACTGACGGACATCAGCTTTTACAAAATTTCCTAGTTAAGATTGCTAAGGTAGATCAGGATTGGACACCAAATGCTTTTGTTGAAGAAACTGTAGAGGATCTAAAAACAAAATTAGGAGATGATAAAGTCGTTCTTGGATTGTCAGGAGGTGTCGATTCTTCTGTAGCTGCAATGCTTTTACATAAAGCTATTGGTAAAAACCTGTATTGTATTTTCGTAAATAATGGTTTGCTTCGGAAAAATGAGTTTGAAGATGTATTGCATCAGTACGAGGGTATGGGACTCAATGTCAAAGGTGTTGATGCTTCGGCACGCTTTTTGGATGCTCTTGAAGGTGTAAGCGATCCTGAGCTAAAACGAAAAGCTATAGGGCGTGTGTTCATTGAGGTTTTTGATGATGAGGCACATCGCATACAGGATGTGAAATGGTTAGCGCAAGGTACTATCTATCCTGATGTTATTGAGAGTGTGTCGGCCACTGGAGGTCCAAGTGCCACAATAAAAAGTCACCATAATGTTGGTGGTTTACCTGATTATATGAAATTGAAAATTGTAGAGCCACTCAAGGCACTTTTCAAAGATGAGGTTAGACGTGTTGGTGCTTCTATGAATATGGATTCACATTTGTTAGGTAGACATCCATTTCCAGGCCCTGGATTGGCAATTCGAATTTTAGGTGATCTAACTCGCGAAAAAGTACGTATATTACAAGAGGTGGATGCTATATTTATCAATAATTTACGTTCATGGAATTTATATGATAAAGTATGGCAAGCTGGAGCAATGTTACTTCCTGTAAATAGTGTAGGAGTAATGGGAGATGAGCGTACCTATGAAAAGTGTGTAGCTTTGAGAGCTGTGGAAAGTACAGATGGAATGACTGCTGATTGGGTCAATCTTCCTTATGAATTTCTACAAAAAACCTCTAATGAGATAATAAATAAAGTGAAAGGCGTTAATAGAGTAGTGTATGACATTAGTTCTAAACCGCCAGCAACTATAGAATGGGAATAATGTCTTGTGACTTATAGATTTAAAATGTTTCATAAGATTACAGGTCTAATTGACTTAAGAATATAAATACTATTGAATGAAAAAATTTCTAATCATAATCATCTTGCTATGCAGTTTTACTGCTATGGCTCAAGATTATAAAACCCACAAGGTTCAAGAAGGGGAGACTATTGAGAGTATAGCAAAGCAATACTTGGTCACTCCATTTGATATATATGCACTAAATCCTGATGCTAAAAGTTCTGTAAGTGTCAATACGGTTTTAATCATTCCTACATCGAGAGTTAAAAATGAACCAATTCCAGAGGAAATAAAAGAAGTTGTTAGTTTTAAAACACATAAAGTAAGACGTAAAGAAACGTTGTTCAGTATTTCTCAAAAGTATGGTATTGAGATTGAAGATATCAAAAAGTATAACAAGCGTTTGTATTCAGAAAACTTGCGAAAAGGCGATAAGATTAAAATTCCGAAGTATAAAACAATAGTGAATAAAGTATCGCTAAACAATACTGTAAAGAAGTATACAGTATTACCTAAGGAAGGAAAATGGCGAGTGGCTTATAAATTTGGAATCACAGTACCAGAATTAGAAGCTTTAAATCCAAATCTGGGAGAAGTGCTACAACCTGGCCAGAAGGTTAATGTTCCCAATATCAGTAATAATGAAGAAAAAACTGTTGAGGAAGCTTATAACTACTACACTGTTTTAAAAAGTGAGGGTTATATGGCACTTAACAGAAAGTTAGGTGTTACTCAAGAAGAATTAGAAGCTCTAAATCCTGAATTAAAGGAAGGTGGTTTAAAATTAGGAATGGTATTGCGTGTGCCTCAGGATGTTAAAACCGATTATGTTATAAAAGATATTGAAAACACCAATTTGTCAAGTAACCTTAGAAACTTAAGTGCCAAAAAGATAGCTCTGATGTTGCCTTACAGAACACATAAAATAGATGTCGATTCAACTGAAGAAGCAAAAAAGAAAATACGAACTGATCGTTTATTGTCAGTGTCTTTAGACTTTCATGCAGGTGCTTTAATTGCAATTGATTCAGCTAAACGTTTGGGAATATCAACACATATGAAAGTGTTTGATACCAGAAATCAAAGCGCTCAGATCTCTAGTATTTTGAATGACAATGATTTTTCAGAGTATGATGCAGTTATTGGTCCGTTAATGCCAAAACACTTGGATCGTGTAGCTTCGGAATTAAAAAAGGATAACACACCAGTAGTGTCACCGTATTCGATGCCAGTTAATCTTTACAGTAATGTGTTTCAAACTGTACCTTCAAGTGAATTACTTCAGGAAACTATGATAAATTATGTAAAATCTGATTCCTTGCCTAAGGATATGGTTATCATCTCAGATTCTAAACATAAAGCTATTAGTGATAAGTTGTTGGCAGAGTTTCCTTCAGCTAAACAAATTTTTTCAAGAAAAAACAAAAAAGGTCAAGAAGCTTATTTTATATATCAAACAGAATTGGAAGCCATTTTTAAAAACGGTAGAACCATTGTGTTTTTGGAAACCGATAATGAAGGTTTTGCTTCTAATGTAATTAGTGTGATTAATGGTTTAAACACTAATGGAAAGGAAATTATATTAATGACAACAGATAAAAACAGAGCTTTTGAAGGTAGGGAAATTTCAAATTATCATTTATCCAATTTGAAATTCCATTACCCATCAGTTAATAAAACTGCTGAACCTACATCAAGGAATGGGTTTATAAGAGCTTACAGAAGAGCATACAACGTGAGTCCCAATAGATATGCTGTTCGCGGATTTGATCTTACTATGGATCTACTATTGCGTTTAGCTAGTGAGGATGATCTGTATAAAGCCTCAACTACTGAGATTGAAACCGAATATGTTGAAAATAAGTTTAGATATTCTAAAAAGATGTTTGGAGGATATTATAACGAAGCTGTCTATATCGTTAAATATGATAACTTAACAATTGTTGAAGCCAAAAGATGACATCAAAAGTAACTTATCTTGGTAATTTAAGGACTGAAAGTGTTCACCTGAAATCTAATAATTCTTACTTAACAGATGCGCCTACAGACAATAATGGCAAAGGAGAAGCGTTTTCACCTACAGATACTGTTACTACAGGATTAGCAAGTTGTATGATTACAGTTATGGGAATTAAAGCTAGAAATCTGGGTGTTGATATGTCAGGAACTACAGCTCATGTTACTAAAACTATGGCCAGCAATCCCAGACGAATATCTAAGATAGAAGTGGCTTTGGAGTTTCCTTTTGAAGCTGATGAAAAAACACGAAAGATATTAGAACATACCGCTAATACTTGTCCTGTGCATTACAGTTTACATCCTGATATCGAAAAAGATATCACGTTTAACTGGAAATAAAAGGATACATGTTATCACGATTTTTAATTATTGTTTTATGCCTTTTTAATACATCTTCAACAGATGAGGTTACTATTGAATGGAATGAATCTAAGAAGTTGACTTGGGCAGATTTTAGAGGTCCTGTTGAGGACGACTCAGATGCAGTTGCTGTCACTGCTTCAGGAATTACATTCTCATTTTCAGTAAAGCAATCTAATGAAAGGTTTGTAAGTTTCAATGCCACAGTTGAAGCGCATTTTTATCCTGAAAAATCCTGGTATATAAAATCTAAAGGTGATGATCATATTCTCGCTCATGAGCAACTTCATTTTGATATTACTGAATTACATGTAAGACAACTGCGTTATGGGATGTCGAAACTACGAATCTCTCAAAATATAAAAGAAGAGTTGCGACGTTTACATCGTCAGGCCAACGAAAATCTTGCCAAAATGCAAAATGATTATGACACTCAAAGTCAGAATTCCATTAATAAGGAAATGCAAGCAGTTTGGTCGAAGTTTGTTACAGATGAACTCGACAAATTTAAAGCGTATAAGTCGCAATAGACATGCTTCAACCTGATAAAGATTTCCTGATAAAATTAGCACATACCAAAATGCCTTATGGTAAATATGAAGGTCGTTATCTTATTGATCTTCCTGAGTATTATGTGGTATGGTATCACAATAAAGGGTTTCCAAAAGGAAAGCTAGGTGATATGCTTACGCAAGTCTATGATTTGAAGTTAAACGGTTTAGAATATTTGATACGCGACATACAGAAACGGTATCCAAGATAGTAACTACCTGAATCTAGAGGTCATTCCACCATCAATAATAAATGAATGTCCAGAAATATATTTTACATCACCTTCGCAAAGCCATAAGACTGTTTTTGCCAATTCCTCAGGATCACCAAATCGACCCTCAGGTATAAACTGTTTGTATTGAGCCTCGATAGCTTTCTTTTTATCTGTATCTCCCCCAGATTGTAGGTTCAAAGCATGATGAAGCATTGGTGTGTCAAATGGTCCTGGAACAATGGCATTGATAGTGATGTTGGATTTTGCAGTCTCAAGTGCAGCAGATTTAGTTAAAGAGATTACGCCTGCTTTTGCGGCAGCGTAAATAGATAAATACTCAGCACCTCCAAGTCCGTTTATAGAGGCAATGTTAATAATCTTTTTGTCGGTGTTTTGGTCCTTAAACATCATTTTGATCTGATGTTTTAAGCCCATCCATAAGCTTTTCAGATTAACATTTATGGTGTTGTCAAACTCTTCTTCAGTAATTTCAGTAAGAGGTTTTAAACTTGCAGTGCCTACATTATTTATAGCAATATCGAGTTTTGGATACTTTTCAGAAATGATATTATAAAGCGACTCTACAGAACTCATACTGCTGAAATCTGTTTCAACAAACACAATATTCTCGTTGTTTTGATCAAAATTGTTTTCAAACTTAGATCGTGTACGTGAAGCAATAATGACAGTAGCACCTTTATCAATAAAAGCCTTGGATGTTGCTAGTCCTAATCCAGAGGTTCCGCCAGTTATGAGTACAATTTTATCTTTCATAACATTATTGTAGATAAACATTGGTAATGAGTTGCGAGACTGTTGGATGGTCATTTCCGCCTGCAGGCTCAATGGTAATGTTTAATGATTCAGCATTATCAATATAATTCATAGCAAGCATATCTTTACTTTTATCAATAACTCCCATATTTATCATTTCACCTTCGACATCAGCCCACATTTGATAATCATGATCGTCATCAAGTTTTGGTAGATATTTGGTGTTTATGACAACCGATTTATCAATATTGTTAACATAGCTAATAACTGTTGCTTCTGGCATCATAGCATTTCCCGTTAGCACATATTTTTGAACATCGGGATCATTGATAGCGACATACCATTTATTGGTTTCGCTTAAATAGTTATTTAAGTTTTCTATGTTGCTATTAAGTTTTGCATTTTCCTGTTCAACAACTTCTAATCGTTTTTTGGTAGAATTTAGTTGTGAGTACATATACACGGAACCTATTAATAACAGCACGGTAATACTTGCAGCAATGTTCAAATACGAACGTAACGATTTTTGAGGTGCTATAGAAACAGTTTTTGTTGTGGTATTAGAAATGGTATTAAGTAACTCCGATTTTATGTTGACAGGAATGTCTATGGCATTTTCGAAAGCCATTTTTTCAAAGCTTTCTTCAATGGCATCTAAATGAGATTGTAGTTCAGGATATTGAGATATAGCAGTATCTACCTGTTGTTGATCACTTTCTGAAAGTTCTCCCAACACATAAAGTTCCAGTATTCCGTTATCTAGTATGTACGCCTTATCCATCATCTCATTACATCAATTAAGACCATCAAAAATATAATCAATTTAAAGTACGATTGTTGTAACTGTCTCAGTGCTTGTTTAATGTAAGATTTAAATGTTCCCAGTGGAACATCCATTTCTTTATGGGCTTCTCTGTGAGTAAGGCCATTAAAGTACACCAGTTCAATAGCTCTTTGGTGGTGAGCATCTAAGCGTTTGATCGTACCTTTAAGTTTAAGATAATCTAGTTTATCAGTTTCTTCTTCTGTTCTATCTTTATATACACTTAAATCTTCTACTTGGATGAGCTGATCTGTTTTTCTTAGAAAATTTAACGTTTTGTTTCTGGCAATCCTGTACGCCCAAGTATAGAAGCGTCCTTTATTTGGATCATATTTATCAGATTTCTCCCAAATTGTCATGAAAGTATCTTGTAGTAAGTTCTTTGCAGCATCCTCGTCTCTACACATTCTTATAATAACACCATACAAAGCCGCCGAATACTTATCATATATGAGTCCCAAAGCAGTTTCGTCTTTGCTTTGAAGTTTCAATATAAGGGCTTTATCGTTGCTCATTAATGTTAAAGATTTCACAAAATAAATCCATAGCTCATCCACAGATAACAATGCTGTGTAAATATAAATGAAAGTACTTCAAAACGAAAACAAGTACATTAAATAGTTTAACCAAATAAAAAAAAATTATGAAAAAGTTAGTATTTATTTTAACAACATTTGTTGCATTGACATTCAGTCAAAATGCAAAGGCTCAAGGAACAATTGTAGATGCAGCAGCTGGAAACGATGATTTCTCAACATTAGTTACAGCATTAAAAGCAGCAGATCTAGTATCAGCATTACAGGGAGATGGTCCTTTTACTGTATTTGCACCAACAAATGCAGCATTTGGAAAGATTGATTCAAAAACATTAGGATCTTTATTAGAGCCAGAAAACAAAAAAGCACTAGCAAATATTTTAACTTACCACGTAGTATCAGGGAAATTGGCAGCATCAGATGTTGTAGCAGCTTTAAAGAAAGGAAATGGGAAAGTTGAGCTGAAAGCACTAAACGGACAAACACTAACAGTATTACAAAAAGATGGCAAAATATGGTTGAAAGACCAAAACGGAAATTACAGTGAGATTACTGCAACGGATGTAATGGGAAGTAATGGTGTAATCCATGTAATTAACACAGTAGTGATGCCTAAATAATTTGGGAATAACTGCTATGAAAAAGAGAAAAAGCATTCACGAACGTGAATGCTTTTTTGTTTTATGTGATATCTGTGATTATCGTTAAGATTTCTTGGCTTTTAATGAAATCTTTAATTCCATATCATCACTAATAAACTTATCTCCTAAATCATCAAAAATAGATTTAGAACCATAATTAACGCCCCAAACTGTTCTGTCAATAGTAAATGGCTCACTATCGATAGACATCATGTCACCTTCGTTAGACATTGTTACAGGGAATGAAATATTATGCTTTTGTCCTTTAATGGTCAGGTTACCAGAAAGTTTTGTCTTTCCATTTTCCATCGCTTCTGTTCCAGTAATTTCGAAAGCTGCATTCGGAAATTTAGTAACGTTAAAGAAATCTCCTTCTTTGCCTTCAACAGTTCCCATAAGATGCGCTTCTAAATTTTCTTTCCCATCACCAGACTCTAAATCGGTTACATTTATGGATTTCATATCGATAAGAAAAGAACCGCTTTGTAATTGTCCGTCTTCAGTTTTGAAGACACCATTGTCTAAACTGATAGTTCCTGTATGTGTTCCTGTAGGTTTGAACCCTTTCCAGTGAATTGTAGATTCGGCAACATTTACAGTATATTTTTCTGATGTGCTTTCGCTTACTGCAGCAGCTTCTGCGTCACTAACATTAGCTTCTTCAGCCTTGTCTTTGCAACTTGTAAAAGCAATGGTTAATGCTAAAAGCATAGAAAATTTTAAAAAATTCGTTTTCATAGTGTTTAATATATTAGTTGTTTATGTCATACAAAAATAAGCATTGTTGAGTCATAAGTCAATTCCGTAGAAAATAATTTGATGACATTTTGACATTTTAATAATAATGGCAGTACTTTTGCCATCTTAAATCGAAGATTTATAAAATAATCCACAAATGAGTAAAAAAGATAAAGACCAAACTATAGAGGAACCTCAAATGCAAGAAGAAACTGTTGAGAGCACTGAGGATGCTAAAATAGAAACATTAACACCAGAAGAGCAATTGCAAGAAGAATTAGCAAAGGAGAAGGATAAATTCATGCGTTTGTTTGCTGAATTTGAAAATTATAAAAAGAGAACTACAAAAGAACGCATCGATTTATTTAAAACAGCCAGCGAGGAAGTAATGGTAGCAATGTTGCCTGTACTTGATGATTTTGAGCGTGCGTTGTTGCATATTGAAGATGACAAAGAAGCTGAAGAATTACGCAAAGGTGTATTATTAATCTATCAAAAACTATTAACAACTTTAGAACAAAAAGGATTGAAGAAAATAGAAGTTGCTCAAGGCGATACATTCAATCCCGATGATCACGAAGCGATAACTCAAATTCCTGCACCAAGTGATGATTTAAAAGGGAAAATTATTGATGTTGTTGAGAGAGGATATAAACTAGGTGAAAAGGTAATCCGTTTTCCTAAAGTTGTAATCGGACAATAAAGAAACTATGGCAAAGAGAGATTATTACGAAGTATTAGGAATTCAAAAAAATGCTTCTGCTGCAGAAATAAAGAAAGCCTATCGTAAGATGGCTATCAAATATCATCCAGATAAGAATCCAGATGATAAAGATGCTGAAGCTAAATTCAAGGAGGCTGCAGAAGCTTATGAAGTCTTGAGTGATGCTGATAAAAAAGCACGTTATGACCAGTTTGGTCACCAAGCCTTTGAAGGTGCAGGTGGTTTTGGTGGTGGCGGCATGAATATGGATGATATATTTAGCCAGTTTGGTGATATCTTTGGAGGTGCTTTTGGTGGCGGCGGAGGTTTCTCTGGTTTTGGAGGAGGATTTGGCGGTGGCCAAAGACGAGTTAAAGGAAGTAACCTTAGAATTAGAGTCACATTGACGCTGGAAGAAATTGCCAATGGCGTTGAAAAGAAAATCAAAGTAAAACGAAAAGTTCAGGCTCCTGGCACAACTTACAAAACTTGTGAAACATGTAATGGTGTTGGCCAAGTAACACGTGTTACTAATACTATCTTAGGTCGTATGCAAACATCTTCTGCCTGTCCAACTTGTGGTGGTGCAGGACAAAGTATTGATAAAAAACCTTCAGATGCGGATGCTCAGGGGTTAAAAGCTCAAGAGGAAACAGTGTCTGTTAAGATTCCTGCAGGTGTTGTAGATGGTATGCAATTAAAAGTTACAGGAAAGGGTAACGAAGCTCCAGGTAATGGAATTTCTGGAGACCTTTTAGTGGTTATTGAAGAAAAAGAACACGAGACATTAAAACGAGAAGGCGACAACTTACATTATGATTTATACGTTAGTTTACCAGACGCCGTTTTGGGGACTTCAAAAGAAATTGATACAGTGACTGGTAAAGTGAGAATCAAAGTAGAATCTGGTGTGCAATCAGGTAAAATCTTACGTTTACGCGGAAAAGGGATTCCTAGTATAAATGGTTATGGAAGTGGTGATTTACTAGTGCATGTTAACGTATGGACACCTAAAACACTTAACAAACAACAAAAGGAATTTTTCGAAAATATGAGAGACGATGAACATTTCGTTCCTAAGCCTCAAAGCTCTGATAAATCGTTTTTTGAAAAAGTTAAAGATATGTTTTCATAACAATCCTCTTATTTAAGAAAAAACACTATATTTGAATTATCACTAATTTCTATTAGTGGTAATTTTTCTTTTTCATAGCAATTTTTTCCCATCCTTAATTAACATTAAGGGTGGGTTTTGTTTTTTATTTAATTTGTTAATATTCGTTGTGGTAAATTTAGTTTATTTATTGAATAATAGTTTAAAACATTAATAATTTAGTAAGATAAGCACGATTTAGATGGTTTACATTTTTATCTTTACATTTATTAATTGAACCAATCAAATTCTATATATGAATAACCTATTAGTAGCAGATTCAGTATCAAAAAACTTTGGAACATTTAGAGCCTTAAATGACGTCTCTATTTCTGTGCCTAAAGGAAGTATTTTTGGTCTGCTTGGTCCTAATGGAGCAGGAAAGACGACACTCATTAGAATTATTAATCAAATCACAATGCCAGATACTGGTTTTGTACAATTAGATGGTGAGCCTCTCAAACCTGAACACATTCAAAACATAGGTTATCTTCCTGAAGAACGCGGACTTTACAAGTCGATGAAAGTTGGAGAGCAGGCTTTATATTTGGCTCAACTCAAGGGTTTAACAAAACCTGAAGCAAAAAAACGATTAAAATATTGGTTCGATAAATTAGAGATCGGAGATTGGTGGAATAAAAAAATTCAGGAACTCAGTAAAGGCCAAGCTCAAAAAATTCAGTTTATCGTTACCGTTTTACATCAACCAAAGCTATTGATTTTTGATGAGCCATTCTCAGGATTTGATCCTATAAATGCCAATTTGATTAAAGATGAAATCCTACAGCTAAGAGATGAAGGCGCTACAGTTATTTTTTCTACACACCGCATGGAATCTGTTGAAGAATTATGTGACCATATAGCCCTTATTCATAAGTCAAATAAAGTATTAGACGGAAAATTGACAGATATCAAGCGTCAATACAGAACGAATACTTTTGAAGTGGGCTTACAAACCGATGCTGTTGATACTGTAACTCAAGCCATAAAGGAGCAATTTGAGGTGTTGCCTGCAACGTTTAAAAACCTTAATGATGATGTGAAGCTCAATATCAAGCTGAATGGTCAAGGCAATTCAAATGATCTGCTGAAATTTTTAATGTCAAAAGCAGAGGTGCATCATTTTGTAGAAGTGATTCCAAGTGCTAATGATATCTTTATTCAAACCGTAAAAAATAATTAATATGAACCATTTACCTCTTATCATAAAGCGAGAGTATCTCACTAAGATTAAAAACAAATCGTTCATAATTATGACATTTGTAAGTCCGTTGATCATGGTAGCACTCATAGCGGTTGTGGCTTATTTATCACAGTTGAATAACGACAAAGAACGTCACATTTCGGTATTGGATGAAACAGGAATAATGGCTGATGTTTTTGTCGATACTGAACATACAAAATATAACGTACTAACCAATACAAGCCTTGAAACAGCCAAAGAATTAGTAAAAGCTAAAGAGGAATATGGACTTTTGCATATTCAAAACGCTCTTGATGATCAGGATATGATTACTGCTGTAAAGTTTTATTCAGATGAATCACCTTCACTCTCAATCATGTCTAGTTTAGAACAGAAGATTGAAAAAAAGCTTACAGATTCTAAACTTCAGAATAATGGAGTTGATATTGAAAAAATTAAGGCTTCTAAAACAAATATTACTATCGCTCAAGAAACATTTACCGGAGAAAAAACCTCAAAAATTGATAGTTATTTGAAGTTAGCCTTTGGTGGAGCAGCTGGATATCTGTTATTTATGTTTATCATCATCTACGGAAATATGATCATGCGAAGTGTCATCGAAGAAAAGACCAGTAGGATTATCGAGATCATAATTTCTTCGGTTAAGCCTATTCAGCTTATGTTAGGTAAAATAATAGGAACGTCTCTTGCGGGAATCACACAATTTGCAATTTGGGTTATTCTCGGAAGTATTTTGATTTTTGTCCTTTCAACCATCTTCGGAGTAAATATAGCCGAAATGCAAACGCCACAGCAAGAAATGTTAGATCAGGCGATGCAAAATCCTGAAATAGCCAACGAAGTACAAGGGGCCATCCAATCGTTTTTCAATTTACCATTAGCCAATCTGGTCGTTGCATTTATGTTTTTCTTTATTGGTGGTTATTTGTTATATAGCTCTCTTTACGCAGCAGTTGGTGCTGCTGTGGACAATGAGACAGATACACAACAGTTTATGCTTCCTATTATTATGCCATTAGTTTTAGCAGTATATGTCGGGATTTTTACAGTTATTGAAGATCCTCACGGAACTGTATCCACAGTATTCTCATTCATACCTTTTACTTCACCAGTAGTTATGCTTATGCGAATACCGTTTGGAGTGCCTATCTGGCAACAAGTATTATCTTTTGTAATTTTAGCAACCACCTTTGTATTAACAGTTTGGTTCGCAGCGAAGATTTACAGAGTTGGTATTTTAATGTACGGAAAAAAACCAAGCTATAAAGAACTTTATAAATGGATCAAGTACTAAATAATGATTCAAGATTTATCTAAAATAGAAGAAACAATTACAGAAAGCTCAGCTTGGGAAAAGACAAGAGATTTTCTCAGTTTGCATGTCGATTTCGGTAAAGATATTAGTATTTCAATTTTGGATCTACTGGTTGTAATTACCGTTATTTTCATAACAACCTTAGTGCTGAGATTAGCACTGAGAGTGATTACAAAAAAATTGCCTGAAGAAGATAAAAGTAAATTCAATGTTGTTTACGGTTACTTTAGGTGGCTTATATATATCGTTATTTTATTAATCACGCTACACTCTGTTGGTGTAAATGTTACAGCAGTTTTTGCAGCATCTGCAGCCTTATTAATTGGTGTTGGTTTAGCATTGCAAACCTTATTTCAAGATATTATATCCGGAGTTTTTATTTTAATTGATCAGTCTGTTCATGTAGGTGATATTATCGAAATTGAAGGTAAGGTTGGACGTGTTGAAGAAATTAAACTTCGAACAACTCGTGCTGTTACTATTGATAATAAAGTATTGGTTATCCCTAACCACTTATACTTAACCAATAGCTTATATAATTGGACCCAAAATGGGTCATTGACAAGAGAAAGCGTAGAAGTAGGCGTAGCTTACGGAAGTGATGTGCAATTGGTTAAGCGATTATTACTACAAGCTGCCAGTACACATCCAGATGTGATAAGTGAACCTGAACCTTCTGTCATTTTTACAAACTTTGGAGACAGTTCACTGAATTTTAAATTGGTATTTACTCTAGCTGATAGTTTTAAAGCACAATTTCCTAAGAGTGATATACGTTTTGAAATTGATAAACTCTTCAGAGAGCATAACGTGACTATTCCGTTCCCTCAAAGAGATATTCATATCATTAGTAACAACCAGTAATTTTAATTAACTATTTATGATCAATACATCGTGTAAAGTTTTATGTGTTATGGTTTGCTGCCTGATTTCTCAAACCATTTTTGCACAACTCACAGACTTAGCACGATTAGAATACTCATTCATACCAAAAAGTAATTCTGAAGATCAATACACGCGTATCAGAGCATTAGTAAATTACCCTATTGAAACCAGTGAAGATTGTTATCTCGTTATTGGTGCAGAGTATAACCGTATTATACTTAATTTAGAAGATGATTACCCTTTCGATAATACGCTGTTAGAAACCATTAATGTTATTGATCTTAATATTGCATACACATTTAAAACAAGCGATAACTGGAGGTTAGGTGCTAAATTTAATCCTCGAATTGCATCCACGCTTACTGAAAAATTAACGTCTGATGATTTCTTTATCAATGGAGGAATTTATGCTATAAACGACAGAACTAAAGATGACAATTTAAAGAAACCATACCGTTTAATCTTGGGGCTAACTTATAATACAACGGCTGGGATTCCTTTTCCGCTTCCATTTGTAAGCTACTACAGACGCGTAAATGACAACTGGTCATTTTCTGCAGGTGTTCCAAAATCAAACGTAAAATACTTTTTTTCTGAAAGTAGTATGTTGCAAACCTTTGTTGGCTTAGATGGATATTTTGCACATTTGCAACGTCCTCAGTTAATTAACGGAAAACAGGTGGATAATATTTCTTTATCTGTAGCTGTTGGCGGACTTGGGTATGAATATTGCTTTACAAAACATTTAGTAGCTTATGCCTACGCAGGATATACATTTCGGTTAAATAATGTACTTCGTAATGATAATCGCGATGAAGTTTTTAAATTAGACGATATTAATGCATTTTATTTGCGAACAGGAATAAAATTTAAAATATAAATATGGCAAAGATTTTAGTAATAGAAGATGAAGCAGCAATTCGAAGAGTATTGGTTAAAATACTTTCTGAGGAAAGTGATACTTACCAAGTTGATGAAGCTGAAGATGGATTGGTTGGAATTGAAAAAATAAAAAAGGAAGATTTTGATTTGGTACTCTGTGATATAAAAATGCCTAAAATGGATGGCGTAGAAGTACTTGAAGCCGTTAAAAAGATCAAACCTGAAACCCCTATGGTCATGATCTCAGGGCATGGAGACCTTGATACTGCAGTTAATACAATGCGTCTAGGCGCTTTTGATTATATTTCTAAACCGCCAGATTTGAATAGACTACTTAATACAGTTCGTATCGCTCTAGATAGAAAAGAGCTTGTTGTAGAAAACAAAATGCTCAAAAAGAAGGTCAGTAAAAAGTACGAAATGATAGGTGAAAGTGATGCCATCTCTCATATTAAGGATATGATTGAAAAAGTATCTGCAACCGATGCCAGAGTATTAATTACAGGTCCTAATGGAACAGGTAAAGAGCTTGTTGCTCATTGGTTACATCAAAAAAGCCAACGCTCTAAAGGACCATTAATAGAGGTGAATTGTGCTGCTATTCCTGCCGAGTTAATCGAAAGTGAACTATTTGGTCATGTAAAGGGTGCCTTTACAAGTGCTGTTAAAGATAGAGCAGGAAAATTTGAAGCAGCTAATGGCGGAACAATTTTTCTGGATGAAATTGGAGATATGAGCTTGTCTGCACAGGCCAAGGTGTTACGTGCTTTACAGGAGAATAAAATTCAACGTGTTGGTAATGATAAAGATATCAAAGTTGATGTTCGGGTGGTTGCTGCAACTAATAAAGACTTAAAAAAGGAAATCGAGGAAGGTAGATTTAGAGAAGATCTCTACCATAGATTAGCTGTGATTCTAATCAAAGTTCCTGCATTGAATGATCGCCGTGAGGATATTCCTTTATTGATCAACCATTTTGCATCCAAAATTGCTGAAGAGCAAGGAAATGCTAAAAAAGAATTCTCAAATAAGGCTGTCAAATTGTTACAGGAATATGATTGGACAGGAAATATTCGTGAACTTCGAAATGTTGTAGAACGTTTAATTATATTAGGCGGAAAGGAAGTCAGTGAAAATGACGTTAAGCTATTTGCATCAAAATAATATCTTATGAAGAATATCAATGTAAACCAATTCAAAGTTACTGAGACCATTCAGTTAAAAAACACAAGTACTACTTTCGACTTGAATGCCAAAAAAAAGGACATTGAAAAGGAGTTGGAAGAAGTACGTGAAAAGCTTGGGGACTTTCAAAATACCATCTATGCTCATGGAAAATATGCTATTTTGGTTTGTATCCAAGGTATGGATACTGCTGGTAAGGATAGTATGATTAGAGAGGTGTTCAAAGATTTTAACACTAGAGGAATTGTAGTGCACAGTTTCAAGGTGCCTACCGAATTGGAACTAAATCATGATTATTTATGGAGACATTATATCGCACTTCCCGCTCGTGGTAAATTTGGTATATTTAATAGAACACATTATGAAAATGTATTGGTTACCAGAGTGCATCCAAATTATATTTTAGGTGAGAATTTACCTGATGTTCATAATTTAGATGATGTCAATGAGGCCTTTTGGGATAAACGCTTTGATCAAATCAATGATTTTGAAAAACACATTGCTGAAAATGGTACCATCATATTTAAATTCTTTTTACACTTATCTAAAGAAGAACAAAAGAACCGACTCTTAAGACGCTTACATAAAGCCGAAAAACACTGGAAATTCTCTCCAGGAGATCTCAAAGAGCGCAAGCTTTGGGACAAATATCAGGAATGCTATGAAGATGCTATTAACAGAACATCTAAAGATCATGCACCTTGGTACACTATTCCAGCTGATGATAAACCAACAGCACGATATATTGTGGCTCGAATTCTATACGACACATTGATCCAGTATAAGGATATTGTAGAACCTGAACTGGAAGACGACATCAAAGATAATATTGGACAATACATTAAAGAACTTGAAAATGAGTAAGCCCTTAGTAGTTATTTATACATTAATAACGTTTTGTCTCTTTTCCTGTACTTCGGAAAAAAAGCCTGTTGGCTATACCATCAATGGAACAGCCAAAGGGATATCAGATAGTACTTATATTAAGTTAAATGTTAATAATAAAGCTATAGATTCTGCATTGATCATTAATGAAACATTTAGTTTCAATGGCCAGGTTGAAGTACCCAAAAAAGTATATTTGATTATTGAAGACACGAGAGATGTCAAAGCGTTTTGGCTCGAAAACACCAACATTGATTTTAGTGGAGAAACAGGAGTATTTAGAGATGCTGAAGTAAGAGGTTCTGATATTCAGGATCTTTATGGCGAGTTAAATAAACGTATTGATCCGTTTACCAAGGCACAAGATAGTATGAATGCTATATTATTTAATGATAGTTTGTCTCTTGATTACAGAAAAACAGTCTTTAAAATGTACGAGGATAATAGAGCCAATGAGGCAAAAGCATATCAGGAATTTATCAAAGAATTTCCAAATTCTGTAGTAAGTGCTGATATTTTCAATATTTATAAAACGACCTGGGGAAAAGATATTGCTGAGGAGCTCTACGCTAAATTATCAGATTCCTTAAAAGAAAATGAAGATGTATTGTCAATTAAACGATATATCGATTTAAGCAGAAATCTAAAAGTTGGTGACAAGTTTGTCGATTTCTCACAAACTACACCAGAAGGGAAAACAATAAAAGCTTCAGAAGTAAAATCAAAACTAACGCTAATAGAATTCTGGGCTTCATGGTGTGGTCCATGCAGAGCTACTAATCCGAGCCTTGTCAAAACTTATGATGAATTCAAACCTAAGGGGTTTGAAATTTTAGGCGTGTCCTTAGATCAATATAAGGACGATTGGATTAAAGCTATCAAAGAGGATGAATTAACATGGACTAACGTTAGTGATCTACTCGGAGATGAGAATGAAGCTGCCCTAATCTACAATGTCAGCGGAATTCCAGATAATATTCTTATTGATGACCAAGGAATTATTATAGCCAGAGATTTAAGAGGTGGGCAGTTAAGAGAAAAGCTTATAGAATTTCTCAAATAGAACTTAAGATGTGATATTTTTATGATTTATTTATAAATCTTCAGTACATTAAATAGTATATTTAAGCTTCAATGTAAAATACCATCACATGAGGCAATTAATGACTATTCTTTCACTTTTTGTAGTATGTCAAATTTCGGCACAATCTGATGCTGAACATCTAAAAACTATTTTTTCCAATTCATTAACTGACGGGATGTCTTATCAATGGTTAGATCATTTGTCTAACAATATTGGTGGTCGATTATCAGGATCATTAAATGCAGAGAAAGCAGTTAAGTATACCAAAGAGGAATTTGAAAAACTTGGTTTAGATAAAGTTTGGTTACAACCAGTTATGGTGCCAAGATGGGTTAGAGGAGCACCAGAATTTGCCTATTTTGAAACTTCTCCAGGAGTCACTACTAATGTCAATATTTGCGCTTTAGGAGGCTCAGTCGCCACACCTAATGGTGGTGTGAAAGCTAAAGTAATTGAGGTGAAAACCTATAAAGATCTTGAGGCATTGGGAGAAGAAAAAATCAAGGGCAAAATAGTATTTATCAATAGACCAATGCAGGCAGACCTTATTAATACATTTGAAGCTTATGGAGGTTGTTCTGTAGAGCGTTATGCTGGAGCTGCTGAGGCTGCTAAGTATGGAGCAGTAGGCACAATAGTCCGTTCATTGAACTTAAGACTTGATGATTATCCGCATACAGGAAGTATGGGTTATGGTGACCTGCCAGTAAGTAAACGCATTCCTTCAGCAGCAATCAGTACCAATGATGCAGAACTGTTAAGCGGAATGTTATCTCTAAATCCAGATTTGAATTTCTTCTTTAGACAAAACTGTAAGCAACTTGAAGATGTGCAATCTTATAATGTAATTGGTGAAATTACTGGTAGTGAATTTCCAAATGAAATTATTGTAGTAGGTGGACATTTAGATTCCTGGGATCTCGGAGATGGATCTCATGATGATGGCGCAGGTGTGGTTCAATCTATGGATGTGTTAAGACTACTTAAGAAAAGTGGAATTCGTCCTAAAAGAACAATTAGAGCTGTACTGTTCATGAATGAAGAGAACGGTTTGCGAGGTGGAAGAAAATACGCTGAGGTAGCTAAATCTAAAAATGAGAAGCATGTATTTGCTCTTGAAAGTGATTCGGGAGGATTTACTCCCAGAGGATTTAGTTTTCAGTGTAGTGATCTAATGTTGTCTAAAGTACAGAGTTGGAGACCACTTTTTAAACCCTATTTAATTCACTTTTTTGAAAAAGGTTATAGTGGCGCAGATATTGGTCCTTTAAAAGATGATAGTATTGTTTTAGCAGGTTTACGTCCTGATTCTCAACGTTATTTTGATCATCACCACGCCTCTAATGATACATTTGAGCATGTTAATAAACGTGAGTTAGAACTCGGAGCAGCTTCTATGACAGCACTAATCTATTTGATTGATAAGTATGGTACAGACACCATTTCGAACACAGAGCAATTAAAAGACTAAAGACAATATGAAGTATATATTATCAGTACTGGCATTTGTAATTTCGGTAGCAACATTTTCACAAGAACTTAAAAAAAATAACATTCCGTATTATCAAGTACCTGAATATTCAGAGACATTTACAGCTGGAACTATGGCTGCAAGAATGGTTGATGCTCTCGGATTTAGATTTCATTGGGCTAGTAAGAATTTGACAAATAAAGACCTAAAGTATAAGCCTAATAGTGAATCGCGTTCTACAGGAGAAACTATTGATCATATCTTAGACTTGTCTTATATTATTGTGAATTCTACACTTAAAAAAAGTAATGGTAAAGTTGATAAGTCAGCAATGTCTTATGAAGATAAACGTAAACAGACACTTATCAATTTGAAAACTGCAGCAGATATTCTTAGGAATAGTGATGATATTTCTCAGTACAAAATTATTTTTGGTACAACCGAAATTCCATTTTGGAACCAAGTTAATGGTCCAATTGCTGATGCCATTTGGCATTGCGGACAATTAGCATCCTACCGACGATCGAGCGGGAATCCAATTAATTCTAACGTAGACCATTTTAGAGGTACAGTCAAAGAGTAACTCAAGATCCTTTACGCTCATTTATTTTTTGAAGTTGTTCGTCAATAGCTTGTTTTCTCGCTAGGAGTTCTTCATTAAAATATACACCATCAGAATGCATGTCGGCTGGTGTTCTGTAACTCATGTAGTGTTGTTGCTTTTTCATATAATTATATTTGTTTACAATTTATTAAAAAAGATTAAACAAAATTGTTAATGCTATATTAATTGATTCAGATTAAATTGATTTTTTTTTGAATTTTATAATACTTATCTTACAAATAAAATACTGAATGTCTGCATATCTAAAACAAATACATCCTGTTTTGCCTGTTAAGAATGTTACTGAAGCCATTCAATATTATGTTGAAAAACTCGGCTTCAAACTAGCATTTAAAGATACTGGAGATCACCCAAGTTATGCAGGAGTTAGAAAAGATGGCATTGAAATTCACTTACAATGGCACGACGAAAAGGATTGGGAGAATGGTATGGATAGTGCTTTACTTAGAATTTATGTTGATGAGGTAGATATACTTTTCGAAGTATATAAAGCACGTTCAGTATTTCATAATAATACAAGTTTGAAGGATACGCCTTGGGGAACAAGAGAGTTTGGTTTTTATGATATGGATAACAATGGATTAGTATTTTATAAAGATCTATAAATAACTTAGAATCTAATGAAACAGAGAATTTTATCAGTATGTATAATCTTTTTCGCAACGTTTTGTTATTCCCAAAATGTTGAAGAAATTTTTTGTAAGGTTATGGAAACAGGTACAACTTATCCTGTTCCTTATGCTACCGTTCAAATTAAAAATAGTAGTAAAGGTGTGGTAGCTAATGTGGATGGCGATTTTAGAATCCCTTATCGTTATAAAGCAGCTAAGGATACCATAATTGTATCCTGTTTGGGATATGAAACCAAGAAAATTGCCTTGTCTTCTCTTAATGATCTACAAACTAACATCATCAATTTAAACACTAAAATAGAAGGTCTAGATCAAATACTGATTAAAGGAAAGAGAAAGCCAAGTAGCGACATAAATGCTTATACATTAGTTAAAAAGGCTATTGCAAACATTCCAAATAATTATCCATCTAATAAATATGCTTCCATAGGATATTACAGAGATTACCAAATCATTAGAGATGAATATTATAATTTAAATGAAGCGATCATTGAATCGTTTGACGCTGGGTTTCAAACGGATATTATGATGGATGACTATAACGAAAGCGCTATTTTAAGTTACAAAGAAAACAATGATTTTCCTCGAGATAAAAAACTATTAGCTGAGTATGATGGTCAATCTAAGTATATTCAGAATACCATACTCTCTGGACAGGGTGGAAATGAATTGGGCATTTTAAACATTCATAACCCAATACGAAATTTTGAACATCTGAGCTTTTCATTCGTTTACGTGTTTAAAAAGAAGTTCTTAGAAAATCATGAATTTGAAGTTCTTAGAAAAGTATATCTCAATGACGATGTGATCTATGAAATAGGATTTAAAGCCAAAAAATTCTTGATTGGTTCAAGTCATTTGGCTAAAGGAAAAATTTATATAGCAAAACAGAACTTTGCTATCCATAAGTTAGAGTATAGTGTTTTTGAGGTCAATAATTCAGATCCGCTTTTTGAAGTAGAAATTGAATACCAGCCAAAAGGGGAGATGATGTACTTGAATTATATTACATTCAATAACAGATTTGTAGTTAGTGATGATTTTACATTTGACATTGAAAATGTTGAGTTTGTTGTGCCTGAAAGAGCGTTTCACGTAAAATTCAATAATAAATTGAAGGTCAGTACTGTAGATAGAAGAGATTTTAAGTTTAAGTATCAAAAAAAGAAATTGCAGGTAGAATCTTTTGAAATTATTGATAAACAAACCGTAAGAGTAACTATTGCAGATTGGAGTTTACCTAAATCTGTATTAGAAAAAGGACTTGAAATGAAAGATTTTGAATACCGAATCAAAAATATTTATGACGTCACTAATCGAAAACTTCTAAAAAATCCTAATATCCAGGGCTATCAGTTCAGAGAGTTTTTTACTCAAGATATTTTTGAGAACAAAGCAAAACCTAATGATTTAAGCTTTATTAAAAAGTACAAGCCATTATCAGAGGCTGAAGTAAATGATACAGGAGCAGATGAAGATTACTGGATGAATACACCTTTAAAAACTAATAAGTAATATTATGAAGAAAGTATTGTCTCTTTGTTTTGTCTTTATTTTTGCCTTAGGATTTACTCAAGAGCCAGGTGAACTCATCGATGCTTATGAAGATTACACAGATCTTTCCAGAGAGCAGGTCTATGTGCACTTGAACAAGTCGACTTACATTTCCGGTGAAATGCTGGGTTTTAATGCTTATGTATTTCATAAGGATATTAAAGAGCTTTCGGAAAATACAGCTAATTTGTATTGTCAAATACTGGATAAGAACGACAAGGTTATAGCAGAAAAATTACTCATGATGAATCTAGGTGTTACCAGAGGAGAATTTATGATTGATAGTACTTATACTAGTGGAGAGTACAAGTTTAAAAGCTATACCAACTGGTCTAGAAATTTTCCTGATGAACACAATTACTATTTAGAAAATTTTCAAGTAATTAATCCCTCTGATAAAACTACAGATAAGCCAGTTGCAGCTGCTCAAGATATTGATGTTCAGGTGTTGCCCGAGAGTGGACACTTCCTGTCAGGTACAGAAAATACCGTCGGTGTTATTGCTAAAAATAGTTTAGGCTTAGGTATTTCGAATTTGGAAGTAAGTATTTTAGATAAAAGTAGAAATAAAATCACATCAACAGTCTTAAATAGATTTGGAATTGGGAAGTTACTATTAACGCCAGATCCAAATGAAGAGTACACGATTGAGTATGTTTACAATGACACCAAAGCGAATATCAAATTACCAAAACCAAAAGATATTGGAGTTCTGCTCTCAATACAAGAGGTACCAGGTAAGAACGCCATTACGTTAAGTTTAAAGACTAATGATGCTTCTTTTGATACCGTAGGAAACAAAAATTACACATTAGTCATCCACAATGGAAGTGAGGCAAGTGAGGCTGCTATCAGTTTTAATGGGAACACTAAATTTACAACTACAATAACGCATAATAACTTATATACTGGAGTTAATATGTTTACATTATTTGATGAGACTTACAATCCTATAGCAGAACGTTTATATTTCAATTACAATGATTTACCATTAAAGACAGTAAATAACGCAACATTTAATGAGATTGCTAACGATAGTATTGAGATCAAATTATCTGTGTCAAATGTCAATGTAGAGCAGTTGCAAAACTTAAGTATTTCAGTATTACCTAATGAAAGTAAAAGTTATAGACACCATCACAATATCATATCGGCTGTGTACCTTCAACCTTACTTAAAAAGCACAGTAGAACAAGCATCCTATTATTTTACTGATATCTCACAAGAAAAGAAATATGAACTAGACAATCTCATGCTCACTCAAGGTTGGAGCAGCTATGATTGGACCACTATTTTCAATGCACCACCTGAACCTGTCTATGATTTTGAGGTTGGCATCAATTACACCATCAATGCTAACAATAGTAAAGGTAAGAGCCTGTTGATCTATCCAAATATCAATACCAGTTCAGAAGTGTTAACCTTATCTGCCGAAGAGAAATCTTTTGAAAAACGTGGCTTTTTCCCATTAGATGATGAACAAATCAGAATAGGAGAAATAAGACGAAATGGAGGTGTTGGAGCGTCAAATGTTGTCTTGCAATTTTCGCCATCAAAAATTTTAGGATTTAATACCAATTACCAACCTAAATCAATTGTAGAAGCTAATACATATGCTGCAACTGATGTTGAGACATTTAAAGACGTAGAGGAATTGGATGAGGTGAAATTGTATGCAAAAAAGAAGTATACTAGAATTGAAAAATTACAAAATAAAACACTTGGACAAATTACAGAGTTTGGAGAAAGAGAGCGACAATTTTATCGCACTTTTGCTCAATTTATAAGTGAGAGAGGGTTTTATGTAGAAGAAACACCTGATGAAGATCCGTTAACTGGAGGATATTCTATTTTTAGGATATTTAATAGAAATATTGCGTCCATAAATGCAACGTCAGTACCATTAATTTATTTGGATAATGTGATATTGGTCGACTTAAATATCCTTAATAATTTTAGTATGCAAAATGTAGATTACGTAGTGATCAACAAAGGAGGCGCAGGAGAAGGAATAAGAGGAGGAGCTGGTGTTATAAGAATAGTGACAGACCCTAATAAACAATTTGAGGTAACTCCTAAAATAAGCTTTACAACTTATGACATACCTCTAACCTATACCACGCCTCAGCGATTTTATATTCCTAAATACAACTCATACGATTCTAAGTTTTTTAATGCTTACGGAGTTATCGATTGGATTGCAAACGCAAAGCTAGATGCCAATGGCATACTTAAGATCAAAGCCTATAATAACCATGCACCTGTAAAACTATTTATAGAAGGTGTTGTAAATAATCGCGAGTTGATCTCTCAACAAATAGATCTTGGAAATTGATTAGATCTGTATTTCAATTTGATTATTTAAGATGTCGTCAAACGTTTCCCGTTTCCGTATCAAATGTGCTTTTTTGTTATGCCATAACACTTCAGCAGGACGATAGCGAGAATTATAATTAGAGGCCATTGAATAACAATAGGCGCCTGCGTTTTTAAATGCTAAAATATCATCTTCGGAAATTTCATTAATACGTCTGTTATTGGCAAAGGTGTCGGTTTCGCAGATATAACCTACAACCGAATAAAAACGTTCACGACCATTAGGATTAGAGATGTTGATGATCTCATGTTGCGATCCGTAAAGCATAGGTCTTATTAAATGATTAAATCCTGAATCTACCTGTGCAAAAACAGTAGATGTGGTTTGTTTTACTACATTAACACGTGTTAAAAAATATCCGGCTTCACTTACTAAAAACTTTCCTGGTTCAAATGCTAAAGTGAGCTCTTTTCCATAGTCTTTACAGAACTCATTAAAACGTTTAGATAGCTTTTTTCCCAATTCTTCAATGTTGGTTTCAATGTCACCAGTTTTATAAGGCACTTTAAAACCAGAACCAAAATCAATAAAATCTAGATTTTTGAAGTTTTTAGCAGTATCAAAGAGGATTTCACTGGCATATAAGAACACATCAATATCTAGGATATCACTTCCTGTGTGCATGTGAATACCATTTATAGTCATATTGGTATTCTCAACTATTCGTAACAAATGCGGAATTTGATGTATTGAAATTCCAAATTTGCTATCTATATGTCCAACTGAAATATTGGTGTTTCCTCCAGCCATAACATGCGGATTGATCCTGATGCAAACAGGAGTTTTTGGGTGTCTTGTTCCAAACTGCTCCAATATGGATAGGTTGTCTATATTAATTTGAACACCTAGTTTTGCAGCTTTTTCAATTTCTTCGAGCGAAACACCATTGGGTGTGTATATGATTTGTTCTGGTTTAAACCCAGCTTTTAATCCTAGTTGTACCTCCTGTATCGAGACAGTATCCAAACCAGACCCCAACTGATTGAAGATTTTTAAAACCGAAATATTAGACAATGCTTTTACGGCGTAATTCAATTTTAAATGTTTGACTTTGCCAAACGCTGATGTTAAACGATTATACTGAAATTTAATCTTTTCAGAATCATAAACATATACAGGGCTTCCGAAGTCCTTTGCTATCTGCAGTAAGGTATTTGGTTTCATTATTTAAAATATTTGAATTTTTTTTAGTCCGCCAAAAGTAGTAGTAATCCTTTCTATAAACATAAATATTAAAAAATATTGCTAAATTTACACAAAATGTTAAATAGTTAACAAATTGAAAACAATAGCATCTTGTGTTCAAGACATCATAGTATCAAGTCCTTTTTTGGAAGAGGGCTTATCACGACAAATCATTAATTTTTCTGCTTTAGCCAAAGATTTAAATAAACCTATCTCCGAAATGCTAAGAAAACCAGTAAAAGATGGTGCTATCATGATGGCCTTGAGACGCTATCAGCAACCTTTAAATATTGAAAACTCTAAACGTATAAAGCATACATTTAAGAATTTGGGTGATATTACTGTACGTTCAGATTTAAGTGATTTTACATTTCAAAATTCGAAAACCTTAATTGACAGTCACTCGCAGGTTTTAGAAAGCATTGGTGCCAATAACCAAATTTTTTATGCTTTTACACGGGGTATGTTTGAAAGCAATATAATCATATCCACTTCAGAGAAAGAGAGTATTTTAAAGGCTTTTATAAATGAAACTCAAATTGGAGCACAAGATAAATTATCGGCTATAAGTATTTATCTACCTAAAGGTAATTCTAAGATTGCAGGATTATATTATCAGATTTTTAAGCGATTAGCCTGGGAAAATATCACATTATACGAGGTGGTTTCTACCACAAATGAGTTTACTATTGTGGTGGAAGATCATTTGGTAGATCGAGCTTTTTCAGTAATTAAAAGATTAAAAACCTGATACTGTTCATTTAAAATAAAAAGAGAGGAACGTTGCGTTTTTTTTGAAAGAAGATCTAGTGTCTAAATCAATACTAAAAACTATTGGTAAAAACTTTTAGTATGTTTATTTTTGTGCTCGTAAAAATGACTTCGGAAAGTAATCGAAGACGAACCAAAAATTTCTAAACCAAATGAATTTACACGAATATCAAGGAAAAGAATTATTAAGCAGTTTTGGCGTACGTATTCAACGTGGTATTGTAGCACAAAATGCTGATGAAGCAGTGGCAGCAGCTAAGAAATTAACTGAAGATACTGGAACAGGTTGGCACGTTATTAAAGCACAAGTTCACGCAGGTGGCCGTGGAAAAGGTGGTGGAGTTAAGTTAGCTAAGAACTTAGACGAAGTTAAAACTATTGCAGGACAAATTATTGGTATGGATCTGGTAACTCCGCAAACTTCAGCTGAAGGAAAACGTGTACACCAGGTATTAGTTGCAGAAGATGTTTACTATCCAGGAGATTCAGAACCAGAAGAGTATTACATGTCGGTTTTATTAAATCGTAGTAACGGTCGTAATATGATCATGTATTCTACTGAAGGTGGAATGGATATTGAAACGGTTGCTGAAGAAACTCCTCATTTAATATTTACTGAAGAAATTGATCCAGCTACAGGTATTTTACCATTCCAAGCTCGTAAAGTAGCATTTAACCTTGGATTATCAGGAGCTGCATTTAAGGATATGACCAAGTTTGTGACATCTTTGTATACAGCTTATGAGAAATCTGATTCGTCGTTATTTGAAATCAATCCTGTGTTGAAAACAAGTGATGATAAGATCATGGCTGTAGATGCTAAAGTAACCTTAGATGACAATGCCTTATTCAGACATAAAGATTTGGCAGAACTACGTGACTTACGTGAAGAGAACCCAATTGAGGTTGAAGCTGGTAAATTAGGATTAAACTATGTTGATCTTGATGGAAATGTAGGTTGTATGGTGAATGGTGCTGGATTAGCAATGGCAACAATGGATTTGATCAAACAAGCAGGAGGTGAGCCAGCTAACTTCTTAGATGTTGGTGGTACAGCAGATGCTGCTCGTGTAGAGGCCGCATTCCAAATTATATTAAAAGATCCTGCAGTTAAAGCAATCTTGATCAATATTTTTGGTGGAATTGTACGTTGTGATCGTGTTGCACAAGGGGTTATTGATGCTTATAAAAATATGGGTAACATAGAAGTACCCATCATCGTTCGTTTACAAGGAACAAATGCCGATATCGCTAAAGAATTAATCGACAATTCTGGTTTAGATGTGATGAGTGCTACAGAATTCCAAGAAGCAGCAGATAAAGTACAGGCTGTTTTAGCTTAAAACTAATTTTATAAATTAAAAAGCGCTCAATTCGAGTGCTTTTTTTATGCGCTAATGTTAAATAACTGCTAATCAACGTTAAACACTGTTAATTCTTGTAACATCTTCATTTTTGTATAGTCTATTAAGTATCAATCTAAAAAACAAACAATCATGAAGACATTAAAAATGTTAGTACTAGTCGTAGCCATTACGTTTAGTAGTGCGATCTCAGCGAGCACAAATCCAGTCGAAAATGCTGAACCAAATTCTGTAACTGCTACAATAGCAGAATTATTGAAAAACCCAAAAGTTCAATTCAACAAAGACATGAGTGCGATGGTAGAAGTTACCATTAATCATGACAATGAATTGGTTGTACTGTCTGTAGACACCGAAAATAAAGCCTTTGAGCGCTTTATTAAGAATCGTTTAAATTACAAGAAGGTATCAAAGGAGGTTATTGGTAATCATAAAAACTTTAAAATCCCTGTGACTATTACAAAGTAGTCAGTATTGTTGATTTAAAAAGCGCTCAATTTGAGCGCTTTTTTTGTCTGTAATGATAAATCATTACATTAGATTCAATTGGTGAAGCTGTTTAATCGTAGTTGATTACCTATTAGTGTCTCCTTGTTTTGATTAAGTTTTCTAAACTTTCCTTAAAGAAGCGTCCAAGTTTTTGACTATGATTGTTTATTAGAGGATACAATCTATTGTAAATATCACGATTAAATTCATTATCCGGATGAGATGTATCAAATATAAAATGGAACACGCCTTTTATTTCATGATCTTTACGTTTCAGTAGAATATTACAAAACGTTTCAGTGTCAGATTCCAAACGCTCGTAGATCTGGAAACCTGCATAAATATGGTCGGCCATATAATCACCATCCCAACAAAAATCGATATACTTATTATAATAAGATTCTGGAGCTACAGATTGAATTTTGCTGTAAAACGCAACGAAAGGATGAATCATTTCAATTGGAGGAGGTATGTTACCACGCGATTTATATTCGTTATAAACTAGTGTCGACTCTAGATCGATAAGGTCAAGCATTCCTATAAAAGTGTCAGGTGTCGCACAAAAGAATTGCTGTTCAATGCGTGCTTTATCTTCCCCTTGTGCAGTTTGGGCACGTTCAATTAAAGACTTGAGATAGTCTACATGAGCTTTATCAAAGGTGAGTTTAGTACTGTCACACTCAATAGTATGTGATTGAGTATATGATACCACTGAAACCAGTAACATAAGAGCGACAAAGTAGCGTTTTATATGTATTATAAATGTAGACCACATTCTGTTTTTGGATTATTATTCCAACGACCACTTCGATCTTCTCCAGGAACTGTACAGTGCTTGCAACCTATAGAATGATATCCTTTGGCAACCAAGGGATGAAAAGGGAGATCATGCGTTTTGATGTATGCGTCTCTCGTGTCTTTTGAAATATCCAGCAACGGATAGAACTTTAAAATATCGCCTCGTAATTCAAAAATGTCTAGAGTAGAACGATGGTCACTTTGCCATTTCATTAGACCAGATACCCAAACCTTGTAATTGGTTTTGATTGCATCTAACGGACGCACTTTGTTAATCGAGCAACAGAAATCAGGATTTTTGGTCCACGTTTTATCTTTAGTCGTAAACTCATGTTCCTCTTTTAAAGCACTTATTGATGATACATTTAAACCATAGCGTTTTGTAAGTGCTTCTTTATATGCTAAAGTATCTTCAAAATGATAACCTGTATCAATAAAAAAGACTTCTTGTTTTTGGTTGACTTCAGAAAAAAGTTTTAATAAGAAAGCAGAAGTAGCAGCAAATGAACTTGTTAGCATCACTTCTGAAACATCAAAGTCTTTGTACAGCTCTTTAATACGATCAGTTGCCGATAAGGGTTTGTATTTCTTATTAAGTGCTTTTATTTTAGCGTCAGAAATATTAAAGTTGATTTGCTTTGTAGATGTGGTTTCAAACATAAATTCAATAGAGATTGAGAACTACAAGTTAGTATACATTTCCGAAGAATATACAATAACAATTAATTTTTACGATTTTGATAATTTAGGCTTTCTTTTTTTGAGGTTTTGGCATTGGGCCTCGTAAATGAATGATTAATCCGTTAAGAAAATTTCTTAGGATCTGATCACCACACTCCATATAATTCGGGTGATCTTCCCGTCTAAAAAACGCATTTAATTCACTTTTAGAGATTCTGAAATCAACAAGTGCAAGAATTTTTACAATATCGTCATCGCGTAATTTGTGTGCTACTCTTAGTTTTTTAAAGATGTCGTTGTTTGTTAGTGCCATTAATTATGTGTTGTTATTAACCATTGATAAGCTTTTGGGAAATTAGAACCCCAAAAGGCTTCGTTATGTTCTCCACCTTCAATAATCTTATTCTGAATTTGTGATTTACTTACCCCTTTATCAAACAATAAGGCCACCATTTTCTCCTGATCTGGCACCATGGAATCACCTTCGTTTGTGCCAACCAAAAAGAAAAACTTTGACGTTTCAGGAATATCTGTGCTACTCACCAATTCATATATTTTATTGTTAACCCAAAACGATGGTGAAAACACACCAGCTTTACTAAAGGTGTCAGGATACTTTATAGTTGCATAAAACGCCATTAAACCACCAAGCGACGCACCAAAGATACTTGTGTGCTCAGGCTCTGGTTGAGTTCTGTAAGATACATCTATATGTGGTTTTAAGGTTTGTATTATAAATTGCATGAACGCATCTCCTTTTCCTCCTCCATATTTATCATGCGGATAAGGAGTGAGCTCTTCTAAACGTTTTTCATTGCCATGTTCAATACCAATAACAATTACTTCCTTGTCTTTTAAAGTATCTAAATACTCATCAACTTTCCATTCACCTACATACGATGTTTTCGCGTCAAATAAGTTTTGTGCATCAAACATGTACATAACAGGATAAGAGGACTTAGATTGTTTATAGGATTTAGGCGTGTAGACCCAAATGGTCTTATGAGTTTTGAGTTGTGGTGCTTCAATGCTAAATGTTGATACTTGATTAGAGGCTGTACTTTGAGCAACGCACTCAGCTATTGATAGGACTAAAAAGCAGAAATATAATAAGGTCTTTTTCATCTGAAAATGGCTTCAGACGAAAGTACATAAAATTAAATAATTAGTGACTATGCAGTTCATCGATAATTATTTTTAAGTGTCAAAAAGTCGGTGAACTGCATAATGTTTTTAATTACCTGAAAATCAATAATTTAAATGTGATTTAAGTATGAAAGTAGGAAAAATACGATGAATTGCACTTTATTTTTCGATGAGCGACGAATTATGAAGGATTATAACCTAAACAAACTATTTAAATTTATAAAACTAAAAATCATGAATCCCTCCAATATGATAAATCGCGTTGAAAAGCTTAGTTTACTATCAGAAATGATTGCCTTTGCACAGACAGACGAAAATATAAAATCCATTGAATATAAATTTCTTTTTAGCATTGCTAAGCAATTAGATATTTCAAAAGAAGATTTCGACTATTTATTTGATCATCCAGTTAATTACGTGCACCTAAAATCGCACAGTGAGCGCATCGTTCAATTTCACAGATTAGTACTCTTAATGAATCTGGATAATCACATTTCTAATAAAGAACTTGTGAAGCTTCACAATTTTGGATTGCGAATGGGCTTGAGTCATGAATCGATTAATCGTGTGCTTGATCTTATGGAAAGTTTTCCAAATAAAATTGTACCACCAGACTTTTTAATTGACATCTTTAAGGTGCAATACAATTAAGATACTTTTAGTTTTTCTAACTTTTGCTGATATGCCTTGATCTCATCACGTAGCTGTGCAGCAATAATAAAATCTAATGCTTTAGCAGCTTGCTCCATAAGTTTACGTTTGTCACGTATTTTTTGTTCCAGTTGACTCTTAGTTAAATATTCACTTTCTGGTTCTGCAGCTTTAGCAGCTTCTAATTCATAACTGTATGTACTTACTGAATTTTTGGATAACACATTATCTAAACTCTTGTTCAAAGCCTTAGGTGTGATATTGTGTTCTGTGTTATAAGCGATTTGCTTTTTACGTCTGTATTCAGTTTCGTCAATGGTTTTTTGCATACTTTTAGTCACCTTATCTGCATACATAATAGCTTTTCCATTTAAGTTCCTTGCTGCTCTACCAACCGTTTGGGTCAATGAACGTGTCGAACGTAAAAACCCTTCTTTGTCGGCATCTAAGATGGCTACTAATGATACCTCTGGTAGATCTAAACCTTCACGTAGTAGGTTAACACCAACTAGTACATCAAACAAACCTTTACGCAGATCCTGCATGATCTCAACACGTTCTAAGGTATCCACGTCACTATGAATATAGCGACATCTAATTTGAATGCGGTCTAGATATTTCGTGAGTTCCTCTGCCATTCGTTTGGTTAAGGTTGTTACTAATGTACGTTCATCTTTTTCAACACGTTGTTGAATTTCTTCAATCAAATCATCAATTTGATTTAAACTCGGACGTACTTCAATGATTGGGTCTAATAATCCAGTTGGACGTATGACTTGTTCTACATAGACACCATCGGTTTTTTGCATTTCATAATCTGCAGGAGTAGCACTTACATAGATAACTTGATTTTGCAAGGCTTCAAACTCTTCAAATTTTAACGGTCTATTGTCCATTGCAGCAGGTAATCTAAATCCGTATTCAACCAGATTCTCCTTTCTGCTTCGGTCACCACCATACATGGCATGCACTTGCGAAATGGTAACATGACTTTCATCAACTACCATTAAAAAATCTTCAGGAAAATAATCTAATAAACAGAACGGTCGCGTTCCTGGTTGTCTACCATCTAAGTATCTTGAGTAGTTTTCAATTCCAGAGCAATAGCCTAATTCGCGAATCATTTCCAAATCAAATTCTGTACGCTCCTTGAGACGTTTAGCTTCCAGATGTTTTCCTATCTCTTTAAAATAATTGTATTGTTTGACCAGATCATCTTGAATCTCACGAATAGCACCTTGTAAAATATCTGGAGACGTTACAAACATGTTTGCTGGATAGATATTCAGTCGGTCGTAATGCTCAATAACTTCATTAGTTTGGATATTAAACTGTTCAATATCTTCGATTTCATCACCAAAAAAGTGAATACGAAAAGCATCATCTGCATAACTTGGAAATACATCAACAGTATCTCCTTTTATTCTGAAATTTCCATGGTTGAAATCAGCTTCCGTTCTAGAATACAAACTTTGAACAAGTCGATGTAACAGATCGGTTCTTGAAATTTCCTGATCAACTTCTAATGATATGACATTCTTCTGAAACTCAACAGGGTTTCCAATACCATATAGACAAGACACTGAGGCTACAACAATCACATCACGACGACCTGACAGTAGGGAAGAGGTGGTACTTAAACGCATTTTCTCGATCTCTTCATTGATGGACAGATCCTTTTCGATATACACGCCAGAGACAGGAATGTAGGCTTCAGGTTGGTAGTAATCGTAGTAGGATACAAAATACTCCACAGCATTGTCTGGAAAAAACTGTTTAAACTCAGAGTATAATTGAGCTGCTAAAGTTTTGTTGTGTGCTAAAACCAGAGTTGGTCGCTGTACGTCTTGAATGACATTAGCCACAGTAAAGGTTTTACCAGAACCAGTCACACCAAGAAGTGTCTGGTATTTTTCATTAGACTCAATACCATCTACTAATTGTTTGATGGCTTGTGGTTGATCTCCAGTAGGTTTGAATTCGGATTGTACTTTAAAACGCATCTAACAAAGTTACAATAATACGTTCATATTTTAAGTCAATGCGTTGTCCAATTCTGTTAAAAAAATTATGTGTTTTTAACGCTTATTTTTTTGATTCAATCCACAGAGGTGCACCTTCTTCCCATTTGTTGTGAGTTAAGCGTACTTTCTTCCCATCTGCAATGCGAATGGCAACTATTTCACCATACATCTGAGGTGCAAATATGTACGACTGTACAATAGGCTGTTCGTCATTAATTCCAAATTCTTCCGAAGCATAAATGATCCAATTTCCGTCAGGTGAAAAATGAGGATGTCCCTCTTGTCCCGAATAGGTTGTGATTTGTTTTGGTGATGACCACGTTTGATCTGACTGACGTTCAATTAAAAACACATCCATAGTTTTAACGATATCCTTTAAATTCTTTCCATGATGATCTGAGCAATACACAATTTTGTTTCCATCTGGTGAGATGACTGGAAAGTTCTCCTTAGCTTCACTATTAGTCAGGTTAGTGATGTTACCATTTTCTTTCACATAAATATCCATATTACCTGAAGCACCACTTCTGTAAACCATTGTGGTGTTATCTGCTGAAAAATCTGCAAATCCGTAGTTGGCATTTAAAGGTGTAATTTTTTCTATAGTTTTATGTTCCAAATGATAGGTATATACTGCGCCTTGGGCTTTGGGATTTCCTCTAAAGCTTCCAACTGAAAACTGTAGGGCAGTTCCATCTGGTGTAAACTTCGTGTCGATAATCTGGGAAGATTGAGGATTAAAGTCTTTATCGGCTTTGAAATCGAATAATTTTTCTACTTCATTTGTATGGTAGTCTACCATGTAAAACGTGGTCTTGCTACTTAAAAAGGAACCTGTAAACAACGTTATATAAAGTAACCCTATGGCATATCCAAAAAACATCATGGCATATAGTTTATATAGTGAAGCTATAGGTTTGTTTGCTGTTTTCCGTTTTTTATAAATTCTGTACACGAGTAATAAAGCGATAAGTACCGCTAATAAAATCAATCCTACGTATAGTTTGACCACATTCATTGGAAGCCTGAGAACACCAACCCAATTATTCAATTGGATAAAAATAAATGCAATAAGCAATACTGATAACACTGAAAATATAAGATGTTTCCAAAACTTGATTTCTCGACGTTTTTTTATGCTCTTTACTATTCCTACTACAAACCATATGAGTGCAAGAACAGGAAGCAATGCAAGTGGGTATAAAAAAGGAGTTACGAAATCCCCAAAACCTCTTGCTGGATTATAACTGTATACAACTTTGGTATCATTTAGAACAGGCGGTGCTGCGAATGAACGACGAATCCCAAAAAGCGACAGTTCTTTGTTGTCGAGACTGTCTCTAGCTGGATGGTTCTTTACCAAAATATCTCCATAAAAATCACCTTTGTTACCTTCAGTTTCATTTAGTGTTTTTCCGCCATGGAACACCATAACACCAGAGTTGTGATAATCTATGTTCAGCATATGCATATCACTTACAAATGAAGAATCTATAGTTTTAGTATTAGGATTTATTTCAAGTATTTGAAAAATTCCTTTTTCCATATTGCGATTGGTAAAAAGAATACGCTCCGAATTAATAACTAATGGTGACATTGCGCCACTCAACGCCTTTGAGGTTATCATAACTTCATTTTCTCCATTGGCCTCTATTTGGTATAGGTCAGGTTTGCCATTGTCATCATTTCTAGTGCTGTAAAAAATGATTTTAGAATCATCATCAGACCAATTAGGACTCCCATCCCAACCATCAGAACTAGTTAAGCGTTGTACATTATCACCATCTGAAGACATGGTATATATATCGCCTGTTCGTTGTAAGGCAAATACTAAAAATTTATGTGGTTTTATCTCATGAGCTCTATCACTTGAAAAAGCTATAGACGTTCCATCATTAGAAAATCGAGGTCTGAAATCGCCTGCTAAATTATTTGTCAGGTTTTTAGCCTCACTTATCGATAAGGTATCTGAAGGCTTAAAAGGGAGTTTGTATATCTCGGCATTATCCTCATGTGAAGATACAAAGACAATCCATTTGCCATCGGGTGAAAAATCCACCTGATCTTGCATGCTAGCACTTTTTACTAATAATCTAGGTAAGGTATCACCTTGTACATGTTTTATGAATAAATTCGGTTTCCCCAAACGCTCCGAAGTGAATACAATCCAATTGCCATCAGGACTAATTTTGGCATCGTAATCTAAGCTGGAATGCGAGGTGAAGGATTTGAAGCTTTTACCATTATCTTTTGAAATATGAATATCCCAACCTTGAGGTCTAAATGATGAGTAATATATCTCCTCATTGTTTTCTTGTCCGTGACCTGTCATACAATAAAATGATATGAAGATTATAAATTTTAGGTATTTCATATGTTAAAGTTATTAATACTGAATAAAATTTGATTTATAGTGTTGAGTTTTAATTAGTGATTTTCTGTTCTAAACTTGAGATTCTTTCTTCCAAAGATTTTTGTGTTTTTAGTGCTTTTTTTAAGTCTTCAATTTCTTTGTGTTGTTCTTTTATGGCATTGATTAACACAGGAATCAAATCAGAATAATATACACCAAGTCTGTCAAGTTCAACTTTTTTTAGTGTAGAATTTTCTCCTGAAGTTGTTTCCCAAGTGTGTGTTTTTACGACTTCAGGAATGAGTTTTAAAAGGTCTTGAGCAATTAAACCGATTTTAGCATCAGGATTATTTTTGTCTTTCCAATTGAAGCTCACCGGTTGCATTTGTAGTACTTCATGTAAACCATAATTAAGGTTTTTGATGTTTTTCTTTTCACGTCTATCTGAAGTGTTGATAGAACCATTGGTTGCATAAACAGTATTCCAACGGAAATCTGCAGCACCCAAATCTGTACTATTATTTACATTTGGTAATAAACTTGCGTCAAATGATAACCTATTTAGACCAGTATCTTCTATGGTTTCGGTTCCTATTCTGACAATACCTTCTATATGTAATAATTCCTCTGGATTTGTAGTTCCTATACCTACATTACCACCAATAAGAACTCTACCACCTTCAATTTGTAGATTTAAGTCAGCAGCATTGCCATTATTTCTAGCCATGATTTCATTGTTGTCTATTGAAATATTAGCTCCATTCGTTTCACCTAGTAAAATAAACCCATTATTATTGCCTAATCCTGTATCATTGCCTTGTGGAATATGAATTTTACTTAACGGTGCATTTGTATTAATCCCCAAATTACCATCTATAATCACATTACCATTTTTAAAAATGGTAAAAATATTGCTTCTGTTGAACCCAGTTACAGAATTTCCAGTGCCATTTCCAATCTCAAAAATGGCATTACTATAGCCTACATTCAACCTTCCTAGAGCTGTAGCGTATAAAGAATTTGCTATGGTGCTAATTCCTATTGAAAAAGAACTGTTTACATTGGCAACTGCATCGTTTCCAATGGCTACAGAACTACTACCAAGTGCTTTGGTATCAAAGCCCATTGCAATTGCGAAGACATCAGCAGCATTTGCATTACGTCCAACGGCAAATGATTGACTTCCAGTAGCTCCACTGTTTGCTTCATTAAAAAAAGTAAGATCTAAAGCAGAAGAACCAACATTATTATTCGTTCCTGCAAGTCCTAGACCTTGACCTACTGGTACTATGGAAACATTCGCAGCACTTTGGGCTATAACAGCTGTTTGTGCCGATTGTGCCTTTTCAGCATAAAATGCTCTTGGAACATAATTAAATGGTTCTGAGCCGAGGTCTACAAAGCTTCCATCTTGCTCAATATCTATCTGAGTATTTAGCTGGATATTTTGATTCCAATCAATAGAACTAAACGTTCCTGAAAGTATTGATCCGTCTCCAATATTTGTAACTATCAAACCATTTTGATCAGTTGTGATTGTATGTATTTCCTCATAAACTGTTGTTGCTCCTTCAAGGATTGTAAATTGAATGTCTATATTTTGATTACTTAGAACATTTCCATTTGAATCTTTTACAAGCGCTTTGTAGTTAATGCCGTTTTGTGCTATTCCTATTGCGTAAACATATAGTAATAGAATGAATAAGAATCTTGTTTTCATAGTCACTATCTATTTGTTTTATTACACAGTTATTCTGTGTAAATTATTTTTATTCCTTTTATTCCACTAAAACCACTCCATTCATGACCTGAGGATGGTCCGATTCGTACATAATAGGAGTAGTTAGAAGTAATTTGAATATCTGAAGTATTCGTTAATATTTGGTTGTTATTACTACCATTGGTTGTGCTTAAACTGAATAATGAACTTTCGAAGTTTGTAATCATGTTTTTAAGCTGCAATGAAAAATCAAAGTTATTGGCAGAGTCATCGTATATATAGGCACTTATTTCTGTAATTGTAGCTCCAACTGGTAACACGATAGGAGTAAATAGAGGAGAGAAATCTGAAGATGACGCTATTCCATTGTAAACGGCTAAACCATAGTACGAGTTAATAGGTACAAATGAAGAAGCAGGTATGAAAACTTCTTTAGTCACTATGGGGTTATTGCCATAGGTTTCGTCTGCATATTTTTTTGTTATTAAAGATTCATCTCCAGTATTTTCAATAAGGCTATTAGTTAATGAAGGAGCTGTTATTGAACCATTTTGATTTAATTTTAATCTAGGTGTACTATTTGATCCTAAAATCAACGTATTGCTATTGGTATACATTCGTGTAATACCTGCTCCTCCGCCACCTGTGGCAATACCTATTCTAAAATTATGTGTTGTATTTCCTATTCTAAAATCACCTGGATTACCAGCATCTAAGTTCCAATCACCACCTTTGACATCTAATTGTGCTTCGGGATTATTTATACCTATTCCAACATCTGTATTTACAGTATGAATTCCATTTCCATCTTTTGTCCAAGGATGATCACCACTACTCAACGCATAAGGCACTGCCATAAATTGAGTGGTTCCTAAATCTAACAAGCCAGAGCCAAAATCTGCATTTACGCTTAAAAAATGTTCATCATTATTCCACATAATTGCGTTAAAATCGTCATTAGTCGTGCCTTCTCCAATGTTAACTATTACAAAACCATTGGTGTCTGTATGTACTGTATGGTTTTCTTGATAAACATTATTGGTAAGACCTGCCCCTTCATAAATAGTAAATTGCATAGTGACTAATGTTGAAGCTAGAACATTTCCATTTGAGTCTTTTACAAGCGCTTTATAATTGATCCCATTTTGTGCAATACCAGTAGCAGTAATACATATGGTTAAAAGAAGTATCTGAAATGTTTTCATTGTCTGTTAATTTGATTGGTTAGCTTCTAAATCTTCAATTCTTGATAGTAGAGCCTCTAACTGTGAATTTTGTTTGGCATTGATTGATTTTTCATTGTCAATGATTTTCTGTTGTTCCTGAATCGCTTTTATAAGCACAGGAATTAAATCAGAATAGTAAACTCCCAATCGATTAAGTTTTACTTTTTCAGTAGTATTGTTAGTGTCAGAAATGGTTTTCCATTCATGGGTTTTTACGACTTCTGGAACTAATTCCAAGAGATCCTGAGCAATTAATCCCAGTTTGGTGTCTTGATCCTTTCTGTCTTTCCATTTGAAGCTTACGGGATTCATTTGTAAGACTTCTGTTAGACCATAATCAAGCGCTTTAATATGTTTTTTCTCACGCCTATCCGAAGTGTTTATAGTGCCGTCAGTTGCCCAAAGTCCAGTCCACCGCAACGTTGAGTTTCCTAAACTCATTACATTATTATTATCAGGTAGTAAACTCGCATTAAATCGCAATGCATTGTTGCCACCATCTTCAATGGTTTCTGTACCTATTTTTAAGCGACCTCCAGTGATGTGTAACTTTTCGTCAGGTGTATCATTGCCTATTCCAATGTTGCCGTTTTTTAAAATGACCATGGCGTTAGAACGAGAACCAGACTGGCCATTGCCAACTACAAATAATCGATCTAAAGCATTCCATGTCAAAGAAGCATTTGGAGTGTAGTTTGTATTATATGTACCAACAACTGTTTCTGCATATGAAGGAGCCGTTGTTCTAACTCCGTTGACTGAAGACGAAAAACCAGATCCTGTTGTAAAATAACCCATTGCTGTGGAATAAGCGCCTGCTGCTTCCGTTGAGTTCCCCATTGCTGTGGAAAAATTTCCTGAGGCTATTGTATTTCCACCCATTGCTGTAGAAGAAGGAGCTAATGCTTGAGTTTCATCTCCCAGTGCTGTAGAATTCTGTGCTGATGCTATTGTGCTTCTTCCCATCGCAGTAGAATTAACTCCTGTGGCTGTTGTTTCACGTCCCATAGCTGTGGAATAAGACCCTGTTGCCTCAGTTCCATCTCCCATTGCTGTAGAATAAGCTGATGCAGTTGTATTCCTGCCCATAGCTGTAGCATAAATTCCTGAAGTTGAAGTATTTCTGCCCATTGCAGTAGAATAATTTCCTGTGGCTGTTGTTTGACTCCCCATTGCTGTGGAATAATCACCTGATGCGGTTGTTTGGCTACCGAATGCAGTAGCGTAATCACCAGTAACATCGATTAAATGCCCTAATGCCATAGACGTAATTCCTGATGCTGAAGATTGATTTCCCATAGCAGTTGAATTAAATCCTGATGCCACAGTATTTCTACCTGTTGCTATGGAATAAATTCCTGAAGCTGTTGTGTTAAAACCTGTTGCGATAGCATAATCACCTGTGGCACCTCTAAGGTTTGATGCCGTGAAACTACTACTTAAATCAATTGCATTTAAACCAATATTTCCATGATTGTTAGGGTTAGAATCAGTTAGTCTCCAACCAATACCGTTACCTTCATCTATAGGTTCAAGGCCTTCAGAGGTTAAAGCATGTATGGCATACGGTACAGCATGAAATGCTGTTGTGCCTAGATCAATATAGCCACTTCCAAAATCTATTTGTACATTAAGAAAAGTATTGCCATTCCTCCATAAAATGTTTTCAAAATTTCCAATACTAACCGTTCCTAATCCAATAGTAGCAATTGCGATACCATTTACATCTGTTGTGATTTGTTGTGTTTCTCTATACACTGTCGCACCTTCAATATTGATAGAGAATTGTATATCGATGTTTTGACTGTTGATCACATTGCCATTAGTATCTTTAATGAGCGCCTTATAGTTGATGCCATTTTGAGCAAAACCAATTGCTGAAATACATAGCATGATTAAAAATAATTGAAACGTTTTACTCACAGTATATCTATTGCTTTTGTTGAGTTCGTGATTTTTCTTTGAAAAGTTCATAGTGCCTTAGTTTGAAGTTTTCGACTCAATGATCTCTATCCTTGACAACAAGGATTGATAATTATCTTTTAGTTCTGATAGCTCCGCTTTTTGAAGATCGTTGTCAAGCTGTTGTTTGTTAATAATCTCTTGTTGTTCTTGAATGGCTTTAATGAGTACAGGGATTAAATCGGAATAGTATACACCTAATCTATCTGATTCTTTTTTTGTGAGTTTTCCAGTAACCTTATTATTTTCCCATGTATGTGAAATTACTACTTCGGGTACAAGTTTTTGGAGATCTTGGGCAATCAATCCCAGTTTTGTGTCTTGATCTTCTCGGTCTTTCCATTTGAAGCTTACGGGATTCATAAGTAAGACTTCAGTTAACCCATAATTTAAACTTCTGATGTTTTTCTTTTCACGTCTGTCAGAGGTGTTAATGGTTCCATCTACGGCCCAAACTCCAACCCAACGATTGCTAGAATTTCCAAGTCGCATTATATCATCACCGTCTGGTAAGAGACTAGCATTAAATGACAATTGATTGCTTCCTGTGTCTTCAATGGTTTCAGTTCCAATGCGCAATCTACCATTTATATGTAAGCGTTCTTGTGGTGTATCTGTACCAATACCAGTGTATCCATTTTTCAAGATGGTTAATGCATTTCTACGAATTAATTGTCCGAGGGTATAGCCTCCATTGGCAACAACAAATAGTCGATTTAAATCTGTTTCAAATGGTCCATATGATTGAGGTGTGTATGTTGTGTTGTATGAGCCAAATACTATTTCTCGTTGGGAGTAGGCTGTAACGTTATTCCCGTGTGCAAACGAGGTGGCTCCTAAAGCTTGCGCTCTAAATCCCAAAGCAATACTGGATGATCCACTAGCAATATTTTCATAGCCAAAAGTAAAACTATCAGGAGCATCATTTACATTTCCATAACCAAAAGCAAAAGACCTGTATCCATATTCACTGATATCATTATTTTGTCCAAAAGCAAAACTATTAGGTTGAGTAACTGAATTATCCATTCCAATAGCAACCGAACCAATTCCATTAATGAGATTAGATTGTCCAAAAGCGAAAGCATCTTCGCTTGAACTAGATATTTGATTACTTCTTCCAACTGCAAAAGAGAAATCTCCACGTGCTAAATTACTTCTTCCCAAAGCGCTACTGTAATCTCCAGATGTGAGGTTGTTGAAGCCCATTGAGACAGAAAAATCACCTGGAGAAGAACTCTGTTCACCAAAGGCAAACGATTGTTCACCACCTGCGCTTGCAATATCTCCCATTGCAAAAGACGAATATCCTATAGCCTGAGAATACCGTCCGAAAGCCACAGAGAGTTCTCCTGTAGCTCCTGAATTAGCTACTGGCAATGGTTGTTCAGAAAAATCTAACGCATTTATTCCAATAGGACCATGATTGGCGTTATTTGATGTTGATAATCGCCAACCTGAATTTCCATTTTCGGTGACACGTTCTAGTCCTTCTAGATTAAGGATGTTTAATGCATAAGGTACTGCATTAAATGGAGTATTTCCAAAATCTACTAATCCAGCCCCAAAATCAATTTGTACATTAAGTTCGGCATTACCACGAGTCCAATCTATAGTATCAAAATCTCCGTTAATTGCAGATCCTGTACCAATAGTTGCAATAGCAATTCCGTTGTTGTCTGTAACAATGACCTGTAGTTCGCTATAAGCAGATTCGCCTTCAAATTCGATATTGAATACCATATCAATACCTTGATTGATTATTGCGTTTCCGTTGGTGTCTTTGATCAGTGCTTTATAATTAATTCCCGTTTGAGCTATAGAAACTAATGCTATCAAACAGGCTGTAATTGTGAGTTTAGTTTTACTTACAATAGTTCTGTTATTTTTTTTGTATTCGTGATTTTTCTTCGAAAAGCCCATAATATCATGTTTTTATCCTTCTGTTTTATCAAAAACAACAGTTTCATCTTCAGCAGTAACAATTAATTCATCTTCGGAAATAGAAACAATGTTAGCTGTGACTGTTCCATCAGGAACATTAATCTCTAAAGTATTACCCGATAAGTTGTAGTTTGCATTGACAACGCCCTCAGATTCGCAAGGACCAGAGTCATCATTATAAAAGTGAAGTGCAATATCTGTTTCATTTGAGAACTCGATATAGCTGCTTTTTTCACATGTAGAAAAACTACCAGGTGTTTTTGATTCCTGATACCATCTTCCTGAAACCAATAATTCTAATGTTGATTGTTCTCCACCGTCGTTACTATTTCCGTCATCATTATTGCTGCATCCGAAAGCAAATAGAAGCGTTATGGATACACTAAGTTTTATAAACGTTTTCATGTGTTTTTTGTTTATATTATTCTTTGATAATTCTTTTGGTAACAACGCCATCAATAGTTTTAATTTTTAGGAAATAAGCACCAGAGCGTAATTGCTCCACGGTCATTGATTTCGTGTTTCTTAATGCGATGACTTGTTTTCCGAGGATATCATATAGTTTAAGCTCAAGGACTTCTAATTCTGTAGATACATGAAGAATATCAACGGCAGGATTTGGGTACACTGCTATGGTGTAGTTTTCAAGTTCGATGTCATCGATACTTAATGTTTCTAGCATGAAATCTTCTTGTCCTGGTACCAGACCACCAAAATAGTCTTGTGTGGTAGTATTGTCAATATTAGAATTGTAGAAGCTATTCACTGCACCTCCTAATCCAATTGCTATTGGATCGGTATTGGATAGAAGTTCTAATAGTCCAGACGTGGGCATATTACTAATATCAAAAGAGACCAGAACAAATGGTGTATCTGTCGTATGAGATAATAGTGTTTGACCAGGAGGTAAATTCAGAACAAAGGCATCTCTTGTGCCATCACCCAATCCAGCTCCAGTAAGTTGCGCTGCAGTGACCTGATTTGATGTCCAATCTCTGCCGTTAAATTGAGAAACGTTAATAATGTCTGCATCTCCTGCTGGTAGCATCAATGCAAAACCTATATCTGAAATATCAGTGTTAGTACCATCAAAACTTGGTACAGCTACTACTGAGAAATTATAGTCTGTGTTATGAACAATACCAAATTGATAATCTTGTGAAAATCCAGAATATGCTATTGTTAATGTAATGAGTAATGTGTAAAGATTTTTCATAATAACTTTTTTAATTGTTTGGAGGAACTGTTGTTGATATAATAAATGTTGGTAGATTAAGAATATTAGCAGGATGATTAAGAATATTATCCTTTATGATATTACTATCGTTTGGTGAGCCCGAAAATCTTGCTGTACTATTTAGATCAGCATCCTGAATGAGGTAACCTAATGAGCCATAAGTGATAAAGTTTAAAATGTTACCAGGATCAGCAAGAATATAATCTTTGATGGCGTTAACATCGTTGTTACTACCAGAGAAGACAATCGCATTATCATTGTTTGTATCACCAGCCCATAATGCTGTGTCACCTGAATTTAAAACGACTTGTGCATTACTTCCAAAAGTTGAGAAACTAGTGTCAGTAAAATCTACAAGTGTTGATGTAGTATCGGACAAATTAATCACAGCAGAGCTCATTGCTCCTAAATGATTTCTATGTTTAACAACCACAAAATAATTGGTTGGTGCAGCTTGCATGATTACAGAGGAGCTTCCATCTAAATCTACTACATCACCATCGCGTTGTACTAATGCAGATCTGCCATTAATGAGACGTTGGTTATCGTTAGCAGCTCTCAGTTCTATCCAGATCCAGTCTACAATGGCATTGTTTCCTGTAACACTAAATACTGAAGCGTTACACATAGCAGCATCTGGATAAGGACTGGTTGTTGGTAATAAAGCGTCTTCTCGTAAGTTGTCATTCATTAAATTGGCTGAAGCTGGGTTTAATAATGGTCCCTGTAAAAATACTTTTGGGTCAATGAGAATTCTTAGTTCTGCATTGATAAAGCCTTCGGAAATTGATATGCTTGAAGTACTTAATTCCTGAACATTGACTTCGCCAATGGTATAAACGATTTGTATATTTCCTGAAGTTGATGATGCGCCTCCAGAGTCAATACTGGATTTTACTATGGTTTGCGCATTCAGAATGAAGACGCTAAACAGGAGTATGATGCTAGAAAGTGTTCTCATAATGTTATTGTTTATTTATTAATGTTTGAACTAATGATTTCAGCTCATCAATTTGTTTTTGTTGATTGTCTATAAGGGCCTGCTGTTCTTGGATGGCTTTTATTGCAATCACACTAAAGGAACCATAATCAATTCCGTAGAGATTATCTGCTTGAGAATAATGAACCACTTCAGGAAAAATAGATTTCACCTCCTGAGCAATAAATCCTAGTGCTTTAGTTCTGGACGAATCACTCTTATAGAAATAGGAGGTTGGTCTTAGTAAATTAACTTTAGCAAGAACAGTATCCATATTAATTATGTTTGATTTCAAGGTGGCGTCTGAGGACTGTGTATAAGCACCTGTATTTGCATTAATAAAACCTCTAAGATTTCCTCCGTAATGAAAACGAAGTGAAAAACCATGGGTAATGTCCCAGTCACTATTTGCTGTGCCATCATCAAAGCGTAAGCCTGTCCCAACAGCCTGCCCCTTTTGATAAAGCTCTAATCTTGCAGTTGGGGTACCGTCGACGCCAACTTTGCCATCACCTGTAATGGTTAGTTTATCTCCAGCTCCGGAGGCATTTCTAAAATAGAAATTTAACCTAGCATTTGCTGCAGTAGATGAAGGTAAACCAGCTACGTGCCAGTATGCTCCACTAGTAACGTCGTTAGTTAGTTCTAATCTTGCATAGTCATTACCAATTTCTTCAAGTTTTAGATGTGGTTTAGTAAGTCCAGAATTATTTCTAATATGTGCCCATGCAGAAGGTGTTGCACTTGTTCCTATTTGAAACTCTCCACTTTGATTAAACTTAAAACGTGTACTAAAAGAATTACTACCACTAGGTTTTGAACGAAATAGTAAGTCTGCTCCGGCATTTGTGGTGCTAAATCGCCATAGATTTCCATTATCAGGAAAACCTAAAAGTAAAGCTCCCACATTAGATTGAATAAGGAGATTACCTGCCACATGCATTTTTTCTTCTGGTTCATCAACACCAATACCAACATTACCTTGTCCGGTAGTTAATGCTGCTGTACCTGATAGTGTTGTGTAAAAATGACCTCCAACTCCGCCTCCAAAGCCATATCCTTGTACACCAACACCATCTACTGACTCGGACACACCTTGAACACCAGCATAAAAGCTATTTTTAGAAAACCCATAAACGCCATGAGCATTAGTTGAATATCCTAAAACACCAGCTCGATTTGCAGGAATAGTCGCTCCATCTGATCCTGTTGTTCCTACCAAACCGTAGGATGCATTGGTACTCGTATTGTGAATATGAAATGCGGCGCCATTTGATAAGGTGGTGTTGTCATAGTACGGCAATTCAATAGCTTCTGAGGACATAGCCTTGTCTGCTACTTTAGCATATGGTACTGATTTAAATTCTGTGGTACCCATGTCAACAAATCCAGAGCCTGTATTAATTTGTACATTAAGAGAATGGTCATTACTTCCCCAATCTATAGTTGAAAAATTTCCTGAGGTAGGAGTGCCTTCACCAATGTTAATTATAATTATACCATTTTCATCGGTTGTAGGAGCATGAGTTTCTGTGTATACATTTGTAGAACCTCCTTCAAGTATGGCAAATTGAACAAAAATGTTTTCATTAACTAGAACATTTCCAATATTGTCCTTAATAACTGCCTTATAGTTGATACCGTTTTGAGCATAACTTAAGCAGGTTAATAATAGAATAAGTATTGTGAATTTTGATTTCATGATGTGATTTTTAAATAGAAAAGGAAACAACGCTAACTCCACGTTTTATTTGTTGTCTCCTTTTCTCAATTGATTAATAGCTTCGTTTTATTCTTTAATGAATTTTATAGTTTTAATAATTTCATTCTTTAATAATAAATTGAGTTTATAGGAACCCTCTTTTAAATGATCGATACTTAGGTATATCGTTTCATCTTTTTTTTTTGGATGATTATCCATGTTAGTTAGCTATTGAATTCTTTATGGATGTAAAATTATAGGGAAGTCATTGTTGAGAATACAAGATATGTTTCAAAGCATGAAACATATGTAACATATTGTAATATTAAGTTTTAATATGCTGAAAATAAGGTGATTGTAATTTTTATTTTTTCAGATTATAGTCGCTTGGCGTACAATTGTATACGTCTTTGAAACACTTGATGAAGTATGATGGTGTGTTAAATCCAACTTGATAGGCAATCTCAGAAGTAGTAGCATCAGACTTTTTTAGAAGTTCAATGGCTAATTTTAAACGTTGGGATCTTATAAATTCCGAAGCACTCATTCCTACAATGGCTTTTAATTTCCTGTGTAGTTGTGTTCGACTCATGTTCATAGCAATAGAAAATGCTTCACTTGTAAAATCTGAGTCTGTGATTTTGTCATCGAGAACAGTTTTTAAACGCTTTAAAAAATCAGCTTCGGTAGAGGTGATGGATAGTTCAGGATTAATGTTAAAATCTTTACTAAAGTGCTTTTGTAGTTGTTGTCTGTTTTCAATGAGTTTTTTTACTCTTAACTCTAATTTTTCGCTATTAAAAGGTTTTGTGATATAAGCGTCGGCTCCAGTTTTTAAACCTTCTATTTCGTTTTCTTCACCCACTTTGGCTGTTAGAAGTATGATAGGAATATGACTTGTGAGTTCATTGTATTTTAAGGTGTTACAGAGTGCAATACCATCTTGTACAGGCATCATAACATCACTAATAATAATATCTGGTATGTATTTTAAAGCTGTATCAATACCAGCTTTGCCATTTTCAGCTTCAACAATTGTATAGGAATTTTTAAAAATGGAAGCTACAAAAGCTCTTATATCATTATCATCTTCTACTATTAATAAAACGGGTGAATCGTTATTTTCATTTGATTGCGCATCTGTTTCATTTGACCGAGGTTCGGTATCACTTTGAATTTTAATTTCCGAAGTATCAAAAGCAGTTTTATGAATAGGTAAGGTGACCGTAAATTGAACTTTATCATTATCGACCGTATTAGCAGTGATATTACCTTTTGATAAATTTACTAACTCTTTCACAAGAGCCAAACCAACTCCTACACCTTCAGAGGCTTCATTATCCTGATAAAAGCGTTGAAATAGTTTTGCAAAGTTGCTTTTAGATATGCTTATGTTTACGTTGATTATCGATAACACTAAATTATGATCCTGATCATTGGCATCTATAATTATTTTGCTGTGTTCTGGAGCATATTTTATAGCATTTGACAATAAATTAGAGACGATCTTTTCTATAGAATCTACATCAAACCATACCTGATCTAGGTTATTTATAGTACTGATAATATTAATGTGTTTCTCATCAGCTTTATACTGAAAAGCAGCTACGATTTGTTTGAGAAGAATGTTAAGGTTCCCTTCTGTAACCTGCAAGCGTAATTGTCCCGAATCTATCAATGATAAATCCAGCATTTGATTTACCAGATTAAGCAACCTGTTTGCATTTTGTTTGACCAGATTGAGCTCTTTACGGTCTTGTGGTTCTAATGTGTCTTTAGATAATTGATGATCTATTGGGCCTGAGATGAGGGTTAATGGTGTTCTGAATTCGTGGGAAATATTAGTGTAGAGTTTTGTTTTGAATTCGTCCAGTTGTTTCAGTCGTTCAGTTTCGGCATGCTCCAATCTGAATTGTGTTTCTAATTTCCACTTAAATTTAAAATAACTGAATACAGCATAGATACCTAAAATTAGCAGGAGTCCGTATATAGTGTATGCTAGGTTTGTTTTATACCAAGGTTTTAATATTTCAAATGAATAACGGGTAGGTGTCTTATTCCAAATACCTTCATAGTTACTCGATGTAACTAAAAACTTATATTCGTTGGGAGGTAAGTTGGTGTAATGTGCTACATTATTATAACTTGGTTTGGACCAATCTTCATCGTGGTTGAGCAATTTATAGCGATATAAGTTTTTTGAAGGTTCAGAAAAGTGTAAGCTGGCAAATGTAAATGTTAGTGTATTTTGATTATGACGAAATTTGGCCATAGGTGTCATGTCTTGACCTTCGTTAAAGATCTCAAACTTAGAAATGACAGTTTTGGGTTTGACTTCATTGCTGGTAAGATTACTAGGTGAAAACCAATTGATTCCTTCAAGTCCACCAAAAAACAATGTGCCATCATCTGCTTTGAAATAGGCACCTGTGTTAAATTCAAAGGATTGTAAGCCACTATTCTCAGTATAGTTTTCAGCATAAAATGTTCGTTTGTCCTTTGGATTAAATCGTGTAATTCCCTTGTTAGAACTCAACCATAAATTCCCGTTTTCATCTGGTAAAATACCATAAATGACATTGTTAGATAAGCCATATTCAATCGTGTACGTTGTAATGCTTTTATTTAAAGGATAAAATGCCTTAATACCATTACCATTGGTGCCTATCCATAAAACATTGTCATCATAATATAGAGATTTTATTTTGTCAGGAATTTCATTTACAGATTCAATTTGCTTGGTTTTTGTATTTAAAAGAAAGAGCCCGTTGTTTTCACTTCCAATCCAAATGTCATCACTAGATCCCTTTTCTATGGTTCTAATATTGTTAGAGGTTAACGCTGAATTGTCAGTATTATATTGCTGTATTACACCATTGTTCTTTTCATAAAGTATAATACCACTATCTCTTGTACACAACCAAAACTGATTTGGTGCATGTTTTATGATCTTCCAAATTGTTTCGTTTTGTAATGCATCAATTGTTGAAATATTACCATTAGACTCTAAAACTTGTAACCCTTCACCTTGATGCCCAATCCACAAATCATCATCAAATAACAAACTCATAATCCGGTTACTATTGAGTGATGTGTTTTTTGTAGTATATGATCTATAAATGTCTTTATCTAGATTGATCGCTGTTAAGCCTTTTCCTGAAGTACCAATCCATATGGTTTTTTCATCATCGTAAGCAATTGCTCTTGCAACATCTACTGGTATATCTTTAGGAGTTTGATCATTTGTAATTCTATTAAATTTAGTGAGATGCTCATCATAATAGCTTAATCCAGCGCCATCAGTACCTAACCAAACAGTACCAGTATAATCTTGAAACAGACATAATACATCATTGTATTGTAAGGCATAAGGGTCGTCTTTATTTTCACTGAAATGTGCAACGCTATTTTTTTCAATATCTACAATGTATAAACCATTTCCGTAGGTTGCTATCCATAGATTATTACTGGTGTCAGTCAATATATCCTGGATATTTAGTGTTTCAGGTAATTTAGGATGTCTAAATTTTTTAAACGTTTGTGCATCTTTAGATTTATAAAACAGACCATTCTCAAAGCTACCTAACCAAATGGTTTCGTCTTTTGATGTCGTAACGGCACTGAAGTTTTTGTGATTATTTTCAATACGCACTGGCTCCAGATTATTATTTGTGATTTTAAAAAGTTGTGTAGATGTAGCGATGTAATGTGTATTGTCAAATTCAATTATATCATAGATGTTTAACTGTTTAAGCTGACTATCGAATACTTTAAGCGTGTCATTTGATTTCGAATTTATCTTGTATAGACCATTTCCAAAGGTTCCGATGTAATAATTGTTTTCAGAATTTTGAACAATAATACTAGCATTATTAATCTTAGGAATGAATGTAAACTTTTGAGTGTCACGATTAAATTTTTCAAGGTGACCTGAGTTACTGATAATCCATAGGTTATCCTGTTTGTCTACATATAATTTTCCCAGCTTGCTGTAGGTTGGTCTTGTGACATCTTCAAATTGTTTATTGAAAAAAGAGAATGTTCTACCATCGTATTTGTTGAGTCCGTCTTGAGTAGCAAACCACATATAACCTGTAGTATCCTGAGCAATACTAACCACACTATTTTGTGATAGACCTTCTGCTACTGTTAATTCACGAAACGATACTTGTTTTGAATCTTGAGCAAAAGCACTAAAACTTACAAAAAGAAGAATGATAGTAACAATACGAATCATCAATAACTAATATTTGAACTTAAAGTTAAGTAATAAAAGCGAAATAAAAGTGAGATGATTTAGCTAACAGCTAGTTATCTCTTTAATGCAAAGTGGCCAGAAAAGGTTCTGCCATCAATTAAAGTGACTACAAACCAATAGTCATCGCTTGGAAGGGGTTGTCCATTTAGTGTACCATCCCATCCAGCACTGCTGTTATTAAACTGTGTTAGTAATTTTCCGTAGCGATTAAAGATTTTAATATCTGTACCTTGGTTAAAATCTGAATTGACACCATACACTTGCCAGCGCTCATTAAATGAATCACCATTAGGCGTGAAAAATTTCGGAAAGCCAAGTACCGAAATGGTTTGCTCAACAATGCCACAACCATTGAGATCTCTTACAAAAACCGTGTGAAACCCAGGTGACACATTTAAAAATGTATTGTCCCCTTGATAATTACCCTCAGGATCATCTAGAGCAAATTCGTAATCGCCTTCTCCTGAAACTTCAACAGTTACCGTATTGTTGGTAGTTCCTTCGGAAATGATGATATCATCAATAGTAGCAAGATTTGAAGCCAATACTGTAATTGTTCTGCTCGACGAACAACCATTGGGATCTGTGACGATAACAGTATAGGTTCCTGGTTCATTTATGTCATTAAATGTTGTATTTACTGCTGTGGGACTTCCATTGAATAACCATTCGTAATAGTAATTGTTGGGTAGATCATTTAATACACCACCAACAAGCGTTAGGGTTTCCGGAAAGGTATTCAGACAATAAATTACAGTCTCATTAGCTTGTAATACAGGTGTGTAAAGTACGATCAATTCAGCAGTAGTAATAGAATAGCACTGATCATTACTCACTACTTTTACAAAAATGGTTTGCGTATTCGGAGTTGTATTCTGAAATGTGCCAGATATGGTATTGGTCTCTGAAAATGCATCTGCTTCAGTTTCATAGAATGTGACTTCAGCATCCATCGGAATTTGAGATGCAATCGTCGCTGTAATCTCGTTGAGGTCAAAACTCGCAAATCCGTCAACAGTATCACCATCGCAAACTTCAAGAGGAGGGATGCTAATGGTAGTATTTGAGATTTGAAGTTCTACTTGGGCAATACTAAAGCAATTCGCCTGATTCTCAACTCTGGCATATACGGTTTGAAAAGGTGTAGTATTCTCAAAGGTATTTCCACCAACTATGGCATTTATATTCTGTTCGGCGTCATTTTGGGTGAGGAAAAAGTCGCTGATAAAAATAGATGAATCATTATTAGTCACCAGAGGTTCTACATCATACAAGTTGTAAAACGTTAAGCCATCCTGATTTTGATCGCATTCTGTTAGAATAGAATCAAAAACAATTGGGTTTTCTGCGTACTCTATAATCACTTCGCCAAAGAGAACACAAGTATCTTTTGTGATTTCAACGTTGTAAATCCCAGCTTCGGAAACGTCTAATGTAGTTCCTGTTTCAGCTAATAATTCTACACCGTCTTTAAACCATTTGTAAGTATTGTTATTACCTGATTCGTTGGTTTGGATTTGATAGGTGTCGTTACCACATATGGCAGTACCATTAGCGACCAAACGATCTGGTCCAAGATCTGTTGAAAGTCTGAAACTTCCTGCTTCCAGAAATACTGCTGAGTCAAATCTAAAGTTTTGCTCATCAGCAATCACTAGTTTTACGTGATAAGTCTCATTGGGAATAACTTGCGCTGTAGCCGTAAGTATTTTTGTTTGTCCGTTGAAATTAATCGGACTCACATCACCATTAAAACTTTCAAAATAGGCTTCGTTTTCTGCAGGGCATCCACCAGGAATATCAGGATGAACAGTAGTTACTTTTACAGGTGTATTGGTGCCTGGAACTATAGCAATATTAGTGTATTGTTGTCCATTAACAGGTCGAATTAAAAATCCAAACAAATCGGAGAAATTACAAGTATTAGGATTTCCTTCCTGATATTCTTCAGAAGCAAAAATATATCTAAAACTAATTTCTGTAGCCACAGAGGTAAAGTCAAATTCTAAGATTGTGGCATTTAGTGTATTGGTTTCGTTCAGTATGGATTCAAGTTCAGAATCACCAGCCCAGTCCGTTGCATCATCATCACTAAGCGTTGTATTAGGTCCAGGCACATTAGATAATCTGCCAGTACTTAAAACGATTCCTGTTTCAAAAGGAAATGTGGTGCCTGTAGCATCAAAAAAACCATAGCTTTGATCTGAATTTCCAAAATTGCCACCAACCACATTTGTCACTAGAACATTGTCAATACAATCACTATCAATAAGAATGTCTTCAACTAATTGTTGAGCTGAAAAGGATTGACTATCTACTGTAATGTTTTGACTAAAAGACATCACAGTGAATAGAAAACAAAGAATATTTACAGCGAATTTCATTTGCAATTTTTCCGATTGCAAAGATACGTATAGATGCTGTTGTTAAACCTTAAAAAGTGTTAAGATTACTTTTATAGTCGCAAAGTAAAATGACCTTTGACCTGAAATGCGATGTTATCTTTTTTAACATCGGCAACAAACCAATAATCATTGGCAGGCATTAGGTTTCCGTTATAAAAACCATCCCAACCTTTATCGTCAGAATCTAATGTTTTAAGTAGTTTTCCATAGCGATCATAAATATATACTACAGTTCCGGTTAAGGTCTCCACACCTGTAATATGCCATGTATCGAAATACCCATCATTATTAGGTGTGAAAAATTTTGGTGCATCAATAACAACGATTTCTTTAGATACTTCTGCACAACCATTAAGATCGATAATAGTGATGGTGTGGTAACCAAGACTTACATTTTGAAAGAAACCATTATCCTGTGGTGGATTATCATCTAACTGATAGAGGTAATTTCCTATACCACTAACAGTAACCGTAATATTATTAGGATCGGAAAAGTCAACCGTTTCTGTAATTTCTATTGTAGCAGCTTCAGATTCTGAAATTGTAAATACTCTGGTTGTTGCGCAACCAAATGGTGAAGTTACTGTAACCGAATAGGTGCCAATTTCAGTTATTTCAATCTCAGGAGTAGTTTCATTTGTAGACCATAAATAGGTGTCTCCTATATTATTTGTATTTGCTGATACTAGATGTGGTAAATTATCTAAACAAATAAACTGATCATTAATATCAACAACTGGTTTTGGGTGTACAATGGTTTCAAACTGTGTAATGCTATAGCATCCTGTTGTGGTGTTCTCCACACGAGCATAAATGATTTCGTTTGATATGGCTTCATATGTGTTTCCTAAATCACCTACGCCTTCTTCGGCTAAAATGTCATCTGTGTAATAAGACACTGTAAAGATATTAGGGTTCTGACCACCTAAAATTTGTGTGTTTTGTTGTGAGAGATCAAAAACTAAAAAGCCATCAAAGTCATCATCACAATCTTCTAGATTTGAGGGCTGATTTGCATTAGGTAAAGGATTGACCTGTAAGTTGAATTGATAAACAGCGAAACACAATGTTGTTGTAAATTCAACTCTTGCAAACAAGGTATCATTATTGGTTTGATATGAATAGACGTTATCTAATGCATTTTCTTGATGTCTTGCATCAGCATCAGAAATGTAGTAGGATACTAATACATTTTCAGTTTCAGCAAGTAATATAGAGTTAATCTCTGACAGGTCTGTTGTATTCGTTTCATTGTCACAAATAGAGTATGATCCAAAATCATTGATAGCAGGAGGTAGATTGACATTCAATTCTAATGGTACTGTTACGAAGCAGTTTGAGATTGTATTATTGATCTTAATGAATACAGTTTGCGGATTAGAGATGTTGGTATATGCTCCAGGATTTTGAATGGCATTAGTGTCTGCTTCCAGATCTTCTATAGTTTCAAAATAGGTGACTGTAATATCATCTTGTCTCACGTCTAGAATGTCAAATTCTGCTTGTGTAATATCAAAAACCGTGAAGCCGTCATAATCATCGTCACACATTGTCATTGGTAAAGCTGGATTAGCTTCAGGAGATTGAATTACATTTAGTTCAAAACTAGTAATGGAATTACATATGGTACCATTATCAATAACTGCAAAGATTTGCTGCGGATTTACGGTATTGTTAAACTGAAGCGGGATAGGATTGTTTAAATTTTCAGCGTCAGATAATGAGGTGTAAAATGTGACATCTAAGGTATCATTTATACCTTCTGAAATTTCCTGAATTTTATCATTAAGATCAAACGTTTCACTTCCGTCGTTCAGTATGTCATCACAAACAAACCAATCGGTTGGTGTATTGTATAGAGGATTTGTTCCTACTTCAATGATAAAAGAAGTCGTATCATAACAATCAGAATCAGTAATGTTTTCAACTCTAACAATTATGGTTTGTGGGTTTGATATATTTTGGTAAGCAGTAGTTTTGTCTATTGCATTAGTATTATTATCTGCATCTGTTTGGTTTAAAAAGTAAAATACTTCTTTACCTGTTTGCCCATTTAAGATCTCTATATCTTTAGTTGAAAAGATAAAGTCTCCAATACCATCACTAGTATCTTCGCAAATTTTATAATTAGAAATTGCAGTAAAATTTGGAAGTGTATTCACTATGATCTCAAAACTTTCTGTTGAGTGACAGCCTGTAATTGTATTTTCAACTCTTACAAATACGGTTTGTGTATTTGCAGCGTATGATGAGGTAGATGAAATAGGATTTGTATTGCTATCAGCATCACTTTGTGTATTGTGAAATGTAATAGCTCTATCAGTTGTATCGTTGACTACTTCAGAGATTTTAGTCTCTAAATCAACAATGAAGACGCCATCCTGATCATCATCACAAATAATGATATCTGTGGGTTGATTAGAGAGTGGTGCTGGTAAAACTTCAATTTCGAAGCTGTTAATATCTGAACAGGAATTTACATTAGCTGTAATTCTTGTGTAAAAGGTTTCAGGATTTGAAACGTTGTTATATTGGGTTGGTAACGGATTTACATTGTTGTTTGCATCATCTTCAGAAGCAAAATAAGTGACTGTAAATTCTGAGGTTTGATTGTTTGTTACAAGTGCATCAAACTGACTTAGATCAATAAGTGTAAATCCGTCTTGATCAATATCACACACGGTTTGATCTTCAATAGGTTCAAATTCAATAATAGGTAATAATACCAAGTCAAATTGTGAGACTTCCTGACATGACGGGCTCGTTAAAGTAATGAATATGGTTTGCGGATTAGACGTTGGTGCAAAAGGCACAGATGTATCAATAGGATTGATTTGATTGTCCCTGTCAGTTTCAGTTAAATAGTAATCGATATCGATGTTGTATTCCATAACTTCCTCAACATCATTAATGATTGCCGTAGAGATATTTGTAAAAATAAATTCTTCATATCCATCGTTATCTTCATCACATCTAGTGAAATCTCTAATGTGTGTTGCCGTTAAAAGAAGATTGGTATGAATCTCTATTGGAGTTGTAGAGGCACAGCCAGTATTGGCGTCTTCTACTCGTATATAAAGTGTTTGCTCATTAATGACGGTGTTGGCATAGTTGGTTGAATTTGCTACAGCATTTATACCAAGATCTGCATCTTCCTGTGTTTCATGAAACGTTACATTAACACCAGTTATACCTTCTAATACATCATCTACAATAGAGGTGAGGTCAAAAGTTGCAAATCCATCATGATCCGTATCACAGGCATCGATATAATGATTATTTGTGTTTATCACAGGATTGTTCAATACTTCTATATCAAGTGTGGTTGTAGTTGAACAACCAGTATTAATATTGGTAACATTAACAAATAGAGTTTCTGTTGAGTTAGTATTTACATAAGGTAACGGAATTGCATTTGTACCACTATCAGCATCATTTTGTGTATAGTGATACGTCACTGCCAAATCAAAATTCCCGTTAGTTATCTCATCATCTTTTTGTGAAAGATCTATTGTTGTAAACCCGTCACCTGTTGCGTCATCACAAGTTAATAGAATTGTAGGTTGAGTAATAACAGGTAAAGCATTTACAATAAGATCAAAATTTTGAAAAGCGAGACATCCATTGGTGGTGTCTTCAATTCTAACAAATATGGTTTGTGGATTTGATGTATTCTGAAATGTTCCTGAAATGGCATTTAATCCATTTTGAGCATCATTAGCTGTTAAATGATAAGATATTGAATACGTTGATGCTGGAACTGCAGCTAAAACTTCGGTGTCTTTAGTTGAAAGATCAAAAGTTTCAATGTTATCTGCACTAGCATCATCACAAAGTTCATAATTGGAAATTGAACCTGCAGATTGTGTAGAACTTAAGGTAACGTTGACAGTATCTTCTATAAGACAGGTAGAACCTGCTAAGGGAATTTCAATTGCTACATGATATTCACCAGATTGAGTTACATCGAGTGTTGGTTGTACTTCACCAGGAATTTCGTTATTGTTTAGAAACCATGAATATGTAGCAAGTGGATTGTCAATATTTCCATCTAGACTAACAACATCTGCACAGGTCTGAATATCTGCACCAAGATCAACGGTAGAGTTGAAACTGTTACCTTCAATAAATACGGCAGAGTCATAATTTCTATCAGTTTGATCAGCTATAATTAACTTTATATGATATTGTACATTAGGTTGTATGCTTGTGCTGGCAGTCATTACTGTAGTACGACCATTATAATTGGTATCTCCTAAATTATAACCATCAAAGAATTGTCCATTTGAAGCATCACAAAATCCAACAATCTCGTCGTGAATAGTATTTGTATTTACAGGAGTTGAGGTTCCTGGAATTACAGCTATGTTGACATAAGGATCATTTGTACCAGCCTCTTTGATTAGAAAAGCGAAGCCATCAGAATACTGACATGGGAAATTTCCGAAGTATTCTTCGGAAGCTAAAATGTAATTAAACTGTATTTGATTGGCAACTGAAACAAAATCAAATTCTATAGATGTTGCATTTAAAGTACCTGAAATTCCCAATGCAGTCTCCAGATCCGGATCTGTTGTCCAATTAGGTTGTCCTTCATTTAATATAGCAGTGTTTACTGTATTTCCTCCAGAAGTTGCATTACCTGTTGATAGCATAATACCGTTTTCAAAAGGAAAATTTGATCCAGCACGCTCAAAATAGGCAAAGCTGTTAAAGCCGTTAACCTGACCATTAACTTGAGATTGAATATTAGAGGTTTCTACACAGCCTTGAATAAGATTGTTTTCTATGAGTTCTTGCTCTGTAAACGAGTTATTGATACTAATTTGTTGTGCACTAACAATGCAGCATAGTAGACATGCGAATATGTGGAGGGATTTTTTAATAAACGTCATTTGCAAGCGGTTAAGTTTATGGCATCAATAGTGGTTAGTTTGGGGCACATGTGATATTGATATCCTATTGGGTGGAAAAATAGGTGTAATTAAGACGAAATACAAAAAAACACGATGAAATACATTAAATTTTAACATTTAATCCGTATGCTCTATCAATTTTAGATATAATGATAGTTTTTGAGAGTTAAGTGTATTTTTATTTGACAATTGACAGAGCAGACTAATAATCTATTTTTATAATTTCAGTTGTGGTGAACATATTTACACTTTCATTGAAAATCTTAAATTTTATTTCACTGATTTGCTTTGTGAATTTATCCCTAAAAAATCTAATACTCTCTGTTTTTAATTTTTTAGGTAACACGTTATTATGATCTACACAAAAGCAAAAACCACTATTGAAATTGCCTCCTACGGAAACCTTATTCTGTAGTGCAAAATCAATTATTTCATCAATTAGAATGTCTTCTTTAATTGGAGCTATTTCTTCCTGTAGCTTGATTTTAAAACATAATTCTCTCATTTGAGGTTAGGAGTTAAAAGGTTTAATAATTCACATATACCCAACCTACTACAGGTTGATAATTGGTGTCGTTAGGATTAAGCACGTAGAAGTATGTGCCTACAGGTACTAACTTTCCATGGTTATTCAATCCTCTATTGATAAGTCCATACCATTTTTTATCATTATCACCTTCAAAGATCAAAGTGCCATAACGATTGAAAATTTTCAGTTCATGCTGTTCAAAAATATCATACAAGCCTTGTATGTTAAACCAATCGTTTACTCCATCATCATTTGGTGAAAAACCTTGAGGAACATAAGGCGGACAATTTTCTACCGAAACTTCAAAACTATAAGCTTCGTAGCATGGTGGATTATTGACTCTCACATAGATGGTTTGGGGATTGGATGTATTAGAAAAATTTTCAGGATTTATAATATCATTGGTGTTAGCCTCAAGATCTTCTAAAGATTCAAAAAATTTGATCTCTTCTTCAGTAATTAGAATTTCAGAAATCAATTCAACCAAATTGAAAGATCCACTATTAAACCCTTCATTACAGGCTATTTGATCAGGTAAAGTTTGAATAGGTGGTACAACTAAAAGTTCAACGAGTGCATCATCTATATTGTTGTTCTCATTGATCTCGGTGACAATGCCATTGCCTGTTCCGTCATCGTCAACAGACAGAGTTAGTAAGAATATATCATCAACACTATCAGGAAGCATCAAGGTTATAGAACCACTCTCAGAGCCTCCAATGGGAATCTCATTCTCTGTTTGGGTTTGACCAATGTTTACACCATCTGCATAGCATGCAATTGGTGTGTTGGCAGGTAATGAATCAGTACTATTAGTATTAAACACTGTAAAATCAATCACAATAGTTCTATCACCACAATTAACAACATAATTATCCAGAGCAATCGTTGCATCAGGTAACTGGCTATTGAGTACGGTAACTATATTATTGATAATAATAAGATCTGCTCTAAAAACGCCAAATTCATCAAAATCACCTGTTGTTAATTTTATGGTCGCATTGGTGTCACCAATATTTATATTATCCTGAATATTATAAACATCCAGATCAGCATTATAAAATGTGTTGGAATTTGTAAAGCTGTTGGTTCCGTTAAAAGCATTATCACTTAAATTTAACGGTGGATTAGAAAGCACATTATCATTAATAGATAGACTTTCTCCAAAATTTAAACTATTATCACCTTCCCAAGCTAAAAAACCAATTTTTGCGCCTTCATTATCGATGACATTCAGGTTATCAATTACAATGGTTTTTTCCTGATTATTTCTGTTGATGATCTCAAGACCTTGATACAGGTTCAATTGATTAAGAGGAAGGCTGTCATCTTCATAAATGATGTAGATACTCCAACCTGCAAAATTTGTTCGATTACTGCAATATCCTGGTGTATTAGTTAGTGCTTCTGTAATATCAAGATCGGCGAGTTCGTAAGAAATATTACCTTCGGAAATTATCATATCGGTAATATTTGCATAACAAGAAAAATAGGTAAGCGTTTCACTAAAAGGTTCTGTATAATCAACAGTGTATATGTCTTCAGCATCAATTGGGAGACCATTAAGTGTGACATTAGCATCACCTGTTCCAGAACCAGCCCAATACAAATATGCAGAAACAATTGTAGCTGAGGACGATAAGTTTAATGTAGCACTTGATGATTCTAATGGAAAACAAAAGCTAAAATCAAGATTGTTTTCAAAAGGATTAAGTGTATTGCCTATGGCTATATAATCATATCGACCGTTGTACTGTTCGAATAAATTGATGTCTTGTGCAGATGAGGATATTGTAAAAACAATAGATGCTATAACCATTATGGATTTCAAAAACCTCATTTAACGAACTTTAGAATAACAATTTACATGATTTTTAGCGTTTTAGGGCAAAATGTCCTTTTACTGTACGTCCATCTTCTAAGATCACTACAAACCAATAATCACTTGCAGGCATATTAGCACCATTGAATGTCCCATCCCATCCTGGTCCAAGTGGATCGAGTTCTGAGAGTAATTTTCCAAACCGATCAAAAATCAGAATTTGCGAGTTAGGTTGAAAATCAGCATTAATCCCTTTCACTTGCCAAAACTGGTTAAAGGTATCACCATTTGGCGTAAAGAATTTTGGAAATCCTATCACAGAGACAATTTCTTCTACTGTCCCACAATCATTTTCAATATCACGCACGTAAACGGTATGAAAACCAAAACTTACATTTTCAAATAGATTGCTTTCCTGATATGGTCCATTTGGATCATCTAAGGCATATTCATAAACACCATCTCCTGTAACAAAAACACTAATGGAGTTATTTGATGTTGCATCAGTAACTTCAATTTCTGTAATGTTGGCAATGTCTGATGGTAATACATTTATGGTTCGGTCTTTAAAGCAGCCATCAGTTGAGGTCACTCTAACAGTATAGGTACCAGGTTCGTTAACTTCAATAGAAAATTCATCTTCGCCTGTTGACCATTCGTAATAATAATTATTTGGGATATCATCAATTAATCCACCAGTTAATGTAATGGTCTGGGGGAAGAAATTCAGACAGTAATACACATCTTCCTGAATTTCAATATTAGGTAGTTCAAATACGGTAAGCTGTATTTCGCTAATTCCAAAACAAGCATTCATATTTTCAACACGAGCATAAATAGTTTGTGAATACGGATTAGTATTGGTGTAATTTGTATCTAGTGCATCATCCTCAACTAAAGCATTTTCATAGGTCTCGTAAAACGTCACATCAAGATCAGCTGGTAGTCCAAACAAAATAGCATCCAAAGCATCATTTAAATTAAAGTTATAGAGACCATCTTCGGTGCCATCATCATCACAGACTTCTAAAACTGTATTGTTTGAAGCTGTTGAACTCACTTCAAGAGTTAATTCTGCTATATTAGTACAGCCTGTTGTAGTATTAGTAACTAAAGCGTAAAGTGTTTGCGGATTAAAATAATTCTCAAAAGCATCAGCGTTGACTTCGTCTTCAGCATTTTCAAGGTCAGATAGTGATACATAAAAGTTTATGGTTCTGTCTGATGCACCTCCAGTAATATCATCAAATGCCTGATTAAGATCAAAGATGGTAAAGCCTTCTGGAATGCCATCTTCATCACATTGAATTAAGGTTGAATCTATAGCCTCAGGAGAATTATTCACTGTTAGAATAAATGAATCTGTACTATAGCAGTCTGTATTGGTGCTATTTTCTATTCTTACAAATATTTCTTCAGAATTAGCAACTGTATTTGTGTAATTTGATGGTAAAGCACCTGTATTATCGTCAGCGTCCTGTTGGGTTGGGTGATAAGAGATAGTATATAAGGTTTCATCTTGATTTCCTAAAATACCTGCATTTAAATCATTTAGATTAGTTGTTGTAAAACCATCCATATTATTGTTATCGTCCCCAGAATCACAAACAGTAATATCATTTAGCGTAGTTATTATTGGTGTAACAAAAACTGATAGTGTAAAGCTTGTTGTTGCAAAACAGTTGGTGTTGTCGTTATTTTCTACTCGTGCGTAAATGGTTTGTGGGTTTTGAAAATTAGAAAAATCACCAACAATTTCATTTGTATTTGCATCAGCATCATCTTGTGTTTCAAAATATCTAACACTATACTGAGCTTGGTCTTGAGTGTCAAGAATATCAGCATCTTGAATGCTAAGATCAAAAACGGATGTTTCTGTCGTATCACAAACTACAATATCCTGTGGTTGAGTTGCAGTTGGAATATCAAAAACACCAACTACAGCTTCGCCTTCAATTGGGCATTCACCATTATTGGGTTCAATAAAGACCTCATAGAAGCCTGGAGTATCTACGCCTAATTCAAATGTGTTTTCGGGAAGCACAACACCATCTTTTGACCAAGTATAAGTAGCACCTGGAATTTCTTCAGCTGTTAAAAAGTACAAATCGCCAACGCATAAGCTAAGGTCTGTTGTACTAATGCCATTTTGAATGATATCTATTTGTGAATTAAAAAGAGATTGAATAAAAGGTGGTAAACCGATACGGCTTAAATTTTGAAATCCACCATTAATATCCAATAGTACACCAGTTTCATCATAGTTTGAGGCGCCACCTGTGGCCTCTGGATTTTCAATAACACCAATATAATTTCCTGAAGTTGTAAAATTAGCAAAACTCACCTGAGCTCTGTAGATGCGTTTGTCTAATCCTAATTGCAAAGCTCCAGCACTGAGAGTACCTGAACTATGGATCAATTGGATTGACGCTGGAATATCTGCACTCTCCAAATCCCATTGGTAAATACTACTAGCACCATTCCCTTGAATACCTGCGCCTACAGTTGCGTATACTTTTCTGTTTTCTGCGGAAAACTCAACACCATAAGGACTATCTCCATTTTGAGGACCATATAGCTCAACTGGGTTGGTAATGATTCCTGTATCATTATCAAAATCGAATAAATAGACACCACCAGCTGCATCATTAGCTGTTACTGTAGAAAACCCAAAATGAGCTACTGCTAATTTAGTACCATCAGGAGATGCTTTGATATAACCAAGTGCATTTCTACGATATCCAGAGACTGGTACTTCGGGACCAACTGTAGAAATTACAGGTGTTGTATTGACACCGTTCGTATCTACTTTAAATGCATAAAACTTATCTACAAAGTGAGTAATCACCCAAAATGATGAGCAATCGTCAGCTTTTACAGCGGTGATTTTTTCAGAACATTTATAGTCAACTTCATCTGGATTAGTTTCATCATAGGTAATGAGAGGTACGTTTTTTTCAGTATCTACAACATCACCCAGACCACCATCTAAAGTAATATCTACTAAAGAATATTGGAGACCATCATTAACACCATCTCCATCAGTTTCTCCAGGAAATGCTGCAGAGTTAAAATGATGAGGCTCGTCCACTGTAAAAATATAATACAAGTTTGGATCTTGCGGTTTAGGAACAATCAATCCAGAAGATGTACTTGAGTCGTCACCTTTTAATCCAGTACCAAACAATTCGCTGGCATTAGCCATTGGAATATGATTGGCGTTCCAAATGGTACGACCATCAGAGTAAAACAATAGATTTCCATTAGTATCAGAAATTGATGTACAGCCTTCGAGCGTATTTAGTTGACCGTTAGTGACTGCAGTAACTGTGCCTGTTCCAGCATCAAATTGCAGACCAGCATTTTGTCCGAAATACCAAAAGGAAGCTTCTTGTTGTGCAAAGGTAAGGGCAATACAGAGTTGCGTAATAAAAATTAAAACGTGATTCTTTTTCATGTAATATTTAGCAATTAACCAAGACGTTCTATGGATATAACAAACTGACATTTAAAACTCCTAATTTTCTTTAAAAAAGAGAGTTCAAAATTGGTTTCTGTTCTTATAGAACTACTGAGTCAATAAAGATATTACAAATCTCGCTTTTTTAATAATCTATACGATAAAAAGATAAATAAAGCTGTCCAGCAAATTACAATAGCTATCTCATGCCAATGCACTGCAAAATCGTAAGCAATATCTGCTTTTTCTGGCATCTTGGACATTACAATTCGCTGTATAGGTTGATCTATAAGCTTATACATAGATTTTAACGGAAAGAAATTCTGAATTCTTTCAGCAACATCAGCATTAACTTTCCAAGTAATTAGTCCGAAAATAATCCATTCTAATAACCAAAGCACGAATAAAAATGCTAATGCAAAAGCTGAACGCTTTACCAACATTCCGAGGAATAAACAGAGACTAAAAAATCCGACTAATTTAAGGAAATAAGCTAACAGAAATTCTGTGCCTCTAAAGATGAGGTGAGGCTCACTGATACTAGAATAATATAACCCGATAACTAAACAGATTAGAAATATAATTAATGTAGCTACGGCAGAAAAGAATAAAATGGTGTAGAATTTTGATAAAATGAATTCCTTTTTACTCAATCCGTCAATAAGGTTTTGTTTTATGGTCTTATTACTATATTCATTACCAATCATACTTACAACAACTATAGCAAAAAAGAACTTAAATTGGGCAGCAAAGAATGTCGTAATATGCCAAACTATGGGGAAATTAAACACACCATAATGTCCTAATTCTAGTACAAATAAACCAAAAAAGTTGATTCGTAATGAAGATAATATAATAACGAAGAATGGTAGAATGAATGATATAAAAATAAGAACTTTACTTGCTCTGTTGAGCAATAATTTTTGAAGTTCTAACTGTAATAATCTTAACATGGTGGTTGGTTTTTGATTGTTCTGAAAATTTGCGTTTCAGACTTGATTTGATTGATGATTAGTTGTTATTATCTGTTAATTGTAAGAATTGCTCTTCTAAACTTTCTTTACGTTTCACAAGGTGAGATAGGACGATACCTTTATCAAACATGAGTTTGTTAAATGTATGCGAATCCATAGGTTCATTTAAAAAGGCAGTAATCAAATTGTCTTCAACTTTTATAGTTCCGAAGTACGAATGCTCTTCAAGAACTTTGATAAGTTTCTCTTGTTTTTCTGCTTTTAGTTCGAAAAATCCATGACTGGATATCATTTCATCTACACGACCTGAATACAATTTCTCTCCTTTTCTCAATACTACAACATGAGAGCATACTTTTTCAACTTCATCCAATAGGTGAGAGGCTAAAAGTATGGTGGTTCCGTCATTGGCAATATCTTTTATAATCTGACGAATTTGATGAATTCCTTGCGGATCTAAACCATTTGTAGGTTCATCTAATATTAAGATTTCAGGATCATTTAGCAAAGCAGATGCAATTGCTAAACGCTGTTTCATACCTAATGAATAGGTTTTGAATTTATGATCTTTTCGATCTAGAAGTCCGACAACGTCAAGTTTTTCTTGAATTTTACTATCGTCCACACCTTTGATTCTACAGACTAACTTTAAGTTTTGCTGAGCGGTCATGTAAGGATAAAAGTTTGGTCGCTCGATAATAGCACCAACCTTTTTAAGTGCATCGTGAGTAGAGGTATTACCGTCAAACCAATGGAAATTACCTTCGGTTTTATTGACCACATTTAATACAATACCTAGAGTGGTTGATTTACCACTTCCGTTAGGACCTAAAATGCCATAAACATTACCTTTATTGATTGTAAATGATAAATCTTTTACAGCTTTGACGTGACCAAAATTCTTACTGAGATTGTTAATGGTTAGAATTGATTCCAAAATTTGATTGATTTTTTCTGCGGAACTCATGTCTGCAGTGGTTGATTATTAAAGTATGACGACTATACATTCGTTTTGTTACAAAATCCAGATATAGTTCATTCTGAAAAGATAACTAATCTATGATCATCATCTTAAGGACAAGTAGAAAAATAATGAGATTAACAGTTAATCTTAGCCATTTTATTTTAGATTTCAAAATGAGATTTCCTACAGAAATTAGTACTAGAAAACCAGCAACAATAAGTAATTGAGCGAGTTCGATACCAATATTAAATCCTAATAAGGGTAAAACGATAGACTCATCATCAAAGATCATCATTTTAATATAGTTAGAAAATCCTAATCCGTGAATGAGACCAAAGGCTAATAAAATGATGTATGTTGTAGTAAGTTGTTGTTTAGATTGTTTGTCTTTAGCTAATAACCAAAAATTATTGATACAACTCAACAGGATAGTAATAGGGATGAGTAGTTCAACAAGATCAGAGTTAATTCTAACGAGATCTAATCCAGAGAGAAATAATGTCACACAGTGCCCAACGGTAAAAGCAGTAACTAATCCCAAGATTTTTTTCCAGTCGTTAAATGTGTATAAGATGCAAAATGAGAGTATGAAATAGAAATGATCTAAACCATCTGGGTCCAGAATATGATTGATGCCTTCTTCTAGGTAGAATTTAAAATCAGTCATTAGTAAGATGTATTAATTCCAATTTTCGTCAAAGTCTAAATTGTCATAATCATCAACATCGATATCATCATCAAACTCATTAAAGTCGTCTCCAAAATCTTCAGCTTCAAATGCTTTTTCCGGAGCTGTATCTGGTATTTGTCCGTGAACAAACATAAGGTTTGGGTAGTCGGTACCTTCAGCTTCATCGACAATTTCAGCAAGCTCTACAAAAAAGGTCCACATGCTTAAAAAATCGTAAACATAAATGAGTTTTGTTTGAGCTTCATGGACCACATCATTTAGAGTAGTTTCATTCATAGTGCGAACTGCATTAGCACCTTCACTAACATCAAACATAGAGATTTCTTCACCTTGTTCCCAAGCATCATTACTGATATAGAAAGAAGCCATTTCCAATCCGTCAAATCCAAAAGATTGCGTAATTGTATTGTGTAGATCCTCAAGTGAATCTGTTTCACGGATTTCAATATCTCTGAAAATATCGTCTTCTGTGTCGTTATCTAGTATGACTCTAAATCTATAAATCATGATGTAAAAATAAACTATTTTTTAAATTATTTACTAAATCGGTGTAAGGTAAATACCATTGCCGAAAGGAGTAAGAATGCACCAACCTGATGTACCACTCCAAGCCATACAGGTACTGCGTATATTATGGTAAGCACACCTAAGATAAACTGTATAGCAACACCAACCAATAAGGTATTTATACCAGTGATTTGATATTTTGTAACTATAAGACGTCTCATTCTGTACCAAATAGCAATAATAAACGCAACAACAATATAGGCTAGTGTTCGATGAACAAACTGAACACCACTTTTGCCTTCAATGAAATTTCTGTAGAGTGGTTCTTGTTCTATGTAAACCGTTTCATGCATAAATTTCCCATCACTCATCATTGGCCAGTGATTATGAATAAAACCAGCATCTAAACCTGCAACAAAAGCACCATAAATGATTTGAATAACTAAAATAACCAGTCCTACACGAATGAAGTTTCTCATACTTTTATTAACCTCTTTTTTCTTCGGAAATATGAGATCTAAAGCCACCCAGAACGTGTAAGCAAACGTCAGGAATGCTGTAGTAAGGTGCATCGCTAGTCGGTAATGGCTTACATCTGGGTTGTCTACCAAGCCGCTTTTTACCATATACCATCCTAGAAAACCTTGAAAAGCTCCCATACAAAGCAGGATGATACTTTTCTTGATGGTTGGTTTTGAGAGTTGTTTTCGTATGAGGAAGTATAAGAACGGAATAATGAATACGAGTCCGATAAATCGTCCAATCACACGATGGATCCATTCCCAGAAATAGATGTCTTTAAAATCCTGGAGATCAAAATGAGTGTTTAGTTTCTGGTATTCGGGATATTGTTTATAAAGGTCAAATGCTTCCTGCCATTCGACTTCGTTCATTGGTGGAATTGTTCCTGAAATTAACTTATAATTCGAAATTGATAATCCCGAATGGGTTAACCTGGTGATACCACCAACAATGACCATAATAAAAATTAAAACACAACCTGTTAACAGCCAATAAATGACCTTTTTGTTATCCTTTTTCATCTAAACAATTTCTTTTTCAAAGCACAAACTATTGTCCATACCAATGTACTGACCATAATTTGAAATAATTTTGTAATTCTTCTTTTTATAAAATGCAACGGCCTCTTGCTGACGTTTTCCTGTTTCTAAAATACAAGCGGCATATCCTAATTCTTTAGCCCAATGTTCTAAAGCATCCAGAATTTTAGAAGCAATACCATTTCCACGATATTCAGGGCTGGTATACATTCGTTTAATTTCTACTTTAGAACCGTTAAATGTTTTAAAAGCACCACAACCTACAGGAATGCTATCTGAGTAAGCAACTACAACATGTTTTAGAACATCTATACCATTAAATTGATTGTAAAACTCATGCTCATCACCATCAGTAGTTTTCAAATAGGCATCCAATTCTTTTACAAGGTTTATAAAATCTTTAGTATTTGAATTTGTTCTGATTACCTCAATCATAGTTATGGATTCGTTTTTAGACCTAATTTTTCCCCTTCTTTCAGCATGAGTTGATAGGCTGCTTCATATTCATTTGGGATTTCACCTTCTAAAATAGCTTCTTTGATAACTTCTTTAATTTTACCAATTTCTCTGGATGGTTTTAAATTAAAGGTCTTCATAATTTCTTCTCCTGAAATTGGAGGTTGGAAATTTCTAACGTGATCTCTTGCTTCAACTTCAACAATTTTTTGACGAACAATTTTAAAATTGTTGTGGTATTTGTTGAATTTTTTTGGATTCTTAGTTGTAATATCAGCTTCACACAAGGTCATCAAATCTTCTACATAATCACCAGCATCAAACACCAATCGTCTCACAGCCGAATCAGTGACAATATCTTGAGCCAATACAATTGGACGAGAACTCATAAATACCATTTTTTGAACAAACTTCATTTTTTCATTCAGTGGCATTTTCAAGCGCTTAAATAAATGATATACCATTTTAGCACCTTCAAATTCGTGAGCATGGAAGGTCCAGCCCACTTTTTTGCTGAATTTTTTTGTAGGTGCTTTACCAATATCATGAAGCAAAGCTGCCCAACGTAGCCAAAGATTATCTGTATGCTTAGCAATATTGTCAACCACTTCTAAAGTGTGATAAAAATTATCTTTATGAGTCTGACCTTCAACTTCATCAATTCCCTTTAATGCTGTAAGCTCAGGAAGAATGAATTTTAAAAGCCCTGTTTTTTCTAAATGTAAAAAGCCTATTGATGGCGTATCGCTTTCAAGAATTTTATTGAGTTCTACGACTATTCGCTCTTTAGTAATGATTTTAATACGATGATTGTTTCTTGAAATAGCTTTGAGTGACTCTGATTCAATTGAAAATCCCAATTGTGTTGCAAATCTGATAGCACGCATCATTCTTAGAGGATCATCACTATAAGTAATGTCTGGGTCGAGAGGTGTACGGATGATGTTATCTTTCAAATCCTGAACACCATTAAATGGATCTAATAAATTTCCGAAGTGATCCTCGGAAAGATTGAGAGCCATAGCATTTATGGTAAAATCTCTTCTATTTTGGTCATCCTGTAAGGTGCCATTCTCAACGATTGGGTTTCTGCTATCTTCATTGTAAGACTCTTTACGAGCACCAACAAATTCGATATCCATCCCATCATGCACCAACATAGCTGTTCCGTAAGTTTTAAACACTTGAACTTTGGGTTGGTCAGGGAGATTTTTAGCAACTTCTTTGGCTAGAGCAATACCGCTTCCAATAGCAACAATATCAATATCTTTATGCTCACCACGATCTAAAATGTAATCACGAACAAATCCACCAATAACATAGCTGTCTAACCCTAATTCTTTTGCAGATTTAGAGATGATTTTAAAAATAGGATGTGTAAGGGCTTGTTTGTAATTCATCATCAAATTGCTCCTGGCAAATATCGTTTCGCTTTCATCTTTACAAAACTTCTATACTTATTAAAAATAGAATGATTTTGTGTCGTTAATTTCGTTTTGCAAATTTACGACATAACAGACATCTTTTAAAATCTCTTATCTTTTTTATTTAAAAGATTAAAGATATTTTTTTGATAACGTTTGGATTTAATTTTGGTCTAAAATCTCTTGATAATAAGCGATTGATGTTTCAACCATTTTTTCCTTTGTAAACGTACTCAAGACGTGAGCTCTTGCGTTTTTTGAAATACGTAGTTTTTCTTCTGAATTTGTAAAGATCAAATCAATGTATTTGGTGTAGTCTTGAAGTGTTTTTGCAATAAAGCCGTTTTCTTTAGGTGTGATGATCTCATTAAAAGAGGGAATGTCTGAGGCAATCACAGGCTTTTGTAAAGCCATGGCTTCAGCAATGATGAGCCCAAAAGTTTCATTGAGTGATGGAAATACACAAACAGTTGCTTTAGAAACTAACTTTGGGAGTTCTTCTATTTGTTTGGCACCATAATAGGTTACATTGTCTTTTGCTACAGGAGAAAGCACATTAGTTTTGAGATGATCCAGATAGTTTGTTCCTCTGCCAATTAAATGTAATGAGGCATCTGGGTATGCCTTTATGACCTCATTAAAAACCTTACAAAGAGTGTCTAGACCCTTAGCTTTTGAAATTGTTCCAAAATAAAAAATGGAGTGTTCAATTTCTTTGATGTTAGGATTTGGAGCAAACAGATTTGCATCAATACCATTGTAGATGATTGTATCCACATCTATGGCATAAATATGTTTTAGAGCGTTGGCTGAAAATTGAGATACAGTAACAGTGTATGGTGTGGCTTCAAGCGCTTTTTGTTCCATATGTATTTTATGCTCTTCTTTTTTTGCACCAAGATAGTAATGCCAAAATCCGCGAGAACCATGAAAACGAATGACAAGTGGAGTAGAGTTGTTCCAATACGCTGTAAACCCATTAAATACAAATGATTCTATGATATCTATGTCATGAATTTTGCAGTAATTTTTGAGCTCTTTGGCAAGGTAACGACGTTCTTTTTTTAAAAAGTTAAGCTCAGCATTTTTGAGATTTAATTTTCCGCTAATTGATCTCAAAAACTCAGAGAACGGAAATTGTTTTTTGTAATTTTTTATGTAAGTGATTTTGATATTGTCATACCCAAATGCAACAGCACGTTTAGAAAACCCATAGATGTGAACCTCATGACCTAGCTTGCTCATAGATTCTGCCATGGTTTTTAAAAATGAGCCAACACCTCCAGAAGATGGAAGTTTTGGGTGAGCGTATTCATTTGTAAAAAAGACAATTTTCATCTATTAATATTAGCGTTTGTGATGTTCAACCACGCTTTTTAAACGTTCATAAAATTTTTGAGAGATCACATCTTTAGTGAAATTATTTTTGAGGTGTTGATATCCGTTCTCAACAAGTTCTTGCTGTAACGATTTGTTATTGATGAGTAATTCTACCTTATCTGCAAAATCGGTTGGATTCCCAACTTCAGCCAATAGTCCTGTTTTTTTGTCTACAATAACTTCTGGAATTCCACCAGCATTAGCAGCTACAATTGGTACTTTACAAGCATAGGATTCTAAAAGAACACCACCTGTAGGTTCGTTGTTAGAGGTAAACATGAACAGATCAAACTCAGGAAGTAACTCAGGAATATCTTTTCTAAAACCAGCAAAAATAATATGGTCATTCAAATTTTTATCGCTTACATATTGTTTGATTTCTTCTTCTAATTCTCCAATACCTACCAAAATATATTTTGCTTTTACAGTTTTACGTTTTACTAGTATTTCGACAGTATCTACCCAAGTATAATGATCTTTAAAACCTGTAAATGCGGCAATATTTCCTATGAGTTTATAATCTTTTGGAATATCAAACTGCTCATGCAACATACCATTTGGAGCTTGTTTTTTAAATTTTGCAATATCTGTAACGCTACCTACAATACTGAGTTTGCTGTGATCTTTTACTGCAAATTTTAAGACATCCACAACCGCTTGAGATACACAAATAATATCTTTAATACCTTTATAATTGTATTTCCATTTACGGAGCGCATTTGTGTCTACACGCCTTATAAGGGTTCGACATAACACTAATGGTGCTTGCATCTTGTAGAACATATGAGCCAACACAGCTATTGTGTGTGATTTACTATTATGCATTAGCACTACATCAATACCTTTTTCCTCAACAATTTTAGCAAGTTGCTTAGCAAACTTAAAATCGTATTCAGATTTGAAATCAAAGCCAATCACCTGCATGTTCTTTTCTTTAGCAACCTCATATATAGGTGTGTTTTTAGCACAAACGATATATTGATCTTCAAAGGAGTTGTTGTCTCTGTATGCTTCGTAAAGGTAGATGATCTTTTGTTCATGACCTCTCCAAACTCCAGATGCAGTAATTTGTAATAATTTCATTGATGGTTGATGTCGAAAGTTAGATATCCATTAATATACCGCAAAGTAATTAAAAAAACATTTAAGAACAGTGTGTAGTTTTGAGTTCAATATATAAAAGTTGTAGTTTTGCCTTAATGAAATCAAAAGCACATATGAAAGCCTCATTGGTTATTTCTACCTACAATTGGAAAGAAGCATTAGAGCTGGTGCTTAAAAGTGTGCTTAAGCAAAAGATGATGCCTTTGGAAATTGTCATCGCTGATGATGGTTCTAAAAATGACACAAAAGCGTTAATAGATAATTACAGATCCAAATTCAATATACCTTTAGTTCATGTTTGGCAGGAGGATAACGGGTTTAGAAAGTCAATGATTATTAATAAGGCTGTTGCAAAAGCTAAAGGTGATTATATTATTCAAGTTGATGGTGATTGTATCCTGCATCCATCTTTTATAAAAGATCACCTGCGATATGCGCGTCAAGGTGTTTACCTCTCTGGAAGCCGGGTGACTATCAAAGAATCTTATTTGAAGACTTTATTTGGACAACAAAAAACGCGTTTAAATGTATTTACCAAAGGTATAAAGAAAAGAGGTAGAGCATTACGTTTACCAATTTTGAGTACTTTTTATAAAGAAAGTGACGGATTTAATTTGAAGAATAGAGGGTGTAACATGTCTTTTGCTCGAGAAGATTTTATTGCCGTTAATGGTTATAATGAAGATTTTGAAGGTTGGGGAAGAGAGGATTCTGAATTGGGTAGACGATTTCATAATTACGGATTATTAAACCGAAGATTAAAAAACATCGCTATTGTTTATCATATTTACCATTATGAAAAACCTAAGGATAAATTGGATGAGAATCATCAAATGGAAGTTGATGCCGTAAAAAATAAAACCGTTTGGTGTAACCACGGAATTGATAAATATTTAAGTGAGTAGAACCAAGCACATACACGACAACTTCAAACATAATGAAGCGTTTTTGGATGATATCATTACCAACTTTGATAGCAAAGGTGAGGATTTTGGTAACCAAGACAGGAACTCTTTAAAGCTCTTTAAACTTGATGATAAATTGCTAAATGTTAAATCATTTCGAATTCCAAATCTTATCAATCAAATAGCGTATAGGTTCTTTAGAAAAAGTAAGGCTCAACGTTCTTTTGAATACGGAAAATGGTTACAAAGTTTAGATATTGGTACACCACAACCAATAGCGTATTACGAGTTTAAAACTTTATTTCTTTTTAAGAAAAGCTACTACATTAGTGAACAGTTAGAATGCGACTTGACTTATCGTGAACTGACTACAGATTTTGATTATCCTGACCATGAAAATATTCTTAGAGCGTTTACAAGATTTACTTATAGATTGCACGAAAAGAAAGTTCATTTTTTAGATCATTCTCCAGGAAATACCTTGATAAAAAAAGTAGGAGCAAACTATGAGTTTTTCTTAGTAGATCTCAATCGTATGGAATTTAAACCATTAGATTTTGAAACACGTATCAAGAATTTTTCAAAATTAACAACTCATAAATTTATGGTTAAGATCATGAGTGATGAATATGCTAAATGTTCTGGTGCTGATTTTAATATTGTTTTTGATTTGATGTGGACCTATACTGAGGCGTTTCAAAATCGATATCACAGAAAAAAACGTCTCAAGAACAAGATATTATTTTGGCGTAGAAGCAAATAACCTTTCTAAGGCTTTATATCTGTAAAACACACCATAGGCGTTTAACGTACAAATGGTATAGCCTTCTTTACCATCCAGAATGCCAAGTCGGAAAATATAATTCGTTAAAAATTTATAAACTGGTTTGATATAAAAATGAAACCAATTAGGACGTTGTCCTTTAGTGTAAAGTTCTTGTGCTTTAAGTAATCCATAATGCTCTGTTTTACGCTTATAACTTTCGTAATCACTAAAGGAATAGTGGAGCATGTAATGTTTTAAAACTTTAAATTCGCCTTTAAAATCTAGTAATTCATGAACCAATTTATCTTCTCTATATTTGGTGACTCCCTTTTTAAATAGACGAAACACACGATCAGTTTGGAGTCCGCTAAATCGCATGACTTTGTCATTAAACATAAAACGTCTCGGAATTTTAAACGCTTCAACACCATTAGCTTGTTTAACGGTTTCTACAATTTCTTTTTGAGACTCAGGTGTTAAACGTTCATCAGCATCGATAAAGAAAATCCATTTACAATTGGCTTGATCTATAGCGTAGTTACGCTGATCTGCAAAGTTTTTAAATTCACGTAAGATAACTTTGACATGATCCATTTCAGATAATTTTTCAAAAGTGCCATCAGTACTATGTGAGTCTATAACAATAATTTCATCTGCAAAAGCAACAGTGTTTATGACCTCTTCAATATGGTTAATCTCATTGTAAGTGATTAGTAATGCAGATATGTTGCTTTTTTCAGAATTCAAAATAATTTTACGATGCGTTTAGTGGGTAAAAATAACTATTTTTGACCCAATGAAACGAATAGATACTTCAGTAATTATTAGTACTTACAATAGCCCAGAGTGGTTACAGAAAGTGCTGTGGAGTTTTGAGCAACAGACCTTCAAAGATTTTGAGGTAGTGATTGCCGATGATGGTTCTGGAGAAGAGACAAGAATACTCATTGATGCTATGAAAACTGAGGTGAGTTATCCAATTCAGCATATCTGGCATGAAGATAACGGTTTTCAAAAAACCATTATTCTCAATAAAGCTACTGTTGCAAGTCAAGGTAATTATTTAGTCTATACTGATGGCGATTGTATTGCTCGAGCAGATTTTTTACAAGTTCATATCGATCATAGGGAACAAGGTTATTTTTTGTCTGGTGGTTATTTTAAACTCCCAATGCATATTAGTGAGCTCATTTCCGAAGAAGACATTAAAACCCAGAGATGCTTTGATATTGATTGGTTGAAATCTAAAGGATTGAAATCTTCATTTAAGACGAATAAAATTACAGCTAAAGGATTTAAGCAGAAGTTATTAAATGCTCTAACACCAACAACAGCAACCTGGAATGGACATAATGCCTCAGGTTATAAAGCTGATATCATTGCAGCAAATGGTTATGATGAACGCATGCAGTATGGAGGAGAGGACAGAGAATTGGGAGAGCGTTTATTTAATGCTGGCATCAAAGCCAAACAGGTTCGTTACAGTGCTATTTGTTTGCATCTCGATCATGAGAGAGGTTATGTTAAACCTGAGATGATCGAAAAGAATTTAAAGATTAGGGCGACCACTAAAAGCGAAAAAGTTACCAGGACGCCTTATGGAATCGAGAAGCTTTAAAACTGCTGTAAATAGGTTTTTAACTTCGGAATGATTAACTCTGGAGGGAACGTTTCATATAATGAGAAAGCTTCAGTCTTCATTTCTTTAATTGATTTTCCCTCATATAATTCGGGCTTTACATCTTTTAAATGAACAGATACATGCGTGCTGTTATTCTCAAACATATTCCAAGCTTCCTTTAAGATCCAAGGTGAGAATACAGTAAATGTTGGGATGTTTAATGCTTTGGCCATGTTAACTGCACCACCTTCGTTTCCTATTAATGCAGTACAATGATGTGTTATGGATAAGAAATCCCGTAAACTTTTTCCGAAGACATCAAAGAAGATGTGAGATTTGGTCTTTTTATTACAAAAGTTATAAACGGTTTTAGCTTCAGTTATTTGTTTCGGTATGTAATTGAATACTATTTGTCCGTTAGTTTCCTCCACAATAGTATCAATCAAATCAGCCATATGCGGAAGAGGGTAGGTTTTGTTTTCACCACTTCCCAATACACTTATCATAAACAGAGGTTTGGATAAATCAATATTTGAGTCAATCAAAAACTGTTTAGAAGTTTTAATTTCATTATCGGTCAAATAGACTTTAGGTTGTAATTTTTCTGGTATTGAGTTACATAGAGGTTGTAATAATTGTAGTCTATTCTCGATAGCTAAACCTGCATTAGTTTTAGGTGTTGTAGCTTCTTTGAATGTATGCGTATAATAATGTGAGGTGTACCATTTTTTCTTGGAGATTTTAATTTTGGCTCCTGAAAACTTAGTCATCAAATTGCTTGAAAACTTAGAGTATACATCTATTACTGCATCATACTTCTCCTTTTTAATGGATTTTAAAAAGCTCAGAAATAAAGATTTTTTTTCTTCAATCTCTGGAGTGACGAATACAAATTTATCTACAAACGGATTGTTTTCAACAACAGGGTAGGTATGTGAATTAATAACATAATGCAACTCACTATTTGGATGTTCTGCCTTTAAAGCTTCAAACAAAATACTTGAGGTGAGTACATCACCAATCATTTTTTGCTGTATGATTAAGATTTTCAAGCGCTAGGTGTTATATTATGTTATTGATTGTTATGGAGTCAGTTTTTAAACTGCTACATCATATTCACGTAACGCATCATTTAGAGAGGTTTTCTTATTAGTACTCTCTTTACGTTTTCCGATGATCAAAGCACAAGGGACATTATATGTTCCTGCAGAAAATTGTTTAGTATAACTACCAGGTATCACTACAGAGCGTTCTGGAACAACACCTTTCATCTCAACAGGTGCATCACCAGTAACATCAATAATTTTGGTACTCATTGTCAATACCACATTGGCTCCCAGAACAGCTTCTTTTTCAACTCGTACTCCTTCAACTACAATGCAACGAGATCCAATAAAAGCGCCATCCTCTATAATTACAGGTGCTGCTTGTAATGGCTCTAGAACACCTCCGATACCAACACCACCAGATAAGTGTACATTCTTACCAATTTGAGCGCAACTACCCACAGTTGCCCAAGTATCTACCATTGTTCCCTCATCTACATAGGCACCAATATTTACATAACTTGGCATTAAAATAGTACCAGGAGAAATATAAGCACCATGACGAGCTACAGCATTTGGTACCACGCGAATACCTCTTTTTTGATAATCTCGTTTTAAAGGAATTTTATCGTGATATTCAAAAATGCCAGCCTCTAGAGTTTCCATTTTTTGTATTGGAAAATAAAGTACTACAGCTTTTTTTACCCATTCATTGACCTGCCAGCCATTGTTTGTTGGTTCTGCAACTCTTAATGTTCCTTCGTCTAATAAATCGATGACACTTCTTATGCTATCAATGGTGACCTGATCAGTTAATAATGAGCGATCGTTCCAAGCGTTTTCTATATTCTGTTGTAATTGTTTCATAAATTTTTCTCCTGTATAAGCACAAAGATAATGGTATAATTGGTTAGATGAAAAGCTTAAAAATAAAAATATAAAAATAAATGTGACCATTTAAAAAGTGTTGTGTCTTAATTAATGTGAATTATTATTAGGCAGGTATTTCCCTAAACTAATATCAGTCTATTTAATAATTAATAGCTAATTTTTGTGAAAACTCTCCTTCTCCCTTAGGAGAGTTTTCTTTCTCAAAAAATGAGATGTGACCTATTTAAAAAAGAGGTGTCTAAATAATTGGTTATGAGTTGATAATAGCGAAAGCCCTATATACCCTTTTAAATAATAGCAATACCAAAAACCTTTCTTCGCCCCAGGAAAGGTTTTTATTTTATAATATTATTACTGATAATCCTTTCTAAACGCCTTACATAATTTATAGATACTCTAAACCTTTTTTAAATGAGAAAGATTTTTTTAAATCGATGTGACTTATTAGAAATTCATGTGTCTTAATAGTACATGAGCTGTTTAAGGTAGAGGGTGAATAGTATCATGGATTTTAATTAATAGTTGATTATTTTGAACTCTTCTTTGGTTTCCAAAGAAGAGTTTTTTTATGGCATTAAGATTGATTAACAAGAATATAAGATTACCTTTGTAAAATGGCAAGATTATTGGCTTTAGACTACGGAACTGTTCGAACAGGAATAGCTGTTACAGATGAATTACAGATTATTGCATCTGGCTTAACTACTTTGGCTACAAAAGAGTTGGTTGCCTTTTTGAAACAATATACTTCCGAGGAGCAAGTTGAATTATTTGTTGTAGGTGAACCAAAGCAAATGAATAATGAAGCCTCTGAAAGCGAAGCTTCAATCTCAAAATTTTTAAAGACATTGGCTAAAGCGTTTCCTGAAATCCCAATCCATCGTGTAGATGAACGTTTCACATCTAAAATGGCTTTTCAAACAATGATTGATAGCGGACTCAACAAAAAGCAACGAAAAAACAAGGCCTTGGTTGATGAGATAAGTGCTACTATAATATTGCAAAGTTATTTGTATAATCGTTCTTAAATCCGTCTTAAAAGTTCTGAAATAACAATAAGAATCGTATTTTTGCACCCGAAAATTACAATATAATGATATTACCAATTGTTGCATATGGCGACCCAGTTTTAAGAAAAAAAGCTGAAAACATTACAAAAGACTATCCTAATCTTGATACCCTTATCGAGAATATGAAAGAGACTATGTATGGTGCTTATGGCATCGGTTTGGCTGCACCTCAAATTGGACTGCCAATACGATTATTTATAGTAGATACTGCTCCTTTTGCTGAAGATGAGGGATTTACTGAGGAAGAACGTGAAATATTTGAAAATTTTCAACGCACCTTTATTAATGCTGAAATTTTAGATGAAGAAGGAGATGAATGGGCTTTCAATGAAGGTTGCTTAAGTATTCCTGATGTAAGAGAGGATGTGTTCAGACAGCCAAAGATTACCATAAAGTATCAAGATGAAAACTTTAAGACACATACAGAAGTTTTTGATGGTATCATTGCTAGAATTATCCAACATGAATATGATCATATTGAAGGCGTTTTATTTACCGATAAACTATCCTCTTTAAAAAAGCGTTTGATTAAAGGTAAATTGGCAAATATTTCAAAAGGAAAAATTAGAGTAGATTACAAAATGCGTTTCCCAGCAATGAAAAAGAAACGCTAATACAATATATATAAGATGAGTTTAGATAAAATACTTTCTATATCAGGTAAGCCTGGTTTATTTAAAATACTAGCCCAAACACGAAGCGGTTTCATTGCAGAATCGTTGATTGATAAAAAAAAGATGTCTGTAGGTATTCACAATAACATTAGTGTTTTAAGTGAAATTGCTGTCTATACTTTGAGTGAGGAGTTACCTCTTAAAGAAGTCTTTAAAAAAATAAAAGATAAAGAAAACGCACAGCAAACCTCTATCAGTCATAAAGATTCTAAAGATACTTTAGAAGAATATTTCTTTGGGATTTTACCAGATTATGATGAAGACCGTGTGTATGCCAGCGATATTAAAAAAATTGTGCAATGGTACAATTTACTTCAAAAACATGATTTGCTAGGAAGCATAGAAGACGGCGAAGAAGTTACAGCCGACGAAGAAGAGTAGCTTTTTCGTTAATAGATTGTTCATATTAAAACGCTTTCAGAACATAAATCTGAGAGAAAGGATTGTATTTTTGAGTTTTAAATTTTAAAAATGTCAGATAAAACTCAGCAATTAAAAGCTTTTGAACGCTTACTTATCATCATGGATGAGCTACGTGAGCAATGTCCTTGGGATAAAAAACAAACCTTACAATCACTTCGTCATCTCACCATAGAAGAAGTTTACGAACTAGGCGATGCTATACTTGATAATGACCTTGATGAGGTTAAAAAGGAGTTAGGTGATGTTTTACTTCACATTGTTTTTTACTCTAAAATAGGAAGCGAAACCAAGGCTTTCGACATAGCAGATGTCTGCCATAGTATTTGTGATAAACTCATAGAACGTCATCCTCATATCTACGGAAATGTAACAGTTAGTGACGAAGAGGAGGTCAAACGAAATTGGGAACAGTTAAAACTTAAAGAAGGAAAGAAGAGTGTTTTGGAAGGTGTTCCGAAGAGTTTACCTGCAATGGTAAAAGCTAATCGCATTCAAGATAAAGTGGCTGGTGTTGGATTTGACTGGGAGCAACCTTATCAGGTGCTTGCTAAAGTCGTAGAAGAATTAGGAGAGCTAGAAGATGAAGTCAACGCAGGAGATATGGATAAAATTGAAAATGAATTTGGAGATGTACTTTTTTCTATGATTAATTTTGCACGATTTTTAAAAATAGATCCTGAAAGCGCTCTCGAACGTACCAACAAAAAATTTATCAAACGATTTCAGTATTTAGAGCAAAAATCAAAAGATTTAGATAAATCACTTTCTGAAATGACCTTAGCAGAAATGGACGTTTTCTGGGAAGAAGCAAAAAAAATGTAATTTTTTTTCAAAGCCGTCATCCAAAACAATAAAATCAATCGTATATAAATCAGATAGGAACTTTTTAAAGTTTCTTAATCATAAGTAGGTAATCTTAATGTAGTAGTTAAGCGGACGCATTAAGATTTAAAATTTAGTTTAGTTAGGGGTAGAATCCTGTCTGTATATTCAGACAGGATTTTATTATTTACAAAGGTCTCATCAAATAATTTATACAATACTAAGATTCTTGTTTTACATTTTTAATTAAGATTTGGTTATTTCAAAAATGTAAAGTATATTTGTCATATAGTAAAAATATTTTTACTTAATATAAAATATACTTGTCAATTATGAATGCTGAAAATATTATTAATTGTGAACGCAGCCGATTTCAAAAGATGATCAATTTTAGATTGCCTTATCGTTTTATGTCCATAGGAGTGGTTGTAGTTTTACTATCTATAGTTACTATGTTTATCAGAGCTTTTGTTATCGAGGGCGATACAGAATGGTTAAAACACTTACTGCAAAAAACGATGTTGATTGGTTTACTTATTATGTCTTTATCAAAAGATAAGGTTGAAGATGAAATGACAATAACATTACGAGCACAATCTTATGCTATTGCTTTTGTTATTGGAGTTATTTATGCCCTTGTTATGCCTTATGTAGAGTTTGGTGTGTCTAATGTTGTGAATTCAGGAGGAGAAGTGCTTAAAGATTTAGGTGATTTTCAGGTTCTACTATTCATGCTTATGATCCAGCTTCTGTTTTACCACAATTTAAAGCGTTACAGATAATGGAGAACACAATCAAAGTAGAACGTGCCATTTTAAGTTTAACTCAAGATGACCTGGCCAAAAAAATTGGAGTATCTCGTCAAACTATTAATTCAATTGAAGCCAATAGATATGTGCCTTCAACTGTTTTGGCGCTTAAATTATCTGAGGTATTTGGTAAATCAGTAAATGAATTTTTTAAACTATCAGAAAATGATTAAGCTGTCTTTATTATTTGTATTACTTGTGGTGTTTGTTACCCTATTAATTCTAAAAAAGTTTTTAAACCTTTAGTAGCAGTTTCACTAATAACAGTAAGGTTGGTCTTACTTTCTACGGCTGGATTAGGGTCAATAAAAAAACTTGGCGTGTTGTATGGAACACAATTCATGAGTCCAGCAGCAGGATAGACTTGCATAGATGTTCCAATAATCAATAAGAGGTCTGCAGTTTGACAAATATCAATAGCGGTTTCCATCATAGGAACATCTTCTCCAAACCAAACAATGTGAGGCCTTAATTGATGACCAAGATCACAGGTGTCTCCCAGATTAAGATCAGTAGTCCAGGATTTTACATCGTGATGGTTTTTAGTGCTACGTACTTTTAATAATTCACCATGTAAATGGACAATGTTATTACTGCCAGCACGTTCATGGAGATCATCTATATTTTGAGTAATAATAGAAACTTTATACGCATTCTCCAGCTGAGCCAGAGCTTTATGCGCACTGTTGGGTTCTACAGTTAATAGTTGTCGTCTTCTTTGATTATAAAAATCAAGAACTAATTCTGGGTTTTTGGCAAATCCATGAGGTGAAGCAACTTCCATTACATCGTGTCCTTCCCATAAACCACCAGCATCCCTAAATGTTTTAATGCCACTTTCAGCGCTCATACCAGCTCCAGTTAATACAACAAGGTGTTTCATTTAGTTCTTTGTTTTTTTACGTTTCCAGATTTTAAAGTCTTTAGATTTTACCAAGTCTTCTAATATGTTCTCACCAAATTCATCATCTTCTTCAACATACTCTACTATTACTGATTTTTCATAACCTTCTTCCACAAGAACATCAAGATATTTCACAGCGTCAGCATAGTTCTTCATCATTACTAATGTGTTGAGATAACCCGCTTGCCCTTCAAAAAAATCTGGATAATTATCTTTAGTGTATTCAAAAAAGTTTAATGCCATATCATAATTCTGGTCTTCAAAAGCAATACAGGCTTTGAGGTAATTTAGAAAATCGTCCTCCGTTTCATTTTGTAATTGATTAATGGTTTGAATGGCTTCATAATATTCTTCTTTATAAACATGGTAATCAATTTTATTGAGATAAATTGTCGGGTCGTCAGGAAAGGTATTGATAATGTCTTCAAGTGATTTTAAATATTCTTTCTCTCCAATATTTGTAGCAACGAGTGATTTGAATATGAGTAGAAATTTTTCTTTCCCAAGATCAGATTTTAATCCATCTATAATATCGTATGACTTCTGAAATTCTCCATTAGAGTTATACAAAAACGCTTTGTATATATCTTCCACTTCTGCATCTCGAGATGTTTTGATAACTCCAAAAATTTTATCCTGAGGTAGAGAGAAGGCTAACATTCTTCCCAAAGTTTCGGTAAAGTGTTCTCCAGATAAATAAATATACATGTCAGAAAACTGAATCTCACCATCCTTTTTATAAATTCTATAATCGTGGTAATTCATTCCTGCTTCCGCAGAATACAATCTAAATAGTGCATAATAAGTTTGATCATCTGTATCATACCTATAACTTATAAAATCATAATAGGAGCCATTTCTTACATCTGTAATAATTTCATTAGGAAAAGAATTTAGTGCTTCTTCCATTCCCATCATAAATCCTTTTACAAAATCATCATTGGGATCAATACGCTTATCCTGATTTAAGATTCGGTCAAAAAATCGATCTTTATTTAGTTTAGCAATAAAAGCATTATCATCATAAGAATGTATAGCTTGCGAAATTTGATTGGCAAATTCAATTATCTTCTGCGTGTTTTCTTCATTGTAACTAACAGTATCTTGCAGTACTGTTTTTATATTTTCCTGACTTATGGCATTTGTATTACAAATAATGACAAGCGAAAAAAAGAGTGATAGTTTTTTTAATACCATAGAGTTTTTATATTTTTCAACTAATATAAATCTTTTTAATGATTGACATCAAACTTTTAGAACATCTTGAAAGTTATCTCACAACCCAACGCAAAGAAAAGTTTGAGCGTATTGTGGCGCAACGAACCAAACACTTTACAGTGGCAACTGAAGATGTCTACCAATTGCATAATACCAGTGCAGTAATAAGAAGTTGCGATGTATTTGGAATTCAGGAAGTCAATATTATAGAAGAACAGAATACAAAAAAAATAGATAGAGAAATAGCTATGGGCTCTCAAAAATGGGTAGATCTCCATCGCTATCATTCTGTAAAAGATGCCATCAAAGACCTAAAACGAAAAGGATACCAGATTGTCGCTACTACACCTCATGAGAATGATAGTCTGCTCGAAACATTTGATGTGACCAATAAATCCTGTTTTTTCTTCGGAAGAGAAATGAGTGGTTTATCTCAGGAAGTGATTGATCAGGCTGATTGTTTCTTAAAAATACCAATGGTTGGTTTTACTGAAAGTTTAAATATTTCAGTGTCTGCAGCAATTATCTTACAACATGTCACAACAAAGCTAAAACAATCTGATGTCAATTGGCACTTAACCGAAGACGAGCAACTGGAAAAACGTTTAGATTGGTGTAAGAAAACGATCAAAAGTCATAAGGAGATTATTGATCGTTTTTATCAAGCTTAATAATTTCGTAAATTTAGACTAACAACCAAAAACGATACATCATGATTTTCCTGTACATTATTGGAGCAATAGTCTTGCTCTTTGTACTGCTGGCATTAATTGCTCCAAAAAAATACGAAGTCTATCGCAGTATTATTATCAACAAACCTGTACCTGAGGTTTTCAATTACCTAAAACATATTAAAAATCAAGATCATTGGTCACCCTGGAAAAAGAAAGATCCAAATATGACTCAGGAATTTATTGGTACTGATGGAGAAGTAGGTTTTATTTCTAAATGGGAAGGCAACAAGGAAGTTGGAACTGGTGAACAGGAGATTATGAATATCGTCGAAAATGATAGAGTAGAAGCAAGGCTTCGCTTTTTTAAACCATGGAAATCTGAATCTGATGCGGTAACCAAAGTTGAGGATGCAAGAGAAGGAAAAACGAAAGTGACATGGGGATTTTCTGGAACTAATAAAGTGCCTGCAAATATCTTCATGATGTTGTATAATGTTGATAAACACGTAGGTAAAGACTTTGAGGAAGGTTTGGCAAGTTTAAAAGATATTTTAGAAAACTAGATAATTATGAAGCATAATATGGTAGCATGGTTTGAGATTCCAGTAAATGATATGAATAGAGCTAAAGCGTTTTATGAGTCTGTTTTTGACATTAAGATTGAGATTCATGATTTTGGTGGTGTTTTAATGGGATGGTTTCCATTCTCAGAGCATAAGACTGGTGCAGCTGGTACGCTTATCAAACAGGAGTCGTATATTCCAAGTCAGGAAGGTACACTGGTATATTTCCAATGTGATGATGTGGCTAATGAAATAAGTCGGGTAGAGGCAGCAGGCGGAAAGATATACCAACCCAAAACTCAAATTTCACCCGAACATGGATGCATGGCAGTGTTTATAGATACAGAAGGTAATAGAGTAGCATTACATTCTAATGTATAAATAGAAGTTTAGGTTAGTGATTAACGGGTGTTTTAGTTGTTTATTAGAATATTATTCTAGGTATTATTCTATTTTACAAGAAACTGGAAAGACCTGTTAGATGCGTATCGATTAAAATCTGTCTGTCTGAGCAACTTATTTATTTCGGTTTAAGACCTTATATTCTTCATAACACTCACTTATGGCGTCTAAAATCTGAAGATCATTTGCAGAAGTTATAAAGTCTCTAGAGTAATTACATTGATTGACAATTTCGTCAAGGTCATAACGATCAACTTGTAGTAAAACCATAAGCATTTCTCTGTCAAAACGAGAAGCGAGTAGGTTTCTAATTTCATCGTCTTTTTTCATTTTTTTGAGCTTTCTCAACTCATTGGGTTTCTTTCCGAAGATTTTGTGTAAAAAGTCTGCAGGATTAAAAATGGCACCTAATACTTTACTAACAGCATTTGGTCTTCGATCTCCTGCTTCATAGCCTTTGTTTGGTAATCCAGAAATGCTATACCTGTAGTTAGATTTGATTGGGACTTGCTTTACATCAATATCTAAATAACCAGTGAGTTTGAGTTGATTCACTACAACTTCATCAAGTGCTAAAGCTAGTTCTGTCATTCCTATTTTAGTCTCACCAAATTTTAGCCAATCATTAGTAACTCTAACCTTTATAGATTTATAACCCAAATAGGATAGATGTAAAGTATCATTAACTTGAGCTTGGATTTCAAAGTTTCCTTCGTCATCAGTTGAAGTACCAATGACCTGATTTAAATTGACAATATTCACACGATCTATAGGTTTATCTGTGCTAAGGTCAATAACAGTACCTTTAACACTAGTTGCTTCTTGCGAAAAACCAACAGATGTGGCAATAAATAGGAATATAGTCAGTAAGTGTTTCATGTACTGTAATAATGCATAAAAATACTAAACAAATTGCATACCACTATTGTGGTAGACGTAAATTTGACTTAATATTAACAAGAAGGTTTAGTGATTTATTATTCAGAGTTATTTTTTATATGCACTTTATCCGCTTTTATAGTTGTTTAAACGAAAAATAAAAATGTAAGAAATTTTATATATATATTTAATATTCGCTTGATTTTTTATCACCAACCTAACTATGAGAAACACAATACTACTTTTATCTTTTATGCTGGTTTCTAGCATATTATTCTCTCAAAACGAAGCTGCAAATTGGTATTTCGGATTTAATGCTGGAGTTACTTTCAATAGTGGATCACCAGTAACCATGCTGGATGGTGAATTAAATACTACAGAAGGTTGCGCAACAATTTCAAATAGTGCTGGTCAGCTATTATTTTACACAGATGGAATAACCGTTTGGGATAAAAATCACAATATCATGCCAAATGGCACAGGATTATTAGGAGATCCTTCCAGTACACAATCTGCTATTGTAGTTCCTAAACCAGGAAACATAGATATATACTATATTTTTACTGTAGATGAGCAAGCTGGTCCGAATGGATTGCGCTATTCAGAATTAGATCTGGCATTAAACTCGGGTAATGGTGATATTACAACAAACAAGAATATTTTGTTAACCACACCAACAACTGAAAAAATATCTGCAGTAGCACATGCTAATGGCACTGATTTCTGGGTAGTAACACACGAATTTAATAATGCTGATTTTCTTGCTTATGAAATTACAGCAGCTGGAGTAAATGCCACACCTGTTGTGTCAACTTCAGGTTCTCCACATTCAGGATCTAATCAATCAACTATTGGTAATTTGAAATTTTCACCTAGTGGAGAGAAACTGGCTTTAGCCAAATCCTTCTCGCCAAATTTTGTAGAGCTTTTTGATTTTGATGCCAACACTGGTGTGATAAGTAATCCTATTACAATTTCGGGTGTGTTCTATAATACCAGTGAAGGGCCTTATGGTATTGAGTTTTCCTCTGATAGCAATGTGCTTTATGTTAGTGATATTGGTTCTGGACCGTCACGTATTCATCAATTTGATATTTCCTTAGGAAATCAAACGGATATTATAAATTCAGATTTTGTACTTTTTCAAGGCAACGGTGTTCTTGGTAGTTTGCAATTGGCTATTGATGAAAAGATCTACGTGGCTAATTATGCAACAAACTTCTTAGATGTTATAGAAAATCCTAATACGCTTGGCGCCACAACAATGTACACTGATAATGGAGTGGATTTGATGGGAAGGCAATGTCGTCTCGGACTTCCGCCATTCATTCAATCGTTTTTTAATGTAGGTATACAAATCAATGATACCTGTTTTGGAGATGAAACACAGTTCTCGGTAAACTCAAGTGAAGCTATCGTGTCTATTGATTGGGATTTTGGAGATATGACTACATCAACCGATGAAAGTCCTACACATATCTATGCCTCAACTGGAACATACACAGTAAATGTAACTGTGACTACCTTAGAGAATACGGCAACTTTATCACGTGAGGTAACAGTTTATGAAGTGCCTTTAGCCAATCAGCCTTCTGATTATATTCTTTGCGACGACGTATCAAACGATGAGACAGAAATTTTTGATCTGTCTACAAAAGTAGATGAAGTACTTGGTATGCAATCGGCAACGCTTTTTGATGTATTATTCTTTGAAACTGCTGAAGATGCTAATAACAACGAAAATGTATTACCATTATCTTACAGCAATATCAGTAACAGTCAAGAGGTGTTTGTTAGAATTCATAATAGCCAAAATACAGCCTGTTACGACATAACAAGTTTTAATTTGATTGTCAATTTACAACCTATTGCTAATGCTGTTGATGATTTAATTCTTTGTGATGATGAAGTAAATGATGGTTTAGAAGAAGTCAACCTCACGATGTTTGACAGCACTGTAATTGGAAATCAGGATGATACAGCAGTAACCGTAACCTATTACCTTACACAGAATGATGCAGATAATGCTGCAAATCAGCTTCCTATAAATTATGAGACCGTTACTAACCCACAAACCATTTTTGTAAGAATAGAATCCAATACCAATCCAGATTGTTTTGATACTAATGCCATTACAATAACCGTAGATGAACAGCTTCTTGCGTTTCAACCTCAAGATATGAATACCTGTGATGACGATAGTAATGATGGCTTTGAGTTTTTTAATTTGTCCTCACAAGACGATCAGATTTCAAACGGACAAACAGGGACTTTTGAAATTACGTATCACATTTCAGAAGAGGATGCGAATCTCAATCAGAATGCGCTACCAACTAATTATGAAAACACCAGTAATCCGCAAACTATATTTGCCAGAATAGAAAACACAACCAATACGAATTGTTTTAATACAACATCATTTGAAGTTAATGTATTAGGAACTCCTGATATTGAAACAGATGAAACCTTTTACCTCTGTACAGGAGAAACCATTGAATTAGTCGCAGATGCTGGACTGTATTATTACGATTGGTCAACGGGTGAAACCACCAGCAGTATAGATGTCGATCAGGCAGGAACTTATACTGTTGACATTTCACAGGAATATCCAACAGATCCTGTATTGAGATGTTCTAAAACCAAAACGTTTACGGTTATTGAATCTAATGCAGCCGAAATTACAAGCATAGAAATTGATGATTGGTCTCAAAATAATAATATGATTACTGTATTTGTTGAGGGACTTGGCGATTATGAGTATTCTATAGACGGAATTGTGTATCAGGACAGTAACGTATTTGACGGATTGAGTCCTGGCGATTATACAGTATATGTGAGAGATAGAAATGACTGCGGAATCGTTACCGAAGATGTTTACCTATTATACTATCCAAAATTCTTTACACCAAATGGTGATACCTATAATGCATATTGGCAGATTATCTTCTCTGAAATAGAACCGGATCTTCAAATTTTGATCTTTGATCGCTTCGGAAAATTGATAAAAGAACTAGATCCTGTCTCAGCAGGTTGGGATGGAACCTATAAAGGACAAAATATGCCAGCATCAGATTATTGGTTTGTGGTGAACAGGCCAAGTAATGGTAAAACTTACCGAGGTCATTTTGCACTGGTACGATAAAAAAAAAGCCTCAAACTTAGTTTGAGGCTTTTTTATCATATTAACGTCTAGAACGTCTTGGTCTGTCTGATGCAGACCTTCGATCAGAATTTCCAGATCCACTTGATTCACGTTCTGAACGTCGTCTTTCTTTTCTATTTCCAGAATGTTCACTTGAACGTCTGTCACTTCTATTTCTAGAATCGCTACGTCTTCCTGAATTTTCAGAAGAGCGTCTATCACTTCGATTACGAGAACCCGAATCACTTCGTCTTCCACTAGATCGTCTTTCTCCTCTTGGCTTATCATCGCGTCTGCGTCTTCCACCACTATCACGACGTCTTCCGCCTCGATTTCGTCCGCCACCTCTGTCTTCACTTACTTCAACATTGACAAAACGTCCGTTGTGTTTGAAATCGGTAAAGAATGCAAGAACTTTCTCCTGAATCGATTTTTCCGTATTAAAAAAAGAAAAACTGTCTTTGACATCTACTTTGAAGACATCATCACGACCTAATTCTAAGACTTCTTTTAAGAAATCTTTAAGTTTCATCCAATCATAACCGTCTTTACGACCAACATTGATAAAGTAACGCGTTTCATTTCCACTACGTGCTGTACCTTCACTATCATGACCTCGAGAGGAATCTGTGACATTAAGATCTTTGGCCTTTTGATAGTAATTGAAGAAACGCGAGAATTCTACAGAGAAAAATTTCTTGATCAATTCCTCTTTATCTGTATCTTCAAATAATTCATTAATACTCTCTAAATAAGCATCGATTTCATGATTAACTTCGGTGTTGTGAACTTTATTGGCGAGTGACATGAGTTGTACTTCGCAAATTTCCATACCATCAGGAATTTCCTTTTTCTCAAATTCTTTCTTGATGATGCGCTCAATACTTTTGATCTTACGGACTTCACTTTTAGAGACAATAACCATTGAAACTCCAGTTTTACCGGCACGACCTGTACGACCAGAACGGTGTGTATAGGTTTCAATTTCATCTGGTAATTGGTAATTGATCACGTGAGTAATATCATCTACATCAATACCACGAGCAGCTACATCTGTAGCGACTAACATTTGTATTTGTTTGTTTCTAAAGGATTTCATTACCAGATCTCGTTGATTCTGACTCAGGTCACCATGAAGAGCTCCAGCGCTATAACCATCCTCAATTAAATTTTCAGCAACTTTTTGAGTATCGCGTTTGGTACGACAAAAGATTACTGAGAAAATATCTGGATTGGCATCTGCTAAACGCTTAAGTGCTTGATAACGATCTCTGGCGTTGACGAGGTAATATTCGTGAGAAACCTGACTGGTACTTTCATTTCTGTTACCTACAGTAATTTCAATTGGGTCATGCATAAAATCTTTTGCGATTCTTGCAACCTCTTTAGGCATAGTAGCTGAAAACAACCATGTGTTTTTGTCTTCAGGAGTATGAGATAAAATATCAGTAATATCCTCATAGAATCCCATGTTTAACATTTCATCGGCTTCATCTAAAACAGAATATTCAATTTTAGAGATGTCCACCATGTTTCTACTAATCATATCTTTCATACGACCAGGAGTCGCTACAATAATTTGTGCGCCACGTTTGACCTGTCTTGCCTGATCTGTAATGCTGGCACCACCATAAATGGCAACAACATTTAAGCCTTTACAATACTTTCCGTAGAGTTTAAGTTCATTGGTGATCTGTAAACAGAGCTCACGTGTAGGTGATAAGATTAATCCTTGCGTTGTACGACTATCAACATTAATTTTTTGTAGCATTGGAAATCCAAATGCTGCCGTTTTACCAGTACCTGTTTGCGCTAAGGCTACAAGATCTGATTCTTCTTCTAATAAAAGTGGAATTGCTTTTTGCTGAACATCACTTGGAGTTTCAAATCCCAGATCAGTAATAGCAGATAATAGGTCTTCATTGAGACCGAGTTCTTTGAATGTGCTCATTCTTTTGTTTCGTATTCGATTATGTCTTTTGGTGTTACAAAAGAAGCGAATCGACATACTAAACACTTAAACTTCCAGGTAACACATCCTCACTCTGAGGAATATTTAATCCCGACGCTTCGGAATTCAAGGTTCTATTTCACATTATAGTTTCTTAGAACGGGTGCAAAGATAGACTATTATTTGGATAATCAATGTTTTGACGTCTCTCTATTAAGGAGTAGGGATTAATTACGTTGCCAAAAAGCATTTTTTAAAATTTACTATGTAGCGTGCTTTTCTGGTTTTTTGTAGAATTTTTCTGTAAAAATGATGTAGGTCATTGTGTGTCTTTTATAACTCTCGTAACTTTTGAATAGTTAATAAAATGCGAAAAATTTACTCAATGTTGAGTATTTGTTTAATATATAAAATTTAATAATCATGAAAACTAAACAATTTATTACAGGTGTTTTTTCTATGCTCATTATATATTGCTTTGCCTTCACATTTGTAGGGTGTAGTGATGATGATGGAGGTATAGATGAACCAGCAATTTTGAATTATAGAGTTGCAGAAAAAGTTAGTACTGAAATTTCCGGATCAAATATTTATGAAGACAAATCTGTTTATAATTATATTGATAATCGTTTAATGGAAATCATTGAACTCGATAAGGAAAATGGAAGCTGGATAGACGATAGAAAAACAGAATTTGAGTATAATGGGGATTGGGTGTCTTCAAGTCGTTATTACAAAGATGGAGATGAATGGGTATCACAAGGTATGCAGTCGTCAGATCAAATAAAAATTGTAGATGGAAAAATTGTAGAAATTAAATATACATCTATAAATTATACTTCAAGTACGGTTTATACCTATAGTGGAGATAAAATAATTAAAGTTGAGAGTTTCACTAATGGAGAATTAAATAGCAAGTATGTGTGTACGTATGACGGAGATAACTTAGATGAAATTATTGAGTACGATTACAATGGTGGTATTGAAGAATTTGACTACAAATACGAATTCTCTTATACAAATGGAAATTTAACAGAGCTATTATCATATTATTTTAATGAGGGAGTATGGAAAAATTCTGATAAAGATGTATACTCATATTCTGGAAATAAAGTGACGCAAATAGATGATTACGATTATAATAGTTTTACTGAAACTTGGGAATTAGATGATAGTGTATACTATAGCTATAATAATCTGGGACTTTTAGAGTCTATTTCTGAGAGTGGTGAAGGATGGTCATGGGAAGAAATGTACACTTATGAAGATGGTATAGGTAATTATAAACTATTACAAGGTGAAGGAGGTTATTATGAGATTTTCAATTATCCTACTGCTCAAAGAACAAGCGATACTAATGCAAGTACTGATGATAGAGCATTAAATTTAAAACGATTTCTATTGCATTAGAATACACAATTTAGTGAGCTATATTAGAATGTGTTCTTGTTATTAGCTTATTTTTAAGCTTCCAAAAATTAAAAAGACCTTACATATGTGTAGGGTCTTTTTGTTTTGATAGTTTCTGCTTAGCAAATGACTATTTATGATATGTCAGATACTTTTTTATCTAGCTTAATTCAATTTAAATCAATTTTAGTTTTCTGGCTTCTAATAAATATAGAACAGCTACAGAGCAATATGGCTGCCAAGCTTTTGAAATGTTTAACATTTCAGTTTTTAAGTTCTGAGAATCGTCAATTACATAAAGCTTAGACATTATTTTTTTAACCTGATAATCATCAGTGGGAAAAATATTTTTTCTCCCTAGAGTAAATAATAAGACCATATCTATACTCCAGTGACTAATACCTTTGATTGGTAAAAGTAGATTTCTAATGTGATTGTCTTCTGCCAATTCCCAATCGAAATTTTTAAGCTCATGCGTTTCCCAATATTGTGTTATGTCAATTAGAGCATTATACTTTTGACGAGACATATTGATATGAGCTAAGCCAGATTCTCCAATGGAAAAAATGTTTTCGTGAGTTACCACTTGTTCATTGAGTAATTCTTTGAGTCTTTTAAATCTAATGGCTTTGCCACGATACCTGATCTGCATATCTAGAATACAGCTAACTAAATCTTCAAAAATAGAATTTGGAGACTCTAACTTAGGTATTGCATCAATATCAAAAATAACCTGTTGTAGTTTTGTATCGGTTTCATACAAATAATTTATGATATCACTAGTAATCAAATGTCTAAGGTGTTTAAATAATCAACTAATTGCCTAACAGCCTTCCCACGATGTCCAATGGTGTTCTTCTCATCCAAGGAAATTTCAGCAAATGTTTTATCATAACCTTCGGCTTTAAAAATCGGATCGTAACCAAACCCCTTATCGCCATGTTTGGTCGTAGTAATCTCACCTTTGCAAATTCCAGCGAATGTCTCCAATTTATCATTAAGATGTAGTGCAATAACTGTTTTAAACTGTGCTGTTCTGTTTGATTTAACTTTTAAATTTTCTAATAGTAAATTCATATTGTCATTGGCATCACGTTGCTCACCAGCATAACGTGCACTAAAGACACCAGGCTCTCCGTTAAGCGCCTCAACTTCTAGGCCTGTATCATCGGCAAAACAATTAAATCCGTAATGTGCTTTGATATACTCTGCTTTTTGAATGGCATTACCTTCAATGGTCAATTGTGTTTCAGGAACATCTTCAAAACAACCAATATCTTTAAGGCTAAGCAATTTGATATGTTTTGGAATCAAGCTTTGGACTTCCTTTAGCTTGTTGAGATTGTTTGTAGCGAAAACGAGTTGCATATGGATGATTGTTTGATTCAAAAGTATATATTTTTACTTAAATTGTGACTTAATTATTAACTTGATCAACCATGCTAACCAAACTCGGCGAACGATTTACAGATCTATTTCAAAAGTATATGCCAAGTGCATTTGTGTTTGCCATTCTTTTAACTTTAATAACGGCTTTAGCTGCTTACTTTTGGGTAGATACTAAACCTTTGGATATTATTAAGTCCTGGTATGATGGATTTTTTAATTTGTTGAGTTTTGGGATGCAGATTGTACTTATAATTGTAACGGGTTTTAGTATTGCCTTGTCACCAGCGATAAGACGAGGCATAGATAAACTAACCACGTTCATTAAAACACCAAAACAGGTGTATGCTTTTGTGCTAATTATAGGTTCATTATTATCCTTTGTGAGTTTTGGTTGGATAGTCATAACCTGTGTATTGGCAAGAGAATTAGCGATGCGAGTAAAAGGGGTTAATTATCCGTTTTTAATTGCTTGTGCTTATTTTTCCTTCGGAGGTTGGGTGAGTGGTTTATCAAGTTCAATTCCTTTACTGTTAAACACTGAAAATAATTTTTTAATCGAAGAAGGTATTTTAGCTTCTAAGATCTCCACAAGTTTTACTTTGGGTTCTATATTGAATATAGCTATGATACTCGTGTTTATGGTAGTAGCACCAATATTGTTTCTATGGTTAGTTCCCAAAAAAACAGATGGAAAAGAATTAAAAGATCTATTGCAGTCCAATTACCAATCTAACGAATCCTCAATAAAAGATGAAGCAGAAAGTTTCAAGTTGCCAGTTAAAGCAATATCTGATACTTTAAACAATACCTCAATACTGTCTTTGATCATTTTTACCATGGGATTGTCCTATGTCATTTATCATTTCGTGACCTTCGGTTTTGATGTTAATTTAAATATCATGATTTTCATTTTCTTGATGCTAGGCTTGTTGCTTCATAAAACGCCTATGCAATATAGTATAGCTATGAAACGCGCCAGTAGTAATATCTCAGGAATTTTGTTCCAGTATCCATTTTATGCTGGAATTATGGGTATTATGTTATATACGGGTATTGGCGAAAAACTTACAGCTATGTTGGTTTCGGTAATGACAATAGATAACTATCCGTTTTTTGCCTACATTACAGGAGGCTTGGTCAATTTTGCTATTCCTTCAGCAGGAGGAGAGTTTGCTGTTGTAGGACCAAGTATTATTCAGGCGGTTCAGGATATTGCTACAGGCCTACCTCAAAACGAAGTCACTGCTATGGTGTCTAGAGCGTCTATGTCAATTGCTTATGGAGAGAGCTTAAGTAATATGCTTCAGCCCTTTTTTATCTTATTAGTATTGCCAGTCATGGGAGCAGGAGTGAAGTTGCAAGCCAGAGATATTATGGGATATTTAGTATTACCGTTTGTGATATTCTTTGTGATTCAAACCTTGATGGTCCTCTATGTACCATTTTAATATTCTAAATTAATAATCAACGATGAAAAACCATCTTACGAGTTCTGTTTTATTTGTATTATCCATTTTGGTTTTTAACTGCGGAAGCAAACAGCCTGTCATTGAAGCGCAACCTGTTAAGGAGACTGTTGAACCGATTGAAAAGGCTGTAACTGATTCAGAGTTAATACAACAATATTTTAATAATGAATTTGAAAATTACAGAGATGCTCATAGTTCAACCTATACTGTCTTACCACCTGCGAGTGGAATAAACCCAGCTTTATTTCCCGAAGATATTGTGTTTAATTTTAAACAGATGTCTTATGCTTTATATAGTATTGAGTTGTTTCAGGATACTGCTATTGTTGCAAATTACTACGCTAAACTCGTATTTGAAAATAAACAATGGAAAGTAGATCGAATTTATTTGTACGACCTTCAGGAGGTTATGAGAGAAATCTATAAAAACACATATCAAGGGAAATCTAAAAGTGAGTTGTTAGTCAAATTTAAAAAAGAACGCAATTCATATATGGAGCGCAAAGGAATGCGTGATACGTTGCTATACAACAAGCGTTTAGGAGATTTTGATACTTATCTTTTGAAAGCTGAAAAGATCACTTTATTGAGTAAAACCGATAAAGACATTGTAGATTATTTCAAGTCTAATATCTCAAAATTTGAGGCTTTGTTATTAAATTTAAAAGATAAAACCTATTTAGATTCTTATGATTCTGAGCAAGGAGAGCTGTTAAAAAATTTGCTTTTAGAATCGTATAACTATGAGAATGATACCTATTACTTTTCAATTATTGGTGGTTTTGGCGAAGGCCTGGAAGGACAACAAATAGGCTTTTTAAAGGCAAAACCAAATGCAGTGGTGCGTCCATTGGATTTATTCTCAGGACGGGAACCTTATCTGTTAGCTATTCCTATTATGGATGGATGGTATCTTTACAAGCAGAAATAAACTTAGCTTAAATCAATAGTACAGCTTTTTGATTGTCCGAACCATTGAATCCGATGTTTTGAGGCTGTTTTGTAAATGTAGTCACGTATTAGCTTAGGAATAAAGGCTAATAAAGCAGCAACTCGTTTCCATTTAGGTATCTTAGATACAATTATCAAAAACCCATCAGAATGCGTTTTAACACCCTGTTCATCAATTAGGATAACCGTATCTAATTGCTCTGTTGGAAATCCATAAGCTGTTAACAGTTCTTGTCCGTAACTGGATTGGAATGCAACAAATTGAAAAAGATCTTCAGGCGCAAATTTCAACAACCATCCAACAACGCCATTACACAAATTGCATTCGCCGTCAAAAACGATAATATCTTTATTTCTTTCTGATTTCATGATTATAGGTTTTGCTATGTAAGTAGACGAATAAAAAAATAAATGCTTTCAAAATACTTCAATTTTTAGTTTTTTTTATGACATATGTCACCTTCAAAGACCAGTAAAATTTGTAAATTAGTATTAAGAAATTAACCTTTAAAACAAGAATGATTATGAATGTAACGATTAGATACGTAGATGTAGATATAAGTGAAACATTAAACACTTTTACAGAAGAGAAATTGAAGAAATTATTTGATAGATATGAGTTTTTAGTTGGTGCTGCAGTACGCTTTAAACAAGACGAAAATGATCACACAAACGGTAAGATTTGTGATATAGAATTAAGTTTGCCAGGACCACGTATTTTTGCGACATCTAATGAAAAGAATTATGAAGTTGCTGTAAAAGAAACGATTAGTGATTTAGTTCGTCAACTAAAAAAACGAAAAGAAGTCTATAAACCTTATTAGAACTAGCGATGATGATACGGCTCATTCTTAAGAATGGTAAAGCCACGATATAATTGCTCAATAACAAATAAGCGAATCATCTGATGGGAAAAGGTCATTTTTGATAATGACAGTTTCCCATTTGCTTTTTGATAGACTTCAGGTGAAAATCCGTAGGGACCTCCTATGACAAATACTAATTGTTTAATACCAGAATTCATATGTTTTTGTAAATATTGAGAAAAGCCAACGGAGTCTAATTGCTTGCCATTCTCATCCAGTAGGATCAAAACATCAGAATTATTAAGCTTACTTAAAATAAGTGCGCCTTCTTTTTGTTTTTGCTGAGCTTCACTTAAGTTTTTAACTTTCTTGATATCTGGAATAATCTCAAATTCAAATTTGATGTAAAAGCCCAGTCGCTTTTGATATTCATCAATTAGTGATTGAAGGTCTCTATTATCTGTTTTGCCAATGGCAAGAAGTTTAATTGTCATGTTTCAAAGTTATAATTTTTTGAAAGTTTTTAAGATGCAATTGCTATTTTTACAGTAAATATTGAAAATATGATTTCACAAGAACAATTCGATAAAGAAATAGAACTCATTATTGCTAACGCCATCAGAGAAGATGTAGGTGATGGAGACCATAGTTCTTTAGCCTGTATTCCTCCAAGTGCTCTAGGAAAAGCGAAACTCCTAGTCAAAGATGAAGGTGTTATTGCAGGTGTGGAATTTGCTAAACAAGTCTTTGCTCATGTGGATAGTAATATGAAGGTTGAGACACTAATAGAGGATGGAAGTCATGTGAAATATGGTGATATAGTTTTTTACGTTGAAGGTGCTTCACAATCTATTTTAAAAGCAGAACGATTAGTCTTAAACGCTATGCAACGAATGAGTGCTATTGCGACTAAAACAAAAGTGTTTGTCGACCTATTGGAAGGTACTGGAACTAAAATCTTAGATACAAGAAAAACAACACCTGGAATTAGAGCCTTGGAGAAATGGGCAGTAAAAATTGGAGGTGGTGAAAACCATAGATTTGCATTATATGATATGATTATGCTCAAGGACAATCATATTGATTTTTCAGGAGGTATTACCAAAGCGATCAACAAAACAAAACAGTATTTGAAAGACACTAATCGTGACTTAAAAATTATTGTTGAAGCAAGAAATCTTGAAGAGATTAAAGAGATTCTCGAAACTGAAGGCGTATATCGTATCTTAATCGATAACTTTAATTATGAAGATACAAGAACTGCAGTAAAATTGATTGGTGAGCAATGCCTAACTGAATCTTCTGGAGGAATTAACGAAAAAACCGTTAGGGCATATGCAGAATGCGGAGTAGATTATATTTCTTCAGGAGCGCTGACACATTCAGTGTATAATATGGATCTCAGTTTGAAAGCTGTATAATGTCAATTATTCCTAAACAACGACTACATGTCTAAATCTATTGAAGACAGACTTGCTAAGATTCCTGTAATTAATCTCATTGTAGATTTGTTAAAGCGTATCAAGTTGCCTGCACTAGAAGGACTGACATTATACGATCTATTAGAATTGTATGCTATTGGAATTTTTAAAGGCGCATTAACTACAAGAGCAAGTGCCATTGCGTTTAGCTTTTTTACAGCTATTTTTCCGTTTTTACTGTTTGTATTAATCTTGATACCATACATCCCAATAGATGATTTTAAGGTAGAATTTTTAATGTTTCTGGAATCATTTCTTCCACCTCAAACCTCTGATTTTTTCTTTACTAATATCTTTGAAAATCTGGAGAGTACAGAACGAGGCGGATTGATATCTTCTGTGTTTTTAATTTCTATAGTATTAATGGCTAATGGTGTAAGTGCTGTGTTCTCAGGATTTGAAAACTCCTATCATCAAGAACTCACCAGAAATGTATTTAAGCAATTCATGTATGCTTTAGGTGTAGCTTTGATACTGGCTTTTCTGGTTATATTGACTGTGGCTGTTTTTGGTTACTTTCAAATCTTTATCATCCAACCACTATATGAACAATTTGATACTTTAGAGGTTGCAACTAAAGACCCTAACTTGTTTTGGGTTGTGTTTTCTAAATACCTGTTCTTTGTAGTCATGCTTTATGTTGCTACAGCTACCTTGTATTATTTTGGTACTAAGGAGGGAAGACATTCAAAATTTTTCTCTGTAGGAGCATTATTTACAACGCTTTTAATCATTTTAACATCGTATTTATTTGGAGTATATATCGAGAATTTTTCACAGTATAATAAATTATATGGCTCCATAGGAGCATTGTTGATATTGCTGTTTTATCTGTGGTTAAATGCAAATATTTTATTGTTAGGTTATGAACTAAATGCAACCATTAGACGTTTAAGTAAGAAAAATGATAATGAAAATGAATAGATATATTCTGGTTTTAGTAATGCTTTTAGTGACGATTTCAGTATCCTCACAAACCATTTTTGGAAAATGGAAAACCGTAGACGATGAAACAGGTGAGGAGAAGTCTATTGTAGAAATTTATAAAGAAAATGGTAAAGTCTATGGTAAGATTATTGAAATTTTCGATCCAGAAAAACGAGACCTACCATGTAAATTTTGTAAAGGTGACGATTATAACAAACCAGTTTTAGGACTCCAGATCATTAAAAATATGATTAAAATTGGAGACGTATTTAAAAAAGGTACCATAACCAATCCTGAAGACGGTAAAGTCTACGATTGTAGATTAAAATTAGATGAAGACAATTCTAATAAACTTCAGGTAAGAGGTTATATTGCATTCTTTTTTCGCACACAGTATTGGATAAGAGCTGAAGATTGATGGACTATTTCATCAACGTCATATTACCAATTCCTTTAGAGAAAAGTTTTACTTACGCTATTTCCAAAGCTGAAGCCGATTTTCTCAAGCCAGGTATTCGTGTGTCTGTTCCTTTCGGAAAAACAAAAATCTACACAGCTTTAGTTATTGACATTCATAACAATGCACCTTTAGTTTACGAGGCTAAAGAGATTCATCAAATTTTAGATGAAACACCTGTTGTTACTTCTCAGCAATTACAACATTGGAAATGGATTGCCGAATATTACATGTGTACATTAGGAGATGTGATGCGAGCAGCTTTGCCAAGTGTCTTCATTTTAGAAAGTGAAACCATCATAAGCAAAAATGAAAATACGGTTGTTAATGATGAGGAATTAAAAGATGATGAGTTTGTAATCTATGAGGCGCTACACCATCAATCGTCCTTAAAAATTCAGGATCTTATGTCTATTCTGGATAAAAAAAATGTCTTACCTGTAATCAAGCGATTATTAGATAAAAATGCTATTTCTGTTCAGGAAGAGATCTATGAGAAATACAAACCAAAGCTAGTTAGATATGTAAAGTTAGGCACTGAGTTTTCTTCGGAAAACGGACTTCAAAACTTAATGGAAGATCTTAGTCGAGCTCCCAAACAGCGAGATGTAGTGATGACCTTGTTCTCTGTCTCTGCTCAAACTAAAAAACCTGTAAAGGTGTCTGATCTAACTTCGGAAAGTGGCGCATCTTCATCTATTGTAAAAGCATTAATTGATAAAGGAATTCTCGAAGAATATCATATCCAAACCGATCGCGTTCAGTATTCTGGAGACGATAATGAAGACTCAAAGCGATTAAATAAGCATCAGGAAAATGCTTTAAGTGACATACGAGAATCTTTTGAAAATAAGAACATTACACTTTTGCATGGTGTAACTTCCTCAGGTAAAACCGAAATTTATGTCAAACTCATCGAAGATCAGCTTGAAGCAAAAAGGCAAGTACTATATCTGCTTCCTGAGATTGCTTTAACGACTCAACTAGTGGAACGTCTTCAAAATTATTTTGGAGAAAAAGTTGCTGTATTTCACAGTAAGTATTCATCTCATGAGCGTGTTGAGGTTTGGAATAATGTCTTACAGAATGCTTCTAAAGCTCAGGTGATTCTTGGGGCACGTTCTTCGGTGCTTTTACCTTTTCAAAATCTAGGATTGATCATTGTTGATGAGGAGCATGAATCGTCTTATAAACAGTTTGATCCAGCACCACGATATCATGCACGTGATACAGCCATTGTATTGGCTAGTATCTTTCAGTGTAAAACACTATTGGGATCTGCTACACCAAGCTTGGAGAGTTATTATAATGCTAAGCAGGGAAAATATGGTTTGGTAGAATTGAATCAGCGCTATAATAATGTGCTGATGCCAGATATTGAATTGGTCGATATCAAGGATAAGCATAAACGAAAGCGTATGCAAGGTCATTTTAGTGATCGACTAATCGAGGAGATGACCGAAACTTTAAAGAATGGACATCAAATTATTCTGTTTCAGAATCGACGCGGATTTTCACCAATTGTAGAGTGTCACACCTGCGGACATTCACCTCAATGCCCAAATTGTGATGTGAGTTTAACATTTCACCAATATAAAAACCAGTTAAGATGCCATTATTGTGGTTATCATACTGTTATGCCTAAAACCTGTGAGGCCTGTGGTAGTGTTGAACTGGATAGTAAAGGCTTTGGTACAGAACAAGTAGAGCAGGAGGCAAAGCTGTTATTTCCAGAGCATAATGTGGCGCGTATGGATTTGGATACTACCAGAGGTAAATACGGTTATGAAAAAATTATTACTTCTTTAGAGCAAGGCGACATCGATATTTTGGTTGGTACGCAAATGCTAACCAAAGGATTAGATTTTAGAAATGTAAAACTTGTAGGCATCATGAATGCTGATAATATGCTCAACTTTCCCGATTTTAGAGCTCACGAACGCAGTTATCAACTTATGGCACAAGTTTCTGGAAGAGCAGGACGTACGGAAGAACGAGGAAAGGTATTGATACAAACGTATAATCCTTATCATAAGATCTTACAACAAGTCTCCACCAATAATTTTATTCAGATGTTTGAGGAACAATTGAATGAGCGTCATATTTATAAATATCCACCAATTTATAGGATGATAAAGATTACTTTAAAACATAAAGATTATCAAAAGGTCAATATTGGTGCTGAGTGGTACGCCAGATCGCTACGAACTGTTTTTGATAAGTATGTCTTAGGACCTGAGTTTCCGCCAGTGGCTAGAATTCGTAATCAGTATTTAAAGCATATTTTAGTGAAGATTCCGCAAAAACAATCACTGTCAAAAACAAAAGAAGCCATTATTAAAATTAATAATAGCTTCCTCAGTGTGAAAGATTTTAGGGCAATAAGAGTAATTTTAAATGTCGATAATTATTAAAAAGTTAATTAGTCAATCGTTTAACGTTATATCTCCAAACTAATAAAGTCTTAATGTCCTTTAAATATTGTTTAAGGCATCAACAAGTTGGGTTTTCTTGTTTCTACTTAATGGAATCTCATAAGCGCCAACTTCTACGTTCTTGCTGTTAAATCGATCAACCTTGTCTAGGTTAACGATGTAAGATTTATGGATTCTTAGAAATTTACCTTCTGGTAATTCGTGCTCAAAAGCTTTCATTGTAGATAAAACGACAAGGCTGTTCTCTTCAGTAACTAATTTTACATAATCACCAAGGGCTTCGATCCATTTAATATCTTTAATGTAAACTTTTCGTTTTTTTAGATTACTTTTGACGAAGATGTGTTCGCCATCAGTTTCATTGAAATCTAGCTTTAATTTATGTTGTTCTAGCGCCTTTTCTACAGATTGATTGAATCTTTCCCTAGTTATAGGTTTTTGTAGGTAGTCGGTTGCATCATAATTAAAAGCTTTAAACGCGTATTCAGTTTTACCTGTAACGAAAATAATTTGGGGTTTGTTGTTGAGTACATCCAGCAATTCGAAACCGTTGAGGACTGGCATCTCAATATCCAAGAAGATAAGATCTACTTTATGAGTGTTAAGTCCATTTTTAGTTTCTAATGCGCTGCTGTATTCTGCAATAAGGTTAAGTGAGGAATGATTCTCAATTAACTTTACAATCGATAATCGTTGAATCGCAGAATCATCAACTACTACACAGTTTAAAGTCATAACATTATTATATTTTAGGTTAAGATATCGACAATAGTACGAAAAATTCGGATAAAAACCAAAAAACATCGGTAAAGTGTGATTTTTAACATTTTCTTAACATATTTTTGCCTTCTGAAATTTAATAAACAAAAACATTGCCAGAATTAGAAATAATAGTTATTTTTGCACTCATTTTTAACACAATAAATAGATTTTTATGAATCATTATGAAACTGTTTTCATCTTAAATCCCGTTTTATCTGATGACCAGATAAAGGAAACAGTAAAGAAATATGAAGATTTTCTTGTTTCTAGAGGAGCGAAGATGGTAGCCAAAGAAGATTGGGGCTTAAAAAAATTAGCATACCCAATTCAAAACAAAAAGAGTGGATTTTACCACTTATTTGAGTACACTGTAGATGGAGAAGTAATTAATCCATTAGAAGTAGAGTTTAGACGTGATGAGCGTTTTATGCGTTACTTAACAGTAAAATTAGACAAGCATGCGATTGCTTGGGCAGAAAAGAGAAGAAACAGAGATAAACAAAAAGCGTAATTATGTCTTCAATTGAACAACAAGCAAAAGGAAAAAAAGATGGAGAGATTAGGTATCTAACTCCATTAAATATCGATACAACTAAAACGAAGAAATATTGTCGTTTTAAGAAATCTGGAATTAAGTATGTTGATTACAAAGATCCAGATTGGTTATTAGGTTTTGTAAACGAACAAGGTAAAATCTTACCAAGACGTTTAACAGGAACATCTTTAAAATACCAAAGAAAAGTATCTGTAGCCGTAAAGAGAGCGCGTCATTTAGCGTTAATGCCATACGTAGCAGATTTATTAAAATAAAATACCAATAACTATGGAACTTATATTAAAACAAGACGTTGAGAACTTAGGATTTAAAGACGATATTGTAACAGTAAAGAACGGTTATGGTAGAAACTTTTTAATTCCTCAAGGACAAGCTGTAATGGCGACGTCATCTGCTAAGAAAGTATTAGCAGAAACATTAAAGCAAAGAGCTTACAAAGAAAAATCAATTATTGAAGCAGCACAAAAAACTGCAGATGCTATCAAGGATCTTGAAATTAAAATTTCATCTAAAGTAGGATCTGGAGACAAATTATTTGGATCTGTAAACAATATTGATTTAGCTAACGCATTACAAAAAGCTGGTCACGAGATTGATAAAAAATTCATCTCTGTTGCTGGTGGAACTGTAAAACGTTTAGGGAAATACGACGCTGTTGTAAGATTACACAGAGAAGTATCAGTTGATTTACCATTTGAAGTTGTAGCTGAAGCTTAATTTTCAAATACATTATAACACTAAGCCTCAACTTACCGTTGAGGCTTTTTTCTGATTATTTTTTAAAAGCATAAATAATGAAGTACTCAAGACTAACAAAAGAACAGTTTGAAGAACTCCACCAGGAATTCATCAATTTTCTAGCTACGCAATCCATAACTGCAGATGAATGGACAGATATCAAAGCGAATAAGCCTGAAGTTGCTGAGCAAGAATTAGATGTGTTTAGCGATTTGATCTGGGAAGGTGTCTTGTCTAAAGTCGATTACCTCGAACATATTTCACCACAGCAAATGCACCTCTTTCATTGCACCGAAAAGCATATGCGCTTAATTGCTCTCAAAATAAAAAACACCGAAATAGATATCACTACAACAGAAGGTTATCACTGGTTTAGAGAGAACTTGATGTCTGATGATATCGAATTTTTTACTGCAAAAAAAGAGTATTCAGACGATAAAGGTGCCGATAAATTTAAACTTATTCAAGAAGGTGCTAACATCACTAAAGGTCAATTATACCAGTATTTTGAAAATTTAGTAGGTAAATAATGGCGTTTAGTTGTTTGACGTTAAGTCGTTGAGTTGTTACTCACTCTTGCTTTTTAATTTAAAGCTTGTCATTCAGAGCGCTAGCGAAGAATCTTTCAGTTTAAATTTTACTAAGATTCTTCAGTCGTACCTCCTTCTGAATGACATTTGTACTTATCTTATTACAATTAGAAATCACTCCACAGGAATATACATGTCAACAATGCATTTTTTTTCAGGATGCTCATTAAAGTTGTTGTGGTAAATTTCAAAGGGAGGTGCATCACGCTTTTTGTAACCATTATCATTCATCCATTTAAATAGATTCATCCAGGTCACAGGAAACACTTCAACACCAATTTCATAATGAGCAATAATATATTGTCCTGCATTAATAGTGGTTGAGACAACCTCGCCATCAGTGTTTACAGGCTCGTCTACAACTAGACAACAGGTCATTCTTACTTTATCTGGAGCTGTGATTTTAAAGCTATCGTAAAAGATAGTTGCCATTTTAAACTCAGAATTCCTTAACAATCCTTTTGATCCAGCCCATTCCAGCAGGCGATTAAAAGACTGATCTAACTGTTGTTTGCCTATACAGGTTATCCCAACAGTTTGTATGTTACCAATTGTTTTTACGTTAATGTTGGATGTCATATCTGTATCGTTTTTTTGATTGATATGACAAACATAATCCTCAAAAGTGGTAATGGGTTGTCCATTCTTGCTTTTCGCTTGACTAATCTTGCTATACTTGCCTTTACTATCTCTTCGGAAATTGGACGGACTCACACCATAGAACTTTTTAAAAGCTCTAGTAAATGATGAGTGACTTGTAAATCCGTATTGTGTTGATAACTCTGAAATCGTAATACCATCGCGATGTAGTATATCTGCAGAAGCTTTCTCTACACGCTTTCTGGCAATGTAATTATTAAGCGTTTCATTGGTGAACTGTTTGAACACACGATGAAAATGATAAGGCGAGTAATGTGCTATACTGGCAACACACTCTAATGATAGATCACTTTCGAGATGGTGTTCAATATAATGTAAGGCTTTATTAATGCTTTTGATATGTGCTGAGGAAAGCGTCATACTAGTTACTCATAACGCAACGATTCTACTGGATCAAGCTTAGCAGCTTTATTTGCAGGATATGATCCGGAAATCACAGCTACAATAAAGGTGATGACACTGGCCCAGATCATGGCAGTCCATGGAATCACAAATTTGAAGTCGACAATAGCTGCAAAACCAAAACCTAATAGGATTCCTAGAATGATTCCTAAAATTCCACCTAACTGACCAATGATAATGGTTTCGATAAAGAATTGAAATGCGATGGTACTTCGTTTTGCTCCAAGCGATTTACGCACACCAATTTCTCGTGTACGTTCAGTAACAGACACCAACATCATATTTAATAAGGCAATGGTAGAACCAAAAATGGTAATGATACTAATAATCCATGCAGCTGTTTCTAGAACACCTGTAATGGATCCAATTCTGTTGATAAGGTCGTCACTACGCTCTAAACCAAAGTTGTTTTCTTCAATAGGGTTCAAGCCTCTAATATTTCGGAATAATAAAATAGCTTCATCCTGAGCACCTTCAAGCATGTCTTTTTTATCAGTTTTGACACTCAAACTGTAATTGATATTAGCATTGGTAAAAATAGTCCGAGCCTTTTGTAATGGCATCAAAACACGTAAATCCTGATTATTCCCAAACGTCGCACCTTTTTCTTTTAAAACACCAATGACTTTAAATTTTGAACCTCTAATGCTTATGGTTTTGTTCAACGGGTTGACCTCGTCGAGTAATGCCTTCTTCAAATCACTACCAATAACACAAACGCTATTGCTATTCTCAACATCAAAATAGTTGAGTGCTCTACCAACTTCAACCTCCAATCCAGAATTTGCAATGAAGTTTTCATTAATCCCATATACCTGAACTTCAGGATCGGTTTTCTCGTTTTCATATTTAACTTCTGCAGTTCGTGTACCAAGGAATGAGATGGAAGTTTTTGTAAACGGAAAGTTATAATCTTCTTCAAAGGCTTTTACTTGTCGATAATTAATAACTGGATTTATCTTTTGAGCTTCGTCTCCACGACGTTGCGTATTAAACTCATATCGTTGGATATTAAAGGTATTGGCTCCCATGGATGAAAAATCACTGGATATGGTGTTTTCCAAAGCAGATACTGCACTTAAAATACCAACCAAGGCCGTAATGCCAATGGCTATGATTAAAACGGTAAGGATGGTACGTAACAGTTGACTTCTAATAGAATCAAAGGCAATGCGGATATTTTCTCTAACTAATGAAAACATAGTAAACTCTAAAGTTGGTTGCGTTTTATTGTAAGACTACAAAACAAGCATAAAGTTACTATAAAATTGAAATAACTTTCGAATGCGACTAAAATTTATAATATTTTTGTGAAGTTTGAAATGATAAATTCTGATAGATCTGTCATTTCGAGCGTAGTCGAGACATCTTAAAACAGATTCCTCTCGATTTAAATGAAACGTTTTATCAAAAAAGATTCCTGCTTTCGCAGGAAAAATTATGGCACAAAAACCAAGCATACCAAAAGGCACCAGAGATTTTAATCCGCAAGAGGTCGCAAAGCGAAATTATATTTTTAATACGATTCGTCGTGAGTTTGAAATGTTCGGATTTCAACCTATTGAAACCCCAAGCTTTGAAAACTCCAGTACCTTAATGGGAAAATATGGAGATGAAGGGGATCGCTTGATCTTTAAGATTTTGAATTCTGGAGACTATTTAAGTAAAGTTAATGATGAGTTATATCAAGCAAAAGATTCAAATAAGTTAACAGCTGGTATTTCAGAAAAAGCCCTTCGTTATGATCTAACCGTTCCGTTTGCGCGTTATGTGGTACAACACCAAAATGACATCGATTTTCCATTTAAACGATATCAGATACAACCGGTTTGGCGAGCAGATCGTCCGCAAAAAGGACGCTTTAGAGAATTCTATCAATGCGATGCTGATGTGGTAGGAAGTGATTCTTTATGGCAAGAAGTGGAGTTCGTACAGTTATATGATGCTGTGTTTACTGCGCTGAAACTTGAAGGAGTCACTATCAAAATCAATAATCGAAAGATATTATCAGGTATTGCCGAAGTGATTGGTGCTCAGGATAAGCTTATCGATTTTACTGTGGCTTTAGATAAGCTGGATAAAATAGGAGAGGAGAAGGTGAAAGCTGAAATGTTAGAAAAAGGGATTCCGCAATCTGGTATCGACAAGTTGCAACCGTTGTTTAACCTGAAGGGCAGCTTTGGAGATCAGATTAGTGAATTGAGATCGATTTTAGAGACTTCCGAAGAAGGAAAAAAGGGTATAGAGGAACTAGAATTTATAAACGATAATATTGATGTTCTTGGATTAAAAACAGCTAGTCTGCAACTGGATGTGACTTTAGCTCGTGGATTGAATTATTACACAGGTGCGATATTTGAAGTGGCAGCACCAGAAGGTGTGAAGATGGGATCTATTGGAGGTGGAGGTCGTTATGATGATCTCACTGGGATTTTCGGACTCAAAGATATGAGTGGTGTTGGAATTAGTTTTGGTTTGGATCGTATTGCTTTGGTGTTAGAGGATCTGGATTTATTTCCTGAGACCATAACCAATACGGTAAAAGTGCTCTTTATCAATTTTGGAACTACTGAAGCTATGGCTAGCATGAAGGCTATTAAAGCACTCCGCGAACAAGGTGTTAGTGCCGAATTATTTCCAGATAAAAAGAAAACCATCAAGCAATTCAATTATGCTAACAAGCGTGAAATTCCTTATGTGGTATTGCTAGGTGAGTCTGAGTTAGCATCAAGTACTTATACACTTAAAAATATGGAATCTGGTGAACAACAGCAGTTGAGTTTGAATCAGCTTATTTCAGAATTAAAATCATAAAAAAAAACCTCTTTCCAATTAAGGAAAGAGGCATTCTTAAGTTAAGATCACGGTAGATTTGGGTCTATTATTTCACCAAAACTTTCTTCGATAGCAAACCGCTTAAAGTATCTATCTTTAAAATGTAAGTTCCAGTGCTTAGGTTCTTAACTTTATATTCAGAATAGTCCAGTTCTGAAATATTTTCAATAGTTGTTATGTTTTGTCCGATCATGTTGTAAACCTCGATAGATCGAATGTCTACAAAATTAGGATTGAATAACGCAATGCTATCTGTGTCATTATTATAGAATACATCCACAGTATTTAGTTCCTGTTCCTCAGTACTTAGAGAATCGCCTTCACTGAAGGTTAATTCAAATCGATCTAAATACTCACCAGCTGCAAGGTAGAATTGGAAATCACTCTCTCTTAAATTGTGGTATGTATCATTTTCAATATCATGAATATAGATTTCGATATTATCAGGAACATTCTCTAAGGCATCAATAGTGATTGTATTTAATCCTCCGTCCTGAGTTTTAATACCTAATGGGTAAACGCTATGTGGTTCAGCTTCATTACTACCTTGAATGGTATATTTTTCATTGTCTATTAACCAGTATAGATCATCCATTTGGTTGTCGTAGATCTTTGCATCAAAAGCCCAATCGTAACCTGTTGTTGTAGTTTCATCGATTGTTAATAATAACTGTCTATGAATGGTATTAACAGAGTTGAACCCTAGTCTAAATTTCATACGATCATCAGTATCTTGATTGTAATTATATACTGTTGAATTTGGATCAGCATTTCTAACAAATATAGAAGTTCCTACGCCTTCTTTTCTGTAAATACGTTGTCCGTTATTAAAGTTTATCGTACCTGTATTTTCACCAACAACAAAGAATCCTTGACTTACCGGAATGTAACGCGCTGGTAATTTTGTTGGTGTACCACCAGTCCCTACATCTGGATCATTGGTTCCTAGTGAAGGTGCTGCTACACCACCAGAGAAGTTATACGTAGCATAACCACCTTGGTAGTCCTGTAGGTTATGGTTTCCTCCGCCCCAATGTTCCCAGAAATAAAGTGTACCACTAATTAAAGGGTTAGCACCAGCACCATCAATTGTTGGTCCGTTATCTGTAATAAATTGGTTAGCATCTATAGCAGAAGGGTATGGGTTTCCTACTAAATAATCGTTTCCAGTATTTAATGTAAGATTAATATCTCCATTATTTGGTTTTCCGAGGAATACATAATTTTGTAAATCTGTAATGGTTCCGGTTCCAGGTCCTTTCATGGTGAATCCTTCACCTGCATTGAGTGTTCCATTTCGTCTAACATGTTGCCATGCCGAATAGTCATCATCTGGTTGATTGGCAAATTTCCATATCCAATAATCAGCAATTCCAATTGGAGATCCACTTGTACCATCATATCCAGAATTAATGAAGTTAATTGGTGTTGTACCATCAAACATGACATCAGTAACTGTATACGAGTTGTTATTTGTTGTCGCATTACGCTCACCTACTGGTGATGACCAATAATTATATGTATAAAGATCTGCTGTACCCTGTTGGTCTTTCTCTAAAGCACCTGACGACGTAGGATCAAGATCACTACCTGTTTCCTGAACCAGTTGTGACTGACCTTCAAGATCAATTGTTCCATCGAGTTTTAAATAATGCGAAATGGTTAAACCGTTACCAGCTGCAGCATCTGCATTATCACCATCAAGGGTTAATTCTCCAGAATCTACATATAAACCGAGTACTTTACGGTCTCTACCTAATACAACTTCAGTGTCAATAGTGACATCGTGAGCTACTCTAACAATATTCCAGTCAATTGGTGTTGTACCATCAACTACAGATAATTCGTTAGGTATTGCTTGAATGGTACCATTTTCCCAGGTTGCATTATTCGTCCAGTCACCATCAGCTTGAGATTCATAAGGTAGTGGAGCCGTTTGACGGTCAACTGTATCCAGGTTTCTCAAGGCACCTTGATTACCATTTCCTGAAGCATCTTCAGTGTTGGTATACGTGTAAACAGACATTGGATAATATCCTGCCAGATCAGACCAAGGAATGGTTCCTACATCATTCTTAGTGATGGTTGTAGGTAATACTTTACCTGCACAAAATGTAGCGTTATTTTCTATTTCCTGATTCATGATGAAACGTAATTGGTCCTCAGTAAGAGCTCTATCCCAAACACGTACTTCATCAATATTTCCTCTAAAATGTCGTTGTGGTGCCGTTTTACCAGCCGCAGCAATAAAAAATGAATCATCAGTATCTACTGGAGCTGTTAAGTTTGCAGACGAATCTAATACACCATCAATATACAAAGATGCAGTAGTACCATCATAAATGACAGCAACATGATGCCATTCATCGTTAGGTACTTGTGCTGAAGATGTTAGTGTTCTACTTCCAGGATTTTTCCATGAAATATTTATACGGTTACTGTTTAAAATTCTGAAATCGTAACCTGTAGTAAACGCAACATTTCTTTTAGATACTATAGACTTTGTTCCACTATCAACAGCATCTCTTTTAATCCATGCTGAAATGGTAAATCCTGAAGGGTTTAGATCTAAGGCATCTTCCATATCTACATAATCTACAGAACCATCAAAATACACAGATCGTTCAACGATAACCTGAGGCGCATATCCGAAAGTGATAAATTTCACACCGTCAAAATCGTAATTTGTTTCAAGATTTCCACTTCCATCAGGAGTCATAATTCTGTAATCGGCTGTAGGGTCAAATACACCTGTGCTTGAAATGAACATGTAGTAATTACCAGGAGGTGTAATATTTCTAATAGCATCCTGAGGAATTCTTACTTTCACTGAAGGAATATCTCCACCAGTTTCTTCAACTCTCCAAACACGTTGCATCGCTGTAAAAGATACATCAGTACTGAGAGCAGGCGTAATACCAGCACTCATGTTTACCGTTATGGTAGTTGCTGCCAGATTTAAATCAACACCATTATTACCCCATACCAAGTATTCTTTATCATTAAATGTAGTAGGATCTGTAGCCGCATGTTCACTATTAGTATCATAAATATCATTCAATCCCATGGTTAATATCCCTTCAATTCTACCAGTGCCATCAGCAGCATCATTGACACTTCTGGATTGTAATTGGTTTAATTCTGAATCATCATCTCTACCTATTCCAGCAATATCATAATTGTATGCGCCAGAATTTGCAGATTGGTCCCATATGACATCACCATCACTATTTACATAATCTTGGGATGTTCCGTTGACACCTAAAGTAATTCCATACTTAATCGCTAAATAAGATTGTATTCTGTTACGCTCTCTTGTTAAATCAGAATCATCTTTTCTATCATCAAACGTAATTACTTCAGCGATACGTCCGTCAAAACTACCAGCCCAGTATTGACTGCGGCCTAACCAAAATCTCCCATTGTTGACCATAGCATAGGCTGCAATATCATTGGTTAATGTACCTATCTGATTGGCATTGAAGTATAATTCCATATCTGTATCAGCAGCATTTTGTCTGATATTAATAATTTGGACTTGGTTATAATCAGTTCCAGTACCTATTTCTGCACGACCATAGCCGTCATCGTAACTAGGCGCTGGATTAGAAGCTGAAGATTCATTAGTTACTCCAATACAGTATGCGAAACGTTCGTCAATAAATCTTGCAGAATATCCTCCGTAACCAAACCCTGTTACATCTTCATCATAGGTTTGTCCTAACGGATCGGTACTTGTAAATGTATCTAATGGGATCATTGATGTTGTAATTTCTGGATCAGGCATTATAACTACAAACATATCGTTTGTATTAAAGCCACCAGTTCCTTTTAAGACATCTCTACTACCATTATTAATGATATAAGTCATATCCCGAGGAGCAGTATTCGGATTGTTTTCAAATTCTATTACTGGATTAAAGTTAAAGTTTCTGTTGATATTGTTTCGGTATACTGGTTCTTGTCCAGTCACCACAGTTTCAGCATGATTGCCTTTTCCATTATCAATCCATTGTGATACTCCCGAACCATCAGACGCTACAGAAGAGCCATCCAGTTGATCGGCTCTTAACCATAAATCAAGATCGTTTGTAATACCACCAGGACCAGTTGTTGGGTTTTGAAATGTAGTTCCTATGATACTTATGGCATCAATCATAACAGTATCACTATTATTGTTAGCTCTAGGTCGAATTCTAAATTGACCAGTTGGTAATACAGGAAATGTGTAATCGGCAGCAAATATTGTAGCTGTTTTACCGTAAAAAATCGTACTATTGGTACTCTCAAAATCTCCATTTTTATTGACGACATCTCCTGATCGATAGGTGGCAATGATTTGCCATGAAGAACCAAGACCTCCATGATTATATTCAATAATAAAATCTTCTCCATTTTCCATACTGTAAGCAGAGAAAAAGAACTTGATGTCAATTTTGTCATAAAGAAAGAGACTATAATTGGGAGAGGTCATCGTGGAGTTTGTAGGTGTTGAACCATTACGTATCCAATAACTATGCGTGCCTTCGTAAGCCCAAGTGGCATTATTATTACGAAAAGCTTGCGATGCTCCTGACCAACCTTGGGTTCCTGATTCAAAATCGTAATAACCTATAGTTGTTGTCGTTTGGGAGTGTGATATGCATATGGTTAATAATGTAAAAACCAATAGAGCATACTTTTTCTGAAAAAAAGTAGAAATTTTCATAAGCGGTTAAATTTTAGTTTGGGACTAATAAATTATGATACAAATGTATCTTATAACTCCTTGAAATGCAAATTTATTCGACGAAATGCGTAAATGATTTTTAATTCACTGATTACTAGTTGATTGAAAATCGCTGGGATTTCACATTGCTTTAGTATATTACTCTATCCTTTCTTTGTTGATTATTAGATATTTATATGAAAAAAAAGCTGAATCATACAATTCAGCTTTTTTTATTCAATAAGGATTATGTTTAAAACTTGATCAGTTTCTTAGTTACCGTAATTCCATTATCTCTATTTGAGATTTTTATGAAATATGGTGCTTGTTCTAATCGATCAAGATCATTTATAATAATTGTACCATCAATACTTGATTTTCTTTTCTTGTAAACCACACGACCATTCAGATCATATATATTTATTTCAAATTCACTTCCATTTAAGCTTAATGGTAGATTAATATTGATTGTTGTTTCAAACGGATTTGGTTTTATAGTAATATCTCTACTATTCACTTCTCCTGTACTTAGAGTACTATCATCAATTCCATCACAGTCTTCATCAATTCCATTATCTGGAATTTCAGTTGCACCTGGATAGATCATGTCATTAGTATCATCACAATCTGTATTGTCGGTTACATATCCTGTTGGAAGCGTACAATCAACTACAGTGTTGTCTGGATCTCCAAATCCGTCGTTGTCTGTATCCGCGTAATATGTTACACCTGTTCCATTATCAGTTACTTCCCAAGCACATGTGGTATTATTAAACGTAGCCGTCTCGTAACATTCTGTTGCTGGTTCTGCAGGTTGAGTTCCTGTAATTTCCCAAACACACGTCGTATTATTAAACGTAGCCGTCTCATAACATTCTGTTGCTGGTTCTGCAGGTTGAGTTCCTGTAATTTCCCAAGCACATGTGGTATTATTAAACGTAGCCGTTTCGTAACACTCTGTTGCTGGTTCTGCAGGTTGAGTTCCTGTGATTTCCCAAGCACATGTGGTATTATTAAACGTTGCTGTTTCGTAACATTCTGTTGCAGGTTCTGCAGGTTG
>NZ_CANMVN010000003.1 GCF_947501425.1 uncultured Psychroserpens sp. | reverse complement strand
CAATCGTGGGAGAGTAGGTCGTCGCCTTTTTTGAAACCCTTTATAGTGTTTAACTGTAAAGGGTTTTTTTTATATCCGGTTTTTATGAAATGTGAACTAACTACATAGATAATTACTTCTTGAACATACTGTCCATAATTGTTTTAAGTCCTTTGAATGCCAAATAGATGGCTAGAATACACAAAATTGAAGCCACTATTAAAATAGGAATGTAAAGTGGTTTGTCAGGATTACTAAGTCCTATATAAAATAGAGTAGGACCTAAAAACATTAAAGCTGCGGTTAATAACATAGTTTTAATGCCTTTGACTAATAATTCTTTATCTGTATGATTAGTTTCCATTGTTGTAGTTTTGAATTGCAGATCTTACACTTTTGTATTTGCTTAGTAGACGTTCAGCTTCATCATTAGTAACATTAAGTTCTTTGGTAATCATTCTGATACCTCTATCTACAAGTTTGTTATTACTCAATTGCATATCTACCATTTTATTTCCTTTAACCTTATTGAGCTTTATCATAGTAGATGTTGAAATCATATTAAGAACTAATTTCTGAGCTGTTCCTGCTTTCATACGAGAGCTTCCCGTTACAAACTCTGGTCCTACGATGACTTCAATTGGATATTTAGACACATTTGATAATGGGCTATTAGTATTACAAGTGATACAACCCGTTATAATATTATTTTGGTTACACTGTTTAAGAGCACCAATAACATAAGGTGTTGTTCCTGAAGCAGCAATTCCAACAACAACATCCTGTTCTGAAATATTAAAAGTTTGAAGATCTTTCCATCCCTGAGTTGTCGAATCTTCAGCAAACTCTACTGCTTTTCTAATAGCTGAATCTCCTCCAGCTATAAGGCCGATGACCAAATCATGAGAAACACCAAAAGTTGGTGGGCATTCTGAAGCGTCTAATATACCTAACCTTCCACTTGTGCCTGCGCCAATATAAAATAAGCGACCACCATGTTTTAATTTTGAAACAATTTGCTCTGTAAGTACTTCTATTTGAGGAATGGCTTTTTCTACAGCTAAAGGAACAGATTTGTCTTCAGTGTTTATATTAGTCAGTAGTTCATTTAAACTCATTTTCTCCAAATGATTATAATTAGAATCCTGCTCAGTTGTTTTAATAAATGTCATGGTATAAAAATAGCTAAAATTTTCTTCTGCGTTAGTGGTAGAAACGACATCCTCTACATCGCCTTGGGCTATGTAGAGATATAGTGGATGACACGACGCTTCTCTGCACTTGACTAAAAGTGCGTGAAGGGTAACGCCAAAAATAACTTACTCTACAGTATAGATCAATTCTGAAACCTCAGATAATCTAAAATAACCAAGTGGAAAATTATCGGGATTGGTCTCATTGATACAATTGCCACGAACTGTGGCAGGCTGTGTCTCGAATGGTCCTCCACCTTCTTCAGAATTTTGTTGCAATAAAATGAACATGAATTCGTAAAAGCGTTCTGAAACGCCATAGTTTCTAATGGTTACTTGATCTCCAGTTTCTAATTCTTCTTCGGTATAAAATCCAAAGATTTGATTTCCGTTGGTAAACTCATCATCATAAACTTCCAGACTTGGAATGTCTGGAATATCACTTATAAACTCAAAGAAATAATAATTTTCTTCATCAGCTGGATCTGTATAAAAGGCCTTTAATTCGGTTTCTTCACCAGAAAAACCACCATCATTATTTTGTTCGACATAATCAATATCTACTACAGATTTTAAAGTTTCTGTTGCTGTGTAGACTTCTCCTTCATATATGATTTCCAAATCGTATGTTTCATTGATTTGCGGTATAAAGACGTTGTTTTTGTAGATACCAGTAGTTCCTTCTTCTATGAATTCGAATACATCATCACTGGATTTAATGACCCGAACTTCGGCACCTGTGGCTGGAGGAACTTCTTCATCAAAATATGGGGCAGATAAGGTTAATTTTATCTCCTGTTGATTACCAGCTGTATTCTTAAACCAATTTATAGAGGCATCGATCACTAGTTTTGGTTCGGCAGTATTTAGGTCAACATCTATGACATCTTCACAGGAAAACATCAACAGACTTAGTAGAATATATATGTACTTTTTCATTGTTTAGAATTTAAAATTATATGAAACCGATGGAATAATTCCAAAAATAGCCAATCGAGTTGCCTCATTGCGTCCAGTCATTCTGTTTTCTCCAAAGGATATAGAAGCAGCATTTCGCCTGTTATAAAGATTGTATATACCAAATACCCATTCGCCTTTCCAGCGTTTCTTTGATTCTGGTTTGGGCGTATAAGTAGCTGATATGTCTAATCTATGATAGGCTGGTAATCTACTTGAATTCCTTGATTCATAATTTGGGATGGTAATACCATTAAATTCGTATTGACCGTTTGGAAATGTTGTAGGTTGACCAGTTTGAAAGAGAAAATTACTATTAAAGGTCCATTTTTTATTGAGCTTATAACTAGCTGTTAAAGAAATGTCGTGAGTTTTATCAAATGCTGTATTATACCATTCGCCATTATTTACACCTGTTTCTGCAGCAGTTCTTCCTTCAGTTTGTTGTTCAGATTTGGATAATGTGTAAGACAACCAACCTTTGAGTTGTCCTTCATTTTTTCTTAGTAAAATTTCGAGTCCGTAAGCTCTCGCTCGTCCGTTTAATATGACTTGTTCTATGGCGTTATTAGCAATGAGATCAGCACCATCTGTATAATCAATTCTGTTTTTGATGGTCTTGTAAAAGCTTTCTACTTCAAGTGAATATCGATTGTCTTTAAAGGTCTTAAAGTAACCTATTGCTACCTGATCTAATAATTGAGGTTTTACATACTTACCACTTGGAGTCCAAACATCAAGAGGTGTTGGCGATGTCGTATTTGATAAGAGATGTAAGTATTGTGTCATCCTGTTGTAGCTAGCCTTTACAGAGGAATTATCATTGAGTTGATAGGCAAGTGCAAATCGTGGTTCCAGATTAGCAAACGATTTGATTACATCACTTCTGCTGAAACTTTCTGTACCTGTAGGTTCGGCTTTTTCATAGATTTGAAGTTCCTCATTAAAGATTAACGGATTATCGTTTTCGTACACATTTAGTTCATCTTGACCTAGTCTTAAAAATGAACTTACTCTCAAACCATAAGATAAAGCTAACCGGTTACTGACTTGGTGTTCAGCATCGATATAGATAGCATTTTCAAAGGCATATTTGTCAATGAGTTTAAATTCATTGATTCCAGATGTAGGTGTTGAAGGCTTAATATCACCAGGATTGAATTTGTAATAAATACTATTTAAACCGTATTCAAGTTTGAAATTATTATTGACATAGTGCTTTAGATCGTATTTAAAATTGAAATTTTGAATACCAGAGTCCCAATCAAACTCAACAAAATTTAAGTTTAATCCGTAGTAATAATCAGAATAAATCAATGACATATTAGAGAACAATCGATCAGAAAATAAATGATTCCATCTAAAATTAACGACTGTATTTCCATAGGTGTTTTCAAAACTATCGGAAATATTAAACACATCTCTTCCAAAGTAACCAGAAAGATATAAGCTGTTTTTATCGTTAAGTCTGTAGCTTAATTTGGTGTTGAGATCATAAAAATAGGCGATATTATCAATGTCGAAAAGTGGTAGGAATAAATGAGCGTAACTACTACGACCGCCAAATAAAAATGAACCTTTTCCTTTTTTTATAGGACCTTCAGCAAGTAAACGGCTGGATACAATACCAATACCACCATTCATATGAAATTCGTTACTGTTCCCATCTTTTTGATAGATATCAAGCACCGAAGATACGCGACCTCCATATTTTGCTGGAATGCCACCTTTATAAAGTTTGATATCTTTGATGGCGTCGGGATTAAAAACAGAAAAGAAACCGAAAAGATGAGATGAGTTAAAAATTGTAGCTTCATCTAATAAGATCAGGTTTTGATCTGCTGCACCACCTCTCACATTAAACCCTGAAGAGCCTTCACCAGCATTAGTAACACCAGGTAGTAATGTGATAGATTTGATCACATCAACTTCTCCAAGAACCACAGGCATTTGCTTGATTGTTCCAATTGATAAGGCGTTAACACTCATTTGTGGTTTTTTGATATTGAGTTTTTCAACATCTTGTTTGATTACAATTTCGTCAAGACTCTCTGTGTTTTCTTCAAGTTTATAGTTTACTACTTTATCTTCGGAAAAGGATATGGTCTCCGTAATAGTGGTGTAACCCAGATAACTAATTTGCATTTTATACTCCCCTTTTGGTAGCGAAATAGAGTAGAAACCATATTCGTTAGTATTAGTTCCTGTTTGTAATTCGGGAAAAATAATATTAACACCAATTAGTGTCTCATTACTATTGGCATCAGTAATGGTACCACTCAGTGTTATCTTTTCTTGCGCGAAGACGCTATTAATACATAATAAGAAAAGGAGAAGGGCTTTATTCTTAATTGTCATCATTACACAAAATTAAGAAAGAACTATCTGACATGTATTGACTTAAAAGTTAATTAAATATTAAAAGGTAAGTTATTGACATCCACATTTCCACCAGAAATGATTACTCCAACTTTCTTATTTTTAAATTGATCTTTTTCTTTTAGTACTGCAGCAAAAGTTACGGCACTTGATGGTTCGATAATAATTTTCATACGCTCCCAAATGAAGCGCATGGCTTCGATAATTTCCTGTTCGGTGACTCTTATAATGCGGTTAACATGTTTTTGAATGATTGGAAAATTATGATGGCCTAATTGTGTTCTGAGTCCGTCAGCAATGGTATTTGCTGTGATGTTAGATTCAATTTTGCCACTAATCAAAGATCGATATGCATCGTCAGCTTCAAAGGGTTCTCCGCCAATAATCATACAATTTACTCCAAAATAATGAGCGGCTAATGAAGAACCAGCTATTAAACCACCACCTCCAACCGGACAAAAGACAGCATTTAATTCTGGTTGTTCATGAAGCAATTCAACACAGGCTGTTCCTTGTCCTAATATAACATCAAGATCATTAGATGGATGAATAAAAGTAGCTCCAGTTGTTTTTACAATATGTTCAGCAGCAGCTTCTCTGGCCTCAATGGTCGGTTCACATTCAATGATCTGTCCTCCATATTCTAAAACAGCATTCTTCTTTACTTTTGGAGAATTTGAAGGCATGACTATAGTAGCTTTAACTCCCAAACTCTGAGCACCTAATGACAAGGCTTGGGCAAAATTTCCCGAAGAATGTGTAACTACTCCATTTGCTTTTTTTTCATCGGTTAGTTGTATAATCGCATTGGTAGCACCTCGCATTTTATAAGCACCAGCTTTTTGAAAGTTTTCACACTTAAAATAGACTTCTGCGCCAACAAGGTTATTAACCAATCTTGAACTTAATACAGGTGTATTATGAATAAAAGGTTTAATTCTACTGTGACAAGCAATGAGGTTTTCTTTTGTCATTCTGTAAATTTACAACATGTTTAAAACAAAAAAAAGGCTGCTTTACGGACAGCCTTTTCGTATTGTATTATACAATAAGATTAACCTATGATCTTATTCAATGTATTGCTAGGTCGCATTGCTTCTGAAGTTTTTACTTCATTTGGCTCATAGTAACCTCCAATATCCATAGCTTGTCCTTGTACAGAATTCAGCTCATCAACAATTTTTGCTTCATGTGCTTGTAAATCTCTAAATACTTGTGCAAACTCATGCTTTAAATCTTCATCTTTGTTTTGATTAGCTAAAGCCTCAGCCCAGAATAAAGCTAAATAGAAGTGACTACCTCTATTGTCTAATTCCATTACTTTTCTAGAAGGCGATTTTCCGTTAGCTAATAATTTTTCAGTGGCATCATCTAAGGTTTCAGAAAGAATAAGAGCTTTTGGGTTGTGATTCACAGTTCCGAAATGTTCTAAGGACACAGCAAGCGCTAAAAATTCACCTAGAGAATCCCAACGTAAATGGTTTTCTTTAGTAAACTGCTGAACATGTTTAGGAGCAGATCCACCAGCACCAGTTTCAAATAAACCTCCACCATTCATTAAAGGAACAATAGATAACATTTTTGCACTAGTTCCTAATTCTAAAATTGGAAACAGATCTGTTAGGTAATCACGCAATACATTTCCAGTTACAGAAATAGTGTCATTTCCATCTTTAATTCTTTCTAAAGTAAATTCTGTAGCTTTAATAGGAGAGAGGATTCTAATATCTAATCCTGAGGTATCATGGTTTGGTAAATATTGGTTGACTTTTTTAATCAACTCAGCGTCATGAGCTCTCTTTTCATCTAACCAAAATACAGCAGGTGTCTGTGAAGCTCTTGCTCTCGTAACAGCCAATTTGATCCAATCCTGAATTGGTGCATCTTTAACTTGACACATTCTCCAGATATCACCAGTTTCTACTTCATGTGATGTTAATACATTTCCTGCAACATCAATGACTTCAACTTTTCCGTTGGCTGGTATTTCAAAGGTCTTATCATGAGATCCGTATTCTTCAGCTTTTTGAGCCATTAATCCAACATTAGGAACAGTTCCCATAGTAGTAGGATCGAAAGCACCGTGTTTTTTACAGAAATCTATTGTGGCAGTATACACGCCAGAATAACTACTATCTGGAATGACTGCTTTGGTGTCTTGTTGTTTTCCTTGGGCATTCCACATTTGTCCTGAAGTTCTTATCATTGCTGGCATAGATGCATCAATGATGACATCACTTGGCACATGTAGATTTGTAATGCCTTTATCTGAATTAACCATCGCTACATCTGGTGCATTGGCAAAAGCTGTTGCGATATCCTCTTCAATCAGTAAACGTTTGGGTTCTGGTAATTCACTGAGTTTACTCATTAAGTTTCCAAAACCGTTATTGACATCAACACCTATTTCTTCAAAAGTGTCGCCATGTTTTTTAAATAGATCAGCAAAAAATACGCGAACAGCATGACCAAATATAATCGGGTCAGACACTTTCATCATGGTAGCTTTCATATGTAATGAAAACAACACACCTTTATCTTTAGCGTCCTTTACCTGAGCTTCTAAAAATTCTATTAACGCTTTTTTACTCATCACTGTTGCGTCAATAATTTCACCTTTGAGTAATGATAAATTATCTTTTAAAATTGTAGCATTACCTGAACTATCTGTATGTACAATTTTTACAGATGTAGCCTCTGGTAAAGTAACAGAGACTTCATTGTGAGCAAAATCTCCATGTGACATCGTTGCCACATGTGTTTTAGAATCTGAAGACCATGCTCCCATAGAATGCGGGTTCTTTTTAGCAAAATTCTTAACTGCTTTTGGTGCTCGTCTGTCTGAATTTCCTTCGCGCAAAACAGGATTTACTGCACTACCTTTTATTTTATCGTAACGTGCTTTTATTGTTTTTTCTTCATCATTTTCAGGTTCATCTGGATAATTTGGTAATCCGTAACCTTGATTTTGTAATTCCTTGATAGCAGCTTTCAACTGAGGAATTGACGCACTAATATTTGGAAGTTTAATGATGTTGGCTTCTGGACTTTTTGCTAATTCTCCTAATTCGGCCAAAGCATCTGGAACACGTTGTGACTCGGTTAAAAAATCAGAGAAATTTGCTAAAATGCGTCCTGCCAAAGATATATCTCTACTTTCAATATTGATGTTAGACGATTTTGTAAATGATTTTATAATTGGTAATAAAGAGCGTGTTGCTAATGCTGGTGCTTCATCTGTTTTAGTGTAGATGATTGTAGGAGTATTTGCCATAAAGTGTTTAGAATTTAGTGTATTGAAAACGCTTAATTTTTAAGCTGTGCAAATATACAAAAAACAAGGGTTTCTTAGAAATGTCTTAAGCTCTTAAACTAAGGTTTTAAGACATGTATGAAATTAATACCCTAAATTATCAATTTCATAATTTGAGTGTTAGAAAATTATCAATTCAAAAATTAGAAGCGGTTAAAATCTTTATTTAATATCAATTTGATACTGTACTAAAAGTCCGAGTGCATTATCTCTCGAAAATTTAGCATTCTTGATTCTATTTTGTTCAGGGTTGATAGTCAGATTATACGCACTTGAGAAATCTACACTTTCCAGGATTGTTTTGTCAAAAATAGCTTTCTTGAGATCTGAATTGATAAACTTAGATTTGGTAAGGTCACTATTGGTGAAATCAGTTTGCTCAAGTATACAGTTACTAAATGTGGTATTTTTTAGTTTTAAATTATAGAAAGATGACAAATTAAGTTGGGAGTCTATAAACGTCATAGACATCAAAAATGGATTACAATCATGAAATGGGACACCTAAAAGCTTGCAATTGTTGAATACTGCATCTTTAAAAATGGTGTTTTTTGTTTTTACCATGCTGAAGTTACAATCAATAAATTTGCATTCTAAAAAACTAATTCCCGACACATAAGACTCCGAAAAATTACAATTGATAAATGTGCAATTGTCATATTCAGCTTTTTCGAGGGAGTTTTGAGTATATGACTGGCTTTTAAACGTTTTATCACAAATAAACGGAAGGCTCATGAAGTATTTGGTTTTGAGAGATAAAGGTATAAAGAAGGAATAGATATAAAAAACAAAAGCCATATCACTGTAGCTGACTACTTTGACATGGCTTTTTTGAGATAGCTCCACATGACCTATTCAACATTGCTGCTAAAACTAAGACTACTAAGCTTGCGCTCACTCATCCTACTTCGGTTCAAGTCTCACTATTTCAATGAAACGTTTCATAACTTTCAAAATGTATTGACCTGTTACTACTCGGTTTCGTTTTCGATTGTTTTCCTTGATGTCTTATGTCTTAATATCTTCCACTTGCGTGTTAGATGCCTCCATAAACATTGCTCATCCTGTTCACAGTCACTTTCGCTCCTGTTACTTTTTCAAAGCTTTCCACTTAAACCACATCGCCTGATTACACATCCAATGTCACTTAAGCTTCATGATTTCGTCACTTACACGCATACACATGCAGTTAACCAAACCTCAAAAAACAATACGATATAAAGAACGTTACTTTATTAAAATTTAACATAAATTCAAAATTTCTTTCAAAACCAAACTAGGTTTGTTGTTAATTGTTTAGCTAAAGTATGTTTTTGTTTGAGAATTCCAAATTTTTAAGCCGTTTAGATATTCACATTTTATAAACCATAGTTATTAACAAAAGTTCATAACTAAAAAAGCCCTGACAATGTCAAGGCTCTTTCTATGAAATTTATGTGGTCGAAGCTTATCTTCTAACTTCTTTAATTCTAGCTTTCTTACCAGTAAGACCTCTAAAGTAGTAGATTCTTGCTCTTCTAACTTTACCTCTTTTGTTCACTTCAATTTTTTGAAGCGCAGGTAAGTTAATTGGGAAGATACGCTCTACACCAATAGTTCCTGACATTTTTCTAATGGTAAATGTTTGTGAAGTCCCAGATCCTTTTACCTGTAGTACAACACCTTTAAAGAACTGTGTACGTGTTTTACTTCCTTCTTTAATTTCGTAATACACTGTAATAGTATCACCTGCTCCAAATTCTGGAAAATCTTTTTTTGTTACAAATTCGTCTTGTACAAATTTTACTAAAGAACTCATTTTTTATTATTTATAATGATTGTTTCAAATCAACATTCACGATTTTCGCCAGAGGTTAATCCAAAAGTGGGTGCAAAGATAGTTAATAATTGATAATGCACAATTAATAATTAATTTTTTTTGGGTGTTCCCAACTCCGCCTGCCTCCTTCGCTATAGTGCTACAAAGGCTGAATGGCTCCGATGGACCAGGCTTTCGGCAGTCGCTCTCTATGAGGAGCTCCAACAATGCCTCAATCCTTAACACCTAAGTCTGAGATATCATTTTTTGTTTTTTTCTTTTTTATATAATCAAGAGTAAATAAAAATATACCTAAACAGAATATGAAATATACCACACCATTAAAAAAATTATAAAAAGCACTTACTTTTATTAGCATTTCAGTGCCATAGCGTCCTGCAATAGCACTCATAAAAATGTTGCCAACTCCAAACAGGAAGATAAAAATACTTCCAATTAGGATCAATATTGTAGATAACGTTCGTTGTTTTGAAAACAGAATAATACTTCCAATAAATAAAACCAATGTGGCCAAATTCTGGACTATATATGTTGCAATGTATAAATTTTCGTAGTCTTGCATATGAAATTATTTATGTATTAATCATCCAACAAATCCGGTCGTCGCTCTTTTGTTCTTTTGTAGGCTTGCTCTTCACGCCATTTTTCAATTTCAGGAAAATTTCCGCTAAATAATACTTCTGGTACTTTCATCCCATCATACTCTCTGGGTTTGGTATATATTGGAGGTGCTAATAAGCCATCCTGAAAGGAATCGGTTAGTGCAGAAGTTTCATTTCCCAGAACTCCGGGAATTAGTCTAATAACAGCATCACAAAGAACAGCCGCTCCTAATTCGCCACCAGATAACACATAGTCACCAATAGAAATTTCCTTGGTAATAAATTTATCACGAACCCGTTGGTCTACACCTTTATAATGTCCGCACAAAATGATAATATTTTCTTTAAGCGATACTTGATTGGCAATACTTTGATTTAAGCGATCACCATCAGGTGTCATATAAATGATTTCATCATAATCACGTTCACTTTGTAATTTGGTAATACATTTATCGATAGGCTCAATCATCATGACCATGCCTGCACCACCTCCAAATTGTGTGTCGTCAATAGCTTTGTAGCCGCCAGTGGCATAATCGCGTAGGTTGTGAAAATGGACACTTACCAGATTGGCTTCTATGGCACGTTTCAGTATAGAGGCTTCAAACGGACTTCTTAATAATTCTGGTAAAACGGTTATAATATCTATGCGCATGACTCTTGTTTGTGGAGTGCAAAGATATATGAATTTAGAATTACTTGGTAGATAGTTCTAAAGCACTTTGAATAGCTGCATCACCTTTATATAAATCATCCATCACTTTTTTTGATATAACGAAATAATTAAGTGGTCTTATTGCCATTTATTTACGCGTTCAATATTGTTTTCAAACTGTGCTGCTAAAGATTTTAATCTGGATTTTAAGAGTAATTTTCTGCCCTTAGGTGTTCTTGTAAATATCAAATCGCATTTGCCTACATATTTACTCCATTGTATTTTGAAATACTCGGCTAAATTTTTGTTTTTGGCCAATTGTTCTGGTACAGCATGATAATCTTTTTGTTGAAAAATGTTAAGAAGACTATGTTTTCTAATAATGACATATCTCGGATTATCAATAGGTGAAATGATTTCATAAAGCGCATTGATAAAGGTTGATTTCTCAAAAGTCGATCCTCCTTCTAAATGGCAGAATACTGCTCCATATTCATTTTTGGAAGACACAACTTGCAGATATTCTAAAGGCGTATGAATAAGATTGGCGTGTACCAAAGATGATAATAAGGCTTTTCCAATACCATGAATGTCTTTTGATATGTCACGATACTGCAGATATAAACGCAAATGTTTAAATCCTAAACCACCAAATAATAATAGTCCAAGAATACCAATAGCTGTAATAAAGTAACCTACAAAAGGCGCACTTTTAAGGTTAGGAAGCAATCTTAAACATACATCCACTAACCATCCAGAGGATATCAATGCACCAATCAAAAACGTGCTTCCAATACTGGCGATTGTTTTGTAGTAGGATAATGATTTTGCAATTCTGTAAGGTTGCTTTTCTCGATATGGAACTTTGATTTCTTCTATGAGTGTAGTTCCAGATTCAATAGCCTTTTTCCAGCGTTGGTTGAGTCCCTTACGATCTGCTGCGAGGTCAAAAATAGCTTGGTTTTGTTTTTCCAGAATCTTCTTTTTATTTATTTGTGAAGGAATCTGAAGTCGGTCAATACCGTTTTCTATACTAGCATTTTCTCTGAATGAAATACCTACAAAACTTCTAAAGCGTCTACTTAATACATCAAAATCAGTACCACTAGACTTTGCTGATGGATCAATACAAGCTAAATGCCATATGTTTGCCGTTTTTGAAGTATTACCATTTTGAGTTCTAATGGCTCTTCCACGCATTTGGTTAGACAAAACAAACGAACCAACAAACGTTGCCAATATGAGGGCGTTAATTGCTGGAGCATCCCAACCTTCACCAAGAAGAGATTTTGTGCCTATGAGAACTTCTATATCACCTTGTTGGAATATCTCAGTGACGATATGAACCATGTCATGTTTAAGTGATTCGGTTTGATTGATCAGGATGTAATCGTTGTCATAATCGAGTGTACTCCATTTAATAGTTGTAATTCCTAGGTCTGTCGCTTGTGTTTGAAATGCTGATAATGCACTTTTAGGAATAATGATTATCGATCCTGTAAGCACTCCAATGTTTTTATGGTTAGCGTTATCGCGTCTTAAGGTTTCAAAAATTGGAATCACACCTATTTTATTCAACTCAAGTGTGTTTTCAGAAGAATTAACGATAAACTCTTTTCGTATGTAATCTGAGAGTATTACTAATCGTAGTTTATTTTGAAGCTGACTGTATTCAAAGTCAACAATATTTTTAACACCCTGAAGTTTGCTAATACTTGAGGTTAGATAGCCTGATACTTTTTTATTGTGAGAAAAGTTGATACGTTTTCGTTCAATTACTCCATAGCGTCTTAAACGATTTTCTAGTTTTTCTCTGTGTGCTGTATAGGCTTCAAAATAATCATCTTTACTGTGCAGATAGAATTCTAATAAGATCTCTATCCAATCATAATCAAAGTTTGGAATTTTTACAGATATATCATCTATAATTTCCAAATGCATTTTTGAAACCTCTTTACCATTAGCATTGAGGAAAATTAAACATGCCGAATAGTAAGCTAAGTTGGTATATATCCAGTCAACATGGAGTGTTGGTAATAGCCAAATAGGGTGATTTTCAATGGCATCAATTAAGATTTCATCTGATTGAATCTCATGAAATAGTTTTGAAATGCGTTCTCTGAAATTATGAATGTCTTGCTTTTCCTTTTTAGAAGGTAATGTGAAATGTACATAATCCTGATGAGGACATAAATCGCCTTCGATAATAAGTTCAGGGATAGTAATCTCAGTGTCTACAGGTCCATTCAAATTTATATACCGTTGCCATTCGTTAACTGTGACGTCGTAAGGCGGTGTGGCTGTGAGCCCTACAATCACAGGGTCTAGTTCATCTTTAATAGTATTTAAAGTATACCACCAACTGTTTTTTAGATGATGAGCCTCATCAGCAATAATGGTTTTTACACCTTGAGCTTTTAAGCCTTTAGCGACATTAGCAATATTAGTGTCAGTAATAAAAAGCTCCTGAGTGTCTTCGATTTCTTCTTCATACTCTTCCTCATCTGTTGCTATGTCATTACAAGCAGCATGTAATCCTTGATATGTAGAAACCGTTAAAAATTTAGGGTTTCTAATATCTCTTGAAATCCATTGTGGTATCGTATCGGTTTGAAGAAATAATTCACAAAACCTCTGTATCCATTGATTTCTAATGGCTATTGTTGGTGCTAATATTAATGTTGGATTATTAAGTCTAATGGCAACTTCGAGCCCGAGAACTGTTTTACCAGAGCCAGGAGGTGCTACCACATGTAAATGTGAGTCATCTAAATGACTTTTTAAATCCTCAAGTACGCGTTGCTGATAGGCTCTCCATGGATATTTAAATTGTATGTCTTTTGGGAATTCCTGCAATCGACTGGTTGGCTTTTAGACTCAGTTTTGAGCTAACAAAATACAATTATTTCTGTATTTAGATTAGTTAATTTTCGGCATTTATTTTTAAAGTTTCTAATCGGGTAGCTCGCATGTATAAGAACAAAGGAAAACTAAAGGCAATAGCAACTAAAAATGTCAAAGGTATAATGATCCACCAATATTTGATTTTTAATTTAAGCGACTCATAAATCATCCACACCAGAAATGTAATGACAACAATTGAAATATCTGCTACAATTGATTTTGCAGGTAGTGTGGTTTTTGTAAGTGCTATAAAATTAGAGATGGAGGTATCCATTTCGTTTTGGTAAAATTGAATATTATAATACCAGGTGTATACTAATCCCAGAACAGCGAGTAGGAGATAAAGGTGTTTGAATTTCATATGAAGTGTTATTCGTTAGTCCAGAAAAACTGTAAATCAGTATCTTTTTTAAAGCCTAAACGTTGGTATAAATGTTGAGCAGGATTATCAAAAGCGGTTTGTATGGCTAGTCCTTTGTTGTTTTCCGATTGGCATAAGCGTTTAGCACGATTTACTAAAGCCTCACCAATACCTTTGTTTCTAAAATTGGAGTCCACATATAGATCGTTAAGCATATACATGGGTTCCATGGATACAGATGAAAACAGAGGGTAGAGTTGTGTAAAGCCTACTGCTTGGTTATCTATATAAGCAACATAAATGATAGAATCATTTTGCATTAAGCGCTGTTTTAAAAATCGCTTTGAAGCTTCTATGTTTGATTGTTGCTTATAGAAGACACGATAACCGTCAAATAACTTGGTTAATGCATTTAGATCTTTAAGTTTTGCGTGCTTGATATCCATAAAAAAAATCTGTAATCTAAAATTACAGATTTTTAATTTAATAAGTTTATATGAGATACTGATTTTACTTCAGTATGACTGTTAGATTTTCAGGTGTCATCACTTAAGCATTCTTTTGCTTATTGATTTCATCTTGCAATTGACGTCTAACCTTTTGTTCACGCTCCAGAGCAACTCGTCTGTGCTCTTCAAATTCTTCTTCTGTCTCAGCTAAGGTCTTTTTTGCCTGTTTAGTTATAGCATTACTATTTCTATACTTATAAATAAAGAACAACAATAAAGCAGATAACACACCAACAATACTCCATAAAATCAAGCTGTAGTTTGGTTTGCTGGTTTGCATCCCAAAAAGCTCCATACTGTCTTTTTCTGAAATGGTATTTGATAACTCCGTTTTAGTATTTGTGAGTTCAGCATTCAAATCATCGATGGTTTTGGCTTGATTAGTTACTACTGCTTGCGTTTTGTTGAGTTCTTGATAAGTTGTTTTTAATGAATCTAAAACATTTGCTTTCAGTTTAAGTAACCATGCTTGCTTAACGGCTTCATACTTTTGGCCTTTGGTTCCTTTAAAATTCCCAGATTTTCTAAAGACATATTCAAATTGGTTATCAATAGTTCCACTATTTAGAGATAATGTCTCTTCTTCATTGGCATTTTGAGCAAATGAACTTGAAAAACAAAATACAGTAAGAGTTGTAAGGAGTAGCGTTTTGAGAGTTTTCATTTTGGTTTGGTTGAATTAAATAGCTTAATTAATGGTTAGCAATATAATAATTAATACGTTAAATTGAGAGTTGAATTAAACATTTAGCCTCACAAATTGTGAGGCTAAATTATATACGATTCAAAAATAATTTTGGATGTTATGAACTATTAGTAGTATGAAAAACGTCTTACTTTAGCAATATACTTTGCTAATCTAATCACTTGATGACTATAACCATACTCATTATCGTACCAGATGTAAAGTATGGCATTTTTTCCATCACTACGAACAATTGTTGCTTTACTATCATAGATTGACGGAGCAGAGCTACCAACAATATCACTAGATACTAATTCGTCGCTCATTTCGTATTTGATTTGTTCAACCAGATTACCTTCTAGAGCATACTTTTTCATAATTGTATTAATACCTTCTACAGAAGTTTCTTTTTCTAACTCTAAATTCAATATGGCTAAAGATCCATTAGGAACAGGAACTCTGATAGCATTTGAAGTAAGTTTTCCTTCTAATGATGGTAATGCTTTAGATACAGCTTTCCCAGCTCCAGTTTCAGTAATAACCATATTTAAACCTGCAGCTCTACCACGTCTGTATTTTTTATGGAAGTTATCTACCAGGTTTTGATCATTAGTATAAGCATGAATGGTTTCTAAGTGACCGCTAACTACACCAAACGTATCTTCAATAGCTTTTAATATTGGTGTAATGGCATTGGTAGTACAAGAGGCAGCTGAAAAAATATCAACTTTATCTGGATTATGTTCTGAATGATTAACACCATGAACAATATTAGGAACCCCTTTACCTGGTGCTGTTAACAATACTTTTTCTACACCTTTAGATTTAAGGTGTCTTCCTAAAGCTTCATCATCTCTAAAAGCTCCAGTGTTGTCTATCACTAAGGCATCATTGATTCCATATTTTGTATAATCAATATCTTCAGGAGCATTAGCTGAAATAACATTGACTGTTGTTCCATTAATTAATAAGGCACTATTTTTAGCATCTGCTACAACAGTTCCTGAAAAATCACCATGTACAGAATCATTTCTCAATAAAGAAGCTCTTTTTTCAAGAACTACTTCGTCAATGGCACCACGAGTTACAATGGCTCTAAGACGTAACTGGCTACCTTTTCCTGTTCTGGTCATAAGCTCTCTGGCAACTAAACGTCCTATTCTACCAAAACCATATAAAACAACATCTTTTGGTTTTATATCTTTAGTTTTCTTTGCTTCTTTAAGTTTTGATGCAACAAAACCAGTAGCATTGCTATACTTTTGGTCTTCTAAATGAAACTCATAAGTTAGTTTTCCTATATCTAATTTAGCTGGAGGCAGATCTAATGTTTTTATCGCTTGAGCGATTTCTACAGAATCAAAGATAGAGATTGGTTTTTGCACAAATTCTCCAGCATACTCGTGAAGATTTAAAATTTCGCTAACATTTCTATCAATTAATTGGTTTCTAAAGAGTACCAATTCTATTGATTTGTCGTACCAGAGATCACTGACAATTTTAATAAATTCTACAGTAGCTCTTCTACGATCTGCTTGAAAAGCAAGTTCTTTTTCATAAGTTCCGTTCAAACCCATTGTGATAATTTTAGTGTCTGCTTATTAAACAGACAGGTTGTTGTGTTTAAAATTTTTGCAAAAGTAACATATTTCAAACGTTTTCGTAATGTAAAATGAAAAAATAAAAAGCCCTTCAGAATATAATTTCGGAAGGGCTTTATATAGCTCGTATGTTGCGTTTATTCAAAAATGACTTCTTTCTTATTTAAATTGGTATCCATATACTCTAGTTTATAAATATTGTCTTGAGCATTTGATCCATACTTATTAGTAAACTTTGATAGATCTTCCAACGTGTTGATAGTAATGTCATTGATTCCTGTTATTACATATCCAGGTCTTATACCTAGTTTTTTGTAGAGATAAACATTACTCGTTTTATAGATCATTACACCTTTATCTAGATTGGTTTCTTTTTTGAACTTCGAAGGAAGGTTTCTCAACTCCATTTCTATAAATTCAACGCTAATAATATCGCTTTTTGAGAGCTTTACAGGAATGGTCTTAACCTCATTATTTCTCTCAATCTCCACATTTATAACGTCATTAGGCCTTTTGGTTTTAATATAACCACTTAAGTCTGAAAACTTAGAGATCTCTACATTATCCAATTTTTTAATGATGTCTCCATTTCTAATTCCTGCTTGTTTTGCACCAGAATTTTCTTCGACTTCACTTATATACACTCCATCAATTTCATTAAGACCTTTCTCAATAGCTTCTTTTGAGTTTCTGTTTAAGATTGAAACTCCCAAGACTCCTTCTTGTACATCACCAAACTCCATGATGTCTTCTACTACTTTACGCGCAATATTACTTGGTACAGCAAAAGAATAACCAATGTAAGAACCTGTTCTAGATGAAATAGCAGTATTAATTCCTACTAATTCTCCTCTGGAATTTACCAATGCACCTCCAGAATTACCTGGATTTACTGCAGCATCAGTTTGAATAAATGATTGTGAGTTTCGACCTGATAGATCACGAGATTTAGCACTTATAATACCTGCAGTAACTGTTGAGGTTAAATTAAAAGGATTTCCTACCGCTAAAACCCATTCACCTACTTTAGCCATATCAGAGTCTGCAAAAGGTATAGAAGGTAAATCTTCTTCAGCATCAATTTTTAAGAGTGCAATATCTGTTTTTTCATCAGTACCAATAAGTTCTGCCTCATAGACGCGATTGTCATTTAAAGTTATTGAAATGCTACTTGAACCAGCTATCACATGGTTGTTTGTGATGATATAACCGTTTTTATTTATAATGACACCACTTCCTGTACCAACTTGAGCTCTTGGTGACGGATTTCTTCCAAAGAACATATCTTCAAGCGTTGGTTGTGATGAAACAATTGCAGTATTTTTAACATGTACAACGGCATCGATAGTATTTTCTGCTGCGGTTGTAAAATCTGGTTGTTCGCCAGCTATCAAATTATCAGTTTTTGCATCATAACTCGCATTGATAAATTGAGGCTCTTCGGCACTTTCTGTAATTGTTATTGTTTGATCTTTTTCAATAAATAAGGTGTAGGCAGATAAGGAAATAATTCCACCTAACACTGAAACAAATACTAAGGTTAAAATCTTTTTCATGTTCATGTTGTTTAATTATTAGGTAACGATTAAAATTAAATATTTATTGACTTTGACATTCACTTTTAACGATTTTTAACGCCGTTTTTAACGCTCATTTAACACTACAAATATCGAGGCATTATTCCTATATTTGCAACTCATATGCAAACCACATTCTACAAATATCAAGGAACAGGAAACGATTTTGTGATGATTGATAATCGTCAGAGAAATTTCGACAAAAATAATACCAAACGTATTGCATTTTTATGTGACAGACGTTTTGGCATAGGAGCTGACGGATTGATACTTCTTGAAAATCATGATAGCTGCGATTTTAAGATGGTGTATTTTAATGCAGATGGAAATGAAAGTTCTATGTGTGGAAATGGTGGTCGATGCATTACTGCTTTTGCAAATTTTTTAGGTGTTATTGATTCTGAAGCAACTTTCGAAGCTATTGATGGGATGCATAAAGCCACAATAAAAGACGGAATTGTACATTTACAAATGCAAGATGTAGATGTTTTAGAAGATCATAAAACACATGTGTTTTTAGATACTGGGTCGCCTCATCATGTTCAAATGGCTGATGATCTTAACAGTGTTGATGTGAAAACCTTAGGACGACAAATAAGATGCGCACCACCTTATAATGAGGCAGGAAGTAATGTAAATTTTGTGACTAAACATTCAGATGATAACTTTTCAGTAAGAACTTACGAAAGAGGTGTCGAAGACGAAACCTTATCCTGTGGAACAGGAGTTACGGCAGTTGCAATTGCAATGCATTATACAGGAAGAACTAAGCATGACCTAATCAGCTTGCAAACTCAGGGAGGCCATCTAAAAGTGTCTTTTAATGTTGAGAATACACGTTATACAAATATCTGGCTCATTGGTGCAGCCACTCAAGTTTTTAAAGGTTATATCTCATGATAACGTTAAAAGGAAAGCATATTTATTTGAGAGCTTTAGAGCCTGAAGACCTGGATTTTATTCATGAGATTGAGAATGATCAAATCTTTTGGGAGATTAGTAATACCATAACACCATACTCTAAATACATCATCAAACAATATTTAGAGCATTCTCATAAGGATATTTTTGAGGTCAAGCAGTTGCGATTGGTTATCAGTAATTATCAAGAAGAACCAATTGGTATGATTGATCTTTTTGATTTTGATTTTAAAAATAAAAGAGCAGGTGTAGGCATTTTGATTAAAGAATCTGATCAAAGACAAAAAGGGTTTGGAAACGAAGCATTGCAACTTTTAAAAGATTATTGTAAATCTCAGTTAGCACTACACCAGTTGTATTGTAATATTTCTGAAGACAATAAAGACAGTTTGAAACTGTTTAAAAATCACGGGTTTGAAATTATCGGACTCAAAAAAGACTGGAATTATATTAATGGTTCACATAAAAACGAATACCTTTTACAAATACTATTGAATTAAATGTACATTAAAAAAATACTTTGGGCTATTGCTCTTATCGGTTTAGTGGTTGCAGCAGTTTTTGCATATTATGTGTATAATGCAATGTTGGCACCCAATACAAAGTTTGCCAATGATGAAGCTTATATTTATGTGCCTTCTGGTGCAAGTTATGATGAGGTTAGAGAGCAACTGATACCTTTGTTAGAGGATATTGATGCTTTTGACGCCTTAGCAGACAGAAAGAAATATTCTACAAATTTAAAGGCTGGAAGATTTGTCATTAAAAAGGGTATGAGTAATAATGACATCATCAACTCTATTAGGAGCAACAATCTACCGATACAATTATCTTTTAATAATCAGGAAAGTCTGGAAAAGCTAGCTGGTCGAATCAGTGTTCAGATTGATGCCGATAGTAGTGCTTTGGTTAAGGCTATGCGTGACACAACTTTTTTAAAGGAAAGTGGATTTACTGAACAAACCGCACTAGGAATGTACATTCCTAATAGTTATGAATTTTTCTGGAATACTTCTGCTGAAGGCTTTAGAGATAGAATGTTAAAAGAGTACAATAGATTCTGGAATGACAGTAGAAATAGCAAAGCAAAAGCCATAGGCCTCACTAGAGATCAAGTATTGACTTTGGCATCTATTGTTCATGAAGAGTCTAAACAAGCCAGTGAACAACCTAGAATTGCTGGTGTGTATATGAATAGAATTAGAATTGGAATGCCACTTCAAGCAGATCCTACGTTGAAATTTGCTGCTTACAAGTTGCCAGAATATAAAAACACAGTAATTAAGCGCGTGTTAAATAAGCATAAAGAAATTGATTCTCCATATAATACCTACAAGAATACTGGATTGCCACCTGGATTGATAGCAATGCCTGATATTTCTGCTATTAATGCTGTACTAAACTATGAAAAGCACAGTTATCTTTATTTTGCTGCTAATGCAAAAAAGTTAGGTTTTCACAAGTTTGCTAAATCTTTAGCTCAGCATAATGTGAATGCTAGAGAATACCAACGTTATTTATCTTCTCAAGGTATAAATAAATAATTTTGAGCAAGCGTTTTATTTTTAATCTATGCTGCTGGTTGATCACATTTACTATGTGCTCTCAATCCAAGATGGATACGTTTTTGAAACCTAGTGATACTCTAAATACATCCAGACGAAATGCTGTAATTATTACTGAAGCTTCTCTGGCAACGCTTACTCTGATTGGTCTGGATCAATTGTGGTATGCAGATTTCCCAAGATCAAATTTTAAAACCATTAATGATGCAGATGAATGGTTGCAGATGGATAAACTAGGTCATGTGTTTTCGTCGTATCAACTAGGAAGAGTGGGAGCGAATGCATTGCATTGGTCAGGAGTGGGAAAAAGAGATCAACTCATTTATGGAGCTACATTAGGTTTTGGTTTTCTATCAGCTGTTGAAATTTTTGACGGCTATTCTGAAGAATGGGGATTTTCATGGTCAGATATGTTAGCAAACGGTTTAGGAACAGGTTTATATGTTGGTCAAGAGCTATTATGGGATGAACAACGTATCACAATGAAATATTCGTTTCATCAAACTTCATTTGCAAATCAACGTCCTGATAAACTGGGAGAAGGGTTTTTAGAAGAAATGCTAAAAGACTATAATGGTCAAACCTATTGGTTAAGTGCAAACCTTCATTCCTTCTTTAAGGACAGTAAAATTCCCAAGTGGCTCAATCTGGCATTTGGTTATGGTGCTGAAGGAATGCTCACCGGAAAAAACGAAAACGTTGATAACTTCTTAATAACTCAAAACCGCAGACGTCAATTTTACCTTAGTTTGGACGTAGATTTGTCTAGAATAAAAACAAATTCTCGTCTGTTAAGGACAGTGTTTGACGTTTTAAACGTAATTAAAGTGCCATTTCCAGCTATTGAATTCAACGGAAAAAGCGGCATAAAGCTCCACTATATCTACTTTTAACAACACTTTAACGTCTCGTTTTCAGATATGTAGAAAAAAGCGTATATTTGCATCCTGAAAATTGAAGTACTACAAAAGGGAAAATTTGTACTTCAGAATATTAGCTATTATGATTAAAAATGTAGGTAATTATTTCATTATTCCATTAGCTATTTGTGTCACACTATATGTAGCACTTAAACCGGATTCATCGTTGAATTATGACGATTATTCTACAGAGGGTTTAGAATTAAACTATAATATTTCTAACGATTTAGCATCTAGTTCTACCGAAGTAGACGAATTCTCACAGGTAGAATTGTCTAATCCGTTTCAATCTACTCATGCTTATTTTCCATATTTAGGAAAGTCATACAATGGATTTAAAGAGGCTTTGGCTTTCAAAGAGTCAAGAGGGAATTATTTTACAGTAAATACTTTAGGCTATTTAGGAAAATATCAGTTTGGTTCTGAAACTTTAAAGATGATTGGAATCTATAATCCAACACAGTTTTTATACAATCCTGAGTTGCAAGAAAAAGCATTCTTAGCCAATGCAGAACGTAACAAATGGATCTTAAGAAAAGATATCAAACGCTTTGTGGGAAAGACGATTAGTGGTGTTAAAATTACTGAATCTGGTATTTTAGCTGCTGCTCATTTAGCGGGTCCTGGAAGCGTGAAAAAGTTTTTAAGAAGCTATGGCGGAAATAATTTTTCTGATGCTTACGGTTCTACTGTTAGGCACTACATGAAAAAATTTGCAGGCTATGACACGTCTTTTATAGAAGCTGATAAGAAAGCAAAAGCCACACTTTAAAAACGCGCACAATAATACAATTATAAAAACAAACCACATATCAAATATATGTGGTTTGTTCTTTTATTATGTATACTGACCTAACAGCCTCATGCGCTGAATGAAAGTACAAGTTCTTGGTCAACATCATCTTTCATAGTAAGGCCTTTATTCTCTGTGAATCACGAACATAGCTGGACGCTTATGGAGGTCAATGTTTGTGTGTTTCCATTCTTTAACTGTCAGTGTCTTTATATACTCTGTTGGTAAAGTGATGTCACAAGCAACACATACTCTGGTATTAGGATGAAGTGTGCTACAAATGTCTTCTAAAATTTTATTGTTCCTATAAGGAGTCTCAATAAACAATTGGGTTTGATTTTGTTCAAATGATAAGCGTTCCAGACGTTTTAAAGCAGATTTTCGTTCAGATTTATCAATAGGAATATAGCCGTTAAATGCAAAACTTTGACCGTTCATTCCAGAGCTCATCAACGCAAGAACAATAGATGACGGACCAACCAATGGCACAACTTGAATATCGTTTTCATGCGCTAATCTTACAATATCTGCTCCTGGATCTGCAATTCCGGGGCATCCAGCTTCAGAAAGTAAACCCATGGGTTTCCCATTTTTGCAGTCGTCAAGAAAATTTTGTGTTTCTTCTGGCTGTGTGTATTTATTTAAAATCTTGAAATTTAAAATAGACTGTTGTTTTCTGGAGTCGATTTTTTTTATGAATCGACGTGCTGTTTTTTCGTTCTCAACTATGTAATCATCGACCATTTCAATAATTTTTTTTACTGAAATAGGCAATACTTCTAATGGTGGATTGTCACCAAGTCGTGTAGGAATAAGATATAGCTTTCCGAAATTTGGATTCATGTTTTACTCTATAATAAGCTTTCTAATACTGGAGTTGCCTTGCGGATTCGAAATTTCAACAAGATATAATCCACTCGTAAGTGATTTTGTGGATATAGTGATAAGTTGTCCGTCAAAATCAGATTGTGATTGTATCAGTTTCCCCTGAATATCGTATATGTTTATACGTTCTATTTGGTTACCTGTATTTATAAGGTCAAATGTAAGACTTTCTTTTGCTGGATTTGGATACATTTTTACATCACTAACCGTCTGTTCGTCTACACTCAAATTAGCATCAATTATTCGATATACTGTACCATTAAAAATGCTTGTTACAAATAATTCACCATTAACATCTTCTCCAAACGCAGACCATCCGCCAGCGCTAAACGTTCCTAAAAATGTAATATTATAATTGTTTGGTGTTACTTCTTCAGCGACACCAATTTCACCACTACAATAATCTGCAAAAAAGTAGAGTCCTACTAAACCTGTTTGTATTGAACCTCGATACACATAACCTCCAGTTATTGAGCATCTTGAAGTGCTTCCATGTACATATTGTGCTATAGGAGCTTCGTGAGTTATGGTGCTACAACCAGTCACATTACTAAATACATTATTACCCTCAAAGCATTTCCATCCATAATTTTCTCCACCTGTTGAAGATGGTGCAACTTTATTGATTTCTTCTATATTTTGTTGACCTACATCTGCGGTCCAAAGATCTCCTGTAGAGCGATCAAAAGAGAATTTCCATGTATTTCTTAATCCGTTTGCCCAGATTTCATCTAAGGCAGTAGAATTGCTAACAAAAGGGTTGTCCGTTGGAATAAGATAAGTAGTTCCTGCATCTATTTGTGTTTGAGTCACATCAACATCTAACCTTAATAGTTTTCCTAACAGAGTGTCTAAACGCTGTGATCTATTGCCTGGATCTCCACCTGAGCCTCCATCTCCAAGCGAGATATATAAGTAACCATCGGTTCCAAAATGTAAATCTCCACCATTGTGATTAGAAAACGGTTGAGCGATGTTTAATAGAACAACTTCAGAATTTGGATCTGCTGTATCTGTTGTACTTCGGGTGAATCTTGAAATAACTGTATCACCACTATTGTCTATATAGTTAACAAAAAAGAAACCGTTTGTTGTATAGTCAGGATGGAATGCCAATGCCAAAAGACCTTGTTCGCCACCAAAATTTATTACTCTGTCATTTATGTCTAAAAATGGAGTAGAGTTGGTGGTGCCGTTGGCGTTTAAAATTTTAATGACACCAGCCCTTTCAACTACAAAGAGTCTATCATCTCCTGCGTGTTTAATACTTACCGGATTTGAAAAGCCAGACGCAAAAGATTCTAAATTAATGTCTTGAGCGTAAGATAGGGATATAGTAAAACAGGCTAGGAAAAGTGCAATCTTTTTCATTTTTCTAGATTTTAAGGAATTTTTTTACAAAATACGAAAAAAATTAAGAGTCGTATTGAGATATCAATTGCTGGAGTTGCCTGTTAGTGTTTTGGAAAGTTTAGTGCAGGCGCTATTCAGAAGAGAAAAGACATGTTCAAAATCAGATATATCACCATAATAAGGATCTGGAACTCGTTTATCATTTACAGAATCATCAACTTCTAAAATGAGTTTTACTTTGCCTATATCACTAGTGTTTCTGGCAAGCTTGATGATATTATCATAATTAGATTGATCCATCGCGAAGATATAATCAAAAGTATCAAAGTCTGAAATTTTAAACTGTCGGCCTTGTTGTTTGGAAATATCTATACCATTAGATTTAGCTACTGTAATTGAACGATGGTCGGGCGAATCACCAACATGGTAATTGGCTGTGCCTGCAGAATCTACATAAAATAATTCTTGAGGAAGTTTAGATTCTAAAATACCATGAGCTAATGGCGAACGACAAATATTGCCTAAACAGACCATTAGGATGCTTGTCATAGAATATGATTAAAGTGATAGTTTCTTAGAAAGATCTTCAACATACTTTCTGAATTGTTTATCAGTTGAAGATAAGTTATCCACAGTTTTGCATGCATGAAGTACAGTAGCATGATCACGTTTCCCAATTTGAGAACCAATACTTGCCAATGATGCTTTTGTATACTTTTTGGCAAAGAACATGGCTAGCTGTCTTGCTTGAACAATATGACGTTTTCTTGTTTTTGATTGAAGTGTACTCACATCCATTTGGAAATAATCTGAAACGACCTTTTGAATGTAATCAATAGAGACTTCACGTTTAGTGTTCTTTACAAATTTCTCAACAATCTCCTTAGCAAGATTAACAGTGATCTCTTTTTTGTTGAAAGAGGATTGAGCTATTAGTGAAATGATGGCACCTTCAAGCTCACGAACATTAGTCTTAATATGCTTGGCAACATATTCTACAATCTCATCTGGCATTTCAACACCATCACGATAAAGTTTGTTCTTTAGTATGGATACTCTGGTTTCAAAGTCTGGACTTTGTAATTCAGCTGAAAGTCCCCATTTGAAACGGGATAATAAGCGTTGCTCAATATCTTGCATATCAACTGGCGCTTTGTCACTAGTTAATATAACCTGTTTTCCATTTTGGTGTAAATGATTAAATATGTGGAAAAATACATCCTGAGTTCCTGATTTTCCTGATAAAAATTGTACGTCATCAATGATTAGTACATCAATAATTTGATAGAAGTGAATGAAGTCATTTCTATTATTCTTCTTTACAGAATCAATATACTGTTGGGTAAATTTTTCTGCGGAAATATATAATACGGTCTTTTCTGGATATTTATCTTTAATGTCAACACCTATAGCATGTGCTAAATGTGTTTTTCCTAGTCCTACACCACCAAAGATGAGTAAAGGATTAAAAGACGTGCCTCCAGGTTTGTTAGCTACTGCTAAACCAGCATTTCTGGCCAAACGGTTAGAATCACCTTCTAAGAAGTTTTCAAAACTATAATTCGGATTTAGTTGTGATTCAATTTTAACGTTTCTAATTCCAGGAATGACAAAAGGGTTTTTGAGTTCTGGATTTTTATTATTTAAAGGAACGTCAACATCTTGAGATTTTAAAGCACCACGATTAGAACTAGGAATTTTTTCTGTAAACGGTTGCTTGTTGCCATAGGTGTTTTCCATTTTAATCACATACACCAATTTAGCCGTTTCACCTAGCTGTTTCGTTAAGGCAACTTTTAAGATCTTTACATAATGCTCTTCAAGCCATTCGTAGAAAAATTTACTTGGTACCTGAATACTTAGTGCGTTATCGGAAAGCTTTACTGCTACTATAGGCTCAAACCAAGTTTTGTAGGCTTGAGGTTGTATATTGTCTTTTATAAATGAGAGACAGTTCGTCCAAACCGATTGCGCAGTTACATCCATTCTCTAAGTTAATTTTTAGGGTTTTTGTTAGTTAGCAAAAAAAAGAGAAATTTGAGTTTCTCCTGATAGATTTTTACATGACAAATATGTGAACAATTTTCTTAATAAAAAAATCAAAAATAGTTGAATATTCGGAAATTTTTCCTCATGTTTAAATCGTCCCGAAATTACAAAAAAAATATCACAAACGATGTCCAATCTTTCCAAATCCGATGAAATACAATTTAGAGTCCGTTACGGTGAAACCGATCAAATGGGAGTTGTCTATCATGGAAATTATGCACAGTATTTTGAAATGGGTAGAACCGAATGGTTACGAAAAATGGGGTTTTCTTACAGAAAAATGGAAGAGGATGGTATTATGCTACCAGTTATATCGCTTTCCATAAATTACAAAAAGTCAGCATGTTATGATGATCTCATTAAAGTAAAAACTAAACTTGTAAAAAAACCAGCTGTAAAAATTGAATTTGATTATGAAATCCTAAATGAAAATGATGAAATTTTGGCAACAGGAAATTCAGTTTTAGCTTTTATGGATATTCATAAGAAACGGCCTACAAAATGCCCAGATTATATTTTAGACAAAATGCAAATTTAATCGTTCAACTCCTTGATGTTAATTTCGTATAGCGCATCAAAAATTTCAAAAATGGAGTTGGCGTCTTTTAAACGTACAGAAATAACTATCTCACAACTCAATTCTAAAGTTTGTTTTATAATATTTAGCTGTTTCTCTTTAATAATTCTCATCACTTTATTCATGTTTTTATAATCAAAAGAGATGACGTAGTCGGTATTTATAGTTTTAGAAATGATATTTGAGGCCTCCAACGCCATTTGAGCTGTAGTACGATAAGCATTTATTAATCCTCCTACACCTAGTTTAACACCTCCAAAATATCTAACAACAACAATTAGGATATTGGTCACATCAAAAGATTGTATTTGTCCATAGATAGGCATTCCTGCACTATTGTTAGGTTCTCCATCATCATTTGCTCTAAAAACCAAGTCTTTTTCTTGTGTTCCAAATTGATAAGCGTAGCACCAATGTCTGGCAGCATGGTGTTGTTTTTTTAAGTCTTCGAGATGTATTTTTACATCATCTTCTGTAGTTACTGGATATGCATACCCAAAAAACTTACTGTTCTTATCTTTGAATAGCACTTCAGAAGATGGTCTATTGATTGTCCTATAGGTGTCCTTATAATCCATTTATGCCAAAGTTACTATAACTATAGATATGATGGCTAGTGAAATTCCTAACCAATTCATTTTAGAGATTCTTTCTTTAAATAAAATAAGCCCCAGAAGCGTTGATACCATAACAATAGCCACATTATTTATGGTGAATAATGTAGAACTCTCCAGACTTTCATGGTTAAGTGCTTTCAGTAAATAGTAAATAGAGCAGTAATTGACAATGCCTAATATGCTTCCTCCAATAATAGTTTTTAGGGGAAATGTATAAGGTTTTTTAAATGCTCTCATAATTAAAATTGAAGAGCCAATAGTAAAAGCAAAAGCGAATATGGTCGCCGAAAATATAGGAATACCATTATCAGCAAGATAGGTGGTCTCAACATATTTGATGGAGGTATCAATAATTCCAGATCCAAAAAAGAGTAGTATAGGTAACCATAATCCTTTATTGATATTATCTGAGGCTTTAGGCTTGACCGAAGTTAGATATACCGAAACTAAAGCTAAAATGATACCAATAATTTTTTGAAAACCAACCCCTTCTTTGTAAACATATATGCCAAAAATGATTGGAATGATCACACTCATTTTTGACGCTACAGAAGCAACTGAAAGTCCATTGCGTTGTGCTGTTAATGCCATCACATTAAAAATAGCTATAAAAAGAAAGCCCAATCCTAAGGCTCCATAGATCCATTTTGAAGCTAAGATCTCATTGATACGTATTGGTGCATCATATATATATAAACCAAACAAGCAAGCTGTAAAATAGTTAACTACTATGGCTTGAAGCGTATTAATACCATATTTATTGAAGAGTTTAAATATGATAAAAATAAGTGTTGATGCAGATATGCTAAGTAAGAGATATATCAAAATAAGTGAGTGTTGATGATAAATATATCGGTAATATCTTCTTTTGTTTCGTCAATATTCCACGTGTGAATACCCAATTTGGCTGCGGTATCTGTGTTCTCTTTAGTGTCATCAACAAAAAAACATTCTTCGGGTTTAAGATTGTTTTCTTGTAACACGAACTCATAAATATCGGTGTTTGGTTTTCTTAAATGAATCTCATGAGATAGATAAAACTGATTAAAGCAGGTTTTGAAATCTTCATAAAAGGAAACATTCTCAATAATCCAATTAATATGTAATTCATTGGTATTGCTCAATAATATAAGGTTGTGAGTTTGACTCTTTGCTAATTGTTGTAGAAATTCTAAACGTTTTTTCGGAAAATCTCTGAGGATAAAATTCCATGCTTCAACAATTTCTTTTTTAGATAGATACGGAAAGTTTTCAATATAAAACCCTATAAATTCGTTTGTAGAAATCAGACCTTGTTCATATAAGGTATTTATGGCAATAAGATCTTCAGGTAACTCCTCAAGCTCGAATAATTTTAAAGCATGATCCATAGCACCTTGCTTATCTAAATTGATGAATACATCACCAAAATCGAATATGATGGTTTTAATTGTTGACATAGATTTTTAACGTGTCTTCTAATATGTGTTCTTCGGAAATAAGCTCTCCTGAAAGTTCAGGCGCTCGTATTCCTTTTTTAAATGTTGTTGGTCCTGTAAATACCCTGGCTTCATCCCAAAGACCTTCATCGATAAAGGTTTGGAGTGTTTGTGCACCACCTTCAATAATGACAGAGTTGATGTTAGCTTTGTAGATTACATCGCATATTTGTTTGGCAATTTGATGCTTTTTGGTCCAATCTAACTCATGATATGAACCATTTCCAAATTTTGAGTTTGGTGGATGAACAGTCCAATCTGTTTCTGTTTTAAAAGGTTTTACTAATACGGGATTGTCTTCAAATAAAATGATTGTATCTGCTTCAGAATTAAAAATAGAATGCTCATTTGATAATTTGAGTTCGCGATCTAAAACAATACGAACAGGATTTTCTCCAGTCCAGTCTCTAACTGTTAAGCTTGGATTATCCTCCAAAACCGTTTTAGTGCCAACCAAAATTGCTTGCTCTTCCGCACGCCATTTATGAACCAACTGTCTGGAATATTCATTGGTAATCCACACAGGTTCTTTTTTGTCTTTCGATAAGGGAGCAATAAAGCCATCGCTGGTTTCTGCCCATTTCAGTATAATATATGGTCGTTTTTTATTGTGAAATGTAAAAAACCGTTTGTGGTGTGTTTTACATTCGGTTTCTAAAACGCCAACGGTTACCTTGCATCCAGAAGCTTTTAGTTTGGCAATACCTTTTCCGGCTACTTGCGGATTGTCATCTAGGCAGCCAATAACCACATTAGGAATTTGGTATTTGATTATCAGGTCGCTACATGGAGGTGTTTTTCCAAAATGAGAACAAGGCTCCAGAGTCACATACAAAGTTGCGTTATTTAGTAAGCTTTTGTCAGCTACCGAATTGATAGCATTCACCTCGGCATGTTGTCCACCATAAGGACTCGTGAATCCCTCTCCAATAATTTTATTGTGGTAAACAATCACACAACCAACCATTGGGTTAGGGGCTGTGGTTCCTAATCCATTTTTGGCGATATCAATACAACGTTTTATGTAGTTTTCTTGAGGTGTCAAAATAGCGTTGTTGTTCTTATATTTGCTTATGCTTAAAAATTTTCTAGTCCGTCTTGTGGCTTATCCTTTATCAATTCTTTTAATTTATCTAAGCTGTTTTCTTTTATTAGATATCAACAATACTGGAGCATCTTTAATTGATCTAAAAGCAAAACTTGCTGGTTTATTTATAATTATTGTCTGTCTGGTTTACTTAGTGTCTGACATGGCTTATCAAATAAAAAGGCATTTTTTTGATAACAAAAATTAAAGCTTGATTTTTACAGTCTCCGTTTTATCTACAAGGTAAGTGTGAGAAAACCCAAGCACTTTATATTTTATATCTCCTAAGTACTGCACTTTTAATTTCTGACTAAACAAACTACCAATCAAACCACCAATGCTTTTATTGCTGAACAAACTATCTGTAGGAACATTTGCTTTTAGCGGAATTGAAAACTCTTTCTTTGCAGGTACTTTAAAGCTTTCAGAACTCACGCTTGCCATCTCATTGTCATTGACCAATACTTTGATACCATCAGATTGCAACTCACCTCCAATGTCATTCGGATTTAAAAAATAAGCATCTGCTGTAATGGTCACGTAGGTAGAGGTAGATTCTAAGACTTTGATATTGTCAACCCTAAGGAATTCAGGTTTTTCATTTACCGAGCACCCAATACAAAGCAGTAGTATTGTTGATAATAATATGAATTTTTTCATTTACTTATTTATTAGAATTAACGTACCTTCACGCTACAAAAATACTATAATAAAGTGAGTCAAGATAATATCGTAATTAGAGAAATTCGCCCTGAGGATAATCCACAAATAGAAGCAGTGATCAAAGGGTGTTTTCCTGAATTTAGTATTCCTTTAAAAGGTACTGCCTATGAAGATGCGGAAACGCCTTTTATGTACGAATCTTATCAAGGTGATAAAGAAGTCTATTATGTAGTTGCTAATGATAAAGAAGTTTTTGGAGGAGGAGGTATCAAACAACTCAAAGATTTTGATGGTAATGTTTGTGAGCTTCAAAAAATGTATTTTTCTCCTGAAATAAGAGGAAAGGGTTATGGAAAACTCATGTTTGAAAAATGTTTAAAGGCTGCAAAAGACTTCGGTTTTGAAACCTGTTATCTGGAATCGGCATCTCAACTCAAAGCTGCAATTCATATCTATGAGAGCTACGGATTTGAGCACAGAACGCAACCATTAGGAAATACTGGGCATTATTCTTGTGGTGTTTGGATGACTAAGACGCTATGAGATTAAAAGATATTCTTGATATTTATCATAAAGAGTTAGATGCACTCTACGGAAAAAATGAAGTGGATTCGTTTTTTGATCTTGTTATTGAACATTATTTAAATATCAAGAGAATCCATATTGTGCTTGAGCCTGAATATGTAATTTCTAAAGTCGAAGAACAACCAATTTTTGAAGTCTTAAGCAAGCTAAAATTAGAACAGCCTATTCAGTATATTCTTGGTGAAACCGAGTTTTTCGGTCTTCCTTTTAAAGTGAATCAGCATACCTTGATACCACGACCTGAAACTGAAGAATTAGTCGCATGGATTTTAAATAGTGTGGCTTCAAGTGCAAAAAAGAAGCCTTTAAAAATTATAGATATCGGTACAGGTTCTGGTTGTATTGCCATAGCATTGTCTAAACATTTAAAAACATCTAGTGTGTTTGCTTTAGATGTTTCCGAAGCAACTATTGAAGTGGCTAAACAGAACGCTATTTTGAACAATGTTGAGGTTGAATTTCTCCATGGCGATATTCTTAAAATTGGTGAGTCTCAGCTTGATGTAGAATCTAAATATGACCTTATTGTCTCTAATCCACCATACGTTAGACATCTCGAAAAAATCGAAATACAATCAAATGTACTCGATAACGAACCTCATATAGCCTTGTTTGTTGATGATGATAATCCGTTACAGTTTTATAGAGCTATTTGTGAATTTGCACAAGATAACCTTAAGGAAAATGGTGTGTTATACTTTGAAATCAATGAATATCTCGGAGCGGAAATGGTTGAGCTTCTGGAACATTTTGGTTTTAAGCAGATAGAGCTCAAACAAGATCTATATGGCAAACAACGCATGCTAAAAGGAGTGAAATGAAAACAATAATGTATAGTATTGGTTTGCTTGTTTTGATGTGCAGTTGTTCTGAGCAAAAGGAATTAGCACTAGTTGAAAAGGTTGATGGTTTTAAGGTTTCAGAATGTAGAGATAACTGCAGTATAGATTCGGTAGGTATTAGAAGAAATGAGGTGAAAGATGGCGACTTGTACATTAAGTTTGGCTACTTTCTTAATTGTGCCTGGGAAGATGCTTTTATTAAAGAGGTCGAAGAACGAAATGACACGATGATTATCCATATGGATCGACCACATGATGTTGACACCACTTTGGTAAATAAATCTGTTGATTCCGATTTTGATGGAATAGAAGATGTTGAGATTGTGGCAGTTTATCCCATATATGACTGTGACTGTTTTTTCTTTTTTAACATGATAATAGAGGATGTAGTACAAGCGCCAAAAGTGATTCGTATAGCTCCAGAAGTCGATCGGGATAAATTTTGGGATCAGTCTAAAAAAAATGCACCGAGAATTAAGTCTGTTAAAGGTGTTTATGATTTAAATGAGTCGCCAGTTAAGATCAAAAACCTGGTGTTAAACACACAGTTATTTGATGTGACTTCAGGTGTTACAGATGCTCAGTATTTAGACGACTTTTGTAACTACAAAGACTATCACTTGCAAAGGACATATAACTTGATATCTAAAATTGATTCTGAAACGTTCAGTTACTTAAAAGTTTATGTTAATGATGATCGATTTAAAATGAGTAGGCGACATGCCAGAGAGATTTTTCAGTCCATCGATGTCAATTACAAATACATCAAACTCTGGAATACTTTCAGAGTAGGTATGTCTCTAGACGAATTGATGACTTACATTTCAAGTGAAGAATATCACAACGATACTCGTAAAGTTACAATGTACACATCTCAGTTTACATCTGAATTTTTCCATGATGACAAAATTGTAACTAGAATCAAAGTACAACGCAGGTGTGATAGCTAATTTACAAAATCATTCAAGGTTTTTATCTTCAAGTCTTCCAGAGTGTCTGCAGCAGTTTCAAATGTAATGGTTACAGTCTCATTGGGTGTCAAATCAAAATAATTATCACTAAAATGGCCTTTTTCTTTGGTGTATAAAAACACATTTTTCTGAAGCGTTACACTTTTTAGTGTAATCTGAAATCCATCATCAGATTTGGTTATGGATTGTTCAATAGGTGCTTTTTTGAGCTTTAGATCTTTAGGTTTTGCTAGATAATGAAGAGACCTAGCATCACCAAATCGAGAAATGATCACCACATCTTCTTTATTAAAGTCAAGTGGATTTAAATTTAATTGGTACACTAAATTGTTTTGTGTTCCTGCGTAGACCATTTTTACATCACTCCAAATACTATTACCATTAAAATCGATGATATCTATATACATCGTGTTCGCAATGCCTTCATAGGTGTCATTAATCACATAGGTTTTTAGGATGTCATTCTCAACAACACTAGAGATTAAAACATCCTCAAAACTTTTCTTCGCCTGGTAATGCAGTGCTTTCCAATTTCCGAAGTGATCAATACTAGACCACGACACTGCAGGCCAACAATCATTAAGTTGCCAATAGAGTGTTCCCATATTGTAAGGTTTGGCTCTTCTGTGTGCTTCAATACCTTTAGTGATGCCATAGGCTTGAAGCAACTGACTCACATATACGTAATCTTCGGCATTATCAGGAACTGGGAAATCACGTTTCATATATTCGTCAATAAGCTGAAATCCGCGTACATGTTTTTGATGATTTTTAAAACCTTCTGAAGCAATCTCTATCGAATCACTTTGATTGATATATCTAATGACTTCATAACTTGGAAACGACTGAAAACCAAACTCACTCATAAATCGAGGTACATTCTGTTCTAAGTGTTCAAAAGGGTAAGCATCATGCCAAATCCACCAATCGTGTGCGTCGCCTTCAGTTTTGTATTTCGGATTTCCACGACCATATTTTGGTGAACTTTCCCAATAAGGGGTATCTGTTAGTTTTTTTACTGTCTTTGGCAAAATCGAGTCAAATACTTTTAAATAGTTATTCCAAATCTCTTCTTTTTCTTCTTCACTTCTATCTGCTTGCCAGCCCCAACGATGCCAGCCTTCGGAGTTTTCATTGTTACCACACCACAAGGCGATTGAGGCATGATTGCGTAAGCGTTTAACATTTTGCTCAGCTTCTGCTTTTACATTATTTAAAAAAGCGTCATCTCCAGGATACATGGCACAGGCAAACATAAAATCCTGCCAAATCAAAATGCCCTTTTCATCACATAAGTTGTAGAACACGTCATTTTCATAAATGCCACCTCCCCAAACTCTCAACATGTTCATGTTGGCATCAACAACATCATCCAAGAGTTTTTTATAGTGTGCATTAGTGACTTGGTTTTGCATACTGTTTTGCGGAATGTAGTTGGCACCTTTCATGTAGACAGGAACGTCGTTTACTTTGAAATAAAACGATTCTCCAAGACTATCGTTGTCTGTAATCAATTCTATTGTTCTCAATCCCTTCTTAACTGAAATACTATCGAGGACTTTTTTATCGTCTTTTACAACAACCTTAATGTCATATAAATACGGTTCTCCGAGATTATGTGGCCACCAGCGTTTTGGGTTTTCTATTGTAATTGGTAAAAAGTTGTTGCCATGACGATTGTTGAGATTGATTCTATTTTGAGAGGACTTGTATAATTTTTCATTAACATACACATCATAGGTATATACTGAATCATCAAATTTCTCTAACTGAAGACCAAGATGCGCAAAATTGTCATTCAATTCAAACTGAATAACATGAATATCTTTAATCTTAAATTCATTCCAAGCTTCCAAGGTTATTGGCCGCCATATTCCAGAAGTATTAAGTTTTGGTCCCCAATCCCAACCATATTGAAATTGGGCTTTTCTGGTAAAAATACGATTGCCCTCTGGAAGTTGATAGCTCAATTTAGCTTGCTCTTGTGCTTCGGAAATAGACGTGCGATCAAAAACAATATGAAGTTCATTTTCAGATTTGAGAAGTGTTTTAACATCGACATTAAATTCTCTGAAAGCATTATCGGTTTTTAAAATTAAACTATCATTTAAATACACAGTGGTATAGGTGTCTAAGCCTTCAAAATTGAGTTCGAGATATTCTTTTTCTAAGGTTTTATTGTCAACTAAAAATGTTGTTTTGTATTCCCAATCGGTGTCTGAAATCCATTGTAAACTATCTTCGTTGTTACCAATAAAAGGATGTTGGATTCGCTTGTTATCTAATAGATCTGAGTGCACATTTCCTGGAACAGTGGCAGATTGCCAGACAGAATCATTAACCGCCTTAAATTGCCAATCATTATGAAGTTCAAGTCTTATTGGTACATCATGTTTGGGTTGACAACTCATCAATACTAGCAGACAAATACTAAGAACACAATAGTTATTCATAAATAGCTTTTATAATGGCTTTAATTTCATCGGTTGAAGACACGGTTTGTGGTGTGTTTCCAAAATAGTCTGAAGATTTAGAATTGATTAATTTTGAAGCTGACGCATGGATTTCATTAAAGCCAACATCTTTAAATAGTTTCGCGTTTTCCGAAGACACACCACTTCCAACTAAAATAGTAATTCTATTCTCTGTTTGTACTTTCAAGTCTTTTAGAAAGTGTATGCCATCAATCGCTTTAGGTTGTTGACCAGAGGTTAAAATTCTACTTGCACCTATGTCTATTAATTGTTCGGTAGCTTGTTTCGGATTAGGAACGATATCAAAAGCACGATGGAACGTAAATGGTAATGGCTTAGCTAATTCAATAAGTTCTCGTGTGTGTTCTATATCAATCGTATGATCTGGATTTAAAACACCAGAAACGATGCCATGGCATCCTAAGTTTTTACAGATTTGAATATCTTTTTTAATGATCTCAAGTTCACTTTCCGAATAACAAAAGTTCCCACTTCGTGGTCTAATTAATACAAAGGTTTCAATACTTAATTCTGAAATAACTTGTTTTATGAGTCCGTAACTAGGTGTGATGCCTCCAACCGATAGTTCGCTACAAAGCTCAATACGATGTGCTCCAGCATCCTGAGCATTTTTAGCCGATTGAAAGGAATTAGCGCAGATTTCTAAAAGCATACTAGTTGATTATGATTTCGTCTATAAAGGTCCAAGCTTTATTACCAGCACCTTGTTTGCCATCGGGTATGGTACCGTAGTTAGGAATGATAAATTTAATATATCTTGTTTTTGAAACCAGTTTATATTCAACATTCAAAATCAAGTCTGTGGAGTTTGAATAGTTATATTCAAATTCTTTATCGTCTAAAATAATTATCATTCCCTTTGGTGCATAAATCCATTGTCCATTACCATTATGAAAACGTGTTTCTATTGCATCTATATAAGTTTCCTCACCTAAATCAATAATAATTTCCAAATCTTCTCCCCAAAACCCTAACCATTCTTTGTCGCCATAACGAGAATCACTTCCAGAAATCCCATTAATCAATCCCTCTGGTCCACTACCTGAGTACGATCTGTGCGGTGTTTTGTTAATGGTGATCGTTTTACCCACAGCTTTATGATAGTTAATAGTTTCTGAAAACACGGAGCCTAGTTGGTTTTCAGAATCAAAAACAGCAGCCTTAATGGTCTGACTTCTATTAACAGGGATTGGATCTTTATATATTTCCGAAGTTATGTTTGGTGCGCTACCATCCAATGTATATCTGATAGTTCTATCGTCTATTGTTGTTGAAAGTGCATAAGCTGAGGTATCGTCATCTGAAATAAGTGCTCCAGAAATCTCATACAGATGGTTGGCGTAGTTGATGTCTAAGGCATCTAAACGTGTGTTGAAATGCTCAACGCGTTTGGTGAAATCAGTATAATTTTTAGTTTCATTTTTAGACCAAACCACTTCACTCATGGCGAGCATTCTGGGAAATGCCATATATTCAACTTGAGTTTCTGTAGGTATGTATTCGGTCCATATATTGCCTTGAGCACCCAAAATGTATTGAGCTTCGTCCTTGTTTAATTCTTCAGGAATTGGATTGAAACTGTATACCTTTTCCAAAGGTAGAAATCCGCCAATAGCTGTTGGTTCATTTGGGTTTGTCGATTGGTAATAATCAAAATAACAATGTGAGGTTGGTGTCATAACCACATGGTGCTTTTGCTTGGCAGCCTCAATGGCACCTTTTGTCCCTCGCCACGACATCACAGTAGCATTTGGTGCTAATCCGCCTTCCAGAATTTCGTCCCAGCCAATGATTTGCTTGCCTTTAGAATTGAGATAGGTTTCAACACGCGTAATGAAATAATTTTGAAGTTCGTGCTCATCTTTTAAGCCTTCAGTTTTTATTCTACTCTGACATTGATTACAGGTTTTCCATTTCGTTTTTGGAGCTTCATCGCCACCAATATGAATGTATTCACTTGGGAACAATGCGACTACTTCGTCTAAAACATTTTCAAGAAATTCAAAAGTTTCATCTTTGGAACAATAGATATGCTCAAAAACACCCCATTTTGTTGCAACCTCTACTTGTTCTCCTGTGCAACCTAAATTAGGATAAGCAGCAATTGCAGCTTGTGCATGTCCAGGGAGTTCAATTTCAGGGATTACAGTGACATGGCGACTTTCAGCATAGGCTACAATTGCTTTAACCTGCTCTTGTGTGTAAAATCCACCGTAACGTTTCCCATCAAATTGATGAGGTTGATCACTGTAATGTCCAATAAGAGTTTCTTCTCTGAAAGCTGCTATCTCCTGAAGTTTTGGATATGTCTTGATTTCTATACGCCAGCCTTGGTCTTCAGTTAAGTGCCAATGAAAGGTATTCATTTTTAACATCGCTAATGCATCAATGTATTTTTTAATAAAATCAACAGAGAACATGTGACGACCAACATCTAAGTGCATGCCTCGATATTGAAATTGTGGTGCATCGGTAATTGTCATACATTGAATGCTTATTTTTTCTTCGGAAATTGTATGGTTTTCAAATTCAGTTGGCAATACTTGACGTAAGGTTTGAACAGCGTAAAAAGCACCACGATCGGTTTTGGCTTTGATTATAATTTGATAAGGCTGAATATCTAAAGTGTAGCCTTCTTGATGTTTAATAGTGTCATCCATTATAAACTGGATGTCATTGGTGTCTTTTAATTCAATAGTACTTCCGTTTTCAATAAAATTTTTGAGGAATTCTCCAGAGATTTTAAATGGATCTTCATAAGTTATTCCTACATCGTTGTTTAAAACAAAATACCCTTTATTAATAGTTAGTTCTGCTGGTGCTGGAATAATTTGCGGAGTTTCAGGGATATACTCTTCAGATTTACAACTGAATAAAAAGCTGATAAAAACACAGAGGGCTACAATTTTTTTGAATGACATTTTAGTATATTAGTGTGCTTTAAATATAAGGTAAAAAGATAACTTTTTCACGATCATTTTAATGAGTATAGAACAGAAAATTCAAAGTCTTCGCGACGAACTACGAGAGCATAATTACAATTATTATATATTAGATAATCCCACCATTAGTGATTATGAGTTTGATATGAAACTCAAAGAGCTTCAGGATTTAGAAGCAAAGTATCCAGAGTTTTATGATGCCAATTCCCCTAGCTTGCGGGTTGGAGGAGAGGTAACCAAAAATTTTAAAACGGTTGTGCATGAACATCGAATGTATTCTTTGGATAATTCGTATTCTAAAGAAGACTTATTAGATTGGGAAAAGCGCATAAAAAAAATGATTGACGGAGACGTTAGTTATACTTGTGAGTTAAAGTACGATGGCGCCTCCATTAGCTTAACTTATGAAAACGGACAACTTTTAAGAGCAGTGACCAGAGGAGACGGCACTCAGGGAGACGATGTAACTGCAAACATAAAAACCATAAAAACGGTACCATTACAATTGAAAGGCGATTTTCCGCAGAAATTCGATATCAGAGGAGAGATCGTATTGCCATTTGAAGGTTTTAATAAGATGAATGAGGAGCGTGTGGAAGCAGGAGAAGAGCCTTACCGAAATCCGAGAAACACAGCCTCAGGAAGTTTGAAGTTACAAGATAGTGCCGAAGTAGCGAAACGTCCCTTAGAATGCTTATTGTATAGTATAAAAGGAAGAAAATTAGGGTTTTCGACACAGTTTGAAAGTTTGGAAAAAGCGAGGCAAATGGGTTTTAAAGTCCCTGAAGCTGCAAAATTAGCAACTTCAGTTGATGAGGTTTTAGAGTTTATAAGGTATTGGGATACGCATCGTCATGATTTACCTTATGAAACTGATGGCGTTGTGGTTAAGGTTAATAATTTACAACAACAAGAAGAGTTAGGCTATACAGCCAAAGCGCCTCGTTGGGCAATGGCTTATAAATTTAAAGCAGAGCAAGTCTCAACACGCCTCAATGAAATTACCTATCAGGTTGGTAGAACAGGAGCTATTACGCCTGTTGCTAATTTAGAACCAGTGGAATTAGCTGGTACCACAGTAAAACGAGCGTCATTGCATAATGCCGATCAAATAGAAAAATTGGATATACGTGAAGGAGACGAGGTGTATGTAGAGAAAGGCGGAGAGATCATTCCGAAGATTATTGCTGTAGACTTAAGTAAACGTCCTGCTCATTCGGTTCCTACTATTTATATAACTCATTGTCCTGAGTGTCAAACCAAATTGGTAAGACAAGAAGGTGATGCCAAACATTATTGTCCGAATTATAACGGTTGTAATCCACAAATTATTGGTCGTATTCAACATTTCATTTCAAGAAAGGCAATGGATATAGATGGTTTAGGAGGAGAGACTGTTGCGCTTCTTGTAAATGCAGGATTGATCACAACCTACGCAGATCTCTATACCTTAACAAGGGAAGATGTATTGCCTTTAGAGCGTATGGCAGAGAAAAGTGCAGATAACCTGTTGAGTGGTATTGAAGCATCAAAACAAATTCCTTTTGAGCGTGTACTTTTTGCTTTAGGAATTCGCTATGTAGGAGAGACGGTTGCTAAAAAACTAGCTAAACATTATAAAACTATTGATGCTTTGGCTGAGGCTTCAGTTGAAGACTTAATATCTGTTGATGAAATTGGCGATAGAATTGCTGAAAGTGTTATAGAATTCTTTTCTTCGGAAGCGAATAGACATATTATTGACAAATTAAAAACTCACGGATTACAATTAGAATTATCTGCCGAGACATTGGCTAATCAAACAGAAAAGCTAAAAGGGTTGTCAATTGTTGTCTCAGGTGTTTTTGAAACCGTATCTAGGACTGAACTTAAGAAACTCATTGAAGATAATGGTGCAAAAGTCTCATCCTCAATCTCTTCAAAAACAAATTATCTGGTAGCAGGTGCTAATATGGGACCAAGTAAGCGAGCAAAGGCAGAAACATTGGGAGTTTCTATAATTTCAGAAACTGATTTCTTGAATTTATTGAGTTAATTTTCTTACAAATTGTTAAATTTCATCGATTAAATGCATTTTTATTCGTTTACATGTATTTTTTACATATATTTGTTACGCTATTAATGAACAAATTTATGCATGTAAGTAAAATTTTAGGGATTATACTTATACTATTAAGTATACTTTTTTTGGGTTTACAGTCTCAAGTATTAGAGATTGAAGCCTCTGGTGTCAAGTCTTTGGCTATGATTTTGCTGACTTTACTTTACATATTAAAAGTGAAGAAGAAGCATATGCTTTTTTTACTCTTTTTGATATTTTTTACAGTAGCAGAAATCTTCAACTATGTTACATGGGTTAGAGATTTTGAAATGGATGAAGGTACAGACTACTTGTATTATGTTGGGAATGCTCTTTATATACTGTCGTACACGTTTTTAATTGCCAGAATTTTTGTTGGTACTAATATGATAAAAGCAATCAGTAAATTTCCAATGCAAACATTATTATTAGTTGTTTTAGGTGTTTTTGTTGTCTATTTAGTTACCGATACTACTAAATCTGAATTAGATAATTCTCAATATACACTAGAGTTTAGTTATAATGCAGTGATTGTGTTTTTAATGTGTTCAGCATTAGTAAACTATATGTTTAAGGATAATAAGAAATCTATGAATTTACTCATAGGATCTATCTGTATTGTGTTTTCTGAAATATTACAACTCGCTTATTTTTACATAGCAGATTCCAATATCTTGAATCTTCTTTGCTCTATGTTTTTAGTAGCTGCGTTTGTGTTCTTTTACCTTCAATCGAGGTTAGAAAACGAAGTTACAATGTCTTATGCGCAACAGCATAATTTAAAAGTTTAATCGTTTTCCTAAAATTGGAATATCCTTTCTGTATAAGTAAAGTATGATCAATGCCATGAGGAAAGTAATTATGGCTGTATAGAATAAAACACCTCCATCGCCTTTGATCTCTATTCCTAATTGTGTTAAATGCATTATTATTGCTCCACCAATCACTCCTATAGTTATTGTAGCGCCAGCCCATGCTGTTTTTTTGAAAAGTAATAAGATACCTGCAATAAGCTCAACTATACCAATACCAATCCTTCCAAAAGGTTCAAGTCCAACTTTGGTAAAAATATAGATGCTAACTTCGTTTCCGGTAAATTTAAACCTTAGAGTCTGAATTAAAATAACGGCTACGGCAATTCTTAAAATAAGTGGAAAATATGTTTTCATAATACGGTTTCTATTGTTTATTAGACGGTTACAAAATCAAAACCTACCGACAAGTGCTTAAAAAGAATAAAAAATCGATAAAACGTATGATTATCACGTTGAAATACATATTTTTTACTATATTTGTCCTACCCATTTAAAAATCTACCATGCGAAAAGAGAAAAAAATAAGCCCAAATATGGGATTAGTTCTCGTTTTATTTGTGTTATTAGTATGTACTTCTGTAGCCACATACTTTGACTTCATAGTAATATCAAAGATTGCAAAACTTATTACAGTTACAATACTATTGACTTTCTACTTTTGTCAATTGAATAAGATGGCTAATGTGTTTTTAACCATATTTCTTGTATTTTTTGCTGGTGATGCTTTCTCTGTTTTTGATTTCGGAGATATTTCCTCTAAGTTGTCTAAATCAATGTATGTAGGAGCTTATTTATTGCTGATTTTTGTTCTGATTGGAAAGTTGAAAAAAGTCAAATTTGAAGGTCTAGTGTCTGTTTATCTTATTTTGGTGTTACTATTAAACTCCTATTTCTTGTATGCTCTTTATGGTGTAGCCAAAGATAATTTTGTTGATGACATCAATCTAATATTGTACATATGCCATGGTATCACACTTATAGCGATGACTTATTTTGCATTTGCAGTATATTTAAGTAGAGAGACTGCGCAATCTATAACCTTTTTATTAATGGTGTTTTGTTTTGTGTTTTCGGATGTATTAAATTATATCTGTGCACTTTACGTGTATTTCTGGATATTTGAAGTCTTTGAAGGCATTCTTCACACCACAGGATTATTCTTGTTATATAAGTATGTGTATGATCATCACACACTAAGAAATAGCAACAAACGAATCAATTTCTCAGAATATTTTATTCCAACAACTGAAACCCTTCGGCAGATTAGAGTGAATTTGTAATTAGACTACAATTGAAGTTCCGTTTGCAGATTTATTCTTATTGGAATCGAAGTAAAAATCTATTTTTCCGAGGTTAATTCCGTAGCAACCCACTTGATTAACCAACATGTTTTTACCTTCCATATTTTTGACCACAGTTGGTTTATCTAAGAAAGTATGTGTGTGACCACCAATGATCAAATCGATATCTTTAGTCGTTTTAGCTAACTTTAAATCGCATATTCTATCTGGAATATTTCTATAATTATATCCTAAATGAGATAAGCAGATCACGAGATCACATTTTTTATCTTCTTTAAGAATTCGAGTCATTTCCTGAGAGGTTTCTGTAGGGTCTATGTATACCGTTTCCTTATACATTTTTTTGTCAACTAATCCTTCAAGCATGATTCCTAATCCGAAAATTCCAATTTTAATTCCGTCTTTAACAATAATACGATACGGTTTTACATGGGTATCCATTATGGTATTAGAGAAATCGTAATTAGCAGAAACAAAATCAAAATCGGCATGTGGTAATTGAGCGTAGAGTCCGTCAATACCATTATCAAAATCGTGATTTCCTATAGTAGCTACATCATATTTGAGCATACTCATGAGCTTAAACTCTAATTCACCTCCATAATAGTTGAAATAGGGAGTACCTTGAAAAATGTCTCCTGCATCCAGTAGTAAAGTGTTAGGATTGTCTTTTCTTATTGCTTCAATCAAAGTAGCGCGTCTAGCAACTCCACCTTGATTAGGGTTTCTTCCATCGTCAGGTCCAAACGCATCAATATGGCTGTGGACATCATTAGTATGTAAGATTGTAATTTTCTTTGTCGCAGAAGTAAACGAGGTCAGTCCCATACCTCCAAGACCGATCAATGCCGAAGCAGCAGCAGTTTGTTGTATAAATTCTCTTCTCTTCATGTTTCTAGTTTTTTAGCTGAATAAATCGGTTGTCTCTAACTGGGCTTAACGTGTCAATTTTTGTGAAATAATCGATCAGTACGTTTCTGATCTTATAATCCAATACTTGTACACCTTGGTTAGTTTGAAAGAAATTCATTCGATCACCTCCATTGTATAAGTAATCATTAGTAGCAACATTATAGGTTTTGTCAAAATCTAACGGTTGGCCGTTGAGTCCAGCTGATTTAAAGCGACCTTCTGCATCTAAAACAATATTTAATTTTGAGATCGGATGTGCACGTTTAGCATTGACTAAGTAATCGATTAGTTCTTTGACCTGAGCACCTTTTAATTTCACCACAACTACCGAGTTTTCAAAAGGCATTACTTCATAAGCAGTTCTTATAGTTACATTTCCTTTGGAAATTATGGCTCTAATACCACCATGATTGAGGAGAACAAAATCAATATCATCTCCAGTTCTTGTTTTAAAAATCGGATTAGACTCCTCATATACAGCATCTGCCATCATATTACCAATAGCTGTGTTATAATTGCCATCTCGTTTGGAGTACGTGTCTACTGCATAAGCTAAAACACTATCTAAATTTTTATTAACATGTGCTCTGTAAGGTTTTATAAAGTCTTCAATTTGCTGACTTAACTCTAGACTATCTGAGATATTTATTTGTTTGCCTTCAATTTTAGTGTTGTAAAATGTCTTAGTACATGCACTAAATGTGACGATGCAAAAAAGAAGGAATATATGTTTATAATTCATGGATTTATTATGATATGTTTTGGAATTCGTACTATGCTTTTTTCTACATTTGTACAAAGCATAAATATAAATGATTTTAAAGGCATTTAAAGAAAAATCAAACCAAAAATACATCAACAAATTGTTAAATGCTCGTCGTGTTGCCGTTAGTAACACTAAAATGAATACAGTTGGTGTAATTTTAAATATTAGTGAGTTTTCTGATTTTGAGGCTTTCAGAGCTTATTTTAAAAGTCTGGGTGTTCAGCAAGCTAAAGTAAAAATCATTGCTTTTGTAGAAGATCCAAAAGATTCTAATGTGCTTTGGGATACCTATTTTAATCCAAAAGATTTTGGATGGAAAGGTAAGATAAATAATATCGACTTACAGAGCTTTATTGATACAAAGTATGACGTATTGATTAGTTTTTACAAAACACATCATTTGGAGCTCGATTTAATTACAGCGTCATCAAAGGCTAATTTTAAAGTGGGTTTGAACAATGAAGACCAAAGGCTTTACGATCTTATTATAAATGTGAAACCCAAGGAATTTTCAATTTTTAAAGAAGAATTAAAAAAATATTTAACAGTTTTAAATAAATTATAATGACTAAATTTCATGGTACAGGTGTAGCTATAATTACACCTTTTAAAGCAGATCTTAGTGTAGATCATGACGCACTTACTAATCTGGTAAACTACAATATAGAAAATGGAACAAATTACATTGTTATCAGTGGAACTACTGGTGAGAGTGTAACCATTACCAAACATGAAAAACAGGAGATTATAAAGACTATCATTGCAGCTAATAACGGTAGAGTACCACTAGTGCTTGGTATTGGAGGTAATAATACCACTCAGGTTATAGATGAAATCAAAGCCACAGATTTAAGTAAGATAGATGCATTGTTATCAGTGTCTCCTTACTACAGTAAGCCAACTCAGGAAGGTATTTATCAGCATTTTAAGGCCATTTCAGAAGTGTCACCAGTAGATATAATCTTGTATAATGTTCCAGGTCGTACATCATCAAATATGTTACCTGAAACAACATTGCGTTTGGCAAGAGATTTTAAGAACATTATTGCTGTAAAAGAAGCAGGAAACAATGTGCATCAATATTTAAAACTTTTGAGAGATAAACCAGACGATTTTTTAGTGATTTCAGGAGATGACGATCTAGTGTTAGGTGTAGTTCTGGCAGGTGGAGCAGGAGTGATTTCAGTATTAGGTCAGGCTTTGCCAAAACAGTTTACAACAATGATCAATTTAGGATTAGAAGGAAAAGCGAAAGAAGCCTATGATATTCATTTCAAATTAATGGATATGACATCACTTATATTTTCTGAAAATAATCCTGCAGGTATTAAGGCGCTTTTAGAAGTTTTAGGACTTTCAAAATCAACTGTAAGATTACCTTTAGTGGAAGCAACACCAACATTGAAACAAAGCCTGAAGTCAGCACTTGATACTATAGAATCTTAGATTAAAAGTTAAATATTACTTAAACATAATAGGAGCCTAATTTCATCCGTTATTTTAGCGTATAATTTAGTTTTTATAATACGTTATAAATACGTACTTTTGCAACCTGTTTTTTATTTATGAAGAAAATATTTTATCTATTAGCAATTCTTGTGGTATTCACCTCTTGTGGCGAATTTCAGCAGGCACTAAAGTCTGAAGATGTCAAAACCAAGTTCGATTTGGGTACCAAGTTGTTTGAAGCTGGTAAATGGTCTAAAGCCAATAGGTTATTTGCCCAAATAGTACCAAACTATGCTGGAAAGCCTCAGGCAGAGAAGTTGATGTATATGTATTCTATGACCTTCTATGAGATGAAAGATCATCTTACAGCAGCTTACCAACTAGGACGTTTTGAGCAAAGATATCCTAATAGCGAGAAAGTTGAAGAGGCTTCATTTTTAGCTGCTAAAAGTTATTATAAAGTATCACCTGTTTACAGTAAAGAACAACAAGAAACCGTTGAAGCTTTAGAAAAACTTCAATTGTTTGTCAACAAATATCCTAATTCTGAATATTTACCTCAAGCTAATGAGTTGATTAAAGAATTAGATTATAAATTAGAAAAGAAAGCGTTCGAAATTGCCAAGCAGTATAATAAAATTGCTTACTTTGAATCGTCAGATTACGAAGCTGCAATAAAAGCTTTCGATAATTTTTTAGCAGACTTCCCTGGGACGAGTTTTAGAGAAGAAGCTATGTTCTATAGATTAGATTCTGCTTATAAATTGGCCATAAATAGTGTTAAGGCTAAACAGCAAAAACGATTAGACATAGGAATTAATTATTACAATAGTTTTAAAAAGTTTTATCCTGATTCTGAATTCATGAAAGAAGCCAACAAGATGGACGAAGAAATGAAAACAGCATTAGAACAATACAATACAAAAAGTTAATTTATACATACAATGGATTTAAAAAAGACCAATGCTCCTGTAACAACAGAAACGTATGATAGAAATATCATTGACGCTCCAACAGATAATATCTATGAAGCTATTTCTGTAATTTCTAAAAGAGCAGAACAAATTAATACAGATATCAGACGTGAGTTGGTTGATAAACTTGAAGAGTTTGCAACTTACAATGATAGTCTTGAAGAGATCTTTGAAAACAAAGAGCAAATCGAAGTGTCTAAGTTCTATGAAAAATTGCCAAAGCCACATGCTTTAGCTGTTCAGGAATGGTTAGACGATAAGATCTATTACAGAAACACTGACGACGACGTTCAGGAATAACATAAGCATGTCTATACTAAGTGGCAAGAACATACTATTAGGCATAACTGCTGGTATTGCTGCTTACAAGACAGCTAGCCTGGTAAGGCTATTTATAAAAGCAGGTGCTAACGTAAAGGTCGTTATGACACCTGCTTCTAAAGACTTCATTACACCTTTAACCCTTTCAACATTATCTAAAAATCCTGTTTTTTCTTCGTTCACCAATGAAGAAGATGATAATGCTATGTGGAATAATCATGTTGAGCTTGGTCTTTGGGCAGATCTTTTTATTATTGCGCCAGTTACAGCGAATACCATGTCTAAAATGGCAAATGGCACCTGTGATAATTTATTACTAGCCACCTATTTGTCTGCAAAATGTCCAGTATATTTTGCGCCAGCAATGGATTTGGATATGTATAAGCACGAGTCTACTCTTAACTCTTTTGATAAGTTGACCTCCTTCGGAAATATCATGATTCCTGCCACATCTGGTGAATTGGCTAGTGGTCTGGTAGGTGAAGGTCGTATGGCTGAGCCCGAAGATATTGTAAGGTTCATTGAAAATGATATCCTTGGAAAATTACCTCTAAGAGGAAAAAAAGTTTTACTCACTGCTGGTCCTACTTATGAAGCTATTGATCCAGTTAGATTTATAGGAAATCACTCGAGTGGTAAAATGGGGTTTGAAATAGCTAAAGTGGCTGCAAGCCTAGGAGCTGAGGTGATTCTGGTTTCTGGACCCTCTCAGCAAACAGTATCACATAGTCTCATAGACGTTAAAAGAGTTACAAGTGCTCAGGATATGTATGATGAGGTTCATAAGCACTACGATAATTGTGATGTTGCTATACTATCAGCAGCAGTTGCAGATTACCGACCAAAAAATGTTGCAGATAAAAAAATAAAAAAGACAGCTTCAACGTTTAATATTGAGTTAGAAAAAACAAAAGATATTTTAAAATCCTTAGGAGCAATCAAAAAAAATCAATTTCTGGTCGGATTTGCATTAGAGACCAATAATGAATTAGAACATGCTAAAGGAAAGTTGAAATCGAAGAATCTTGATCTTATCGTATTGAATTCTTTAAACGATAAAGGAGCAGGTTTTGGTGGTTCAACAAATAAAGTTACTTTTATAACAGCATCAAATGAAATCATTGAGCATGAGTTAAAATCTAAAACTGAAGTAGCTCAAGATCTTATGCAACAAATATTAAAACAAACACATGCGTAATTATATATACATTCTCTTAGTATTCATAACATTTGGTAGTTGGGCTCAGGAGCTTAATTGTAATGTTGTTGTAAATGCTCAACTTACAGGTAATGAAAATGTTCAGGTTTTTAAAACCTTGGAGCGACAACTTACTGAGTTTGTCAATAATACGCAATGGACAAACAAGACATACAAGTCTCAGGAACGCATTGATTGTGGTATGATCATCACAATAACCAATTATGATAACGATGTGTTTTCAGGATCATTACAAATTCAGAGTACCAGACCGATATATGGTTCTACATATGCTACGCCGATCTATAATTTTAATGATAAGGACTTTAACTTTCAATATTTAGAATTTCAGAATTTTATATATAATCCAAATCAGTTTGAGTCTAATTTAGTGTCTGTTATTACCTTTCATATCTATATGATGCTTGGACTAGATGCCGATTCGTTTGCACCTCAAGGCGGACAAGAATATTTGAAGCAGGCACAAACTATTTTAAATTATTCTCAACAAAATAATTCTAAAGGTTGGAAATTAGAAGATGGACAACAAACGCGTTTTGTGTTAATTGACAATATTTTATCTCCTACATTTAAGGAGTTTAGAGAGGCCATGTACAACTATCATCTTAACGGGTTAGATCAAATGTCAGCAGATGCCAGAAAAGGAAAACAAGGAGTTTTGGATGCTGTAGAATCCTTGAAAGCCATGAATAGTAGACGTCCAAATTCATTTTTACTTCGTGTCTTTTTTGATGCTAAATCTGAAGAGATTCAGCAAGTGTTTTCGGGTGGGCCTAATGTAAAAGTAGCTGACTTGATCTCTACCTTAACCCGAATTGCACCAATGCATGCCGATAAATGGCGTAAAATAAAATTCTAAACTTCTATTAGTTTAAAGTTAATTTCAGTAATTTCATACTGTAATTTCCATGCATTATGTTGACACAATTGACCATAAAAAATTATGCGCTTATTGATGAACTTCAAGTGAGTTTCAATAACGGTCTGTCTATTATTACTGGTGAAACTGGTGCAGGAAAGTCTATTCTTTTAGGCGGATTGTCACTAGTGCTGGGCAAGCGAGCAGATCTCAGTTCTGTCAAAGATGCGACTAAAAAGTGTATTATTGAAGCTACTTTTGATATTGCCAAATACAATCTAAAGCCTTTATTTAAAACTGAAGATCTGGATTATGAATCATTAACTATAGTTCGACGAGAAATTCTGCCATCAGGAAAGTCCAGAGCATTTATAAATGATACGCCTGTTAACTTAGATAGTCTTCAACAATTGGGTAGCCGTTTACTTGATATCCATTCGCAACATCAAACTTTGCAGTTGACTAATGACGATTTTCAGTTTCAAATTATAGATGCATTGGCTGGGAATGACAAACACTTAAATAGCTACTCTGAAACACTTAAAAATTACAAACGTTTAAAATTTCAGTTAGAAGTACTTCAGCAACAAAAAGCAGAGTCCATTAAAGAGTTGGATTATAACCAGTTTTTACTTACCGAATTAGAAGAAGCCAAGCTTAAGCGTGGTGAGCTAGAAACATTGGAAAATGAGTACGAAACACTTAATAATATTGAGGAAATTAAAGAGAAGTTACTTAACTCACATCAATTGTTAAGTAATGAAGATGTAGGTGTTATTATACATTTAAATGAGGTAAAAAATCAATTAGCTAAGTTGTCAGCTTTTGGTAAATCGTATGATGATATTTACCAACGTGTCAACAGCAGTCTTATTGAGCTTGATGATGTTTTTTCTGAAATCGAAAATTTAGAAGGTCAGTTGGAAGCTGATCCATCTCGACTAGAAACTGTAAATACGAAACTACAGGTAATCCATAATTTGATGCAAAAGCATACAACTTCATCTATTGAAGAATTGTTAGAAATTAAAGAGGAACTCACTAACAAAGTTTCTATCACAGAAAATCTGGATGCTACTATTTCAGAAAAAGAAAATGAAATAGAAAATGTTAAGCAGGAACTTCAGTCGTATGCTGAGGAAATACATAATAACAGAGCCAAAAGTATTCCTAATCTCACATCTCAATTAGAATCCATACTTGTAACCTTAGGAATGCCAAATGCTAAGTTTCATATAGAATTGCAGTCCTCAGAATCTTTTTTGTCAAATGGAACAGATATACTGCAATTTCTGTTTTCAGCTAACAAAGGAGGTCAATTTAATGATCTTAAAAAATCTGCATCAGGTGGAGAATTGTCTAGAATCATGTTGGCTATCAAGTCTATTTTGTCTAACTATACACAGTTGCCTACAATTATGTTTGATGAAATTGATACTGGAGTCTCAGGAGAAATCTCTAATAAGATGGCAAATATCATGCAGCAAATGAGTAAAACCATGCAAGTGTTTACTATTACTCATTTGCCACAAATAGCGGCAAAGGGAGATACGCACTTTAAAGTCTTTAAAGAAGATATTAATGAGGTGACTCAAACACAACTTAAAAAATTAACACCCGAAGAACGTATTGTTGAAATAGCCCAAATGCTTGGCGGTGTAAACGTTTCGAATTCTGCAATAGAACATGCAAAACAATTACTCAATTAATACTATCTTTGGCACATCTAATTAACTAACATTTTAATTTTAATAGCATGTCATATAATTTATTAAAAGGAAAGCGAGGAATCATATTTGGAGCTTTAGATTCAAACTCTATAGCTTGGAAAACAGCAGAACGTGTTCATGAAGAAGGAGGAACATTTGTTCTTACCAATGCTCCAATTGCAATGCGAATGGGACAGATTAATGAATTAGCTGAGCAGACAGGTTCTCAAATTATTCCTGCTGATGCAACTTCGGAAGAAGATCTTCAAAACCTTGTGGAGAAATCCATGGAAATCTTAGGTGGTAAGATTGACTTTGTTTTACATTCTATTGGGATGTCTGTTAATGTAAGGAAGGGTAGAGCTTACACCGACCAAAAGTATGATTGGACTCAAAAAGGAACCGATGTGTCTGCAATGTCCTTTCATAAAGTAATGCAAACCTTATACAAAGCAGATGCAATGAATGAATGGGGAAGTATTGTGGCTTTAACCTATATGGCAGCGCAACGCGTATTTCCAGATTATAATGATATGGCAGATAATAAAGCGTATCTTGAAAGTATAGCACGTAGTTTTGGTTATTTCTTCGGAAGAGATAAAAAGGTGAGAGTTAATACCATCTCTCAGTCGCCAACACCAACTACAGCTGGTCAAGGTGTAAAAGGCTTTGATGGTTTTATTTCTTATGCTGAAAAAATGTCTCCCTTAGGAAATGCAACAGCATTAGATTGTGCTAATTATACTGTGACCTTATTTAGCGATTTAACAAAACGTGTTACTTTACAGAACTTATATAATGATGGTGGTTTTAGTAATATGGGCGTTAGTGATGCTGTTATGGATGCCTTTATCGAAAAAGAATAGATTTCAATTATATTTCCTACAGAAATAAAAAAGCCGATGCAATGCATCGGCTTTTTTATTTTCTCGTTTATAAAGCATGTGATACAATAACATAGTTAAATAGATGAAATACAATAAAAATCGATGAAAACAGCTGTTCGGTTTAAGGATTTTGTGTTAAAAATTGATTTTGGATTAAGATTATTCATTTTTTTAACGAAATATTTAATTAATTACAAATTACAGGTAACCACTTGTCGGTTTTTTCTTAATATTCATCGAATTGTTAATATCTTCTTAACAGATTTTTAAGGCTAAAGGTTTTAATATGAATAATTTACACGCTGTTAATTAATTCAATAACTAAAAACCGACAAAAAATGAAAAAAATTACTTTATGGTTGCTGTGCTGTTGCATGGTGACAACGCTAAGCTTTTCCCAAACTTTTCCCGGCAGTACAGGTGCAATTCCAGACGCTACCTGTGACCTTACTAATGAGTTCGCATTAGATTTATCTGCTGAAAGCATTGGAACTTTGGGATCAGGTAACAATTTAAACTCTGTATCTCTTGATATTACTCATACTTGGGCTTCTGATTTGGATATCACACTCGTGGCTCCAGATGGAACAGAAGTAGAGTTGTCTACTGATAATGGTAGTTCTGATGACAATTACACAGGCACTGTGTTTGCTGATGGTGGAGCTGACGGACCGATTACAGGTGGAGTAGCACCATTTACAGGTACATATTCTCCAGAAGGTAGTTTGTTAGACTTCGATGGAGTTGCTGCAGATGGTGTATGGATTTTAAGAGTTTGTGATGATGCCTCTGGTGATACAGGAACATTAGATGCATGGGCCTTAACTTTTGGTCCACCGCCACCACCTTCTAATGACGATTGCTTAAGTGCAACAGCGTTGACTTGTTTTGATTCTGCATCTGGTAGTACAGATACTGGAACAGATACCGATGGTAACGGCGATGTAGATGTATGGTTTTCTTTTGATAGTTCATTAACTACAGCAGGAGATACTGTAACATTTAGCTTATGTGGATCAGGTTTTGATACCATCATTACTGTATATGATTCATGTGGTGGATTAGTCGTTGATGGCAATGATGATTCTTGTGGTTTACAATCAGAAGTATCCATTACTTCAGATGGTGCAACAAATTATCTTATTGCAGTAGAAGGATTTAATGGAGCTACCGGAAGCTTTGATTTAGCTGTGATTTGCCCATCATTATATCCATCCACAGAAGCAACACTAACGCTTGATGGTTGTGTTGATAGTGATACGTATTCAGTAGCTTACGATGGTACTACTCAAGGTGTGGTTTGGGTTGAACTTGTTTATGATGGAAATTGTACAGAGGTAACTGCTGATACTGAAACATCTGACTTTGATACTGAGATAGGTATTTATGATAATTTAGGTAATTTAATTGGGAATGATGATGATGGAGGAACTGGAACATTAAGTTCTTTTACGGCATTAGGTTTACCAGCTGGAACTTATTATATAGCTGCAGGAGGGTTTAACACAACATTCGCTTCTGGTTATGATGTGTCATCAAGTTCTACAGCTGTAGGATCATTAGTGATTAATGCAAGTACTCCAGCACCTCCAGCGCCAGCTACAGTAGCTAGTTTAAGTCTTACAGGATGTTCAGATTCTGACTCCTATTCTGCGGCTTATGATGGTGCTGCTGATGGTGTAGTATGGTTGGAATTAACTTATGATGGAGGATGTACTGAAGCAACCTTCGATACATTATTATCTGATTTTGATACTGAAATAGGTGTTTATGATAGTAATGGTTTCTTAATTGCTAACAATGATGATTTCGGAAGCCCACAAAGTTCTATTACAGAAGCAGGTCTTCCAGCAGGAACATATTATATAGCATTAGGTGGATTTAATACCACCTATAGTGATGGCTTTGATGCTACTACGTCTAACTCACTAACTGGAAACTTAGAGTTTGTTGCTAGTACACCAGGGTTATCGTGTGCACCAGTTATAATTGATACTGCAGACGTCGTTGATAGTTGTAACCCAGATGGAACAGGAACATTCACCGTAGAAATTGTTGTAACGGATGCAGGAGACGCCGGAAGTGTTTTTGATGATGGTACAGCGACCTATCCAGTCGTTGCTGGATTAAATACTTTAGGTACATATAATACAGGAGATTCAGTAACTATTGAAATTGTAGCTTTAGATGCAGCGTGTAATGACACTGTGGGAACATTTAGTTTCACTTGTCCGCTAGCTCAAGATAATTGTGATACTGCCGAAGCTATCACTCCTGGTACATATACAACAACGATAACTCAAGGTTCAGGTGGTTCTATAATGGGAACAGGTGGAGACTCTGCGTTTTTTGTCTACACACCAGCTGAAGATGGAGAAATATATGTGAATTCATGTGATGGAGGAGCAGATACTTTCTTAAATATTGGAACTGGTCCTTGTATTGATTTAACATCTATTGCTAGTAATGATGATTCTTGTGCTTCAGGATTAGGTAATAATTTTGCTTCAGAATTAACAATCCCAGTAACCGCTGGAACACCTTATACAATAGAGTGGGATGATAGATATGCAAGTGGCGCCAATGAGTTTACTTGGACATTAGAGTTTATTCCACCACCAGCTTGTACTCTAGCTACTATTGATAGTTCTACTGTTGTAGACGATTGTAATCCAGATGGAACAGGGTCATTTACAGTAGAAATCTTGGTATCAGATGCCGGAAGTGCAGGAAGTGTTTTCGATGATGGAACAACTACGTATGCAGTAGTTGCTGGAACAGTTACAGCTGGACCATATAATAGTGGAGATTCTGTAACTATTGAGTTAATTGCTTTGGATGAAGCATGTAGCTTTACAGTTGGAACATTTGAATTTACTTGTCCTCCGCCAGCGCCAGAAAATGATGAAATTGCTGGAGCAATTGATTTACCTGTTGGAGATACACTATGTGAAACTATAGTTGCTGGAACTAATGTGGGAGCTACAGATTCAATTGAAAATGATAACGAAGCAAGTTGCTCTACATCAGATCCAGCAGGAGATGTGTGGTTCAAAGTAATGGTGCCTTCTACAGGTGAATTGACAATTGAAGTTTCGGCTTCAACTACAGATCCAATTATTACAGATACTGTAATGGAAGTCTATACAGGAGTCTCAGGAGCATTGGTTGAAATCGCTTGTAGCGATGATGATGGTGACGGACTATTATCTCTGGTAGAGTTAACAGGATTAACTCCAGGTGAAGTACTCTTAGTTCGTGTATGGGAATGGCAAGATAATTTTAAAGGTAACTTTAATATCTGTGCATGGTCACCAACAACGTTAGGAGTTGATGACAATACATTTGAAGGATTCACATATTTCCCTAATCCAGTTAAGGATGTATTGACTCTGGATTCACCGAGAGCTATCGATAGTGTTGAGATATTTAATATGCTTGGACAACGTATTATAGCTGTAGATAGCCAAAATACAATCCAAAACATTGATATGTCTAACATCCAATCTGGAGCTTACATTGTTAAGGTGTCTATAGGAGACCAAACTAAAGCTATACGAGTTATCAAAGAATAACCAAATAGTATAGTTGAATTTTTAATAAATGAAAGACCTCGCTTGATAAAAGCGAGGTCTTTTTTTAATACACTGAATGTTAAGCAGATGTATGTATTTCAACGACAATTATTGTATTTAATCGATTATATAATATTCGTTTCACTTTATTACAGATTTATCATAATTTTAAGACTTATTAATTAAATTCAACTAAATATGAAAAAAATTACTTTTCTTTTACTTTTTGTAATGATGTGCGGTTTAGGTTTTGCTCAAACCTTCACATCTGATGCTACTAGTGATCCTGCTACATATCCTGCGGATATGCAAAATGGTAATGGTACAACTGCTGCTACTTGTGGTACTGCAGATGAGTTAACTTTACCTTCAACTGCGGTTACTGGTGTTGGTACATTAGGTACAACTAACATTCTTGAGAGTGTAACACTTAATGTAACACACACTTGGAATTCTGATATTGTTATCAGTTTACAGGATCCTTCTGGAGCTGTAACAGTACTTTTAACTGACGATGTTGCAGGAAATGGAGATGGTTTTGTGAATCTTGTATTACAAGATGGAGCTGCAGCGTTACCAACTGCTAATACTGATCCATTAACAGGAACTTTTGCACCTTTAGAAGCCTTAGCTGGTTTTAATAGTGGTACTACTGCTGGTGATGGTGTATGGAACCTAATAGTTTGTGATGATGCTGGTGGAGATGTTGGAACTGTTGATAGTTGGGCACTTACATTTGCACCAACACCTACATGTTCATCTCCTGCTGGAGCTACAGCAACACCAACGTCGCCAACGTCTGCAGATTTTTCTTGGTCTGATGTACCAACAGCAACTTTAGGTTTTGAATGGGGAATTTTAGCACCAGGAGGTGATCCTGATGTTGATACATTCTTATTCTCTGGTTCAACTGGAGCTGGTGTTGTTGCTGCAACTGAAGCTGGATTAACTGATGCAACTGATTATGTATTTTATGTAAGAGCTAACTGTGATACTGCAGGATTTAGTTCTTGGTCTGGTGGAACAGCGTTTACAACACCTGCTTTACCTCCTGCAAATGATGATGCATGTAATGCAATCATGCTTAATATTGGTGATGCATCAACTGGTGCATTCTATTCAAATGAAGCTGCTTCTGTAGAAACTGGAGAAGTTCCAGGTACATGTTACTTTGGTACACCATCTGCAAGTGATACGGTTTGGTTCTCATTCGTAGCACCTGTTACAGGTGAAGTTTTAATTCAAACTGAAGAATTAGCAGGTGATGGTACATTAAACGACACACAAATTACATTATTCACTGTTGGTGATTGTACAGACTTATCAACTGCTGTAGAGGTAGCTTGTGATGAGGATGATGATGCCAATGTTGTTGGTGATGGTGCTGGTCTTCAAGCTAACTTACAAGTAGCTGGTTTAACTGCTGGTGCAACATATTACTTTGTAATTGATGGTTTTGGTGCAGATACAGGTACTTTTGATGTATCTTTAACTGATCCAACATTATCTGTTGAGTCTTTTGAAAATGAAAACACATTTACGTATTTCCCTAACCCAGTTAGAAATGAGTTAACATTAAGTGCTCAAAAGGATATTCAAAATGTATCTATTTACAATATGTTAGGACAAGAAGTTTTAAGAACTGCTCCTAATACTGTAGAGAGTGTTATCAACATGAACGAATTAAGTCAAGGTGCTTACTTTGTTCAGGTTACTATTGATAACGTAACAGAAACTGTAAGAATACTTAAGCAATAAGCTTAACTTAAATAGTTTTTCAAAAGCCACCTTTAAGGTGGCTTTTGTATTTTCTTTACTTACCTTTGTCACCTATGATGTCATTGCAATTCTCTTTCATAATTCCTGTCTATAATAGACCAGATGAAGTTGATGAACTTCTCTCTAGTTTTATTGATTTAGAAGGGAATATCCCTTTTGAAATCGTAATTGTAGAAGACGGATCTTCTATAGATTGTAAACATATCATTAAAAAATATGATCAGGGTTTAGAGATATCATATTATGCGAAACCTAATTCTGGTCCGGGAGATTCTAGAAATTATGGCATGCAAAAAGCTAAAGGAAATTATTTTATAATTCTAGATTCCGATTGTTTATTACCATCACATTATTTAGAAACTGTTCATTCTTATTTATCATCTAGATACGTAGATTGTTTCGGTGGACCAGACGCTGCTCATGCATCTTTCACGAGTTTGCAGAAAGCGATCAACTTTGCTATGACTTCATTTATAACTACAGGAGGTATAAGAGGAGGTAAGTCTTCTGATGATAAATTTCAGCCAAGAAGCTTTAACATGGGAATATCTAAGCAGGCTTTTTTTGATTCAAAGGGCTTTGGTTTGATTCATCCAGGAGAAGATCCTGACCTATCTATTAGATTACACAATTTAGGATATCAAACTGTATTAATAAAAGAGGCTTTTGTATTTCATAAAAGACGTATTTCTTGGAAAAAGTTTTATCAACAAGTTCATAAATTTGGATTGGTTAGACCAATACTTAATAAATGGCATCCTAAAACAAAGCGATTGACTTACTGGTTTCCTACAGTATTTTCAGTAGGTTTAATTATATCTACTATGCTGTTTTTACTCAATTTTAAACTCTTTTTGTTTCTATATCTAGCTTACTTAGTCATAGCATTTATTCTTGCATGCATTCAAACACGCAGCCTTAGTGTGGCTGTTCAATCTATTTTGGCTATTTTTATTCAGTTCTTCGGATATGGATATGGGTTTTTAAAATCAACAATTGCTATTGATTTATTAAATAAAGATCCGAAGGAACATTTCCCTAAATTATTCTTTAAAAATGGTAAGTAATATCAAATCGAAAGTAGTACAATCTATAAAGAATAAGAAACTTAATCTTTTCGGTCTTTTTCTTTTGATAGCATTTTTTATTCTGGTAGTTACAAAGCTGTCAGAAACCTATGTTGAAACCATTCCTTTTTCAATTGAGTATAAGAATCTGCCTGAAAATAATGTAATTACAATAGATACTTTACCTCAAGTAAATGTTACAGTCTCAACAAATGGATTCAAATTATTGTCCTATTATTTTTATAATCCAACATATAGTTTAGACTTTAAAAATAACACGAGTATTAAAGATAATACTTATTTGTGGTTAGCTGAGAAAGGAACTTATGATTTTAAACAACAACTCGGACAATCAGTAAAGATTGTATCAGTAAAGCCTGATACCTTATTATTTCCTTATGGTGTTTTGAGTGTAAAAACAGTTCCAGTAGTATTAAGTTCTAAGGTTAATTATGCTCCAGGTTATGATGTGCTTTATGATATAGTATTAGAGCCAGATTCAGTAAAAGTAATAGGGTCTGAACAAGAAATTTCTAAAATTGATGTAATAAAAACACAAACGTTCAATTTGAATGATGTGAAATCTGATTTAAACCATCCAGTTAAACTTGATCTTCCAGAATCGTCTGAGCGTTTAAAGATTTCCGAAGATAATGTAATTGTTAAGGCTCAAGTTGAAAAATTTACTGAAGGAACGTTTGAAATTCCAGTAACAATTTTGAATAAACCCAATACGATTGAGATTAATTATTTTCCTAAGTATATGAAGGTTTATTATTACGTAAGTCTCAAAAACTATAAATTAGTAAAGCCTCATGATTTTAAGATTGAGTGTGATTACAATACGGTTTTAAAAACCAAAACTTCATATTTTACACCTAAATTGATCATAAATTCAGACCATATTAAATCGGCTAAATTAAAACAAAACAAAGTAGAATATATAATTGTAAAATGATTGTTGTAGGACTTACAGGAGGAATTGGTAGCGGAAAAACTACTGTCGCAAACTTTTTTAAAGCATACGACATACCTATCTACATTGCTGATGTTGAAGCCAAGCGATTAATGAACAGATCTAAAGTCATTAGAAGAAAGTTAGTTGCTCTATTTGGAGAAGAAGCTTATATTGGAAATACTTTAAACCGACCATTTATTGCTTCAAAAATATTTAATGATAAAGAGAATTTAGACAAAATAAATGCAATTGTCCATCCAAAAGTAGGATCTCATTTTAAACGTTGGTTGAAAAGACAAAATGCACCATATGTTATCAAAGAAGCAGCAATTATTTTTGAGCATAATAAGGAAGCTGAATATGATTTTATAATTACAGTAACAGCAGATGTTGAAGAGCGTATCAAACGGGTGCTAGAGCGGGATAACACTAACAGATCTAAGATAGAAGCTATACTAAAAAACCAAATGAGTGATGAAGAAAAGATCAAAAAATCTCATTTTGTAATTGTAAATGATGAGCTTGAGGACACTAAAAAACAGGTTGCTAAAACACATAGGTCCATTCTAAAAAAAATCAAAAAAATCAAGAATTAACATATTTGTTAATGTAAGGTTAAACATTAATAGTTCTAAATGTTAAAATACTAAATTTGAATGATGGGCAAAAAGCTATTCATTTTATTGGTGGTTTTGATGAGTTTATCACTCATTGGCATCATCTTCGTTCAAGCATTTTTTATTAACAATACTTTAAAAAACGAAGAGAAACAATTTACTTTAAATGTTAAACGTTCTCTTATTTCGGTTTCTAAAGCTATTGAAGATAAAGAACTTCTCAGTTACGATAGAGTATATAGAGAAGTGATTGCAAATGGTCGAACACCTGATACTACAGAGATCAAACATCTTTTGATTTTTGATTCTTTCAATGAAGAAACAAATCAGGCTATTAGGTTTAAAAATGCTATTGCAGAAGAGAGCTTTAAAGTTCCATCATTGTTCTTTGACATTGGTACAGACAGTATAAACATAAGTAGATTCACTAATATAAGTGAAACTAAGGTTTTTGAGCGTAACTCCATTGATGGTAAAGTAAGCTTAAGACCTAGCCAAAAATTCACAGATTACAGTACTTTAGATGAAGTAGGACGAAAGTTTTATAAAGAAAATTATCGAAAAGCCTACAAGAATTACCCAGTTTATAAGAGAATTACAAACGAAGAAGTATCAGAATTATTGGCATCGCAATTTGCAAGCAGTGGTATTGATACACCTTTTGAATATGCGATATATGATAAAGATTTAGCGACTAAGATTCAATCTGATGATTTTTACCTGAACACGAAATCAACTATGGGGATTCCTGTTTTTGCAGACAATCAAAACAAAAGTAAGTTTACGTTATATGTTGATTTTCCAGAGCGAAGAAAGTTTTTACTCTCTTCTATTCTAGGTATGATAGTGTTGTCTATCATATTTACATCAATCATTATTCTAGCGTATTCCAGTGCTATCTATCAGCTTATAAAACAACGTCAGATATCTCAGATTAAGACAGACTTTATAAACAATATGACGCATGAATTCAAAACACCTATAGCAACAATAAATTTGGCATTAGATTCGATAAAGAACCCTAAAATTATTGGAGACCAAGAAAAAGTAATGCGTTACTTGAAAATGATTAAAGACGAAAATAAACGTATGCACGCTCAGGTGGAAAATGTATTGCGAATTTCGAAATTAGAAAAAAATGAACTCAATATTAGTAAGGAACGAGTGAAGCTTCACGACCTAGTAGAAGATGCGATTACACATGTTGAATTAATAGTTGAAGATAGAAACGGATACGTTAAAACTCATTTAGAAGCTGATAAATCATCAGTATTAGCTAATGAAACGCATTTTACAAATGTAATTGTCAATATTTTAGATAATGCTATAAAGTATACAGAAGGTGAACCTAAAATAGATGTTTATACAGAAAATGTTGGAAATAATATTTTGCTGAAAATTTCAGATCAGGGAAGTGGAATGTCCAAGCAAGTTCAAAAACGGGTGTTTGAAAAGTTTTACAGAGAGCACACAGGAAATGTACACAATGTTAAAGGTCATGGTTTAGGTTTAGCTTATGTTAAACGAATTGTAGATGACCACCAAGGTTATATATCAGTAGAAAGTGAAAAAGGGAAAGGTAGTACGTTCACAATAAAACTACCATTAATATCATAAAATTATGGAAGAACAGAATAAGAAAATACTTTTAGTTGAAGACGATCCAAACTTCGGAACAGTTTTAAAAGACTATTTGAACATGAACGATTATGATGTGGTTCATGCTAAAAACGGAATGGAAGGTTTCGAAAAATTCAAAAAAGATGATTACGATCTCTGTATTTTGGATGTCATGATGCCTTATAAGGACGGATTTACCTTAGCTAAAGAAATTAGAGAAAAGAATACAGATGTACCAATTATCTTTTTAACGGCTAAGGCCATGAAGGAAGATGTGCTTAAAGGCTACAAAGTTGGAGCAGACGATTATTTAAATAAGCCTTTTGATAGCGAAGTGCTTTTAATGAAAATTAAAGCAATAATGCAGCGTAAGGCAACAGATACAATTGCTGATAGTAAACAGTTTGAGTTTAAAATAGGTAAGTTTGATTTGAACTCTAAGCTTCGTTTTTTAAAGTTTGATGGTAAAGATCCAATCAAATTATCTCCTAAAGAAAATGAATTATTACGTATGCTAGCACTTCATGAGAATGATCTCATGCCACGTGAATTAGCATTGACAAAAATCTGGAGAGATGATAACTATTTTACATCTAGAAGTATGGATGTTTATATTGCTAAACTTAGAAAGTACTTAAAGTTAGATGAGAATGTTGAAATATTGAACATTCATGGTGAAGGGTTTAGACTTGTAGTTAATCAAGATGCCTAATGCATGATAGCAATAAAAAATAAAAAAAGCCAATCGTTTAGATTGGCTTTTTTACTTTAAAAAAATATCAAAATATTAGATAACTTTTACGTTAACTGCGTTTAATCCTTTTTTTCCTTCTGTTAAATCAAATTCTACATCATCGCCTTCACGAACTTCATCGATCAAACCTGAAATGTGTACAAAATGTTCTTTACTGTTACCTTCTTCTGTGATAAATCCAAATCCTTTAGAACTATTGAAGAATTTTACGGTACCTTTATTCATAATATATATTAAATTAATTAAGTGGCGAAAGTAGTTCTAATTAACTGAAAATAAGTGTTTTTTATAGTTTATTTTTTAAAAAAACTTTAAGAGCTAGATAATGCATCGTTAATTGTTGCAACAATTGTTTCTACTTCTGTATTAAATTCAAACCAGATCGTATCTTCATTTTTTTTGAACCATGTGAGTTGTCGTTTAGCAAAACGTCTGGTATTTTTTTTAATCTCAGAAATAGCAAACTTTAAATCCCATTCACCATTTAAGTAGTTAAATAGTTCTTTGTAGCCAACTGTATTTAGTGCATTAAGATGTTGTTTAGACTTGAGTTGTTTTACTTCATCAAGTAAACCTTCAGCAATCATAAGATCAACACGTCTATTAATCCTATCATAAATAATAGGTCTATCAGCGGTAAGTCCAATAGTTATTGTTTTGAAATCTCTGGTTTTTTCTTCCGAAGTTAAAAATGAAGAGTAGGCTTGTCCGCTACCAATACAAACCTCTAAGGCTCTTATAACGCGATGCGGATTATCAACAGCAATATTTTGATAGGCTTTTGGATCTAATGTTTTAAGCTGAAGTTGCAGAGCTTCTAAACCATGAGAGGCTAATTTTTGATTGAGATCTTCACGTATTGATTTATCAACTTTAGGAAACGTATCTAAGCCTTTGGTGACAGCATTGACATATAATCCTGAGCCACCAACCATAATAACGACTTCATGTGTTTTGTAAAGCGTTTTTAACGTATCAATAGCATCTTTTTCGAAAGCTCCCACATTATAGTCGTCTTCAATTGAAATGTGTTTTATAAAATGATGAGGAGCGGCATTCAATTCGGAAAGCGTAGGAGCTGCAGTGCCAATTTGCATTTCTTTATAAAACTGTCTGGAGTCTGCTGAAATGATCTCAGTTTTGAAATAATTAGCTAATTTGATACTGAGAGCAGTTTTTCCTATAGCTGTAGGACCTACTATAGCGATTAGAGTTTTAGTCATGACGTAATTTACAGCCACATTTGAAACAGAATTCTGCACCATCTCTATGAGTTTCCTCTAGACAATTTACACAACATTGTGTATTGAGTTGTAGGTCTTTCATATGTTCGTGTTCTTCATCTGAAATTTTATGCTTACTATCACCCGAAGCCTTAGTGTATTCTGCAGATACTATTCCAGTTGGAACAGCGATAATCCCATAACCGAGAACCATAATAATGGTTGCAATGAATTGTCCAACAGGAGTTTGAGGTGCAATATCTCCAAAACCGACCGTTGTTAATGTAACAATACACCAATACACACTTTTTGGGATGTTTGTAAAACCATTTTCTTCACCTTCAACCATGTACATGATCGTACCAAAAATGACAGCAGCAATAAGTACAGCAAATAAAAAGACAGCAATTTTAGCTTTACTGGCTTTGATAGCACTAGCCAATTGGTTAGAGGCGCCCAGATAACGTGCCAGTTTCAGAATTCTGAAGACACGTAATAGTCTTAGAGCTCTAAGTGCAATTAAAGCTTGAGTTCCGCCTAAGAATAAAGAAATATATTTAGGGATGGTTGAGAGTAAATCAATAATCCCATAGAAGCTCAAGATGTATTTCATGGGTTTTTTTACTGAAATAATACGTACTATATATTCTATAGAGAAAAGAATTGTGATCACCCATTCTGATATATCTAGAAAGTTGTGGTATTTCTCATCGAAACTTTTAATACTTTCCAGCATTACTAAAAGAATACTGGCCAGAATAGCAATAAGTAGTATGACATCAAATAATTTTCCCGCTGGAGTATCGGCTTCATAAATGATTTCATGGAGTTTTGTTCTCCAATTTTTATTTGATTGTTGCTGGTCCATTAATTCAAATGTACTAAAAGTTATTGTTTTTTATCTAAAACGATAATAGTGTTGTTTTGAATGTCAATTACTTTAGACATAATCTCTTTTAGAGCTTCGTAATAATCTGAAGCATATAGAGCCTTATTAAATGTTAATTTGAAATAGAGTAGTACTTGATTGTCTTTCTGTTGAGCAGAAAAAAGGATGCCTGCATCACGGTTTGGTAATGTGAGATTGACTGGTTCTGGAAGTTCTTTAATAGTATAGGAGCTATCTACATTAATTTTTATTTTATAGATATAAGTGTCTTTGTATCCAAAATCAATTGGATAAGTTCGCTCCTGAAGACCGAATGGGTTTTTGGAAAAGAATTTAAATAGTATTGGGTTAAGGTATAATGTATTACCAATAAGGTCTGTAGTATTTTCGATATCAAATGTACTGCTGAAAGTGATTGAAGTTTTTTCGGTAGTAGCAACTTTAAAATCGGTAATATCTACAAGGTTGAATTCATTTGTGAATCCGTCAATAAATGCTTCCGAATTCTCAAAGTAAAGTGTTTTTAATGGTAGAGCATGATAACCAGAAGCTTCAAAATCAATTTGACCAGTAATATTTTGATCTTTATCAAGATCTAATACACAGCTAAACTGTTGGATACTTGCATCCTTAACATTAATGTCATACCACTCACTTCCTTGAAAAAAGTCTAGTACTCTGCCATAGTGATTCAAACATCTAAAAGGTAATTCTCCAAACGATAAATATTTATTCGTTGCGTCTAGCAAATAAGTTTCTCCATCTATTTCAGCCTTTATAATGAGATAATTAAAATCAGATATAACAGGATAAAGTGTGGTAGCAAAACCATTGTCTCTTGTAGATAGAATCAAGAGTTTTACATCAATTTCAAATTCATTGAGCATTAGGTATAGCAACATATTAATACTGCCTACATTCCCAGTTTTGTTTTCAACTAGGTATTTGGTAGAAACTCCTTCAAAAATGCGTTCTACTCCATTCCATTTAAAATTATCCTGAACATACTTGTAAATAGTTTTAGCCCTTTCTAAAGGACTATCAAGTGATAAGACCTTTTTTTCTATTAAAGCTCTGTGAGTATTGGTTCTATGTAACTCTCTTCCTAAAGCTGTTTCGTTTAATATTTTATTATCAACGGCATCCCATGTTTGAGTAATATGTTTCTCGCGTGCACCTCTTACGGTTTTAAGTTCATACTCGATACGGGAGAGGTAATTATTTTTTGTAGTCATGTAGTCCTCCTCTATGAAAGCTGGAACATTTTCTATAACATATTTACTAACATTGCATTCGCCACCAGAACCTGAAAATCTCATACAATATTTATCGATACTGTGCTCTTCTGTAGTAAATTTTAAATTGCCTACAAGTTTAGCGTGATACTCCCAAACTCTGGATATACTTGCGTTATACTCACTATATAATTTTGGAATTACATCCTGAAATTCCCAACCCTCATATTTATACATAAAAGGAGAGATTTTTTTATAACTGAATACAATAATAGAACCTTCTTTTACTTTAGGGAATACAATTTTTACAGAAGTGATATTATCATTAACCGCTTCTTCAAAAACAGATGTTTTTTTTAGTTTTGTTTTTTCAATTTCACCGTCTTTCAGATTATAAACTGTAGCCTTTATATTTTTAATACTTTCTTTTTGACCATCATTATCATCAAATAGTGTCAATGATACTTCTCCAAAATCAAAACCATTCTTGTTGAAAATCTTTATTTTTTTTTCAACTTCTGTTTCCAGAAAATACGTTCGAGAATTGACATCTGTACTTCCAATTTCCCTGATAACCAATGCGTTTGCAGTAGAATCTTTATCAAATACATTGAGTTCGAGTTCTTCTTTGGTAACCTCGAAGCTTTCAGAATTGAATTTAGTTTGAGCATTTACATTTACAAAAAAGAGTAAGACAGCAATAGTTAGGTATTTCATATGCCCAAAATACTAAAAGTTATTGTTTTTTCTCTAAAACGATAAGCGCGTTGTTTTGTACATCAACTACCTGAGCCAGCATTTGTTTTAAGCTTTCATAATATTCTGAAGGGTAGATGCTTTCATTAAATGATAATTTGAAGTATAATGTGATACTATTGTCCTGTTGTTGTGTTGAAAATAAGAATGATCCTTTATTTCCAGGAAGTCTTAAGTTTATTGGTTCTGGTAATTCTTTGATTTGGTAAGAGTCTGCCATATTAATCTTTATTCTATAGACGTAAGCATCTTTATACCCAAAATCTATAGGATAACTTCGCTCTTGAAGTTTGAAAGGATTCTCTTTAAAGAATTTAAATAAGAAAGGATTAATATAAATTACGTCACCAATAACTTCAGGTGTCATTTCGATATGGAAATTCGTATTGAAATCGGCACTTCTTCTTTCAGTATCAATCGTTTTAAAATCTGAAAATTCTAGATCTGTATGGGAGTTACTTAATGATTCTTCATAGCTTGAAGGGTTTTTAAAATATGCTCTCCTTTCAAAAAGTGAATGATATCCTGTTAATTTAAAATCGACAGTACCTTTTAAGACTTGCTCGTCATTAAAATCTAAATCATAGCTATATTGCTCTAGGCTATAGCCATTAGACTCAATATCATACCATTGACTTCCGTTTTTAAAATCCAATAATCTACCATACCCATTTAAACATCTAAATGGAATTTGACCAAAATTTAGAAACTCATCTGTAGCATCTAAGAGATAAGTTTTACCATCAATATCTACTTTTACTATTAAATAGTTGAAATCTGACACAACAGGATAAAGCTTTGTTGCAAATCCGTTTTGTCGCGTAGATAATAAGATGGGTTTAGCATTTATTTCATTAGCTACAAGAAGATTGTGTAGTAAAGCATTGATTTCTCCTACGTTTCCTGACTTGTCTTTCAAAAGGTCTTTAATGGAAATACCTTCCAGTACTCTAAAACTTTCATTCCAAGTATAATTATCCTGAACAAATTCTAATATCATTTTGGCTTTCTCTAGTTCATCGGTGTTTTGAGAAATATTGTTACCTACTAATTTTTTAACAGCACTAATTTTTTTTAGTTGTTGACCTAGATCTGTATCCCTTTCTATCTCTCTGTCTGTAGTCTCCCATGTTTTAGTAATGTTATCTACTGAACCATTAAAACTTCTAAATACTTTTAATTCATATTCTACTCGTGAGAGATAGTTGTTTTTAGTGGTCATAAAGTCTTCTTCAATAAAAGCAGGAATATCAACCATGACATATCTACTCACACTACAATTTGCACTTGCTGTACCAGAAGTAAGGCATCTTTTCTCTAGACTCATCGAATTAGTAACCAGTTTTTGTCCACCAACCAATTTTACGTTATACTCCCAGTTTCCTGGAATACTAGCCAAATATTCGCTGTACATCGTTGGAATATCACTCTGAAAATTCCAGCCTTTATATTTGTACATAAGTGGCGATTCTATGGTGTAACTAAAATTGACTACTGAGCCTTCTTTAATATTGGGAAACGCAAACTTTATGAACTTATAGTTGTCGTTATAACGTTCTTCAAAAATATCTGACTGCTTAAGGAAAGTTTTAACAACTTTTCCATTTTCGATATTGTAAACAGTAGCATTAATGTCTTTAACTTTTTCTCTACTTCCCTTTTTATTGTCGTAAATGAGTATAGATACATTAGCATGTTCATAACCATTTCGGTTTAATATTTTTAATTTACTTTTTACTTTAGTGTTTAAATTAAACGAGTTATTATCAACAAAACTATGACCTTTCTCATAAATCAATACCGCATTAGCAGTTGAATCTTTTGCGTAATGGTTTAACTCTATATCAGGTCTTGTAACTTCAAAGGTTAATGCAAAATTATCGGTTTGTGCATAGGTGTTAGTGACCAATAACAACAGGATCAATTTGAGATATTTCATAAGTTTAAAAAGAGATCGTTTTGATTTTTTTATTGCGTCTTAAATAGCTTTGAATAATGTGTTGGGTATCTCTGTTGTTTTCCATTGGAGTAATTATAGATTCAAGAACATCGATGTTAGTGATTTGGTGATTCAAATCATAAAAGCCCAACCCTTTAAAGACACCATTTTCGATATAAATAACACTTTTTTCGTCTATATCTCTGCCTTTATCAATAATAATCATATTCTTATTTTCATAGCTGTTCTTAGTAATAAGCTGTTGAACACGTTTATTATACTCTTCATGTGGCTCTTCATTGATACAAGCACCATAACAACTTTTAATGGTGTATTTAAAACAGTTAGATTTGGTAGGATATATACCAGTTAATTTTTGGCAAAGCTCATAAGACTCAACAATTTTAAACATGAAGCTTTTTGCACTTTGCATATTGCTAAATGTAGTGATTGGTTTTTGGTCTATATTGGTCTTATTTATTTTTAAATTGATGTAGCCATTTTCGTCTGTATAACTATACAAACCATGCGTAAAAATAGTTCTTCTTAAAGCTCTATTATACAAAGGTTTGTTTCGCTTTATTTCTTCACTTTCTTTTAATAACGCAACAAGTTCACTACCTGTAGCCTCGTAGGTTACTGACTTTGCTAACAATTGAATTTTTTTCGATTTGGTGCTGTTATTTGTAAAATGTTGATTGATACGATGCTTAATGTTTTTACTTTTTCCAATGTATATTATATCTCCATTTTCATCATGAATATAATACACACCAGTTACAGGAGGAAGAGCATCAATTATAGTTCTATGATTGTCGTTGAGACGCTTTACGATTTCGGTTTTGACATTATTTTTAATGATATGCTTTTCAAGATCTTTGCTAAGAAGCATCTTAAATAACTTTACTGTGGCCATTGCGTCACCATTTGCTCTGTGTCTATCACTAACGGGAATACCAAGAGCACGAGTTAACTTTCCAAGACTGTAAGAGGGCTGGTTTGGAATGAGTTGTTTTGAAAGTTCTACTGTACAGAGTGTTTTTCGTTTAAAACCAAAACCAAGACGCTTAAATTCTGTACGTAAAATACGGTAATCAAATTGTGAGTTATGAGCTACGATGATACAGTCTTCAGTGATTTCAACGATGCGTTTTGCAACTTCATAAAACTTGGGTGCAGTTTTAAGCATGTTGCTATTAATCCCAGTAAGGTTGACTACAAAGGGTTGTATCTCTCGTTCAGGATTAACCAGACTAATAAACTTATCGACCACTTTATGACCATCAAATTTATAGATGGCAATTTCAGTAATTCCTTCCTCATTATACTTTCCGCCAGTGGTTTCTATGTCTAATATTGCGTAGATAGTTCTTGTTTTTAATTTGAATAATTTCGACTTCCAAATATACTACTTCCAACGCGAATCATAGTACTTCCACATTCAATAGCTAATTGATAATCACCACTCATTCCCATACTAATAATATGTAAGGAATTATCAATTGCCTTGAGTTTATCAAATGTACTTTTAAGTCGTTTAAATTCTTCTTCAATTTGGGATTGATTATCTGTAAAGGTAGCCATTCCCATCACTCCAGTAATGTGAACGTTTTTTAATTCGGAATAGTCTTCTGAAGCGATTAAATCTAATGCGTCATCAGGAGACATTCCAAATTTACTGTCCTCTTCAGCGATTTTTATTTGTAATAAACAGTCAATAGTTCTATTGTGTTTTTTGGCTTGTTTGTTTATTTCTTTTAGAAGTTTCAGACTGTCGACACCATGGATTAAGCTCACAAACTCAGCCATGTATTTAACTTTATTACGTTGCACATGACCAATCATATGCCACTCAATATCTTTGGGCATTTGCTCATATTTCTCAACCATTTCTTGAATCTTGTTTTCTCCAAAAACGCGTTGCCCAGCATTGTATGCTGTCATTAAATCTGAAATAGGCTTTGTTTTTGAAACGGCAACTAAAGTAACGTGCTCTGGTAGTTGGGATAGTATAGTGTTTAAGTTTTCTTTAATTGATGACATAATCGTTTTTTGGATGTACAAATTAAAGAATTTAAAAGATATATAGGTTGTGTTTTTTGTAATTACTTAATGTTTTTTATATATTAAAAAATATTGAAAAGCTATGAAATCATTCTTAAAAAATTTAGTTTTATTTACAATTCTATTACTAATTTCATGTGAGAATAGTGATAACGAGGATTCAAACATACCTCCTAATGTTAGTTTTATTTCACCTAATGAAGATTTATCAATTGCTCTAGGTGATATATTAGATATACTAGTAGCTGCTGACGACCCAGACGGTCAAGTTGATACGGTTTATATAGAATTTAATGGAGAAAATATTGCGCAAATTACTTCCATTCCCTATCAATATTCCTTTAATACATCTTTTGAAACACCAGGTACTTATGAGTTGAAAGCTATTGCTTCTGATAATTTGGGTGCGCTATCAACAACAACAACAATACTACTTGAGATAACGGAATTTGTTATAGTCCCGCCAACTGTACAAACTTTACCACCAACATTTATTGGACTTTTTGGTGCTGATGTAAAATCAACATCCACATCCTTTGGTACTTTTGGTCCTGATCAAACAGGAATTTGCTGGGACCTTACCCCAAACCCAGTTTTTGACGAGAATGGCTCAAATTTTCAATTTCCAACTGGGACAACTAATGGTATTTCTAATTACAATATTAATAGTCTTGAGCCAGGTACTACCTATTATTTTAGAGCATTTGCCACGTACTATGATGATTTAGATTCTGACTCTATTGCTGTCACTTATGGCGATAATATTGAAGTTACCTTGTCTTCAGAGTTTTATACAGAAACAGGAATGTTTACCGATACTAGAGATGGTGAAGTGTACCAATGGGTCACTATTGATGGTATGACTTGGATGGCTGAAAATTTAAGGTATTCAGATAACAATACCAACTGTATTGAATATTATGATGATGTACAGGATGGCATGAACTATGGCAATTTTTATAGACTTTGCGATGTATGTCCAGATGGTTGGAGATTACCTGTCCAAGAAGATTATGTAGCATTAATTAATTATTTAGGTGGAACAAACAGGGCTGGTAAGTATTTGAAATCTAATAATGCTATATTTTGGAATACTGAATTTGCAAGTAATGAATCTCTTTTTTCGGCATTACCAGGTGGTTACAAAGTACAGCCAGACCTTGACTCATTTGAAACTGGTGTTGGTGAAAAGGCTTACTTTTCGTACCTTGATGAAGAAGATGTCAATACTAATTTCGTAAGTCTTCAGGATTTTAATGATTCTGTAGAATACAATGATATTGATAGCGCAGCTGGTTTAATTTGGATGTCTATCAGATGTATTCAAGAATAATGTTTAAAATTCATATATCGTAATACCGCTTCGTAATTTTGGAAGGATATACGTGCTTTTTGGAGGCATTTTCAGACCTTCATCTGCAATTTGTTTCATTTGTTTTACGGTTGCGGGACACATTCCAAAACCAACTTCAAAATCACCACTGTCCACACTGCTTTTTATAGTAATCATTTCATGTCTTCCATTGACATATTCAATACGATTGTCATTGCGAAGATCTTCAATACCCAAAATGGGTTTTAATATGGTTTGATATAGTAGTTGTGCATCCAACCGATCTAAAGCTGTTTTGAACGTATAGTTTGCTTTCCGCAGATATAAAGAATAAAACTCACCATCCAGATACATACTGAAATGATGTGATTTTGACGGACTGTAGGGCATGACACCTCTATTTTCAATACGATACATAGCATCTAACTGAATTAAAAACTCTTCTTTGGTCAATCCGTTCAAGTCTTTTATTAGTCGGTTAAATTCATGTATAACCAGATCAGATTCTGGAATCAAGTACGACATAAAAAAGTTGTAAGGTTCATTGCCCTTATGATTAGGATTATTAGCTTTTTCCTCTTGATACAATAAATTTGACGATGCCGATCTGTGGTGTCCATCTGCAATGTATAAGGTTTCCATAGTCTCGAACTCATTTTGAATTTTAGCTATTTTGTCCTCATCGTGTAATCGCCATAAATAGTGAGTATCTCTGTAGGTCATTGTGAATTCATATTCGGCATGGCCTTTTTGTACATCTTTAATTATTTCAGAAATAGTTGTATTATCTGGATAGGTAAGTAGTACAGGTTCTGCATTAAAGCCTACTGTTTGCAGGTAGGTTTTAAATGTATGCTCTCTTTTGGCTATTGTATCTTCATGTTTTTTTATAATGTCATTTTCATAATCTTTAGCACTGGTTGCAGCAATGATCCCGTTGAATTCCTGACCATGTCTATTAACAATTTTATAGATATAATAGGAAGGTGTATCATCTTGAACAAAGACACCATCTTCTTTAAATTCCAGATAACGATTTCTAACCAGTTTATAGCGTTCTTCGCCAGTAATAACCTTGTCGTATTTATAACCAGGATTCACAATATGCAAAAAACTATAAGGATTATAATCCATTCGCGATTCACGTTCATATACTGTATAGCTTTGATAAGGACGTGCAGCTACCAAGCCAACTATAGCTCTTGTAGGTCTTACCGCTTTAAATGGATGCACTTTTGCCAATTAGTGTCTGTTTTTATTTATAAATTTCGTCGGATCTAAATATCCTTTGGTATCGGTCGAGTAACCTGGTCCGATATCTAAATTCACATCACTTCTAATTTCCAGATGCAAATGTGCCAGATAGTAACCATTACAGTTTCCTATGGTAGCAATTTGCTCTCCTTTTTTAATAAACTTGTTTACTGAAACAAGCATGGTATCACAATGCGCATATAATGACTCATATAGTTTGTCATCATGCAAGTGAACAATTCTGATCACATTTCCCCAGCCGCCTTCGTAATTTTTTACCTCACTAATATAACCATTTGCTAAGGAATAAATTGGATCACCAAGATCAGTATTTCCACCACCAACACCATTCCAATCGTCACCTAAATGATTGTTCTCTTGAAATTTTTGAGCGTTATAGTAGCCTTGGGCATCAGGTTTTCCAACTGGAAAATCGAATCCGTTTGAGATATATTCAGGATTGTTTTTAATAAGCACCTTATAATCTGTAATTGCTTCTGAAATATTAGAATCAGTTACCTCTGTTTTATCTAATAAACTTCTGTTAGTATCATCCACAATACTGCTTTTGTTTTTGCAAGCTAAAATGAGCAAAAAAAAGCAACAATAGATGAAAGCACGAATCATAAAGACTATGGTGTGGGTTTATTTTAAAAACTGCTTAGCAACGTTTTCCGCTTTTCTACTTTCAGAATAATCGTAAAACCCTTCGCCAGATTTAATACCTAGTTTACCAGCTCGTACCATGTTAACTAATAATGGGCAAGGTGCATATTTCGGATTTTTAAAACCGTCGTACATCACATTTAAAATTGATAGACATACATCAAGACCAATAAAATCTGCTAATTGTAATGGTCCCATAGGATGAGCCATACCTAATTTCATAACAGTATCAATCTCCTCAACACCAGCAACGCCATTATAAAGGGTTTCTATAGATTCATTGAGCATTGGCATCAAAATACGATTGGCTACAAAACCAGGATAGTCATTAACTTCAGTAGGTATTTTACCTAAAGTTTTTGAGAGTTCCATAATGGTATTGGTAACGTCGTCACTTGTGTTATAGCCTCTAATGATTTCTACCAATTTCATAATAGGTACAGGATTCATAAAATGCATTCCTATTACCATTTCAGGTCTAGAGGTAACTGCTGCTATCTGAGTAATTGATATAGAGGACGTGTTAGTTGCTAAAATAGTATCTTCTGGACAAGCCTCATCTAACTGCTTAAAGATATTTAGTTTTAAATCAATATTTTCTGTTGCAGCTTCAACAACCAGACTTGCGTATTCCACACCTTCAGAAATATTAGTAAATGTTGTGATGTTATCTAAAGTGGTTTGTTTATCAGCTTCCGAAATTTTCTCCTTAGCAACCATTCTATCCAGATTTTTAGCTATGGTAGCCATACCTCGCTTAAGAGAGTCTTCACTAATATCTATTAATTGTACTTTAAATCCAGATTGAGCAAAGGTATGGGCAATACCGTTTCCCATCGTTCCTGCTCCAATTACTGCTATATTTTTCATTTGTATTAAATTGAAATGTTTAAAAAAGTTTATTTGAGAGTTTTAATTGATTGATTAAAACTGGTCTATGATCATTTTAGCAACACGCAAGGCTTCAGTCCCGTCATGAAGTGTTACAACTGGTGTGGTGTTGTTGTTAATGGCATCAGCAAAAGTTTCTAACTCATCTAGAATAGCATTGTTATTAGCAATTTCAGGATTGTCAAAATAGATTTGTTTTTTAACACCTTCAGCATTTTGGAGTATCATATCAAAATCTCCAGGATTTTCTGGAGCATCTTTCATTTTAACTACCTCGCATTTCTTTTCTAAGAAATCAACAGATATATAAGCGTCCTTTTGAAAGAAACGTGTTTTGCGCATATTTTTTAGAGAAATTCTACTTGCGGTAAGATTGGCTACGCATCCATTTTCAAATTCAATACGTGCATTTGCTATATCTGGTGTATCACTTATAACTGAAACACCACTTGCTGATACTTGTTTTACGGTCGATTTTACTACACTTAAAATAATATCAATATCGTGAATCATCAGATCTAAAACCACTGGAACATCTGTACCTCGTGGATTAAACTCAGCCAGACGATGCGTTTCAATGAACATTGGGTTTTTTACTTGATCTCTAACCGCTATAAACGCTGGGTTAAAGCGCTCTACGTGACCAACCTGACCGCGAATATTATGCTCTGCCAGTAATTCTCTAATGTGTTCAGCCTCTTCGACAGTATTTGTAATTGGTTTTTCTATAAATATATGTTTGCCTTTTGCAATAGCTTTTTTGGCACAATCATAATGTGATAAAGTAGGAGTAACAATGTCTACCATATCAACAGCATCAATTAGAGCTTCTATAGAGTTAAAATATGTATATCCAAATTCTTCTGCTACTTTTTTAGCATTGTCTTCGTCTGCGTCATAAAAACCGATAAGGTCATATTTTTCAGATTGATTGAGAAGTCTTAAATGAATTTTTCCCAGATGACCAGCACCTAGTACACCAGCTTTTAGCATTGTTTTTACGTTTTTAACAAAAATAAGATTTTTCGTAGTTTATTTATGCGAAAATGATAATAAAAAACACTTGTTTTTATATGGTTAATAATTCAGTACGTTTTAACTTTCAGTATAAAAATGTTTCAGTTATTTTAGCATTGAAAACTTAACTACTTTGAAAGACACGCTTAAACATCAGGGACTCAGACAACAATTAGTGACTACCATTAAAAATAAGGGAATTTCCAACGAGAATGTACTTAAAGCCATTGGAAAAATCCCCAGACACTTATTTATGGATTCCGGATTTTTAGACCATGCTTATCAGGATAAAGCCTTTCCAATTGCTGCTGATCAAACTATTTCTCAGCCATATACTGTTGCTTTTCAAACTGAACTTTTACAAGTTAAACCTGGCGATAAAGTTTTAGAAATTGGAACAGGAAGCGGTTATCAAACGGCTGTTTTATGTGAGTTAGGTGCTAAAGTGTACAGTATTGAACGTCAGCATGAACTTTACAAAAAGACTAGTAAATTTTTACCAAAGTTGGGTTACAGAGCTAAGAAATTAATTTTTGGGGATGGATATATCGGATTAGAAGATGAGGCACCTTTTGATAGTATTATTGTCACAGCTGGCGCACCATTTGTACCAAAGCCTTTATTAAGTCAGTTGAAAATTGGTGGCCGACTCGTCATTCCAGTTGGAGATGATATTCAGATCATGACACTGTTTATTAGAAAAGGAGCGAAAGAATTTGAACAACACGAATTTGGGGAATTTCGATTTGTACCTTTATTAGAAGATAAAAACTGATTCATACCTTCAATAAAAATAAAGAGAACAAAAGTTATTTGATGAATTTATTTTTAAAGGTGTTTCTGAACATTCAGAAGCCAAGTTTAAGCTGATAAAACAAAAATAGAATTAGTTCTTTAAATATACTTCAGGAATTGGATTGTCTTCAGTTTCCTGCTGCCAGTAAATATTAATAATCCACCAACGCTCACCATCATTTAATAACTGAATGCTATTGATGCCTCTCATAAAAGGTTCGGTGTCGTTTTTACTTCTGAAAGATTCGTATGTACTAAATACCTGAGTGATATTTCCAAAGGTTTGTGTCTTTCTGTTTATTTCTACTTCATGAAAACCATTTTCAACTAACCAGGGTCCTGCACGTTCAATATAACCATCAGGTGTCATGAACGTTGCAGCATGTGTTCCATCTTTGGTTTTTCCTGTGGGAATTAATTTAGCATCTTCATGAAATAGTTGTTTAAAAAGCTCCCAGTTGCGATCTTCACCTTTATCTCCTGAGATTACAGCATATAAGGTTTCTAAAGTGCTATCGATTGTTGCAACGTTTTTAGAATAGTCTTGAGTTTCCTGACTAAACGCACTTACACTAATTAAACATAAGGCTAAAATTAAATGTTTCATAATATGAGATTAAAAGAATTTCAAGCCAAACAAAATGGCATCACTTTGAAATCCGCTTTGATACGAACGTACATAATCTAATCGTAAAAATCTAAATTTTCCCCATCCAATATTGTCTAAACCAATGGTATATTCCTGATAAGGTTTATTGTCAGGAGAGGCTAGACTATGAGCGCCAAGAATTAAATTGAAGTTCAATTTTTTCAAAAGAGGGACTCTTCCGAGGAGAAATCCGTTGAAATCATGTTCGGCATGCATTTCCAGATACGAATCATTTGTACTACCCACATAATAAGGTAAATTATTAAATACATTGAGGTAAGAACCTTGTCCGATCTGTGTCTGGTTGCCATTAAAATGTTGGTAATCTACAAAAGCGATGTCTTCACCATTAAAGAACTTTCCGGCTTTTATATTATACTGAAAACGTCCTTTGTCAGCTAGATTAAGACCTTGATTTACACGAATTTTGATCTGATCAAAATTGTAATCCTCAACAGAGGATGAGAACCCTTTTTCATAACCTAATACTACTGTAGGATATTTTCCATTTGGAATATTATACTTCCCATCAGGATAACTTAAATAGTTTTGCGCAAAGTTGATACGAGCAGTCACATTAAGTTTCACAATATTATGAGTGTCGAAAGGTGCCACACCAAAAGCGGTTTCATCTAGAGGATTGTTACTTGTATAAATTCTATCATCTTGAGGATACCAAGCCTGATCGGTTGTATTGAATAGCGCCTGTCGTCTCTGATAACTTAAACTCGCATTCATTCTAAACCCATTGAATAACTCATTAGAGTAGGAGGCTTGTAGATAACTGTTCTCGTAGATCTTCATAAAATTCTTTTCAGCAAACATTGAAAAGCTAGTGTTTAAGGATTTTGAGATAGGATTACTACTATTGAATTGTTGAGTAGTCACACCTCCTGAGAGCGTTAAAAATGGACGACTCTTGTTGTTGAATTTATAGGTAGCCGATACTGTGCCTCGTAAGCGATCGTCACTAAACCCATAGTTGATATTTCCGCGTATGGAGATATAGCGCTCATAATCGTTATAGCCTTTGGTATAAAAAGCACCAACATTTGCATTCCAACCTTGTACTGTATTAAAACTAATAGCTTCAATAGGGGAAGTTATACCTAATCTCCAATCTTTATAAGAGTTGGTATAGGTATATCCACCAATAATATCTCCCAATTTAAATTTGTTATTGACACGATCTACCGAATCCTGATAGGTTTTTGACTCTCTTACAATTTGAATACTGTCTTTTTTGATATAATCAGTAATCTCCTCTTCAGTGAGAGGTACAGGTCTTGTAGAATTCCAAAACAAAGAATCTTTCTTGTTGGCTTGGTCTGCAAAGGATACAATTTCTCTGGAGAAATCATTACGAGTCAAACCTGGATTAAATTCATAATTACTGTAAACAGCAGTAAAACGACCGTCACCTTTAATACCAAACAGACCATATTTAAAATCTATATTTTGAGAGATCTTTGCCCAGATATTATCCTTTTCAGAAAAAGAAAAGTTTTGAGTAATGGTTATTTTGTCAACAGCAGGAATTCGTGCTTGAGTTCCGGTGAGGTCTAGTTCAGTAGCATAGATGGTCCATTGGTCTTCAACAATATAGATGTAACCTTCAAATACAGGATCATTTTTTCGTCTTGGTGTCGCTTTTATCTTATTGATTAAATTACCTCTGTCGTCATAGAATACACCTTCCAATTTATAACGATAATACCCAAAGGCATTATTAGCGATTGGCGTAATAATTTGATTCCCTATTTCAACAGTATTTTCGTACAGATCAAAATCAACATCTATGGCGTTATTGAAACTAAATCCGTTATCATCACCACTAACTTTTGAAGCCAGAATTTTTTCCTTGAGTTTGTTTGGCCTTAAATATTCTAATTTTGATACGGTTTCAGAAAGATAAATGACACCGCTTCTTGTAGAATCTAATCCGCCACCAAGGTCGCCAACTTCAGCACCTAATATTTTTTCAGGAGCGTCTTTAATTCTTATTAATCCACGAGAATAGAAGTCGGATCTATAACTCTGAATCTTCTCCTGATTTTCTTTACGTTTAGCAATAGCTTGCCGAATGATCTTATCAGCTGGATTGTCTTCAGCATTAATTACAACCTCATTTAATGAGATCTCTTCATCTATCAATACAGCATCTAAGGTGTATGGAAACGATTGAATATCAACCTTTTTTTTCACCGTTTTATAGCCTAAAAATTGAAATACCACAGTATAATTTCCAGACTGTGTGATATTAAGTTCATAGTTACCATCCTCATTACTGGTTGTTCCAGTGTAGGTGTTTTCGATGTAAATATTTACAAAAGGCAGTGGTTCATTTTTATTATCGGAGACAGAGCCTTTGATTTGAGCAAGTGCAGTAAAGGTACATAAGAGTGTAATGGCTGAGAGTAAAGTTGTTTTCATGCAATAGTTGAATGACGGTTATAATATATAGACGCACTTTTTTTGTAAAAGGTTGCCTGAGTGTTGTCAAACATAGCCATTTAATCACACCACATTTGTTAAACAATCATAAATAAAACGTAGAGAATTGTTAAATATTTTCCTACAAGAATTTGTGTGAGGCAAATTGAATCACTTGTAAATCTTCTTAATACGATCTAGATTACGCTTATTATCCCGATCTTTTATAGTATCACGCTTATCGTATAATTTTTTACCTTTTCCTAAGGCAATCTCAAGTTTTGCTAAGCCTTTGTTGTTAATAAATAAACGAAGAGGTATGATCGCATTTCCTTTAATATTGACCTCCTTCTGCAGTTTTTTGAGTTCGCGTTTATTTAATAGAAGTTTACGTTCGGCTTTAGGTTTATGGTTGTAATAATTGCCATATACATATTCCTGAATAGTCATGTTAATGACGAACAATTCACCACGATCGTTAAATTCACAAAAACTTTCTGCAATGGATGCTTTACTATCTCTAATGGACTTTATTTCTGTTCCCGTTAACACAATACCAGCCGTGTAAGTATCGAGAATCTCGTACTCAAACTTAGCTTTTTTGTTTTTTATATTTACAGGTTTTTGCATGGAGAGCAAAGGTAATTATTTTTAATAGTTTTACACTGTTATTAAATCATGAGTTTTCCGACTTAATTATGAAACCCAGAATGGGTAATAAACAACATTGAAATGTATAAATCTCAAACAATTGCATATTCCATTTTTACAGCTGTAATTTTCATCTTCTTTAACTGCAAGAATAAGGAGACTCCAGTCTTATCAGCTGATACCATAATAACCAAAGCTATTGAGGTTTCTGGTGGAGCAAAAATTGATTCCTCATTAATCAATTTTGATTTTAGAGATAAGCACTACATGGCATACAGGAATAAAGGCGTTTTTCATTTTGAGCGAAAGTTTAGAGATACAACATCTCGCTATTTTGATACGATAAATACCATCACTGACATTTTGAATAATAAAGGATTTATGCGTTTGGCTGATAATTTTCCAATATCAGTAACGGATACTATGGTGACCAAATATTCTGCATCGATAAACTCTGTGCATTATTTTTCGGTGTTGCCTTATGGATTAAATGATAAGGCTGTGAATAAAGAATTGCTAAGTGATGTTAGTATCAAGGGCAAGGATTATTACACCATTAAAGTCACCTTTGATCAGGAAGGAGGCGGAGAAGACTTTGAAGATGTATTTTTGTATTGGGTTAATCGTGAAACGTTTAAGGTTGATTATTTAGCCTATTCTTATAATGAAGAGGATGGAAAAGGATTGCGTTTTAGAGAAGCATATAACCAACGGATTATAGAAGGAATCCGCTTTGTGGATTACAATAATTACAAGCCAGAAAGCGCATCTGTTGAACTCATTGACTTAGCTCAATTGTTTCAGGATGATGCATTAAAATTATTATCCAAAATAGAATTGGAGAATGTAACTGTTAATTCAGCGTTAGTACCAGATCTGTAATGTGACCTTCGGAAATGGTGACAATATATAAGTTGCCGTTATTGTTATCATCAATATCAGGATATTTCCTGTCTTTCAGAATCATATTGACAAATGCAGGCGTGGTGTTACTGTGTCCAACGACCAGTACTGTTTTTCCTCTAGTAGCTTCGGAAAAATCCTCTGAGTATAATGTCCTCGGATCGTAATATTGAAGCTCTAACTTGTTCTTTTCGGCTGTTGGCGTAGCAGTTTGAATGGTACGATTGTATTGTGTTGAATATACAGCATCAAATTTTACATTTTGAAATATCTCACTCCAATGAATAGCTCTTGTTTTTCCTGCCTCAGTAAGGTTTGGATTCCTATTGGTCTTATCGCTGCGATCTTTTTCAGCATGACGAATGAAGTAATAGGTTGTAGTTTCAGCAGTATCCTCAGCATTTTGAGAAAATGAAGGTAGATTAAATACAACAATAAACAATAATGTGAGTAAAGATCTCATAGTTTGAAAATTTAATGATTCTCAAATATAATGACTCTCAACTAAACTATTAATAAAGGAAGGTTAAAGTTAGTAATCAGTTGCATCAGCACTAGATAGCTCACCATTAACAATAGCAACACTTCTAGATGTGCCTAAACGTTCTACGCCTATATCTGTATATTTTTTTGCAGTTTCGTAGTCGCCAATGCCTCCTGAGGCTTTTATTTTACAGTGATTTCTTACTGTTTTTCTAATGATTTTGACAGCAGTTAATGTGGCGCCACTTTTTGAGAACCCCGTTGAGGTTTTTACAAAATCGACTTTGGCGTCAACACAAATCTCAGAGGCTTTGACAATACCATTTTTAGACAATTCGCTAATTTCGATAATGACCTTTAATGGAATTTTACCAATGGCAGTTTTTACATCTTTGATGTCTTTAAAAACCTCTACGTAGTTTTTACTTTTAAAAACACCAAGATTCATGACCATATCAATTTCATCAGCACCATCATTGATGGCTTGTTTAGCTTCAAATACTTTTGCTTCTGTTGAAGATGCTCCTAATGGAAATCCAACAACAGTACATATTTTTACTTTAGAATCTTTTAAAAGTTGTTTGGCAAGTGGGACATAGCAACTGTTTATGCAAACAGAATAAAATTTATATTTCTTGGCTTGATTGCAATGGTCTATAATGTCACGTTCAGTGGCAGATGCACTTAAGAGTGTGTGATCAATATGTGAGCTTATGTTCATATTAAAGTAGGCAAATATTTCGTTAAGTCTTGATTTGACAAAGACTAAACGTTTAATTAACTAATGTAAATTTGGGAATTAATAGCGGTTCAAAGTTAGCAATTAATTCTAATAATCATAATCTTAATTATGAAAGTTTTATTGTGTAAATGAAGAGTTTTAAACATGTTTTTAACAAAAAAGCCTCTTTTTTAGAGGCTTAGAGTCAAATTTACATGAATTTTAATTTACAGCCTTAACAGTATATCCTGCTTTTCTAAGTAGTTTAATTACACCATTATCTCCGGCAAGATGTCCAGCACCAACACCATAAAATGTAGCTTGTTTTTTTGAAAACTCTTCTATTTTAGGAATCCAGTTCTTATTTCGGTTATCTAACATTTTATCTCGGTGTTTTGTTGTTGTTAAATTCCTGTCATCTTTCATCATTTTATCTATGCCTTCAATATCTTCAGCATCATATAGTTGGAGCATTTTCTGGAAACTCTCCTTATCATAAGCTAAATTATCTTTTGCAGACCTCAATAAATCAGCAGCTTGGTCTTTGTAAGGGATTTTATTAAAAACATTTAATTGCTCTTCAACCGTTTCTAAACCTAAAACTTCTTCTTTTTGTTCGTGAGCTACATCCATAAGCGCTTGCTCATAAGACTGAACAGGACATCCTAATAACTTTGGGTAGAACATTGCTGAAATAAAAAAAGGTTTAACATTTCCTAAGGCATCTAAAGGCATACCCATTTGCTCTTTAACAAAAGCTGAAAGCGTTACATAATCCTCTTCACTTACTAAGTCTTTCAATGTTTGACCGTCTTGCATATACAAACCTGTCATCATTGCGGTTTGCATTCCAGGTTCATCCATATCGATCTCTAAGACTAGCAATGTAGTTTTATCGAGAGCAGTTTTTATGTCTTCATCCAGAGAAGCATCACAGGTCATATGGATGGTGCCATACAGATATGAAGGTTCTGTTAATCCGTTACCTGAGATTTCCCATAATAATGATTTTTCGAGTTCTTGCCCTTGAATTGAAAAGATTCCAAGGAGTGCTAATGCGAGACTAAGTAGTGATTTTTTCATAATTAGAATTTAGATTTTCTGATTAGTATGTAGACCAGAGGAATTGTTACACAATTTTTAATATTCTGTTTTCATCTTTTTAAATTCTGAGAGACGCTCCTCAAAAGTAACTGCAGAAACTGGGTTTAATACAGATTCAAAAAACGTCATTAAAGTTTCCGAATGAAGTGCTCTTGATTGCTTGAGTAGATTAAAATGAACAAAGCCACTCCATATAATAGCTTTAAGGTGTGTTTTGTTTTCATCATACATACGCATTTCTACTTTTAACTCACTGGAATTATGGAATATCAATTGGGACTCTATGGTGACCGTTTCCATTAAAAAAGCAGGTTTGAGGTAAGCAATTTGATTGCTGCTGGATACCCAACTTATTCCTTTTTTTTGAGCCATTTTGTAAATATCGATATCGTAATGTTTTAGTAATTGATCTTCTCGATGATTCATAAAATAATTGATATAACTACCATTATTTAAATGATTAAAAGGATCACAATCCTGAAACCTGATTTTTGTCTTGCTACTTACAATTTTTGGAAATTCCATAGTCTTTAAGTTTTTAATATACCAATTGGTATATAATGGGTTAAATTTTTTTAAGCTTTTAGTTCGTTATGTATCATTTGATCAATTTGATTCATAGTGTCTTTCATGTAAAATTCATCATTCATTGTGTAGGTCATAAAAACAGCGCCTTGAATCATTGTATCTAACCGTTTTGCGTATTGCATGGCGTTGATCTCAGTTGAAATCTCACCTGCTTCTATGCCATTTTCAATGATGGTTGCAACCTGGTCCTGAATTTTTTCTATCACTATTTTTACGTTTTCAAGTAGTAAGGTATTTTGGTTGTTTGCATCTACTCCTATATTTAATACAGGACATCCGCCAAGTCGCTTACTGTAGTCGTAATAATTTCTATAAAAATCAGATATTAAGAACAACTTTTGAATTGGAGAATCACTCAGTTCCAAGTGCATTGCAATCTTTTTCATAAGCGCTTTAACCGTAAACTTAAATGCAGAAATGGCAAGTGCTTCTTTGTTTTTAAAATTTCCGTAGATAGCACCTTTAGTGAGACCTGTTGCTTTGGTGATGTCACTCATGCTTGTTGCTGCATATCCATTTTGATTGAATATAGGAGCCACTGTCTCTAAAATAAACTGTTTAGTATGTTCAGCTTTTGTGTGCATGAACACAAATATATAAAAAATATACCAATTGGTATATTTTGACTATTGATTTGCTTTAGTTGTAACATGATTTAGACATTTTATGATCATTTCAACGGGATATTAAAAATGGGTAAAAACAAATAGTTCTAACTATGATATTTGTCATAAATGAGGATTTATTTTACCTATAAATTTGCAGAAATATTAAATAATCACAACATGAAAAAAATAATTTTCGCACTAGTAATGACAGGGCTTTTTTCAATGGTCAATGTCAATGCACAAGAGACAACTTCTAATGATAATGCAGATTTCAGTAAATGGCAAGCTCGTTTCCGAGTTATAGCTGTTGTTCCATCTCCAGATGATGATATTGATGGAGCTGATGTTGATATTTCAACGACTTTTGTTCCAGAAGTTGATTTCACATATTTCTTTAACAAAAATCTTGCTGCCGAATTGATTCTTGCAACAACAAAACATGAGGTTGAAATCGAAAATGGTCCAGATTTAGGATATGTTTGGTTATTACCTCCAACACTGAACTTACAATATCATTTTTATGCAGACGATTTTAAACCTTATGTAGGTGCAGGTATTAATTATACCATTTTCTATGGTGAAGATGCTGGTGATGCTGAAGACATCGATTATGAGAACTCTGTAGGTTTTTCTCTGCAAGCTGGATTAGATTATAACCTCAATGACAAGTGGTTCTTGAACTTAGATGTGAAGAAATTATTCCTTAATACAGATGTTACGGTCAATAATGATTCTGAAAGCGTAAAGGTCGACATCAATCCATTAGTTGTCGGACTAGGAGTAGGGCTTAAGTTTTAACGTAACGTTCATTAATAGCACAAAAAAGGTCACAGAAATGTGGCCTTTTTTCATAACGGAAAAGCAACGCTCATTTTATTTCTAAAATTCACGTTGCTTTTCAACTAACCAACCACTTAAAAGACTGTTATATAATGGTTTTGTTACACTGATTATTAAATTTCTTCTGATACAAAGCTAGCTTCATTTCTAAATACAAGTTTGTCGTCAAAAGCGTCTAATAAAATGATGCTATCTGTAGTCACATTTCCTGAAAGAATTTCTTTACTCAACGCATTCAATACTTCTTTCTGAATGACTCGTTTTACTGGTCTTGCACCATATTCTGGATTATAACCTCGTTCTGCTAAATAATGTATTGCCTCCGGAGTTGCATCAAAAGTAATGCCTTGTTTTGCAATCATTTTTTGTACACCTTTCAATTGTAAGCCAACAATGTCTTTAATATTGTCCCGTGTTAAAGGCGTAAACATAATCGTGTCATCAATACGGTTTAAAAACTCTGGACGAACACTTTGCTTAAGTAAGGCAAGCACGTCAACTTTAGCAGCTTCCATAGCCGAGTCAATGTCTTTTGTAGCCTCAAAACGCTCTTGTATAATATGGCTTCCCATATTAGAGGTCATAATGATAATAGTGTTTTTGAAATCGGCCACACGCCCTTTATTATCTGTTAATCGGCCTTCGTCCAGTACTTGTAATAAGATATTAAACGTGTCAGGATGAGCTTTTTCAATTTCATCAAGCAATACTACCGAATAGGGTTTACGTCTTACCGCCTCAGTTAATTGTCCGCCTTCATCATAACCAACATATCCTGGAGGAGCACCAACCAATCGACTTACACTATGACTCTCTTGAAACTCACTCATGTCTATTCTGGTCATGGCATTTTCATCGTCAAATAAATATTCGGCAAGAGCCTTGGCTAATTCGGTTTTACCAACACCTGTGGTTCCTAAAAATAAGAATGTTCCAACTGGTTTTTGCGGATTCTGCAATCCTGCTCTCGAGCGTCTTACCGCATCACTAACAGCCGTTATAGCCTCTTCCTGACCAACAACTCTTTTGTGTAATTCGTCTTCTAACTTTAAAAGCTTATCACGTTCACTTTGTAACATTTTAGTAACAGGAATGCCAGTCCATTTTGCTACCACTTCAGCAATGTCATCATAAGTTACTTCCTCTTTGATTAAAGAGCTTTCACTTTGATTTTTTTGTAATTCTTTCTGAAGTGTTTCAAGTTGTTCCTGAGCTTCTTTTATTTTTCCGTAGCGAATCTCAGCAACCTTACCATAGTCGCCTTCACGTTCGGCACGTTCTGCCTCAAGTTTATACTCTTCAATATTTGATTTAGTATTTTGAATATTATCTACGACTTCTTTTTCGCTTTTCCATTTTGCATTGAGCTCATTGCGTTCCTCTTTAAGGTTCGCCAAATCTGAACGTAACGATTTTAACTTTGTTTCATCTTTCTCACGCTTAATAGCTTCAATCTCAATTTCAAGCTGCATAATCTTTCGGTCAAGCACATCTAATTCTTCAGGTTTAGAATTGATTTCCATACGAAGTTTAGAAGCAGCTTCATCCATAAGGTCAATAGCTTTATCTGGTAAGAAACGGTTTGTAATGTATCGCTCAGATAATTCTACAGCACCAATAATAGCTTCATCTTTTATTCGAACTTTATGATGTGTTTCATATTTTTCTTTAATACCTCTTAGAATAGAAATTGCACTTTCTGTATCAGGCTCATCAACCATTACTTTTTGGAAACGACGTTCTAGAGCTTTATCCTTTTCAAAGTATTTTTGATACTCATCTAAAGTTGTGGCTCCAATAGCACGTAATTCACCTCGAGCCAGAGCTGGTTTCAAAATATTAGCTGCATCCATTGCGCCTTGTCCGCCTCCAGCACCAACCAACGTGTGGATCTCGTCTATAAATAGTACGATATCACCTTCGCTGGTAGTCACTTCTTTAATGACTGCTTTTAAACGCTCTTCAAACTCTCCCTTAAACTTGGCACCAGCAATCAATGCTCCCATATCGAGTGCATAGATTTGTTTGTTAACTAAATTTTCAGGAATATCACCATCTATAATTCTGTGTGCTAAACCTTCGGCAATGGCTGTTTTACCAGTTCCTGGTTCACCAACAAGAATAGGGTTGTTCTTAGTACGTCTTGATAAGATTTGAAGAATTCGTCTAATTTCTTCATCGCGACCAATAACCGGATCTAATTTTCCATCTTTAGCCAGTTGGTTTAAATTCTTTGCGTATTTATTTAAAGAATTATAAGTATCCTCCTGACTTTGTGAAGTCACACGATCCCCTTTTCTAAGTTCTTCAATAGCTGTATTGAGACCTTTTTCAGTTACCCCTTGGTCCTTTAACATTTGAGCAATCTTACTATTTGATTTAAAAACAGCAAGGATCAAATGTTCTACGGAAACGAAATCATCGTTCATTTTTTTTGCAATGATAGATGCCTCGTTAAGTGCTTTACTCGCCTCGCGAGATATCATGAGGTCTGCTCCTGAAACTTTGGTAAAACTCTCGATTTGCTTATCTAATGCAAGTTTAAGCACCTCTACATTAACGTTTAGTTTTTTAAGTAGAAATGGAAGCACATTTTCATCAACTTCAAAAATGGCTTTAATGATATGCTCATTCTCAATTTGTTGATGACCAAAACTTTGAGCTAGCTGTTGTGCTTGCTGAATGGCCTCCTGAGATTTTATGGTATAATTATTAAAATTCATATATATAAAACTGTGTTTTTGTTAGTATTTTACGATACCCATAGGTCAATAATCTTACCATTAATAAATAGTAAGAATTAAACGACAAAAAGTCATATAAGTTGCTTGTTTTAAAGACATTTTGTCGGATTATTCGTTTTTTTAACAGTTTACACACCAATTGTATAGGTTGTGTATGGTTGGAAATTTAGCTATTTCATAAACTTACTGATATTTTTGAAAAAAAGATTTTCTATGCGCTACTTCTACTTGATAATAACACTATTAACTTTCAATATCCATGCTCAAAATGTTGAAGATGATTTTGAAGGAGGAGGAACCATTACCAGTTGGTATGGTGATGATTGCGGAATGACTGTTAATGAGGTCAATCCTTATCAGTTGGGTATTAATACTTCAAATACTGTTTTAGAGTATCATGATACTGGAGGACAATATGCCAATGTTCAGTTTGATATTAATTCTAATTACGATTTATCGACTAAGAATAGTTTCAGTTTAAAAGTGTATGTGCCTTCAACTAGTTTGACAGGAACTCAAACCAATCAAATTTCATTAAAGCTTCAAGATAACACTATTGGAGCACCTTGGATGACGCAAAGTGAAATCATAAAGCCTATTGTATTAGATCAGTGGCAGGAAGTTACATTTAATTTTGAAAATGATAGTTATATAAATCTGGATCCAAGTTCTTTACCACCAAACCAAAGAACCGATTTTAACAGAGTCGTCATTCAGGTTAATGGTGAAAACAATAACGATCACGTGTTAGCTTATCTGGATGATTTCTTATATCTCAATATCGAATCCGATGATCCGGTTTATGACTATTTGGTTTGGTCTGATGAGTTTGATACAGATGGCGCCATTGATAATAACAAATGGTTTCACCAAACTCAACTGCCAGCTGGAAATAGTTGGTATAATGGAGAGATACAACATTACACAAATAGGATAGAGAACTCCTTTGTGAATGCAGGGAATTTAAATCTTGTAGCTAAAAAAGAAACGTTTACTGATCAAGGTGTCACTAAGCAGTATACGTCGGCACGATTAAATTCTAAGTTTGCATTTACCTACGGAAAGGTAGAAATTAGAGCGCAATTGCCATCTGGAGTCGGAACATGGCCAGCCATGTGGATGTTAGGAAAAAATATTGATGAAGATGGAGCCTACTGGGATAATTTGGGTTATGATACAACAGGTTGGCCTGCTTGTGGTGAAATTGATATCATGGAACATTGGGGTGATAATCAGAATTTTGTTCAAAGTGCAATTCATTCGCCTTCAAGTTTTGGTAATACGTTTAATAAAGGTGGTCAAATTGTATCAACTGCTTCCTCAGGATTTCATGTCTATACCTTAGAGTGGTCTCCAGAGAAAATGGTTTTTAGTGTTGACGGTATTCAGCATTATACTTACAATCCTGCTGTCAAAAATGCTGATACATGGCCTTTTTATGAAGAACAATATTTGTTATTGAATACAGCAATTTTACCAAATATATCTCCAGGGTTTACTGAAAGTGCTATGATTATTGATTATGTTAGAGTGTATCAAGAGAGTCCGTTATCGGTATCTGAGTTTGAAGATTCTACTAGATTAAGTTTTTATCCAAATCCGACTAGCTCTGATTTACATATTGAGACAAATCAAATAACGCAGCAAAATGTTGAATTGGTAGTAGTTGACTTAAGCGGTCGTACAGTGTCTCAAGATGTATATTATGTTGAAGATCAAACTATCACTTACAATACAACACGTTTAAATTCTGGTATATATTTTATGACTATTTCATTCGAGAATGGCGCTACTAATACCATAAAGTTTATAAAAAAATAGCGACTGTAAGTTTGGAATTGTAATTCGACAATTATAGCATGGGAATTTTTAAAAATTTATTTGGATCTTCTGAACCTAAAGAAGAAAAATTATTGCCTTGGCAGGCCTTAACTAATATCTCTCAATTGGATGAGATAGAAAAACGCTCAAAAACTAAAACCCAAGTCATTTTTAAACACTCTACACGATGTGGTATTAGCAGTATGGTGATGAATCAATTTGTAAGCATGTATGATTTGGATGCAAATCTCGATTTATACTATTTAGATCTTCTAAGTTACAGAGAGGTTTCTAATGAAGTTGGTTACAAATTTCAAGTCATGCATCAATCCCCTCAGTTACTTATAATCAAAAATGGTACAACTGTGGCTCATGCGTCGCATGGTGCTATCAATGATATAGATTTGAGTAGATTTGAATCCTAGTCTAATGTTATAACAGCGTTAAACTCTTTCTGCTTAGTCGTTTATAACTTAACTTCGTTATAAATTGCTATTTGAAATGAAAAAAAAGATCTGTCAGTTTATCCTTTTTGCTACGTTGCTTTCTACAATTGCAACCAATGGCCAACAAAATTACACTTATAAAAAAGGTGACCCAAACGGCATTGGGAAATGGTATATGGGACGAGAAATTGCCTATGTTATGGGATTCCAAGGCATAGATTGGTTAGAACGTTCTGAGCGCGAAAAAGAGGAGAACACATCAACACTTTTAAAGAATATGGATATCAGACCAACAGATGTTGTTGCTGATATTGGAGCAGGTTCAGGATTTCATGTGTTTCAAATGGCACCAATGGCTCATAAAGGCTTGATCTATGCAGTTGATATTCAGCCGGAAATGCTGGTTGCTATGGAATATCGTAAAGAATCAGGCGATATCAAAAATGTAAAAACAATTCAAGGAGCAGAACAATCAGTTAATCTTCCAGAGAACTCCATTGATAAAGTGCTTATGGTTGATGTTTATCATGAGTTTAGCTATCCTGTCGAAATGATTGCCTCGATAAAAGAGGCTTTAAAACCAAATGGAAAAATTTTTCTAATTGAATATAGAGGAGAGGATGATAGAGTGCCAATCAAACGACTTCACAAAATGACAGAGACCCAAGCTGTAAAAGAATTTGAAGCTGCAGGTTTTATTCTGGAACAAAATATTGAGAACTTACCATGGCAACATTGTATGGTATTTGTTAAAAAATAAAACTCCCAAAGTAATCTCTTTGGGAGTTTTTATTACATCTATCTTGGATTAAAATTACTCTTTAATAATCTTTATTGTTTTTTCTTGTGTATTTGATTTTACTGTTATAAAGTATATGCCATTGGAAATGGTTTTTAAATCGATAATGCCATTGAGGCTATTAACATCTTTGACTAAAATTTCTCTTCCTAAAATTGATGTTATTTTCACAGAATCAATAGGCGAGTTATTTGATAAAAACAGGTTGTCTTTTACTGGATTTGGATAAACAGATAGATTAGAGAATGTTTGATCTTCAGTGCTTAAGTTATCCTCTACAAATTCAGTTGTCCAGGTATTGGTAATAATAGCAGGATTAAAATCAAAATAGATTTCAGCAGTATTAGGAATAATATCACCTATTGCATAATCAGAAAGCGGTTTTATTTTGAATGTAATATAACCATGTCCAGTCATCGAGTTGTCATCTTCTGATGGAGGTAGGTTAATTCCGAAGAAATTCCAAACCAAATCTTTATTTACACGTTCTAAAGTATACTCATGACTAGCATCTAACATGCTTAGTGTAGATTCGTCAAGCTGCTCATCTAAAACATCTTCAACTCTTATATTAATGGCATTTGCTGTTCCTGTATTTTCAAATCGGATGGTATAGGTTAGGTAATCATTAGTTGTGAATTCAGAGTGAACAATTTCCGGACCATGACGCTCTGTAATGTCATTGGGATCGTAAGAACCAACAATGGTTTGAGTCAGACTTGATGAATTATTTAGTGGATTAATATCTCCAGAGAGTAATTCAATAGCAACAGAATTAGTTACCAGTTGCCCTAGGCTTACTATTGGTAGTGTAGGAACACTCATTTCTACCCATAGATATCGCGTTTCATAGGGTTGTAAGTTTGAGAAATTATAAGTAAAACCAGTGGGCGTTATTGTGATATTAGTATCGTAAACGTTTGATAGATTTAAAGCGCTATCTAAAGTAAAATCAATAGTTCCTGATGGAATATTAAGATTAGAATTATTGGTATAGGTAATGTAATTAGAATAATTGAATCCTGGAACAGGCACATTCATAATTGGTGAAATGTTTACAGATAGATCCTGATAGGGTGTGACAGTAATTGGAAAATCTAATGTTGTAATCCCAGAGCCTACAGGAACAGTAATGTTAGTGTAACTTGCGGCTGTGGTATTGTTTGCGGCATATTCAGGATCTACAGTATATGATATATTATAAATGGTGTTTGGATCAGATTCATATAGATAATGTGGCGAAACATATAAATTATGAAGAATGCCATCATTGTTTATTTCATAATTAAATTGACCTAACGGAAAATTGATTTCGCCATTATCCTGCGTTCCGTTTCCATTGGCATCTACAAAGGCATTCAGTTTTAAACCATTAGATTGTTGCAACTGAAAATACTGGTTTGGGTCGTATAAATTATCTTGAACTTCATATCCATAGTAGGTTCCGAAAAAGTTTGCTCCTTCCAGACTACCATCAGAATATCCAAAATTGATATCATCTTGTGTTAAAATGTGTGTTGCTGTAAAAGTTGTATTGTCTGTTTCTCCTGGTGCTAAACTAGCCAAAGGACCTCCAACAACAGTCAAATCTGGAAAAGATATTTCTGCATCAATATCTGTAATCACTGCATTACCATTGTTAGTCACAGTAAATTCATATTCAATCGTATCTCCTACATTGACAAACCCATCGCCATTAAAGTCAACATAATTAGCACTATAACTGGCTTCAAGAGGTGATTGAACTCTAATTATTAATCCTGCAGTATCACAGCTTGTTGGGTTTGAAGACTCACAAATTTCATAGTATAAATAGTAGGTGCCATATGGAGCAGTCGTTGGAACAGTTAAAATACCTGCAGTACTTAACGTAACACCAATGGTATTTGATCCAATTAACGATACATTCAAATTAGATGCATCTACTGGTAATCCCTCGAAGGTATCATTATCTAACACTTGAAATGTAGTGCCAACTTCTAAAATTGAAATGATTTGATCCTGTTGTGCATTAATATCATAGTTATCTATGATAATACCTTCTTTAGTAATGCTACTGTTATAGGTATTCCCAGAAGTGACCTGAGCTGTGATGAAGAGATTCTCATCGTCTTCATCTAATTGATCTAAAATGGTAGGATAATTTAGCTCTTCCTGACTATTAAATATATATCCAGCAGGAATTGTAGTGGTTATGGTTGATGTAGTATAATCTGAACCATCTGCAGTCCCATTGGTTGTTGTTACAGTAATATTGGTATCTACCAGACTTGGTTCTGATAGACTTAATCTGAATTTGAGTGGAAAGCCTTCTTCAACCGCTATACTATCTCCATAATTTTCCATACCATCAAAATTATAGACTGGTCTTAGACGTAAATTTGGTAACCCATCATTATCAAGGATATCAAAAGAACCAGTCTCTAAAGTGTTTGTTGTATTTCCTGAAGTTACAGTAATACTATAATTAACAGATTCGTCGGCTTCATCCAAATTGTCATCGGTAGTTGGAATCTGGAAACTAACCCCATAATTCCCAGCACTAATCGTTTTTGATTGATTCACACTAGCATAATCAGTATTGTCAGCAGTACCATTAGAGGTAACTAATTCCACAACTACATTACTGCTAAACGCCCTGTTCAAATTAGCACTCACATATGCTGTATTGCCTTCATTGACATCACTACTATATACGTTTAAGGTAGGTGTAACATCATTATCAATAATTGTTACTGAAAGAGGAATTGTAGTGTTGGTTGTATTTCCTGAGATTACGTTTCCCGTAATGGTGTAGGTTTCGTCAGTTTCAGTAAGCGCATCATCAATACTGATAATTGGAATTTGTGAAAAACGTTCACCCGCTAGAAATGTTATTGTAGTGTTAGTTGGAATATAATCTGAGAGATCTGCTGTTCCAGGTGTTGTAGAGAAATCTATTGTTACATCTGAGTTGAAGTGATTGCTTAGGCTTATATTGTAATTGTAATTTTGTCCTTCTAATAAACTTATGGATGAGGATATATTTACTGTAGGAGTTGCATCATTATCAAACAGATAAATTGATTTGCTAAATTCTGTGTTTTCTGTATTATTACTGGTTACGGTTGCTTCAATAAAAAAGGCCTCGTTATCTTCAATAGTTGAATCATTACCAGTTGGAATGGTGAGTAGGTTACTACTTAATTGTCCTGCAGGAATTGTAACCGTTGTATTTAAAGGTGTGTAATCTGAAGCATCTGCAGAATCATCAATAGTAACAACATCTACAATAACATCTGTTGTTGTGGCACTATATAAGTTTACAGAAAATGTATACGTGTTTCCTTCAATAACAGTGTAGCCTGATCCTCCGTTTGTAATATACATCGTTGGATCTTGTGAAAAGCAGAAAGTTGAATATAAAGCGATAATCGTAAGTAGTACTGTTTTTTTCATGATTGACGTGTTAAAGTTTTTAAGTAGATGAACTTTCTTACAAAAGGTTGCGTCAAATGATACATAAAAAACTCCCAAAGCAATCACTTTGGGAGTTTTTTTACTCAAAAATATAGATGAATTAACTTCGTCTCATACGATACGAGTTAATGATGTTTTTCAATTTTAGCTTTAAATCTTCACCTGTGTCATATACCATTTGGGCATCGGTAGGGAAGTGCAGTGGTCTGTTTCTGGTTAATTCATATTCTCTTCTGTTCAAGGCTCTTTTATCACCTCTCACTGTGGCATACAAATGCTCAAATACAAATTCACTATCTATTGCAAAAGCGTCTAAAGTCTGGTTTGTTCTCAGATCAGTATAAACCACATCAGCAATAACTTGAGTTGACTTAAATTGATTAACTTCAAAATAACGGGCTCTTACATTCACCAGTTTATCTATTTTGATCTTGTTGCCAAGACTATCTAATACGATATGACCATTGTCATCTCTTTGATATTCCCAACCATCTACAATTGTTTTTTGTCTCAATTTCTGTGTGCTATTCACTTGCTCAGGTGATATATTGATTCGTTTCAACTGTAATTGCATCGCATAATCATAATTCACTTCGGAAACTGGAGTTGCATGATACACGGTCCAAAATTGGTTCAATCCATACGTATCAAAGTTTAAAAGGTCAGCCTCTAATTGCTGCGGAATGATTTGATGTGTCTGATTTTCAATAGTTACAATAACATGATCTGTTCCTTTTTGATGCGCTTCAGTAATGAGACTTCTGGTCTCTTCAAAATTAGGATTGATACCTTCTATATACTTAAAGATCTTATAAGCTTCTCTTGCATTGTATTTATCTTCCGAATCCAACAACGCAATACCTTCGTCAATTAAATATTCAGACGTTTTATATCTGTAATCGACAATTTCCGACGTATAATCATTGAATTTTAAATTGAGATTTCTTCCATTGATTTGTAATGGCAACACACGTTTAATTGCATTCTGTCTTGCTTCCAAATCTAAATAGATCTCGTAGATCGTTTTATATTGTTCTGGATTTCCATCCTTTTTTAAATGCTTTACATCCTGTAGGTCTTCTTCTAAAACTTTATAATAGGCGTCTTCAAGCATAACGATGTAGTCTTGCTTGCGCTTTTTGTCTTTGTTATTTTCGAGTTTTCGTAACGCATCATTGATGGCTTGGTCATAATTACCATGACTAATTGCCTTTTCAATTTGTTTTCTTCCGCTACATGATGTTAGTACCAGAAGAAGTACTGTTGTGAGTAGTAATTGCTTCATAATTCTGGATTTTAAATGATTATTTACATAGTAAATCCAAATATGATGCCAAACAAAAAACCGACGTAGAAATTGGAGTTTCATACATCGGTTTTTATGTGCGTTTTAATGTGATTTTATTTTTTCTTTTTCTTTGGATTAAAAACAGGAAGTAATTGTGTTTTTACTTTACCAAAACCTATACGAACATCATCATTCTCACAATGCGCTCTCATAATAACTGAGTCGTAATCATTGATGAATTTTCGCTCTGTTCCATCTTTCAATTTTATGGGTTTTGTGCCTTTCCATGATAGCTCCAACATCGATCCATAAGAATCTTCTGTTGGGCCAGAAATAGTACCACTTCCCATCATGTCACCTGAATTCACAGAACAGCCATTAACAGTATGATGTGCTAATTGCTGCGCCATATTCCAGTACATGTACTTAAAGTTTGATTTACAAACTGTAGTTTCTTTGCCATCTTTTGGTTGGATGCCGACTTCCAGTTGAATGTCAAAACTTTTTTTACCCTTAGTTTGTAAGTAAGGTAATGGTTTTGGATCTTGCTTTGGGCTGTCTACTCTAAATGGTTCTAAAGCGTCAAGCGTGACAATCCATGGCGAAATAGATGATGCAAAATTCTTTCCTAAAAACGGACCTAATGGGACATATTCCCATTTTTGGATGTCTCTGGCAGACCAATCGTTTAGTAGTACTAATCCAAAAATGTATTCTTCGGCTTCATCAACAGGAATTGGTTCCCCTAGATCATTTGCATCTGTGGTAATGAAAGCCATTTCTAATTCAAAATCGACTAAGTTACTAGGTCCAAATACAGGAGCTTTAGCACCTTCAGGCATGGTTTGCCCTTGTGGTCGATGTACAGGAATATGCGTTGTGATAATTGAAGAACTACGACCATGATAACCTACAGGCATGTGTACCCAATTAGGCATCAAAGCATTTTCAGGATCTCTAAACATAGAACCTACATTAGTTGCATGTTCTTTGCTGGCGTAGAAATCAGTATAGTCTCCAACATGAACAGGCATCTGCATTTCAATTTCATCTAATCTGAAACAAACAATCTCTTTATGCTTGGTATTGTCTCTTAATGTAGCATTATTACTATCAAATATTTCTGCTATACGATTTCTTACTGCGCGCCATGTTTGTCTTCCGTCTGCAATAAAATCATTCAATGAATCTTGAAGAAAAATATCATCAGTTAACGGAATTCCTTTAAAATAACCTAATTGGTGTAGTGCACCTAGATCTATGGCTGTATCTCCAATTCGGGTACCTATAGTAATAATGTCTTCTCTTGTAAGAAAAACACCAAAAGGAATATTTTGAATTGGAAAATCAGAATATTTGTTGACATATAACCAAGATGTTCTATTGGGATTATTTGCTGATAATGGCATATTGTAGCGAATTGTGTTGTTTTTATTTTCTATTCAAACCTACATATTTAATTGCATAAAACCATGAAATTTCACCGAAATTTAACTGTTGATAACATGCTCATAAAACAATGCGTTAAACTGGATTTTTTAAATCTTTTTAATAAGATGATTTCTTATTTTTGATAAAATTTAATTTAAACTTTACATATGCAACGCGATACACAGATTTTTGAATTAATAAATGCTGAAAAAGACAGACAAATAAATGGCTTGGAGCTTATTGCTTCAGAAAACTTTGTCAGTGACCAGGTTATGGATGCTGCTGGCTCTGTTTTAACTAATAAATATGCCGAAGGCTATCCAGGTAAGCGCTATTATGGAGGTTGTGAAGTAGTTGATGAAGTAGAGCAAATTGCCATAGATAGGGCTAAAGCTTTATTTGGTGCTGCGTATGCAAACGTTCAACCACATTCTGGGAGTCAGGCAAATACTGCTGTTTTTGCTGCATGCTTAAAGCCAGGTGATACCATCTTAGGGTTTGATTTATCTCATGGTGGTCATTTAACCCATGGTTCTCCAGTAAATTTTTCTGGTAAGTTGTATAATCCAACATTCTATGGTGTAAAAAAAGATACTGGTCTTATTGATTACGACATGCTTTCTGATGTTGCTGAAAAAGAACGACCAAAGTTAATTATCGCTGGCGCTTCTGCGTATTCGCGCGATATGGATTTTCAGAAATTTAGAGAAGTTGCTGATAATGTTGGTGCTATTTTATTAGCTGATATTTCACATCCATCAGGATTAATTGCCAAAGGGATTTTAAACGATCCATTACCACATTGTCATATTGTAACCACAACTACGCATAAGACACTTCGTGGACCTCGTGGCGGACTCATAATGATGGGAGAGAACTTTGAAAACCCTTTTGGTTTAAAACTGAAAAACGGAAACCTGCGTAAAATGTCTGGATTATTAGATTCTGGGGTTTTTCCAGGAAATCAGGGCGGACCTTTAGAGCATATTATTGCAGCTAAAGCTATTGCTTTTGGAGAAGCTCTTTCTGATGAATTTATGAACTATATGCTTCAGGTGAAACGTAATGCTGCTGCAATGGCTAAAGCTTTTGTGGATAGAGGTTACCACATCATATCTGGAGGGACAGATAACCACATGATGTTGATCGATCTTAGAAATAAAGACATCACAGGAAAAGACGCTGAGGAGGCACTAGGGAAAGCTGATATCACAGTGAATAAAAATATGGTGCCATTTGATGATAAGAGTCCGTTTGTTACTTCCGGAATTAGAGTTGGAACTGCTGCAATCACCACAAGAGGTTTAAAAGATGACGACATGGAAACCATTGTTGGTTTTATTGATGAAGCTATAATGAACTATCAGGAAGAATCTAAACTTTGGACTATTGCTGATAAAGTCAATGCTATGATGAGCGGTAAACCACTTTTTAATTCTTAAGAATAAATACCCACAAAAAAAGACCTTTCAATTTGAAAGGTCTTTTTTTATTCTTGATGTTCTTTTTTTAATGGACCTTCCCAAAGTACCTGCTCTATCATCCATTTATCGCCTCTTTTAGAGAGTAAGATAAAGTCAATTCCCCACCATGCTATAACTTTAGCAGAAGCAATGGTTTCTCCCATATCTAGAATAGTAATGTCTCTCGGAGCATCTTTAGCAGGAAAGTTTTTCTTATCCTTAACGTTCTGTGCATACGCTAGAGCTTGTTTAAACGACATATGATCCACTTGGTTATAGGTCTTTGTGTCCTTATCTTTCCAAAATCCAAATTTATTGAGTGTAGGCTGTAAGCTCTCTTTAAGTTTTGCAGTGTCACCTTCATAGAAGCCTTCCAGATAATTTGTACACGCCTTAATAACTCCAGCTGAATCAGTAGATTGAGCGATACATAAATTAGAAGTTAGGACTATAGAAAGTATGATAAGTAATGATTTCATGGTCGAAGTATTTAGTTGATTATTGAAAAGTAATAAAATAACTCAGACAATCTTGTTAACTGCTTGTTAATCTATAGTTTCGCAAATAGGTCTTCTATGGTTTTAAAGTCGCGCCTTTTGTAGTTTTTGTTGTCTCTTTTGTTGATATAATTGATCAAATCCTTTTTCGGTCCGGAAGCCCAAAAATTAAATATATCTTCAATGGTATTATGGTCTTTAACTAAGACTCTTCCAACTAAAATACCTCTAAAAGGATTAGTTGAGCCATCATATATTGCTGTGTGCTCATCTTTTTTGTAAACTTCGCGATATAACAATTCATGATCTTTTAATGGTACAAATCTGGAGGATAGCGCTTGATCTCTGTATTCACCATATAAGACAACAGATTCAATCTCCTGATTAGAAATATATTCATATCCATCATCGGTTGATAAGATTGCAGCGTAGGTTTTGGCTTTTGCATGATTTAGACTAATAGAACCTCTAAGTGTATCTTGATTTTTCAGATAGATCTCACCATCATAAAATTTTGAATCATTGTTGTTTGCTTCTAGAAACTGAAGCGTCAATAGATTTGTTTGAAGGATTTGCTGTTCAGTATTCTGCGCTTCAACTAAGTTTGAAAAAGATAAGATAACTAATAGAATACAAGTTTTGTGTAGCGTTTTTGTGATCATGACTAGTGTTTTTAAAGTTAAATACCACTTTAAAACGCATCAATAATTATTCCATAAAGATTACATTCAAGTAGTTAATCCTCATCAAAAGTCACATGCTGATAGGCACCTATGTCAGGTGGTGTTGTTCTGTTAACGCCAAGAATATCAGTAGTAATAATAAATGCAGGATCACCTTCTGCATTGGCTCCCGAATTTTCGCCAATCATGAGCATGTTTTCAAAAGGTGCTTTAAAATCTGGATCGTTATTAAAAATACAGTTGTCGTATAGATCAGGATTATTAATATTGAAATTATCACCACCAAAGAATCCACTTGGATCACTAAATCTAATCAGGCAATTGGTAAACTTAAAATCAAAATCGAAACCACTACTGGTTGAAATTTCATCTAAAAAGATTTCAGGATTATCATTTCCGAAGATGATACAGTTATTAAAATTTGCTTCAACTAAATCATTACCTTGATCCATACCATTTTCATCAGTGACATAGTTGTTAAGCAATACCGATGGAAATTGTCTGGAACCTGTATTCCAGTAGTTAGCGATGGTACAGTGGGTAAAATTATACTTACCGCCAAACGTTCCTGCAAAAGATGACTGACCAGAATTATTAATTACTACATTTTCACCAGCAATAGATGTAGCGCGACCTAATATTCCGAAGTTACTAGAGTTATAGATTTGTGAGTTTGTGATGGTTAATTTATCATCTACTGCATCTTGATTGCCCTCACATAATATACCAACAGTACTGTTTTTAATTGTTGCATAGTTGATATCATTATCAACACTACCATTAAACAACCATATGGTTCCCCATTGTCCAGGAAGGTCTTCAAACAAAGGCTCTAATCGATCACCTTCAAAAATCACTTCATTTTCAAGTGCCTCTTGATCTGTACTTAGCGCACCATTTATTTTTAAGGAAGCATTATTAGTTACTAATAGGCCTGAATTGGCATGAAAATGTACTCGAGCTCCAGCTTCAACAGTAAGAATATCACCTTCATCTACAGCTGCATAGCCGTAAATTACATAAGGTTTTTCGTTAGTAAATGTGAGTTCATCATCTTCGAGAAAACGACCTTGAATTGTAGTGTCGTCTGGTGTGCCGTCGCCATCAACATCAAAAGATAGTGTTTCTATAATTCCTGTGGTTTCGTCTCTGTCTGGATAGATAAATATAGCATCTTTGATAAGCGTTACCAATTCTACTTTTTGCAGATTGTTACCACTATCAAATTCTATAGCATCAGTATATAAAAATTCCAAACTGTTTAGAGAAAGCGTTTGGATGTCTGCAGTAGTCTCTACAAAAATGAATAAACTATCATTTGCTAATAACTCTACGTTTTCAAATTCTTTTCCTGGAAGTCCGTCAACATTTAATCTGTAGTTAGACGCTTCCCCTTGACCTAAGCGAACTGTTGGAATAGAAATATCTTCATCTGTTCTGTTATATACTTTAAGATTATAAGTACTGGATCCAATATTGGTAAAAATGGTATCCAGATAAACGGTGTCTTTAGAAAACTCTAAGTTTCCAGTGCTTGGCGAGAAGTCGAAATCTTTACGACAAGAACTCCAAAGCATTAATATACATATGGTAAAAAGAAAGGATAATATTCGTTTCATTTGCTGATATCTAACTCTTAAACGTATGAATGGCTATTTAAATATGCCTTTAGGCACTAAAAGTATAACTTTTGAAGTCATCTTTTAGTATGAAGCGTAAAAAAATAATTGAGAATCTAATCTTTTTCATAGTCTTCAACAAGTTTATTAAAGGCTTTACTATGGATTAAAAGTTCATCCAGAAGTAGAAATTCGTTGTCTTTTTCAAGAAGGTAGAGGTCCAAGTGTTGCGCACTGCAATATTCAAAAAAGAGAAATTCATAGATTTCTGAAATATGAAGTTCGTTGCGCAAAAAAGGTGTTGTAAATAAAGTGCTTTCAGTAAATACACGCTGCAGATCTTCAACCTCTATTTTTTTAATTTCAACTTGTTTCTTTTTGAAAAGTTTACCGATAGCTCTTACCAAACCAATCACATCAAGAGTGGGCTGAAGGTTCTCACCACTGTAGACCAAAGAAGGCTTTTGAAAATCTAAGGTTTGAACTTTTAAGTTACTTTGAAAGGCAGTAGTGTCAAACTCTTTTTCATTAACCTTTGTAATTTCAACTTCATCTAATTCATTCGTTATTTTTTTAAGTTCGATAACAATGTCTTCCTCAAAATCACTTTGCTTTATTACGTAGGTTTTTTCATAATGGAAATATGAGCTAATGATTAGTGTGTCATTGCGCTTAGCACGTATGCTAAACAGTCCTTTACCATCAGAATAACTCAATACATTTTGAGTTGTATTGATGAGTTTGGCTCCCTTAATTGTAGTTTCTGCATCATATATAATTCCTTTTACTGTTTGTGCACTAGAGAAGATTGGAACAATTAAAAAGAAAAAAAATTTAAGTGATTTCAAAAGTCTTGGTTGATGGTTGTTATCTCAAATTAAGATAATTCTCACGACAGTGTATCAACTCTTAAGATAATTTAACAAGTACTTTAATTATATTTTAACTAAAAAGTGAATTGATTGTTTCTGGAATTCGATAAGGTCTGTTGGTTTCATGCGACATAAAACACCAAATGGTTTCTGATGTGGTTAGCAGCTTTTGAGTTGTGGCATTATAAATTTCAACTATCCTCGTGGATCGTACACCTTTGGAGGAGGTGACATAGGTTTTTAGTAAAAGTGTATCTCCTAGAACAGCCTCAGCTTTGTATTGGATATGATGACTAATCATCACCCAATAGTAGTTTTTACGTGTATCTTCGGAAGATTTGAGTAACCAGTGTGCTTCAGCCAGATCCTGAACCCATTGAACATAGTGTACGTTGTTAACATGCTGTCTTGAGTCTAGATCTGCTTCGGAAACGATAAGTTCTTGTTCATGAATTTGCATTGTGGTATGATTCTGAAATAGAAACTTAAAAGTATCATTTATTCCTTCTTTCTGAAAATATTAGCGATGTTATATAGAAATTTCCCAAGTGATGTTCGCTCAATCTCACCATTTTTAATCTTTTCTCGATGTTCTTTTCGTTTTCTTTTATAGAATTTAAAATAGTTTTTGGTTCGTTGTTGTTGCTCTGCTTTATAATCTTCATAACCTTCTTTATTGTAATAAGGGTTTGAAACATATTCTTTTGATGAGTAAGGAGCATAGTCATAACTTACTACATATCCTGCTACAATCATACCAACTTCACCTAGTGTGCCATCAAATTCCATAGCAATATTAATTTTGTCATTAACACCAATGACTCTCTCTGTATCTGTCATGCCAACATAAGAAAACACCAAGGTTTCGCCAGGTTTAACTTCAATCTTATACAGTCCGTCAAAATCCGTTTGACAGCCTCTTGTGGTACCTTTTACAATGACGCTCGCACCTGGTAATGGTAAGCCATCGTCTAAAGTAAATACTTTACCAGAAACCATAAAATTTGGTGATTCATCAGCTTTAGTTAAACTGACATTGATTACACTTTTATCTGAGATGACACGCTCCTCAATGATATGGTCCACATAGGAAAATATCAGTGTGTCTCCAACATTGGCTTTAATTTTATAAATACCGTTTGCATCGGTTTTAACAATAATAAGTTTGGAGTCTTTAGATGATTTGACTGATACTGCTGTACTTTGTAATGGAAGTCCATCACTAGATTTTGTTACAATACCAGTAATTTCCTTTTGTTTAAAGAGTGATTTAGCAATTTTTCCTCTTACCATGTTTTGCTTCGAAGATTCTACCCTAAGTCTTTTTGGTTCGCCTTGAGCTTCAGCGTCTTGTGTTCCAATACTTAAAAAAGCAAAAAGGGTAGAGGCTACAAATGATAAATAGTTGTTTTTCTCTTTTCGACTTAATACCAATTCTCGATTGAGCTGTGTAGATTTGAACCGACCACAAAGATTGCCACCAGATTGCAATGCTTTAACAATAGATTCGTCAGTTTTTGAAGTAAAATCATGAACTGTCTTTTGGCATGAGGCACAATGCCGACCTTTTTGGTTTGGTGTCATTGTATTCCAGTCTTCATGACATGGCTCTGGAATCTTGATTTTTAATGCTGTTCTCATAGTCCAAAGAACTAAAAGGAGCGCAAATAATAAAAGTAAGAATGAGTGAACTAGTGGTTTGAGTGAGGGAAATTATTTTTCTAAAATTTCAACCTCAAATAATTTGTCCCAACGTTTTCCGGTTACAAATAAGGTATTGGTTTCTGGGTTATAAGCAATACCATTGAGCACATCAAGACCATTGTGTTGAGTTACTAATTTACGTAGAGGCGAAAAGTCTATCACACCTTCTATAGCACCATTTTTTGGGTTGATAATAGCCACACCATTTTTTTGATAACGATTGGCATATATTTTTCCGTTTACCCATTCAAGTTCATTTAACTCAACAATTTTGCCTTTATTAGTGTAAGCTTGAAGTTTGTCTTCCTCAACTAAAGTTTCTGGGTTAAGCAGCCATATTTGTTCAGTTCCATCAGATTTGTATATTGTTTTACCGTCATTACAAATTCCCCAGCCTTCTTTGCTTTTTCCATATTTAAAACTACTTTTCTTTTCAAAAGAATTGAGGTCATAAATAAAGCCTATATTTTCCTGCCAAGTCAATTGGTAGATGTTATCATTTAAAATAGTTAGTCCTTCAGCAAAATATTGGTTTGCAAGATTTATATTGTTTAAAATTTCACCAGTTTTATAATCTACCTTTCGCAATTTAGACTCGCCATACTGACCAGTACTCTCGTAGAGAACTCCATCATGAAATTCTAAACCTTGTGTATATGACGTAATATCATGCGGATATTCATTTATGATTTTGTAACCATAAACTTTTGGCTGTTTATTATTTAATATTGTGATTTTAGTTGTGATATCTTCAAATGTATTATCATATTGAACCTTTGCTGTTATAATATGAACACCTAGCTTCTCATCGTCTATTTTAAAACGTCCCTCTACAGGTTCTCCATTAAATTTATAGTCTACTCCAGAAATCACCAAATCTTTAGGGTTATTTAGGGTCAATTCTACATCATCTCCAATGCTAACTATATTTTTTTCGAAATTAGTAGAAATTGTTAAGCCAGATTTTTGTGGCTGCGTATTGCCACATGAAATCAAGACAAGACTTAAGGTGGTGATTATGAAAGCTTTAATTGAGTGCATTTTTGATTTGATTTTGTTGCAAGTTATTTAATAAAATTCAGTTTAAAAAATGATTGGAAAAGTATTAAAAGATTGTATCTTTGCAGCCGGGCAAGTCCTACACAACCAGCTCCTGCTTAATCCTCCAGGTCGGGAACGAAGCAAAGGTACGCGGTCGTAGCGGTGTGATGTAGGTAGCTTGCCTTTTTTTGTACCCAATACTTTCCTATATATATTGTACTTTTGAAATCAAATCAGCCAAGTTATTCTATGTCTAAAGTTGTTTTAATTACAGGAGGATCTTCGGGAATTGGAAAGTCTGTCGGAGAGTTTTTATCTCAAAAAGGATATACCGTTTACGGAACCAGTAGGTCTCCTGAGCGTTATCCTGATTCTAAAATAAAATTGGTTGCATTAGATGTTACAAATATGGAGTCTATTTCAAAAGCAATTACTACAGTAGTTGCTGAGTGTGGATGTTTGGATGTACTCATTAACAATGCTGGTGCAGGTATTACAGGGCCTATTGAAGAAATTCCTAACGAAGAGATTAAACGAAATTTTGACACCAATCTATTTGGACCTATTAATGTTATAAAAGCTGTACTGCCTCAAATGCGCAAGCAAAGCTCTGGATTGATTATAAATATTACTTCTATTGCTGGATATATGGGATTGCCATATCGAGGTATTTACAGTGCTAGTAAAGGAGCTTTAGAATTGATTACTGAAGCTTTTAGAATGGAAATAAAAGATTTCAATATTCATATGACTAATGTTGCTCCAGGTGATTTTGCCACTAATATTGCTGCTGGGCGTTATCATGCTCCAGTTAGAAACGAATCTCCATATGAGCAAACCTATGGAAAAGTGCTAAAAGCTATAGATGAAGATGTCGATAGTGGTGATGATCCTATACTAGTGTCTAACATGATCTACAAGATCATTAATACTTCTAATCCTAAAATTCATTACAAAGTAGGAGCTTTTATGCAAAAGTTCTCCATTGTTTTAAAGCGTATCCTTCCTGATAAGGTTTATGAAAAATTATTACTGAATCATTACAAATTATAATTTCGGTATGTTTTTTGAGGAATATTTTTCCAAAATAATCTATCATAATGAAACGACTATTACCTCTACTATTAGTTCTAAGCCTATTTTCATTCACATCTTGTGAAGACTTCTTTGATTGTATTGTAAATCGTAGACCAGAGCTCCCAAATAAATCATTTGGAGTAGGAACTATTGGTGTTTATTACTACGAAGAATTTGATGCTGAAATTAAGAACGAGCCGCGTGATAATGATTATGGTTACGAATTTGAGGTTGATAATGGGCTTCCAGATGGTTTAGTGATGATTCAAAATTATAGAACGGTGTCTTTTGAAGGAACACCAATGGAAACAGGAACTTTTAAGTTTACAGTCTATTTGTACGTTGACCCTCCAATCAATTATGATTTTGAAACAGATGCTTATGATGATCCGTTGTGCTCTGAATCTACATCTAAAGAATACACGATTATCATAGGCGATTAAAAATGATACCATCGTGTAACACAAAACAGCTTAAAACTCTGTTGTTTTCTTTGAGTGTAATGACATTCATAAGTTGTGAAGATGTTCTAGATTGTCTAATCAACAGTAAATCACCAGAATTACCTGAAGTTTATTTCAATAATGCCATTTATGGTGATTATTATTATCAAGAATTAGAAGCAGAGATTAGAAACGCCTCTAATGATGATGAGTATGACTATTTCTTTGAGTTAGAAGGTCAACTTCCAGATGGTATAACGATGTCTGTAGATTATAGAACAATTATTTTTGAAGGTGTTGCACAGCGAGCTGGAAGCTATCATTTTTAGCTCTTTTTAGAGGTAGAACCTAATGATTACTCAGGAGCATATGACGACGATATGTGCACAACTTCTACTTCTAAGGAGTACACAATTAGCGTTAATTACCTTTAGATATTTCATTGTTAATATCATTTGATAATATGTTCTTCGGAAGGTGTGATAAAATTGTAAATTCGTGCTCATAATTTAAAACACAACTATAATATAACTACACATGAAATTTTTTATTGATACAGCTAACTTAGATCAGATCAAAGAAGCTCAAGATCTTGGTATTTTAGATGGTGTTACTACCAATCCATCTTTAATGGCTAAAGAAGGCATTACAGGTCATGACAATATTATGAAGCATTATGTTAACATTTGCAATATTGTTGATGGTGATGTGTCTGCAGAAGTCATCTCAACCGATTTTGAGGGTATGGTCAGAGAAGGGGAAGCGCTTGCAGATTTACATGATCAGATTGTAATTAAATTGCCAATGATCAAGGATGGCGTAAAGGCATGTAAGTACTTTTCAGATAAAGGTATTAAGACAAATGTAACATTGGTTTTTTCTCCAGGTCAGGCCTTATTAGCAGCTAAAGCTGGAGCCACTTACGTATCTCCTTTTATTGGGCGTTTAGATGATATTTCTACAGATGGATTGAATCTCATTGCAGAAATTAGAATGATTTATGATAACTATGGTTTTGATACTGAAATATTAGCAGCGTCTGTTCGTCATACGATGCATGTTATTGACTGTGCAAAACTAGGAGCAGATGTTATGACTGGACCTTTGAGTTCAATTGTAGGATTGTTGAAACATCCGTTAACAGATATAGGCTTAGAGAAGTTTCTTGCAGATTACAAGAAAGGCAACTAATCACATTTCAGAAAAAAAAGAAAAAGAGGCTCTTGAATTATTGGTTCAGGAGCTTTTTTTTGTTTGAAGCTAAAGCAACTTCAATATGTTCTTTAATATTATCGCTAAATAAGTCTGCATTAGACTTTATTATATTTCGATTACTATCTACAATAAGAACCTTTTGAGAATACGCAATAGCAAAAGTCTTTACGGCCTCATTAGGATTCTTGAATATGTATTCATTTTCGGTAGGGTATTTGAGCAAATTCAATGTCTTTTTCCAAGAACTAGAATCCATATCATTAATATTAATCGCAATAAATTTCATGTCTGGATATTGAACTTTCAGTTTTTTCATCATGTAATGATTATTTCTGTAGCTCATTTTGAAATTTGAAGACCAGCAGTAGATTACTGTTGGTTGTTTAATAACCGAATGAAGGTTGAGTTCTTCGTTATTGAAATCAACAATATCAATTTCCGGAATTTTATTTCCTGGATATAGATTGATTGTGGCGTCTACTAAATTGGTAAGGTAGTCTTTCTTGTCTTCATCAGTGCTTAACTCTAGATAAGCGTCTAACATGCTTTTTGATTTAGCAGCATTATCACTATTAAAGATAAACTCCCTGGTTGTGTGCATGAGGACATAGTTCTTGATTGTTTTGTTCTGAACAATGCTGTCAATCATCTTCAATTTGTCAAGATTATAAGTTAAAGCATGCCTGTCGAAAACTTGATGAGTTCCATCACTATAATATTTTTGAAGCGCTATATTTTGAAAGTGCCAGAGTAAAAATCTGTTATATGAATACATGGCACTTAAGCTTTCATCGTTGAAGTCTACATCAGATCTGTAATCATAAAACCCTTCAGGCAAGTCTTTAAAATGAATAAGTTTATTATTTCCGAAGTAACCAAAAGGATACATTTCCTTATAGGCATAGTAATTATAGTTGATTCCAGATTCAGCTATTTTCTTAAACAATTCTGAGGTTTCGTGAGTAGCTATAAAACGTTCAAGATTTTCAAGACGCTGAGATTTCAGTTTATTGATACGTTTATCATAAGCTTCAGGTTCAAGGTACTTTTGCTTAGATAATGTCTTGCTTTCAATTTCGTTATTTAAAAACGCTTTAATTAAATAATTGTTTTTCTTAGAGCCTGTCCCTGTATAAACCAAAGATTCATCAAAATCGTTTGTATTAAGTCTAAACAATAAACTGTCATTTGGTTCAACCAAAAACGTTTGATATTCGCCTCCATGAGTAAATGAATACAAACCACTTTTGAGGTTTTTAATTTTGTGTATGAACCTATTGTTATTATCTAAGTAAATGGTGTCACGATCAGTTTCGTTACTGTAAAGTGTGATATAGTTGTTATTAGGGTTTATAATTTCTCCTCCAAAATAGGCATGATCTCCTTTTTCAGAATTAGAATTACAACCTAAAAAAAGGGAAGTAATTAAACATGTAACTAAATATAGTTTCATAGGTATTTGCAATCGTAGGTAGTTTGTATGTGTAACAAAAATAAAGTTTGAAAATAGTAACTCTTGTTAATACGTTGTTAAATATTGATTTTACTGCTAATATGCTTTAAAATACTGTCTAAAAATAAGTGCTATTAGTTTCTTTCAATGGATTGAATTTTCTACTTTTGCAAAAAATAAAATACGCCTTATGTTATCAGTGTCTAACCTTTCGGTTCAGTTTGGAAAAAGAATTCTTTTTGATGAAGTCAATACAACGTTCAATAACGGAAATTGCTACGGAATTATTGGAGCCAATGGTGCAGGAAAATCAACTTTTTTGAAAATTCTTGCAGGAAAACAAGATCCTACTTCTGGTCATGTTCATTTAGAACCAGGCAAACGTATGTCGGTTTTAGAACAGAATCACAACTTATACAATGAGCATACAGTTCTGGAAACTGTAATTATGGGTAATAAACCTTTGTATAAACTGAAGTCTGATATCGATGCGTTATATGCTGATTATACTGATGAAAATGCCGAAAAAATTGGTGAGCTACAGGTAGAGTTTGAAGAAATGAATGGATGGAATGCCGATAGTGACGCAGCAGCTATGCTTTCAAACTTAGGGATTAAAGAGGACTTACATTATACCTTAATGAATGATTTGGATGGAAAACAGAAAGTTCGAGTACTATTAGCTCAAGCTCTTTTTGGAAATCCTGATGTTTTAATTATGGATGAGCCTACCAATGATTTGGATTATGAAACAATCTCTTGGTTAGAGAACTTTTTAGCAAACTATGATAATTGCGTTATTGTGGTATCTCACGACAGACACTTTTTGGATGCTGTTTGTACACATATTTCTGATATAGACTTTGGGAAGATAAATCACTTTTCTGGTAACTACACGTTTTGGTACGAGTCTTCTCAATTAGCGGCAAGACAAAGAGCACAACAAAATAAAAAGGCAGAAGAGAAGAAGAAAGAATTAGAAGAGTTTATTAGACGATTTTCTGCTAACGTTGCTAAATCTAAGCAGGCAACTAGTAGAAAGAAAATGATTGATAAGTTGAATATTTCTGATATCAAACCATCTAGCCGACGTTATCCAGCAATTATTTTTGAGAGAGATCGTGAGGCTGGAGATCAGATATTGAATGTTGAAGGTTTAGCAGCATCAATAGATAACGATATATTGTTTCAGAATATTGATATCAACCTTACTAAAGGAGATAAAGTTGTTGTTTACTCAAAAGATTCTAGAGCAACAACAGCATTTTATCAAATTATTAATGATAAAGAAAAAGCAGATGCTGGGAAATTTTCTTGGGGAATTACAACGTCACAATCATACTTACCACTAGATAACAGTGAGTATTTTGATAATAAATTAACTCTTGTTGATTGGTTGCGTCAATGGGCAACAACAGAGGAAGAGAGAGAAGAAGTTTACATACGTGGATTCTTAGGAAAGATGATCTTTAGTGGAGAAGAGGCCCTAAAAACTGCAGATGTATTATCTGGAGGGGAAAAAGTACGTTGTATGCTGAGTCGCATGATGATGTTGAGAGCTAATGTATTAATGTTAGATGAACCAACCAATCACTTGGATTTAGAGAGTATTACTGCATTTAATAACTCGCTTAAAAATTTCAAAGGAACAGTCATGTTCACAACGCATGATCATGAATTTGCTCAAACCGTTGCGAATAGAGTTATAGAACTAACACCTAGCGGAATCATTGATCGTTACATGACATTTGATGAGTACATGAGCGATAAAAAAATCAAAGAACTCCGAGATAAGATGTATGCCGTTACTACTTAATTGAGTTTTTAAGCTTCCATTTCAGATTTTACACGGTCCAGAATTTCATTAGCTTTTTTAAGTTCGTCATTATGGACGTATATTTCTTGGAAACCTTGATTCATTGATGCGTAGCCTGCTAATCTTTGAGACTCTCCTTCATCTTTAACAATTGGAACAATGCCTTCAGATTCAAGTGCAGCTTTGACTCTTGTTACTAAAATGAAGTTTCCTCCGTAAATCTTTGTGTATTCAGTTTCGTTCATTTTTATAGGTTTTAATTGTACTATAAGTTACAAAAAACTTCGCAATTATTTTAATTAGATATGAGTAACTAAAACGTTAAAGTTTTTATAATGCTCATTAGTTTTGTTTAACTTAATCGTATATTTGTTGAACAATAAAGTAAAATTATCGCTAGATAATATTTTGATTGATTTAGTTAGGTTGTTTAAAAGCCACGTTTGATTGACGTGGCTTTTTTCATTTTTAATATTCTTGATCCTTAGATTTATCCATTTTCTTTTTTTGATAATTCCTTAATCTTTTAACAGATATAATTTAATAGTAATACGATAGTAATTCAATAATATAAATTTTGTCAATTTTAATATAGGTTATTAAAATATTTCCTAGCTGTTTTTTAGTCGCGAAATTTCATAACTTTAAGACTGAAACAATTAATCATTAAAATTTAATCATGGATAACAACAATACCGATGCATTTGATATCAATAATAGCGATGCTAGTCAATGTCCTTTTCTAAGTGGTACACAAAAAGAAACCGCTGGCGCTGGTACTAAAAATAGAGACTGGTGGCCTAATGAATTAAAGCTTAATATTCTTCGCCAACACGCAAAGAAGAATCATCCTTACGGAAAAGATTTTGATTATGCTAAGGCATTTAGTAGTATCGATTATGAAGCATTAAAAAAAGATTTGGAAGTTCTAATGACCGACTCGCAAGATTGGTGGCCTGCTGATTATGGACATTATGGAGGATTAATGATTCGTATGGCTTGGCACAGTGCAGGAACTTATAGAGTAGGAGATGGTCGTGGTGGTGCTGGAACAGGAAATCAACGTTTTGCTCCAATTAACAGTTGGCCAGATAATGGTAATTTAGACAAAGCACGATTACTCTTATGGCCAATCAAACAAAAATATGGTAGCAAATTATCTTGGGCAGACTTAATGATTCTTGCTGGTAACGTTGCTTTAGAGTCTATGGGATTCCCAACATTTGGGTTTGCTGGTGGGCGTGAAGACATTTACGAACCAGAGCAAGACGTATATTGGGGAAGTGAAACAGAATGGGGTGAAAATGCTGCGAGATACGATGGAGAACAAGACCCTTTAAAAAGAGATTTAGAAGATCCACTAGCAGCGGTAATGATGGGATGGATTTATGTGAATCCGGAAGGACCAGATGGAAAACCTGATCCGATGGCTTCAGCACATGACGTTCGCGAAACCTTTGGTCGAATGGCAATGAATGATGAAGAGACTGTGGCTTTAGTAGCTGGTGGACACACCTTCGGAAAAGCGCATGGCGCAGCAGATCCAGGTCAGTATGTCGGTGTAGAACCGCATGGTGCAACCATGGCAGAAATGAGTACAGGGTGGAAAAACACCTACCAGTCTGGAGTATTAGAAGATGCTATAACTTCAGGTATTGAAGGGGCATGGACTCCAAACCCTACACAATGGGATGATGACTATTTTGATGTTTTACTCAATTATGATTGGGAGTTAACTAAGAGCCCAGCAGGAGCTCATCAATGGACACCAACTGCCGAATCTGAAGCACGCATGGCTCCAAGAGCTGGAGGAGAAGGAAAGCAGGCATTAATGATGACAACTGCTGATATTGCCTTGAAGACTGATCCAGAATACTTAAAGATTTCTAAGCGTTTCCATAAAGATCACAAAGCATTTGAAGATGCTTTTGCTCGTGCATGGTTTAAACTAACTCATCGTGATATGGGACCAAAAGATAGATATGTTGGTCCAGAAATCCCTTCGGAAGATTTAATATGGCAAGATCCAGTTCCAAAAGTAAACTACAGGTTAAGTGATTCAGATATTCAATCCCTTAAGAATATGATTTTGGCTTCTGGCTTATCTATTTCAGAGTTAGTAAAAGTAGCATGGGCTTCGGCTTCAACTTATAGAGATTCTGATAAGCGAGGCGGCGCAAATGGAGCACGTATTGCTCTAGAACCACAGCGTAATTGGAAAGTTAATAATCCAAAAGAGCTAGACAAAGTATTAAGTGTTTATCGTGGTATTCAAAAAGAGTTTGGTAAAGAAGTTTCTCTGGCCGACTTAATCGTGTTAGGTGGAAGCACCGCTATTGAAGAAGCAGCTAGAAATTCAGGTCATCATGTCTCAGTGCCTTTTGCACAAGGCCGAGGCGATGCAAGCCAAGAGATGACTGATATTGAGCAATTCAATTATTTAAAACCTGTTGGTGATGGTTTTAGAAATTACCAAAATGCGAATGTAGACGCTAAGGCAGAAGATTTACTAATTGATAAAGCTAATTTAATGTCGCTTACTATTCCAGAAATGACAGTTTTAGTTGGTGGAATGCGTGTTCTAGGTACTAATTTTGACAATTCAGAATATGGTGTATTTACAGATAATGTTGGAAGCTTAAGTAATGATTTCTTCAAAAATATACTTGATATGACCTACACATGGAATGCTACTTCAGACAAAGAAACGCATTTCGAAGGACGTGATCGTAGAACAGGTGAAGTAAAGTTCAAAGGGACACGTGCAGATTTAATATTTGGATCTAATACCGAATTAAGAGCTGTTTGTGAAGTCTATGGCGCTAATGACGCTCAGGAAAAATTTGTGAATGATTTTATTGCTGCCTGGACGAAAGTAATGAACTTAGATCGCTTCGATTTAAAGTAATTAGTTAAACCTCAAATAATTGTATGGAAAGGAATGGGTTGTCTAGACTACACATTCCTTTTTTTAGTAATAACATGTTCAATGAAAGACACAGCCCTTTTTTATGAAGCGATACGCTCTGGAAATCACAAGCAACTTGAAGCTTTTTTAAATGTTAATCCAGAATTAGCCAATAGCAGAGATTCAAGAGGTTTCACTCCTTTAATCTTTGCGACATACTTTGATAATGAAATCGCAACTAAAATTTTAATAGATCACAATGCAGAAATAGACACACAAGATGGTACTGGAAATACTGCGCTTATTGGTGTAAGTTTCAAGGGAAATGAAAAATTAGCAAAGTTATTGATTGATAATGGAGCAAATATCAATGCTATTAACTCCATGGGTACTACAGCACTAATATTTGCAACAATGTATAATAAAGAGCAAATTGTCAAACTTTTATTAGATCATAATGCAGACAGGTCCATAAAGGATAATGAGGGAAGAACAGCTTATGACCATGCATTGGAAAAAGGATTTAAAAATCTATTGAACCTTCTTAAGTTATAAAATAGATTGCTAGAAATAAAAAAAGCCACTTCGATTGAAGTGGCTTTTTTATTCTAATATGATATTAGTTGTCAATAGAACCCATGACGCGTTGCATAAATGCATTTAGCGCCTCTTTTTTTGATGTTCCGTCTTTCACCATTTTGTTAACTTCTAAAGCACCATACATATTAGAGATTAACTCTCCAATAACATCTAGTTCTTCATCTTTTAATGAAGGAACTTCGGTTAGGTTCTCCAGGGTTTCAATGGTTTCAACTAAGAAATCTTCATCATTGTCCTCAATAAACTGTGACAAATGTTTAATTACAGGTAACTTCATTAACTAGATCTTTTAAAATATCAAACTTGTTGGTTTGAGTTTGGTTAATAAAACTTCCGTTTTTAAAAGTTGCGAACGTCGGTAAGTTATCTACTGTTGCTAATTTTCTAGATTCAGGAAATTTTTCTGCGTCAGCCATCACAAAAGTGACGTTTTCATGTTCCGAAGCTAACTTTTTAAACTTTGGTTTCATAATTCTACAATTACCACACCAACCAGCAGAGTATTGAACAATTACGGTATCATTTTGTGATACGAGTTCAGTTAAGTTATCTTGTTCTAATTCTTTTAACATAATAATTAGTTTAAGTGAGCAGCAAGGTACTCAGCAGTATCTTTTGCATTTGGTTTCATTGCGTCTTTTCCCTCTTCCCAGTTTGCAGGGCAAACTTCACCTTTTTCCTGTACATGAGTGTAAGCATCAATTAAACGTAAAAATTCATTGACGTTTCTACCTAGCGGCATATGGTTAACACCTTCGTGAACTACAGTTCCTTCCTCATCAATAATGTAGGTTGCTCTGTATGTTACATTGTCTCCTTCGACAGTTACTACTCCAGTCTCTTCGTTGTACTGTTCATTAGTAATATCAAGGATTCCTAGAGTTGATGCCAGATTTCTGTTAGAATCTGCAAGAATTGGGTAAGTCACTCCTTCTATTCCGCCATTATCTTTTGCAGTATTTAACCATGCAAAGTGTACTTCAGGTGTATCACATGACGCTCCAATAACAATTGTGTTTCTTTTTTCAAATTCACCTAGGGCAGCTTGAAACGCGTGTAATTCTGTTGGGCAAACAAAAGTAAAGTCTTTTGGGTACCAGAATAACAATACTTTTTTCTTGTTGTTGATTGCTTCTTCAAGAACGTTGAGTTTAAAAGTGTCACCCATTTCGTTCATTGCATCTACATTTAAATTTGGAAATTTTTTTCCTACTAAAGCCATATCTATAGTTTAAGTTGTTAATATTAATTTGTACAAAATTACCTATAAAATAAGGGTGTTGGAAATAGGTATTGATTATATTAAATTATGAAATAATAGTATATAAAAATGGCTTCAAAAAAGCAGGTCTTTTTTTAGCTATTTGATAAATAAAGGCTTGTTAAATTGAGAAGTCTATAGTTTAGATATCTAAAAGCTATGAAAACTGAGGTTTGGTTTTAGCTGTTTTATTTTAATTGAAAATGCAGCGAACAGTAGAGTCATAAACGGACTAATAATACTGAAAAATGCATAAGGTATGTACGCAGTAGCTCCAGCATAACCAAATAACACTTTTGAATGATAAGCTCCACAAGTATTCCATGGAATCAAAACAGAAGTTACAGTACCAGAATCTTCTAGCGTTCTACTTAAATTTTCAGGCGCAAGTCCTCTATCTTCATAAGCTTTTTTGAACATTTTTCCAGGAACTACTAATGCTAAATATTGATCTGATGCTGTTAAATTTAAGGCTAGACAACTAGCTACAGTGCTTGCAAATAAACCAAACGTAGTTGTTGCCAATTTCAGTAAGGCATCTGTAATTCTGGACAAAGCTCCAATAGCATCCATAACACCTCCAAAAACCATAGCACAAACAATTAGCCAGATGGTTCCTAACATACCTTTCATACCACCAGCAGTAAATAGATCATTAAGTTCGGCGCTTGAGGTTGTAACTGCTGTATCTACAGTTAATGCATTCATGACTCCTTTATAAGCTGATTGAAAATTTAAGGATTCAGCACCTGCTATTTCAGCAACAATATTAGGTTGCGCAATAATAGCGGCAATTCCTCCAAAGAGTGCTCCAAACAATAATGCAATTAAAGGAGGTGTCTTTTTTACAATCATAAAAATAACAATCACTGGTACTATGAATAGCCATGGACTAATATTAAAAGCACCATCAATAGCCTCTAATTTATCTGCTATTTGAGGTGTGCCTGTAGTGTCTAAATTCAAACCTATAATTATAAAAATAATGAGGGTTAGCACTATCGTAGGTATTGTGGTTAGTGCCATATACTTAATATGACTAAAAAGTTCGCCACCTGCCATAGCTGGCGCCAGATTTGTGGTGTCACTTAATGGAGACATCTTATCGCCAAAATAGGCTCCGGAAAGTACAGCACCTGCAGTCATTCCTATCGATATACCTAGAGTTTCACCAATACCAACCAGTGCAATACCAACAGTAGCAGATGTGGTCCAAGAACTTCCTGTGGCAATAGAAATGATAGCACAAATTACGACACATGCTGCAAGAAATATGGTAGGATTCAGTATTTGTAAGCCATAATAGATCATAGTTGGTATAATACCACTAATGAGCCAGGTGCCTGCAAGCGCACCAACCATTAATAGTATAAGTAAGGCTCCAGTAGTTGATTTTACATTTTCTGCAACCTCCTCCAGCATTCTCTTATATTTAACCTTATTAAAGAAACCCACTATAGCAGCTACAGCAGCTCCCATTAATAGAATAAACTGATTACTTCCACTTAACGCATCATCTCCATAGACGTATATATTATAAGCAAGCATACCAACCAAAGCAAATACAGGAATAAGAGCTTCCCAAATATTTAATTCGGTATTATCTATTATTTTTTGATCATCAAGTTTGATTTCTGAAATATTATTCTCGTCTTCCATGTGCTTAGCTTAGTTTTGGTGTTGTAATGTTACGATAATGTTACCTATTCTGCAAATCGGATGAGATGCGTATTTTTGCAATTCAACTGTTGGTCGATATATGGATTCATTAACTCAAATTGTTTTAGGTGCTGCATGTGGAGAAGCTGTTTTAGGTAAGAAAATTGGAAACAAAGCTTTACTATTTGGGGCCATTGGAGGCACCATACCTGACTTAGATGTTTTGGTAGGAAGCCTATTACATAATAATGAAATTGATGCAATGCTTTTTCACAGAGGGTTTATGCATTCTATTGTATTCTCAATTCTGGCAGCATTACTTTTGGGTTGGTTAGTTCATAAACTATACGATCAGGGAAAACGATTGAACACAACCACCAGAACAGATTGGATCTCTTTATTCTTTTGGTCCTTATTTACGCATCCTATTTTGGATTGTTTTACTCCATACGGCACTCAATTATTTGCTCCATTTTCAAATTATCGGGTAGCATTTAATAATATTGCTGTAGCTGATTTAGTTTACACAGTGCCTTTTTTGTTGTGTATGATTATTATGATGTTTTTTAAGAGACAACATCAGCGTAGACGTTTATGGTTGAAATTAGGGATAGGTATAAGTTCTGCATATATGCTTTTTACCATTTTTAACAAGTTCTATATCGATCGTGTATTTGTCTCTACTTTAGCTGAAAAAGGAATAGTGTATGACCGTTTTAGCACACAACCTACCATCTTAAATAATATTCTTTGGTATGGCATTGCAGAAACCGATGATAATTATCAGGTTGCTTTTTATTCTTTATTTGATACTTCAGATCAATTTTCAGAATGGCAAACTATTCCTAAGAAGCGTCTTGAAACTAAAACTTTTGAAAATGATATAGCATGTTTAGCCTGGTTTAGTAATGATTACTATAATGTTGAACCTTCGGTAGATGGAGAGTTTATCTATAATGATCTAAGATATCCACTGGTCAAAACTAGAAATGGTTATAAAGCTGTTTTCAATTTGAAACTATATGAATCTAATGGCCGATTAGACATGAAACCCTTTGCTCCAGAAATGGAAGATTTTAGTTTTACCATATCAGCACTATGGGAACGTATGAAAGGGATATAGTCTTTTTTATATTGAAATTTAATTAAATAGCTTCATTTTAATATGCTTAAGAGTCAATAAATCAGCACTTTATCGGATTTTTATATCTGTTAGGCTTCAATAAAACACATTACATCGAATTCTGGTGACTTACTCAAATTAGCGTGTCCAATTAATAACAATAATTAATTCGTTATGAACATGTCCCCTTATTTATCACCTGTAATAATCTATGTGATATCATTTTTTTACACCTGTGCAAATGAAGTGTTTGAAGTGTTTTCTAGCACTAGTGATGTAAACAAGGTTGTAAACTTCATCGCAAAGACTGAACAATTAGAGTATAATACTAATATTTCAGAAGATTTATTATCCAATTATCAATTTGATGGAGGTCAATTCGATTCTCAAATTAGAATGCTTAAATGGAAACTTCAAAAGAATTTAGAGACTTTAATGTTTCTTAGAGAATTAGAATCTCATTATGAACAATCAAATGGTTTATCTGCAATCATAGATCAGTATTTTGACCTAAAAGAAGATGTGCAAAGTAATACTATCGATATTACCAATCAGTTGGCTTATTATAAATCGATGAGTGCAAAAAGTGCATAAAAAACAATTTTAAATGAAATTGAGTGTGGTTTAATTCTTACCAATTATACAATTTTTCTTACCATCTGTAATATAATTCTTTAAAAAGAAGTATTCGTCTTTTATTTTCGTTTCCTAACCAATCCCTAAGTTATGAAACGTTTACACATTTCTTTCATTTTTATATTGTCGATGTATTGTTGCAGTTTTGCACAGGTAGGAATCGGCACAACAACTCCAGATGCATCAGCGGCTTTAGAAATAACATCTACTGATAGTGGAATTTTAATTCCTAGAATGTTGGTTTCCGAACGTATCTCGATTACATCACCAGCAGAAGGCTTACTAGTCTATCAAACGGATGATGTTTCGGGATTTTATTATTATAATGGTACGCATTGGGTGAGACTCATGGATAAAAGTAGAGATGGTATACCGACTGCTGCAATTTTTGCCTTTCCAACAGCGACAGCTCCTACAGGATACTTGGTTTGTGATGGCAGTGCCGTAAGTAGAACTGCCTATGCCGATTTATTTAATGTGATTGGCACAACCTACGGAAATGGAAATGGATCTACTACGTTTAACTTGCCAGATTATAGAGGACAATTTCTAAGAGGGTTTGATGATGGTTCTGGTAATGATCCTGATGCTGCTACAAGAACTGATAGAGGAGATGGTATAGCAGGCAACAATGTAGGAACTAAGCAAACTGGAGCTGTGAATTCTCATCAGCACACAATTAATGCACCAGCAGGAGTTTCATCTATGGCCGGAACACATCAGCATACCATAGGGCCATTTAACGTAAATACAAATACATCAGGTGTTCATAATCATAATGCAAGTTTTAATGGTAATACAAATGCTGCCGGAAGTCATAACCACCGTGTATATTACAATAATATTGATGCTGATGATCCTCCATCTTTTGGAGGAAGTGTAACCATTAGACAACTGGCAGACACAGGAGCTTACTATGATTCACAAATGGCTCCAAGTCATTCTCATAGTGTTAGTGGAACAGTTAGTGTAGGTAACTCTGGAAATCACAATCATGCTATTTATATTCCGCCCAGCTCAAGCTCTAGCAATGGTCCTCACAACCATACGATTACATTACCAGCGTTTGATTCAGCAACTCAGGGAGGTAATGAAACTAGGCCAACCAATATAAGTGTAGTTTGGTGCATTAAATACTAATGTAAAAGCCTTTCAAAATTATTTTTGAAAGGCTTAGATTAATTCACTCAAATTTTACTGTTACACTAATTCTTTTGCTAATATATCTAATTCTTCCATGCATTTGCGCATCATGCTGTAGGTACGTTCAATATCAGCATCTAAGCCAATAGAAAAACGAATTAAACCATCACTCAATCCCATTGCTTTTTGTTCGTCTTCAGGAATTTCCGAAGAGGTAGAACTTCCAGGTGCAGAGAATAATGTTTTATAAAAACCAAGACTAACAGCCAGATAACCCAAATTTTGTTCCTGCATCATTTCCATAAGTTCATTGGCTTTATCCAAAGAGCCAACATCAATGGTGAGCATACCTCCAAATCCGTATTTTTCGTTCATCATAGATTTAAACAACTCATGAGAAGGGTGAGATGCTAATCCAGGATATACTGTTTTTAATCCGTCCTGTTCAAATTTTTCAGCTAGATAGGTAGCATTCATGCTATGTTGTTGCATACGAATATGGAGTGTTCTTAAATTTTTAAGAACTGATGCTGCACGCAAGCTATCCATTGTAGATCCTAAAAGCATTGAAGCGCCATCGTTCACATTTCTTAGATCGTCAATAAATTCCTGTGTTCCACAAACTACACCTCCAACCGTATCTGATGATCCATTGATGAATTTTGTTAAACTATGAATCACAACATCTGCTCCCAATTTCACAGGTGAAATTGATAAAGGAGAAAAGGTATTATCAACAACAAGCTTCAAATTGTGGCGTTTCGCTATTTCAGCCAAACCTTTGATATCTGCAACTTCTAATAATGGATTACTCACAGATTCGCAGTATAGTACTTTGGTGTGTTTTGTAATAGCAGCTTCAACGGTATCTAATTTTGTAATATCTACAAAGGATGTACAGACGTTAAAACGAGGTGCAAAGTTTTTGAGGAAGGCATAAGTTCCGCCATAGATTGTTCTGCTCGACACAATATGGTCACCAGCTCCACATAGTTGCATCAAAACAGGTGTAATAGCTCCCATTCCAGAAGCCGAAACATTAGCTGTTTCTGTACCTTCCATAGCAGCAAGAGCCTCTCCTAGGTAAAGATTTGAAGGAGATGAATGACGCGAATATAAATAGCAACCATCTGCATTACCTTCAAAGGTGTCAAACATGGTTTTTGCTGAAAGAAACGTATAAGTTGATGAATCTGAAATAGATGGATTAACACCTCCAAATTCGCCAAAATATTGTAAGTCCTGAATGTTATTTGCTGGTTTAAAAGCCATTAGAGTTTGAGTTTTTAGTTAATATCACATCAAATATCATGTATTTTAGATTATTAATCAATGTATAATATGTTATTTAGAAAATAAAACTATATATTATTTGTTTTGTAGTTATATTTGCTTTAATTATTGAGATTTGAATTGTTAAACTGAAAAATTTTCAAAATGATACAGCTGGATGCTATTGACAAAAAATTACTCCATTTTCTACAAGAGGATTGCAAGCAGACCAATAAGGAATTGTCTAGTAAATTAAACCTTTCTGTCACTGCGGTTTATGAACGGATTAAAAAACTAGAACGTGAAGGCGTCATTGCACAGCATGTGACTTTGGTGGATAAACGCCTTATTGATAAAGCATTTGTAACGTTTTGCAGTATTAAACTTGTTCAGCACAGTAAAGATTACGTGATAGAATTTGAAAATGAAGTCGCTAAATTGGACGAAGTTTTAGAATGTTATCACATTAGTGGTGATTACGATTATTTACTTAAAGTACTAGTTTCAGATATGGAGGAATTTAGAGAGTTTATGGTTAAAAAACTAACAACCATCAGTCATATAGGTAGTACGCATAGCACGTTTATGATCAACGAGGTAAAGCACACAACAGCTATTAGTTTTTAATCTTGTTTCTGTATCTTTATTGAATGCAATCCATACCTTACAAACTCAGTGAGTTCTTTATTCTTTTTGTATTAATCCCAGTAAGCTTTGCTGTAACATTTCCAATATGGATTAAAATGGTATTAGGAGTTCTTGGCTTTCTATATGTTATAGTTGTATTGTTAAGAGTTGAAAAAGTCAAATTTAGAATCTCCAAAAATTTAGATTGGTCTTCTTTTTTTAAACGGATTCTTCTTCAATTAGCAGGTATTGCTGCTCTTACTACAATCTATATGTGGTTTGTAGATAAAACCAATTTATTTGTTGTGCTTTTAAACAAGCCTATTTTATGGATCATTATCCTTTTTGTCTATAGCTTTTTCTCTGTGTATCCACAGGAATTGATATACAGAACGTTTTATTTTAAACGTTATCAAAACCTATTTAAAGACCAATACTTATTTATGTTCCTTAATGCGTCAGTGTTCTCATTAGCGCATTTATTCTTCGGAAATGGACTCGTTATAATACTTACCTTTGTTGGAGGTCTTCTTTTTGCTTTCACATTTAAAAAAACAACATCAACACTTATGGTTTCTGTAGAACATGCTATTTATGGTTCTTGGTTATTTACTGTTGGTATGGGGAGTATGTTGGGTTTTCCGTCTTAAAACGAATTGATGATAATTTCATCTCAGGACGATAGTAATTCAGAAATCAAAGTCGTATTTTTGTAGTCATTTTTATTAAAACTGATAAATATTTTCTTATGAAATCATACGATGTAGCAATAATTGGTTCTGGTCCTGGTGGATATGTAGCAGCAATCCGTTGCGCTCAATTAGGCATGACAACAGCAATAATCGAAAAATATTCTACACTTGGAGGTACCTGTTTAAATGTAGGTTGTATTCCTAGTAAAGCACTTTTGGCATCCTCTCATCATTATGAAGAGGCTACTAAGCATTTTGAAGAACACGGTATCGAAATCCCTGGTGATATCAAGGTAAATCTTGAAAAGATGATTGGTCGTAAGCAAGCAGTTGTAGACCAAACTACTGGTGGAATTGATTTCTTAATGAAGAAAAATAATATCGATGTCTATGAAGGTTTAGGTAGTTTTAAAGACGCTACGCACATTAAGATCGAAGGAAAAGATGCTGGAGAGATTGAAGCTAAGAACATCATTATTGCTACAGGTTCTAAACCAGCTAATTTACCATTTATCACTTTGGATAAAGAGCGTATTATTACATCTACAGAAGCTTTAAAACTTAAAGAAATCCCTAAGCACATGATTGTGATTGGTGGAGGAGTTATTGGTTTGGAGCTCGGACAAGTATACAGACGATTAGGTGCTGAGGTAACTGTGATCGAATATATGGACAGAATTCTTCCAACTATGGATGCAGGATTGTCTAAAGAATTGAATAAAGTCTTTAAAAAGGCGAAATTTAAAATGATGATGTCTCACAAGGTGCAATCTGTTGAGCGTAAAGGTGATGAGGTGATTGTGAAAGCTGAGAATAAAAAAGGCGAAGTGGTTGAATTTAAAGGAGACTACTGTCTGGTATCTGTTGGACGTAAACCTTACACTGACGGATTAAATGCCGAAGCTGCTGGAGTAAAATTAAACGATAGAGGTCAGGTTGAAGTTAACGAACATTTACAAACTAACGTGAGTAATATTTATGCTATTGGAGATGTGGTAAAAGGTGCGATGTTAGCTCATAAAGCTGAAGAAGAAGGTGTGTTTGTTGCTGAAACTTTAGCCGGACAAAAGCCACATATTGATTACAACCTGATTCCTGGAGTGGTATATACATGGCCAGAAGTTGCGGCTGTAGGTAAAACTGAAGAAGAACTGAAAGAGGCTGGAGTAGCCTATAAAGCTGGACAATTTCCGTTTAGAGCGCTAGGAAGAGCAAGAGCAGGAGGTGATATTGATGGATTTGTAAAAATCTTAGCCGATAAAACTACAGATGAGGTGTTAGGTATCCATATGATTGGAGCACGTTGTGCCGATTTGATTGCTGAAGCAGTTGTAGCTATGGAATATCGAGCTTCTGCCGAAGATATCTCACGTATGTCTCATGCGCATCCAACATTTGCCGAAGCAGTAAAAGAAGCAGCATTAGCAGCTACTGACGATCGTGCTTTACACGTTTAGTAAACAATGACTGTCATTCCGAGTGTACGTGTGTCGCTGAAGCTTTAGCGTAAGCATAGTCGAGGAATCTCTACAGTTAATATAATTTAAAGCGAACTCATAGAGTTCGCTTTTTTTGTAGGATATTTCTATGGTCTGTAACATTTTAATATCTTTAGGTACAAATAGTTGCCAACCTCAATTTATACCATCAACCTAATTTGCTTTTATCGCTGTCATGTCGAGCGCAGTCGAGACATCTCAAAAATGAGATTTCTCAAATGTCACTATGTTCCTCATGTCGAAATGACAAAGTAAATTATGATTAAATTTTTTAGGCGAATACGCCAACGACTTCTTTCTGAAAACAAATTCAGTAAATATTTAATCTATGCCTTTGGCGAAATTATACTTGTTGTTATAGGAATTCTGATAGCACTTCAAATAAATAATTGGAATGAAAACAGACGTCAACAAAAACAATTAATGGCTGTATATGAGCGCACCTTAGCAGATATTAATAGTGATATAGAAGAATTGACTGCAATTGTAGAACATCACGATAGCATAGAATATATTTTTAAAAGAGTGATTAATGATTCTATTACTCCAGACTTATTTGATGTTGGATTATCAAGATTAGTAGTAGCAAATCCAGTAGCCACAACTTTGAATACAACAGGTGTAAATCAATTAAAAGCGATGAATACCAATGACAGCTTGTCTATTAAAATAATTGAAGCTTATGACCAAATGAAGCTCATAATTATTGACAATTTAGAGATAGCTATTAATCAAGAGATTGAAGATTTAATGACGCTATTTAGGGATAAGTATGATTGGTATCCAGAATATATGAGTAAAACGATTATGCAAAATAATAGTAGTGCAGCACTGCAAGATTATTTTCTTAACAGTAAAGAATACAGGTATCACGTTATCAATAACTACAATTCAAGGTATGCCAATTATGTAACTGTTTTAAAAATGTCAATAGAAACCCTCAACGAAATTACTGAAGAATTAAAACTAGTATTAGACAAATCTTGAAATGATTAAATTCTTTAGACATATACGTCGTTCACTAATCAACCAAAATCATATGGGTAAATACTTTAAATATGCCATAGGCGAGATTCTATTAGTTGTAATAGGAATTCTTATTGCACTACAAATCAACAACTGGAACGAAAACCGAAAAAACACTATTGCTGAGTACAAGATGGTTGATAAAATGATTAGTCAGGCCAAAGCAGACTCGCTTTTATTTGATATTAGAATTGAAGGTACAATACATATTGATACCCTTTTTGGGCATTATATTGCAATTAACCAAGATTCTAGCAATGCTTACAGTAAAATTTACTACTCTGGAGAGCTTTCACCATTCGTGAAATTGAATGATGGTTCTAATCTCATACGCAATCATACTGAAGATTTTAAGCAAATAAGCAACTTAGAGTTAAGAGAAGAATTAATGCAATATGCGTATTTAGTTACTATGATGGATCGTGCAACAGAACTGTTGAATAAGAATCTTCAAGATTATATCATACCTCTGGAATTGGAATATTATGAAGCTTTAAAACCGTACGACTCGACATCAACTCTAGGAGAGATGAAAGCTATTTTTAAAAACCCAAAAATGGAAGCGCATTTTGAGCTAATAAGAGGGTTGTCAATCAATGTAAAGAATCAAATTGAAATTCTGCAAAACAAAAATCACAGTGTGCTAAAAGACTTAACGAATCATAGAGAAACCTTAAAATAAAATCTATGATAAAGTTCTTTCGTCATATTCGTAAATCTTTAATTGAAAAAAATCAAATGGGTAAATACTTTAAATACGCCATAGGCGAAATTCTGCTTGTAGTCATCGGTATTCTTATTGCACTACAGATTAATAATTGGAATGAAAATAAAAAGACACAAGGCAATGTTAATACCTTTCTAAGTAGTTTGGAATCTGATTTAAATAATGATTTATTGACTATAACAGAAATTATTGAAGTCCAAGAAAATAGGCTGAAAGGTTTAAAAAAGTTGATTTCTCTTGGTAACAAATCCAAACAGAATGAAATACTTGAAAACAATAAAAACTATCAAATCGATATAGGGAGAAATTGGACGTTTTTTCCTGTAGCAGGTGCATACAAAACGGCCAGCGGAACAGGTATGATTGAGAATTTAGAAAACGACACTTTAAAAAGTGAGATAGTTAACCTCTATGAATATTATTATAAGAGAATCAATTATGTTGGGCAAATCAACGATCAGCGGAGTGAATTACTTGAATGGGAAAGTCGTAAATACATAGATAATATGATTACAACCCAGCGTTATGATGGAAATGGATTATCAGATAAAGACTTTTTAGACCAACTTGGATTCGTTATGAGATTTACAGGTGTATATGTAGGATTTGCCAATAAGACTAAGGAGGCTATTGAGAAAACTATTCGCACAATAAAAATTGAGAGAAAAGAAAAATAACAAAATCACTATCAATGATTAAATTCTTCCGTCATATACGTCGCTCACTAATCAACCAAAATCAAATGGGTAAATACTTTAAATACGCCATAGGAGAGATTCTATTAGTAGTTATTGGAATCCTGATTGCACTACAAATCAATAATTGGAATGAAAAGCAGAAAGATATAGAGAAGGAACAGCAAATCCTTTTGAGTTTAAGGGAAGAATTCAAGCAAAATATAAAAGAACTCGAGTTTGACCATGCTTTAAATGAAGAGTCTTTGAATGCCATTGTTGCGTTAATGAATTTTGACCATACAAACGCATTTGAAACCAAAACTATTGATAGTTTACTAGGGCAAATGTACAATTACGCCACATTTGATGCACGATTAGGTGTTATGAACGACATTACATCTTCTGGTAATCTGGAAATCATAAGAGATTCTAAATTAAAATATGCACTAAACCAGTGGACTGGTGAACTTGACGATTACAAGGAAGACATTATTATTAGAAGAGAATATTGGGTAAACAATGTACCCAGAATATTGTACAAGTTCATTCCACTGCGAAATGTAGACGCTTCAATGAACAGATCTGATTACAAACGCAATATTAGTATTCAACCTTTAGAAGTTCCAAAAGAAAATTACGCGGCTTTCCTGTCAAGCCTAGAAGTTGATAGTATGTTGTTTGATTATTACATGAATCAATCTTATGTTACTGTAAATGAAAACGCTATTATGCGTTTTTTGAAAGATACTTTAAGTTTAATAGAAGCCAATATTAAAGATGATTAAATTCTTGAGACCTATACAACAATTACTAATTAATCAAAATAGAGAACAGTTAATATAAGTTTCATCTTGTTTTCTTTATCTTTAAATTATATAGTACATAAATCATGTGGGAAGACCAACTAAAATTTTACGATAGCATCGTCGAACAATGTCCAGATTTTGAACGCAAAGGCAAAAAAATGATTTACACCTCTGCTAACGGCTATATGTTTACCTTGTTAAATAAAGATGCCGAAATTGGTATTCGTCTGTCTAAAGATGCTCAAAAAGAGTTCAAAGAAAAATATAATGCTACAGAGTATCGCTCTTATGGTGCTGTCATGCGTGATTATGTGAAAGTTCCTGAAGCTTTATATAGTAATAAACAATTACTAGTTGATTATTTCAATGAAAGTTATGCTTATGTGATGACCTTAAAACCTAAATAATAGCTAATTTAGCTTTTATGGAAGAATTGACCCTTACAACACCTGCTTTATTATTTTCAGCAATTTCATTAATCATGCTAGCGTATACCAATCGTTTTTTAGCCTATGCAGCTGTGATTAGAAACTTACACGATAGGTATCTGGAGAAAATGGATGCCTCTTTGATAGCTCAGATTAAAAATTTAAAATTGAGACTCAATCTTACCAGATGGATGCAAATATTTGGAATTGTAAGCTTGTTGCTTTGTGTGTTAACGATGTTCTTAATTTACATCGATTATCACATATTAGCCGTTTGGATTTTTGGAATCGCTTTGATTTTGTTGCTATTGTCTTTAGCACTTCTGGTCAGAGAGATTCAAATTTCAATTCGTGCATTGAGTCTTCATTTAAGTGACATTGAAAGCCACTTGAAGAAGAAATAAGTAGACTATAATTCTTTTATGAGATCATAAATTCGTAGTCGTTTGCTATAATCATATTCATTGACATCGCGAACAAAACAATAGGCGCTTATCTTTTCTTTTTTTACCTTTTCAGAAAGCGCTTCTACAGTATATGGTCCAAATTCTTCCGATTTTTCAATATAATAGAACTCATGACCATAGATAAGTTTTGAGACCTTCTGTTTGTACTTTTCTTTTAAGAAATTTTGAACATCTGCTACAGAATCCAGATCTTGATCATAATTGGTAGTATTGATAAACAATGCAAATTCTTCTTTATTTTGATGGTTTAAGACCAAGACATCATCATCTTTAAAATAGGCTTTAACGGTTATAAGTCCGTCTTCAGTTTCAATAGAAAATACATTATTAATATTGAGTGTCCAGGAGGTTTCTATAACAGATTCCTTTCTTGAAATTTCAAGAATATTATCAGCTTTAAACGTATAAATAGATTTTTTTTCTGAAATCCCATTTACTAAAACCCATTGCTGGTCTATAAACAAATCATCATAATGACGAGCGTAATTAAAAGGTTGGAGATTAGGTATAGTTTTGTGTAGGTAATCTTTCATTAAGCTGACGTTTAACAGTATAGCAATTTATAAGGCAACGTCTAAAATACGGTTTTATTGAATAGTATTCAAAATTTTTCTAAATGTCTGAGCACTTCTTTCTTATAACTTCTACTTATTGGTATTGCAATATTATTAATTGTAATGTGCTCATTGGTAAACGATTGAATGCAAGAAACAGCTACAATATAAGATCTGTGAATTCTCAAAAACCGCTGCTTAGGTAGCTTAGCCTCTATAGCAGTGATTGTTTCTCTTGTAATGATTGTTTGGTCTTTGAGATGTATTTTAAGATAGTCGCTGTAGCTCTCTATATAGATAATGGCATCGTAATCTATCTTTATCATTTTACGATTAGAACGTACAAACATAAACTCTGATTCAAAGTAACCAGAAGTAGTGTTTTGTTCCTTAGTACCATAAATTTCATAATAGTTATTTAGGGCTTTTTCTAATCGTTCAAACGAAATTGGCTTCAGTAAATAATCCACAGCTTTTAATTCAAAACCTTCTACAGCATAGTCTCTATAGGCTGTTGTGAAAATGACCTTAACATCTCTATTGATAGATTTCGCAAATGAAATACCAGAAATTTCAGGCATATTAATATCTAAAAATATAAGATCAATGGTATCATTACTAATGTGATTAAAAGCCTCCAAAGCACTACTGCAGCTTGCAACAACGTTTACATTTTGAAATTTTGATAAATGGGTTTCGATGATCTCTCTGGCGATAGCTTCATCATCAACAATTAAGCAAGATATGTTGTGAGGTTTATGCATGTCATTGTGGTTTTAATTGTAGTGAAACACTGTACATATCATTGGTGTTATCTATACTTAATTCATATTGATCAGGATATAACAACTCTAAGCGTTTCTTTATATTTTCTAAACCTAAACCTCCTGTATTAGAACTATGCTCTGTATTAGTGTTTGTTATTCTGAAATGTATCTTGCCCGAATCAGTAGTTACTATAATACTAATTGATAAAACATCATCTTGAATACTGCCATGCTTAAAACTGTTTTCTACAAATGGAAGTAGGAGCATAGGCGCAATTGTAATGTCTTTCAAATTGGTATCAACATCTATGTGAATATCGAGTTTATCATTAAAACGCATTTTTTCCAGTTCGATATAATCTTTAATATGTGCAATTTCTTCTGAAAGGAGTACAAACGGTTTTTCTGCCTGATAGAGTAAATAATCCAAAAGGTTAGATAGTTTTAAGATCATATCAGGTGTCTCATCGGCTTTCTTTAAAGCAAAACCATACATGGTATTTAATGTGTTGAATAGAAAATGCGGATGAATTTGCATTTTGAGGTAATTTAATTCCTGCTCTTTTAATTTGAGTTGTGTTTCTAATATTTTGGTTTCTAAAACTCTGGTCTTAGAAGCCTGTTTTAGATTGAGTTTTAAAAGTTTGAAACCACTTACTACAAAAACCACTAAATATACTGCTGTACTAATAAAAATGATGTTTTTTGTTGCAGGATTCATTTCAGAATATTCAAAATTTGAAATGTAGATCAAACTAAAAAATATAGATACAGCAATTAGATACGCTGAAATGATAAACGTATACACGCTGTAAAGCGCAAAACGCGAATATTTTTTGGTAATAAGGTAGTCTGGAATTAATTTATAAGTCGCAACATAAGTTGTTGCAATAGTTATAGGCATCAAAAAAAGCGAGAACATAAAACTATCCTCATATCTACTGCTATTTACACCAAAGAAATACGTGTAGAAAAAGAGAACACCAACCCAAAACAGTAGGTGTAAAAGTAGTTGTCCAGTTTTTTTTAAAATGAATTGTTTTGTAAACATATCTAATACGCACTACAATAATACTATATTTTTAAACTGAAAGCACGAATTAGAGACAAACAACCAATTTAGCAAGGGTTTCTACATCTATGTCATATCAGGTTTTAAAATGGTTGTTGGTCGCAAAAAAAATTTCTGTGAAGATCTTATACTTAGTTTTGGGTCATAATCAAAAAACAACAGATCATGATAATATCATCAATTAAAAAGCTAAGTCTAATCATTTTAGTCCTGTCCTGTAGTTGCTTTTCTCAAGAACCTAATTTCAATCAATTAAACAAATTTTTAAATATTCTGGAAGATAATAACAAGCTAATGGCTACAATGACCATTACTAGTAACAATTCAAAAGTTTTTAGTAAATCGGTTGGTTTTTCTAATGTGAATGCGGAAATAAAAAATAATGAAAACACCAGATTTAGAGTAGGATCTATTTCTAAGGCATTTACTGCTGTCATGATTTTCCAACTTATTGAAGAAGGTCGAATTACTTTAGAGACACCACTTTCAATGTTTTATCCAAAAGTTCCAGGTTCTGAAAAAATTAAAATTTCAAACTTACTTAATCACAGTAGTGGTTTGTATAATATAACTAATCATCCGGATTTTGGCGACTGGATGTTAAAGCCCTCAACAAAAAAGCAAATGTTGACGCGAATTGAAAGCTATGCTTTAGATTTTGAGCCTGGAGAGCAAACAGAATACAGCAATACTAATTATCTATTATTAGGATATATTATCGAAGCATTAGATAAAGAGTTGTTTGCTCAATGCTTGAATAGAAGAATTGTAGAGAAGTTAGGATTGGAGCATACCTATTACGGCGGAAAAATAAATTCTGATAATAATGAAAGTCATTCATATGTATTTGAAGACAAGATGTGGAATATTTTACCAGAAACAGATATGTCAAATCCAGGAGGTGCAGGAGCAATAGTCTCTACATCTGGCGATTTAGTCATCTTTATGAATGCACTCTTTAATGGAAAACTGATAACGTCATCTAGTCTTGAAGTGATGAAAAAAACAAATAATAACGAAGTTTGTCATGGTCTCTTTTATGCTAACATGAATGGTGTTGACCTTTATGCCAGTGAAGGAGGTATTGATGGATTCCAGTCGATGTTAGTGCATGTACCACAAACTAAAACAACACTAGCATTAGTGGCTAACGGATTAGATTTTAGTAAAATGCGAATTATGTTGGCTGCCTTTGCTGCTAGTCACGGACAACCAATTACACTACCCAACTTTACAAGAATTGAACTCACAGAAGAACAGGTTAAGCTCTATGTAGGAGAATATGCCTGCGATGAAGTACCATACAAACTTATTTTTAAAGCTAAAGGTAATATTTTGCTTGGAGCACCAGAACAAAGCGATCTCAAAGAGCTAACACCTACCAAGCAACACCAATTCACCTTTGATACACTTGGTGTGGTACTGGATTTTTATCCTGAAACAGGTTTGGTAAGATTTACAAGAGGAGAAAACGAACCATTATTATTTAAAAAACTATAATTAAATTTAAACATTATGAATACACTATCAATTACATTAAAAGGAATCTTTTTTCAACCAATAGCGGCAAACTTATATGTGGAAGGCGGTCCATTATTTATGACGCTTATTTTAATTTGCTTACTAGTATCCTTAGCTTTTATTATTAGAGGTTTTATGAATGCAAATAAATCTTTGTCATTAGCATATAAATCATTAAAACTAGCAGTTGATTTTGGATTACTTGGTTTAGTTATGGGATTTTTTGCATCTGTTATTGGATTGATCTCAGCATTTGATTCTCTGGAAGCTATGGGGAATGTTGATCCAGCTATGTTTGCAGGAGGTCTTAAAATCTCGCTATTAACAGCCACATTTGGTCTACTTACGTTTATCATCACTAGAATAGGTGTAATAGTACTAAGATTACGGTTGAAGTCAGAAGCTAATTCATAAAAATATGTATATGAGATTTAAAATTGAAGGAAATGATTTGTCATTTAAATTTTTGAGAGTTACTCTTAAAAATAGTGCACTTATACTTGTGTTATTTTGTATGGTGATTTCTTGTAAGGATGATAATAATGCGTCAGAAAGTGAATTGATTATGAAAATCAATGCTGTTCAACAGCAAATAATGGTACAAGGAAATATTTCTGAAGAAGAGGAACAGGCATTGTTAGGTTTATGCAGCATCGTTTCTTATGAAGATGGTTTGGGAAATCACAATCCTGATAATAGGATGATATTAAAAGATGTGGATTTAGTACCTGTCTTTGAGGGTTGTGAGGAATTATCTAAAGAAGAAACAATGAAGTGTTTTAGTAATAAAGTATCAACTTTCATAAAACGGGAGTTTAACTTGAAGCTGTTCAAAGCATTAAATCTTTCAGAACCAAAGCAAGTAGACGTCTTTTTTATAATCAATGAATCTGGAAACCTGACTGGAATGAAAGTTAGAGATTCAGAAGTGACCATTCAAGGAGAAATCCTGAGAGTGCTTAGAAAAATGCCTGTAATGAAACCTGCTGTTCACAACGGAAAGCGTGTTTCCGCATTATGTTCAATTATATTAACATATGGAAATGATATAGAAATTGATGTTGTTTACATTCCTGAATTACCAGACAAGTAAAAGTTATACTTGAGGTAAAAGAAGTCAATAAACTTGTGCAGGCTTATATTTGTAATCTGCTATCGATAATGGAAGTAAAGTAGGAGTTATGTGTTCTACAATAATTTCACATAGAAGTAAAAATTATGTTTATTATAAAAAAAAGCGAGCTTAAAAAGTTCGCTTTTTTTATATCCAATTTTATTCTGTTATGATTAATATTCATAAATTTAACATACAAGTTCGAAAATTGTGTGACTTCACATAAATTTTAGTGTCTTAACTAGAAACCTATTAAAACCAATCTGTAATTTTTTGCAACCCTCTAGTGACATTATGAAACTATCAGACGAAGAGCTGGTAAGTGCTATAGTAAAGAACAATGATACCCTACTTTTTGAAGTATTGTATGATCGTTTTGCAACTTTAGTATACAATAAATGCTACGGTTTTGCTAAAGATGCAGATGAGGCTAAGGACTTAACACAAGATGTCTTTTTGAAGCTCTTTGTTAAATTAGCCAGTTTTAAAGGGAAGTCTAAATTTTCTACATGGTTATATGCCTTTACTTATAACCATTGTGTAAATTATGTGACTAGAAGTACAGCTAAAAAATTTGAAAAACAATCTGTTGACTATACTGATATAGAAAATATATCAGAGGATGAAGATGAATCAGATTTTAGCGATATGAGAGTTGACAAACTCAAAAAAGCATTGGAACTTGTATCACCTGATGAGAAGATGATACTTTTACTAAAATATCAAGATAACCTTTCTATAAAGGAAATTGAGATGGTTTTAGGTATTGGGGAGAGCGCTGTAAAGATGAGAATCAAGCGTGCTAAAGATAAATTATTAACCGTTTATGCTAATAACCTTAAATAATGGAAAATCCTTTTAGAGATATAGATAAGCCATTGAAGTCAGTTCCTGAAGAATTGAAAGCAAAGGTTATGAATGACATTGCCATTGCTAAATTAATAATGGAACTAGCAGAGCTATTTTCATACAATTTGGGAGATGTGATAGAGACGGTTATCAGTAGAAGAGACAAAAAATAATAGCTATATAATTATTAAACTATAAATCATGGACAAAATTACAGAGTATAAGAACATTGCTATGGAATCATTAACTACAATGTGGTTAGAGATTACAAAAATATTTCCAAGTATTATAGGTGCTTTAATTGTACTAATTTTTGGATGGTTGTTTTCCAAAATAGTAGTCAGACTTATTAAAAAAGCGCTCAAGCTTGCTAAAGTTGATAAGCTCGATGAAAAATTAAATGAAATTGAGATTGTAGAGGGAAAACAGCTTAATTTTAATACGATTAAAATCATTTCCACATTTGTGAAATGGGTTATTTACATCATGCTGTTAATCATGGTGTCTGATATCTTAAATTTAAAAATCTTATCTGAAAAGATAAGTGATTTCTTAAGCTATTTACCACAATTATTTGTTGGGCTTGTCATATTCATACTAGGTTTGCTTTTTGCGAATTTTGTAAAAAAAGGGTTGAAATCTTTGTTCGAATCCATGGATCTGTCTGGAGGTAAAATGCTAAGTCAGGTTGTGTTTTTCTTATTACTCATTTTTATCTCTATAACTGCTCTTAATCAGGCTGGTGTTAATACAGATATCATTACAAGTAATTTAACCATGATTCTTGCTGCATTTTTACTAGCTTTTGCTTTAGCATTTGGACTAGGTGCGCGAGAGGTTGTTGGTGATTTACTCAGAACATTTTATACTAGAAAAACCTTTGAAGTTGGAAAGAAAATAGAATTCGAAAATAAAACATTTGAAATTGATGCTATTGATAATATTTCGGTAGTGTTAAAAAACTCTGAAGGAAAGCTTATCGTCCCTATTAAAGATATAGTAGAAAGTCAGATAAAAGTTGTAGACTAGGTATCTAGGGTTATAGATTAATATGTCAATCATGATCTAGTTTGCTCAGGCTTTCTATAATCCCTTTTCATTAATTTGAGAAGGGATTTTGAGTGCCAAAGCCATATGACTAAAGTATTACATTATAAAATGGTATTCAGTATACTTGCCAATCGAATGCCTGCCTTTTGCAATTGCTGCTTCACCATTGATAGGTGTTTATATGAGTAAGCATTACCTAAGTTGTCTCCTTGTTTTGCCGAGTTGTAAACCACTTTGGTTAATTGATGGGTTTCACTAATCCAATCTAAAATACTTCCTTTTTTGATGGCTTTTATTTCGGCTTTTGTTAAATAATCAAGGTTATTAGTTAGTTCTGAATAACTCATACCATAAGATGCAATAATCTGCGTATCCCAAACTTTATGCATGTTTGAGTCTCTGGTTTGCCATTGCACATGAAAATCGTTTCCTCCACGATCGTCTTTCAAACCAATGTGAAAAGGTTGGTGCAAATCACCTATCAAATGAATGAGTAACTTGAGATAAAACGCTTTATCGTCATTTGAAGTATTATCATTTGTAATTATGGAGATGCAGTAATCTATACCAGTAACCAGATCGCCTTCTGGATTTTTTTCAGAAGATTCGTAAGTGCCATCTAAAGGCATATTCAAGTAATGCCATGCTTTGAATTTATCGTAACGTGCATCAGCTTTTATCTCATCGGCAAATGTAGATACAAGTGCTAGAGACTGATGATTAAGTAACTTTTTAAGCTTGCGTTTAGTACTTCCTTTTAAATGTTGGTCTGCAACCGCTCCAACCACACGATGACCAGTTTGTCCCCAAATGGGATTTGTATTAGCTTGTGATGTAAGGATTGAAATGCAAAATATCAGGATTAATAATGGTACTCTCATCACAAATTATTTACGCTTGTTTCGCTTGTTGTAATTTTTATCACCTCTGGTTTTTGGCTTTTTGTATTTTGCAGCAATTTTAAACTTATAAGAACCTCCCAGATTTTCTTTTTTATTCTTGTCTTTCTTATCATGAAACGCTGGACCTGGAGCATCTTCATCCTGTCGTCGCTTTATTGGGTTGTTACGTTCTCGTATTTGCGGACGCTCTTCTTCAATGAGTTGTTTTGAGATTTCAACAGTCTCAGGGAAATCTAATTGAGTGATCTTCTTATCCATATAGCTTTCAATCATCTCAATGGCTTCCTGTTCTTTTTCCGTAGAAAAGGTAAGGGCGTGTCCTTGTTGTTCTGCACGACCAGTTCTACCAATTCTGTGCATGTAGTTTTCTGGATATTTAGGTGTGTCAAAGTTAATCACATGACTTATATTCTCAATATCCAATCCACGAGCCATGACATCTGTAGCAATTAAAATACGATGCTCTCCATGTCTAAATTGATCAATACTTCTTAGTCGGTAGTTTTGTGTTTTATTAGAGTGGATTACACATGATTGTCCAGGTAAACGTTCTTCTAATTGATCAAATAGTAAGTCGGCTAATTTTTTAAACGCTACAAAAACCAGTACTTTATTATAAGTTTCAGTATCGTCTAAAAGATGTTCTAATAGATTGACTTTAGTATAAAAATTGGCAACATCATAGCGTTGTTGTTCAATATTATGAAGTGGAGTTCCAGATACGGCAACGGTTACACGTTGCGGTTTGATAAAGAAATCGGTAATCAACTCATCAACATCTTCAGTCATTGTTGCCGAGAACATGATATTTTGACGACGTTCTGGTAGAATATCAAAGATATTTAATAATTGATGTCTGAAACCTAGATCCAGCATGACATCAACTTCATCAATAACTAACTTTTGAATGGACTTTAATTGTAAAACATGACTTACTGCTAAATCGAACAAACGTCCTGGAGTAGCAACAATAATATCCTGACCTTGAGCCACAGCTTGTTTTTGTGTATTGATATTAGTTCCGCCATAAACCCCTAAAACTCTTACATTAATATAAGCAGCAAGTTTTTCTATTTCATCAACAACTTGAACAACTAATTCGCGAGTAGGAACTAAAATTAAAACTCGTGGATTAGTTTGTTTAGAGTATTTTAAATGACGTAAGATGGGAAGCATGTAAGCAAAGGTTTTACCAGTACCTGTTTGTGCTATACCAACCACATCTTTGCCTGATGCTACAACATTAAAAGCTTGCGCCTGAATAGGTGTAGGATATTCAAAACCCAAGTCACCCAAGGCGTTGTATAGTGGTGTGTTTAGATTAAGATCATTAAAAGTAATTTGCTGCTCCATGCTGCAAAGGTAATACTATTGTAATGTATTTAATTGTCTTCCTCAGATTCTTTTAACAGTGCTTTGGCCTGTGATTTCCAATCATCGGCAAGCTCAGACCAATCTAGCGTAATATCATATAGCTCAAAATCTTTATCCTGTGATATTTCATAAACAGGACCAATTAAAGAGAAGTAAGATTCTTTTACATCGTCATATTCATAATTGATTGAAGCTCCATAGTAGGTTTTACCATCTATTTGTATGGTGCCTAATAATGATATTTTAGACCCATAATCGTCACTGTCTTCCAAATAGTTAGTCAACGATAGCTTAGCCATATTCTCAGCCTCAAGATATGTCTTCGGAACCTTATTAAGTTTGTTGATGTTGTGATAAGCTTTAATGACTCTGTATCTAGAACTTAAGCTATCCATTTGAGCATTTAATAATGATTTTTTAACAGGTAATTCATTTCTAATTCTCGCTACAACAGCATTCGTTTTGAACCAGTCATTATCTTCTCTATTCATTAACTTGTTTGTAAATTCATCTGTTAGTGATCGGTCAACAAGTTGTGTGTCCATGAGTCTGAGATAGTTATAAACTCTGCCATTATAGGTGTAATTATAGGATGTTGTGTCACTAGTTTCTGTAATATAATTGGCCAAATCTTCTCTGGAATAGGTCATAAGCTTATCAATCTTGCTACTTACAATTTGAGAGCTGTCTTGTTTATTGGTTAGAATATCTGCTGAAATTCCTAAAACCGTGTTCCTGAAATCTTCTATGTTGGTAAGTTCAACTAACTTGTCATAATTGGCTAAAGCTAATGGTACAGAATCTCTAAGCGGACTAAAGATCTGCCAGCTGTAATTTTCGATCTCTTTAGGTGGATTTTCAAATAACATTTCTAAATAGGTTGTTATAGCATCTTTGTCATCTATTTGATGAACTAAAGCGAGAATAGCAGATTTGATCTCATCTGAACTTTTAGCATCTTCGTATAAGGTCTTAACCACACCTAAGGTATTTTCATTATTTAATTCATAAAATTCGCTTAGTATTTTGGTTCTCACAGTTTCATTGAGTTCATCGTCTCCAAAATTTGTAGCTAAAGCCTTGTGTAGTTTTTGCAAATCGTCCAATTCAAATTCATAGTAATCAAATGCACCTATTGCTCTATTTCTGGTAATAGTATCTTTTGATCTCAGACCTTTAATAATTTTAGATGTTTTAGAAGCATACATGTCAAACGTTGAAGGTTTAGAATGATCTCTAAAAGAACTAAAAATACTATCAGTAACTACTTTATTAAAATCTTCCTGAGCTGTAAATGCCGTAAACATGTAAAGACGTTTGTTTTGAATCCAGAGATGATGTTTAGACATTCCGCTACTGTTTTTACCTTTGATGTAGGCCTCCATACCCTCAACATCTCCAACTTTAATCGGGCGCTTATTAATTATTGTATCGTTCCAGTCTTTTAGAGTCTCAAGATTGAGATCATAAAATTCGTTTAGGTCTTTTATTTTGAAATAGTCCTGAAATTCACCATAACCAAATTGATAGACATCACCTGTACTAGGATTGGTGGTGTAATATTCATTTGAACCTTTTAGATATGAGGTGTCATAATCTTCAGTGTCGAATAAAGTTTTAACATTACCGAATTTTTTAAATTCTATTTCAGTGCCTTCTATACGATACGTCTCTAATGCTGTGGGCTTATAATCTATAAATTTAAAATCATTAAAAAACGGACTATCCAAAGTAGCCTTGTCGGTCTCGTTGAGTTTCTGATGGAGAAGGAGGTAAGTTCGATTTCCTCTAAAATACACTCTAATGAATGTGTGGTATTTCTCTCTGAGTAATACTTCGTATTGGCGACCTTCGTATCCATTTAGAAAGATAACCTTAGGGTCAGATACAATAGTTCCGTTGGACACCATATTCTGGTACATGGAATTAAAACCTTCCTCTGGATCTTCCATAAAGTATCCATTGGGTAAGTCATTAAATCTGAATAGGTAGTTGTCTTCATTCTCGTTATCAACTATACTAAACATGTTTAGATAGTAAGGATCTCCTTCAGGATCTACAGGATTTGGAGTTTGTCTTGAGATGTTTTTTGGTTTTCCTGGCAATGCAATTGAAAAAGCAGCATCGTCATAAGTATATGTCTCCCAATCTATCGGTTTAATTTCTAGTGGTTTAGGTTCTAAAAACTTGAGTGAATTGAAAAAGCGATCAACAGATTTAAGATCAGAAGAAGTGCTATCTATTTGTACAGTGAGATAATACACCATCTTATCTTTTACGGTCATTTGAGATTTAATGGTTCTGTTGTCATTGGTTATAAGAGTACTCTTAATATGTGTGCCACCATCAAAATCAATTTCTTTTTTATCAATAATCTTTCCGTTGTAATTATCCTCAATGCTCCCAAGATAGCGATTTACTATATTTTGTTTTGGAAGTGTATCTCCTGGAGTAAACCTAAAATCTAATCCAAACATCATATATACTGTGTTATCTAAAAGCGAAGTATAGGTGTGTAATGTGAAATTTCCTGAGTCCTCAGAATAGTTAGGAGCATTGGGTAACTCTAAAGAATATCCTAGATCTTTATCTGCGAATGTATACCATTCAAATTTTTCCTGATCTATTTTATAAGTATCGGCAACACCTGTGAAATTAGCAACAACAGGACTTAATTTATAGCCTCTCTCTTTGAGAAGGTTGATAACACCATACTCACCAGGTAAGTGAGCAGCTCCAACAGCAGAAAATAAACTTTTTTTCTTTATAATTTTTTCAATGCTTGAAGTCATGACTTTATTCCTTTCGATCATCTCTTCATCGGTGCCTCCAAAATCCTCGTCTATAATACGTTCAATTTCATAAATATTACCTGAGTAATAGATTTCGGTCATGACATTCTTTAAAGAGTCAATTTCAGCAACTGTACTTTCAATTTGTTTTAATATGTAGGCTTTCTTTTCACTTTTATCCAGCATTTCGTAATGACTAATTTGCGTCTCAATATCTTCTAAGCCAGTAATTTTTTTACGCATGGTTTTAGCCTGACCAACCAGATACATGTCTACATAGGTAGACTTGTCATTTTTTTTGTTTTCGTCTGGATATAACATTGTGAGAATAACATTTGGGTCTCTAATTTCAGAGTCTTCAAATGAAAACCCATTGACCTCTGTAAACCGATCTACTAACCTTTTATAGTCTTTATCATTTAAAACAGATTTGAATTCATCTTTAGGTGCTTTAGTAAACACCTTTGAATTAAGAACAATACTAACAGAATCAGGATTGACCTCTAAGGCAAATACTTCGCAACTTTTAATGGCAGGCATTACCGCATCACTAAATTGAAAAGCTCTGGCGTCATCTACGTGCATGGTGCCAAATAAATAGGATGGTGAGGTCATGTTTTTGCCCTCAATTTTCCAGAGTAGATTATAATTTTCCTGAGATTGAGAGAATGAAAATGTACATGCGAGTAATAAAACAAAAACAGCTAACCTAGATGTATATTGAATTAATGATGAGATTTTAGTCATAGTGTAGAGCAATATTTTTTTAATATCAATAGTGATGTAAATTGTTAGTTTCTTAATAAATTTGAACTTTAAAATACTAAAGCGTCATCTTGAGAAAAACAACAACTACATCTATCAATAATGCTGAACAATATAAGCAAAAATTATTGACATGGAGTCAGCAATTTGATGAAGTTATTTGGTTAGATAGTAATGATTACGATGACAGGTTTGCCTCTTATGATGCTGTTATGGCAGTAGATGCCTTTACTATTTTTCAAACCGACTACTATGATGCTTTTGATCAATTAAAAGAATACCAATCGGCAACTAAAGACTGGATTTTTGGTTATTTATCTTATGATCTTAAAAATGATGTTGAAGATCTCTCTTCTAATAATTTTGATGGATTACACTTTCCGGAATTGTTTTTCTTTCAACCTAAAAAACTCTTTTTTTTAAAAGGAAATACACTAGAAACTCATTATTTGAATTTTGTTTCAGATGAGTTAGAACAAGACTTAAAGGCTATAGATTTAGTAGATTTTTCCAGATTGTCTATTTCGAATACAACAGATTTAGATGAGCCCATTTCCGAAGAACATAGAGTAAAAATCAAACTCAGAATTCATAAAGACGAATATTTTGCAAAGGTAAATGAGATGTTAGCTCATATTCATAGAGGAGATATTTACGAAGCCAATTTCTGTCAGGAGTTCTATGCTGAAGATACTGTTATCAATCCTCTGGAGACCTACAATAAGCTTAACAATATATCCAAGCCTCCATTTGCTACATTTTTAAGAGTTTATGATAAGTATTTACTCTCGGCCTCACCTGAACGTTACATAAAAAAAGAAGGCTTAAAGATTACTTCACAACCTATTAAAGGAACAGCAAAACGTTCAGCAGATAAAGTTAAAGATGATAAGTTGAAAACAGCGCTTTCAATAGATATTAAAGAGCGAAGTGAAAATGTTATGATTGTCGATCTTGTTAGAAATGACTTATCGAAAACAGCAACTAAAGGCAGTGTGGTTGTTGACGAACTTTGTAAAGTGTACACCTTTGATCAGGTTCACCAAATGATCTCTACAGTGCATTCTCAGGTCACTCAAAGCACACATCCAGTTGATATCATCAAGACAACTTTTCCTATGGGAAGTATGACTGGAGCTCCAAAAATATCGGCAATGAAAATCATTGAAGCGCTTGAAGAAACCAAACGCGGTTTGTATTCTGGAGCTGTAGGCTATTTTTCACCAGAAAACGATTTTGATTTTAATGTGGTTATAAGAAGTATTCTCTTTAATGAGACCAAAAAATATGTGTCCTATTCAGTTGGTGGAGCTATTACTGCTAAAAGTGATCCACTTAAAGAATATGAAGAATGCCTGATTAAAGCCAAAGCTATGCGTGAGGTTCTTGAAAACTAGTTGAGATTCTTTCTGAAACTTTTTTTAATGGCATTAAAAATACGTTCTATTCGTGTAACTTCTATATGCTTGATTTTTGCAATATCTTCAAAACTAAGTTTCCCAAAGACATATAAATCTACCACATCAGCAATTTGTGTGGGAAGCCAACTGTAAAAGCCACCAATGACCTTTTGTGATTTTTGCGGACTCAAATCTTCTATATCAAAGGTTTTTAACAATGACGAGTCTCTGTCTGTATATACAAATACGTGTTTGTGTTTATTGTCCTGAGCATATGAAATATCGTCAAAATCTTCGTTCATAATAAGGTCGAGGTCTGCATCTACAGAAAAGCGTTCTTCTAAACCATCTAATTCCTCTTGTAATATAGAATCTGTGCTTATGGTTTTATTATGAAATGCCTCTTTCTTAAATAGTGTATCCAGATCCTTATCCACTATAGAAAACAATCTGAGTTTAACCGCAAGTGCTTCATCGTCTATATTGTATCCACCTTCATACAATTCTAATATGGCTGTATCAATCATATCATTAGAACGATACATGTTTTTAGGTAAAATACCTGTTGATTCTGCTACATAAAGTCGGTGTTTTACATAAGGTTGTAAATGTTGTATTGCAGATAATACTTTTTTGTCAAACTCATCCTGAGTAGACTTATCCTGAATGTTCTTTAAAGTGCTCATATCAATCGATTTTGGTTATCAAAGTAAAGCTAAAGTAAACTTGAGAGTTTTCATATGATATTTATCAGCTTCATCTAAATTATAACACTGCTTAAGAAAAGCAAAGTTGTATATTTGAATTATGATTAACGCTTTTAAAAATCACATTCAAAACAACTTAAGTCTGCTTACAAAAAGTAAGCTGCTTATTGCTTGTTCGGGTGGATTAGACAGTGTGGTTTTAACACATTTATGTCATGAATTAGGATTAGATATTTCATTGGCTCACTGTAATTTTAACTTACGCGGAACTGAAAGTGATGAGGATGAAAGTTTTGTAATTGATTTAGCAGATCAACTCGATTTTGAAGTGTTTGTGGAATCTTTTAATACTGAAGATTACGCAAAAACACACAAGATATCTATTCAAATGGCAGCTCGGGATTTGCGTTATAATTGGTTTTTTGATCTTGCTGAAGATTTAAAGTTTGATTACATACTTACGGCACATCATGCTGATGATAACCTTGAAACCTTTCTGATCAATCTTACTCGTGGGAGCGGATTACATGGTTTAACAGGTATTCCTGAAAAAAATGATGCTATCATTAGACCGTTATTACCATTTACCAGAGAAGATTTGGAGTCTTATGCCAATGAAAAGAACTTAAGTTGGCGAGAGGATAGTAGCAATACATCTGATAAATACCTTCGGAATGCATTGAGACATCGAGTGATTCCTGCCCTTAAAGAGATTAATCCCGAAGTAATACAAGGTTTTAAACAAACCTTAAGTCACCTTAATGACTCAGCAGACATCGTTGAGGAAAGTTTAAACGCTGTAGCTAAGCGAGCTATTGTTGACATAGACGACGATTACATTACATTTAAAATTTCAGAATTTAAAAAGGTCAACAATGCAAAGGCATATATGTATGAAATGTTTAAGGATTATGGGTTTACAGCATGGAATGATGTTGTCAATTTATTAGATGCCCAATCGGGAAAGCAAGTTCTTTCAGAAACCCATCGATTGATTAAAGACCGGAAACATCTTATTTTAACAAATCGCGTTACTGAAACACACCAATCCATAGAAATCAGTGAGCAGGATAATAACTTACAAACTGGTATTGGAACACTGGTTTTTAATCAAGTCAATACCATTTCAAACGCTTCAAAAACCCAAATATTTATAGACAAGGGTAAACTCACTTATCCACTTGTGCTTCGTCAATGGCAAGAAGGAGATGCGTTTTATCCCTCAGGAATGAAAGGAAAAAAGAAACTCAGTAAATATTTTAAGGACGAGAAGTTATCATTAGTTGATAAGGAAAATATATGGTTGTTAACCTCTAATGATGATATTGTTTGGATTCTGGGAAGGCGAGCAGATGAACGATTTAAAGTGACTAAACAAACAACAAAAATTTTAAAAATAACACTAAAAGAGGTGTAACTGACTGCATGATAACATTACAAGGACAAATAGTCGATATTGAGAACCGACGAATCTATAAAGGAGAGGTTTCTATTGCCGAAGGGAAAATTGTAGCCATTGAAGAGAAACAACACGATAGTGAACACTACATTATGCCTGGATTTGTAGATGCGCATATCCATATTGAAAGCTCTATGTTGGTACCAAGTGAATTTGCTAGAATAGCCGTAAACCATGGAACTGTTGCTACAGTGTCTGACCCTCACGAGATTGCAAATGTTCTCGGTATTGATGGTGTGAATTTTATGATTAACAATGGTAAGCAAACCCCTTTCAAATTTAACTTTGGAGCACCTTCTTGTGTGCCCGCAACGGCTTTTGAATCGGCAGGAGCTGTTATTGATTCTGATGGTGTCAAACAACTAATGTCAAACCCTGATATTAAGTATTTAGCCGAAATGATGAACTATCCTGGTGTATTGTTTGATGATGCAGAAGTGCTTAAAAAAATAGCTTGGGCAAAGCATTACGATAAACCTGTAGATGGTCATGCTCCTGGTGTATTGGGTGATGACATCACAAAATATATCAGTGCTGGAATCTCAACAGATCATGAATGTTTTACTTATGAAGAAGGTTTGGAGAAACTTCAAAAAGGTATGAAAGTACTTATTAGAGAAGGGAGTGCAGCCAAAAATTTTGAAGCCTTGATCGACTTGCTTCCTGACTATTATGATAATATGATGTTTTGTAGTGATGATAAACATCCAGATGACTTGATTATAGATCATATTAATAAATTGTGTTCTAGAGCTGTAGCAAAGGGTATTGATGTTTTTAAAATACTTAAAGCAGCTTGTGTCAATCCTGTGAAGCATTACAATCTTGATGTTGGATTGCTAAACGTTGGAGATACAGCCGATTGTATTATTGTAGAAGATTTGAAAGATTTTAAAGTTCTGCAAACCTATATAGATGGTAGATTGGTTAGTGAAAATGGAATTTCAAAACTTAAGTCCTTGTCTTTTGAGGTACTCAATAATTTCAATACCAACCTAAAAAACGTCTCTGATTTTAAAGTGTCTTCAAATTCTAAAAGAATCAGAGTTATAGAAGCTTTGGAAGGTCAGTTAGTGACCAATGAGTTGATTGAGACTGCTACGATAGAAAATGGAAATTTAGTCTCAAATACTGAAACTGACATTTTAAAAATGACAGTCGTTAATCGATATAATGATGATTCGCCAGCTATGGCATTCATTAAAAATTTCGGTTTAAAGCAAGGAGCTATAGCATCGTCTGTTGGTCATGATTCGCATAATATTATTGCAGTAGGAGTAAGTGATGAGATGATTTGTAAAGCGGTTAATCTTATCATTGAAAACAAAGGAGGTATTTGTGCAGTGTCAGATTCCGAAGACAAAGTTGTACCACTACCTGTGGCTGGAATTATGAGTGATAAGGACGGCCAAACCATTGGTAATGACTATGCTAATCTGGATGCTATGGCCAAAACTCTGGGTTGCACATTAAATGCACCTTATATGACGCTTTCATTTATGGCTTTGTTGGTTATTCCTGCCTTGAAATTGAGTGATAAAGGCTTATTTAACGGGAAGACCTTTGAGTTTACATCTTTAGAAGTCTCTTAACATTTTGTTTCGATTTTTCACTTGTAGAATATGTATCTTTAGCTTTTTAAAAAATCTCCAACCATAATGAAAAAACTTTTTATTCTTGCTTTTATAGCAATCGCAATCGTTAATTGTAAACGTACTGAAGTTGTTGTAGAAGATGTTAAGACTGCTGAGGTCGAAGATACCTATGTTAAAGATAATTATACCAAGAAAGAGGTAATGATCGAAATGCGTGATGGTATAAAACTGCATACTACGATCTATTCTCCAAAAGACACCTCTAAATCCTATCCAATCCTTTTAAAACGAACTCCTTACAGCTGTAGACCTTATGGAGAAAATGAATTCAGCAAAAAGGTTGGACCAAATAAATATCTCATGGAAGAAGGTAATATTATGGTGTATCAGGATGTTCGTGGCCGATGGAATAGTGAAGGGGTGTATGACAATATGAGAGCGTTTATTCCCAATAAAACAGGAACACAAACTGACGAAGCCAGTGATACATATGATACCATTGAATGGCTGGTTAACAATATAGATCATAATAATGGTAATGTTGGAACTTACGGGATTTCATATCCGGGATTCTATGCTACTTACTCAGTGCTATCAGGCCATCCAGCATTAAAAGCAGCATCGCCTCAAGCGTGTATAGGCGATTTTTATTTTGACGATTTTATCCACAATGGAGCTTTTCTGTTAAGCTATTGGAGAGCAACTGCTGTATTTGGTTACATGAAAGATACACCAACAACAGAATCATGGTATGAGTTTCCAGATATTGGAACCGAAGATCAATATCAATTCTTTTTAGATGCTGGTCCGTTGAGTAACTTAGACCAGTACTATGATGAAAATAATGTGTTTTATAATCAGATAAAAAATCATCCTAATTATGATGAATTCTGGCAAAGTCGTGGCATTATTCAGCATTTAAATGATATAAAACCAGCAACAATGATTGTAGGTGGATTATTTGATGCTGAAGATCTCTACGGACCATTCAATACATATGAAAGCATCGAAGAGAATAGCGACAACTACAACACTGTAGTTTTTGGTCCTTGGAGTCATGGAGATTGGGCAAGAACTAGAGAGCGTCAAGTCATAGGGAATATTCATTTTGGAGATAACATTTCTGATTATTTTCAGAAAGAAATCGAAACACCATTTTTCAATCATTTCTTGAAAGGAGATGCAAATGGAAGTACAAATTTACCTGAAGCTCATATGTTTGATACAGGTAAGAAAGAATGGGTGAGTTTTGATACTTGGCCTCCAAAGAATGTTTCTAAAGAAAGCTATTACATGCAGCCTTATGAAAAGTTAACACAACGAGCTAACCGAATGATAACAACATCTGATTTTGTAAGTGATCCTAAAAAGCCAGTACCTTATAGTGAAGATATCAAAGTTGTTTTTACACCAAGAAAATTTATGACAGACGATCAAAGGTTTGCATCTAGACGTCCTGATGTGCTCACATTTGAAACTGAAATTTTAGAAGACGATATCACGCTTGCAGGAGATATTTTAACTAAACTAAATGTGTCTACAACAGGGACTGCTGCCGATTGGATTGTAAAAGTTATTGATGTATTTCCATCGGATATCGAAAATACCGAAGACGTTCAAGATCATCTCAAACTTAGCAATTATCATATGATGATAAGAAGTGAAGTCATGCGTGGTCGTTTCAGAAATAGCATGACTACCCCTGAGCCATTTGTGCCCAACCAAAAAACTGCAGTCAGTTTAAAGCTTCAGGATGTGTTTCATACTTTTAAAAAAGGACATAAGATCCAGGTTCAGGTACAGAGTACGTTTTTCCCATATATAGATGCTAATCCGCAAACTTATGTCGATAATATTTTTGAGGCTAAAGCAGAGGATTTTAAAGCACAGACGCATAAGGTGTATAACGATTCATCTATAGAATTCACAGTTTTAAAATAATAGCTAGCACTTAAATGCCAATAGTAGAGTCTAACTACAAGCCACCTTTTCAATTTAGAAACGGATTTATAGGAACAGTGTACTCCGGATTGATCCGAAAAGTCAATGGTGTAGAACAAATTCGCGAACGCATTGAAACTAGAGATCAGGATTTTTTAGATTTAGATTGGAGTTATGCTGAAGCCAAGTCAGATGCTGTGATTATTCTACTTCATGGTCTTGAAGGTCATGCGCAACGTCCATATATTACTGGAACAGCTAAGCTATTTAATCAGAATGGAATTGATGCCGTTAGTGTGAATTTTAGAGGCTGTAGTGGTGAAGATAATCGGTTTTATCACAGTTATCATTCGGGAGCCACTAACGATCTGGATGATGTAATTCAGCATTGTATTCAGAATAAAAACTACTCGAGAATTTACATCAAAGGCATTAGTTTAGGCGGAAATATCACACTCAAATACTTAGGTGAGGAGCGTGAGATTCCGAAGCAAATCAAATCGGCTATATCCATATCAGTTCCTGTGCATCTCATTGGCTCGGCAAGAGAGTTACATATGCCAAAGAACGCAGCGTTTGCAATACGATTCAGAAAACACCTAGTAGATAAGTTGAAAGTGAAGATCAAAAATTTTCCCGAACATATTACCCAGGAGGAAATTTTATCTATCAAAACTTTAAGAGACTTTGATGAAGTCTACACGTCTAAAGCACATGGTTTTAAAGATGCTCAGGACTATTATGAACAATGCAGTAGCTTACAATTTTTAAATGCTATTGAGGTCCCAACACTAGTGATCAATGCCTTAAATGATTCGTTTTTATCTCCAGAGTGTTATCCGATAAAAGAGGCTAAAGTCAATAGGAATTTACATTTAGAGATGCCAAAGTTTGGAGGTCATGTTGGATTTATTCAACCTGGAAACTTCTACTATAATGAAAATCGTGCTTTGGATTTTGTAACACAAATATCAAAATAGAACTTAAGTAATACTCTTTATAAAAATGAAAATGAAGTCAAATATTTTATTAAGCTTGGTCACACTGATGTCTTGTTGTCTAAATTCTCAAGTGCAAGTTGGTGATGATATAAATGGGAATTCTATAAATAATGCTTTAGGATGGTCAGTCGCAACATCAGGTGATGGACAAACTGTTGTGGTTGGCTCTCCAAACGCTACAATAAATGGTGATAGTTCAGGTAAAATACAAGTTTATCAATTTAATGGAACAAATTGGATACAGTTAGGTAATGATTTAGATTCTTATAATGAAAGTGATAATGCTGGTCGGTCGGTTGATATTACTGATGACGGAACAACACTCGTAATTGGGATACAGTATAGCGATTTGTTTGATATAAATGCTGGAAGTGTTCAAGTCTATGAATTTGATGGAACAGATTGGATACAAAAGGGAGTTACATTGAATGGAAGTGATGATAGTCATGAGTTTGGAACTAATGTTGCCATTTCTAATGATGGAAATAGAATTGCAGTTGGTGCGCCATATTTTGATAGTAATACAAATGGATTTGATACAGGTGCTTTAAAGGTGTTTGATTATGATGGAACACAATGGAACTTATCATTTGAAGTCGAAGGTGATACTGAGAATGATGTCTTTGGAGTATCTTTGGATATGTCAAGTGACGGTAATCATATTATATGTGGAGCTTCAATCAATGAGGATGGTACCTCAAGAGTAGGTTATGCAAAAGTATTTTCGTTAGTCAATTCTGCTTGGATTCAAACGGGTTCTACTATTACTGGTGAAGGACCAGCTATTTTCTTTGGAGCTTCTTCTGCAATATCCGACAATGGAAATAGAGTAGCTATAGGAAGTTGGGGAAATAATGAGAATGGAAATTTCTCTGGTGAAGTAGAGGTTTTTGAATTGAATGCTAATTCATGGGAGCCTCTAGGTTTAGACCTTCAAGGAGAATCTTCATTTGAACGTTTTGGGTGGTCTATTGATTTGTCAGGAGATGGAGAGACTTTAGTGATTGGTGCATATCAAGCTAATTATACTAAAATTTACAAGTTGGTAAATGATAATTGGAATCAAATAGGAAATACACTTTTTGGAATTAATGGGAATGATGAATTTGGGTATAGTGTAGATGTAACAACTGATGGGAATAAAATAGTAATAGGTGATCCTAGTAACGATAACTTAGCTAGTTTTGCTGGTTTTGCTCAAGTATATGATATTACAGAGTTGCTTTCTATTGAAGAGCTTGATAATCGTTTATTTTCGGTATATCCAAACCCAGCAAGTTCGGAGTTAGTTATTAAAAGTGTTTCTATGTTAAATAGGATAACTATTGTTGATTTCAATGGAAGAGTACTAAAACAAATTTCGGTAACAGACTCAAGGAGTGTCACTATTAATGTGTCCGAATTCCTTTCAGGAATCTATTTTCTTGATATTGAAGGTAAAGACCAAAGACAATCAGTTAAATTTTTAAAGAATTAATTTGGTTTCAATTCCTCAGGAAATTGGTTAACAACGATATTCCAAACTTCAGGTAACAAAAAGTAAACAAAGAGTGCAACGATAATAATCGAGATGATGTTCATGACAATCCCTTTACTCACCATATCAGGAACTCTCAAATAACCAGATCCAAAAACCACAGCATTTGGAGGTGTTGCTACAGGAAGCATGAATGCACAGGAAGCGGCAACAGCTGCACCTACCATCAATACAAATGGATGAATATCTACCGTTAAAGCCATAGGTGCCAACACAGGTAATAACATGGCTGTTGTGGCTAGGTTTGAGGTGATTTCAGTTAAGAAATTAACAGCTGCTACAAGTAAAAGTATTAGTAAAATTGTAGTGACACCTTGTAAAGCTGTCATTTGATTACCAATCCATTCTGCAAGACCACTAATTTCAAAACCTTTGGCTAATGCCATTCCACCACCAAATAGAATGATGATTCCCCAAGGTAGTTTTACGGCTTCTTCCCAATTGATGATTTGTTCTTTTTTATGTTTCGCCGGAATCAAAAATAGAAGAATGGCAAAGAAGATTGCTATAATAGTATCATCGATAGCAGTAAACCATCCTTTTAATATGAATGATCTGGTGATCCAGCAAAAAGCTGTCAAACCAAAAACAAATGCGACAATCTTTTCCTCATAGCTTATCGTTCCCAGAGATTTTAGAAGACGTTTGATCTCTTGCTTTCCGCCGGGAAATTCGGTCTGTTTGAATGTAAAAGCAAATCTGGTAAGATAGATCCAACAGATGGATAATAACAATAATGAGATAGGAAACCCGAAAATAAACCACTGAGAAAACGTGATTTCATAATCGTAAATATCTGAAATTACACCAGCTAAAACAAGGTTAGGAGGTGTGCCAATTAATGTTCCAATACCTCCAATTGAAGCACTATAGGCAATGGCTAGCATGAGTGCTTTTCCGAAAATCATATTTTCATTTTCAGCAGTGTTTGGGTTGTCTTTAAGTTGTTTGATGATTGCAATACCAATAGGAAGCATCATTACAGAGGTAGCTGTATTTGAGATCCACATGGATAAAAACGCTGTAGCAACCATAAAACCTAATATGATCTTTTTTACATCGCTGCCAATTATATTAATGATGTTAAGAGCTATGCGTTTATGAAGATTCCATTTTTCTATAGCTATGGCAATAATGAATCCGCCTAAATAGAGAAATACAAATTTATGTCCGAAAGCACTAGTAGTCGTATTTAGGTCTAGTCCGCCAGATAGTGGAAAAAGAACAATAGGTAAGAGCGCTGTAACAGCAATTGGAATGGCCTCTGTGATCCACCAAATGGCTATCCAAGCTGTTGATGCCAGAATCGCATTAGCTTGGGGAGACAGCCCTTCAGGTTTAAAAAATAAAATGATTAATGTAAAGAGCGTTGGCCCTAAGACTAATCCAATACGTTTAGAGAGGCTCATATAAGCAATACCTTAGATTTTGTAAATATAAAATAATGTATTTCGACTTGAAATAAATTCTCTAATTTAAAAGTTCACATGACTTGTGAGCTAATATTTTTTTGTAAATTACAGTCATAATACTCCCTATAGAATATTAAAATTAATCCTTGTTGACGCTAAGAGTAGTAATTTTAAAAAATTATCATGTTTTTAAAAAATATAGGGAAACTGATTCTTCGGTTTTTAAATTTTGTTAATAATCTCGTATCTGCATTTGGTAAATTTGGTAAATCATCTTACTTGAGTTTATTGTTTTTGGGTATTATATTGTTAATGGTTCAAGCATTAGAACAAGCCAATACACTTCTGGTAGATATGATAGAGAACGACATGTGGTCTCTCATGTTTTGTTTTGTTGTGATTTCTGTTTTTGCCTCAGTTCTGGCGCATTATCCGAGATATATTTATTATGCAGAAAATATAAATAATAGTCGTGACGATCACCAATGGTATGTTTACAAATGGTTAAGCTATCCAATTTTTATTTTTTCTAAAATTGATAAGACCAATTACAAAGAAGATTTTAAAGCGAAATATTTCAGACATTGTCTCGGTTTAGTGATTTTTATTATCTGGCATTATTACATCTATCAAACCTTCTATCCTAAATTGGTATTCAGTGGTTATGATATCACCACAATAAAAAGTATTTCATTACTGCTTTCTGTGATTCCTGCTCTTGTATTAATTGCTTTGTTAGATCAGTTTGATGTGTATCAAGAAAAACTAGCCGAAGCCGTTGACGATGATGCCATAGATAAGATCAAATCTCAAAAGAAAAGATTCTATTCGTTAGGTGTCACAGCCTTATTGCTCTCTATTGTATTTGTGATTATAGTTGGATTGATTGTTATTTTTTCACTCAAATTTAGTTTAGCTGGTTATTGGTTACTTCAGGTTTTTACATTTTTATTGGCATTTATGTATATCCTTTTTAGAGTTTTCAGGGTCTATGTGATTGCTGTGTACTACAAGCTAAAATGGATTAGTAATAGTGTTGGTTACCTCAGGTATTATTTGGTATTTGCTTTTGCCGTTATTCTCTTTTTAATCTATAGTAATTTTGCGGTATTTTACAATTGGAAACTATCCAATGCCATGCTCATTCTACTGAGTTACTTTTTCATCATTTATTACACATTAGCATGTTTACTGAAGTACTTTTTTATGATCTCTATTTTTCAAACTCAGAAGAAAGATCTTGAGAAAAACCCTCTTGTTACTGATAAAAGTTATTTGTATAATTCTAAGGTATATCCAGAGAACAGACACAAGTTATTGCCATTAAAAAAGCAAAAAAAGTTTTCTAATAGAAGACGTTTAATTGCCTCAGCTATTACAATGCTCATCATTGTTTTATGTATTGTTTCTTATAATGCCGAAAGTGCAATTCACGAGCTAAAAGTTTATGATAGTGTCTCTAATGAGAACGTTCTCGAAATGAAAGAATTTAAAGCCAAACTCAGAGAGCGAAAAACGAAACCTTTGTTTTTTGTGGCTTCTCATGGTGGTGGATTGAAAGCCAATATCTGGACTATGAAAGTGCTTAACGAGATCCAAATTCAATCTGATGGCGAATTTCTGGATCAGACTGTATCGCTTTCCGGAGCTTCTGGTGGCATGATGGGCTTGTCGTTATATTCGGTTTTAGATGGTAGATACAATAATGATTACAAACGAATTGCCAATAAAATAGATGAAGTGGCTAAAGAGAATTTTGCATCAAAAGATTTGGCACTTACTTTCGGTTATGATTTTATTAGAAAGGTATATCCATTCAATAAAATTAATCCATATAAAGATCGCTCATATTACTCTATGGTCACTTACAGGAATATTTTGGAAAGTCAAACGTCTATGGAGTTAGACTCTATGTCCTTTAATTCATATTGGAAAACTAATATTTATGATAATGCTAATGGTTATTTTCCATCATTAATAATTAACACAGCCAAAACGAATGGAAAACGAGGTGTGTTTTATTCGGTTAAATATCCTAGAGAGACCACATTATTTTTTAATTCAGATAATCTATCACAGTTACATAATGGTGCAATAGCTTATTATGAAGCGATCTCTTCAACAAACAGGTTTCCTGCATTAAGTCCGGCAGCTAAGATCAAAAATTACGGACACTACATTGATGCTGGTGCTATTGATAATAGCGGATTACTCAGTTCATTAGATCTCTATAATTACATACAAAAAGATACGACGTTGAGTCGCACCAAAAAAGTATTTGTAGAGATCATTAACGGTCGAAACAATTACATATGGTATCTCATTCAAAAATTTCAAAAACAAAGTGGGATTACTCATTTAATGATGGATGAAAAGGAACAGGATAATATTGTAGCAGACCTTAAGACAGGACTCAATCTTGATAAAATACCAAATTACCTGAGTGATTTTATAAACGATAGAGATAAGGGAGAATCTATGACTTATATTCCGATCTATTTACCATTTCAGATCGAATTGGAGGAGGTTCAAGATTTTTTAGGAGCCGATGAGCTTACAGATTCTAACCAGATTATAGAGCTTAAATATTTTTTAGATGTTGAAAATGCTAAAGTCAAAAAAGAGCTAGATGATAATGGTGCAGTCTGGAAAACCTATGAACCAACTCTAGCCAGACATTTAAGTACAAGTACCATCAAATATTACGATAGCGTTATTCAAAGTGAACTAATTTCAGAACAAATACAAGCAATTAATCAATTGTTAAACAACTAGAATCAAAATAACATGAAGACAATAAATGCCATTAATAACATTGCATTACATTATGCCAGATTACCTCAGCATCCATATGGAACACCTGGGAAACTTCACGATTTTAGAGTAGAGGAGAGTTTCTTAACAGTGTTAGAATCTGCATTAAAAGAGGTGTTTGACCATTGTCCGTTAGGTACTCCAAATATCATTACGTGTGCAGGAATCTTAGTCAATAAGCCAGGACATCATGGTTTGGGGAAAGCCTTTGATCTCGATGCTATTTTTTGGGATGATCATCAATTGGTGACTAATAATTTCATTCATCAAAAAGAATTGTATTTAGGAATCGAATCGTTTCTTCGGAAGCATTTTGGTATTGTACTTAATCATCTCTATCCTAATCATGCCGATCACTGGCATGTAGATACAAGTGTTATAGTTGATTATCACGAATCATCACAGTCCGAAACCCTATACCTTCAAATGGTGTTGCATTATATCTACGGAAAGCCAGTAATTATTGACGGTATTTCTGGTCCGCAAACCAGAGCATTCACAAGAGAAGTGTTTAATCGTCTGAATATTAATACACCAATCACCACTAAAGTCAATTACCTCAAGTTTTTGGAAATCACAGGAAAGATTGCTTTTAAATTATCTAAAGAAAAAGTAACACCAATTCAATTGCTTGAAAATCTTGAAACAGTTGTCGATAACTTACAAACTGCAGATAAACATGCTGTGAGTCAGGCACTCAACTCGTTTTTATTTCATGACGATACGTCATCTTGGTTGAATACAATTGATGATGATCATGATCTTGAAGCTGTAATTGACAGTGTGCTTTCTTAAGTAAAAGGCTTAATTAGTATAGAGATTTGTAGAATATTTTCTATATTTAAAGAAATATTCTATCTATGCTCAAAAAAGTCTTTGGAAGTGCCGTTTTTGGTGTTGAAGCCACTACAATTACTGTAGAGGTTAATATTGATTCTGGAATAGGTTACCATCTGGTTGGATTACCTGATAATGCTATTAAAGAAAGTAATTTTCGAATTGCTGCAGCACTTCAAAACAATGGCTATAAAATTCCTGGGAAAAAGATCATAATCAATATGTCACCTGCCGATCTTCGTAAAGAGGGCTCTGCCTATGATCTCACTTTAGCTATTGGAATCCTTGTAGCGTCCAAGCAAATAAAAGCAGAACAACTGGATGAATATCTCATCATGGGTGAATTATCACTTGACGGAAATTTGCAACCTATAAAAGGAGCGCTCCCAATTGCAATCAAAGCCAAAGAAGAAGGGTATAAGGGATTTATTCTTCCGAAGCAAAACGCTAAAGAAGCTGCTATTGTTGATGGCTTGGATGTTTATGGTGTTGACAACATCATTCAGGTGATTAACTATTTTGATAAAGCCCAACCTTTAGAACAAACAATCATTAATACACGAGAGGAGTTTTATAAGAAATTGGATTTTCCAGAATTTGATTTTAGTGATGTCAAAGGTCAGGAAAGCATTAAGCGTTGTATGGAAATTGCAGCAGCTGGTGGGCATAATATTATTTTAATAGGTCCGCCAGGTGCAGGAAAAACGATGTTAGCAAAGCGTTTACCTAGTATTTTACCACCAATGACATTACATGAAGCTTTAGAAACAACCAAAATTCATTCAGTAGTAGGTCGAGTCAAAGCGCATACAGGTTTGATGTCTCAGCGTCCATTTAGAAGTCCGCACCATACTATTTCCAATGTGGCTTTGGTTGGTGGTGGCAGTTATCCACAACCAGGTGAAATTTCCTTATCACATAATGGTGTTTTGTTTTTAGATGAATTGCCAGAATTTAAGCGGGAGGTTTTGGAAGTCATGCGTCAACCTCTGGAAGATCGAGAGGTTACGATTTCGAGAGCTAAGTTTACCGTTACTTATCCATCGTCGTTTATGTTGGTAGCGAGTATGAATCCGAGTCCTAGTGGTTATTTCAATGATCCTAATGCACCAGTAACATCGTCTCCTGCGGAAATGCAACGGTATTTGAGTAAGGTGTCTGGACCCTTATTAGATCGTATAGATATTCATATTGAAGTGACACCAGTACCTTTTGATAAATTGTCTGATGATCGAAAAGGGGAGTCTTCAGTCGAGATTCGGAAACGAGTAACTGAGGCCAGAATGGTACAAACCTTACGTTTTTCTTCTTCGGAAACTGTACATTATAATGCACAAATGAATACGAAACAGATTAGAAAGCATTGTAAGTTGGATAACGCATCTATGACCTTGTTAAAAAACGCGATGGAACAACTGAACTTATCGGCAAGGGCTTATGATCGTATTCTTAAAGTGTCGAGAACCATTGCAGATCTGGAAGGTTCTGAAACTATTAATGGTACTCATATTTCCGAAGCCATACAATATCGCAGTATGGATAGGGAAGGTTGGTTGGGGTAATTTAATAGTTTTTATTCTAGTAATTAAATCTCATTTAAAAAATAAATTGTAAATTAAATATTTTAACAAGCTGAATATTAGTTTGAAAGGTCGTAATTAACAGCCTAAGACCTTTAATGAGGCATTAAATTTTTTAATATGAAAGAATTATTTCATTATCATTCGAGGTACTTTTTAGTACTTCTACTTTGTGCATTTGCACTAAACTTCACTTCGTGTGAAAAAGAATCCAATCCCGAAAATATTTCATCTGAAGAACTGAGATTAAGGATTGATAAAGTTGTTTCCAAAATGAAAGTTTTAGGAGATGAAAATAGTAAGATAGTAACCTATGAGTTTGCTAATCTTAAGAAAGATGATTATTTAGGTTTTATTGAAATTATTGAAAATTCTGCAAAAGTAATGGATTTTGTAAACGGTACTGAAAATCTAAATCGTGGTCCAGGGGATGACTATCAAGTAACTTGTACATATGGTGATGGTGAATCAGTAGTAACAGAATGTGGTGAAGATGTCGGCTGTGCTGGTCAAGCAACTTGGGACTGCCTTGAAGGTGGTGGTTGTGCAAATGTATGTAATAACAAAGCCAAAATCACTTATACACCTAACAATATCAATTAAAACTTAAATATGAAAAATACATTTATTAAATTATGTTTAGTTGCATTTGTAACTACTCTAAGTTTTGGATTCAATAAGTCTGACGAAACAAAAGAATTAACTATTGAAGACCCATTAGAAGTTTTATTATCCGAAGTAGAAGATTACAGTAGAATAAATAATAATGCAGATGTCGCTTTTACAATTACTAAACGTTCTGACACTTACTATCTAACTTCAATAAGAATTTTGGAGTCTAATGGAAATTTACAAAGAACACAAGGTGACAGATTCCATATAGCGTGTTTTGATGACGAAGGAAACGAAACCAGTTATACCATTTGTCCCACAAAAAAATGTGCTGCCGTAGCGATACTAGAATGTGCTGATAATGGAGGCTGTGCTGAAGTTTGTGAAAATCCCGCTGTCTATATAGCAGGTATTTAGAAAACAATTTGACTCTCCCTTTTTGATATTAAGCCCTCCCTATATTTTTTTATCAAATTTTACCAATATATATATTATTATAAAAAGTTGAAAAGATATTATCTGTTTCAAATAGAATTAATGTAATTAAAAGTCATTCAGATCTTTTATGTTAATGAATATTAATGACGCTCACATTTCCGAAGCCATTCAATACCGCAGTATGGATCGTGAGGGTTGGTTGGGGTGATTAATCATCTTTAGGGAAATAATTATTAACAGTTTCATTGACAAAGAAACCCCATTCAAATTTTAGTTCTTCACCTATAGCATAGCTGTAAGATTTAGAGGCTACTTTTCCAGAATTATCATTTTCAAACGCCATAATTGTACCTAATCTTGTTAAATCCATATATCGATTTTCATTTATAGCCAATAATTCAACCTTTACCAAGTCGCTATTTTCATCTTTTCTCTTGTAGTAAAACTTACCATCTTCAATCCAAAATCTTCTTGGACCATAGGATCCTGAAAACTTTTGGTGTTGTAGCAGTAGAGAATCGGTAGAGATGGTCCCTGTGTATCTAATATGCTCTTGTATGTTTTTTAAAAAGGCATGTTTAGGATTATTGTCAATAGCTATTTTGTAAAGAGAATCTGCTAATTTTAGTTGATTATTCTCAAAGGCTTCATTAGCTTCTAGAATACTACTATCTAACTTCCAATAAAACCTATTATAGCTTTTTGACCAATCAAAAAGAGTAGATTTGAGTCCAATAGGTTTGCCGTTTTCACTTCTAATTATTTGGTAGTGAAAAGTGAGATCATTAACAAAGCCTCCAGCTATGGCGTCTTTGCCTGCTGGTAATAAGGTACGCATATCCTGATTCTTTTCATATTGAATTAATCTACCGTTATTGATCCAATATTCAATGAGAGCCTCATTAGATTCTGAACGGTAAAGACCAACAAATTCATTCATATCTAGATCTTCAAGGTTATGATTTTGTAAATAGGAAAATATAGAATCATAAGCTCTATTACGTACGTTGTTAGGATTTCCTAATTTGTATTCTTCAAATAAAGATTTTGCATCATTAATTTGGCCTTTAAAAATTAGAGGTTCTAATTTGAGAGCTTTAATTTCAGGATTGATTAATTCATAGGTTTTAAGGCCTTCTATTATTTTATCATCTTCACCATTAAGCATTGCTGCCTCTGCCAGAGTCAGTCCGTTAAAAGCTGAAGGATTTTTATTAAATAAATCTTCAGAAGCTGTTAAGTATGCTTTTGTGTTTTTTGTTTCTCCATAAATGGCATACAGTACTTGATTATAAAACTCATTGTTTGGGTCAACTTCTAGTTGTAGTTTTACTTGTTCTTCGGCTTCTTCAAAATTGCCGTAAGCAATATTTCTCTGAATGAATATTTCAAGTTGTTTCTGTAATGGAAGTTTATTTTTTAACGTTACAGCTTTATCAATTATATCTTGCGTTTCTAGTTTTCCTCTGTTGTATTTAGTATTGCGTTTTGCCTCTTGTAAATATGCTAGAGCAAAACCTTTGTCGATATCATATGCTTTTCTGTAGTTGTTATCAGCATAAGCTTTCAAGGCAGGCAGAGAATTGCTTATAAACTCATTTATAGGAAGGTCTAAGTATGTTAATGAGTTGCTTTCCACAAAGCCCGAATTAGATGTGATAAATACACTAATATCATCTAAGAGCGTTAAAATATTTGGTCCAGTAAAGGTTTGCTCTTTTAAAATTTTGCCATTCCTAGCTTTCCTGATATGAGTAGTGATTTTGAAATCTTTTCCTACTTTTTCATAAGTACCATCTATATAGAAATTATAGAATAATGAGGCTTCTCTTATTTTAGTTGTTGTATTAGTTAAAAAATCGAAATTTGGACTAATATTTTTATTTTGAAGTAAATCTTCTTCTAATAAACGTCCAATGCCATAGCGTAGCCAAGAATAAGTTGTGTCTGGAGTAATTTGTTTGAAACCGTAAATTGGAATACCAACTCTAAACTCTTCTTTGGTAATTGTCTTTGTTTCTGTTTTTCCACTTTCGTTAGTGTATTTTATTTCTTTAGTGGTAGCCCCTAAGTCACTGTTGCCAAAGCCAAAGTATATAACGAGAATAAGGATTAAAGCATTTAGTGGAAAAATAATAATTTCTCTAAGCTTCAGAATACGTTTATTAATCCGCTCTTGATGATGCAAATAGATTAGTAAAGATGGAATGATGCCAATAAATATCCAAAGTAAAACATCTACCCAGTAAGGTGAAATGTTGTAGCGATTTAATATCCAATCAATAAATTGTAGAAATGTCCATGCAGCGACCAAGTAAGCCGCTAGAAACTTTAAGGTTCTTAACCATTTTTTTGAGCGTTTAGTTTCTGTGGACATCGATTTTAATATTTAATAGCTAGTAAAATACTGAAATTTCAATTTACAAGTTTAAATATAAGCACTATTACTAATATTTACATGGATAGCTTTTAAAAGTTATAGATAAGCATATTAAAATTGTACTTTTACTACACTAACTGACATCTTTTAAAATGAAAATTTATCACATTTTATGGCTTTTTATTTTAGTTTTTAGCTGTAATACTAAAGAAAAACAATCAGCCATTGATACAGAAGCAAAAGCTAATACGGAAGATATCGTCATACCTATTATTAACTTAAAAGAGGCTAATCGCTTAGCGCAACTCCCCATTCATTGTATCCAAACCGAATATCCAAACAAACTCAATCAAACTATTGGTGATGATAATGATCTAAGGTCGCCTCAAGATTTGCATCCTGCATTTTATGGTTGCTTCGACTGGCATTCGGCTGTTCATGGGCATTGGAGTTTGGTAAGTCTGTTAAAACAATATCCTCAATTAGATAATGCAGACACTATAAAAAGCATGTTGCTTGAGAACATGTCTGAACAACATATTAAAGCTGAGGTGAATTATTTCTTCGGAAAATACAACGCTACCTATGAGCGAACTTATGGTTGGGCTTGGCTCTTAAAATTGGCCGAAGAACTTCATACCTGGAAGGACCCTCTTGCGAGAGAATTGGAATATAATTTACAACCATTGACCGATTTGATTGTAGAAAAATATATCGATTTTCTGCCAAAACTCAATTATCCTATTCGTGTTGGTGAGCATTCTAATACAGCATTCGGACTCTCTTTTGCATACGATTATGCAAAAACTGTTGGAAATGATCAACTTAGATTATTGATTGAACAACGTGCCAAAGATTTTTACAGTAGTGATGCAGGTTGCCCTTTGACTTGGGAGCCTAGTGGATTTGATTTTTTGTCGCCTTGTTTAGAAGAAGCAGCATTGATGAAACGTGTGTTGCCTTCTGAAGAATTTAAAATGTGGCTTAATGATTTCCTTCCGCAGTTAAAAAATGAGAAGTTTTCTTTAGATACTGGCAAAGTTAGTGACAGAACCGATGGAAAACTGGTGCATCTTGATGGTGTAAATTTTTCAAGAGCATGGAGTTTAAATGAAATTGCTGAAGACTTGACAGAGTATTCGCATCTCAATACGATAGCCAATCAGCATATTAATTACTCGTTGCCAAGTATTGTTGGTGATAGCTATGAAGGTGGTCACTGGTTAGGTAGTTTTGCTATATATGCCTTAAACTCTGTAAAACATGATTAAAAACTGGTTTAAAAACATTGGACCAGGTCCATTGGTGGCTGCAGCTTTTATTGGTCCTGGAACAGTAACTGTTTGTACTTTAGCTGGTGTAAATTTTGGTTTTTCGCTGCTTTGGGCTATGTTGTTATCTATTGTAGCAACAGTAGTTTTGCAAGAAATGTCTGCACGTTTAGGAATTGTATCCCAAAAAAGTTTGTCGGAAGTTATCAAATCTGAAATTCCTAATCCTGTATTTAAAACCTTAGCCGTTATTTTGATCATGTCGGCAATAGTTATTGGTAATGCGGCATATGAAGCTGGTAATATTAGTGGGAGTGTATTGGGTTTAGAAACTATATTTGGAAGCTCTCAAGTTGATATCAATGATTTTTCATTAAGTATTTTTCCCATGGCCATCGGTGTGATAGCCTTTATTTTACTTTACATAGGAAATTATAAAGTTTTAGAAAAAGCGCTAATTTCATTAGTCGTTTTAATGAGTTTAGCATTTTTAATTACCGCAGTACTGACCAAGCCAGACCTTTCTGAAGTATTTGCCGGACTTTTTACTCCACAGTTTTCTGACGACAATATTTTGACAGTTATCGCCTTGGTAGGAACTACAGTCGTACCATATAATCTGTTCTTACATGCTTCGCTAGTGAAGGAGAAATGGCAAGATGTTTCCGACTTGAAATATGCTCGTAAAGATACCATTATAGCTGTGGTTTTAGGAGGTCTAGTGTCGATGTGTATTATAATATCTGCAGCAGCTATTAAAACAGTTGAAGTAAATAATGCAGCAGATCTTGCAAAGGGTTTAGAGCCATTATTTGGGAGCTATGCGTCTTATTTTCTTTCTTTGGGTTTGTTTGCTGCGGGAATTACCAGTGCAATTACGGCACCTTTAGCCGCTGCTTACGTAGCTTCAGGCTGTTTGGGTTGGAGTTCAAATATGAAAGCGAAAAGATTCAGATTGGTCTGGATGTTTATTTTGGGATTGGGAGTGTTATTCTCATCAATTGGTTTTAAATCTGTTGAGATTATAAAATTTGCTCAGGTTGCAAACGGACTGCTATTACCAGTAATTGCTGGGTTTTTATTGTGGATTATGAATAAAACATCCATTCTAGGTAGATATAAAAACTCAATACTTCAAAATGTTCTCGGATTCGTTATATTTGGAATAGCTGTCTTTCTAGGTGTAAAAAGTATTCTGAAAGTATTTAATCTAATGTAGATCTGTGATAACAATAGACGTAAATTGCGATTTAGGTGAAGGTACTGGTAATGAAGCATTTATAATGCCGTTGATCTCATCATGTAACATAGCCTGTGGAGGGCATGCTGGAGATCGATCTACTATGGAAACTGTAGTAGGATTAGCTAAAAAGTATGCTGTTAAAATCGGAGCTCACCCGTCATTTCCTGATCAACCAAACTTTGGTCGAAAAGTGATGAATATATCTGCAGAAAACTTAAGCAACAGTCTTGTGGAGCAAATCAATGCACTCAGACAGATACTTAATGCGGAGGGTTTAGAATTGCATCATATCAAACCTCATGGTGCTTTGTATAATCTTGCTGCTGTTGATGCAAATACTGCATCCATTATTGTAGATGTCATAATAAAAATAGATGCTAGTACAGCATTGTATGCGCCTTTTGGGTCGGTTATTTCTAAAATAGCTACTGAAAAAGGCCTGAAGGTTGTATTTGAGGCTTTTGCAGATAGAAACTATAATCAGGATCTGACTTTGGTGTCCAGAGCAAATAATGATGCTTTAATTGATGATCCGGAAATCATGTTTCATCATGTAAGTCGTATGATTTTAGATAAAAAAGTAACGACTTTAAACGGGGAAGAAGTAGCAATAAAAGCAGATACATTTTGTGTACATAGTGATGGAAGAAATGTAGTAAAAAACTTAGAATCTTTGATCTTTAAACTGAAACAAAATAACATTGAAATTTCTTAATTAATACTTGAGTTTTGAACTTACATATCATCGCTTTTCAGAATGTTCAATTTTGATTGAATGGCCCTCAGAAATTGATGAAAAGGTACTAGATGATGTTCTGTTATTTAAGAATCACATTGAAAGTTGTAGTATTAAATCTATAGTTCAGGTAAATAATGCATATAACTCGATATTAGTTATTTACAATGTTGCTATTGATAATGTCAATGATAAGATTTTAGCACTCAAAGCATTATATTCTGAGCGAGTGATTAAAAATAAAAAGACTTCGAAGTGCTGGAAAGTTCCAGTGTGTTATGATGGAGAATTCGGACTGGATTTAAATGAAATTTCTATTCAAAAGAATATGTCCATATCAGATATTATTACACTGCATTCTGATACAATCTACACAGTTTTTTTTATTGGTTTTTTACCAGGATTTTTATACTTAGGCGGATTAGATAAACGCTTGTGTTTTCCGAGGAAAAAAAGTCCGAGATTACATATTAAAAAAGGAGCAGTAGCTATAGGTGGCGAACAAACAGGAATCTATCCAAATGCGAGTCCGGGAGGATGGAATATCATAGGAAATTCTCCTTTAGAATTTTTTAATGTTAATAATGATGTGCCCTGTTTTGCTAAAGCTGGTGATAAAATTCAGTTTGTATCAGTAAGTAGAAGTCGCTACAATTCAATTTTGCATGAGGTCATAGATGGGACTTATATTTTAGAAAGTGAGGTGCTTGATGGTTGAAGTGCTCAAAACAGGTTTCTGTGATACTATTCAAGATCTTGGTAGAATAGGTTATCAGGCTTATGGTGTTCCCTTTTCGGGTGCTATGGATTTTTATTCTGCAAGTTTGGCGAATAGAATTCTTGGAAATGATAATAATGCTGCAGTTATTGAATCTGTAATGTTCGGACCAAAACTCAGGTTTTCCATTGCCACTGAAATATGTATTACTGGTGCATATATGAATCCCATGCTTAATTCTGAGGTAGTAAAGCACAATGTGCCAATTTCAGTAGAAAAAGGTGATGTATTGCAATTTGGTAAGTTGGAGTACGGATTTAGAGTTTATGTTGCAGTTTTAGGTGGTTTTATGACTGAGGAAAAGATGAATAGTAGAAGTATGTATAGCGCTATTACATCTAAGTTAAAGCTCAGTAAAGGCGATACTCTTGAGTGTTTGAGCAAAACAAGTATCAATCATAAACCCTTGTCTTCAGTGAAAATCAACAAAAAACATTTTAGTCATAACGAATTTGAGGTTTTTAAAGGCCCAGAGTTTAATCAATTAAGTAAACAGCAGCAAGATTTGCTTTTTGACAATACTCTAACGATTTCAAAAGACAGTAATAGAATGGCTTATCAGTTTGAAGACCGAATTACTCATGAACTAGGAGGTATAATTACATCGTTGGTATTACCCGGGACTGTGCAATTAACACCATCTGGTCAACTCTTAATATTAATGCGAGATTGTCAGACCACAGGTGGATACCCAAGAATATTGCAATTAACTGAGTCTTCGATAAATAGGTTATCTCAACAGATTTTTGGCAAAAAGATTCGGTTTAAATGCATAATTTAGTAAGAAAAAACCTAGATTTTAACAAAAAAAGTAGATTTTTATTAAGTTTTTCAATACATTACACCCACTATTAATTCAAAACTAATCAAATTATGAAAAAATTAGGAGGACTTATTTTAGGAATCGTTGTCGGAGCAGCTGCGATGTATTACTACTGCTCTATGGAATACGATGTGGTCGATTCAATGGTGCCAATATCTCAACCAAAAGGCTTGATTTCGCCTAAGGAAATTAAGGTGTTGACTGAGGCTTATAACCCAAGATATGACAGTATTTCTAGTCAGTTCTTTAGAGGAGTTGAAGGTGGAGATAACAGATCGTCATGGTATTCATTAGATGAACTCAACAATTATCTTGCTTACGCTCAAGCTCAGGCTGATACACTTCAATACACTATGACAGGTGTAAGATTATATCTTGGTGCTCATCCAAATGAAGGAGATACAGCAGGTTATACAACTATACTTTTTGCACCAACAGGTTATCCTAATAAATCAAAAGGAAGTCTTTTGAATTTTAAATTTCAGGGTGGAGGCGATCTGCCTGGTGGCGATGGATTAGATCATGGAAGTAGTGGGAAGCCACCAGGAGCTAACTATCCTCAATAATAAATATATTTTTGGAAGATTTTTTATTAAATAATTATTCAGTAATAACAAAATCAGTAGAGCTTATTGCTGCTGTATTTGGTACACTTTATTTAAAAAAAAATAAAAACTCTGTATTAAAAATATTTGTATACTATTTATGGTTAACATTCTTTGTTGAACTAATTGGAGAATATTCTGAAATTATGCAAAACAACTATGATTATAGCTGGTATATCAGTTTTAAAAATAGTGTGTTTTGCACTAATTCTTGGCTTTATAATATCTATTCATATCTAGCTATTGGAATGATTGGAATATTTTATTCAAATATGATGAGTACCAAAACATCAAAGATTATAATTCGTACCGTAATTATTACCTACAGTTTATTTGTTTTGATATTTTTCACCATCACTGATGCATTCTTTACCTCAAGTTTGCCTTATGATATGATTTTTGGGACAATTATTATTTGTATTTATGTTATATTGTATTTCATTGAGCTGATGAGGAATGATGAGATCTTAGAATTTTATAAGTTACCATCTTTCTATGTTAGCATTGGACTGTTGATGTGGTATATTTGTGTGATGCCATTATTTATTTATGATGGTTATTTTAAGGCTATTAATACTAACTTTATAAAATTCAGATACTTACTTTTATTGATTATTAATATTTTTACATACTTATGTTTCGCATTTGGATTTTGGTATGCGCTTTACAGCAACAAACGATAAAGGAGGAAGAAATAGCTTTAATAGGTTATATGACTTTAGTTGTCATCATGCTTCTATTTATGGTTATCGTCTTTTTTATTGCTTTTCAAAGACGAAAAAGTAAACTTCTATTAGATAATTTTAAGCAGCAACAAGAATTCGACGAAGAGATTTCACGAACACAATCTGAAATTCAAGAACAAACCTTAAAACATGTTGGATGGGAATTACACGACAATGTTGGGCAGTTATTAGCTTATGCCAGTATGCAACTTAATATGTTAGGTACAAAAGTACCTGAAGATGTTAAAGGTAAAGTACAAGAGACGACAGATATTGTTAAAGATAGTCTTAAGGAAGTTCGTGCATTATCCAAATCCCTAAATAATGATGTGCTTTTAAATATGGGTTTCGAAGAGTCAATTACCAATGAATTGAATAGACTCAAACGTATGAAATTTTCCTTAGCCGAGTTAGAGATCAAAGGAGATAAAAGAGAATTTAGCGATAAAAAGCATGAGATTATCCTCTTTAGAATTTTACAGGAATTCTTTTCTAATTCAGTTAAATACTCTGAAGCAGATCAATTAAAAGTAATTTTAGATTATCAAACAGATATACTCACGATTACTGCCACTGATGATGGTAAAGGTTTTGATGTGGCTTCGGCAGAAAAAGGTTCAGGGCTTATCAATATGAAAAGTAGAGCCGAATTGATCGATGCAGACTTAGAGATTACTTCTCAACCCAATCATGGTGTGAAGTTAACAATCCATTACCCAATTTAAATACTGTTACTTACAAGCGTTCCAGATAGGATCTTCAGGGAGATTAGCAGTAACATCTATTGTGTCTTTTGATACAGGATGAATAAATTCCAAACGCCTTGCATGCAAACTAATACTAGCGTCTTTATTGCTCCTGTCAAATCCGTATTTAAGGTCGCCTTTTATAGGAGAACCAATGTGAGATAGCTGACATCTAATTTGATGATGTCTGCCAGTTTCTAATTCTATTTCTAAAAGACTGTAATTATCTAATGTTTTGATCAGCTGATAGTGTAAAATGGCTTTTTTACTGTCTTTTATTTCTTTAGGATATGCAGTCGATTTGTTGTTTTTTGGATTTTTCTTTAACCAATTAATCAATGTTCCTTGTGACGTCTCTGGCGGATTTTTAACAATGGCCCAATAGGTCTTTTTGGCTTTCTTTTCAGCAAATAACTTATTTAGCCTTGGAAGGGCTTTACTCGTTTTTGAAAATAGCACAATACCTGTTGTTGGTCTATCTAAGCGATGTACAACTCCTAAGTATACGTTTCCTGGCTTATTATATTTGACTTTTAGATAGTCCTTAACAACATCGCTCAGAGGCTTGTCGCCTGTTTTATCACCTTGAACAATGTCGCCTGCACGTTTATTGACAATGATAATATGATTGTCTTCATAAATAACTTGAAGATTATCTTTAGTGGATAGTATTTTTTTTAAATGAGACATTACTGTCTGGTTAGTGTTTTAATTATAGCTCTATGCTGCGGAAATTTAGCAGTTAATGAGCCACGGGAAGCTAAAGTGAAATCTTGAAAATCAAAACCTGGAGCAACTGTGCAACCAAGTAGTGAAAAGCTATTTGGAGTTGAAACTTTTGCCGCAAACCAATAATTCTTTGGAACTACAAATTGTAAGACTTGATCGTTCAGAATATCATTTCCAATGGTAACCATTGTTAATACGCCTTGGTCTGAAATCATCGTAAGTTCTAGTGGAGCTCCTAAATAAAAATGCCACATTTCATCCTGATTGATTTTGTGAAACGCGGAGAAATCATTGGATTCTAGGAGGTAATATATTCCAGTAGAGTAGTGTCTTTCACTTTTAAAAACATCAGGAAGACAAGTTTTAGATATCATGCCATCACTCCTGTACGTTTCTTTAAAAAAACCACCTTCAGGATGCGGTTGTAAGTCTAGTGTTTTTATAAGATCTTGTAAAGGATACATTAGCTTAGTACTGCTCTTTATCATTAGGAAAATCAACAGCTTTAACATCGTCAACATACTGACCAATAGCTTTGGTCATGTCTTCGTATAAATTCATATAGCGACGTAAAAAACGCGGATTGAATTCGTGGGTCATTCCAATCATGTCATGTAAAACAAGAACTTGTCCATCAACTCCAGCACCAGCACCAATACCAATAACAGGAATAGAAACACTTTCAGCAACCTCTTGAGCTAATTTTGCAGGGATTTTTTCAAGGACAATCCCAAAACAACCTGCTTTTTCAAGCATTAATGCATCTTCCTTTAATTGTTTCGCTTCTTGCTCTTCTTTAGCACGAACTGTATAAGTTCCAAATTTATATATAGACTGAGGCGTCAAACCTAAATGCCCCATAACCGGAATTCCAGCATTAAGAATACGTTTAATAGACTCTTTTACTTCTTTACCACCTTCCATTTTAACAGCGTGTCCTCCAGATTCTTTCATAATTCTGATAGCAGATCGCAATGCCTCTTTCGGGTCACTTTGATAACTACCAAACGGAAGATCTACCACAACCAAAGCTCTGTCAATAGCTCTTACTACTGAAGACGCATGATAAATCATTTGATCTAAAGTAATTGGTAAAGTTGTTTCATGTCCAGCCATCACATTACTTGCCGAATCACCAACTAATATCACATCAACACCAGCTTCGTCTACAATTTTAGCCATGGTATAATCATAGGCTGTTAGCATGGATATTTTTTCATGGTTTTGTTTCATCTCAATAAGAGATTTTACTGTAATTCTTTTGTAATCTTTTTTTGCAACAGACATATTGAATAAATTAATTATCCGTAAAAATACAGAGTTTTGTTAAACTTTATTTATTCTTAGGTCTAAAAACTATTAATTTTATAATTTAACTGAAATTTTCAAACTCATGAAGTATTCTTTCATTCTCATTGCACTGCTCACTACATCATTGGTCTTTTCTCAATCTTCGGAAACAGATAAGGTAAAGGCAACCATTGACCGTTTTTTTGAAGGTTTTCATAAACAAGACAGTACAATGATACTCGAGACTGTTGGCAAGGATATTAAAATGCAGTCCATTGGTCAAAACAGAGAGGGTAGCTTTGTATTGAACACTTCAGAATTCAAAACATTTTTGAATTCCATAGTTTCCATTCCGAAAGAGAAAACCTTTAAAGAAGAATTGCTAGGCTACAACATCCAGATAGATGGTAACATGGCACATGCCTGGACACCTTATAATTTCTGGTTTGATAAAAACTTTAGCCATTGTGGTGTAAATTCATTTCAGTTGTTCAAAGACAATGGTAATTGGAAGATTATATATTTAATTGATACACGACGAAAAGATTGCAGACAGGAGTAGGCTCTAATTAACAATCACTCAAATGCACTCCAACAGCCAAGCCACCTTCAGAGGTTTCCTTGTATTTGGTATTCATATCTTTTGCTGTTTCCCACATAGTATTAACTACTTTATCTAGTGGGACTTTCATATGGTTAGGATCTGAATCTAAGGCCAGTTCACAAGCGTTTATAGCTTTAATAGCTCCCATAGCATTTCGCTCAATGCAAGGGATTTGAACCAAGCCTCCTATGGGATCACAAGTGAGACCTAAATGGTGTTCCATGGCTATTTCGGCAGCCACTAATACTTGTTCTGGAGTACCTCCAGATAATTCACATAATGCTCCAGCTGCCATCGCTGAAGATACACCAATTTCAGCTTGACATCCACCCATCGCTGCACTAATAGTAGCACCTTTTTTAAAGATGCTGCCAATTTCACCTGCAACTAGTAAAAAGCGTTTGATATCTTCAAAATTACCATCGTGGTTTTCGATAACGAGATAGTACATCAATACTGCAGGAATTACACCTGCACTTCCATTGGTAGGTGCTGTGACGACACGACCTAAAGATGCGTTAACCTCATTGACTGCGAGAGCAAAACAGCTCACCCATTTTAAAATCTGTCTAAATTTGACTTCAGTATTTCTTATGGAGAAAAGCCATTCCACCGGATTGGTATAAGGAACATTACCCTTTAATCGTTCATGCATATCATGGGCACGTCGTTTTACATTCAAGCCTCCAGGTAAATTACCTTCGGTATGACAGCCAACATACATACATTCTAACATGGTGTCCCAAATGCGCTTCAATTCGGTGTCAATATGTTCTTCAGAATATATAGATTTTTCATTTTCTAAAACCACACCCGAAATTGGCAAATTGAGATCATGGCAAAATTTTAATAGCTCATTTCCCTTATCAATGGGATATGGAAATGAACACTTGATCTCAAAATTCTTTTTATGATTTGTCCGTTCTTCTTTCACCACAAATCCACCACCAATTGAATAAAAAGTAGACTTATAATATCTTCCATTGATTAATGCTGAAAAGCTCATGCCATTGGCGTGAAAAGGCAAGAATTTTCTGTTAAATATAATTTGTTTTGAAACATCGAAAGGAAGCGGTTTTTCATTATTGAATAAGATTGTGCCTGTGTTTTTTATGGAAGCAATAATGATATCTATAGTATCCACAGGAATAAGTTCTGGATCTGCACCACTCAACCCTAAAAGGATAGCATAATCTGTAGCATGACCTTTTCCTGTTAGAGATAAAGAACCATACAGATCTACTTTAACTTGCTCTACTTTATCAAACTTTTTGGAGGTTTTCAACTCTTTGATCCAACGTTCGGCAGCTCGCCATGGACCTAATGTATGGGAGCTGGATGGACCCACACCAATTTTAAGCATGTCAAAGACAGAAATACACTCCATGTTTTAAATCAATTTAGTCTGGCAAATATAATTTTTATTGGGACAAATGCTTACATGCAAAATATAAAATCAATACAGTTTTGAACGTATTCTACTTAATTGTACAGGTGTAATGTTGAGAAATGATGCAATTTGGTATTGAGGGATGAGTTGGTCAATATTGGGAATGCGTTCTTTTAACTTAAGATAGCGTTCACTAGCATTCATAGATGAAATCTCAATAAACATACTTTCTCCAGCAATAAACAGAAATTCAAGATATTTAGAATAAAATTTTAAAACTTCAGAATTAGTAGCACATAAATTCATGAATGCCTCATAATTGATCTCATAAATATCACAATCGGTCAGTGTTTCATAAACAAATTCAGAGGGTTTATTTGTGAGCATTGAGGTAAATGACGCAAAAAATTCAGTAGGAGTGAACAGTGTTTTTGTCAATTCCTTACCATTTTCCAAGATGAGATACGAGCGCAATACGCCTTTGTTTATGAGAAAAAGTTTACGACTTACTTCACCCAGATCTACCAATTTTGTACCCGCTTGGAATTCTTTTAATTCGGCAATAGCATAAAGTTTGTCATAGGTTTTCTTTGAAATAGGATACAAAGAACGCATAAAATCATAGTTAACCTTATAGTAGTCTGACATTGTTTGTAGAGGGTTGATATTAGTATGTAACTATTTAAAGGTAGACATTTTTTTATGAATGATATGAATTGTTTGTGACATGATGTCATATTTTTTGTCATGGCATAATCATTGACATATAGATTACGAATTTAAAATGAACATAACATTTCCGAAGTAAAGGAAATAGAAAAATTAAATATACAATTATGAGTAAGATTATTGGAATCGATTTAGGAACTACGAACTCTTGTGTTTCTGTAATGGAAGGTAACGAGCCAGTAGTAATCCCAAACGCTGAAGGTAAAAGAACTACGCCTTCAGTTATTGCCTTTGTTGAAGGTGGTGAAATTAAGGTTGGTGACCCAGCAAAAAGACAAGCAGTGACTAACCCAACAAAAACAGTTTATTCGATTAAACGTTTTATGGGAAACAAATATTCTGAGTCTAAAAAAGAAGCAGAACGTGTACCATATAAAGTGGTAAAAGGTGACAACGATACACCACGTGTAGACATTGATGGTCGTTTGTATACACCACAGGAATTATCGGCTATGATTCTTCAGAAAATGAAGAAAACTGCTGAAGATTATTTAGGAACATCTGTTAGCGAAGCAGTAATTACTGTGCCAGCTTACTTTAATGATTCTCAGCGTCAGGCAACTAAAGAAGCTGGTGAAATTGCAGGTCTTAAAGTGAGACGTATTATTAATGAGCCAACAGCTGCAGCTTTAGCTTATGGTTTAGATAAAAAAGGTCAAGACCAAAAGATCGTCGTATTTGATTTTGGTGGTGGTACACATGATGTATCTATTCTTGAATTAGGAGATGGTGTATTTGAAGTATTATCAACAGATGGAGATACGCATTTAGGTGGTGACGATGTTGATGAAAAAATCATTAATTGGTTGGCAGATGAGTTTAATTCTGAAGAAGGTATCGACTTACGTAAAGACCCAATGGCCTTACAACGTTTAAAAGAAGCTTCTGAAAAAGCGAAGATCGAATTATCATCTTCTGCACAAACAGAAATCAACTTACCATATGTAACAGCTACTGCTAGTGGACCAAAACACTTAGTACGAACATTAACGCGTTCAAAATTTGAGCAGTTAATTGACGATTTAGTAAAACGTACGATCGAGCCATGTGAGTCTGCATTAAAAGCAGCAGGTTTATCTAAGAGTGATATTGATGAAGTGATCTTAGTAGGTGGTTCTACACGTATTCCAGCAGTTCAGGCAGCCGTAGAGAAGTTCTTCGGAAAATCACCAAGTAAAGGTGTAAATCCTGATGAAGTTGTATCTCTTGGAGCAGGAATTCAAGGAGGTGTATTAACAGGTGATGTGAAAGACGTACTATTATTAGACGTAACACCATTATCTCTTGGTATCGAAACAATGGGTAATGTATTTACAAAGTTAATTGAAGCGAATACAACAATTCCAACTAAGAAATCACAAGTATTCTCAACAGCAGCAGATAATCAGCCATCAGTAGAGATCCATGTATTACAGGGAGAACGTGCTATGGCAGCAGATAATAAAACTATTGGTCGTTTTCACTTAGATGGAATTCCACCAGCACAAAGAGGTGTACCACAAATTGAGGTAACTTTTGATATTGATGCTAATGGTATCATTAAAGTATCTGCTACAGATAAAGCTACAGGAAAATCTCAGGATATTCGTATTGAAGCGTCTTCTGGTTTGACTGAAGAGGAAATTCAAAAGATGAAGCAAGAAGCAGAAGCTAATGCTGAAGCTGATGCTAAGGCAAAAGAAACGGCTGATAAATTAAATCAGGCAGATGCTATGATTTTCCAAACAGAGAATCAGCTTAAAGAATTTGGTGATAAACTATCAGACGATAAGAAAAAGCCAATTGAAGAAGCGCTTGAAGAATTGAAGAAAGCTTACGAATCTAAAGACATTGCTGTTATAGAGCCTGCTTTAGAAAAAATTAATGAAGCTTGGAAAGTGGCTTCTGAAGAAATGTACAAAGCACAAGCAGAAGCGCAACAAGGTGGAGCAGAAGCACCAGGACCAGATGCAAGTCAGAACGAACAAGCAGAAGGAAATGATGTGGAAGACGTAGACTTCGAAGAAGTCAAGTAAGCCTGTACTGAGCGAAGTCGAAGTATAGACTTTGAAGAAGTAAAATAAATTGAATTGTCATTCCGAGCGAAGTCGAGGAATCCAAAGAATAATTACTTAACATTTAAAAAACGCAATCAGAAATGGTTGCGTTTTTTATGTTTTATGACTAAACATTTTATTGATCACTAATGCATGTGGAAATGTTACAGCAGCGATAAATGAAAAAAACAAAGCATAAAACATAGCTCTCTCTTTAAATAATACATAGACCAATGCTATGCTTACAAGTGATATAATCCAATAGGGAAGTGCTTTTTTGCAATAGTTCAATACATTTTTTTTGTTGAATGTTCCATAAATAAAACCAACCTGCTCATAAAGAGAGGGCACACTATGCCAGAGAATGAAATAAATAGTAAAGCCCCAAATAAGTGTTGATACTTTGAATATAATAGTAAACACCATTAAATAAAGGAGTTCCTTTATCAAACTATTTTTAAACACCTCCGATTTCAATAATAAAATAATGATTAATACCAACAGCGCAATGCTATTGCTAATAAATGAGTAAAGAATCAAAGATTCTTCCAAAATATATCCAGAAATAGATTGAACAACCTCAATCACATCATCAGGATTTAATACAAACAATAACTGTAATACAAACAGTCCGTACAGTATGTAAAGGAGTTGTTTCAAGCCTTTAGAAATGGATAATGTTCTGTGTTCCCAATGCTGTTCACCAAAATGAAATGCACTAAAAAGGACAAAAAGTATCAACCCCAACAAAGGTAAAAAGTAGAATACAACTACAGCTGCTAAAACAATTATGATGTACGTGAATAAAACCCTGAACATTGGAAATCTGGTTTTAGGGTTTGACATAGAATTAATAAGTAAAATATCGTTGGATCCATGCAAAATACCAAAAGAGAAAATAAAAATAAATCCTAAAACAACTTCAAGCTCTCCCGGAAATAGGGATGTCACCCATAAACCGAAAAAACTAAGAACTATTGAAAGATTATAAATTTTATACATAATTATTTGCAAGATTAATAATTAATAACTAAAAATTTTGTTAAAAATAAAATAATTTTGTTTAACAATGTTTAAATTTGATTAAACAAAAAAATAATTAACAAAAAAAAATCGTTATGAAAACTCTTTTACTTCTAACTGACGTTACTACAAAAATGGATCCTTCTGATTATGTTGGGTTCACATTTTTTGTAGGCTGTATGGCTATGATGGCTGCTTCAGCGTTTTTCTTTTTATCTCTTAACCAATTTGATAGAAAATGGCGCACTTCGGTGCTCGTCTCTGGTTTAATTACATTCATTGCTGCTGTACACTACTTCTACATGAGAGATTATTGGGCGGCAAATATGGAATCACCTACATTTTTCAGATATGTAGATTGGATTTTAACTGTACCGTTGATGTGTGTGGAATTTTACTTAATTCTTAAAGTGGCTGGAGCTAAACAATCATTGATGTGGAAAATGATCTTATTTTCTGTAATCATGTTAGTAACCGGATACTTTGGAGAGGCTGTATATCCAGATCAGGCAGCTCTTTGGGGTGGTATCTCTGGATTGGCTTACTTCTACATTGTGTATGAAATTTGGTTAGGAAGCGCTAAAAAATTGGCTGTTGCCGCAGGAGGAGAAATACTAAAAGCACATAAAATATTATGTTGGTTTGTATTAGTTGGATGGGCAATCTATCCTTTAGGATATATGCTGGGAACAGACGGATGGTATACAAGCATACTTGGATCTGGAAGTGTTGATGTTGCCTATAACATCGCAGATGCAATCAACAAAATTGGTTTTGGTTTAGTAATATATGCCTTAGCTTCAAGTAAGCAAAAAGCAAATGCATAGATAAATAATAAAGAAATATAAAAAAGCGCGATTTTTAATCGCGCTTTTTTTATGCATACTCATAATAATTATTAAAATCCTGCTATTTTGCACCTATGAACTTTTCGTCTACCATTGAAACTTCGATTAAGCAAAAACGTCTGGCCGTAAAACTTACTGCAAAGGGTGAAAACTATGTGCAACAAGGTCATCCTTGGGTGTTTTCTGATAGTATCACTAAGATTAATAATGATGCTGAAACAGGTGATTTAGCTATAATTTTCGGAAAGCGAAAGAATACCATGATTGGTATTGGTTTATATGATGGCAACTCGCCAATTCGTATCAAGATGATTTACAATGACAGTAGATCAGTAACAATTAATGATGAGTTTTTTCTTCGGAAAATTCAGAATGCATATAAAAAACGAGTACCACTTTTAGCAACAGACACGAATAGTTATCGATTGATCTTTGGGGAGAATGACGGTTTTCCTTCTCTCATTGCTGATGTCTATGATAGGGTTTTAGTGGTTAAACTTTATTCTGAAATTTGGTTGTCTGACCTAAAAACTATTCTGGAAAGCTTAATTGAAACCTCACACTGTAAAACAGTGGTATTGCGATTGAGTCGTGGGTTACAAAACTCCTCAGCTCATGAATTAAAAGACGGAGAAGTGGTTTATGGAAGTCTGGACAATGAGGTCGTTGAGTTTGTCGAACATGGCGTAAAGTTTTCAGCCAATGTAATTAAAGGACACAAGACAGGCTACTTTTTAGATCACAGAGAGAATAGAAGGCAAGTTGGATTGTTAAGTAAGGGAAAAACCGTTTTAGATGTCTTTTCTTATGCTGGCGGTTTTTCGGTGCATGCCTTAGCTAATGGAGCAAAAGAAGTGACAAGTTTGGATATAAGCAAGCAAGCTCTTGAAATTGCAAAAGACAATGGAAGACTAAATGTCTATTCTGGAGTCCATAATACTATAGCAGGAGATGCCTTTAAAATTTTAGAACAGCTCATTTCAGAAAAAAAGCGATTTGATGTAGTTGTCATTGATCCACCAAGTTTTGCAAAGCAACAATCTGAAATTCAATTAGCAAAAAAGAAATATGCGCAACTAGCAAGATTAGGAGAGCAGCTCACAGCCAGAGAAGGTTTATTAGTATTGGCGTCTTGCTCCTCTAGAGTAACTGCTTCTTCATTCTATGATATTAATGAGCAAGCATTAAAATCGACCAAACGTTCTTTTTCCATAGAGCAGAAAACACAGCATGATGTGGATCATCCTATTGGATTTCAGGAAGGAGCTTACCTAAAATGTGCGTATTACAGATTTCATGATTGAATACATAAAAAAAAGCCCAGTAAGAATATTACTGGACTTTTTTAACTGCTTAAAGAGTACTACTGAAAGTTTCCTTGTTCATCCAGTTTCACTTTCATTTTTTTGTCACCATTTTCAAGTCGTACTTTGTACTGCTTGTTGGCAACATCGTTGTTTTTATGAAAGCTTACCTTATACACATCGCTAACAACAGACCAATTTGGAAAGCGTTTAGCAATAGCATTTTGTACTGCTTTAGGAAGTTTTACATTTTTAAATTTCTCAATGGTTCTAATAAGCTTACCGTTTTTGTCATAAGCTGCAAGAATTTTTCCATCTGGAATATAAAATGTTACGTAATGTGTGTCATATTCATCATTATAAAGTTCATAACCCTTAAGATCGAACATGGCAACTTTCTCTTCTAACATTTGTACTGTCAGCGAATTCTCTGCAGAATCAACTGCGTTTAAATATTTATAATTTACCGCAGTAATGATTACTTCAGGAAGTTTTACAATTTGAGAATATACCTGGCTACTTAATGCAAGTAGGAGTATAATCATAGCCGATTTTTTCATGATTTCATATTTTATGATTTTCAGCTTAAATATATATTATAGAGGTAGTTGCTGCAATGATATATATCAGATACAACTCTTTTTTACATTGCTAATCAATCAGATGTTATGCGTGCATAATATTTTATTATATTTGCTAAAATCAATTTGATATTCATGGACACTAAGCTCACTCAACTTCTCAATATTAAATACCCTATCATTCAAGCGCCAATGTTTTTAGTATCTAATGTAGCAATGGTTACTGAGGCTATGAATGCAGGAATTGCAGGTTGTATTCCTGCTTTAAATTACAGAACATTAGATGAATTGCGTGATGCTATAAGAACACTTAAGGCTAATAAAGTAGAAGGTGGCTCATTTGGTTTTAATTTGATAGTCAATAAATCAAATATTAAATACAAAGGGCAATTAGAAGTGCTATGTGAAGAAGGTTGTGATTTTATTATTACATCTCTCGGAAGTCCTGAGGAAACCATTAATCAGGCACATGCTGTTGGCATTAAAGTATTTTGTGATGTCACTGATCTTCGCTTTGCTAAAAAAGTTGAAAGTTTAGGAGCAGATGCAGCCATTGCTGTAAATAATGAGGCTGGTGGTCACCGTGGAAATTTATCTCCAGAAGCATTAATCAAGGAATTAAATGATAATTTATCTATTCCTGTTATTTCTGCTGGTGGTGTGGGTTGCAAGGCAGATATTGACAAAATGTTAGGATATGGTGCCGAAGGTGTGTCTGTTGGAAGTCCGTTCATTGCCTCTGTTGAAGCTGGTGTAACCGATGACTATAAGCAAGCTTGTGTAGACTATGGAGCAGAGGATATCGTCATGACTGAGCGTATCTCCGGAACACCGTGTACAGTGATTAATACACCTTATGTTCAAAAAATAGGAACCAAAGCCACCTGGATTGAAAATCTACTCAATAAAAATCGAAAGCTTAAAAAATGGGTTAAAATGGTGCGTTTCTCCATTGGAATGAAAGCCACTGAGAAAGCCGCTAAAAAAGCAACCTATAAAACAGTTTGGGTGGCTGGACCGAGCATTGAACATACTAAAGAAATTCTTCCTGTTAAAGCTATTGTTAAAAATCTTATTTCATAAATAAAGCTTTACTTATGTTTTCTGTGCTTAAAGTTTAAATCATTGATTATGAATTTGTTTGTAACAATTTTGTAATTTGATAGACTCATATAGTAAACAAATTAATTTTAAAAATACAGGTCATGATTCATAAAGGAGCAATAGTGTTAGGTGTATTATTAGGCGCAACAGCTGGTGTGTTGTTAGCACCTGAAAAAGGGAGCGTAACACGAGATAAACTTAAAAAAGAAGGTAAGGATATTAAAAACCAAATCGTTAAAGATTTTACAGAAGTTAAAGAGGACGTCTCTAAAGCTGCAGCTTCTGGTAAAGAAAAATTTATAGAAAAATTTGATGACTTTGCTTCTAAAACAAGTTACAAAACAGAGCAAGCCATTACATTTATTGAAAAGCAATTAGCAATTCTAAAAGAAAAGAATAAAACGTTACAGAAAACAAGTTAATACAACTTATTATTTATATTTAAAGCATTGCTATTGGGTTTTATCCTGATAGTTGTGCTTTTTTTGTTACAGATGCTAACTGTAACAATATTACTAAAGGCTCATCTTTAATATAACCATCAACTAAAATGCTTATGTAAAATAATACCTATCATCAAAATCAAAATTATGAAGTTATTAAAAACCATTTGCATTTTATGCATCGCTTTTTCAACAATTCAAGTTGAAGCTCAAGATTCATCTAACATCGAACATGTTATCAATTCCGAAGTATTTAACAAAGAACGAAAAGTAAGAGTCTTTCTCCCTCAACGCTATAAAAACGACACCATATCAAACTTTGCTGTGGTTTATATACTCGACGCACAATCTGATTTGTTTTGGAATATGGCCAAAGGAAATATTGGATATACCGTTGATAATTATGCGTCAATGCCAATGATTGCTGTTGGTATTGTTTCTGATAATCGTGGATCAGAGTTTAATCCAGAAAACACAGAACTTCAGGAGCATTTGAAAAAGGAAGTTTTTCCGTTGATAGAGAAAAATTACAGAACTGATGGATTTCGAACAATAGTTGGACATTCCTGGGGAGGTGCCTTCGTTAGTAATACGTTATTCAGTGAAAATAAGGATATGTTTGATGCTTACATTGGTATAAGTCCGTCCTTTGGTGACACAGACAATATTATTGAAAAAAATGCAGCTAAAATGCTAAAGAATAATACCGTTTTTAGAAAGTACTTATACTTGTCTCATGGAGATGTTGGTAGAAGAGAGTTAGAGTTTGGAGGTTATGTTAATAGTATTGACAAGCTGATAAAACAATATCCAAATGAATCCTTGGCTTGGGAACCGCGTTTAATTGAACGCGTTGATCATTGGCAAATTGTTGGTCCTTCACTTTGTGATGGATTAGTGAGTATGAGTAGAAATTATTTTGCTGATCAGAAGATTATGGAAGACCTATCAAAATCGTCTTCAGGTGATTTAAAAGCACAAGTAGAAGCATTTAATAAAAAGCGAAAGATGTTATTTGGTTATGTGCACGAACCTAGTGCATCTTATTTGAATTTTGTAGCTAATGATTTTAGAGATGTAGAGGATTATAAAACTGCATTAGTGGGATATCATATGGCATTAGATAAAAAACCAAATGATGTTAAAGTGTTTGTTAATATTTGTGATGTCTATGATAAGATCGGAGATAAAACGAAGGCGAAGTCTTCTTTTCAAAAAGCACTAAAATTAATGGATGAACAAAAAGATGAGCTAAGTGAAAGTTACTACAGAGATGTATCTGAATGGATAAAAAAGAAATTGGAGAGCTACAATTAGTATCTTTTTTTACCAAAAGTTTTATATTGAAGGGGAAAATGTTTTAAAAAATTGTCCCCTTTTTAATTCGCTAAGCGTCTTATAATTGTAAACAACTATTTTTCCAGTTATCATTACAAAAACTGCTATAGTTGCAGAGCGTCTAAAAGCAAAAGATTTTGAATATACCAATTGGAACCAAATTTTAAAATGGTATGAAGCATTATATGTATTGCTACCTATGCCAATTTATGTATTAACGATGGTGTGATTTGTATTCAGAATAAAGATTTTGAAAAAACTAATTCATATTTTAAACAATTAAACCCTGAAGACTTAGTACAAAGAGTTTATCTATATCATGCAGCTAAAGCCGATTATTATTCACAAAAGCAAGATTTTAAAGTAGCTCTAATTCATATAGATAAGGCGTTGTAGACTGTGATAAACGATTTAGAAAGACAATTTTTGGAAAATAAAAGATTAGATTTTTTAAAACGTTAGGATATTATTTCTTATGTTTAATAAAACTAGCTTCATGAGATTACTATTACGATTTTCAGTTATTTTAATGTTTGGAGTATTCCTAGGTTGTAGTAATGATGAAACTGAAATGCCAGTTATAACTGACCCACTGCATGGAACATGGAATATGATTAACCAGTTTGGTGGATTTGGAGGTGAAAATACAGATTTTGAGATTGGCGACCGTTACTGGACTTTCGATACTGAAAATAGTATAGTCATTGCTGTTGATAATACATATCCTGATGGTACAGGTATATTAAATCAAACCTATGATTATGTCATTGAAGATAACGATAATGGCATTCCAATTTTAAAAAAGGCATTTTATAATGAGGATGGAACATTAGATGGTACAATTAGAATTGCTGGTATTACAACCTTAACAGACACTACATTGGTATTGGATATGAATGTATTTTCATTCGATGGTTTTAAATGGACTTTTGAAAAAGCATTATAGTTTGTTCATGAGACTGACTTTAATTGTCTCCCACTCAGGTTTTAAAATCCCATAACAACAGGTATTTCGTCGAAATCCATCTTTCATAAGTGTATCTTGTCGCAGAATGCCTTCAAGTGTAGCGCCTAATTTTTCAACGGCTTTTCTAGACTTTAGATTACGCTGGTCAATTCTAAATTCCACTTTTTCAAATTCTAAGGTTTCAAAGGCATATTGGAGCATTAAAAATTTCATGTGTGTGTTAAGTCCTGTAGCTTGAAATTCATGTCCAATCCAAGTCCAACCAATATGAAGGACTTTATTTTTCCAATGAATCAATCCAAAACGTGTGCTTCCTGCATATTTCTGTTTGTCCTTGTCATATATAATAAAAGGAATGATTGTTTTTTGTTCATAGCCTTCCAAAGCAATCTCTACATAGGCTTTTAAATTTTCCGAAGTTGAAATATCGCTAGGAGAGTAGTAGATGAGATCTTTTTCTTGCGCTATATCAATGAGATTTTGGTAATTATTAAGTGTAAGCGGACTTAATCTTACGCGTTTATTTTCAAGAGTAGGGTTCATATTCATAGCACAATATTAAGCTCTAAAAATATTCAAAATAATGTAAATCAAAAACTTAATTGTAAGTTCCTAAAAATGAGTTTGTCGGATTTTATTTACCATTGCTCAGTAAAACTTGGCAGTTAATCGAATTAATTGTGAGCTAAGCTTTTAATACTTATATATTTAATCAAATACTCCCCACAACGAGTTGCTTTTAAGTAGCTTAACGTATTATAATAGCATTTTAATCTTAGGTTGATTAGTAGCATATATCAGCCCTTCTCTATACATATAGAATCTATAATGTGATGGTTTAACTTATAATAAATCAACTACATTATGAACATCTTTGCTATTTCTCCAAAAATCGTATTCAAAAGAGTATCGTTTCTGGTCGTACTTCTATTTGGCTTCCATTTATCTTTTGCTCAAAATGACACACCTTGTGAAGGTGCGCAGCGATGGACTCAAGGCTCTACATGGCTTCCAGGTGGATCAATTGATGACGCACCTAATGCTGCATTTCCAAACGGTATTATTAGATGTGGAAGTTCTGCTGAGACACAATCTCAGATCATGCCTTATAATAATTCTGTTTATGATGCTACACAATTTGAAATTGATATTTCTGGGATACCATGTGTAGATCCAAGTACCCAAACAACAGTATTTCCTTTAAACCCGACAAATGGAGAACCTATTATTTGGTTAAATTTTGATGTTAGGGCATTTGCAGGAAGTTTTGAAATTCAGATAAATGACAATTCTGGTGACAACATTGCATGGGTTTTATATTCTTCAAATGTTCATCAAGCAGGAACTACTTTGGCGGCTAATGGACAAGAGTTAAGTGGAGATTGTGGCGATCTTAAACGTATAGCCTGTGGTGTTGAAAGTTCAAGTACATGGAATACTATACCTATTGAAGGAGAAGATTTTTTAGAACCTGCAAATATGTATTTAGCAGTATGGGATCAAGATGCCGATGGTGATTTAGCTATAAACAATTTTAAGGCAAGATTTGGATGCGGAGATAGTGATGTAGTAATCTGCTCACTTAATGTTGAAGATCCATTAGTATCTTGTGTATCAAATGGAACTTATTCTGTAACAGTTCCAATTAATGGAGCTAATGGTCAATATAGTGCTACAGATCCAAACGCATTATCTATTTCAAGTGACGTATGTCTAGGGAATTTGGGTGGAGGAGCTCTATCTGGCTCTTTTACTTTAACTTATAATCAAGGTACTGATTTCAATATTGATATTACTCCTGTTATTCCCTCTACTGGTTGTGAAGACCCGCTGAATCCTACCCAATGTACTGGTAATGTATCTGGAGTAAGTCCTCCGCCTGGTACTAATGATATAAATGACAGTGCTGAGGTGTGCTCTGGCGATTCATATTTTTGGTCAGTAGATGGTAATACCTATACAGCAACAGATTCTCCGGTAGTTTTAAACTTAACTGACATCAATGATTGTCCTTATACAGCTACACTAACTATTACTGAATATAATATCACACCAGACGATACCGCTTCAGGCGAAGTTTGTGAAGGTGATAAATTCACTTATGAAGGAATGGAATACGAAGTTGGATCTTATGATATTCCAAAAGTAGATGCTAATGGTTGTCCATACACTACAGTGTTGACGGTTTCAGCATATCCTGTGACACCAGATATTATTACAGATGTTACGGTTTGTGAAGGTGATTCATATCTATGGTCAGTAGATAACAATTCATACACCATAGCAGATTCACCAGTGATCCTAAATTTAACAGATAGTAATGGCTGTCCATATACTGCGACTTTAACGATTTCAGAAGATGATGCACCAGATGCAGGAGAAAATGGAACATTAACCGTTTGCGAAGGTGTGACACCAACAGATAATGAATTATTTAATGCCTTAGGCGGAAATGCAGATGGCGGCGGAATTTGGAGCGGACCAGTAGGTAATGTGTATACTTATACATTCCTGGCTTCAGGCTCATGTCCGGAAGTGTCGTCAACAGTTACGGTAAATAACTATCCAGTAACTCCAGACGATACCGCTTCAGGTGAAGTTTGTGAAGGTGAAACGTATACCTACGAAGGCAACGAGTATGCTGTTGGCTCTTATGATATTCCGAGAATAGATGGCAATGGTTGTCCGTATAAAACAGTATTAACCGTTACCGCTTATCCAGTGACACCAGACGATACCGCTTCAGGCGAAGTTTGTGAAGGAGAAACATATAACTACGAAGGCAACGAGTATGCTGTTGGATCTTATGATATTCCGAGAATAGATGGCAATGGTTGTCCGTATAAAACAGTATTAACAGTAACTGCCTATCCAGTGACACCAGATGATATTGCTACAGGTGAAGTTTGTGAAGGTGAAACGTATACCTACGAAGGCAACGAGTATGCCGTTGGCTCTTATGATATTCCACGAGTAGATGGCAATGGTTGTTCGTATAAAACAGTATTAACCGTTACCGCTTATCCAGTGGCACCAGACGATACCGCTTCAGGTGAAGTTTGTGAAGGAGAGACATATAACTACGAAGGCAACGAGTATGCTGTTGGCTCTTATGATATTCCAAGAGTTGATGGCAATGGTTGTTCGTATAAAACAGTATTAACCGTTACTGCTTATCCAGTCACACCAGACGATACGGCTTCAGGCGAAGTCTGTGAAGGGGAGACTTACACGTATGAAGGCAACGAGTATGCTGTTGGATCTTATGACATTCCACGAGTAGATGCTAATGGTTGTCCGTATAAAACGGTGTTGACCGTTACCGCCTATCCAGTAACACCAGACGATACCGCTTCAGGAGACGTTTGTGAAGGTGAAACATATAATTACGAAGGCAACGAGTATGCTGTTGGCTCTTATGACATTCCACGAGTAGATGCTAATGGTTGTCCGTATAAAACAGTACTAACCGTAACCGCTTATCCAGTAACACCAGATGATACAGCTTCAGGCGAAGTTTGTGAAGGAGAAACATATAACTACGAAGGCAACGAGTATGCTGTTGGCTCTTATGATATTCCGAGAATAGATGGCAATGGTTGTCCGTATAAAACAGTATTAACCGTTACTGCTTATCCAGTAACTCCAGACGATACAGCCTCAGGAGACGTTTGTGAAGGTGAAACGTATAACTACGAAGGCAACGAGTATGCAGTTGGCTCTTATGATATTCCACGAGTAGATGCTAATGGTTGTCCGTATAAAACAGTATTAACCGTTACTGCCTATCCAGTAACACCAGATGATACCGCTTCAGGCGAAGTTTGTGAAGGTGATAAATTCACTTATGAAGGAATGGAATACGAAGTTGGATCTTATGATATTCCAAAAGTAGATGCTAATGGTTGTCCATACACTACAGTGTTGACGGTTTCAGCATATCCTGTGACACCAGATATTATTACAGATGTTACGGTTTGTGAAGGTGATTCATATCTATGGTCAGTAGATAACAATTCATACACCATAGCAGATTCACCAGTGATCCTAAATTTAACAGATAGTAATGGCTGTCCATATACTGCGACTTTAACGATTTCAGAAGATGATGCACCAGATCCAGGAGAAAATGGAACATTAACCGTTTGCGAAGGTGTGACACCAACAGATAATGAATTATTTAATGCCTTAGGCGGAAATGCAGATGGCGGCGGAATTTGGAGCGGACCAGTAGGGAATGTGTATACTTATACATTCCTGGCTTCAGGCTCATGTCCGGAAGTGTCGTCAACAGTTACGGTAAATAACTATCCAGTAACTCCAGACGATACCGCTTCAGGTGAAGTTTGTGAAGGTGAAACGTATACCTACGAAGGCAACGAGTATGCTGTTGGATCTTATGACATTCCACGAGTAGATGCTAATGGTTGTCCGTATAAAACAGTATTAACCGTTACTGCCTATCCAGTAACACCAGATGATACCGCTTCAGGCGAAGTTTGTGAAGGTGAAACATATAATTACGAAGGCAACGAGTATGCTGTTGGCTCTTATGACATTCCACGAGTAGATGCTAATGGTTGTCCGTATAAAACAGTATTAACAGTTACCGCTTATCCAGTAACACCAGACGATACTGCTTCAGGTGAAGTTTGTGAAGGTGAAACGTATAACTACGAAGGTATTGAATATGGTGTAGGAATGTATGATATTTCCAGAACTGACATTAATGGCTGTCCGTACAAAACAGTGCTAACTGTCACTGCCTATCCAGTGACACCAGATGTTGAGGAAACTGTAACTATATGTTACGGAACTCTATACACTTGGGATTTGGCAGGTACAGATATACGCTATAGTGCAGCAGATTCTCCGGTAGTACTAGACTTACTGGACGATAACGGCTGCCCTTACACTGCAACATTGATTATTAATGAATATCCTGAAGTTGAAGATATCGTTGTTGAAGCTGAGGTTTGTCCTGGTGATACGTATACATGGCCTTTAAATGGTGTTACTTATGATGTATTTGATTCTCCTATTACATTAAGTCTCTACGATTCTAATGGTTGTCAATATAATGCTACATTAATCCTTAATGAGAAACATATTGAAATATCACACCCTACATTAGAGATCATATGTCTCCAAGGCGGTAATGTGCCACTATTTGGTGGTCAGCCAGAGGGTGGAGTATATTCAGGACCAGGAGTAATAGATGATAAAGGTATTTATAGTTTTGATCCTACTGTTCTGGGAGAAGGTGTTCACGGTTTAACTTATACTTACGGAATTGGTACTGGTTGTGAAGTAGGAATCAAATTCAAAGTAGAAATAGTAGATTGTTGCGTTGATGAAGATGCCTATGCTTATGCACCAGATCCAGGAGGCGATTACGAATGGTGTTTCTTAGATTCAGATCAGTTGTACGAGAATGATTGGGGATGGACCAATGGTGGTTTAGACCTTGAGACACAAGATCAATTTGGAAATTATAATACCTATTCGTTTGATCTTTATGTAGATTCTGATAATGATTGTGATCCTACAGATGAAGACTCTCTAGCAATGTTAGTCGGTTCTGTGACCTTAGTAAGAGAAGGTAATGACATTATTGTGACCTACGAAGTTGACGACTCGCTATCTGATGATTTCGATTTCGAATTAGGTAATGTAAATGTGCATTTAGATTGTGAAGCTTTTCCATGTGAAGATACATCAACTGGTAATCGAAAAATGACCACTAAAGAAAGGAGAGTCTGTGTAAAGACCACAGATCCTAATGAATATGCGTACTCTAGTTTTTCAGATGATGGTAATACAGCTACTATTACTATTCCGGTGAATAGTGTATTACAAAATGGCTGTTTAGATGATTTCTACTTAATTGCTTATGCTGATGTTGAAGTATGTGTGCAAACTGAATACGAAGGTGAAAAAGATAGAATAACAGATATGATTGATAATTCTTTTGACTTCAAAGCATATCCTGTACCATTTAAAGATATAGTGAATATTGCTTATGAGTTAGATTTTGATTCAGATGTATCTATTCAAATTATGGATATCAGAGGAATGGTATTAGAAGATGTAACGATTAAAGGTTATATCAAAAATACAGAAGGTAAATCTCAGTTTAACTTATCTAATATAAAAGACCAAATTCTATTTGTTCGTGTTACTACAAATCGTGGCAGCGTGCTTAAGAAAATTGTGTCATCAAATAAAAAGTGATACTGTAAACTGAGACATTTTGAATTTAATTATTTAGTAAAGAGGTAGTCATTATATGGCTACCTCTTTTTAAATAAGATTATGTATTAATTCAACATTGACCTCATGGACGCCTTCAAAAGGAATAATTTCTAATTTGTCATTGAATAACTCTCTCGCTTTTTTAGATTCTTGTTCCATTCGTGCGTCATCGAGATATTCATCGTTTGTGCCATAAATGAGTGTAGCCTTAGCATTAAAAAATTCAAAATCTTTTGCTGAAAGCTCTTTTGGAATTCCACCAGAATGCAAGATGAGTTGCGAGCATTGGATCTGGCGTTTAGACACATAACGCATAGCTACACTAACACCTTGCGAATAGCCTAAAACAATAAGGTTCTTAACTTCGGAAATTTGCTCATGCTCAAAAATTGAGTCATAATACCTCATTACATTTTCGGTTTCCATTAGTATGTTTTCTCGTGTTAACCAGCTTGCTCCAACATGTTTAAATTGAGGTGAGATGTAATATTTGCTTTGAGCTTGAGGTGCAATAATGTAGTTTTCTTTTGGGTCTAACCCTCTAAAATACTTGAGAAAATAACGACTCAAATACCCCATGCCATGACATACAAACCAAATATTTTTAGTCTCAGATGTCAAGGTGTTTAATGTAGAATAACTATTGGTAATGGTATAAGAAATTTCCTTTTCTGTAGAATTCATTTTGTATTTTTGTTATCGACTTTAAAAATACAGTATTTCTATGCAATTATCTAAAGAGAAGGTGTTAGCTCGTGCTAATTCAGTATGTAAAAATACCTTAATGGAAACCTTGAATATTGAGATGGTAGATTATGGAGAAGATTTTCTGATTGCCAAAATGCCTGTTGATTCGAGAGTTTACCAACCAGATGGAGTATTACACGGAGGCGCTACTGCTGCTCTAGCCGAAAGTGTAGGTAGTTTTGCTTCTCATATATTTTTGGACATTGAAAACATGTTTGTGCGCGGACTTGAAATCACTGCTAATCATCTTAAAAGTGTCTCAGATGGACATGTTTACGCTAAAGCTACATTTTTACACAAAGGCAGAACGACGCAACTTCTGGATATTAGAGTAACAGATGATCATGATAATTTAATATCTATTTGTAGACTCTCAACCATTTCACTTCCAAAAAAGTGATGCACATGTCTGAAAAGGATTTCTTTTTACATATTGAAAAACATTACACATCTCAATTACCTTTTGTAGCCTACCGAAAGCCAAATAAGACCATTGTAAAGGCTTTGTTTCAAAACAATAGTACCATTCATATTGTTGATGATTTTTCAGAGAACGGATTTATATTTTCTCCATTTGATTCTGAACATGCAACGATTATCTTTCCTTCAGAACACTGCAATATGATAACTTCTGAAATGTCTTTTTCTTCGGAAATAGTCCCAAAGAACAATCGGGAACTACATGATGAGAGTAAACGAGAACATCATGTCAATTTGGTTCAGAAAGGTATCGATCACATCACTACTGATAGCGTAAAAAAAATTGTGTTATCCAGAGTTGAAACTGTTCCAATATCCGAAGATACACCTTTAGACATATTTCAATCCTTACTAAACCATTACCAAAACGCCTTTGTTTATATCTGGTATCATCCTGAAATAGGATTGTGGTTAGGTGCTACTCCTGAAACACTTTTAAATGTAGAAGGACAACGTTTTAAAACCATGTCATTGGCTGGAACACAACCTTACAATGGCCATCTTAATGTAGATTGGAATTTAAAAAATAAAGAGGAGCAACAGTTTGTAACCGATTTTATAATTGATGGTTTAAAACCATTTGTAGAGCGTTTAAATAGCACAGAGGCTATGACCATTAGAGCCGGACAATTATTACATTTGAAATCTGAAATTTTTGGCACCTTAAAACCTGATTGTTTAAAAGATGTAATTCATACCTTACATCCAACACCTGCTGTTTGTGGATTACCAAAACACAACGCCAAAGCATTTATCTTGTCTAATGAGAATTACAACAGAGAATTTTATACTGGATTTTTGGGAGAACTCAATATTAAAACCACAAAGACTAGAAATACCAATCGACGAAATGTTGAGAATAATGCATATGCTTCAGTAAAAACTACTAGTCAGTTGTATGTGAATTTACGCTGTATGCAAATCAAGGACCAACACGCTATGATTTACGTTGGAGGCGGAGTTACCAAAGATTCAAATCCCTTAGAAGAGTGGGATGAAACAGTTAATAAGGCGCAGACTATGTTGTCTGTATTGACTTAATTAAACCATACCGCATAACGTTGTCGTCGCAACTCTAATGCCAGAGTTTCTTCCATCTTTAAAGCCTCAGCTCTCGTTGCCATGGGTTCTATGTGATTGTATAAACTTGGTCTCAAATACAAGCCGTATTTCTCAACAATATTAGAGGAGAGTTTGTAGCCTTTCTTATTCCTGTAACCTGTTTTATGTTGTAAAAAGCGTTCCTTGGGTGTCTTACTGGTCATACCAACATATAAGCATTGCAACACACCATTAAATTGGGGATTAGCATTTCGAAATCTGGCGTGTTCTGTAAATACACGTTTAGATAACTCTACAACATAAACACGATATTGGGTTTTTGACATTTATAATTTGATTTAACCTTAATCCACAGACTTCAACAATTCTCTAACTGCAGCTTCAATTTGTTCATCCTTTCCATTAGTGATGTTGTCAAATCCATTTTTTACCTGAATATCTGGAAGTAGTTCTTTATTTTCTAGAACATCGCCTTTAATATCTAATACCTGCATGTTAGGAATTCCGAAGACGATACCATTTTGAATGCGTTCCCACCATACAAAACTACAAGTTCCAGGAACAGGCATTCCTACTAGTTTACCAATCTTTAAATCTTTATATCCAGCAGGAGTACAATGCGCATCAGAATAGTTAGATTCGCCGACAAGCATAATACTTGGTTTGGTCCAACGACGTTGAGATTCCATACCAACAATTTTCCCGCCGTTTTGGAATTCCATATATTTTTTACCACTTAAGAATGTCGTCACGTCATCTACCAGATCACCACCACCATTAAAACGCGTATCTACAACTAATGCTTTTTTGTTCACTTCTTCTCCCATGACCTCTTCTAAAAACTCTCTAAAGCTTCCATCACTCATGTTTCTAATATGCATATAACCAATTTGATTATTTGATAATTTGTGTACCATCTCACGATTTTTCTTGATCCATCGTTGGTAACGTAATTCATTTTCGGCACCAATTGAAATTGGCTTTACACGTTCTTTCCATCTGTTTTTGGTTGAAGGATTGTAATAAGCAATGGTTATTGCATCTCCAGATTTTCTATTTAATAATTTATAATAATTGCTATTTTGTGCAATGGTTTCTCCGTCGATAGCTTCAATAATAACACCAGCTTTTACTTTTTTATCACTGTTAATCAACGGACTTCCTTCAATGACTTCAGAGATTTTGATACCGTTTCCTGAATGTGTGTCATCAACAAAAACTCCTAAGGATGCTGTTTGGTCACCTTTACTATTTGATGCTCTAAATCGCGCACCAGTGTGCGAAGCATTAAGTTCACCTAAAAGTTCACCTAAGATATCTTTAAAGTCGTAGTCGTTGTTCACGTGTTGCACAAACTTTTTATAGTTTGAAGATAATTCATCCCAAGGCGCTCCATGGAGCTTAGGATCGAGAAATTTTTTCTTCACCTGTCGAGACACATGATCCATGAGGTATAAACGTTCGGCAGATAAATTGAATGACATTTCATCTTTAATTCCTACAGAAGTTTTCTTACCAGATCCAACTTCAACTTTAGAAATTCGTCCGCCACTCAGTATGAACACTTCTTTAGCATCTTTGCCAAACACCATAGAACCACCACGTCCATATTTACCCAAAGACTTGATCTCTTTCGTACGAAGATCGAGTTTCCATAAATTTGCCTGATTGTCAACACGACCAAGATATAACAACGATTTTGAATCTTTGGTGATTAACATATCAGATAAGCGCGTTGAGAATAATGAAAGTTTTGCTTTACGCTTATGAAGATTGTCAAATTCAATAGTAATTGGTTTTAATTCCTTTGCCTTGTCTTTAGCATCTTTATCTTTCTTTTTATCGCCTTTCTTTGCGTCTTCATCTTTCTTGTCGTCTGTTTTTTCATCTACCATAAATGAAAATTCATCTTTATTCAATTTGAATTTATCAAAAGCTTTCTGAGTTAAAAACACACCATATACATCTAATTGTGACGGACCAGTTTTAGCTACACTATGCATACCATTTCGATCTGAAGCCCAATACAATATAGAACCGTCAAGAGACCATTGTGGTGAGAAATCACTAAATCCACTTTTTGATACATTGATAAGTTCTCCTGTGCCATCGGCTTTTAAAATGCCTATTTCACCAAACCAATATTGGTCAGGATAAAAGGTTATGGCAAGCCATTTACCATCAGGACTCCATTGAAATTCTTGGTCACCATCAGCATACGAGAAATGTTTTTCACCATTATGAATAACGGTTACTTTTTTCGTTTTTACATTTATCGTTCTCAATTTAGTGCGCTCTTCTAAATACGCTACCTCTTCACCAGTTGGAGAAAATAGAGGTTGGAAGCTCTCCGAAGAATCTTCGAGTAATACCTCTTCTTTGAGTTCTATAGCATTTACAAAATACTTTTCGTCTTTATTTGCTATGGTTTGTGTGTACAAATTCCAGCTGTTATTTCGTTCGCCTGCATATACAATAGTTCTTCCATCTGGACTAATATCGATACTGCGTTCCTGTTCTGGAGTTTCGGTTAATCGTCGTGTTAGGCTTCCATCTACTGAAGTAACAAATACATCGCCTCGATGAATAAATATCAATTCTTTTCCGTTGGGAGAGGGAACCATATCTGTTACATTTCCGTTGACAAAAAGAAGCTCATTATCCATTAGTGATTGATCACCTCCAACATTGACATTCAATTTTTTTGGAGACTCACCAATATTTTGAGTGTAAATAGCTCCATTAAAACTATAACAAAGGATATTATTGTTTGATACTGAAAGGTGCCTCACGGGATGCATTTTGAAATCTGAAACCTGAACAGCCAAACCTGGATCAGAAAGCGTAGAGCTGAAAACGTTAAATGTTCCTGAGCGTTCTGATAAATAATAAAAAGTATCACCAGGACCAAAAACAGGGTTACGGTTTTCGCCTTTAAAATCTGAAAGTTTTGTGTATTGTCCCGATGTTGATTTTATCCATATATCTCTCGTAACCGAAGAGGTGTGATGTTTACGCCATTCGTCTTCATAACCTTTTATTTCTTCAAAAATCATATCGCCTTTGGCGTTATTTTTAGCTTCATAAGCTGGAAAACTTGATATTTGCTTTGGCATGGAAGCAGAAAGATCAACGCTATATAACTCCCCAAGTCTGTGAAACAACAAAGATTTTTCTCCATCAAGACGAATACTATTAAACCAAACTGCATCATTATTTTGTGAGAAATCTGTAGGCATATCATCTGCCGAATGGAAGGTCAACCGTTTTACATTGGTTCCGTTGGCAGTCATCACATACACGTCAAAATTACCATGTCTGTTTGAAGCAAATGCAATTTGTTTACCATCATGAGACCAAACTGGTTTCGTGTCGTATGCACTATGACTTGTAAGTCTGGTTGCTTTTCCACCATTGACCGAAACCACATAGATATCAGCATTATAAGTAAATGCTATTTGATTTCCGTTAGGAGAAATTGCGGTATGTCTTAGCCAGAGATTTTCGGGTTGTTGAGCGTTTGTGGTATTTGCAATAAAAACAATGCTGAGAAGAAAAATGAGGGAATTAATTTTCATGTTTTTTGAATTGATTATAAAGTTGTGAAAGTTAGTAAATTAATTGTAGTAATTCTTGTTTTTTTTGACCCGTAAATTAAATAACTTTGTCATTAGATGAAGTACCCTAAAATTCCGCTTGCACAAACTGTGGTTCAGTTGTGTAAACTCAAAAATATTAAGCATATTGTAATTTCTCCTGGAAGTAGAAATGCACCACTCACTATTGGTTTTACAAATGATGAATTTTTTCATTGTTACAGTATTGTTGATGAGCGTTGTGCGGCCTTTTTTGCTATGGGAATTGCACAACAATTACAAGAACCTGTTGCTGTTGTTTGTACCTCAGGTAGTGCATTACTTAATTACTATCCAGCAATCTCAGAGACCTTTTATAGTGACATACCTTTGGTTGTGTTATCTGCCGACAGACCTAAGCATTTAATTGAGATAGGAGACGGACAAACAATCAAACAAAAAAATGTATATGAGAATCACATTCTGTATTCGGCTAATTTAAAATTAGATCTTAAAGACGAGCATCGATTATCAGAAAAAGAGGAACTGCCTATTTTTAAGAACCTTGAGAACAAGCTAGAAAGGTTTTTAGGGCTACAACAAGATATTCAGTTGTATAATGAAGAAGAAATAAGTAAAGCTCTAAGTTTAGCTAAACTGAAAAAAGGCCCAGTACATATCAATGTGCCTTTTGATGAACCACTTTATGAGCGTGTTGAGGAGCCTACTGTTCACCCTAAACCTGTTTTGATTGATCTTAAATTGCCTAAAATTGATCAGGCAGAACTTAAGGATTGTATAGATGAATGGTATGTGTCCACTAAAAAAATGATATTAGTTGGTGTATTGCCGCCAAACCAAATAGAACAGCAATGGCTCAATGAATTGGCTGAGGACGACAGTGTTATCGTCTTTACAGAAACCACATCAAATTTGCATCATTCTAAATTCCTACCAAGTATTGATAAGATCATTGCTCCTCTTGATGAGGCTGAGTTTAAAGCGTTACAACCTGAAATTTTAGTTACTTTAGGAGGAATGGTAGTCTCTAAAAAGATCAAAGCATTTTTACGAAAGTACAAGCCAAAACACCATTGGCATATTGATGAGAAAAAAGCCAATGATACTTTTTTCTGTTTAGATAAACATATTGTTGCAACGCCTAATGATTTCTTTTCAGAGTTTTTACCAAAGATTACCCATGTTACTAAAAGTAGCTATTTAGATACTTGGTCTACTGTGAAACAACACCGTAGTAAGAAACACTTGGAATATATTAAACAAATTCCATTTAGTGATTTTAAAGTATTTAGCGTGCTGTTGAAATCACTTCCAAATAAATCAATATTGCAATTGGGAAATAGCTCTACTGTACGTTACGCTCAGTTATTTAATATGAATTCGTCTCTTGAAATATATTGCAATCGAGGAACTAGTGGAATTGATGGAAGCACATCAACAGCTATTGGATGTGCAGTTGTTTCAAAAAAACAAACAACTTTTATTACTGGTGATTTGAGTTTCTTTTACGATAGTAATGCGCTTTGGAATAATTATGTGCCAAATGATTTCAGAATTATTCTTATCAATAATCAGGGAGGTGGTATTTTCAGAATTCTCCCAGGACATAAGAATACTGACAATTTTGATTATTTCTTTGAGACTAAACACAACTTAACAGCTAAACAGCTTTGTGAGATGTTTCATTTTGACTACTTAACAGTTAAAAATGAAGATGAATTGCAAATGGCATTGAAATCATTTTATAAAAATTCAAAACAACCTCGTCTTATGGAAATTTTTACACCTAGAACAGAAAACGACGAAATTCTTCTTAATTATTTTGAGTTTATTAAATAAATGTGACTTTACCCATTTTAATGTGTCCAATAAATAACTATATTTATAGACCGAATAATTTATTAACAAGAAAAAATTACAACTAAGATGAGTAAAAGAGATGAATTGATAGCAAAGTATGCTGCAGATTTAAAAGACAAATGTGGTGTAAATCCTGATATGGATTTATTGACAAAAGTAACTATTGGTTGTGGTCCATCGATCTACAATGCTGATGCAGCAACGGTTTCAGGGTCTGATGAATCAGAATTAGCGACTGTTAAAAATAATTTTTTAATTAAAAAATTAGGGTTAAAAGATAGCGCAGATCTAGATAAAGGTATTGATTCAGTCATGGAGACTTACGGAAAATCTAACAGAAATAAATACAGAGCTGTTGTGTATTATTTACTAACAAAGCATTTCAAAAAAGAATCAGCATATTAATCTGATTTTTTTAAAATATTCAAAGCGTTATGGTTCTATAGAATTGTAACGCTTTTTTTAGTTCTCAATACTAATATCTGTATCTTTGACCCATGATAAGAATTGGAGACTATAATACACTTGACATAATTCGTGAAACTGATCAAGGTCTATATTTAGCAGATACCGAAAACAATGAGGTTTTGCTGCCTAACCGTTATGTTCCAGAATCGTTTCAAATATGGGAAAAAATAGAAGTTTTTGTCTATTTGGACAATGAAGAACGTCCAGTTGCTGTTACAGACGATCCATACATTGTTCGTGATGATTTTGCTTTGCTTAGATGTAATCAAGTTACATCTCATGGTGCTTTTCTCGATTGGGGAATGGTTAAAGAGCTTTTTTGCCCGTTTAAGGAACAGGCCTTTAAAATGAAAGCAGGAGGTTGGTATTTGGTGTATTGTTATCTCGATGAAGAAACCGATAGATTAGTAGCTTCCAGTAAAACTAACCGTTTTCTGGACAATACTAAACTTACAGTTCAGCAATTTGATGAAGTAGATCTTATTGTATCACATCCATCAGAATTGGGAATGAATGTTATAGTCAATAACCAACATTTGGGATTAATATTTTCAGAAGATATATTTAAAGACATAAGTGTTGGTGATCGTCTCAAAGGATATGTAAAGAAAGTACGACACGATAATAAACTTGATATCGTTTTAGGTAAGATAGGTTACCGCAAAATCGAGCCAAATGCTGATATAGTTATGCAATATTTAGAAGATAGTCCTGATGGTTTCCTGCCGCTTAACGATAAATCTAATCCAGATGATATCAAACAAGAGCTGCAAATGAGCAAAAAAACATTTAAAAAAGCTATTGGAACACTCTATAAAAAACGCCTGATTACTATTGAATCTGATGGCATACGACTAGTTGAGTGAAACAGGTATTTGCTCTATAACTCTATTGTTAATTGTATTAAGTCCTTCATATAAATTATCAAAACTGATGTTTTGAGTGGCACAGAAATTACTCTCAATTTCTGCATTCATTCGTCCAGCTTCATTGTGACTTACAACACCATAAGCAACAAGATTTGGAAATATAGACTTTACTTCAACCGTTTCTAATAAAGAAATTGAATACGAATTGACTCTGTTAGCTATAAGTCCGAAAGGTTTAGAATTTCCGAAGTATTTAATAAGATCATGTATGGTTTGTCTTGCAGTGTTAAGATCTACATGAACACCTTCGTTGAATTCAACAACAGCTAAATTGTTAAAAAAGTGGAGTGTTCCAGCTTCCGATGACTCCTGTTTTATTATTTCTGAAGCTACATTTGATTCTACAATGGTCATATCCCTTAATATTTATTTTAACTAATTAATGTTGGTATCATTTGACACCTAAATTAAGACACAGTTTTATTAAAAAAGTCACATAAAAATTTGACAACGAAATGTTTATACGATTGAGGTGATAGTTTTGGATGTTTTTAGGTTGATATATTATATATAAAAGCAGTATTTTTGCATAAATATTTTTGACTATGAACACAGCCGAATGGGTTACTGTAAAAACTTATGAAGATATTACCTATAAGAAACGAAATGGTGTGGCAAGAATTGCCTTTAATCGTCCTGATGTGAGAAATGCATTTCGTCCTAAAACCACAAGTGAGCTTTACGATGCATTTTATGATGCTAATGAGGATGTCAATATTGGTGTTGTATTACTTTCTGCTGAAGGCCCATCAACAAGAGATGGTATTTGGAGCTTTTGCTCTGGAGGAGATCAGAAAGCCAGAGGTCATCAAGGTTATGTTGGTGATGATGGATACCATCGTTTAAACATACTTGAAGTACAGCGATTGATTCGCTTTATGCCAAAAGCTGTTATTGCTGTGGTTCCAGGATGGGCAGTAGGAGGAGGTCACAGCCTTCACGTGGTATGTGATTTAACGTTAGCCAGCAAGGAACACGCAATCTTTAAGCAGACAGATGCTGATGTTACTAGTTTTGATGGTGGATATGGATCTGCATATCTCGCTAAAATGGTCGGACAAAAGAAAGCTCGTGAGATTTTTTTTCTCGGAAGAAATTATTCTGCACAAGAAGCTTACGACATGGGAATGGTAAATGCGGTAATTCCACATGATGAACTAGAAGATACAGCTTATGAGTGGGCTCAGGAAATATTGGCTAAATCACCAACGTCTATTAAAATGCTGAAATTTGCGATGAATCTTACCGATGATGGAATGGTTGGACAACAAGTGTTTGCTGGTGAAGCTACACGTCTGGCTTATATGACAGACGAAGCTAAAGAAGGTCGTGATGCGTTTTTAGAAAAGCGTAAGCCTAACTTTGATAAGAAATGGATTCCATAATTCTAAAAGTTAATTATGTTTAAAAAAGTAAAGCCATGGCTCTCAGCTTTTAGATTACGTACTTTACCACTCTCTGTATCTGGTATTATTATTGGATCTTGTTTTGCCTATTACAATGGTAAATTTGATGGTATGATAATGACCTTTGCTGTCCTTTTGACTATTAGTTTGCAAGTACTCTCTAATCTTGCTAACGATTATGGTGATGGAGTTAGAGGCACAGACAATGAGGATAGAATAGGACCAGAACGTGCTATTCAAAGTGGAGCTATTTCGCCAGACGAGATGTTTCATGGAATAAAAATGAATATCCTCGTAGTTATCGTTTTAACTGTAGGTTTGATTTTTGTATCCTTCGGAAGTAAAAATTTCCTATATGCCTTGTTGTTTTTCTTGTTATCTGGCTTGTCAGTTTATGCTGCTATCAATTATACAATAGGAAGTTCTCCATATGGCTATAGAGGTTTAGGTGATGTCTTTGTGTTTATTTTCTTCGGATTATTGAGCGTCATTGGTAGTTATTTTCTATTCACTAAGCATGTTGATCATCACGTGATTTTACCTGCAATTTCATTGGGTTTACTGAGTGTTGGAGTTTTGAATCTTAATAACATGCGTGATATTAATTCTGATATCACAGCTGGAAAGAAAACATTGGCTGTGAAACTCGGAGCTGTTAAGGCAAAACAATATCATATGTTTCTGATTATTTCCGCGATGTTAGTGTCTTTTATTTTTTCAATATTATACTATTCAAGCGTGTATAATTTTTTATTCTACATAGCATATATGCCTTTAATTATCCATCTTAATAAAATACGTAAAGCTAATAGTCCCGACGAGTTTGATCCACAATTAAAAGTATTGGCACTGACCGCATTTATGTTTTCTGTACTTTTAGGTATTGGATATATTTTATAATTTATTTAACATAATTATTTGGAAATCAAATAATTAATTATTATATTTAACTTGAAATTTTGTAGGTCGGCATTTGTTTGCTATTATGTTGGCAATAAAATTTGGGGCTTTAAAACTCAGACAAATTCTTCTAATCTGTCTGAGTTTTTTCGTATTTTAGGTTCTGAATTAATCAAAACCAATCATCAATGCAAATTACATTTTATGGTCATGCCAGTTTAGGAATTAAAATTGCTGACATCAATATTCTGGTAGATCCTTTCATATCTGGTAATCCGAAAGCAGCAGACATTAATATTGAAACTCTAAAAGCCGATTATATATTGGTTACTCATGCACATCAGGATCATATACTTGATGTGGAAGCTATTGCTAAACGTACAGGAGCAGTCATCGTATCTAATTTTGAAATTGCTACGCATTATGATAAGCTCGGTTTAGAAAGTCATCCCATGAATCATGGCGGTCAGTGGGAATTTGAGTTTGGTAGCGTGAAATATGTCAATGCTATACATACGTCGTCTTTTCCTAATGGTAGCTATGGTGGTCAGCCAGGTGGTTTTGTAATCGAAGGAGAACATAAAAATATATACATTGCAGGTGATACAGCATTGACAATGGATATGAAACTTATTCCATTATTTACAAAACTAGATTTAGCTATACTACCTATTGGAGACAACTTTACTATGGGAATTGATGAAGCCATTCATGCCAGCGACTTTGTGCAGTGCGATAAAGTGCTTGGGTATCATTTTGATACGTTTGGTTATATTGAAATTGACCATGAAGCAGCTAAACGCAAATTCTTTGATAAGAATAAGGATCTGATGTTACTAGAGATTGGAGAAAGTATTGAGTTGTAATAAAAAGCAGTAGCATTGAACGAAGAAAACGCTTATATTTTAGGAACAGATCAGGAAGAGCTACACAGACTGGGTTTACAACATCAAGTATGGGCTTCTGAGGCTCATAAGGGTTGGGAGTTAGCAGGTTTTACAGCTGGACAAACTATTTTGGACTTGGGTTGCGGACCAGGATTTTGTACTAAAGAACTTGCTTTTGTGGTTGGTAACTCAGGCAAAGTGATTGGAGTTGACCGTTCTGAACATTTTATAAAGTTCCTTGACAGTATCAACGCGCAATATGGTTTGCAAATTGATGCCTTGCATGCAGATTTTAATGATATGGTTTTAGAGCCTAATAGTTTAGATGGGATGTATTGCCGATGGGCAATGGCCTGGATACCTAATGTGAAAGAGGTTTTAGAAAAGGTTATGACAGCATTAAAACCAGGAGGTAAAATGGTACTACACGAATACTATGATTGGAGTACGCATCAAATTGAACCACACAATGATGCGGTAGCTAAAGCTATTGCAGCTTGTCTAAAGAGTTTTAAAGAACAAGAAGGAGAAATAGATATTGGTAGGCAATTACCTGAAATTTTTGAAGACCTCGGAATGAAGGTAACTAGCAAACGATTAATGTCTAAACTTGCCACTCCTGATAATTTGGTTTGGCAGTGGCCCAAATCCTTTTATTATAGTTATTTTCCAAGGTTAGTAGATTCTGGTTACTTATTAGGTGAAGATGTAAAACTAGCACTAGAGGCTTTTGAAAGCCTGTCAAAAAATAAGAGCGCAACGTTGTTTTGTCCGATTTTGATAGAAGTAATCGCTGAGAAAAAATAAGCTATCTTACCTTACTTCGTAGCACTAATTTATGAATCAACTTAGGGGATAACCGTTTGACATAGACTCCAAACCTTTCAAATTTTCCAATATAAGCTTCAAACTTTTCCTTACGGATGGCTTTAATCATTTTTTTAACAAATACATCGACATCAAGACCATTTTCGGTCATGTCATCCTGATAACCTTGTTTTGTACCATCTGCTGTTAATGCATTTCTGGCTACATTTGTGTTTACAAATCCTGGACAGATCATCGTCACTTTTATATGGTCTTTATCATGTTCTAAGCGCAAAGCATCAAAGAAGCCATGTAATGCGTGTTTGGCACCACAATAGGCCGAACGATATGAAGAGCTAAACTTTCCCATTAAACTCGAAACTACTACAAAATGACCAGCTTGGTTGGCTACAAAATGCGGAAGTAAAGCCTTGGATAAAGCTACAGTGCCTAAATAATCTATTTCCATCAGCTTTCGGTCCACATTAATAGAAGTTTCTATAATTGGAGAGCGTTGGCTTATACCTCCATTATTTACTAATACGTCAATGTTTCCGAAGTAAGATATAGCAGTATTTGTGATATTAGGCATAGACTCGATATGAGCTAAATCTAATTTCAAAACCTTCACAGCTTCTGGATTTTGGCATAGTAGTTTTGCTTTCTCAAGTTCTTCAAGTCTTCTGGCTGATAGAATGAGTTTACAATTGTGTTTAGATAGAGCAATGGCAAGGCTTTTGCCAATTCCACTAGAGGCACCTGTAATCCAAACTACCTTATTATTGAATGTCATTTTTTGTAGTATTTGTTAGCCATTCTTTTCGAAGATCATCAGAGACTTGTCCAGTCCCATCATGCTTCCAACCTGGAGGTTTAATGAGGTATAGGAGTCTGTTCTTTAGGGATTTTCGACCAGAGAACGTGTCTTTGAACATATGGATCCACTCAATGAATGCAATTTTAATCGGATTGTAAGTATTGATATTTTTAACTAATCCATAAATTACTTTTTCCTCTTTTAATTCTGGTTGAAAGGTTCCAAAGAATTTGTCCCAAATAATGAGAATACCTGCATGATTTCTATCCAGATACAGAGGATTGCTTCCATGATGCACACGATGATGAGATGGTGTGTTAAAGACCGCTTCAAACCATCTTGGCATTTTGTCTATGGCTTCGGTATGGATCCAAAACTGATACAATAAGCTAATAGACATCTGCAACATGATCATTCCTGGATGAAAACCCAAAAGCGGTAACCATAACCAAAACACAAAAGAATAAAATCCGCCAGACCAAGTTTGACGCAATGCAGTACTCAAATTGTAGTGCTGTGAGGAATGATGTACTACATGTGAGGCCCAAAATAAGCGACATTCATGCGAAATACGATGAAACCAGTAGTAGGCAAAATCATCAGCAAAAAATATCAGGATAAAACTCCACCAGACGATTGGAATGGTAAAGAGTCTGAAATTATTATATATGTAAATAAAAGATAGCAATACCAGAGCTTTACTAAAATATCCTAGAAACACATTTCCTAAACCCATAGCAATAGAGGAGAAAGCATCTTTGGTCTCGTAAGTTTTAATGCCTTGTTTAATAGTAACATATAGTTCCAGTGCCATTGCTATAATAAAAAAAGGAATAGCGTATAAGATGATATCTGGGAAGTTTGGGTCCTGCATTATTAGTGTTGCTTTCTGCTAAAGTACAAAATTGTTAAAAATCTGTTATTTGCTACCTTTGATTTTAATTACAGATACAATGGTCTTATTTTGCGCTAAATTGCCAACTATGAAATTAAAGCTTACACTTCTACTTATTTTATTCATTTCAGTTAAATCTCTAGCTCAGGTAGAATCTGGTAAAACTGGAGCATGGTATATGTATTTTTTTGATCATCAGTTCAAGGAGAGTCAGTTTGGGGTTCAAGGTGATGTTCAATATCGTAATTGGAATTTGATTGGAGATTTAGAACAATTATTATTGCGCTCAGGTTTAACTTACAGTCCGAAAGGTGTAAAAGCTAAATTTACACTCGGTTATGCTCATATTACTACAGGAGTATTTGGAGATAGTGATGACACATCAGTTGAAAGTAGAATTTATCAGGAAGCATTATTGCCTCATAAAATTGGAAATCGCGTATATCTTACACATCGATTTAGGTATGAACAACGTTTTGTGGAAGATCAAGATTTTAGAACCAGATACCGCTACAACTTATTTATGAACGTTCCTGTCAATAAAAGTGCTTTAGATAAAGGCGCCTTTTATGCAGCCTTGTACAATGAGCTGTTTATTAATGGTCAGCAAGATATTGGAGACAACAGAACAGTAGAATTTTTTGATCGTAACCGTACCTATCTGGGATTAGGTTATGTTTTAAAACCTAATATGCGCTTTCAATTGGGATGGATGAATCAAAAAACTAATAGTGTAGGAAAAGCACAATTGCAACTTAGTTTTCATCATAAATTCTAAGCACTTAATAACCTCATAATGTACTAAGATTCCTTATTTTTGCAGAAGATTATGACTGCAACGTACAAACCATATACACTTAATTTCAAACAAGCCAGCGGAACGTCTCGTGGGATTTTGAAAACCAAAGATACATGGTTCATTGTTTTAAGCGAAAACGGTAAAAGTGGAATTGGTGAATGTGGCATGTTTCGAGGGTTGAGCATTGATGATCGGTCAGACTTTGAAGACCAACTCCAATGGACTTGTAATCATATCAATCTTGGTTTAGAGCATTTATTAATAGAGCTTGTAGAATTCCCAAGTATACAATTTGGTTTAGAAATGGCATTTAAGTCTTTAAGTAGTCAGGGTAGTTTCGAACTATTTCCATCAGATTTTACAAAAGAAAATGCCTCGATTGATATTAACGGACTCATTTGGATGGGAAGTGAAAGCTTCATGAAGGATCAGATCAAAGATAAGTTAGCTGCTGGTTTCAGTTGTATTAAAATGAAAATTGGTGCTATCGATTTTCAAACAGAATTAGAGCTTCTGAAATCTATCCGACAAGAATTTTCGTCAAATACTATAGAATTACGTGTAGATGCTAATGGTGCTTTTTCTCCCTTAGAGGCTCTTGAAAAACTTAAACGTTTGTCAGATTATGATCTACATTCTATTGAACAACCCATAAGACAAGGTCAATGGGATGAGATGGCAAAACTTTGTGAGCAAACTCCTTTGCCTATTGCACTCGATGAAGAATTAATTGGTGTTTTTTCCGAAGAGAAAAAAAGCACACTTTTAGAAACTATTAATCCGCAGTATATCATACTAAAGCCATCATTGGTTGGTGGTTTTCAAGGTAGCGAAAGTTGGATAAAACTGGCCAGAGCTAAACAAATAGGTTGGTGGATTACTAGTGCTTTAGAAAGTAATATAGGATTAAATGCTATAGCTCAGTGGACATTTACACTCAATAGTAATTTGCCTCAAGGACTTGGGACTGGAAGTTTATTTACCAACAATTTTGATTCGCCATTAGTTGTAAAAAATGGTACATTGCAATACGAAAAACATATCAACTGGAATTTTAATATTTAACTAATGAATTATTTGCAACAAGCTTATAAAGGTGAAAACGAAGCGTGGAAAGTTATCTTAACTGTATTGGTTGTTTCTGGGCTTTTCATAGGTAATCTTATCTTTTTCCTTTTTTTTAGTGATGGATTTGATGTTGTTGAAGAACAAAAGAAATTGTTGAGAATGATACCCAGTAAGAATTTCTGGTTGGCCTTTAACTTGATGCCTTTTGCTTTTTTATTACTGTTTCTCTTTCTATTCGTCAAATTTTTACACAAAAGGAGTATAGTGTCATTAACTACTGCCCGAGATAAAATAGATTGGCGTAGAGCGTTTTTTTCTTTTGGGCTAATTGTTGCTATCACGCTGGTTTTATTTGCTATTAGCTATTTTTCTGACTCTTCACAATTAGAGTTGCAAATAGATCCCGTAAAATTCTCAATACTAGTCATTGTGAGCCTGATTTTATTTCCGCTTCAAATCGGTCTCGAAGAGTACTTGTTTAGAGGTTATTTGATGCAACAAATTGCAATTGTAGTAAAGAACAGATGGTTCCCTTTAATTATAACTTCTGTGTTATTTGGAGTCCTTCATGCGGCTAATCCTGAGGTTAAAGAAATGGGTCCTGTTATCATGATGTTCTACATAGGAACAGGGCTTCTTTTAGGAATAATGACCTTAATGGATGATGGTTTAGAATTAGCACTTGGTTTCCATTTTGGAAACAACTTAATGGCAGCATTATTGGTTACTTCAGATTGGTCAGCAATTCAGACCGATGCTATTTTTAAAAATACTGCAGAACAAGCTACCAACCATATATCTGAGATATTAATTCCAGTATTGGTCGTGTATCCAATCATCTTGTTCATTTTATCCAAAAAGTACAGATGGAAACATTGGAAAACGAAACTTCTAGGAACTGTTGAAGAACCGCCAAAAGAAGATTATAAAATAATTGGTGAATAATAAGATATTGCAAATTAGATATGACACCGACATTTGATAAAATACATTTAAGATTTAAGCTCAACGGAATTCACTATAACCACGACGAACTTAAAGAAGTAGGCTATAGTTTGGTGAAAGAAGGAGAAGACTATGAGCAAATCATTGGTCACTTTTTATTAGATTGGCTTGATGACCATGATTATGTAATAACTAATACGTCTGGTTCTACAGGCTTACCTAAAAGTATAAAGATCAAGAAGCAGCAAATGGTTAATTCGTCAGTAATGACTGGAGATTTTTTCGGCTTGCAACCTGGCGATAAAGCATTACACTGTTTGCCTAGTCAGTATATTGCTGGTAAGATGATGTTGGTGAGAGCCATGATATTAGGATTGGAATTGGATATGGTGTCACCATCTACCATACCAGCCTATGATCATCATAAATCTTATGATTTCTGTGCCATGATTCCGCTTCAGATACAAAATTCTTTAGAGCGTTTGGAAGACATCAAAACCGTAATTGTTGGTGGAGCACGAGTGTCTAAGTCGCTTAAAGCTAAATTACAAAAGGTTCGTTCTACCGTTTATGAAACCTATGGCATGACAGAAACGGTAAGTCATATTGCTGTGAGACAGCTCAATAAAACGTCATATTCAAATGCACATTTTAAAATATTACGTGATATATCTATTTCAAAAGATGATCGTGATTGTTTGGTGATCAATGCTCCAGAATTATCTGATGATGTCGTAGTAACTAATGATGTTATTAATTTGGTTTCTGATACCGAATTTGATATCATAGGTCGTTTTGATAACATGATTAATTCTGGAGGATTAAAGTTATTTCCGGAAGTTATTGAAGCAAAACTTCAGGATACTATTGAAACTCGTTTTTTTATTACTTCAGAAAGTGATAATGATTTGGGACAAAAGGTTGTTTTAGTTTTAGAAGCTGAAACTAATACCATTGACCCATCTGTTTTTGATACCTTAGATAAATTTGAAGTGCCTAAAGTGGTGTATAATATTCCAAAATTCATTGAAACACCCAATAAAAAACTACACAGAAAAAAAACGCTTGAAGCGATTTCAAAGTAGTTCACTCATCCAAAAGCAAGGTTCACTCAGTATGTGTTTTTAATTCAAGTTGTTGATTGTAAGTTTATTATGAACTTATAAAACAAACACAATGAAAAATCCAATCACACTAGTAGTAGTGTTGCTAATGAGTTATTTAGCAACTGCACAGGACATGAATGTTGAAACGAAATCAGTATCGATTAATAATTTGATCTCATTTATTGTAGATGCTATTGAAAACAAAGATGAAGATCTGGAGTATGATAATGAGCACTATATTTTTTTGATACAAACACCAGTTAGTGAACTCATAGCTGAAGACAAAGTGATTTTGAAACAAGCTTTGAATTTAGTATCTAAGCGTTTGGTTGCTACAGACAATATTTCTATTATTACATACTCAGGTTTTAACGGAATAGCCCTTAAGAAAACCTCTTCAAAAGATTTGAAAGAGATCATGTACGTTGTCGAGCATTTGAAACCTAGTAGTATCAAAGAGTTGCATAAAGATGGTATAGAATTGGCTTACAATTACGCAAAGGAGCAGGCAGAGGAAGATGTTCTAAGCACTGTTGTCATGATAAGAAACCCCAAGACTATGATTGCCAGATCTGATGTAACAACTGCTAAACCGGTTGTTACTGCCTCTGAAGGCTCTAAAAATAATAATGCAGTATTACTTACAGCTATATCTTTATTGCCACAGATTATTTCAGTCATCAAGGATTAAAACATTTGTAAGTTATTTTTTGATATATAAAATCCATATTTTTAAGGAAACAATTAACTCTATGAGAATATTTTGGATTGTAATATTAGGTTTCGGGTTTCAGATCAATGCACAGCACATACTTCCTGTTCAGGAGCAAGCAAGAGTCGTTGATGAGATTTTAGAAGAACGTTTCAATACGGTTTTGCCTAAGCTTATGGATCGGGCAAATATTGATATGTGGATCGTCATTTCAAGAGAATATAATGAAGATCCTGTTCTCAAAACAATGCTACCTGCAACCTGGCTTAACGCGAGACGACGTACAATCATTTTATTTTTCAGGAACAAAACGAAAAACACTATAGAAAAACTAGCTGTTGCCAGATATAATTTTGGAGAGAATATCATTTCGGCATGGGATAAAGATAAAGAGCCTAACCAATGGAAACGTCTCATGGAACTTATTGAGGAACGACAACCAAAAACAATAGGACTCAATTACTCAAGCGATTTCAATATTGCTGACGGACTTGTAAAAACCGACTATGAAGCGTTCATGAAGTATCTCCCAAAAGCGTATCATCGTAAAGTGGTTTCTGCGGAAAAATTAGCTATTGGTTGGATTGAAACCAGAACAGATAGAGAAATGGTCATCTACGATCAGCTGGTCAATATTACGCATGAAATCATTGCTGAGGCGTTTTCCGAAAAAGTAATCACGCCAGGAATTACTACAACTACTGAAGTCGAGTGGTGGATGCGACAAAAAGTAAGCGATCTTGGTTTGCAAACATGGTTTCACCCAACAGTAGATGTGCAGCGTAGTAAAGATGATTTAAAAGGGCATTTATATTCCTTTTCAGATCGTCCTGAGCAACAGGTTATTTTACCAGGTGATTTGATTCATTGTGACTTCGGAATAACATACTTAAGACTCAATACCGATTGTCAGGAATTAGCATATGTCTTAAAGCCTAATGAAACCAGACCTCCAAAATTTCTGATAGATGCTCTCAAAGCAGGTAATCGCGTTCAGGATATCTTTACCTCCAATTTTGAAACTGGAAAAACAGGAAATGAGATCTTATTAAAATCACTTAAAGACGCCAAATCTCAGGGTTTGAGACCTTCTATTTATACGCATCCATTAGGTAGTTATGGACATTCGTCAGGACCAACTATTGGGATGTGGGACGCTCAAGGCGGAGTAGAAGGTACAGGAGATTATCCACTATATCCTAATACAGTCTATGCTATTGAACTCAATACTACTGTGACAATTCCTGAATGGAAACGGGATATTAGAGTGATGCTTGAGGAAGCTGGTTTTTATGGAGACAACGGATTTAGATATGTCAATGGCAGGCAAACCAAATTATTGACCATTCCAAGAGTTAGTGATCACAAAGGGAATTAACACGAGGATCTATTGATTCGATAAAATTTATATGCGGCTAATAACCCAACCAAGCTAAATAAAGCGAGTACCAAAAACGCATTTTGAAGTCCGACAGGCTTATCAATATTATCTACCAGAATACCAAACATAGGACCTGAGAAAATGTCTGGAGTGTAACCAACGATAGAGACTAGTCCAACTGCTGTTCCTGTCAATGCTATAGGTATTTTAGCTTCTTCTAATGTTGCAAAATAAAGCACACGGCAGGAGTAAACACCAATAGCCATCAATAAGATATTAATAACGAATAGCAACGTGGTACTATCATCAATAATATTCATTGTAAAAAACATACTAGATACTGTAGTGAGTACAAATCCAATAACCAACCAGAGTGAAGGTCGAGTTCTATCTGCCAAAAAGCCTATAACGACACCTATAATTGGTCTTACATAAAGTAATGACGTGCCAACACCTGCGGATGTAATAGCATCATACTTCATCACATGAGTGGCATATAAAGTAAACAAATCACTTGCTTTATAACCTGTGTAAGCACAGAGGATAATGATCATCAAAAGTTGTATCGAAGGAATTTTGATAAGTTGTGCAAAAGCTGTCCAGTCAAAGTACTTCAGATTTGAATTGGAACTGTCATTTCCTTTGAGTCGATTTAAAAAAAAGAAGACCAGTATTGCAATGAAAGCAACAATTCCAGAGCAGGTTAAAATCACCTGTTTAAAGGCATAGCGCCTTTCAGTTAGTGTCGTTTCAGAAATGTCTACATCAATAAATAACGCGAATATAAGCACACCAACCGATCCAAAAGCAGCAGCAACAAGGCCTCTTCCGCCATCTAAAAAACCAAATGCAATCCCTTGTTTGTTTTGTCCGCCCCAAATTCTTGTCGCTTTGATCATAGCTGCCCAGAACAAGAAAATTGTAGTAAAACCCCAATAACCATATAATATTCTTAAGTTTCCAAGTGTTGGGTATGATGCCAGATATACACCTCCAGCCGCAGTGAGTAATAAAGCGGCTGCCATTAAATTTTTTGGATGAAATTTATCGGCAATAGGACCACCAAATAAATATGAAAATAGCGCTACAATACCATAGACAGAAAAACAATAGCCCAATTGCTCATTGTTAACATCAAACGTTTCTAAAAATGTAGGTCTGAAGATTCGTTGTAACACAAATGGTAAAATAAACACAGCTTCTGCCGCTAGAATTAGTAAGACTATAACGTATGAAGGAGATGTGTGTTTAGTATTATTCACTTGGTTTAGTAGTAAGTCATATAAATGTTAATTTAACTAATTAGTATGAATAAAGTTCATTTTATTTTTTGGATTTTCACTTAACAAGGCTTTTGCTTTTGCATGTTGATCCATAAATGTTTCCAGGTCAGTTCCTTTACAAATTCCATATGAATAGTGATACTTTAATAATTCAATATCTAAAAAAGTTAGTTCTTTTTCAGTTGAGGAACACGTTGAAAAATAGCTCTTACAAATAAAGTCCTCGATCCACTGAAAATAACCAAGAGATTGAATGAAATAGCGTTTCATTTCCATTAGCTTTAGTTTGTCACTAAAATAGAAGTCTGTATTAATTCGCATTGAAAACTTGGTTATCTGATTGTTCTTGTTCCAATACATATAATAGGCAGATTGATTATCAATATTTATTTTAGGTTCATAATTGTCATCTTTCTGAGAATAAACAATAAAATTTGAGTCTTCTAATTTATTCACAAACTCTATCTGTAGTGAATCGATGTGATTAATGGTGGATTTTGCAAATTTTTTGAATTCTCTTTCCACCTTTTTAGAGAAATTTTTTGTTATGTATACTCTAATAGGTTGTTTCCAATATTTCATGGTTTGCTTTTTATCAGTACTATCATTTTTTAGTCTGAAAGCAACTTTTGTATAATAGCTTAAAAATGTGGAGTCTTTATATTCATAAGGTACAGTTATACCTCCTGTTTTTGGATTAGTATTGGTTTTAACTAAAGTATCTTTTCCTTGAATTAAAAAACTCATTGAATCTTGTTTAGTCAAAGGTCTTTTATAAATTTTTTTCCATATCGGTAATGGAATATATGAACTGGTTCTCTGTTGTTCACTCTTGGATTGCCCACTAGATAGCAAACAAAAACACATTGTGATTAGTATTAAAAGATATTTCATTGATTGGCTTTTAATAGGTTATTAAATTCGGTACTAGTTGTAGGGAACTCATATATATGACTGTAATGTATTTTTAACATTGTTAAATCTGACATGCTTAAGTTATTTTGTGGTTCATAAAAAGGGGATAAATAACTTGTAACATCTCTGTCATTATGAATTACGAAAAACCTACCCAAACTAAGAAAGAATAGTTGCTTTAGATTGCTCTCTAAAATATCTATGCTTAAATGAGTATTAAGATTTAATTCGAGAATACATCCCTGTATTTGTTGATTTTCTGAAGGTAAGATCACATAATCACCATTATTGAATGCAAACCTCTCTTCTTCATAATAATTCTCAAAAATATAGCTTTTATTGATGAAAATTTTATCAGTTGGTTTGATATAATAGTTGGCTTTGTTTTTATTTTTTGTAATTGTGATATTTAAATTATCAATTCCTTCAAAATTTGAGATAAATAGCTTTACTGATTTTCTTAATTGTTTCGGTAGAGCTTTATCCATATATATAACAATAGGAGCGTTCCATTGTTTTACATAATATGGGTATCTGGATTTCGCATTTGAATAGTAAAAAACAGATATTTTATATCTATTAAGTAGTTTTTTATCAATTTTATTATTGACAATGAATGAACTTGAGTCAAGTTTCGTTTCCCTTGGAATGATAACTAAGCTGTCTTTTTTAAACACAGGATTAGTTTGTAACTCAAAAGAATCTTTGGCTTTTAATGGTGGTATCACATCTGCTTGTGAAAAACCATATATGGATACTAAAAGAAATGATATAATTAATAAAAATTTCATACTAAACCTGTAACACTCCCATATTGAAAGGTTTTTCAATAGGAGCGTGGTTGGCTGCTTCTATTCCCATACTTATCCATGTTCTGGTATCTAACGGATTGATCACAGCATCTGTCCAAATGCGTGCTGCGGCATAATATGGAGATACTTGGTTATCATATCTATTCTTAATTTTATCAAAGAGCTCTTTTTCTTTTTCAGGTGTAATTTTTTCACCTTGTTTTTCTAGTGAAGCTTTTTCTATTTGTAACAATACTTTAGCTGCAGAGTTTCCACTCATCACTGCTAATTCAGCACTTGGCCAAGCTACAATCAATCGTGGATCATAAGCCTTTCCGCACATGGCATAGTTTCCTGCTCCATAACTATTTCCGATGACAATCGTAAATTTTGGCACTACAGAGTTACTTACTGCATTTACCATTTTAGCACCATCTTTGATAATACCTCCATGTTCAGATTTACTCCCAACCATAAAGCCAGTCACATCCTGAAGAAATACTAACGGGATTTTCTTCTGGTTACAATTCGCAATAAAACGTGTGGCTTTGTCAGCACTATCATTATAAATAACACCACCAAATTGCATTTCGCCTTTTTTGGTTTTAACTAGTTTTCGTTGGTTGGCAACAATCCCAACAGCCCAGCCATCAATTCTTGCATAAGCTGTAATAATTGTTTGTCCGTAACCTTCCTTGTATTCATCAAACTCACTATTATCTACAAGTCGTTTGATGATCTCTTTCATATCGTATTGATCCGCTCTTGAACGCGGTACTATTCCGAAGATATCATCAGGATTCTCATTTGGTTTTTTGGCAGCTACGCGATTATAACCCGCTTTATCATAATCACCAATCTTATCCATCAAACGTTGAATTGTATTGAGAGCATCCTTATCGTCCTTAGCCTTATAATCAGTAACACCCGAAATTTCGCAATGCGTTGTAGCGCCTCCTAGAGTTTCGTTGTCAATAGTTTCACCTATAGCTGCTTTCACTAAATAACTACCAGCTAAGAAAATGCTTCCGGTTTTGTCAACTATTAAAGCCTCATCACTCATAATAGGTAAGTAGGCACCACCAGCAACACAACTTCCCATGACAGCAGCAATTTGAGTAATTCCCATACTACTCATTACAGCATTATTTCTAAATATACGTCCGAAATGTTCCTTATCTGGAAAGATCTCGTCCTGCATTGGTAAATACACTCCAGCCGAATCCACTAGATATATAATAGGTAATCTATTTTCGATAGCGATTTCTTGAGCACGTAAATTCTTTTTTCCTGTAATTGGAAACCAGGCACCAGCTTTTACAGTAGCATCATTAGCAACGACAATGCATTGCTTTCCTTTGACATAGCCAATCTTAATCACTACACCTCCAGAGGGACAACCACCATGCTCCTGATACATGTCCTCTCCAGCAAAAGCACCAACTTCTACTGATGGTTTTTTTGAATCCAGCAAATAGTCTATACGCTCCCTTGCGGTCATTTTTCCTTTGGCATGGTGCTTTTCAATTCGTTTTTCACCACCACCTAGCTTGACTTTAGCAAGGCGTCTTTTAAGTTCTGATAGGAGTAATTTATTATGATCTTCGTTCTTGTTGAAGTTGATGTCCATATTGTGTTTTTATTTAATACGAATTTACGAAACCCATAACGGATTAAAAAGTGAATACTTTGTTAAAATAATATCCGTGGAAATATTTTCCTTGGAAACTAAAATTATTTATCATATATTTGTACCATCATAACACATAATCAAATGAAAAGAGACAAAATTATTTTTTATATAGCAACTGGTTTACTGACCATGTTGATGCTATTTTCGGTTAGTATGTATTTTTTTAAACATGAAGATATTGTAAAAGCTTTTACAAGTTTTGGATATCCTTCATATATCATTTATCCATATGCAGTAGTTAAATTATTAGGTTTAGTGGCTTTATGGCTTCCGAAATATAAGACGCTTAAGGAATGGGCTTATGCTGGGTTTTTCTATGCATTCATATTAGCATTTTTTGCACACTACATGATTGGAGATGGAGAGCAAGGAGGTGCTGCAATAGCACTAGTACTCCTTGTTGTATCATACATTTTTTACAAACGAATTAATAAATAAACTTATGAAACACATTGTAACATTTGCAGGAAGTAATAGTAAGACTTCAATAAATAAACAATTAGCAACCTATGCATCAACATTGGTTGAAAATGTAGAGGTTAACGTGTTAGATCTCAATGATTTTGATCTTCCTATTTATGGAATTGATTATGAGATGCAACATGGTATACCAGAGAACGCTCACAAATTTTTGGAGCATATCAAATCATCAGATGGAATTATTATTTCACTAGCTGAACACAATGGAGCCTATGCAACAGTCTTTAAAAATATATTTGACTGGATGTCTCGTATCGATGGAAAATTATGGAGTGATAAGCCTATGCTTTTGATGGCAACGTCTCCAGGAGGAAGAGGAGGAGTAACAGTTTTAGACATAGCTGCTGGACGTTTTCCATATATGGGAGGAAACATTGTTGGAAAATTTTCTTTACCTTCTTTTGGCGAAAACTTTAAAGATGGAGTCTTGGTAAATGACCAATTAAAGCAGGATTTGATGGAAGAGGTTAAACAATTTCAAGAGAGTTTATAATATGACTATTCAACACGAAGATACAGGAAGTAAAGGTCGCTTCTATTATGAGGTTGAAGGATTAAAAAAAGCACAAATGACATACAGTCATGCTGGTTCTGATAAAATCATTATAGACCACACCGAGGTTGATGAGTCAATGAAAGGACAAGGCGTAGGGTATACTTTAGTTGAAGCTTCTGTGGACTATGCCAGAGAAAAAGAAATCAAAATTTTACCACTTTGTCCGTTTGCAGCAGCAGTATTTAAAAAGAGAACCGAATATAAAGACGTTTTATTTTAAGAGTTATTATGGGAGATCTATCAAAAGATATCAATTCAACATTTGAAAATAATAGAGTTAAGGCCATGCTTAATATTATTTATACGGCCAATTGGATCACAAGTTGTCAGAATGAGTTTTTCAAAGACTTTGGCATATCTCCACAGCAATATAATATATTGAGAATTCTCAAAGGAGCTGGAGAACCGCTTAATGTGCAAACCATAAAGGATAGAATGTTGGAGCGTTCACCTAACGCAACACGACTAATGGATAAGCTTTGTGCTAAAAACTATATAGAACGATTGCCTTCTGAACAGGACAGAAGAGTTGTTAAAATTGTTATTACACAGCAAGGAAAAGCCTTATTAAATTCGATTCCTAATAATTTAAATAAGGAATTGCTTAAAAATTTAAATGAAAAAGAAGCAGAACAGTTAAGTGATTTGCTGGATAAAATGCGTTAAGCGTATTTTTTTAATCAAATATTTTCCATGGAGAATATTATAATGAAAAGTGTTATTATGAAATTAAATACTATAAAAAGAGCAGGACGTAGTCATTTCGTCAATATGGGACCAATTCGGTTACGACAACCATTCCCTACACAAGCTATTGAGATGATCGATCCGTTTGTATTGTTACATCATTATGGTCCATATGAGATTTCGGAAACCAACAACCCTTTTGATCTAGGTCCACACCCACACAGAGGATTTGAGCCAGTAACATTTTTGGTACAAGGCGAACAATTGCATAGAGATTCCTTAGGTCACGAAAGCGTTGTAAAAGCTGGTGATGTGCAATGGACTACAGCTGGACGCGGTATTATTCATTCGGAAGGACCAACAAAAGATCTTATAAGAAAAGGGGGAACTATAGAAGGTATTCAGCTTTGGTTAAATCTACCCGCAGAGAAAAAAATGATACAAGCCAATTATCAGCATGCCAGACATGAGGATTTTAATGTGATCATTTCCGAAGATCAAAATGTAGAAACTAGAATTATTGCTGGTACACTTAATAATTCCTTCGGAAAGATAGCAACACAAACTCCTGTAAATGCGTTTATGATCGACGCAAAAACTAATGGAGAAGAAGCAATTGAATATGCTAATTCTCATCAAGGATTCTTGTATTTACTCAACGGAAAAGTAACAGTGAATGGCGTGGAGGATCTAGAATTAGACAAAAATCAACTCATGGAGTTCAATCAGGATGGTGACGGATTTAAAATCAAAGCAGAACAAGACAGTAAACTTTTGTTTTTGTCTGGTGAGCCAATTAAAGAAACTGTAGCTACCTACGGACCTTACGTCATGAATTCGCAAACAGAATTGCTGGAAGCCATGCGAGATTACCAAATGGGAAAAATGGGATTTCTTCCAACGAACTAATAAAAATAAACACTATGAAAACAATAATTCACAAAGCAGACACCAGAGGATTTGCAAATCATGGATGGTTAAAATCACATCATACATTTAGTTTTGCCAGTTATCAAAATCAGGAACGAATGAACTTTGGTGCTTTACGCGTTCTTAATGATGATGTGGTACAACCAAAAATGGGATTTGGTACTCATCCACATCAAAATATGGAGATCATTTCAATACCATTAAAAGGGGCATTGTCTCACAAGGATAGCATGGGAAACAAACGCGCTATCGAAGTTGGAGAAGTTCAGGTGATGAGCGCAGGAACGGGTTTGACACATTCTGAATTTAATGATAGTAAGACTGATGAGGTTAATTTTCTCCAGTTATGGATCATTCCAGAAGCACTTAGTGTGGAGCCAAACTATGAGCAACGTGCATTTGCTTCTGAAGGGAAACAAAATCAATTACAAACTGTTGTTGCTCCAAAAGATAAACTGGAAGGTGATGCGTTACCTATTAGTCAGCAAGCCTATATCTACAGAACTAGTTTAGACGCAGGCAAGTCGGTACATTTGGATATCAAATCTGGTCAGAATGGGTTCTACATATTTGTAGTTGATGGTGAAGTAGATATCGCAGATACCATCCTGAGAAAGAGAGATGCTATTGGAATATCAGAAACAGAACGTATTGAGATTAAAGCCAATGATAAATCAGAATTAGTGATCGTTGAGGTTCCTATGAATTAATACACCTTAATTGATTAATAGCGAAAAAGCATTCTTAAACGGAATGCTTTTTTTTAGTTTAAAAATACGATATTTGTATTTCGCTTAAAAAATTGAAATATGGCTATGAATAAAAATACTGTGTTAGCTTGGGCTACCACAATAATGATAATTGTAGGATTAGGGTTAATAGCACTAGGTGCATTTAGATATGATGAAGTAGCAGGATGGGGTTTTGCAGCTGTTGGTATTGGCTTTTTTGCTATTGCTTGGGTGTTTAACGCTTTAAAAGGAAGAGTATAATGAGCGACGATAAAAAAATAATTTTTTCAATGTCTGGCGTGACCAAGACATTTCAATCTGCAAATACACCAGTACTCAAAAATATTTACTTAAGCTTCTTTTATGGGGCAAAGATCGGGATTCTTGGTCTTAATGGTTCTGGTAAATCTACATTGCTTAAAATTATTGCTGGTGTTGATAAAAATTATCAAGGCGATGTGGTCTTTTCTCAAGACTATTCTGTTGGATATCTGGAACAAGAACCTAAACTTGATGATGATAAAACCGTAATGGAAATCGTTAGAGAAGGAGCAGCTGAAACTGTAGCCATTCTTGATGAATATAACAGTATCAATGACCAGTTTGGTTTAGAAGAAGTCTATAGCAATCCTGATAAAATGGAAAAGCTAATGAACCGTCAGGCAGAATTGCAAGACCAGATAGATGCATCTAATGCATGGGAATTAGATACTAAGCTCGAGATAGCTATGGATGCCTTACGCACACCTGATGGCGATAAAAAGATAAGTGTACTTTCTGGAGGTGAGCGTCGTCGTGTTGCCTTATGTCGTTTGCTTCTACAAGAACCTGACGTATTACTATTGGATGAGCCTACCAACCACTTAGATGCCGAGTCGGTACATTGGTTAGAGCATCATTTAGCACAATATAAAGGAACAGTTATAGCGGTAACGCACGATAGATACTTTTTAGATAACGTTGCTGGTTGGATTCTAGAACTTGATAGAGGAGAAGGTATTCCTTGGAAAGGTAATTACTCATCCTGGTTAGATCAGAAATCGAAGCGAATGGCTCAGGAAAGCAAAACAGCGTCTAAGCGTCAAAAAACGCTAGAACGTGAGCTAGAATGGGTGCGTCAAGGTGCTAAAGGTCGTCAGACAAAACAAAAAGCCCGTTTAAAGAACTACGACAAATTAATGAGTCAGGATCAAAAACAGCTTGATGAAAAGTTGGAAATTTACATTCCTAATGGACCGCGTTTAGGTACTAATGTAATTGAGGCCAAAGGTGTAAGTAAGGGGTATGATGATAAATTATTATACGAAGATCTGAATTTTAATTTACCACAAGCAGGAATAGTTGGTGTGATAGGACCAAATGGTGCTGGTAAAACCACTATTTTCAGGATGATTATGGGTGAAGAAACACCAGACAAAGGTGAATTTATTGTCGGTGAGACCGCTAAAATTGCTTATGTTGATCAGTCGCATTCTAATATAGATCCTGAAAAAACAATTTGGCAAAACTTTAGTGACGAACAGGAGTTGGTCATGATGGGAGGTAAGCAGGTAAATTCCAGAGCGTATTTAAGTCGTTTTAATTTTTCAGGTAGTGAGCAAAACAAAAAGGTGAGCTTGCTTTCTGGAGGAGAACGTAACCGTTTACATTTAGCAATGACACTAAAAGAAGAAGGGAATGTACTACTTTTAGATGAACCTACTAATGATCTTGACGTTAATACTTTAAGAGCTTTGGAAGAAGGTTTAGAAAACTTTGCTGGATGTGCTGTGGTTATCTCTCACGATAGATGGTTCTTAGATCGTATTTGTACACATATATTAGCTTTTGAAGGTGATAGCCAAGTCTATTTCTTTGAAGGTAGTTTCTCAGATTACGAAGAGAATAAGAAGAAACGATTAGGAGGTGATTTGATGCCTAAACGAATTAAGTACAAGAAATTGGTAAGATAAAGATCAAACATCATAAAATAAAAAAGCCAGCATTTTGCTGGCTTTTTTATTATTGTTTATCTATTTGCTTTTTAAGCTTTTCGTTCTCTTTTTTAAGTGAATGAATTTTTATTAGGTTCAATACTAATAATCCTAAAATGGTAATTATTGCAATAGATAATATTGTTGTTATCCTAGCAAGATTAGCTTCCATATTAGTTAGTTGTTATTGTCATATAAATGACCGTCAGTAAAATCTTGGTAACTTTTATCGACCTCTGATTTGTAAAAACTGTTATCAGTTAATCGTTTGTTCTCCGCCTTCAGCTTATACATTTTAATGATTGCCACAGCAATGAACACTAGAAATATCGAAGCAGTGACTATTAGAACTATGGTAAGTTGCATCGTGCTTACAAGGGAAATATTTGAGGTATAAGTAGTTAGCATTACACTAGGTTTAACTTGATTTGGTCCTCAAATATACAATAATATTTAAAAATCAAGCAATTAATCTATAAAAAGTTACACTTAATCGATAAAATATAGTAAAATCTACTTATACCAATTCAATTGAACCACATCTATAGATTCATCACCTTGATTTACGAGTGTCTTGAATTTGTCTACATCACTCATACCATCTTTACCTCTGTAATGATAGGGATAAACTGTTTTTGGTTTAAACTCTATAACAGCTTCAGCAGCTTTGTCTACAGTCATGGTCCATGGTAAATTCATACAAACAAAAGCTTTGTCAATATTTTCTAAGTTTCTCATTTCTGGAATGTCTTCTGTGTCACCTGAAATGTAGATACGTTCGCCACCAATAGACATTACGTAACCATTTCCACGTCCTTTAGTATGAAATTTAAGAGCTTCCTCTCTTAAGTTATACATTGGAATAGCTTCAAATGCATACCCTTTATCTGTAATAGAGTCACCATTATTCAAAGTTACCAATTTACCGATATTAAGTTCTGAGGGCAATTGATCTACAACAGCTTTAGGAGCTATGACCATAGTAGAACTCAGATCAATCCCCTTTAACGTTTCAATATTTAAATGATCTCCATGTATATCTGTAATGATCACATATTCAGGTTTTGAAAATGAACTAAATGCTTCAGCTCCACCAGTAGGATCGATATAAAAATCATCACTTCCATAAGATAGCACCATGGTAGCATGTGATATGGGTTGTATCTCCAACTGTTTTTGTTTGGATGAATTTTCAGCGGCTAAATCTTTACTGTTAGATTCAGACGCTTTGGTAGATTGCTCTTTAGTATCTGTTTTACACGAGAAGATAGTAAAGCAAATTGCGATTAAAAAAAGGGTGGAATATTTCATAGTATTTGTTTTTTTAGATTCTAAAGATAATTACAAATGATTTGCAAATAAAGTTTGTAACAAAATATTACCTTTTGATACAGATATTTTAGGCAGATTAAGTTTTTAAAATCATATTTTTTAACGAAATTGCTTGTCCTAAATATTGTTCAACTTTAATACACAACATAATATGTCTGATGATTTTGATTTATTAGAAACAAATTCCAACGAAAAAACTGAGAAAGTAGATGTAAATTGGGGAAAAGCCATAGACCAAATGAAGTCTAAGTTGGCCCAGGAAGATGATCCAGAAAGTCGTCAGAAAATCTTAAATGCAACATTAGATAATGTTGTTGATATGGCTGAAAAAGATAGATCGACCTTATTAGATGCAATAAAAGACCTTACCGATTATCAGGATGAGGTTGGTATCATGTTCGAAGGCTTCTCTGCATTAAATGCAGCTGAGCAAAAAATTATCGATAACGCCATCAAACGTTTAGAGCGTGCAAAGGTAGAGCTTGAAGATGCAAAGAATACACCTGATACCTGGTGGAATAATCTATGGGGACGAAAAAGCAAGATTAAAAAAGCTGAAGATGAACTTGCAGCTGCTCAAAAAGAACGCGACGCATCTGATAATAAAGCTAAAGCGATGTTTCAGCAACGAATAGAAAGTGCAGACGTTCAAACCTTATTGAATGAATTATCATTTAAGAGTCAGGCAGCTATCAAGCGATTAAAAGACAGAGAGCTCGAAATCAAAGAAGTTGAAGAGAGTTTAAAAACAGCTATTGTTGAAGCGAGTAACAACCATACCAAGGCTTTAGAAAAGAAAAAGCAAGTTGAAACACAACTCGAAGAGCAGTACGCTTTATTAAAACAAGCACGCCAGGCTTTAGAGGAAGTCGCCGATAAACAATCTACCGAATATTCAGAAGCGCTTGAAAAAGTAACACAATTAGAACAAAAAGTTGAAGAACTTGAAGGTCTTAAAAATGCGTATACTACTCTTGCTGCTTCAAAAGATAGCTTCGTTCACAAGCATAATTTAACCATAAAAGTATTGACATCTCTACGTAGTAACTTACAAACACATCGTGCAAAATTAAAGAGTGATACCGATGAGCGTCTCAAATACTATGATGGTTATGTAGTAGCATTAAAAGCCAGAACCGATCAGGAGTTTGCAGCTATTTTAGAACACTTAGGTGTGAAAACCGATGAACATATTGGTGAAACCCTAGCAGCAATGCATACAGCTAGTGCTAAAGCGCGTCAAGAAATGATGGATAACATTCCAGTTCATGAGAAAGTAATGCAAGGTGTGTATGGTAGCTATGCCGAAGCCCTTAAAGAGATAAGAACTAAAGATTCTGAAATTCAGAAAAATTTTGCAGACCGTTATGGTATCGATATGAAAGAGATTTTTGATGAATATTATAATGCAGATCCTAATGCACCTTCAGATGGAGGAGGAGAACCAGAAGGTGACGCAAAGCCAGAGTCAAACGACGACGATCTGTTGTCTTAAGTTATAGATGTCCAACGAGAAACTTTAATCAAGTTGGGTAAGTCCAACGAAACTTTAGTGACGTTGGGCGTTCCCCTCTTTCGCCCAAAAGCTACAGAGGGTCAGGCTATCGCAAGTCGCTTCCTCTAAAGCTTTCTAGCTAAGAGGAGAGCTTCAACAATTGCTCTATCCTTAACGCAACATGTAGTTATGAAAAAAATATTTTTAGCGTCTCTGGTATTAGTCATTATAAGTTCTGGTGTTATTACTTATATCTTTATCTCTAATGATCATTCTGAATGTGATACCAAAAAAGAAGTTTCCTATGGAGCAAATGGAGAAAAGATAACCAAAGAGACCCATATTTGTAAAGAAAAATTTAGTTTATAAATCTTTGAATTTATAATAAGTATATGATTGTTACACCATTAGATTCAGCAGTATTAGACTCTAAAGAGCAGTATGTATTCTATCACAAAATGATAGACTTTACGCTTAAAGAATTGATCGTTGCCGTACAACAAAAGCAGATTCTTAATGAACAGGAAGTGTTGTTATTTAAGCAATACTGTGATTTATTGTTGTACTCAATTGAAGCCATGCGTGTCAAGTACATGTATGACGATGAAGAAAATATGAAGGTGGATCTTACCGATTCTGGTTTTCCAAATTATTTGGAGTTCCGTTATTTATTTAATGACTTAGAATTACGTAATGAGTATCTTGGAAAATTAACCAATATCGATGTTTTGAAAGAGGAGTTTCTTGATACTTTATTGCGTAAAAAAGAACCCATTGCCAAACGCAAACTTTTTCAGGCGTCGTCTATAGTATATTACACGTCAGCCAAGAAGGAATATATATTTAACCGATTTGTACAAGGTAAGATTATTGAGGCACCGCCAGGTTCTCCTGGACAATACTTAGTGAGTTGGAGTTTTTATGAAGTATCTCATAACAGACCATTCGTTTGCTATATGTATTTCAATTATGATGGCAGTAATCCACATAAGGATAGAGAAGAGATTTATTATGCTTTAAAAACGGTGGCAGATCGTGAGATGGCTATGGATTCTATGGCTTATGCTATAGATAAACGTTTGCCTAAGGTCTTACCAAAACAGATTAAACGCGTTGATCTCGGACCAATACATAACGTGTTTGCTAAAGATGAGAATGAGATTACTCATGCCATTCTTGACGGAATTGCTAAAAAAACCATTCCATTAGAATCATACGCCATTTCATTTAAAATAGATGAAGTCAATTCTCAAAGCGAATTTAAGGAAGGCAGTTTCTTTAGTAAGCAAATCTTTCAAAAATGGGATACTATATTCCGACAAAAATATGTGTTTGCACCACACAGAATGATACAATTACTGTATAATAAAACTCCTGAGATTATGAATAAGTTGGCCAAAGCACCTATTCAAATTGCAGACCTTAAAATGAAGTAAACAGTGATGAATAGTTCAGATTAATTCAAACAAAAGAAAACCTTGTTTACAAACCACAAATTGATAACAGAAGATTAAACATATGGAACACAATTCTACTTTTCCTATAAAACAAAATGAACTTGATATGCTTCGTGATGAAGCAACCTCTTACATTAAAAGTACACAATGGGAGCAAGGACAACGTGCAAAAAATAAAGATAAAGACGCTAAAGATGAGTCGATATTATTGTACTTATCACGTGCCAAAGGAAATGGTGGATCAGAAGTGACTTCAGTATCTAAAACGATTTTAGAGTTAAAAAAGCGTCTGTTACCAGAATCTATCGCCATTCCGTTGCATCTCAATCAAACGTTGTATGCTGTTCAGGAAGGAATCACACTTGGAATTTGGATTAAAGATAGTTATTATGATGCCTCTGGATTATCAAGTTTAGCTGAGAATAGATCAGCCTTAGACAATTCTGGGAAACGAGAGTACGAAAGTAAAATGCAAACCGCTACAGCGTTTATGCTATATGCTATTGCCTATAAGATCTTACATGATTTACAAACGGTGGCTTCAGATGATAGAAGTGTTATGCGAAATAAGTTTGCAGGTATTCCTGAGGTGTCCATCATGACGCCATTAAAAGGAATTTCTTGTGCTTTGTTCTATTACGACAAATATTTAGGGCATCCAGAAATCATCAAATCAGATCAGGATGTGGTCGATTTTACTGTGGTATATTTTGAAGCGTTGATCTCAGAGATTCAAATGCGTAAGAGTAGCTTAGAATATACTGAGACCATCACAGATAGAACTTATAAGTTGGAAAATTCAGATTTTGCTGTGTCTGGATGGGAGAATGTATTTCAAGGTGCAGCCAAAAGTGTCGAATTCAATAAAATCCAGTTTGAACAAATTGTTGGTAACAGAGATGCAAAACACTTTGCTCGACGTTTAACTGAACGTATGTTGAGCTACGATTTTACTGCAAAGAAAAATCCGTTTCAGGAATTAGGTGGTTTTATGCCTGTGTTTATGGGTTATGGAATTCCGGGAACAGGTAAAAGTATGTTGATTGCAGCTATAGCAACCCGACTTAAAGAACATTGTGATAACCTCGATATTCCGTTTTTATTTCACCCAATGCCTGATACATTAATTTCAACTTTTCAAGGTGGTTCCGCGGAAAAAATGGTGGAGTGGATGAAGCCTTTACAGGATCCGTCAAAACTGATCTTTGCGCCAATTGATGATGCTGAGAATAATTTACAGGAACGTACGGCTCAAGGTGTTTCTGCTGGTGTTAAAGAAGTGATAGGTGTGTTTTTAAGATATACTGAAGGTGCTTATGCTGTTAACTACGGAAACAGTTCTATCGGACTCTTTACAAACTTGCCTGAAATGCTAGATAAAGCAGTCATCTCAAGAGTGCAAGGTCGATTTAAAATTGATGGTGCACGAACTGAACATGATTTCTTAGATCAGGATCATCTGTGGTGGCGAAAATTTGATGACACCATGCCAGATTTTGTCAATATGCAAGGTCCAGAGAACTATAGTTATTTGCAAGATCAAGGTCTGGCAAAAAATATGGGTGAGATTTTAAACGTCTCAGATAAACCAACTGAAGAACGCGTTCTTGAAGCTTATGATAAAGTAGAAAAGAGTTTTAAAACCAATCAGCATTTGTTCTATGCAAATCTGTATAAAGAAATTCAGAAGTTATTCCCGTTTTTCTCATCAAGAGATGTTAGAAATATTCAAAGTGCAGTATCATTGCGTTTAACCGATTTTGATCTGGAGGAAGACTGGTTTGAAAATCCTGAAATCTATTTCAAGAAAGACTATGATACCAAGTTTAACATGCTTCAAGAGTTGATGCGTGCTAATATGAAAGGTTTGGACTTCTCTGAAATTAGACGTCAGGAAGTAGTGAGATACTTAGATAATGTAGCAACAATTGCAGATACCGATTTTAAACGAAAAGTAGACGCAAGAATTAATCAGTTAAATATTGAAACCGAAGCAAGAGAGCAATTTGGTAAACAATAATCATGAATAAACTTAAAGCAGCAAATTTATATAGAAGCGAACTTATTCCTGTGAGTGGGAAACTAGTGGAACGTTATAATAAATGCTTATTACAATTAGGTTCTACTGAAACTAAACTTACCCACTTTCACATAGATGGCATTGGGTGGAGTCCTGAAGTTGCCGAAGAAAAAGGTGATGAGAACTATTTATGCAATGGAGAATCTAATCCGCATGGCATTATCATTTCACCTTTACAAAACAAAAAGCCTGTATACTTACCATACCATACTTTTGACAGAGAAATGATGGTACAGGTGTTTAAAAAGCATGGCGATAGAATCAATGATATTACCAGAGATTCAGCTATTTGTATAGATTTTGATCAAAGTATTGATGCGTTCTATGAACCTCTTGATGTCTTGAAGTATCATATCGTGACTATAAAGTTTCACCTTATTGATAATTTAGATAATGTTAGAGAGGAACAATTACAACTCATTGAAAAATTCAAACATGGTAATAATTTTATCGATGAGGAGATGCATAATCAATTACTGGAATCGGCAAGAAAATATGGAGATCTCAGAGAACGTGATCTCAATTTAGCTCCTGTGAATTATGTGACAGATTCATTCTACACCAAATCTTTTGGAGGTGTTTATGTTTTAAGAGATTTTATTTCACCTATTGTCGTATTTGAAGATATGAAGTGGTATAAAGAAGCCATCAAAGACACCATGCATGATGTGCTTATTTTTCATATTTCTCAACCAGAATTATTAGAAAAGCTTAGAGACCATATCATCATTGCTTATGACCTTGAGGAAATCGTAAATACAAAACGATACGAACGTATTAAGAAGTTTGAATTTGCACAGCATTTAAAGGATACACAGCATCCTATTAAAGATATTTTAAACAATCCGTTGTTGTTTAAAAGTTACCTTAATAAAGTGGATATTGAGACAAGAAAAAAGGTGATGAGTGTTGAGCGTTATCTTGAAAAACTGGAAACCAGTAATCAATATAAAATTTCAGATATAGTAGATCAGGATCTTTTTGAAGCCATGCATGAACCTCATTCGAGTTTACATCCAAAACATCAAGATCTCATTTGGAAACTACTCATGAATATTTCACCAAAAGATGTATTGTTCTTGTATTGGTATGATAAACAAGAGTTCTACAAGCAATATGATACTTGGGATGAGTCTCTCCAGGATTGGGTTATCGAAACAATTAGTAACAATATTTAATAAAATTAGACTAACTTTATAAAGCATCAATTAAAACCAACAACTATGGGACTAGAATTAATCATATTTATTGTAGCCATTCTATTTGGAATTTTCTTATACTGGAGAGAGTCTAATGGAAATGGCGCTTATCGTTTTATAAATAAAATGGTCAACAGTAAAGAATTGCAAATGAGTGCTGACAATCCTAAAGGTTTTGTATTTAAGCAACCGTTTATTCCACGTTTGATCTTTATTGTCACACTTGTTTTAGTTGCAGCTTTAGTTGTTGAATTTTTAACGCCTATTTCTGTATTTGGAAGTTATAATGGTATTTCAGCTTTTTCCTCATTTGCTGCTGGTGCTTTGTTAGGTACTTATTTAGCAAATTTTGTATTGAAATCAAGTAAGGTGATAGAGGAGCAAAGCGAATCTCTAGAAGACAAGTTTGAGAATGTTGTAGAGAAAGGAAAAGAATTTATTGAAGACCTAAAAACTAAAGATGCTAAGGTCGTTGAAGAAGCTAAAGAAGAAATCAAAACTGATCCAGAACCTAAGACAGATCAAAAATCGGCAAGAGACCGTTTGAAGGATAAAGGTTTGATGTAATGAATGGTTGGTATTTGCTTTTGTCACACTGAGCGGAGTCGAAGTGTGTAAAGAATTAAAAGAGTAGTCTCATCAAGTGCAGTCGGGAAGTTTTAATTAGGTCTCGACTGCGCTCGACCTGACAGAAATTTATAGAACATGCTAAAAAACTATTGGAATAAAGGAAAAAAACAAAAGGTGATAACAGTTCTTGTCGGACTTATTTTACTCATTGCCCTTTTTGTACTTCGTGATGATTATCAACCGGCTTTACTATTTCTTCGGAAATATATCTTTATTATTATCCTGAGTTTGGTGGTATTGTTTTTCGGACTCAAAAAATTCAGAAGCTCCGCCAGTACTGGGAAGCGTCTGGGAATCTTAGGTTTACTATTGTTATTCTTCGGATTAATTTATGTAGTCGGTTGGCACCTAAAGTTGTATGACTACATGAAAACCTATAACGTATTTAATGATTTGAATAAAGTTGAAATCAACGAGCTGCCTCTTACACAAAATGAGCGAATCCAACCATTGCGAAACATTTTCTCAATGGCCAACGAGAGCGTAGGGGAAACTAAAGACGTGTCTCTGCCTCATTTGGTTCGTGTAGACGATGAAAATAAATGGACGATGGCAATTCAGCCTTCAGAAAATTATACATTTCAACAGATTAGCGATAATACTGAAGAAGTTTTTGCTGTGTCAAGTACGACTCCTTTTCCGCGTTTCTCCTCAGAAAACCGAATTCCTGTCACGTTTTCAATAGGTGAATCTTTAAAGTTCAGCCGTAACACATACAACGCAGTAGTGCAACGTTTTAATCCGTGGATGCTATTTAATTATGAACCTAGTGACACCTTTTACATGAAAAATGATTCAGGCGAATGGGTACAGGTGGTAAGTCTGATTAAATGGAAAGGCTTTTTCTTTCCTTATCCTAGTTTTGGAGGTGTGATGGTTATAGAAAATGGCGAACATGATTTTAATGATTATCTAGAGCGTATAGCTATAGGTAAAGGGACTTATATTGCGCCAGATGAGATGAGCAATTATCCTTATTTGAGTAAGCAAAACACATTAGCAGAAGAAGTATCTCGCTTACAAGCCGAATCACTTAAGTTTTTGGGTGGTTTTAGTGATCCTTTACCTTGGAATATGGAAACAGCAGTTAAAATTCCTGATCTTCCTGATGACCAAAATCAACAACCTTTTGTGACCGACTTTGATTTTGCAGGCTCAGAGAGTGATGCTTATAGCGGTTTATATCATTGGTTTGGCTTAGAACCAGTAGGTGATGAGCGTACAAGTTTAAGTTACAGTGTTTTTGTGCCAGCCGATGGAACTGATAAATTATACTATTATGATCATGCGGCTAAAAAGCAAGGTTATGCAGGCGTTTCTGCTATGCCATTAAAAGTTATAGAATCACGTAAAGAATTTGATTGGTCTGTTAATAAACCTGTTGAATTTAGACCATATATTAAAGATATTGCTGGGCGCAAGCGTTTATTTTTCCTCGGAACAATATCTGCTATCAAAGAAAATGCAGCTGGCCAATTTGATGGTTCTGCTACACCAGACTTAGCTTTAATTGATAGTGAATATCGTGATGTGATCTGGATCGATGTTAAGCATCCAAGCACTTGGGATAAGGAAGTGTATGATCAACTCGGTGAAGCCTGGAGAGCAAGTGAAGGCATTGGCTATTACTACCAAAACGAAATGACCGACGCAGATTTACAGCGCGTTGTAGATTCACTTACAACCATTCCTAAAGTCAATAATAATTCCGAAGAAATTGAAGTGCTTAAGCGTCGGTTAGATTCTTTACAGGCATTAGAGAAGGATAATAATTAAGCAAATTCTTACATTGTTTTTTAATAACTTAGCATTTTAGTTTTAAGTGTATAGTCATGAAATCAAAATTTTACAATTTTAAATATCTCAAAGGTGATTTAACTGGAGGATTAGTTGCTGGTGTGGTTGCTCTTCCATTAGCTTTGGCATTTGGGGTTCAATCTGGTCTAGGAGCTATTTCTGGATTATATGGTGCAATTGCAGTAGGTATTTTTGCAGCTATTTTTGGAGGTACTGCCACACAGGCTAGTGGTCCAACTGGTCCAATGACAGTTGTATCGGCTGCTCTAGTAGCATCTGCTATAGAGCTTACTGGTAGTTTGGAAGGTGCTATGCCAATTATTGTACTCACATTTTTGCTTGGTGGTGTTTTTCAAGTTGTATTTGGACTAATCAATATTGCAGGTTATGTTAAATATTTTCCTTATCCAGTAGTTTCAGGTTTTATGAGTGGAGTGGGATTGATTATTATCATTCTTCAGTTATTTCCTTTTGCAGGCCTAGATTCTGCAAAATCTACTTGGCTCGTTATTCAGGATTTTCCACGATTGTTTACAGATTTTAACTGGCAAGCTTTAACCTTAGGAGCTTTAACAGTAGTTATCTATTACGTGTTTCCATATATCACTAAAGCCATTCCAAGTGCTTTAGTGGCTTTAATTGTTGCAACCATCGCAGGATATTTTTTAAATTGGGATATACCTATAATAGGTGATATTCCGTCTGGCTTGCCTTCGTTACAAATTGATGGTATCTTTTTAGTAGATTCTGGTGCTTATGCACTGATTGCAGAATATGCACTTGTTTTAGCAGTACTGGGTTCAATAGACTCGCTTCTTACCTCAGTTATAGCTGATAACATGACTAAGACTAAGCATAACAGTAATAGAGAGTTGATCGGACAAGGAATCGGTAATGTTTTGGCAGCTATAATTGGTGGAATACCAGGTGCTGGTGCAACTAAAGGAACTGTTGTTAATATAAATTCTGGCGGTAGAACTAGAGTCTCAGGTACAGTCCACGGTTTAGTGTTACTAGCAGTATTATTAGGGCTTGGGAAGTTAGCAGGTTATATTCCATTATCAGTTTTAGCTGGATTATTGATTCCTATAGGGTTTAAAATTATTGATACTAAAGGCTTAAAGCATTTACTGGCTGTTCCAAAAGCAGATGCTGTGGTTTTGATTTTGGTACTTGTAATTACAACGTTTGGAAGTTTAATTCAAGCTGTAGGGATAGGATTGTTGTTAGCGTCTTTGTTATTTATGAAACGTGCTAGTGACATTGGTGAAAAAGGTATGGAAGTTGGAACACTAGCTGGATTTGACGGCGAAAAACCTTGGCAGGATGAGTTGGAATTTTACAATGAATTTAAAGATAAAGTATATATAAAACATTTATATGGTCCATTATTCTTCGGATTTACTTCTCATTTTCAAGATGAAATCAAAAATATTCCAGATGAAGTCAAAGCTTTGATTATTCGTATGGATCGTGTGCCTTATATAGATCAATCTGGTTTATATGCTTTGGAAAACGCTGTATTAGACTTGGAGCAAAAAGGTGTTCAAGTTTTACTTACAGCGGTTCAGGAGCAACCAAAAGATAAATTAATCTCTATAGATATTGTTCCAGATTTAATTTCCGAAGAACATATTTTTGATACTATAGGTGATAGTTTTGATTACATTAAATCAACGTTCAAACTGTAATTAAACTTCAGTATACTTTCAACTACTTTTAAATGGTTGAAACTGTAACAAATCCATTGATTTACAGACTTATAAATAAAGACTGTTATGGGTGGTTATATGGGATTTGGTATGTTGTCTTGGAAGTATAAAGAGCGTCCAAGAAAAGTGTTTTCTAAACGAAGACGTAAACCAACATGCAATACCTTACCTGATTACAACAGAACGTTTAAACTTCAGCCTTCGAAACAAACACATACTTTAGCAACACTAATCACACTGTTCTTATTAGGTGCGTTCTTTACTTGCTTTTATTTCAAGGCACCAGCAATTTTGGAGCAATCTAATAAGATGTATAAGCTTAAGCAAGAACGTATTGAAAGAAACAATGATATTGCGTTTAGATTTTTGATGAATTCTGGTATTAGTCGATTAAGAGGACAAAACTTTGTCGGAGCTTATTCTGAATTTAAATTAGCTCATGCCATCTACCCAGAAGATAAAACAGTAAACGAACTGCTGTTACAAACCTTGTATAGTCTATGTGAAGAAGATCAAACTTATTGTTCTGAAATGGATCAATTTTTAAAAGTGTCACTTTAGTTTTAATTCCATCTTAATATCACTACGCTCATAAGGACTATTAGCTTCAAGTTCTAATTCTATAAAACCGTATTTTCTGTAGATATATATTGCGTTTTCCAGTTTTCTGGCAGAGTAGAGCATAAGCGCTTTGTAGGCATTGTTTTTAGCAAAATCTATGCAATACTGTAATAATTGCTGCCCAATTTTTTTACCGCGTTGGTTTGGTAGCACAGCCATTTTTGTTAATTCAAAAACATGTGGATCTTCAGTAGGCATAAGCGCTACTGTTCCAAGAATGAGATCGTCTTCTCTGACAAAGAAAATATGACCACCTTTGTTAATGATATAGGTTTCGGGCTTACTTAATACTTCCTCATCAAAAGGCTCAACATAGAAATAGGTGCGCAACCATTCTATATTTAAGTTATAGAAGTCTTTGGCGTATCTATTATCAAAAGGAATAATTTCAATGGTTTTCATGCGCTCTTATAAAATCTGTAATTAAATAGCTAATGAGTTTACCTACTCGTGTTTCTGTGTCTTGGGTTGGAGCAGCTTCACAAATATGTAGGTAGGATACCAGGTCATGTTGTCCAAAATGATGCACAAAAGCTCTAGTCTTATTTACGGCGAAACCACTGGGTGTCATTGCACTACTTGGAATGTTTTGTATAGCATCACAGTCGATTTCTAATCCGAAATGAGACGTGGCTACATGATCTGAAGCACGTAATAATTCAGTATCAAACTGTAATTCTCGCCTCACCATAACCGATTCAAAGGTGTTATAAGCAACTGATTTTATTTTTTTAAGCGTTTTAAAAATACGCTCAGAAGTATAGTTTTCGTGTAGACCGAAGATAAAATAGTTTTTGAGGAACCCTTCTGCAAAGGCATAACTAAAACCGTTTCCACTGTGTCGTCCCTCTTCAGCTCTAAAATCGTGATGTGCATCAAAATTTATAGCATTTATAGACTTTTTAAGCCCTAGTGCTGTACCTTTAATATTTCCGTAGGCATTATTGTGACCACCTCCAACGATAATAGGAATCTTACCAGCACTTACAATTTGTGATACTAAAAAGGCAACAGATTCGTCAATTTTAGACACTAGTTTTCGGGCTTTTTGCACATCTTTTTTCTTGTTTTGATCTAGTTTTTTGAGTTTTTCCTGATAAATATCAAAGTTTAAATGACCCAAAATAAGCACTTTTTTGGCGTGTGTATGTCTATTACTTTGTGTATTTAACAAAACTTTTATTACAGCATCCCAAGCGCTGTAAGTTCCTGTTTTTCCGTAATTTGCAAATACACCTACATCCTCTTTTATTCCGAAAATAACATAGCTAACATCTAATTTTGATAGTTGCTCGTATATATCACTGAAGTCTGAGAGTAATGAGATGTGTTCTCCAAATTTGGTCTCTTTAGAACGTTTATTCAGAATGGTTTTTAATTCTGAATTGGTAAAAGGTTTTAAGTGTTCCATCAACAAAATTGATTAATTTTGATGTATTAAAAGTACAGTTTTTTTATTTTCAGTTTCAAAGATTATCAAATAAAATTGAAACAATTAACGTTTAAAAAATAACTAGAAACAAAAAGTAACTTATGGAAAATTCAAACAGTAAGAGTACAGGATTAAAAATTGCTTTAGGAATTCTATTGGCATTATTTTTAGGTACAGGATTTTACACATCAAAACTGTACAATGAGAAAAAAGAAAATGAAGCAGCTTTAACCAGAGAGAAAGAGCAGGTTATGGCTGATTTAAGTACAATGGCAAAACAGTATGACGTTGCTATTGGTGAAAATGAAGTAGCAAACGAAAAATTAATAGATGCCAGAGAGCGTATTCAAGGCTTAATGGATTCTTTAAAGATTTCGCAAAATAGCGTAAACAGTTTATGGAGATATAAGAAGAAATTCTTAGCACTTCAGGAAGAAATGGACGTAATCATGGCTGAGAATGATAAACTAAAAGTTGAAAACTCATTATTGGCATCTAGCTTAGATAGCACTACAGTGCAATTAGCTGAGCGTACAGTGTTTACAGATTCCCTTTTGGTTCAAAATACGCAATTAGCCGAAGTTGTTGAAAATGCAGCAGTATTACAAACAGTAAACCTTAAAGGGTTTGGTGTTATAGAACGTAGTTCAGGTAAGTTGATTCCTACAGAACGTGCACGTCGTAGTGATAAAATCAGAGTGTGTTACACCGTTGCTAAAAACGCTTTAGTAGGTGCAGGAGATAAAGAATTATACGTTCAGGTATTAGATCCAAAGAACAATGTATTAGGTGCTAACGAGCAAATACAATTTGATGAAACAGTCTTAAACTACAGTTTGATCAGTAAGTTCAATTACGAAAATAGAAACTTGAATATTTGTGAGTTTGTAGCTCCTAATGACGAGTTTGAAAAAGGACGTTACATTGTAAACGTGTTTAATAACAAAGAATTAATTTCTACTTCAGAATTTACTCTGAAATAAGATAGAGATAGGTTTAGGTTGAGATCCGGAAGTTCGTTGAATTTCCGGATTTTTTTTGGTTATTCTGAAAATGTTTTAATACATATTTCTCTGATATTCCATAGTTGCTCAAAGTTATATCTAAGCTTGTTGTCTTCAATCCAGAATTTTATGTAAGATTGATGCATACGCACTTTATAATCACCAATTTGATCAGGAATAATGGTCTCCTCATGTAATAAATCATCTAAAAAACTTGTGCTGTTATTAGTGCTAAATGTAAGATCAGTAATTGTATTATTATGCTTTAAATAACAATGCGCTTCGGGTATATATTCCAATTCATAATACTCTAAAACAGGTCGTATTTTAGGCGTGTTAACAGCATTCATTTTAAAAATGCCTAAGTATAATTCTAAAGCAGTATAACTATTTTCCAGAGCGATTGCTTTAAGTAAAGCATGTTTGGTAGAGCAGGTGCCTTTGTGTTCCTGTAAAACCAAGCGAAAATCTCCACGATTTGAAGTACGGCCATAAGGTAAAGCTTTCACATAGTTAAATACATCAGCATAATGAGTTAGTCCTTGATCATGACATGCCTTAGAAATGGGTTGATCTTCGGAAAGTTTAAAATCGTTTTCCATTGATAATAACTGTGTCTATATGGTTCTCACCAAAAGCATAAGGCAGATAGTGATAACTAGGAATGGCTTTAGTAATAATCAAATTAGCTTTTTTTCCTCTGCATATACTTCCGTACATGTTAGAAATACCCATGGCATAAGCGCCATTTATCGTTGCAGCATTGATGGCTTCTTCTGGAGTTAACTTCATTTTAATACAAGCTGTTGAAACTACAAAGTTCATATTTCCGCTAGGAGTTGAGCCAGGATTGTAATCTGTTGCCAAAGCTAATGGTAAGCCTGCATCAATGAGTTTTCGACCAGGTGTATATGGAATACTCAAAAAATAGGAGCAAGAGGGTAGTGCTACAGGCATTGTATTTGAGTTTTGTAATGCCGAAATATCCTCTGGGTTGAGTTCTTCTAGATGATCAACAGATAAAGCTTTGTATTTTACACCTAAGTCAACACCACCAAAAGCATTAAACTGATTGACATGTAGTTTAGGGATTAAACGATGTTTAATTGCAGCTTCAAGAACACGTTCTGTATCTTCAAGATCAAAATATCCTTTTTCACAAAAGACATCGATATATTCGGCAAGTTTTTCTTTGGAAACTGCAGGAATCATCTCATTGACCACAAGATCCATAAAGCCTTCTTTATTGTTTTTATACGCTTCTGGTATAGCGTGTGCCGCCAATAATGTTGGTTTTACCTTAACAGGAAAATCTTTCTTTAAACGACTGATGACACGAAGCATCTTTAATTCGGCTTCAACGGTGAGTCCATAGCCAGATTTAATTTCAATGGCTCCAGTTCCCATTTTTATTACTTCAATCAAGCGCTTTGACGCTTGTTCATAGAGCTCATCTTCAGAGGTGTTTTGAAGTGTTTTAGCCGAATTCAAAATACCACCACCACGATTGGCAATGTCTTCATATGATAATCCGTTTATTCGATCAACAAACTCTTGTGTTCTATCACCAGCATACACAATATGTGTATGTGAGTCACACCATGTAGGCAAGACTATTTTTCCGGTAGCGTCAATTACCTCTTCAGCATTCATGTTATAGTAATCATCCATACTACCATACTCTACAATGGTATCGTGTTCTATTAATACATAGGCATTTTTTAGTGTAGGCAATACTTTCATGTCGTCACCTTTGACTATGGTGACGTTAGTATTTCTAACCTGAAGTAATTCTTTTATGTTTTTTATGAGTATGGACATAGGAAAGGGTATAAGTCATTTTATGATATAAAAATACTAATCTTTAAAATAAAAAAAACTGCCTAATGTCATGAAAAAGGCAGTTTTTTGTGAGTATTTAAAAATAACTTATTCTTTTACAAACTTATACGTTGTGTTATAGTTATCAAATTTTATAATATAAAGTCCAGTTTCTAATTTAGAAATATCCAAGCGTTGGTTATTCATCACTTTTGAACTCATCACTTGCTGACCTAAAGTATTTAAAACAGAGATACTAATAGCCTCGTTAAAATCACCTTTTATCGAAATGTGTGTTTGAGCTGGATTAGGATATATGATGAACTCTTGTGGGTCAAATTCAGAGACACCTAATGTAATCAATTCGTTTTCGTACCAAAATACAGTATCGTTACTAAACCCAATAGATGCAATATCTTTGTCGCCATCACCATCATAATCATCCACTGCGAAATCATACATTTGGAAGTTATTGTCTGCAATTAATTGTGGTGTTGCACTAGGACTAGCATTATTTGCTCCCTGAAACCATATAATAGCATCGTCTATTGAGCCACCATCAGTTAGTAGTACATCATTTTCACCATCGTTATTAATATCTGCTATCACAGCTGCTGCAGGTCTATCAATGATAGAATCATCAGAAATAGCGTTAGCTGTTGATGTTCCATTCTTTACTTTATCATACCAAGTGACATCTCCAGAAAAATTATCAACAGCAATAATGTTCAAATTACCATCGTTGTTAACGTCTCCAGTAGTTACATTGAATAAAAAATTAGTAGCTGTAGAACCACTGTCAACTGTAACAGTATCTTTAATCCATGATACAGATGTAGAACCACTTTCTATATACTGATTGTAAAAGATCTCAATAGATTGATCACCATAATAAGTTACAACAGCATCTAAATCGGTATCACCATCTAAATCTGCGAGACTAACATAAAGCGAAAAGTTTCCTGTACCATTTTCAATATCAGCTTCAGCAGTAAAATTACCTGTACCATCACCAGAATACCATTGAGTTCTACTGTTTGAGAATGAAATCGTTGCAATATCAGTATGGCCATCTAAGTTAATATCACCAGTTGTAACTTCTCCAGGACCAATAAGTGCAGCATCAACTACTACTTCAGTATCAAATCCACCAGCAGCATTACTAAGGAAATAAACCAATTTATCCTGATTACCAGATGTAGCAATAACATCTAAACCATATTGTCCATCAATGTCAGCAACGGTAAGTCCGTCAATATACTGTAAGGTTGTTGATATTTCGGTTTCTACTGTAAAGTTTCCACTACCATCATTTTTATACCATTTGATATAATCCTGAGCTGGTGTTCCGCCATTGAAATCATAAGTGGCCATAACCAGATCAATATCACCATCGCCATCAAGATCACCTGATGCAAATTCGTAAGGGTCTGTTCCTGTATTAGAATCTATCGTTTGTACAGCCGCGAAGGGTTGGGCAAATGATAGTATGCTAAAAAAAGTTATGCAAATAAAGCTAAGTAAAGTTGTTTTCATAAGTGTTAATTTGTTGGTGCTAATATATACAAAAACACCGACAATATACTTTTTGTCGATGTTTTTATGCATTTTAACGTAAGTTAAATCTTATTTCAGCTCACCAACCATGTCTTCAGGTTTCACCCAGGCATCATAATCTTCGGCAGTGACATAGCCAAGGTTGATCGCTTCCTCTCTTAGTGTTGTTCCGTTTTTGTGTGCAGTGTTAGCAATTTCTGCAGCTTTATAATACCCAATCTTAGTATTTAAGGCAGTAACCAACATTAATGAGTTATTTAATAGTTGTTTAATCACTTCATGGTTAGGTTCAATACCAGAAGCACAATGAGCTTCAAAGCTCACACAAGCATCACCCAGAAGTTGTGCAGAATGTAAGACATTTGCAGCCATCATTGGTTTAAATACATTAAGCTCATAGTGACCTTGAGTACCTCCAACCGTTACAGCAACATCATTACCCATTACTTGAGCACAAACCATAGTTAAAGCCTCACATTGTGTAGGATTTACTTTTCCTGGCATGATTGAACTACCAGGTTCATTTGCAGGAATGATGATCTCTCCAATACCACTTCTTGGACCAGAGGCCATCATACGTATATCATTAGCAATTTTATTTAATGAGACTGCTAGTTGCTTTAATGCTCCATGCGTTTCTACAAGAGCATCGTGAGCAGCAAGAGCTTCAAACTTATTATCAGCAGACACAAAAGGTAAGTCTGTAAATTTAGCTATATATTCAGCGACTAATTCGCTGTAGCCTTTAGGAGTATTTAATCCTGTACCAACAGCAGTACCACCAAGAGCTAATTCGGCTAGGTGAGGTAAGGTGTGTTCTAACGCTTTTAGTCCGTGATCTAATTGAGATACATATCCCGAAAATTCTTGACCGAGTGTTAATGGTGTGGCATCCATAAGGTGCGTACGTCCAATTTTTACAACATCTTTAAACGCTACCGACTTCTCATGTAATGTATTTCTCAATTTGATCACACCTGACATAGTCGTTTCAACTACTTTCTTGTAAATAGCGATGTGCATTCCAGTTGGAAAGGTATCGTTAGACGATTGCGATTTATTGACATCATCATTTGGCTGAATGGTTTTCTCACCTTCACCAATGACTTGCCCAGCTAGTTGATGAGCTCTGTTAGCAATTACTTCATTTACGTTCATGTTACTTTGCGTTCCAGAACCTGTTTGCCAGATCACTAAAGGAAACTGATCGTCATGCTTTCCATCTAAAATTTCATCACAAACCTGAGCAATCAAATCTCTCTTTTCATCAGCTAAAACTCCTAGCTCAGCGTTGGTGTAGGCTGCAGCTTTTTTAAGGTAAGCAAAGCCATATACAATTTCTAAAGGCATGGATGCAGGAGCACCAATTTTAAAGTTATTTCGAGAACGCTCTGTTTGAGCTCCCCAGAGTTTATCGGCAGGCACTTTGACCTCGCCCATTGTATCTTTTTCTATTCTGTAGTTCATAATGGGTTGTGTATTTTAAGAGCTACAAAGTTACGATTTTTGATACGTATTTTCGAATGGATTTTGGTTTAATTCACTCGGAAATTGGAAGCGTTGACTAGCCGTCTAACGTATGAGTTATAAATTATAAATCAGGTATTTATACGCATAGATTTTTAAAATGTAGCCATTAGTTTTGATACTAGCTAATTTAAATAGTTTAATCATGAAATCATTTTATTATATATTACTTTGTTTGTTTTTAGTTTTATCATTCAGTTGTAAAAATGATAAGCAAGTAGAAGCAAATTCATTAACAGATACAGTTGAAGAGGATGAAACAACACCATCAGATCCATTAACGGCTAACTTCTTAACCTTATCTGATGTACATCTTGATGATTCTTTAGGGATGGTAGGCTATGGTTCTGTATCAGGAGATTCGATTTGGAAAAGAACGATAAGAAAGATTGATTCAGTAAGCAAACATGAAAAACCAAGATTTATGGTGTATTTAGGAGATTTACCTAATTACTATTCAAATATAACACATAATATAGGTGAGGTATTGAAAGATTTTAGAGACTTAGATGGTGATTTTCCAATTTTGTATCTACCAGGAAATAATGATACAATGAAAGGCGATTATCACTCATTTCAAGATGGAGTTAGCCCAAACGGAACCACAATTTTTTCATTAGATGATGTGCCAACAAATCCGTGGCCAATAATTAACAGGAATTCAAAAACGACTACTATAAGCAATCTTGATTTTAATAAAGAGTTTGGATATTATAGTGTCGATCTAAATGTAGATAAGGAGGTGCTCAAAGTTGTGGCGTTGAATTCGGTTATTTTTTGCCGAAAAGGGAGGCATAATCACTATCGTCCTAATGACGGAGTTTCTCAGGACTCTGCTGCACAAAATCAATTTTCATGGTTAGAGAAAACAATAGATGGATTTGATACTACTGATAATGTATTATTAATGATGCATATCCCTCCTGGACGTGATGGTCATGGTTTTAATGGTGATAATATGTGGAATGATAACCTTTATGTTACAGATAAAAATGGAAATAGTGTCAAAGTTCAAAATGGTTTTTTAGATCTATTAAAGAACAATCAACCAAAAATTCGAGGCATGCTCACTAGTCATACACATTTAGATGGTCTACGCCGTATATATGCTGCTGATGACAATACAGATCCAAACAAACTAATTACAGTTAGTATTTCTACACCAGGAATATCATTGAATCATAACAATAATCCAGGATTTAAATCTTTCGAATTCAATATAACTGATTTTGAGCTCATTAATTTTAAAACCTACTATGCAGAGCCAACTGCTAAAACTAATCCAGAAAGCTATAATAATTTTAATTTTAAATATATATCTAAGCCTTATACTTTTAAAGATACTTATAAAATTACAGATCCAAGTACCAGTATTTTTACGGATATTAAAGGGTTAAAGGATGCGAGTTCAATAAATGGTTACATGAAGCAAATCTTAGGTGTATATACAAAGGACCCAAATGTTACAAGTGGTTTTTATTATGACCATGCTTTAGATGTACTGTATCAATAAAATATAATTTAAAAAATTCTTTACAACCTGTTAATAAATCTCAAATTTCTTATTGCAAAACAAAACCCTTTATTATATCTTTGCAGTAACAAAAAAAAACCACATGATTTTTGAATTTGACCAATATTTAGGATTTTTAGCGTTTTTAACAATTTTAACCATCGGTTTTTGGTTAATGATCTTTCTTATCACTTTTGTGATCCCTTACTGGGTTGGAGGTGCATTTATAGAACGTATGAAAGAACGTAAAGAAGAAAAGAAAGCTGAGAGAGAAGCTGCTCTCTAAGCGTTTAGTATCATAAATAAAAAAAGGAAACCATATTGGTTTCCTTTTTTTTATGTTTTCATTTAAATATCTTAACCTTCAAAATCAAAATCATCGCCACCACCATTGCCGTTATCACGACCATTGCGCTCTCGTGTCTTCTGCTGATTAAACCTGTAGGTAAAAGCAAGGTTGATTGTTCTTACTCGCCATTGGAATTCACTATCAGACCTGAAATTAGGTGTGGTAGTTTCAGAAATACGCTTTCTTGAATTGAACACATCTCTAACATTTACCGCAATTGATGCTTTGTCTTTAAACAGATCTTTACTAAATGCTAAATCCATAGAAAAGATACCTTGTCTTTTATTTTGCGCATCTTCCTGCGGTCCACGATAGTTCATACGTGTTTGCCAGTCGATGTTACCTGGTAAGGTGTACTTATTATTGAGTCTGACAAACCAACTTAAGTTTTCGGCTCCAAAATCGGTATCCTCAAACACTCCTTCAGTGATGGATTGGAATAAATTAAAGTTTCCGTTGATATTCCATTTTTTAGTAGGTCTGTAAGTCAGTGTAAATTCAAAACCATAGCGATCATTAGTAGCTAAATTAACAGGTGTACGTCTTATAATTTGGATGAGATCGAAGTTTTCATTGAGCTCATCAAAGTTTGGGTCATCAATATTCACAATCTGATTGGTTTCAAAAATGAAGAAATCATCAGTTCCTTGATTGATAAAATTGAAATTATCTGTAGTGCGTTGGTAGTATAACGACGTATTTAACGATAACTTGCTACTAAATTTTCTGAAGTATCCTAGATCGAACGTATTAGAATAACTAGGATCTAAATCTGGATTTCCTTGAAACAGATTAGTAGCCGAACTACGAGATGGGAACGGATTGATAAATCGCGAACGTGGTCGTCTAATTCTTCGGTTGTAACCTAAAGTAATATTTTCATCATCACTGATCTCATATGCTAAATTCACTGTTGGAAATAAACCTACATAATTCTTTTTATCAAAATCGCCACTTGTAACCTGATCAATAGTAATACGTGATTCCTCCATTCTTAATCCTAGGAGGTAGCTGAATTTCGATTTAATTTTACTACCAAACTGAGTGTATATGGCATTAACATATTCTCTGTAGATAAGATTATTACTCAAATCAGTACTTAACTCAAATTCGCCTGAATCGTTATCTCTAAAAGAAATCTCATAATCGGTATCTAAAGTCAGAAAACGACCTTGGTAACCCACTTCAAACTGACTTACTTCACCTATAGGCAAGACATAGTCACTCTGTAAAAAGACACGCTCTTGATTTTCATCTGTCGCTACATCTTCAACCGGAATATCATCTTGTACAATTAATGATTCTTCAAGTTCGGCACTATCTTCATACTGAAAATTAAAGGTGAATCTATGATCACTATCTTCACCAAATTGCTTATCAAAATTAAGGGTATACTGAACGGTTTTATCGTCTTCAAACTCTGGATCAAAACGAACACGTCTAGAGGTTAAGTTGCCATCAGCATCAAATTCTCTAACAATATTATCGGTTTCCTGTTCATTGTCGCTATCACGTAATTGAACAGATGTGGTCAATGATGCCGAATCATTAATATACCATTCTACACCAAAGTTGGTGTTGAAACCTTTTCTGATACGATCAAAATCTCTGGTTTCCTCTAATCTATTGTTATCAGGAAAGAATTCAGTATCAGTGAACGCATTACCTGGTACATTTCGGTAGTTATAACTTGTGGTATTGAAAAAGTTGAAATCGCCTGTTCTATAGTTGATATTTCCAGAGACACCAGCTTGTGTTGGGTAACCAGCATTAACGGTTATAGCTCCATTTAGGCCTTGCAGTTTACTACGTCTAAGAATGATATTTAGGATACCTGCAGTACCTTCGGCGTCATAACGAGCAGAAGGCGCTGTAATGACTTCAACACGCTCTATAGCTTCAGCAGGTAGTTGTCTTAGGGCTTCTGTAGAATTTAATCCTACAAGTCCAGACGGTTTCCCATTGATTAAAATTCTTACATCATCATTTCCTCTTAGAGCAACATTTCCTTCGACATCTACAGACACAGATGGTACATTATCTAAGACATCACTTACAGTTCCGCCTCTAACGGTTAGATCTTTACCAACATTATAGATTTTTTTATCCAGTTTGATCTCAACAGTAGTACGCTCAGCAACCACTTCTACAGCATCTAAAGCTTCAAGGTTGAGTTCGAGAGAGACAGTGCCCAGATTTATACTTTTGTCAATAGTTCTGTCCTCATAGGTTTTGGTTTTATATGATAAATATTCGACCAAAACATTATAAGTACCAATAGGAACCTCAATCTTGAACATACCTTTGGTATCTGTAATACCTCCAGTAACAATCTTATTTTCTTTTTTACTGAAAAATGAGATGGTGGCATATTCTAAAGGAGCTTTATCTTCGGCATCTATAACAATTCCTGAGATAGTTACTTCATTTTGAGCGTAACTAAACAGTGAACATAGAAATAAAAGAACTAATAATAATGGTTTTAAATTCATTGGTGGTTTGTTAAAGGTTTTGTTGTTTAGATGTGCAAATTTAGAATTACTTGTGCCTGTGAATGGTTAATCTTTTGTTAAACAAAAAACGCCTCATAACATAAAGTGTTAAAAGGCGTTAAAGCTTGCTAAGACTATATTAAAGCTTAGCTTTTGTCCTTATTTTTTCTCTTTCGCTTTTTCTTCTTTTTCTTTTCAGCTTTCTGATCCCATTTGCCTTTGACAGCATCCATGATTTTATTCATGACATCTTCAGAGACCATTGCTCTTGTATCTTTAAAATGTCTTACATCTAGAGCTTCAATTTGCTCTTGGCGTTCAAAGCGCGTTAAGCCCATTTTATTGATCTTACGTAGTTCTTCAAAATACGAATCCATTTGTTGTGTGATGATCTCTTTCTGGAAATCATCAACTTTTAGTGTTCCAACAAAATCAGCTATGTATTTCTTTTTTTGTTCCTCGGCTCTTTCTTCGTAACGTTCCTGTTCCTTTTCAGGATTTATGGTACGTTGAGGTCGTTGTTGTGATCGTCGTTGTGCAAAGGCATTGCTTGCAAATAGGCTAAGTACAAATACGATAATGTAAATTCTTTTCATCTTAAATAATATCTAATATGGTTGCTGGAGGTCTACCAATTACTGCCTGTTTTCCATTAATAACTATTGGTCGTTCAATAAGTTTAGGATTACTTACCATAGCGTTAATGACTTGAGCATCTGATAAATCTTTCCCTTTGTAATCGGATTTCCAAATAGCTTCATTTTTTCGTACCAAATCTAAAGGTGAAATTCCTAAAAGCGATACTATATTTTTTAGTTCTGCTTCGGAAATTGGCTCGTCCAGATATTTTATCACTTCAAAATCTTTGCCAGAATTTTCTAGAAGGTCTAAACCTTCTCTGGATTTTCTACATCTTGGGTTGTGATATATTTTAATCATGTTTTAATATATTATAATTCGTTTGGGTTTTCTTCTTTTTGTCCCATCATCATAAGATAAGATTTTAGAAATGGTTCTAGGTCTCCATCCATAACTGCATCTACATTTCCTGTTTCGTGAGCTGTACGTACATCTTTTACAAGTTTATAAGGATGCATCACATAATTACGGATTTGACTTCCCCATTCAATTTTCATCTTTCCAGCCTCTATATCATCACGTTGTGCCATTTGCTTTTGTAGTTCTATTTCATAAAGCTGAGATTTTAACATCTGCATAGCACGCGCTCTGTTATCATGTTGTGAACGTGTCTCAGAACATGAGATTTGAATACCAGTTGGCTTATGAGTTAGCTGTACTTTGGTTTCTACCTTGTTGACGTTTTGTCCACCAGCACCACTAGACCTCGCTGTTGTGATATCAATATCTGCTGGATTGATATCTACTTCAATAGTGTCATCTACCAAAGGATATACATAAACGGAAGCAAAGCTAGTATGACGTTTAGCATTACTGTCAAATGGTGAAATACGTACCAAACGATGTACACCATTCTCGCCTTTAAGCCAACCAAAAGCATAATCACCTTCAATTTCTAAAGTTACGGTTTTTATTCCAGCAACATCACCTTCCTGAAAGTTGAGTTCTTTGACTTTAAATCCGCTTTTTTCAGCATACATCAAGTACATACGCATTAACATACTTGCCCAATCACAAGATTCGGTACCACCAGCACCAGCTGTAATTTGTAGGACAGCACTTAACGAATCACCTTCATCAGACAACATGTTTTTGAACTCTAGTTTTTCTATAAGAGCTAAGGCTTTGTTATATCTGTTTTCCACATCTTCTGCAGAGGCTTCCTCTTCTTTAAAAAAGTCGTAGATCACTTCGAGATCTTCAATTAAGGTTTTGGAGTTGTTAAAGTCTTGAACCCAGCTCTTTTTCTCTCGAAGGGATTTCATTACTAATTCAGCTTGCTTAGAGTCATTCCAAAAGTTGGGATCGAAGGTTTGTTCCTCTTCATTAGAGATTTCGATCAGTTTGGCATCTATGTCAAAGATAGTGCCTTAGTTTGTCAAGGCGTGTATTGAGATCTTTAATCTGATCTGATGTAATCATTGTGAATAATTTTCAGCGAAATTAACACTTAAATTCTTTAGATAAAATAAAAATTGAAGTTGTTTAATAGTTTCTTGATTATGACCAATTGAAATAGTTATGTTCCATTTCCGAAGTAATAGGAATAAAAGATACTTTTCTTCGGAAAAACAACCATTTTTCTTGTCTTATGATGTAAGGTTTAAATCCATTGCGATGAAATCCTTTAAGGCTAGGAATATTCTTTTCGTCTACAAATACAATAACTCTGTTAATAGATGTGTATTGGTGTTGCGTAAGAGTTTTATGTATAGCATTGGGCATGACACGAAGACCTCTATAATCTGGATGAGTAAATACACCTTCTATAAGCGCTTCATCTTTTTTAAGTTTTGGAAATAAATCTCCAAAGTAATTAGCTACTCTTTCGTTTTGATCATGTTTAAATATCCAATGCCTGTATATAGTGGTCTCATTTTTAGTAGTGGCCACATAACAGTTAGGAATGCTTTCTTGTACCAATCTTGTATGTCGTAAGCCTTCTTTTAAAGCATTGACATCTGAATCTTCAAAAGGCCTAATGGAGATGTCAATTTTTGATTCAGCATTTTTTAATGATGTTTTATAGACTTCCAGACCTAAAGAATTAATTTGGGAATATAGTCGCGTAGAGAAGCTGTCAAAGATAGGTTTAAAATCTCCTTTCTTAATATGTATAAATATGATGATTAATCTGTTTGATAGGGCTTTCAGAATAATTATTTTAAATCAGAAGCAAACTCATACCTGCAACTATTAGTTTCATGTATTAAGACACAATTAATTTCAATTTGTCACAATTATAATTTGACTAAATTATGTAGCTTTATAAACTAATTGACAATTATGAAACATTACATACTCTCAGTAGTTGCTTTTTTATGTGTAACTATCTCATTTGCACAGATGTTAGAAAAAAAAGAATTAAAGTCTTACAATGGCTTTTTTGATTTTCATTACGAAACATCTACAGATAAAATCTACCTTGAGGTAAAAGAATTAAATAAAGAATTTCTGTATGTCAACTCCTTAGCAACAGGTGTTGGGTCTAACGATATTGGTTTGGATCGAGGTCAGCTAGGACAAGAGCGCTTGGTAAAATTTGAGAAAGCAGGTAATAAACTATTGCTCATTCAGCCCAATCTGAAATACAGAGCTATTACTGATAACCAACTTGAGAAGAAGAGTATAGAGCAAGCCTTTGCAAAATCGGTGATATATGGATTCAAGATTTTAGAGAATAAGGATGGAAAATATATCATTGACCTCACGCCATTTTTGATGTTGGATGCTCATGGTGTGGCAAATCGATTGAAATCTGAAGGAGGTCATAAGATTGACCTTAGTAAAAGTGCCTTGTCATTAGAGCGAACCAAAGCCTTTCCAAAAAATGTGGAGTTTGAAGCTTTATTAACTTTTAAAGGACAAGCCAAAGGGCGAAATATTAGAAGTGTTACACCTACACCGTCGTTAGTAAGCGTTATCCAGCACCACAGTTTTATAGAATTACCGGATGATGATTATAAAATGCGCGAGTTTGATGTGCGTAGCGGAGCAATTTCTATGTCGTATTTGGACTATGCAACACCTATTCAGGAGCCGATTAAAAAGCGATACATCATTCGTCATCGTTTAGAAAAGAAAGATCCAAATGCTGCAGTTAGTGAGGCTAAAGAGCCAATTGTTTATTATTTAGACCCAGGAACACCAGAGCCAGTTCGTTCGGCTTTACTTGAAGGTGCGCGATGGTGGAACGAAGCTTATGAAACGATAGGATTCAAAGATGCCTTTCAGGTTAAAATGTTACCAGAAGATGCAGATCCAATGGATTGTAGATATAATGTTATTCAATGGGTACATCGATCTACTCGTGGCTGGAGTTACGGAGGAAGCGTTGTAGATCCTAGAACAGGAGAAATCATCAAAGGACATGTGAGTCTGGGGAGTTTACGTATACGTCAGGATTTTTTGATTGCTCAGGCTTTGATGAACAAACCTTTTGCTGAGCGCGATGATAATTACCAACCTATGTTAGAGATGGCTTTGGCAAGGATTAGACAGTTGAGTGCACATGAGGTTGGTCATACTATTGGTTTTGCTCACAATTTTGCTGCGAGTACCAAAGGAAGAGCCTCTGTAATGGATTATCCGCATCCTACAATTACCATGACAAACGGAGCTATCGATTTTAGTGATGCCTATGCTGTTGGTATTGGTGAGTGGGATAAAGTAACTGTGGCGTATAGTTATTCTGAATTTGATTCTGATACCAACGAAAAAGAAGCTCTCAATAAAATTCTTAAAGCAGCCGATTTCGCAGGATTGCGTTTTATTACCGATTCTGATGCTAGAGCCCAAGGAGGAGCACATGCCTTAGCACATTTGTGGGATAACGGACGAAGTGCTTCGGAAGAGTTAGAGAATGTTTTACAAGTGAGAGCTGAAGCCATTTCAAATTTTTCAAAGGATAATATTCGTAAAGGAGAACCGTATTCTGTTTTAGAAGACGTATTTGTACCCTTGTATTTTTTCCATCGTTATCAAACCGAGGCAGCTACTAAAGTTGTTGGAGGATTAGACTACAATTATGCTGTAAAAGGTGATGGACAAATGACTGTAAAACCTATTGATGCTAAAACTCAAAAGGCAACTTTAGATATGATCTTAAAAACTATATCTGTGGAAGCGTTGTCCATTCCGAAGGATAAACTAGCATTATTTCCACCAAGAGCTTATGGCTACAGTAGAGGTCGCGAGTCGTTTTCAGGAAAAACAGGAGTTGCTTTTGATCCTATGAGCGCAGCAGTTACAGCTAGCGATATGACTCTGAAATTCTTATTGCATCCGCAACGTGCTAACAGAATAATTCAGCAGAAAAGTTTAGATGATAAGCAACTTGGGCTTGATGAAATGTTAAAAGACCTGTTAGATCAATCCTTTGGAATGACTCATGGTGACCCTTATATGGATGAGATTCAACAACTCATCAATGAACGTGTATTGATGTATTTAATGAATTTAGCTGTAAATGACCAATCTGTCTTTCAGGTAAAAGCTTTGGCTAATAATGCAATCAATTCGTTGATACACGATTATTTATCTGATAAAAAGAAAGCATCACTTTATGCAACACAATACGGGTTGATAATCAAAGAATTTAAAGAACACCCAGAAAAATTTAAAATAAAAAACGCTCCAAAAATACCCGATGGTTCACCAATTGGAAGCGATTATTGTAATTATAACCAGAATTAAGACATGATTATAGATTTAAGAAGTGATACGGTTACTAAACCAACCAAAGGCATGTTAGAAGCCATGATGACTGCTCAGGTTGGTGATGATGTATATAAAGAAGATCCTTCAGTAAATGCTTTAGAACAACGTTTAGCAAAGCTATTTGGAAAAGATCAGGCTTTATTCTTTCCTACAGGAAGTATGGCTAATCAAACCGCTTTAAAATTACATACTAATCCAGGTGAGCAAGTGATCTGTGATAAGTATGCGCATATTTATAATTACGAAGGCGGAGGTGCTTCGTTTAACAGTGGTATTTCATGTAAGCTTATCGATGGACATCGCGGCATGTTTTCAGCTGAACAAGTAGAAGCTTCAATTAATCCACCCGACTTTTATCATAGCCCTTTAACATCTCTTGTGGAAGTTGAAAACACAACCAATAAAGGTGGAGGTGCTTGTTGGGATTTTGAAGAATTAAAGCGTATCAGGAAAGTATGTGATACCCATGGTTTAGGGTATCATCTCGATGGTGCTCGTTTGTGGAATGCACTAGTTAATACTAAGGAGACAGCTAAAGATTACGGACAACTATTTGATACTATATCTGTATGTTTGAGTAAAGGTTTGGGCTGCCCGATAGGTTCAGTTTTGATAGGAGATCATGACCTTATGCAAGGTGCTGTTCGTGTTAGAAAGATTTTGGGAGGTGGAATGCGCCAAGTGGGTTATCTGGCTGCAGCTGGACTTTATGCTCTCGATCATCATATGGATAGACTTTCAGTAGATCACAAGAAAGCTAAGGAGATAGGACATGTTTTAGAGAACTTGTCTATTATTAGAAAAGTTGAACCGATAGAGACCAATATCATTATTTTTGAATTAGAGCCTCACGTTGACGAAAGTGAGTTTCTGAAACAACTATCAGATCATGACATTCATATCATCGGAATGGGAAGTAATAAATTAAGAATGGTAACCCATTTGGATTATACTGATGACATGCATAATAAACTACTAGAAATATTAAATGATTTCTAGAGCTGACTTAGCATCATTTTTTTATTTGAACATATCCATACCAGGAATGTTTGGCATCCCTTCTTTAGCTACAGCAGCAACTTCAGTCTCATGAACTGTAGTAGCACGAGCTATGGCTTTATTTATAGTGAGAATCAAATAATCTTCTAACATGTCTTTGTCTTGAAGTAATTCCTCATCAATTTCAATTGACTTTATGGTTCTATTGGCTGTTATAGTCACTTTGAGTTTATCATCGTGGCTATTCATATCAATCAACACGCCATGTAAACGTTCTTTTGTTTCTTCAACTTTCTTTTGGGCTTCTTTAAGTTTGCCCATCATTCCCATCATATCTCCAAACATATTGTTAAGTATTAAATTATGAATAACAAAATTACTAAATTGCCAGATTATTAAAAAGAAAAATGAAGACGACTATTCAAGCTCCGCTTGCCAGAAAGATTCCAAAGACCTTAGAAATTCATAATGATACTCGAATAGATAATTACTTTTGGTTGAATCAACGCGAAGATCAGAATGTATTAGACTATCTCAAACAAGAAAATCAGTTTTATGAGCATGAGACAGCGCATACAAAAGCTTTTGAAAAAACTCTTTTCCAAGAGATGAAATCGAGAATTAAAGAAGATGATTCATCTGTGCCTTACAAATACAATGGATATTGGTATGTTGTACGCTATGAAAAGGGTAAAAACTATCCTATTTATACTAGGAAGAAAGAGTCCTTAGAAGCCGAAGAGGAATTGTTATTTGATTGTAATGAAATGGCTGAAGGTCATGGGTATTTTAGATTAGCAGGTTTAAGCGTGAGTCCAGACAATACAATGATAGCATTTGGTGTTGATGTGACGGGTAGACGTCAGTACACGCTTCAAATTAAAAGTTTAATAACCAATGAGGTTTTTTCAGATAGAATTGAGAATACTACAGGATCATCAACATGGGCAAACGATAACTCAACACTTTTCTACACAAAAAAGGATGAACAAACATTGCGCTCTAATCAGATATACAAACATAAAATAGGAGATACTGAAGCTCAAGATATGCTTATTTATACTGAGGAAGATGAGACTTTTGGTACCACTGTTTATAAAACGAAATCAAAAAAATATATCATTATTGCCTGTTACAGTACATTAACTAACGAGTTTTATATTCTGAATGCAGACACACCAGATGCTAATTTTAAAATATTTCAATCTAGAATTCGAGGATTAGAATATAGTTTAGCTCATTTTCAAGACCAATTTTACATATTGACCAATCGCGATGAAGCAACTAATTTTAAGTTGATGAAAACTCATGAACATCAAACTAGTATTAATCATTGGGTTGAGGTAATTGCACATCGTAACGACGTATTGTTGGAAGATATAGAGATTTTCAAAGATTATTTGGTCATAAGTGAGCGTTCAAAAGGTTTAAATCAACTTAGAATCACGCGATGGGATAAAACAGCCGATTATTATTTACCCTTTGATAATGAGACTTATACTGCAAATGTAAGCACCAATGTGGATTTTGACACAGATATATTGCGCTACAGTTATAATTCGCTGACAACTCCTTCATCTGTCATAGATTTTAATATGACCACAAGAACCAAGGAGGTCAAAAAAGAGCAAGAAGTTTTAGATCCTGATTTTGATAAAAATAATTACACCTCAGAACGTATTTGGGCAACAGCTCAGGATGGAACTAAAATACCAATGTCTTTAGTAAGACGAAAGGACACCAAGTTAGATGGTAATGCTCCATTGTTACAATATGCTTATGGAAGTTATGGCTCAACAATAGATCCATATTTTTCAACACTTAGACTATCTCTGTTAGATAGAGGGTTTATTTATGTGATTGCACATGTAAGAGGAAGTGAGTATTTAGGGCGAGAATGGTATGAACATGGGAAATTATTGAAAAAGAAAAATACTTTTACAGACTTTATTGATTGTTCAAAGCATTTGATTGCTCAAAAATATACATCTGCAGCTCATTTATATGCCATGGGAGGAAGTGCAGGAGGTTTATTAATGGGTGTAATTATCAATGAAGCACCTGAGTTATACAATGGTGTAATTGCAGCAGTGCCTTTTGTAGATGTAGTAACAACTATGCTAGACCATACAATCCCTTTAACCACTGGAGAATATGATGAATGGGGAAATCCAAATGATAAAGATTACTATGATTACATAAAGAGTTATTCGCCTTATGATAATATTAAACAACAAAGCTATCCAAACTTACTGGTAACCACAGCCTTACAGGATTCTCAGGTTCAGTATTGGGAACCCGCAAAATGGGTTTCTAAGCTAAGAACTTATAAACAGGATACTAACAAATTGTTTTTGGTAACAAACATGGAAGCTGGTCATGGCGGTGCTTCTGGGCGATTTGAAGCCATTAAAGAGGATGTCCAAGAATTTGCATTTTTGCTAGACTTAGAGGGAATTACTAGCTAATTCAAAAAAAAATCTTAATTTTGCGAGGTTTTATGTTTCAATTTTATTGAACTGTAGAACTGATAAATAGCATTTATGAAAAAAGACATACAAGTATTTGATAATGTTTTGCAGCTTATAGGTAAGACACCTCTTATCAAATTAAATAAAATGACCGAAGATTTTGATGGTGACTTCTTTGCGAAAGTAGAAGCTTTTAATCCTGGTCACTCGTCAAAAGATAGAATAGCACTTCACATCATAGAAGAAGCTGAACGTCAAGGTATCTTAACTCCAGGAGACACTATTATTGAAACTACATCAGGTAATACAGGTTTTAGTATTGCTATGGTTAGTATTATAAAAGGTTATGAGTGTATTCTGGCAGTAAGTTCAAAATCCTCTGCTGATAAAATCGATATGCTAAAGTCTATGGGAGCTCAGGTTTATGTGTGCCCAGCTAACGTTAGTGCAGATGATCCACGTTCTTACTACCAAGTAGCAAAGCGTTTACACAACGAAATCAAAGGCTCTATTTACATTAATCAGTATTTTAATAAGCTTAATCTTGATGCGCATTACCACACTACAGGTCCTGAAATTTGGGAACAAACAGAAGGGCAAATTACACATTTAATTGCTTGTAGTGGAACTGGAGGAACAATCTCTGGAATCTCAAAGTATCTTAAAGAGCAAAATCCAGATGTTCAAGTAATAGGTGTCGATGCTTACGGTTCAGTACTAAAAAAATATCATGAAACACGAGAGTTTGATGACAAAGAAATATACCCTTACCGAATTGAGGGATTAGGTAAAAACTTAATTCCTACCGCAACAGATTTTGACCTCATTGACAAGTTTGTCAAAGTTACTGACGAAGCAAGTGCCCATACAGCTCGCGAGATCTCAAGAACAGAGGGATTATTTGTAGGTTATACTAGTGGTGCAGCAATGCAAGCATTAAAACAGCTCAATGAAGAAGGAGAATTTAAAGTAGGAGATAAAGTTGTAGTAGTATTCCCTGATCATGGTTCGCGTTATATGAGTAAAGTGTACAGTGATAAATGGATGGAAGACCAAGGGTTCTTTGATAGTCAGACAGAAATTACTGAGAAAATTCAGTATATAAAATAAAAAACAACAATTCAGTTTATAAAACTCCTATTACGTCTCATCGTGATAGGTTTTTTATGTTTAAAGAGGATATAAACATTGGTTTATAAAAATATTATGCAGTCATAATATAATTACCTAATTTTGTCCCAACTAATAAGACTAAAAACTCGCTTTAATGAAGGATTTATTTGAGAAGATTTATAAGGATAAAGGACCATTAGGGAAATGGGCTTCTCAGGCTGAAGGATACTTTGTATTTCCAAAGCTGGAAGGACAGATTTCTAATCGAATGAAGTTTCAAGGGAAAGAAGTGATTACATGGAGTATCAATGACTATTTGGGATTGGCTAATCATCCTGAAGTTCGTAAAGTAGATGCTGAAGCTGCTGCTATGTACGGTTCTGCCTACCCAATGGGAGCACGAATGATGTCTGGTCATACTGATCTTCATGAAAAATTACAGAATGAACTTGCAGAATTTGTAAGCAAAGAAGCTGCTTACTTACTTAATTTTGGTTACCAAGGAATGGTGTCTACTGTAGATGCATTGGTATCTAAAGATGATATCATTGTTTATGATGTTGACGCTCATGCATGTATTATCGACGGTGTTCGCCTTCACATGGGAAAACGTTTTACTTATAAACACAATGATGTTGAAAGCTTAGAGAAGAATTTAGAGCGTGCTACTAAAATGGCTGAGCAAACTGGAGGTGGTATCTTGGTGATTTCTGAAGGTGTCTTCGGAATGCGAGGAGAGCAAGGACGTTTAAAAGAGATTGTAGCATTAAAGAAGAAGTATAATTTCAGATTATTTGTTGATGATGCTCATGGTTTTGGAACCTTAGGGAAAACTGGTGCAGGAGCAGGAGAAGAACAAGGTGTTCAGGATGATATTGATGTATATTTCGCTACGTTTGCTAAATCTATGGCTAGTACTGGAGCATTTATTGCTGCAGACCAAGAGATCATAGACTATTTAAAATATAATTTACGTTCTCAAATGTTTGCTAAATCGTTACAAATGCAACTCGTAGTAGGCGCATTAAAGCGTTTAGAAATGTTAAAGACTATGCCAGAATTAAAGAAAAATCTTTGGACTATAGTTGATGCGTTACAATCAGGATTGAAGGAGCGAGGATTTGATATTGGTAATACTCAAAGTTGTGTTACTCCAGTCTACCTTAAAGGAAGTATTCCTGAAGCTATGGCTTTAGTGCGTGATCTTCGTGAAAACTACGGGATTTTCTGTTCAATTGTGGTATACCCTGTAATTCCTAAAGGATTAATCTTATTACGAATGATACCAACTGCAACTCATACATTGAAAGATGTTGAAGAAACGTTGGATGCATTCGATGCTATTAGAGAACGCTTGCAAAACGGAACTTATAAGCGCTTGTCTGCTGCAGTTATGGCTGCAATGGGTGAGTAATTTTATATAATAAATATTACAAATAAAAAATCCGATTCAAACTGAATCGGATTTTTTATTTAGAGATCTTTACGAAATGTTTTACGTCTTTTGTACACTTCAGGATTGAAGTGTTTCCATATTTTATGAATGGCTTCGTTATCTTCTAATTCAGGAGTTCTAAAACAAGTTTGAATTCCTTTTTCAGTAAAGGTTTCATAGTATTCGTTAAAGATTACGGCATGGACACCTTTATTTTGATAAGTAGGATGAATACCAATTAAATAGAAAATAACATCCTTACTATCCTTTTTCGCTTTTAAAATGTGTCTAAATCCTAACGGAAATAATTTACCTTTCGCTTTCTGTAATGCTTTTGCAAATGCTGGCATGACAATAGCAAAACCAACAAGTTCATCGTCCTTATCAACCACAAATTTGATATATTCAGGGTTTACAAAACTGATAAATTTTTGCTTGAAGTATTCCTTCTGAATATCTGTAATGGCAACAAAAGACGATAAAGATGCATAACTTTCATTAAAAAGATCAAACATCTTATCTGCATAGGGCATAACCTCTGATGTTTTTGTAAACTTTAAGGCTCGTAAATTATACCGCCTTTTGATCAGTTCCTGAGCTTTCTTAAAAAATTCTGGTTTAACGTTTTCAAAGGGGAATTTACTTTCAGAGTAATGTTTTTCTATTTGGTATCCAAGATTTTCATAATGCTTCACATAATATGGATGATTATACCATGTAATCATTGGTGCGATACTATCAAATCCTTCAGTCATAACACCAACTTTGTCCAAATTAGAAAACCCAACTGGACCTTCAGTATAATCTAAATCATGTTCTTTACCAATTTGCTCTACTTCGGTAAGTAATGCTTTAGATACCTCCTGATCATCTATAAAGTCAAACCAGCCAAAACGCATTTTTTTCAGGTTTTGATCTTTGACTTCCAGCCAGTTAATAATGGCTGCAATTCGACCTACGATTTTATTGTTTTTGTAGGCTAAGAAAAAACGAGCTTCAGCATCCTTGAAAATTGGATTCTTATCTTTGTTAAAGGTTTCTAATTCTTGTTTAATTATTGGAGGAACCCAATATTTAGAGTCTTTATAGAGTTTAAAAGGAAATTTTACAAACTGCTTCAATTCCTTTTTTGAATGAATTTCTTTAACTGTAATCATATAGTCTTGTAAAGCTTAAAGATTTCCGTCATCGTCAAAATCATCTGTTCGTTTCTTTTTGCCTTTCTTTTTTCTTGGTTTTCTATTATCAGCATCGTTACGAGAATTTCCATTATCAATCTCTTTATCTACATGAAAATCAAAGCGATAAGACATTCCGAAGTTAACACTAAAAACCGATGGTGTGTCTTTTGTGTTGAAGGTTAGTGCTGTGTCCAACTGGAAATCCTTACTCCAAAGATATGCGCCTCCAAATCTAAATAAATTATCGGCATAGAAATCACTTGAAATGCCTTGGGTTTCACCAAATATGACCCATTGAGGACTAAATGAATGGGTAAGTGTAATAATATACTGAAAGTCTGAAAAATCGGTTCCTATTCTATCTAAAACAAAGTTTGTCACAAGCACCCAACCACCAGAGAAATTATTTTGAGTGGCTAACATGACCTTCGGACTAAACCCTTCAATTCCAGGACCAGTGTACGGATTATTCTTTGCATCAAAATTAGCACCAGCATAGACTGCTACTGCAGGAATGAGTGATTTCCATTTAAAGGATCTATTGGCACGGTAACTATAGAGGTTTGGTTTGTCTTCTTCAGCATTTTTATATGGATCATAAACCAGATATTTGGCACCAATTGTAAAATTTTTAAAATTAGAACGTTTGTCTTCTGAAGGGATTACCGAACGGTTATCAGTAAATGTATCATTTTGATAGGTTCCTTCAATATTGATCTCTAAGGGTTCAAAAAGCAATCCGTATCGAGCAGAAAAATCTATTCCAAAACCAGAGACTTCATAATTTAGAGGTGTGTGCTTTTCATTTAAAATGTATGGACCAACTTCTAGTTGTGCAACGTTGGTTCCAACAGAAAAGGCACTTCTTGATACACCAGGTCTATTTGAATTGATCACTTCAGTATACTGGGCAAAGGTTAACTGTGTGATTAGCAAAGCTGTAAAGAATAGAACTCTTTTGATAAGATTCATAGGTTATCGGTTTAAGTCAAATATAGATATTTTATACCATTTATCCTTATGGATTTTTGGCAAATGAAAATCTCCCACATCAATATTGAATCACAAAGATTTTCTCTTAACATAAAAGAAAAAAATGCTATTTTATTGTTTTTTGTCCTAATAATAACCAGAATTAAGATTTTTTTATGTCACCAAACAGACCTTTTAAATACATATAATTGTATTTTTGAATAAAATTAATTTAATGTTACAAGCAGCGTCATTAACTGGTTTTTTAAGAACCATTCTCATTATTCTTTTAATTTATTACGGAATAAAGATTCTGTCTAGGATATTTGCGCCTTATTTGGTACGCTATATGTCAAAAAAAATGCAGCAAAAATTTGAGGGTCAGTTTGGTCAGCAACAACAGCAGACTCAGCAGCATAAGGAGGGAGAAACGGTTATCGATAAAATACCTAATAGAAATTCATCTTCAAATAAAAAAGTAGGAGAGTACATAGATTACGAAGAAATTGACTAATTTTCGACTCAATTGAAAGTCAATCACTCTTATGCAATTTTCATTTAAAAACGTATTACCACATCTTCTGATTTTATTGGGTTTTGTGGTTATTTCCTTGGCATATTTTAGTCCTGTTCTTCAAGGGAAACAGATTATGCAAAGCGATATCAAGCACTATATTGGTATGGCTCAGCAACAAAAGGAGTTCAAAGCTAATACTGGCGAAGAAACCTATTGGACCAATAGTGCATTTGGAGGTATGCCAACGTATCAATTAGGAGCTAAATATCCACACAATTACATAAAAAAACTAGATTCTGTTTTGCGGTTTTTACCGCGTCCTGCTGATTACCTTTTTATTTACTTTATAGGGTTTTATATCTTGTTGCTCTCATTAAAAGTAGATTTTAAATTGGCTGCTTTAGGAGCTTTAGCCTTTGGATTCTCAACCTATCTCATTATTATCCTTGGCGTAGGTCATAACAGTAAAGCACATGCTATTGCTTATATGCCATTGGTCTTAAGTGGAATTGTTCTCACCTTTAGGAAAAAATATATACTTGGCTTTCTAATCACTGCAGTTGCACTAGGGTTAGAGATTGGTGCCAACCATTTTCAAATGACCTATTATTTGATGTTGTTAGTACTTGTTCTTGGTATTACTTATTTCATTGACGCTTATAAAAAGAAAGTATTACCCCATTTTTTTAAATCGGTTGGTCTCATGGTCGTTGCGCTTATACTTGCTATTGGCCTTAATGCAACAAATATCTTGGCAACCCAAGAGTACGTAAAAGAAAGTTCTCGTGGCAAATCTGAATTAACTATCAATCCTGATGACTCTCCAAAAGAAGTCTCCTCTGGATTAAACAGAGATTATATCACAGAATATAGCTACGGAAAAGCAGAAACATTCAACCTTTACATACCACGACTTTTTGGTGGAGGAAATACTGAAGATGTAGGCAAAGATTCCGAAATTTACCAATTCTTCAGAAAATTAGGTGCAACTCCTACTCAGGCATTACAAGAGGCTAGAAATACGCCAACCTATTGGGGAGATCAACCAATTGTTGAAGCACCAGCTTATGTGGGAGCTGTGGTTATTTTCTTGTTTGTGTTTGCATTATTCTTGGTTAGAGGTCGCTTAAAATGGTGGCTTGTAGGTGGAACTATTTTATCCCTTTTATTATCCTACGGAAAGAATTTACCGTTTCTAACCGATTTCTTTATTGATTATGTGCCATTATACAATAAGTTCAGAGCTGTAAGTTCTATTCAGGTCATTTTAGAGCTATGTATTCCTGTATTAGCAATTTTTGGATTAGTTAGGCTTTTTAACGATTTTGATAAAGATGAGAAGAAACTAAAAGCACTTAAAATATCAGTAGCTATTGCTGGAGGTTTGGCTTTGATATTCTTAATATTTAAATCGGCATTATTCGACTTTGTTGGTGCAAATGATGGGTATTACCGACAACTTTATGGTGAATATGGAGAGGGCTACATTGAGGTGTTGCGAGAAGAAAGACGTGTATTTTTCACTCAGGACACACTACGAACATTGATTTTAGTACTCTTATCTGCAGGAACGATTTTTATGTTTTTGAAAAAGAAATTATCTGAAAATGTAGTCATTGGTATTTTTGCCATACTTATTTTATTTGATCTTGTGGGTGTTGACCGTCGTTATGTTAATACTGAAAACTTCGTATCAGCAATACAGGTTAATAAACCTTATCAAGCTAATGCAGCAGATAAGGAGATTATGCAAGATGATGGACATTTCAGAGTATGGGATATTTCGAGTCAAGGAAGAACTATGCCAGCTAAAGCAGCGTATTTTCATAACTCGCTTAATGGATATCATGCGGCTAAATTGAAACGTTTTGACGAGTTATACGACTTCCATATTTCCAGAAATAATATGAATGTATTGAATATGCTCAATACCAAATACATTATAGCTGAAGAACAAGGCCAAATATTTCCTTTTGTTAACGAAGATGCCAATGGTAATGCCTGGTTTGTGAAGGAACTTGAGAAGAAAGAGTCTGCTAATGCCGAAATCAAAGCTCTGGATAGTTTGCAAACTTCTGTAAAAGCTATAACAACAGATGAAAACTTAGTTTCGAAACGCTTTGTAACAGATTCAACATCTAGGATTGTATTAACCGATTATAAACCGAACTATTTAAAATATAAGTCCGCAAATACTTATGATGGGTTTGCTGTTTTTTCTGAAATATACTATGGAAATGGATGGCAAGCGACTATAGACGGACAAGAAGTACCAATACAGCGTGTGAACTATGCATTACGCGGACTCGAAATACCTGCAGGTGATCATGAGATCGAATTCAAATTTGAACCTCAAGTGGTACAAACCGGAAGTACTATCGCTCTTGGGAGCTCTATTGCTTTTGTTTTGTTGTTGATTGCTGGCTTATGGTTTGGATATAAAAAGTTTCCTAACACATAACACTCACAAATTATTGAATTTATGAAAAAGATTTTGTCAATCTTATCTTTGTTAGTATTGATAAACTGTGGTAGCGTAAATAAATATACACAGTATGAGCATATTATTACAGAAGGTAAAGGCATTGACTCTTTTCATATCAACACCATTAATGCAACAGATGTAAAGCATAAACTTGGTAAAGACTACGATCTTATAAAACATAAAGATTATAGTTTTCAGATTGTATATAAGAATTTGGGAATGTCTTTTTATTACATGCAAAATGATCCAGAAGAACAAATTTTCTTAATTAGTTTTAAATCTCCATTTAATGGCAAAACATCAAAAAATATTGTGCTTAATAAATCCACGATGATTGATGTTGTAAATGCTTATGGAAAGCCAGAATGGTTTACTTGTAACGGCTGTGATACTTGGAAGGCAGAGTACGACGGAATTTATTTTGAGGTTGAACGCGATAAGTCTTTACCTCAATACCCCTTAAACGAGGACGTTCACATCAAAAAGAAAATTATTGGTATCAACATATCTAAAGGTTAAATTAGATTTTTTCAACATTAAACAATTATAAGTTTCACAAAGAGGCACTTTATGCAAAAACAAATCCTCATCATCACATACTATTGGCCACCAGCTGGAGGTCCAGGCGTTCAGCGATGGTTGAAGTTTGTTAAATATTTGCCAGAGTTTGGAATAGAGCCCATTGTCTATTGTCCTGAAAACCCAAGTTATCCCATAGTTGATGAGAGTTTATTGAATGAGATTCCTGAGGACGTTAAGGTTATAAAACAGCCTATTAGTGAACCTTATCGTTTTGCAAAGATACTTTCAAAACAAGGAGCAAAACAAATCAGTTCAGGTGTTATTCCGAAGAAAAAGAAGCAATCCCTCATTCAGCGTTTGATGTTATATGTTCGTGGAAATTTCTTTATTCCAGATGCACGAAAGAATTGGGTGAAACCATCAGTAGCTTTTCTAAATAACTATATCAAAACCAACAATATTGATACGATAATAACTACTGGTCCGCCACATAGTTTGCATTTAATTGGTTTTCATTTAAAGCAACAACTAGGAGTGAAGTGGTTAGCCGATTTTAGAGACCCATGGACCACAATTGGATATCATAAAGCATTAAAACTGACCAAGGCTTCCGAAGCAAAACACAAGCAATTGGAAACTCAGGTATTGCAACAAGCAGATCATATCATTGTTACCAGTGAGAATACGAAACAGGAATTTATATCAAAGACAAAACAATCAATTTCGGTGATTACGAATGGTTATGACAATCATCATGTACCAAAACCATCAAAAGATAAGAAATTTACTTTAGCCCATATTGGATCCTTATTATCAGAGCGAAATCCCAGACAACTATGGGAAGCCCTAAGTGAACTAATTGATGATCGAGACGATTTCCGGAGTGCATTTCAGCTCAAACTTATAGGTGTAGTGAGTGAAGAAGTATTACAATCCATGCATGCTTTTGGTTTGGAGCGTTACATACATAATTTAGGATATGTATCACACGACGAAGCGATACAGCAACAAATGGCTTCCCGAGTTCTACTTATGGTAGAAATTGATTCTGAAGACACTAAAGTTATTATTCCTGGTAAATTATTTGAGTATATGGCATCAGCTACACCAATTATAGCTGTTGGCCCAAAAGGTTCTGATGTTGAGCCGATTTTGAGACGCACAAATACAGGTCATTATTTTTGTTATGATGAGAAAGAACTAATTAAATCTCAAATTTTGTTGTATTTTGAAGCATACAAATCTGATTCATTGGTTGTAAATGCTATAGGGTTAGAGCAGTATAGTCGAAAATCGCTAACTAAAACCTTGTCTGAAATTATCTAATGGGAATTGTCGTTAATCAATCCTTAAAAAACACCATTACTACTTATTTAGGTTTTGGAATAGGAGCTGTAAATACACTTTTTTTATATACCAATTTCATCACAGATGAGTATTATGGATTAGTGGCTTATATCTTATCTGCAGCAAATATTATGATGCCACTTGTGGCTTTTGGAGCCCACAATACTATAGTTAAGTTTTACACGAGTTTCAAGACTAAAAATTCATTGAACAGCTTTTTAACATTGATGCTGTTTTTACCATTGGTATTATCTATTCCAGTTGCTATTGTTGGGTATTTGGCATATGATGTTATTGCTGATATTCTGTCTCAAAAAAATGAAATAGTAAGAGGTTACTTGTGGTATATTTTTATCACTGCACTGTCTATGGCTTATTTTGAAGTGTTTTATGCATGGATGAAAGTACAAATGCAAACCGTTTTTGGAAACTTTATGAAAGAAGTGTTCCATAGAGTTGGAGCCATGATTCTGTTGTTTGCAGTGTTTTTCAAACTGATTACTATTGATCAATTTCTTGTGGGAATTGTTGGTGTGTATGTTTTTAGGGCATTTGTTATGATGTTGTATGCGTTTTGGAAGCGATTGCCTGTATTTAGGTTCAATAAGATTGATAAACTAAGTTCAATTTTAAAGTATTCTTCTCTTATCATTATTGCAGGTTCGATAGCTACAATTATTTTAGATATTGATAAATTCATGTTAAACAATTATCTGGACATAGAAACGATAGCCTATTATAGTGTTGCTGTATTTATTGCTACAGTCATTGCGGTTCCGCAACGAGCTATGCACCAGATATTATTACCGCTTACAGCTAAGTTTTTAAATGAAAATAATCAGGTAGAGCTTAAAGATCTTTATCAGAGAAGCTCCTTAACACTTTATATCATTAGCGGATTTATATTTTTACTTATTATATCTAATATCAATGCTTTGTATGAGATTATTCCTCCTGAATTTAGTGGTGGTTTGGTAGTTGTGTTTTTGATCAGTATCGCAAAGCTTTATGACAACCTCTTAGGTAATAACAATGCCATTCTATTCAATAGTGATTACTATCGTGTGGTACTATTTTTTGGAGTTATTTTAGCAGTTTTAGCTATTGTTTTAAATTTAATTCTCATTCCAATATATGGTATTAATGGTTCAGCAATCGCTACATTTATTGCTATAGTAGTTTACAATTCAATAAAGGTATATTTTGTAAAAGCAAAATTCAATATGCTTCCTTTTACTTCGGAAACCTTAAAAATGACTTTAGTACTAATTGTTTTGGTGTTTGGATTTTACTTTTGGGAGTTCCCATTCAATCCGTATGTAAATATCACACTGAAATCGTTAGCTCTAGGAATATTATACACAGTAATTATTTACAGGCTTAATGTGTCTGAAGATATTTCAGAAGCGATTAATACGTATTTGAAGTTAAAGCGTTAGAAAAAGGTTTAAATGAGAAAGTCCCATAAGGTGCTTTGAGGCATACTGCTTATGGGACAATCTACTAACCAACCAAAAAATTATATATTGTTACGAACGAGACCTTGCTCTTCCTGATCTTGTACTTTTTGACGACGTTCTAGAACTAGATTGTCTAGCTGAAGACTGTTTTCTACTTCTTGACTGTGATACAGTTTTTGAAGATCTGTTGCTTCGTTTGTTACTAGATATACGAGTATTTGATGTATTTGGTTTTCTTACACTCGCATTTTTTCTAACCGTTCTTGTGGTCGTTTTATTATTAGACACAGCTCTAGTGGATTTGGTCACATTTCTAGAGTTAGAATTTGATCTAGAGTTGCTAGTCTTCACTCTTACGCCTCTGTTAGTTCTAGTATTGGCTTTGCTATTATCTCTAATAGCTCTGTTGTTACCAGGTGTTCTTGTTGTTGTATTTCTTCCATCTCTAACAGTTCTAGTATTAGTTCTATTATCTCTTGAGGTTCTTGTAGTAGCACCTCTATTAATCCTTGAATTATCTGAACCAGATGCTAAAGCTCTGTCGTTACCACGTCTTGTAGAGCTCGCTAAATTTCTATCTCCTCCACGTCTTGTTGTAGCTGACTGTACATATCTTTCATTAGCTCTACGACCAATTGTTGAAGCAGTTCCTCTACGACCATTAGTTCTTACAGGCTGTCTGTAATTATCTCTATATGGTCTGTAATACGTATGTCTAACAGGTGTATAAAATTGTCTGTAAGGTCTTGAGTATACAACACAATAGTTTACAGGAGGCACTACGTAATACTGATGCCATGGTCTAAACACATAGGCTCTGTTGTATATGTTGATAAACCCAGTACAGTGAGAGAATGCTCTATATCTGTTGTAGTGTATGTATAATCCACCCAATCGAGTAATTCGACCAAAACCATTGTAGTTAATATTTACATTTCCTACTTGAGTTACACGACCATAATAATCGTAAAAAATTGGTGTATTCTCAATTTGAATAATAGCTCCAAAATCGTCATACTGTACGTACGGATTATAGTCAAAACCAGTATTAAAACTAATTGATACATTTGGTGTACTAAATCCTACATTAACATTCGGACCGTAATTTGGCATGTAGAAATCAAATTGACCATCTGGAAAAATAGAGAATTCTATTCCGCCTTCAACAAATATGAAAGAATTGCCATAACCTCTAACATAGTTGTGTAATGAATTTGATTCTACTGTGTTGGTGGTTGTTGCATTTACTGATGTTCCTACCAGTAATAACAGCACAAAGAGTGATATTAATCTTTTGCTTGCGCTATTTGCATTGCTTAAGTGTTTGTGAAACTTCGTTTTCATAATTGTAAGGGTTTTTGATTACACTTTTAATAAAACAATTAGCGTGCCAAAAAAATATTGTTAGGTGTAAACCCCTTCATATAAAAAACATAAAAACAGGTAAATCTACCCATATAGAAAAGCTTCAGGACTGGTAATTTAGTAGCACATTTAAATTTAACGAAACTTATGCATATTGTAAGAGAATCTCAAGTAATAACTGATCGTGTTAAATTACCATTGCATTTTGATGCTAAACGACTATTAGAGGAGTATCAGGAATTACAGCTCAATAATTTTGAATATTATAATGTGATCCAATTGCGAGCACCTGCTCATATTGTTGATCCATCATTGCCTGTTCCTCCACCAGCAGACGATTATGCTGATGGCTCATGGACTGATTGGTCAAATACATCAGAGTTAGAACGTTCTCCTTATTTAAAGGCAATTATTGAATCATTTAGAGAGCTAACCGATGTGACTTTAGTACGCTTATTAAGATTAGCTCCTAAATCTGAAGTGAAGGCTCATACAGACCCTACTCTTGGTCTGGAGGTTGAAAAATCGGTGATTAGATTAACGATACCAATAGTTAACAATGAAGGTGTTGTATTTTATTTGAACGAAAAGCCAGTTCCAATGCAACCAGGTGAATGTTGGTATTTAAAACTTACAGATATACATCAAGTGGTGAATTCTGGTGATACCGAACGTGTAAATTTGACAATTGATATGGTGCCTAATGAGAAACTCAGAGCTTTGATTGAAGAAAGTTGTTAGAACAAAAAATCCCGAAGGCTTGGGGAAGCGCAACGGGATTTTATATATGTTCACTAATCAGGTGAACAACCAATCAAAAAAATCAATACATTAATCTCTATCTATTTTCATTCTTTTATGCTTTTTTACTTTACCATTTTTTCGGTAGTAGTAAAAGTCGTCGTCATAATTTCCATCAAATCCAAAGTTGTCATATTCATTGCCTCCAACTCCAGATCCTACACCACAGTTTAAATTTGCATTATAATGGTTTACAATTCCACTAACATGGACGATTTCTCCCCAACGGTTATAGTTCACTCTTAATCCACCAACTTGACGAAGAAATCCGTTTCTACGTTGATAACTCATATATACAGAACCTACTCGTTTTATTCGTCCGCGTCTGTCATAATTGATAAAAACATTACCAATTCGTCTTACTTTTCCATTGCTATCATGAGTAATGATAACACCTCTGGATCCAGAAGTGCCGTAATGAGCTCTTCCAACGGTTCCAGGTGCACCATGAGTAGTATTTACAGAACCTCTTCTAGTTCTTGAGTTTCTGTAGTAGATGTCTGAAACGTTGTTGTCGATTTCTGTATTGAAATCAAAACTTCCGTCAGGAAAAATTAAAAATTCTACACCACGCTCAATGAACACTATTGGTTCTGCAAAACGATAGCGTGAATTATTAAAATCATGTCCTTGAGTTGCAGTGATAGTTTCTGCTGCTGATACAGTTGTTAATCCCATTAACAAACCTGTAAATAATAGTACTAGTTTTTTCATAGTATTAAGGTTTTAGATTTTGCCTACTCATAATTGTAGCTTTTCGGCCTACGCTATTTGTTATGATTTATCCAAGATGCGTGCCAAAATTTTAAATCATACAATATCAGGTGTTTATGTGTTTTTTTTAGAGCCGAAAATTATATTGTGCTTATATAATTGGTGTGAATTTTATTTTTTTTAAATTTATATAACCAATTAATCCTTTCAATGGCAAAATCCAATGTACCTGAAACAATAAAGCCATTAGCGTGCAAGAATTGTGAAAAACCAATGAAAGAGCACTATGAATTTTGTCCGCATTGTGGGCAAAAAACAGATGAGGATTTAACTTTGGGTGTGTTGTTTTATAACACAATTAGCAATTATTTTTCTTTTGACGCCCGATTTTTAAAAGGCTTTATTCCATTGATGTTTAAGCCAGGCTTTCTGCCAAATAAATTTATTGAAGGCAAGCGTTTATTGTATTTACATCCAGGACAAATGTATTTGTTCATTTCTGTAATCTTCTTTTTTGTTATTTCATTTAGTACTAGAGAACTTGTGCTGGAGGCTGATAAGATCAATGATAAAATTGTTAAATCTGAAGTAATTAAAACTGAAAAAGACACTTTGAAACCTTTGGATTCTGTTCAAATTGAAAAGCTAATGAAACCAATCAAAGACAATCAAAAGGTGCTTGGTTTGAAAGATGAGGATATTAAAATGGCCGATTCTATTTTGAAAACAGAAAAAGCAAATTCAAATAACTTCAGAAAATCCTATGATTTTGATAAGAATAAGGTCGATTCTATGATAGCAGCAGGAGCAGAGAAGGATGTCATATTACGTCAAATGGGAATGTCTGAAGATCCAGGGTTTATAGAGCGTCGTTTTTTTGAAAGGATGCTGAGTTTGGTAAAGGGTCAGGGTGCAGGATCCATTTTACAGGTCTTTTTTGATAGTATTCCTATTGCTATGTTTTTCTTGCTCCCGTTATTTGCTTTCATTCTGAAAATATTCTATTTCAATAAAGGCAAATATGCCTACCATTTGGTATTTAGTTTTTATTTTTTCTCCTTTTTATTTAGTGTTTTTAGTATCCTTTTTGCAGTTAACAGATTTATATATGACATTCCTGATTGGATTGATTGGCTTATTGCTTTGTCTACCTATTTGTATTTTTTAATTGCGTTGATACAATTCTACAAGCAAAATTGGTTTTTAAGCTGGATAAAAAGCGGTGTCATTTCTTTTGTGTTTTTACTCTTTGTGATACCAACTGCGGGAGGAATAGTATTAGCATTTTCATTTTTAACGAGCTAATATGAAATCTTTTCTTTCAGAAATTGTCCAGTAACGGATGCTTTGTTTTTTACGATGTCTTCAGGTGTACCATAAGCTACGACTTGTCCTCCACGATTTCCACCTTCAGGACCTAGATCAATAATATGATCTGCACATTTTATAAGATCTATATTGTGTTCTATAACAATGATAGAGTGTCCTTTTCCAATCAAGGCTTGAAATGATTTCAATAATTTTTTAATGTCATGAAAATGTAGTCCTGTGGTTGGTTCATCAAAAATAAAAAGGGTATTATCGCTTTTGGACCCTTTTCCGAGGAAAGAGGCTAGTTTGATACGCTGTGCTTCACCTCCTGAAAGGGTAGAAGAACTTTGACCCAGTGCCACGTACCCTAAACCAACGTCTTGAAGTGGTTGCAACTTATTTTTGATTTTAGCAACGTTATGAGTATCAAAAAATGCAATAGCATCATCAATGGTCATGGTCAAAATATCATCAATGTTTTTACCCTCAAAAGTAACTTCTAAAACTTCTTTTTTAAAACGTTTTCCATTGCATGTTTCACAGGTTAAATGCACATCTGCCATAAACTGCATTTCGATAGTTACTTCGCCATCACCTTTACAGGTTTCACAACGTCCGCCATCAACATTAAAACTAAAATGTTTAGCTTGATAATTACGGATTTTACTCAGTTTCTGATTTGAAAATAAGGCTCTAATATCATCATAGGCTTTAATGTAAGTCACAGGATTTGAACGAGAGGAACGACCAATTGGATTTTGGTCAACAAACTCAATATGTTTGATGGTTTTAAAATTTCCTTTTAGTTCTGTAAACTGTCCTGGTTTATCTCCAAATCCTGTAAGTTGTTTTTGAATAGCAGGAAATAAGATTTTCTTTACCAAAGTACTTTTCCCACTACCAGAAACACCAGTAACAACTGTTAGCATTTCTAAAGGAAAGACCACATCTATATTTTGAAGGTTATGCTCTCTGGCTCCAATAATTTCTATTTGATATTTCGATGTCCTCCTTGTCTTGGGAATTTCAATCTGTAATGTCTCATTAAGATACTGAGCTGTCAGAGATTTTGATTTTAAAATATCTTTAAAAGTTCCTGTAGCTACAACTTCGCCACCAAATGTTCCAGCTTCAGGACCAATATCGATAATTTCGTCGGCAGCTTTCATAATGTCTTCATCATGTTCAACTACAATCACAGTATTGCCAAGATCTCGGAGTGCTTGTAAAACTTTAATTAGTTTTTCGGTATCCTTTGGATGTAGTCCAATACTAGGTTCATCTAAAATATACATGGAACCTACCAGACTACTTCCCAGAGAAGTGGCAAGGTTGATACGTTGGCTTTCACCACCAGACAAGGTATTTGATTTTCTATTAAGGGTCAAGTAGTCCAGTCCTACATTACTCAAAAAAGACAATCTGTTATTGATTTCTTTGAGTAATCGTTCAGCAATTTTTGTATCGTAATCGTCTAATTCTAACTGTTTGAAAAAATTTGCCAATTGATCCAGAGGCATTTCTACTAAGTCAGTAATTGTTACATTATTAATCTTTACGTAATTGGCTTCTTCTCTTAATCGCTTTCCCTTACATACATTACATTTTGTCTTTCCGCGATAGCGAGATAACATAACACGATTCTGAATTTTGTAAGCTTTAGACTCTAATTCTGCAAAAAAGGAATTCAAGCCCTCAAAATATTGATTGCCATTCCATACCAATTGCTTTTGATCTTTAGTAAGTTCGAAAAATGGTTTGTGAATTGGAAAATCAAATTTATGGGAGTTATTTACCAGTTGATCACGATACCAACTCATACTTTCACCTCTCCACGGAAAAATAGCATTTTCATAAACTGATAGTCCAGTATTTGGGATTACAAGATCTTCATCAATACCAATAACATCTCCATAGCCTTCACACTTTGGGCAAGCACCATAAGGATTATTAAAACTGAACAAATGCGGATTTGGCTCAAGAAAGGTCATGCCATCCAATTCAAAACGATTATTGAATTCTGTACGCTTTTGATCTGATAGCGATTCTATGATACAAGTACCTTTTCCTTCAAAAAATGCAGTTTCTATGGCATCAGCTAATCTATTGTAAAAATCATCTTCATGTTTAACAATAATTCGGTCAACAACTAAAAACACATTGGTTTTTAAGTCATTTTCAAGAGCATCTTCAATTCTTAAAACGGTTTCTTTATGCTGAATTCTGGCGTATCCTTGTTGTTTTAATACACTTAACTTGTCGGCCATTGTTCTACCTTCTTCTAATATAATAGGAGATAGGAGCAATAGTTTTTCACGATCATCAAAAGATTTGACAAGGTCTAATACATCTTTAGTTCTGTGTTTCTTTACCAATTGACCAGAAATAGGAGAGTAAGTCTTTCCGATTCTGGCAAACAATAATTTTAAATAGTCATAAATTTCAGTAGAAGTTCCAACAGTAGAACGAGGGTTTGTACTATTCACTTTTTGCTCAATGGCTATAGCTGGAGCAATTCCTTTAATAACATCAACTTTTGGTTTATTGAGTCGACCCAAGAATTGTCGTGCATAACTCGATAAGCTTTCTACATAACGGCGTTGTCCTTCAGCATATAAGGTATCAAACGCTAAACTAGATTTTCCAGAGCCTGATAAACCTGTGATAACCACTAGTTTATTTCTAGGAATCACAACATCAATATTTTTTAGGTTATGCAATTTTGCACCTTTTATAATGATATTTTCTTTTGGATTTAGGTCTAGAATGTTAGTGTTCATAGGAGTTTTAGCGAATAAGAAAGTGCAAAGATACGCCTTTTATTGAAGCTTAGAAAATGGATTATTGCTGATTAAAATGTTAAAGTTTGGTGTTTTTTTTTGGAATTTCGGAATGATTGTTGTTATATTTGAGACATAAACAGTTAAAACATAGTTGCCTATATAATAATATTACTTTAAGACAAATTAACCCCAAGCTAAGATTAATTCTTTGCATTTAAAGTAATTATTATGAGACACGAACTTATCACAGACGCTGTTTTAGTTAAGAACTACATGAATGGAGACGAAAGTGCTCTATCTGTCCTTATCCATAGACACAAACAAAAGATTTACAGTTTTATTTATTCAAAAGTCTTTGATAGAGATATCACCGAAGATATTTTTCAGGATGCCTTTATAAAGGTCATCAAAAATTTAAAATTAGGTAAATACAATGAAGAAGGTAAATTTTTACCTTGGGTAATGCGTATCTCACATAATTTAGTGATTGATCATTTCAGAAAGAATAACAGAATGCCAAAATTTGATAATTCTGGTGATTTCAATATTTTCTCTGTATTGGGTGATTCGTCGTTAAATGCAGAAAAGAAATTAATCAAAGATCAGGTAGAATGTGACTTACGTCGTCTTATCGAAGAACTACCAAATGATCAAAAGGAGGTGTTAGTGATGCGTATGTATAAAGATATGAGTTTTAAAGAAATCTCTGATAGAACAGGTGTTAGTATTAATACAGCATTGGGAAGAATGCGTTATGCACTAATTAACTTAAGAAAAGTAATTGATAAGAATAATATTATTTTAACGAATTGATACAATAAGTTGAGTTTTGTTGCGTTTATGTGATTATAACAAACTAAAAAACGTAAAATGGCAAAACTTTACTCAGAATGTCCCCAAAAACAAAACAACCTAAACCCAAAAGAAGAGACAGTGGATTTTCTTTTGAATTATTCAAAGGCTTTAAGTGTTATACATTGTAATAATTTGAAGTTTGAAGCACTTCAAAACTAAATTTGAAAAAATCCTGAATCGTTAGTCTTCAGGATTTTTTTTATTTCTTTTTTGAAGCGTGATAGGCTTTTAAAACTGAGGCTCTTCCTATAGTTTTAGTAATAATATCTTTTTCCAAATCCCAGCCTCTGGCAGGTGAATATTCTCGTCCGTACCAAATAATCTGTAAATGTAAATCATTCCATAGGTCCTTCGGAAAGAGGCGTTTTGCATCCTTTTCGGTTTGAACTACATTTTTTCCATTAGTCAGATTCCAACGATACATCAAGCGATGTATATGTGTATCTACAGGAAATGCTGGAATACCAAAAGCCTGAGATAATACTACAGCAGCTGTTTTATGACCAACAGCAGGAAGTGCCTCTAATTCGTCATAAGTCTTTGGAACTTTTCCATCATGTTTATCTATAAGAATATGAGATAAGCCATAAATTCCTTTACTTTTCATAGGAGAGAGGCCAACTGGTTTGATAATCTCTCTAATCTCTTCTACAGAAAGCTTGATCATATCATATGGATTATCTGCTTTTTCAAACAGAAGTGGTGTGATTTGATTGACACGCACATCAGTGCTTTGAGCTGATAATAATACAGCAATGAGTAATGTGTATGGATCTTTGTGCTCTAAAGGAATTGGTATCTCAGGATATAATTCTTTTAACGTATTAATAACAAAATCTACCTTTTCTTGCTTCGTCATAAGTCGTATTTTTACAGAAACCAAAGTTAGCAATTATGACAGAATTAAAAGTAGGAGATAAGGCTCCAGATTTTTCAGCAAAAGATGAACAAGGAAACACTATTTCTTTAGCAGATTACAAAGGGAAGAAATTGGTTGTTTTTTTCTATCCTAAAGCGAGTACTCCGGGATGTACTGCCGAAGCTTGCAACTTAAATGATAATTATGATCGTTTTAAAGCTCAAGGTTATGAAATTTTAGGTGTGAGTGCTGATAGTGCTAAAAGGCAGTCAAATTTTAAAAACAAGTATGGGTTCCAATATCCTTTATTGGCAGATGAAGATAAAGCAGTAATTGAAGCATTTGGAGTTTGGGGACCTAAAAAATTTATGGGAAAAGAATACGATGGTATTCACAGAACAACTTTTGTAATTGATGAAAATGGCATTATCGAAGACGTGATTACCAAGGTAAAAACTAAAGAACATACAGCTCAAATACTCTCTGAATAATCTTTAAATTTTTTTACTAAAAAGATTTGCAATTCGTAACAAATAGAAAAAGCCGCATGATTATCATGCGGCTTTTTATTGTTTAATATTTAAAATATTTAATCTCCTAAATGCACTTGTTCAGTTTCGCATCCGAAGAGACTTTTTTCTTTTATAAGTTTAGCAACACCTTCTGGCAACATTGTTTCCCAGTTTTCTTCACTGTTAGCAATCATTTTCAGAACGGTTCTTGAGAACACAGTCAATATAGATTCGTCATATTCTGTGATATCCACAACCTTACCATTGTATTTGAAGAACTTGTAAAGTTCTTTCATTCTTGGATGCACCTTTAGATTTTCACTATTTGTAATAGTGCCATCATCATTCTGCATTGGATATAAATAAACACGTAGATCTTTGAAGAATAATTTTCCGAAGGCTTCTAAAATACCACCACTTAAATGACGATAATATTTTTCATCAAAAATGTCCACAAGATTATTGACACCCATGGCAAGGCCCATACGACTCTTAGTATATTGAGAGAAATATTCAACAAGTTTGTAATATTCTTGAAAGTTAGATATCAATACTGTTTGACCTAGTGAGCAGAGTAGTCTCGCACGATCCATAAAATCTTGCTCATCAATTTCTCCTTCAGCTCTAAGGTTAGACAGTGTGATCTCAAAAATAACCTGAGTTTTATCAACGTCAACCTTATTCTCTTTAATAAACATGTCATAAGATTTCTTGTACATGTCCATATTCACTTTAGTTACAGGTCTGAAGCTACCACGTAAGGCTAATATGTTCTTTTTATAAAGTACTCTGGCAGGCAATACATTATTACCATCAGGAGCAAACATGACAGCATCTGTCATTCCATTCTTCACGAGTTGTAAACTCATCAAACGGTTGTCTACATCCTCAAATACAGGGCCAGCAAAATTGATTGTATCAATTTCTACCTGGTCTTTATCCAGATGATCATATAAATAGCGTAATAATTTTTTAGGTTCGTTATATTTATAGAACGCACCGTAAATAAGATTAGTTCCTAAGATTCCTAAGGTTTCTTGTTGCAATCTCGCATCATTTTCTTTGAAGCGAATATGTAAAACTATTTCATTATAACCTTGTTTTGGATCAACCTGATACTTGATACCAACCCAACCATGACCTTTATACTTTTTTGCAAAATCGATTGTTGCAACAGTATTTGCATAGGCAAAGAACATTTTATTAGGATGAGTTTCTCTTAATATTCGTTCTTCCACAAGGTTAACCTCATGATCTAACATCTTGCGCAAACGTGCTTCAGTTACATAACGTCTATCATCTTCTATACCATAAATAGCATCACTAAAGGCTTTATCATAGGCAGACATCGCTTTGGCAATTGTTCCAGATGCACCACCAGCTCTAAAGAACTGACGAACAGTTTCTTGTCCTGCTCCAATTTCCGCGAAAGTACCATAAATATTTTCATTTAGGTTGATTCGTAAACATTTCGTTTTTAACGAGGGAATCTCTTCAAACTCTCTATCGCCTTTTAAGGTTATTTCCATCTTTAAGTCTGGGTTTTGTCAACAAGACAAAGGTATTAAAATAGGTCGGCAAACTAAAAAAATAAGTTTTATTTTTGCTTTAAATTAATAAGCATTGAAAATTACGTTTTTAGGCACAGGTACATCGCAAGGAATTCCAGTTATTGGAAGTGACCATCCTGTGTGTCAAAGTGATAACCCAAAAGACAAGCGTTTACGAGTATCTGTTTTAGTGGAGTGGGACAATTTTACTTATGTGGTAGATTGTGGTCCAGATTTTAGACAACAGATGCTAAGAGCCAATTGCAGTAAGATTGATGGTGTTATTTTTACACATGAGCACGCCGATCATACTGCTGGATTAGATGATATTCGTCCGTTCTATTTCAGACAAGGTGATATTCCATTTTATGCCCATAAACGTGTTTTAGGAGAATTAGCGAAACGTTTCGACTATATTTTTACTACTAAAAATAAATATCCAGGTGTACCTACTGTTATTCAGAATGAAATAACAAACACTCCTTTTTTCCTCGGAAACTTGAAAGTTATTCCTATTAATGGCTATCATCACAAGCTTCAGGTGTTTGGTTTTCGTTTTGGAGACTTTGCGTATTTAACAGATATGAAAACTGTAGCTGACCAAGAGGTTGAAAAATTGAAAGGGGTTAAGGTGTTAGTTGTAAACGCCTTGAGAGAGACTGAGCATATTTCACATTTTAATCTTGAAGAAGCTTTAAATTTTATTGACGAAGTACAACCAGAGACGGCATACCTTACACATATTAGTCATTATTTAGGTTTTCATGATGACGTACAACAAACATTACCAGAAAACGTTTACTTAGCTTACGATAACTTACAAATAGAACTATAACTATGAAGAATAGAATTTTTATGTACTTGTTTATTTTTACATTTTTACTTGTAATCTTTCAGTATGTGAACTCCAAAAATATTATTGAAGATTATGATAAAAAGCTCACAAATTACATGGAAATGAATGCAAGTCTCAAAGATTCTATAAGATTAATAGAAGACAATAAGGCATTGGATATGTATACATTTAAGTTTGATACCAATGACGATGCTATGATCTATTGGGAAAAGCAAGGCTTCCAGATTTCAGAGTTTGTACCGTTTATCAAAGATGAGCTGATGAACCTCAATATTTACGACACTGAAGACCATCCATTGGTACCTTATGCATCAATGACTGATAAAAAGATGCTAATCGATCAAATTAGAATGCTTAACCACAAATGGATTATAGCAAGTTTTACAGATGGAACGTATTGGGGCGAAATGTTATTGACTTATGAGATTGAAGATAGAAAGAATTTAAAGTTCAGAGTCGTGGAGTCTACTATATATCAGCCTTAATCAACTTTTTTGTTGAAGCCATGTGTTTCTGTTGATGCTAAACACATTATAACCTTTTACACATTTTTCAAAGGTCATACCATTCTTTTTTGCTACAATTTCAGAAGCTATATTATCCACATGCATCATAGACATAAGATTGTTTGTGAATTCATGTTCAAAGCAAAACTCTTTACATTTTATTGCAGCTTCCTGAGCGTACCCATTTCCCCAATACTTAGGAAGAATAGAATAGCCTACTTCTAAACGTTCTTCATCTTCAACAGTTTGAATAAGGAGTCCGCACTGTCCAATAAAATCACCAGTAGTTTTATCAATAAGCGCATTCATACCACCAAGTCCGTTTTCATATCTATGAAATACTTTTTTAAACCAAAAGTCGCATTGCTCTCTTTGTGTCATGCCTTCAGGCATACCTAGAAATTTATCTACGTTGTTCTCTTTAAACAATGGTAGCCAGAGATTGTAATCTTGTTTAGTAACCAATCTAAAGTTTAAGCGTTGGGTAGTTTGCCCTGTGAGCAGATATTTCATATTTAGATTCTTTTCTCGAGCCAGCTTCTAAATTCATAGAAGTTTTGAGGAGCTACACCATGACCAACAGGAAATTCAGAGTAGATATGTTTGATATTGAGTTGATTTAAGAATTTTGGTGCTTTTCTAGCCCAATCTACTGGAATTACTTGATCAACACTTCCGTGGGAGCAATAAAAATCCAGATGCGAATAGTCTTTATTGAGGTCCTCTGAAAGCATATCTTCACTCACATATCCGCTTAAGGCAATGATATTTTTTACTTTTTCTGGATAAGTAAGTGCTACAGCATAGCTCAAAATAGTTCCTTGACTAAAACCAAGAAGTGTTACGTTGTCTTTATTTACAGGGTATTTAGCACAAGCTTCATCAATAAAATCTGAAATTTTATCTCTAGAATCTATAGCTTGTTCAACATCATTCCATTTATTTTGTTGGGCATCAAAATTGATAGCATACCAGGCATTTCCAAATGGTTGCATGGCGTATGGCGCTCTCAATGAGATGATAAATAATTCTTCAGGAAGTTCTTGAGCAAAAGAAAAGAGGTCGTTTTCATCACTGCCATAACCATGACACATAATGAGTAAAGGCGCATTATCTTTTAATGACGAAGGTTTTGTTAGATGATATAAACTCATAGATTACTGACCAATTGATGAAAATATCTTTTGAAAGAATGGTCCTAAAATTGGTACCTCATTCATTTGTTTTCCAACTGCACCAAATATGCCATATAGGAATAATGCAATAAAGAAGATCCAGAATGACATTGAAATCATCCAACTATCAAAAGCACCAATAAAATAACCCAAGAACATTTGGAGTAACCATAATCCCAAAGCTTGACGTACATGAAATGATACGAGTGGATTACGTTCTTCACGATTCATATAAAAAGCAATAAGTGTTCCTATGAGTGTGATATAAGCTACAATTGCATAGCTATCAGTATTATTTGAGGTGTTTTGCATTGTATTTATTTGATTTTCATATGGTTATTGTTAATAACTCCATAAACTTTTCCTTTAAGCTCTGTCCCAATAAACATAGAATTTTTTGAGGTAGATGCTATGTCTTCTTTTGAGAAAGTATAGCGTTCGTCAGGATTAAATAGTGATAGATTTGCGCTGCTCCCAATTGAAATTGGAGAGGGCTCTATACCAAAACGCTCTTTTCCTTTCGTTAAAAGCTCAACAGTTTTCTTTATAGTAAATAGTGAGTTTAAAGCACCAAAAGCACTTTCAAGTCCGATCGTACCATATTTAGCATAATCAAACTCTATCTTTTTATGTTCAATATCTATAGGATTGTGATCGCTTGTTACCATATCTATAGTTCCGTCTTTGAGTCCGTCAATAAGAGCATCAATATCGTTTTGAGTTCTTAAAGGTGGTAATACTTTAAAATTAGTATCAAAGGTCTTTAAGCAATCATCTGCAAACATGATGTTATGTATGGCAACACTACAAGTGACGTCTAGTTTTTTCTGTTTTGCAGCTCTTATCAATTCAACAGATTTAGCTGTTGATACTGTTGGAATGTGTAGTCTACTTTCTGTATACTCCAGAATAAATAAGTCTCTGGCAATTTGTAATTCTTCGGCTAAAGCTGGATTTCCTTTTAAACCTAGAGATGTACTGGTTATGTTTTCATTCATAACACCTAATCCGGTAATTTTTGATTCCTGCGGAAATGAGCACACCAATCCGTTAAAGTTACTTGCATATTGTAAAGCGAGCTTCATCAGGTTAGGATTAGTAATAGGTTTTTGATAATCATAGAACGCAATAGCACCAGCTGTTTTCATATCAAAAAGTTCAGCAAGATCTTTACCATCGCCGTTTTTGGTCAAAGCGCCAATAGGATAGAGGTTAACTAAATTCTTATTTGCTTTAGACTTTAAAAATGATATGTCTGCATACGAATCAATAACTGGATTAGTATTTGGATTTACTGCAACTGCTGTAAATCCTGAAAGTGCAGCAGCTTTGAGTCCGTTTTCTATAGTTTCACGTTCTTCAAAACCTGGCTCTCCAAAACTTACTGAACTATCAAACCAACCTTGAGACACATGTAGATTATCCAATCGGATCTCTTTGTAGTCTTTCGGGTTTTGAATGCGTTTTGAAATATGGGAAATTGTTCCTTTTTCAATAAGAATATCAACGGTTTGATTGTGAAAATCGCTTTTAGGGTCAACTATAGTGGCAGATTTTACAAGTACGTTCATTTCAGAAATTTTAAGATGAGCATTTCAATGATTAAGAAAATCACTGCAAAAATAACAAACCATTTCCATAGTTCATTAACATTAGTAGCACTTTTGATGTCGCTTATTACAGAAGCTACTGAATTATTTATTGTAGCATTAGCTATGTTACCGATATCAAAGTAGTTAAGATTACTCTCTCTACGATCAAAATTAAAGCTCAGGTTTTTAAGAAAAGTGTCTTTATTTTGTACCGAAATAATACCAGCTACATCTGGATATGTATTGGTTATTAACTCCACCTTATTATCATAGGTTTGTTGTAGTGGAATTACTGAATTATCACCATTGACCAAGGTTAAAATATCATCTTGCTGTAGTTTAGTGGCTACATCTATGGTGTTTTCTTGTCCGATAGTGTAAAACAAATCACCTGTTTTTAAACTCTGTTTCCCAATGTTATACAATACAGGAACAATAAGCGGTGAATTCTTGAAATTAGAATTTTCAGCATCTAAGGAAGCCGAAAACCGATATGCATTTTGGGATTGTGACAAGAAAGACGTTCCGTCATCAAAACTTAAAATTGAGTTTAGAGAATTAGTAGCATTATTGTAGAACGTATTTACTTTTGGATATTGAAAATTATTAACCCGTTTATCAAAAACATTACTTAATAGCGGATGAGAAAAATTGATTGTGGTTATCTTTTTCTCAGTAGTATTGAGATTGCTGAATCCTGATAGTTTGTAAAGCGTAAATAATTGATTGTAAGTGTTTAGTGTTGCGTCTTTAGAAGGAATAATTAATATATATCCGCCGTTGTCTGTGAATGATTTTAGAGTTGTAGCTAATGCATTTGGAATAGTTTTAAGTTCATTGAGAATGATCAGATTTTGTTGCTCTAATACATTGTAATTTAATGCACTAAAATTTGAGGACATGTACTCAAATTCGTCACTGGTGTAAATTTTACTTAGGAAACGGTCGTCAGTTTCATTTATAGATAATACATTCACTTTTTCGCGCCTACCAATATTGAAATAAAGTGTGTTGTCGTATTGCAGATTACTATCTTCTATGACAATGCGTCCATTAAATATAGAATTAGCCGGAATAGTAAAGTTGGTGGTCGCACTATCGTCAATATTAACGGCAGTTTTAGCTATAAGTTTATCGTCGTTATAAAGTGATACAGGCAAGGTTTCAATAGCATCACCTTGATTTTTTATAGTGACTGTGAGTTCCAGATTTTCAACTGTTGTTTTGGAGATGTATACACTGTCTATTGCAATATTGCTTGTATTTGTTGGTTGGAGTTGTACCAGTTTTAGGTTGATTAAACTATCAGTAGTGGCAGTTAGTGCTTCTTCTTTTTGTTGAAAATCAGAAACCAAAATTAGATTTTTAATGGTGCTTTCATCATTTGAAAACAACTGCTTCCCTTTTAAAATAGCTGCATTATAAGTCAGTTGGTCTGGTGAATGTTTAAGTTGAATAAGATCATTTTTAACTGCTTTTATACTTGTGTTGTTAAAATTTACATTATTTGTAAAAATAGAGATCTGTTCGTTTTCATCAATATTCTCAATCATATCCTGAATTGCAGTGTTGAGAAGGCTTCCATTAGTACTTGGCGATTGCATACTAAAGGAATTATCTAGATAAATCACTTTTTCACTTTTGGTATTGAAACTATCAGAATTTGATAGGTATGGCTGAGCAAAGGCAATTATAGCAAAGGCTAGTAGCAACAATCGAGTAATTAATGTTAACCATTTTTTAAGCTGAGAGCTTTTTCGCGTTTGTATGGTGAGCTCTTTTAAAAACTGAACATTTGTAAAAGGAACACTTTTAAATTTTCTCAGTTGAAATAAATGAACAATTATAGGAATGATTAGCAGAAATAAGGCGTAAAGAAGTTCTGGGTGTTTAAACTGCATTCCTATTTTGGGATTGTTTTAGTTTGGAATCAAATATAGAAAATGATAAGCGATTTGTGGCTTTAGCTTTTGAGAATTTTAACGTTTCATCAAATTAGCTAACAGAAAAAGAAATAATCGATCATAGGTTGCATTTTCTGATGATTAAAAAACGTTGTGATTTCCTGCTGTGACTCCCAATTAGCTACAGTAACAATACTTTGTGGTTGGTCTAAAGTATTTAAGTGTTGAAAACTGTGTAGTAATTCATTATATATATGCTTACCAATTTTTTTTGGATTATCACAAATCCAGATAAAAGGAACTTTTTTTTGCTTTAAAAGTTTAGCAACTTTCTTGCCTTTTTGTCCCGCTCCCCATATGGTAAGTGGTCTGGTTGAGTCATAATTAAGTTCTAAAAAATAGTCAACCTTCAACTCTAAAAAGTGATTTTCTGCGTAATGTTCATGCGTTCTTGAGGCACGATTGCTGTAATCTCTCCAGTAATGTAAGACAGTTTTACTTGGAATACATTTTATCTGGTTTTTATAAAACCTGAACGTGAGGTCATAATCTTCAGGGTAACGATCAGGTGTAAAAGCACCACAGGTTAAAAAATCATCTCGATGTATCATCCAGCATGGTGAGGGTATGACACACTCTTTATAGATTTCGGTATAATTAGTGCCATTTTCAGTAAGTGTATTAAGCCAAACCTCATATTTAGCATAACCATCACCAATTCCATACTCACTAAAGTATTTTACTAAGCCTAATGCAATATGTTGTTTACCGTGAATTTGTAGTTCATTATGCATTGTGATTAGTTTTTCGGGATGCATGATATCATCGCTATCCATTCTCGTGATGTAAGTCCCCGAACTTTCATTAAATGCTAACTGTAGGGCGTCAATAATACCTTGTCCTGAGTTTTTAAATAATTTAATACGGTTATCTTTATCCGCATAAGACTTAACCAGTTGATAACTATTATCAGTTGAATGATCATCAACAATCAATAGTTCCCAATTACGATAACTTTGATCCAAAATAGAATTTAAACATTCAGTGAGATAGATCTCTGTATCCTTAAACGGAATAAGTATGCTGATAAGCGAATTTGACATATTGCAAAAATACCATTTTAACAAAACCTTAGCTAAATTGCTGGTAACAGATTGTAGTTTTGTGCGTCAGATGAAAATATCTGCAAAAAAATTATCATTAAAATGAAGAAAACCCTATCTATTTTTGCTCTGAGTACTGTACTTGTAGCATGTGGACCGTCAAAATCCACAGTAAATGATTTAGCTACTGCTAATCCAATTTCAACATCTATAAACTTATCTAAAGTTGTAGAAGACAAAGCACCTGTAATGGTAAACCCTGGACGTTTTACACAGGAAACGGTAACATATAGATTACCTAAAGTTGTCCAAGGTACCTATTCTGTTAGTGACTTCGGAAAGTATATTGACAATTTTAAAGCCATTGATTACGATGGAAAAGAAATGACAGTGACTAAGGTAGACACAAACACTTGGACCATTGCTGATGCTACAAACTTGGATAAAATAACCTATATGGTTAATGATACTTTTGATCAGGAAGCCGTTGGAGGTATTGGAGGAGAAGTGCCTTTCTCGCCATCAGGTACTAATATTGAACCTAAAAACTACGTGTTGAACTTACATGGTTTTATTGGTTATTTTGATTCATTGAAGAATGCACAATATACATTAGATGTTACTGCTCCAGCAACATTTGATCGTACTTCAGCTTTACAAAATACGAATTCGACATCAAGTTCTGATGGGACTCAAATTACAACGTCTTATTTTGCACCTCGTTATTTTGACATTACAGATAATCCAATGATGTACGGAAATTTGGATGTTGAAGAGTTTATGGTAGGAGATATCAAAATAGTTTTAAGTGTATATTCTCCAAATAATGTACATAGTGCAGCTAGCTTAAAGGAAACTGCCTATAAAATGATGGAAGCTCAAAAAGCATATTTAGGCGATATCAATAGTACACCGCGTTATGATATCTACTTATATTTAGCAGATGGTAGTGAGGGCTCTCCGAAAGGATTCGGAGCTTTGGAACACCACACATCTACAGTAGTTGTGTTGCCAGAGGCATCTCCTAAAGAAGGCTTGGCGAAATCTATAGTTGATGTTGTTGCTCATGAGTTTTTTCATATCGTAACTCCGTTGTCTGTTCATTCTGAAGATGTACACTACTTTGATTATAACGATCCTACATTTTCTAAACACCTATGGATGTATGAAGGTGTAACAGAATATTTTGCTCAGCATTTTCAAGTATATGAAGGCTTAATGACCAATGATGAGTTTTACAATACGATGATGCAGAAGATCAATTTTTCAAAAAACATGGATGATGCCATGAGTTTTACTGAAATGAGTGAAAATATCCTAGAAGAGCCTTATGCTTCAAATTATATTAATGTGTATCAGAAAGGTGCTTTAATAGGAATGTGTATCGATATTTTGATGCGTGAGGAAAGTAACGGAAATAGAAGTATGTTATCGTTAATGAAAGAACTATCTGCTAAATATGGTAAAGACAAACCTTTTGTAGATGACAACATCATTGCTGAAATTACTGAAATGACTTACCCTTCGGTTGGAGAATTTTTAAATACTCACGTTGTTGGAAAAACGCCTATAGATTACAACGTGTTTTTCTCTAAAGCTGGATTAACTTTAGGAGAGAAAGAAGTACCAACAAATTATATTTTTGCTGGTGGCCAAAACATCATTTTTGATGCAGATCAGGAGAAAGGAACTATTTTCTTTTCGCCAATGGCATTGAACAATTCATTCTGGAAGTCTCAAGGTATTCAAGCTGGTGATGTAATCAAGAAAATCAATGGAAAAGACTTGTCGCTACAAAATGCACAACAACTTATTGGTGGTATGTTTGGTTGGCAGAAAGGTCAGGACATTACGATGACTTTAGAGCGTGATGGAAAACCTATTGAAATTAATACAAAATTAACCGAAGCAACTGCAATTAGCCAATCTTTAATTGAAGATGAAAATGCTACAGCAGCACAAAAAGAATTAAGAAAAGCCTGGTTGAAAGGTTAATAGAATATATCATTTAAAAAAAGGCTTCCATTTAGGAAGCCTTTTTTATTTAGTATTTAGCAGCTTTTCCATTTGCTGACGAGGCTTTTATAAATGCCCTGAGGTCATCATTTGCTTTGATAAGATCTTCATTTCTAAGATACATCATATGCCCACTTCGGTAGCCTTTAAATGTAAAACGGTCTTTCATTTTTCCACTAGGATCTATTTGCCACATGCTGTATTTGGCCTGAAAATACGTAGTGGCTCCATCATAATATCCAGATTGTGTCAAGACGTTTAAATACGGGTTTTGAGCCATGGCTTGTCGCAAGTTATCACGAACATTATCATTGGAGCGATCCCAATTGCCAACATTACCAAAAACATTGTATTTTACATCTGTAGAAAAATTCAGTTCATTTTTAATGTAATAATTAATAGCAGGAGTGAAGGAGTGTAGCCAAGATGTGAGTTCTGCACTATAATCCGGACTTATACCTGTCTCCACTTTATCAATGCCGAGATATCTAGAATCCAATCTTCCAATGGTTTGTCCAGTTTTATCTCGTAGTAACTCTTTCCAGAAAAAACGATTCGGAACATCTAGATTTTGCTGAAGTATAACTTTTTCAGATAAACCAGAATAATAACTCATTGTCTTAGCAATGGCTTTTCGCTCCACATCAGAAATAAATCCACCTTTAGCAATCGCAGGCATCAGCTCATTGACAGCGAAATTTTCAGCTTCTGGTAGAATGTCTAACAAGTCTTTATTTTGAAGTTCAGCAGGTAGCATCTTATGATACCAGGCTGCTGCTGTGTAATAGGGTAAATTTAATCCCGATGATACTGGTCCGCCAACACGTAATACCTTGTAATCGGCAGGAGAGACCATAATTACACCATTGAGATACATCCATTGGTTGTTTTGCAGTTCTAAGGCCAATCCCATAACACGTGTACCACCATAACTTTCACCAATAATATATTTTGGAGACTCCCAACGGTTTTGTCGTGTAACAAATGTATTGATCCAACTCGCCAAATATTTGATATCTGCGTTAATTCCGAAGAACTCCTTATCGTCTGCATAAATGTCGTCAGCTAATTTTACTTTTCTGGAATAGCCTGTATTAACTGGATTGACATAGACGATATCAGCAACATCCAAAATAGAATTCGGGTTGCTTTTTACACCATAAGGTTGCACTGGATATCCTTCATCATCAATATTCAACACCTTTGGACCTGTATAAGCTACGTGCATCCAAACCGAAGCAGAACCTGGTCCACCATTAAACGAAATAATCAATGGTCGTTGATTTCCGTTTTTTACATCTGTGCGCTTGTAATATGTATAATATAATGAGGCAGTCACATTCCCTTCCTCATTCCAAACGGGCTGAAACCCTGTCATGGCGTTATAATTTACCGATTTCCCCTTGATGGTTGTGCTGTGGTTAGTAACAATAGTGGTGTCTATTGGAATTTGTAAATCTTGAGCAAATACGATAGTGCTAGACAATACAAAAAGGTATAAAAGTCTTAATTTCATAATGGGATGAGTTGATTACGCTCTAAAGATAATCAACTGAATCTTAAAATCCTTCAAAAACACCTAAGCCAAATAGCGCAAAATCATATTTTACAGGATCATTAGGATCTAAACGTCGTAGAGCATTGTCTAATTCAGCTAGTGCTTTACCATCGTTTTGTTTGCGTTTTAGAAGTTTTAATTTGCGTGCTACATTTCCGGAGTGAACGTCGAGCGGACAAGAGAGTTGGTTGGGAGAGAGGCTATTCCAAATCCCGAAATCGACTCCGTTATAATCTTGTCTTACCATCCATCTTAAATACATATTGATGTGTATAATTTATACGGCTTAATGCTATATTTCATATAAATTCCAACAAATGACAGACATGATGTTTTATACTCTATTTTTTTTAGTGTAAATATGAAGTTTAAATAAATCTTTATACTTATTAATGCAAATAATTACTACAAATTGTATTACAATTTTTTTAAGTAAAAGTTTACCCAATTTTAATTGAAAAGATTTTTTCTACCTTTGTTATTAATATGAAACAAATATTCCATAAAATAACGTCTTTTCTGATGGCTTTTGTAGTGCTATTTTCTACAATGTCATTTACTGTGAATATGCATTATTGTGGAGATACTTTGGTCGAAACAACTGTCTTTAAAAAGGCAAAAGGTTGTGGAGTGGAAATGCAAAATCCATCAACTGATGGTTGCTCGATTACCAAAAAGAACTGCTGTACCGATGAACAATTAGTAGCAGATGGTCAAGACGAGTTAAAAATTTCTTTTGATAATCTTACCTTTGAGCAACAGCAATTCGTAGCTTCATTTATATATTCTTATATTAATCTTTTTGAAGGGTTTGATAAAGAAGTATCAACATTTCAACAATACAAACCACCACTCGTCGTCAGGCAAATCTACAAGATTGACGAGACCTATTTAATTTGATTTTTAAACAATAGACTTTTTTATCCTATGGCTTTATGTCGTAAGGATAATTTGCAGTATTCGGAGTTTTCACAACACCAATGTCTAATTGTTTAATTATCAAATACTATGCTAAATAAAAGCATCAAATTTTTAATAGAAAACAAACTTGTAGCTGTTTTGTTACTCGTCCTTTTTGTAGGATGGGGAATTGTAAATGCACCTTTTAAGTGGGATACAGGTTTTTTACCAAGCAACCCTGTTGCAGTAGATGCCATTCCTGATATTGGCGAAAATCAACAAATTGTATTTACCCAATGGGAAGGTCGTTCGCCACAGGATATTGAAGACCAAATTACATATCCATTAACGACATCATTACTTGGGATTTCAGGAGTAAAAACGATTCGTAGTTCTTCAATGTTTGGGTTTTCAAGTATCTATATCATTTTTGAAGAAGATGTAGATTTCTATTGGAGCAGAAGCCGAATCCTCGAAAAACTAAACTCGTTACCAAATAATTTATTACCTAATGAAGTCAACCCATCTTTAGGCTCTGATGCCACAGGGTTAGGTCAAGTATTTTGGTACACATTAGAAGGTAGAGACGAAAACGGTAATGTCACAGGTGGATGGGATTTACACGAATTAAGAAGTGTTCAAGATTACTATGTAAAGTATTCCTTGTCATCTGCAAGTGGAGTTTCAGAAGTTGCTTCAATAGGGGGTTATGTTCAGGAGTATCAAGTCGATGTTAACCCTGAATTAATGCGACAATACAATATTGGCTTACATCATATTGTAAAGGCTGTAAAAGAGAGTAACAAAGACATTGGTGCGCAAACTATTGAGATTAATCAAGCCGAGTATTTGGTTAGAGGTTTGGGTTATATTAAGTCTATTTCAGATATAGAAAATGCAGTTGTTACTTCCGAAGATTTCACATCAATTAAAATCAAGGATATTGCAAAAGTATCACTCGCACCAAAAGCAAGACGAGGTATTTTAGATAAAGAAGGTGCAGAAGTTGTTGGTGGTGTGGTCGTAGCAAGATATGGCGCAAATCCATTAGAAGTCATCAACAACGTCAAAGCAAAAATCAACGAATTAAGTTCAGGCTTACCCACAAAAGAATTAAAAGATGGACGAACTTCTCAACTTACCATAGTACCGTTTTACGATAGGTCAGAACTCATAAAAGAAACTTTAGGCACACTCAACGAGGCATTAACTTTAGAAATTCTCATTACCATTTTAGTGATTATCATAATGGTATTTAATCTTCGTGCTTCCGTACTTATTTCAGGATTACTTCCTGTAGCTGTCTTAATGGTGTTTATAGCAATGAAACTCTTTGGAGTAGATGCCAATATCGTTGCACTTTCAGGAATTGCCATTGCTATTGGTACAATGGTAGATGTTGGCGTAATTCTTTCCGAAAATATTATTAGGCATTTAGATGAGAATGAACAAGAATTACCAATTAATACGGTAGTTTATAATGCAACTTCCGAAGTTTCAGGTGCAATTCTTACAGCAGTTTTAACCACAATTATCAGCTTCATTCCTGTGTTTACTATGATAGGTGCAGAGGGCAAATTGTTTAGACCTTTGGCATTTACAAAGACCTTTGCATTGACAGCTTCAATCATTGTTGCTTTATTTTTAATTCCACCGTTTGCTTCCTTTTTATTTCAGAAAAGAAGTATTAAAAAGGTTTCAAAATTTATTATCAATGGTGCTTTAATTCTATTTGGATTAATAGTAATTATTTATGGTTATTGGCTTGGTCTGATTCTTATTGGTTTTGGTGTTTCAGCAATTCTAAAATATCAAAATAGATTATCTGAAAATCAAGTGAACTATGTTAATATTGCTATTTCAGCTTTAGCAATAGTGTTTCTTTTAGCTGAATATTGGAGACCTTTAGGCGTTGACAAAAGCATTTTTTGGAATCTCATTTTCGTTGGTGTTATCTGTTTTGGACTATTAGGGGTTTTTACTGTATTCAGAAATCATTACACACGTATTTTAAGATGGTGCTTAGATAACAAACTTATTTTTTTGTCAATACCAACAGCTATTGTTATTTGTGGATTTTTAATTATGAAAAACACAGGTAAAGAGTTTATGCCATCCCTTAATGAAGGTTCATTTCTGTTAATGCCAACCTCATTACCACATGCAGGAGTTGAGGAAAACAAACGAGTGTTACAGCAATTAGATATGGCTGTTGCAAGTATACCTGAAATTGAAACTGTTGTTGGAAAAGCAGGACGAGTAGAATCTTCTTTAGACCCAGCACCTTTGTCTATGTACGAAAACTTAATTCAATATAAACCTGAATATATGTTGAATGACAATGGAGAACGTCAACGCTATAAGGTTAATGAAGATGGCTTATTTGAACTTAAAAACGGAACAACAGCAAGTAGTCCTAATTATTCAGATGAAGCCGTTACAATGCCTGAAATTAGTTCTAAAGACCTTATTGAAGATGATGATGGCAAGTTTTACAGGAATTGGCGACCTGAAATAAAATCTTCTGACGATATATGGGATGAAATTGTTCGTGTAACAAAATTGCCAGGCATTACGTCTGCACCAAAATTACAACCTATTGAAACACGCTTGGTCATGCTACAAACAGGTATGCGTGCGCCAATGGGGATTAAGGTAAAGGGACAGGATTTAAAACAAATTGAAGATTTTGGTGTACAATTAGAAACAATCTTAAAGCAAGTGGAGGGTGTTAAAACCGAAGCTGTTTTTGCTGATAGGATTGTTGGTAAACCATATCTTTTAATTGATATAGATAGAGACAAGATAGCACGATATGGAATCTCGATTCAAGATGTGCAAGATGTTCTAAAAGTCGCTGTCGGTGGAATGGTATTAACCCAAACAGTTGAAGGTCGAGAACGCTATGGTGTTCGTGTGCGTTATCCAAGAGAACTTAGAGCAAATCCAACGGACTTAAAGAATATTTATGTACCTGTCGAGAAAGGGAATCCTATTCCATTAGGAGAGTTGGTTGATATTCGATATGAGCAAGGCGCACAGGTCATAAAAAGTGAAGATACTTTCTTAATTGGTTATGTCTTGTTTGATAAGCTTAATGATTATGCAGAAGTTGGTGTTGTTGAAAATGCACAGGCTTTAATACAATCAAAAATAGATTCAGGAGAATTAGTTGTTCCCAAAGGTATCAGTTATCAATTTACAGGAACGTATGAAAATCAGATAAGAGCTGAAAAAACACTTTCAGTAGTAGTGCCATTGGCTTTACTTATCATCTTTCTAATACTCTATTTTCAATTTCGTTCAGTTGCCACTTCGTTTATGGTATTTACAGGAATTGCAGTAGCCTTTGCAGGTGGATTTATAATGATTTGGTTGTATGGTCAAGATTGGTTTTTAAACATCAACTTTTTTGGAGAAAACCTTCGAGATTTATTCCAAATGCACCCAATTAACCTAAGTGTTGCCGTTTGGGTTGGTTTTATTGCTCTATTCGGAATTGCAACTGACGATGGTGTTGTGATGGCAACCTATTTAACCCAAACATTTGACAGGAATACACCTGAAACCAAACAAGAGGTAAGAGCATCTGTAGTTGAAGCAGGAACAAAACGTATTCGTCCTTGTTTAATGACCACAGCAACAACCATATTGGCATTATTACCTGTATTGACATCAACAGGACGTGGAAGTGATATTATGATTCCAATGGCGATACCAAGTTTTGGTGGTATGGTTATCGCTTTAATAACCTTATTTGTTGTTCCTGTTCTATACAGTTGGAGACAAGAATTACAACTAAAAAAGCAGTAAGATGAAAAGACTATATATTATATTTATTACGGCTTCAATGATTAGCATTTCTAATGCACAACAGTTGGAAGTTTTAACTAATGAAGCATTAGCAAATAATCCTGAAATTCAAACTTTTGAATTAAAGTATCAAGTAGCAACAGAGCGAGTAAACGAAGCAAACACATTACCCAATACCCAATTAGGAGTTGGTTATTTTGTGAGTGAACCTGAAACTCGGACAGGAGCGCAACGTTTTAAGATTTCGGCAACGCAAATGTTACCATCTTTTGGAGAAATTACAGCAAGAGAAAATTACATCAATTCTTTATCTAATGCTATTTATGAAGATATAGCCATTGCAAAAAGAAAATTGGTTGCGTCTGTATCACAATCCTACTATAATCTGTATGCTCTAATTGAAAAACAGACTGTTTTAGATGAAAATATTGCATTACTGAAAACCTATGAAAAATTAGCGTTAACCTCTGTAGAAGTAGGTAAAGCATCAACAGTAGATGTTTTGCGTTTACAAATGAGACAGAATGAATTGGAGCAGTTAAAGCAAGTCTTAGAACAGGATTATTTAGCTGAATTAACCAAATTTAATAAGCTACTCAACAGAGATAAAAACAAAGAAGTAATTGTCGTAAATGATTTAATAATACCATCTGCAAATGACCTATTTGATTCTGAAAATTTAGCTCTGCACCCTGAATTATTGAAATATGATAAACTTTTCACATCTATACAACAATCAGAATTATTAAACCAAAAAGAGAGTAATCCAATGTTGGGTTTTGGATTGGATTACATAGCAGTTTCTGAAAGACCTAATATGGATTTCAGCGATAACGGAAAAGATATTGTTATGCCGATGGTAAGTCTTTCAATTCCAATTTTCAACAACAAGTATAAATCGAAATCGAAACAGAATGAGTTGAAACAACAGGAGATTTTAGCACAAAAAGAAAGTCGTTTAAACACTTTAGAAACCTTGCTTGACGAAGCTATAAAAAAGACTAATTCTGCAAGAATAAGCTACAATACACAAGTCAAAAATTTGAAACAGGCAAAAGATGCTGAAACTATTTTGGTCAAAAGTTACGAAACAGGAACGATTGATTTTAATGATGTTTTGGATATTCAAGAATTGCAGTTAAAGTTTCAAATAAGCCAAATAGAAGCCATCAGAAGCTATTATTTACAGAGAACCATCATTAACTATTTAACTAAGTAAACCATGAATAAAACAATATATAAAATAGCCATAATGGTAACAACATTAGTTGTTTTATCATGTCAATCTAATGAAAAGAAAACTTCAAACACAGAAGTTAATCATTCAGGTGCTTTAAGAACAATTATGTCAGGGAATATTTCGTCAACAATTAGCTTGGATAGTTTATCTAATAAAGAACATTTTTACGCTCTTGGAGCAATAGAAAATCTCAAAGGAGAAATACAGATTTTTGACAGTAAAGCGAGTAATAGTTTAGTTGTTAATGATGCTATAAAAATTAATGATTCTTATGACGTTAATGCTTCATTATTGGTCTATGCACAAATCGAAGAATGGAATACTTTTCAAATGAATGATGCATTAACTAAATCAGAATTAGAAGCTAAAATTTTTGAGTTGGCACAAGCTAATAATGTTGATACAGAAAAGCCTTTTCCTTTCCTAATTGAAGGAACTGTATCGTCTTTAGATTGGCACGTCATTAATTGGAAAGATGGCGATATGGTTCATAACCACAAGAAGCATAAAGAAGCAGGTTTAAATGGCAAATTAACCAATAGTGATGTCCTGATTTTAGGCTTTTATTCCACAAAGCATAAGGCAATTTTTACACATCATACAACCAATATGCACATGCATTTTAAGACTACTGATGATTCCATAGCAGGACACGTTGATAATGTCGTGATAAGCGAAGTACAAATCAAATTACCAAAACAATAAACTCAATTAATATTAACTATAAATTCAATTAAAAATGAAAACAGCAAGAACAATTTTAGGAATCTTATTAGTAAGTCTTATGCTTACAACAGTATCGTGTAAAGACAACAAAAAAGGCGATACAACTACTAAAACAGATCAGGCAGAAAAGAAAGAGTATGCTTCCGCGTACGTATGCCCAATGCATTGTGAAGGAAGTGGTAGCGATGAAGAAGGAGAATGCCCAAAATGCGGAATGGATTACGTAAAGAACGAAGACCATAACGCTAATGGACATGAACACTAATTAGTTGCAAAAGAGGCAACATTAAATTTTAGTGTTGCCTTTCTTTAATGGAAGTTAATATATAATTGATAAAAGTAAAAAGACATGAAACACACATATAAAATTACAGGAATGACCTGTGGCAGTTGCAAAGCATCTGTTGAAAATAGTTTAGGTAGTATAGAAGAAGTTACTAATGTAGAAGTTAATCTTGAAAACCAAGAAGCTATAGTTACTATGAATAGCCATATTGAAGTTCCCGAACTTCAAAAGGCTTTATCCTCTAAATATGCCATTACGGAAAAAGAACAGAAGAACGTTTTTGCTTCTACGCAATCATCAAACTTTGAAACAGAAGAAGAAAAAAGCAAGTTACAACAGCTAAAACCATTATTGCTTATTCTGTTTTATATAACAGTAGCAAGTATATTACTACATTTTAAAAATTGGAATTGGAGTGAAGTTATGTTAGACTTTATGGGCTTGTTCTACATCGTGTTCAGTTTCTTCAAGATGTTAGACTTAAAAGGATTTCCAGAATCTTTTAGAATGTACGACCCATTGGCAAAACAAGTTCCTGCTTATGGTTGGATTTACCCTTTCATTGAAACAGCTTTAGGGTTGATGTTCTTAATGCGATTTGAAGTAAATATTGCTTTAATCATAACGCTTGTTGTATTAGGAATTACCACCATTGGAGTTACAAAAACACTTTTAGATAAAAAATCAATTCGATGTGCTTGTTTAGGTACTGCCTTAAAGTTACCTATGACAGAAGCCACCTTTATTGAGAACGCTATAATGATAGTTATGGCGAGTTTAATGCTAATCTTTTAAATGAAAAAATCAGTTTTCAAAATATCAAAAATGGATTGCCCATCAGAGGAAAATCTAATTAAGATGAAACTTTCAGATATTGATGGCATTAATCAACTTGATTTCGATTTAGAAGAGCGAACCCTAACTGTATATCATGTCAGTAACATAACTATTATTAGCGATTCAATAAAGGAATTAAATCTAAATGAAAGTTTAGTTAGTTCCCATGAAACGGATGAAATTATTGTTGAATCTAAAGCTGAACAATCAAGGTTATTGTGGATTGTACTTATCATAAACTTTGTGTTCTTTGCTATTGAAATGAGTACAGGGCTAATTTCAAAATCAATGGGATTAGTAGCTGATAGCTTAGATATGTTAGCAGATTCATTTGTATATGCGTTAAGTCTGATAGCAGTTGGGGGAAGTGTTTTGAAAAAGAAACGAATAGCAAAGTATGCAGGTTATTTTCAAATTACACTTGCTGTTTTAGGAATTATTGAAGTTGTACGTAGATTTTTAGGTTTCGAGGCTTTACCTGTGTTCTCAACAATGATTATTGTTTCAATATTTGCATTAATAGCCAATGGTGTCTGTTTATATCTATTACAAAAATCAAAAAGTAAAGAAGCCCACATGCGTGCAAGTATGATTTTTACATCTAACGACATTATCATAAATCTTGGAGTAATTGTAGCAGGCGTATTAGTAAATCAATTCAGTTCTGGATTACCAGATTTAGTAATAGGAATAATAGTTTTCGTATTAGTCATTCAAGGTGCAATCAGAATTTTAAAATTAAGTAAATAATCAAATTAAATATTATGGAAAATCACAACAATATAAAAAAATCAAACTACAAGAAATTTGGTCTAATGATGTTAGTATCATTTATTATGATGTATGCTATTATGTTTTTAAATGTATTTGAATTAGACCATGTTTTATTGAGTACAACAAGAACTTATATGACTTTACTTATGGTTGCGCCTATGGCAATTTCAATGCTATTATTTATGTGGAATATGTATAAGAATACTAAAGTTAACTATTCAATTATTGGTGTTTCATTCATCGTATTTTTCGGTTGTCTTTACGGATTGAGAACACAGACACCTATCGGAGATATTCAATGGATGAAGGCTATGATACCTCATCATTCATCAGCCATTCTCACAAGTTCTAATGCAAATTTTGAAGATGCAGAAGTTCAAAAATTGGCAGATGATATTATTGAAGCACAAAAAAGAGAAATAGCAGAAATGAAAGCAATGATAAAACGACTTGAAGATGAAAAATAATAAAATTCTTAGTTACTTCGGAATATTAGCAGTTGGTTTGCTTTTAGGATGGTTGTTATTTGGTGGTTCATCTAATGACAATGCAGAGCATAACCATAGTGAAGTTTCTGAATCAGAACAAATGTGGACATGTTCTATGCATCCACAGATTATGCAACCTGAAGCTGGCGATTGTCCGATTTGTGGCATGGATTTAATTCCTGCCGAAACAAGTTCTGTTGGATTGAACGCTAATGAATTTAAGTTATCAAAAAACGCAATGGCTTTAGCAAACATTCAAACTTCTGTTGTTGGCAATAATACAACTGATAATGCTACAATTAAGCTATCAGGAAAGATTGCTGAAAATGAAGATGCCAATGTAGTTCAGGCAAGTTATTTTTCAGGAAGGATTGAACGACTAAATGTAAGTTCAGTCGGAGAAAAAGTTCGTAAAGGTCAGTTATTGGCAACTATCTATTCACCTGAATTGTTTTCAGCACAACAAGAGTTAATTACGGCTTCTACAATGAAAGAATCACAACCTGAATTATATAAAGCAGTCCGTAATAAATTGAAATTATGGAAAATTTCAAATAGTCAAATAAATCAAATTGAAGCATCAGGAAATATAAAGCAAAACTTTCCAATATATGCTACTGTTTCAGGGACGGTATCGCAAAAGTTAGTAGAACAAGGTGATTACGTAAAACAAGGTCAGGCATTGTTAAAGATAACTAACTTAAATACTGTTTGGGCATTATTTGATATCTATGAAAACCAGATAGAACTATTTAAAAAGGGACAAGAAATTACCGTTACTACGAACGCTTATCCAAATAAAGAATTTAAAAAGAAAGTGGATTTTATTGACCCAATGATGAATCCAAAGACAAGAACCGTTGACCTTCGTGTTGTATTAAACAACAGAAATGGAGAGTTTAAGACAGGTATGTTTGTAGAAGGAATTATTGAAAACATATCCTCTGATTCAGAACAAAAATTAACTATTCCAACTTCTTCTGTATTGTGGACAGGTGAACGTTCAGTAGTGTATTTAAAAACTAATCCTAACGAACCGATTTTTGAAATGCAAGAAGTTGTTTTAGGAAAACAGGTCGGTGAACAATATGATGTGATTGATGGTCTAAAGGATGGTGATGAGATTGTTACTAATGGTACATTTACCGTTGATGCTTCAGCACAGCTTCAAGGTAAAAAGTCGATGATGAATAAAGAAAGTGGTAAAACCATGACAGAACATGAAGGTCATAAGATGGATATAATGGCAGAAAAAGTTGATTTTAATAGTACCGTTGAAAAATCTTTTCAGCCTGTTATTGACGCTTATATCAATCTGAAAGATGCCTTAATTGAGTCTGATGTATCGATGGCTTCATCTAAAAGTGAGGCATTCAGAAAAGCATTAGAAGAAATACCTGTAAACCAAAGAGAACAAACGTATAATTATTGGTCTATTCTACATAAAATATCTAAAGGTATAAATGAAAATATGAGTTTGGAACATCAGCGTAAACAGTTTCAAATGATTTCAGATAAGCTAATAGAAATGGTTAGAAACTTTGACGATGTGAATAACAAGTTATTTGTGCAGTTTTGCCCAATGGCTGACAATAACAATGGTGCATTTTGGATAAGTAAGGAAGAACAAGTTCTAAATCCATATTTTGGTGATGTAATGTTGAAGTGTGGAAGTATTGAACAAATAATAGAGTAAGTTGTTAAACTCTCTGTATGATTAATTTTTTTCCATATTAAATTATTAGCAGATGTTATATTAGGAATATGATAAAATGTCATTAGCTCAGTTTAAAGATATGTTGATACGTACAATAGCAGTACTAATGAGCTTGGTTTGTTAAAAATTTTCAAAAACACCTAAGCCAAATAGCGCAAAATCATATTTTACAGGATCATTAGGATCTAAACGCCGTAAAGCATTGTCCAATTCAGCAAGTGCTTTACCATCGTTTTGTTTGCGTTTTAGCAGTTTTAATTTGCGTGCTACATTTCCGGAATGGACGTCTAACGGACAAGAGAGTTGGTTGGGAGAGAGGCTATTCCAAATCCCGAAATCAACTCCGTTATAATCTTGTCTTACCATCCATCTCAAATACATATTGATACGTTTGGCTGCAGAATTTTTTAAAGGATCACTCACATGCTTTTTGGTGCGTTCTAAATGCTCAATCTCAAAGAAATGTTCCTTAAACTTGTGAATAGCAAGCTGAAGACTATTGCTTTCTGCATATTTTGAAAACACAGCTTCCAATCCGTTATGTTTAGTGTAGATATGCTTTAAGCTTTTGATAAACTGAATAAAATCGTCACCATTAAAAGTACGATGTACAAATGGCTTTAGCTTCACTAAGTCACTATCCTTGTGGTTTAGAATAAAATCGTAAGGAGATTGCCCAAGTAAATTCATCATTTTAGTGGCATTATTGATGATACTTTTTCTGTTTCCCCAGGCTATGGTAGCTGTTAAAAACGCTGAGATCTCAATATCTTCTTTATTTGAAAACTGATGTGGTATTTGAATGGGATCGCTTTCAATAAATCTAGGGTGATTGTATTGTTCGACTTTGGTATCTAAAAATTCTTTAAGCTCTTTTCTGTTCAAAAGTGATGTTTTAGTTATGCAAATTTACGGTTCTTTGTCAGTTGTTACAATAGTATAAAATGATTAGATTTGTAGGTATAATCCAGCTTTATGAAACGACCAATCTACATTGTATTATTAGCAATTTTCACACTATTCTCATGCCAACGCGTTAAGGATAAAACCAAAGATACCATTAATGCTGGAGGTGAAGTAGTAGGCAAATCGGCAACCGAATTTATCGAAGGTGTTTCTGAAGGCATTGATAAGACCTTAGAAAGTCGAATAGAGTTATCTAAAGATCTACAGGAGAAAGGCTTGAGCACTGGTAAATTTAGTATTGAAGATAATCCTTTAGGCGGAAATGATAATTTATTAACCCTCTATATCATATTTGACCAAGATTTCAACGATATCGTATATGCCAAGGTATTTGATAAAAACGGACTCGAAACTGGTCGTGCTAAATTAGAGGTTACTGGTAAGAAAGGCGATGCCAATTATTTTGATTTTACCTTCGGAAATCGTGTGGAAATCGAGTATCGTAGTTTGATTACTATAGAGTAATAGTTTACCCAACAATCTTTCCATCAACCATCGTCAGTTTACGATCGGCCATATTTGCCAGTTCTTCATTATGCGTGACAATGACAAAGGTTTGACCAAACTCATCACGCAATTTAAAAAACAGATTATGGAGATTTTCAGCAGATTCACTATCTAAATTCCCAGAAGGTTCGTCAGCAAAGATAATCTCAGGATTGTTTACTAAAGCTCTGGCTACAGCCACTCGTTGTTGTTCACCACCAGACAGTTCATTAGGTTTATGGTCATAACGATGGGAAAGTCCGAGGAAATCTAATAATTCTTTAGCTCTTGATTCTGCTTGCAATTGCGATTTTCCGAAGATAAAAGCAGGAATACACACATTTTCTAAAGCTGTAAATTCTGGTAATAACTGGTGAAACTGAAAAATAAAACCAATGTGTTTATTTCTGAATTTCGCTAAGTCTTTATCTCCCAATTCAGCAACAGGTGTGTCGTTAATAAACAATTCACTTGCAGTATTTGATTCTATCTGATCAAGGGTCCCAAGAATTTGAAGTAAAGTTGTTTTTCCAGCTCCAGAAGCGCCTACAATAGAAACCACTTCGCTTTTTTTGATATTGAGATCTACACCTTTTAATACATGTAAGTCTCCGTAATATTTATGAATGTTCTTAGCTGATATCATGCACAATTTATAAAGTGTTCAATTTAATACTTTATGCGGTCATGGACAATTTAAGAATTGGATTTGTTTTTCTTTTTTAACATCGACTTGACATTATTATAATCTATAAAATACTGTAAGCGTAATGAGAATGTATTTTGAATGGGTTGCTCGAATAGATTATTTAGACTTTCACCATAGGATGCCGCAGACATATTATCAAAATTAAATAGCTGATTTCTGTAAAGTGCCGTTAAGAAGCTTCCTGGAGCAAATTGCCATGAATAACTCAAATCGATGTTCCAGGTGCTAAAATTAATATTTGGATCACCTCCTATATTATCTCTGTTAAATCCAGAGTTTGATGTTAATCTACCGTTGTCCTGAAGCGTAAACATTTCATAATCATAATCGACAGTATCCCAATAATGACGGAAGGTTAAAGCCAATACATTAAAAGGATTAAATGTGTAATTTGCCGAAATACTATTAGTAACAATTTGTCGGTTGCGTTCTCCAAATATTGGCTCATCATCTACAGCAGTGGCATAACCACGATCTCCATTTCTATGATTGAAGTTGATACGATAAACCATAAGAAAATTATCGTTGAAACGAACACGTGGACTAATTTCGAAATCATAGGTAAACAGATCTCTGCCATCTTCAAATAAAGTACCGATATTAGCTCTTACATCGATAGCAAAAACACGATTATAGTTAGATGAGATCCAACCACCTGTACTTACGAAATTTTCAAAAATAAAAGGTCTGCCATCACGAGATTCAAAAAAGTCATATTGCCTTCCAGGTTCTATATTAAGTCTGAAACCATAAGCATCTAACTTTGTCGTTGTCGCTCTGTAACCACCTCCAAAATTAAATCTTGCAAAAACACCAGGACTAGCTAACATACGATAATTAACAAAAGCATTGACGCGGTAATTGTTGAGTTTGCCTTTAGGTTCAAAGATTTGATAAGAGGCGTCAGCACCAAAATTATTAAAGTTATTTCTAAACTGGAGTCCGAGATCATTGATCTCATATTTAGTATCTGCATAACTGTGATCAAAGCTGTAACGGAAATTTCCAGCAACTTTTCCGAGGAATAAAAACGTACTTGTACCTATTTCAGAATCTATATTTTGATAATTCACCTGACTTACTTTAGCTTCAGCGACGTAGCGAAAGGTATTTCTCTTATTCACAATATCTGCTCTTGCAGCAGTGACGTTGGCATCTCTAAAACTGCCTTCTCTCATCACATTTGTATTGATCAAACTTAAAGACGAATTGCCTCTAAACTGTTTGTCTACAACCAAAATGTTATAATTGGTAAAAGGTTCTACTACAGCCTCACGAGTTTCACCAGTGTCTTCATTTGTGATTCGTGCCGAAGTTTTTTCGGTTATGGCATTAAAAATACCAAGTCCCCAACCATTTTTAGTTCGTCCGGAAATTTTAATGGCATTCAAAACTTTAACTTCATCAGGACGATCAATAGTTTCATTATCGGCAAGTTCTACCTCTCCAGTTGGAGCGCTACCAATTCGTCTGGAAAAGAAGAGTCCTCCTTTAGAGAATAGATCGACACCTTCAGTAAAAAACTGACGTTGCTCAGAGAAGGTTTGTTCAAAAGGTCCGAGATTAAGAACAACATTATCAAAACCAGCTTGGCTAAAGTCAGGTACTAAAGTGGCATCTAATGTGAAATTTTCTGTAATACCATATTTTACATCCATTCCGAAGGTTACATCCGATTCTGTTTCACCATCAAAAGAATTTACAATTCCCGTTGCAAATGGATAAAGGATAAGTCGGGTAGGAGGTTCAATACCTTCCAGACCATTTAATTCTCCATGATATAATCCAATATTACCTTTGGTGACATCTATTGGGTTCCAAGTATATTGTGATCTAAATCTTCTAAAATGGCGATGAAACTGTAATCCCCATGTTGGAGCTTCCTGATTATCAAAACGTAAAGTTCTGTAAGGAATTTTCATTTCTAATGACCATCCGTCATCATGCAATTTTACTGCGCTATCCCAAACCGCATTCCAGCTAAAGTCCTCACCAATACTAGGAGAGGCTAAAGCATCTGCCTGAACACCAGAACTAAACACAAAAAACTGTGTGTCATTTTGAGCGTCGTTATTTGGGTTTAATACTAGTGCGAAGAAATCTGATTGTCCAAAATTATCACGAGCTGTTAATTGCTTCATAATCTCATCTGGATTATCGTATAAATAAGCAGCTACGTAAATTGCATCATCATCATAAGTCATTTTAACCTCTGTGCGTTCATTTTGGGATAAGGTAACTCCCATCTCAGGTCTAAACTGTATAAAATCAGTAGCAATTTCAGCATTTTTCCAGATGTCATCATCTAATATACCATCTATTTTAGGAGCTTTTTCTGTACGCGTGATATTTAACGTCTTTTTTTCTTGCGCATTGATGTGTAAAAAAATGAAGGCAGCTAGTAGTGTTAAAGCAGAACGCAATTGCATTATATGATTTTTATTAGTTGGCTGATACCAGTGGTAAAAGCACTTATAGTTATTAGTTATAGATAGGTCTACAAAACTACCTATGCTACACGCTGAATTTTCATAAGTAAACGTTAAAATAATAGCACTACTGTTAATCTTTTGATAATTAATTATTCTGATTATGTATGAATTATTTTACCTACATTTATTAAAATTTAATTTTAAAATACAATGCCTTACCAGAAATTTGAAGAATATAATATTCAGGTTACAGATGATGTTAAAAAACGATATGAGAAGATTATTGAAGATCTTGGTGAAGACACAAAGCGCGACGGACTCCTGAAAACACCTGAGCGTGCTTCTAAAGCTATGCAGTTTTTGACACAAGGTTATGGTCAGAATGCTGCAGAAATATTGAAAAGTGCAATGTTTAAAGAATCGTATAACGAAATGGTAATTGTTAAAGACATTGAGCTGTATTCATTGTGCGAGCACCATATTTTACCATTTTTTGGGAAAGCACATATTGCTTATATTCCTAATGGTCATATTGTTGGGTTAAGTAAAATACCAAGAATTGTAGATGTTTTTGCCAGACGACTACAAGTGCAGGAGCGTTTGACAGAACAGATTTTAGATTGTATCAATGACACCTTAAAGCCTGAAGGTGTAGCTGTTGTAATCGAAGCTTCTCATATGTGTATGATGATGAGAGGTGTGCAAAAGCAAAATTCAACTACAACTACCTCTGGGTTTAGAGGCGCTTTCGAGAACATTGAAACACGAACCGAGTTTTTAAAGCTCATTAGTGAAAAACTGTCATAGTTTTGATTATGGAACACTATTTGATTTATAATTAAAGAATTACAAAACAAATTATGACATTAAACACAATCTCAAAACAAAAAAAACTAGTCCTAAGTATCATCTTTGATGCTATTGGTATGATTCCATTTATCGATATTGTTTGGGCTCCAGTTTCAGGATTTTTAATGACCAGACTTTATAAAGGGAATACAGGTAAACTTGCTGGAATATTCTCATTTATTGAAGAGATCATTCCGGGAACTGACTTTATTCCAACATTTACATTGATGTGGATTTACACCTATGTGTTTTCTTCGGAAAAGAAAGCTGAGGAGACTATTATAGATATCAATTAAAAGCTAGTTACTGCAAAGTAGCTTTCTAATGCCTATAAAAACAAATATCATAGTAGAATATGCTACAAAAAAAGGAATGATATAATCCTTTTGTTCTAGAACCAGTAAGATAGCAATAAGTAATAATTGAAATCCTAATCCAAAAGTAGAAATAGCAGTCATTAACCAATTAGGTGTTGCTCTATCTTGAGAAGCAGTTTTATCTAAGCTATAGATAGCTTTATCAAAACTTCCGTAGAGAAATTTATACAGTCCAAATAGCATATTAACATGACTTTGCTTTTCACCTTCTAAAGCTTGAGGTGTTTCATTTTCAAATACACGACTTGTGGTATCTCCATTGAACTTATTTCTCAAAATCACATAATAGTAATTGTATAAGGTGCCCTGAAGCTGAATGCCTATAAATGCTAATGCTGTTATCCAAATATTAGAATTACTGATGTGCCATATAGCGATTAATATGATACCATTTAAGATGATATCAGCAACCGAGTCTAAATAGCGTCCAGTATAGGAAGGTGTTTGCTTTATTCTGGCAAGTTCACCATCTGCAGCATCCAGAACAGATTTAAGAATTAGAAATAAGGCAGCTGTCCAAAACGCACCATTTATAATACAAATGACACCTATTATTCCTGAAATAATAAATGCAATTGTGACATGGATAGGAGTAAAACTGGTACTTTTTAGCGACATGGCAATTAGTCGCGCTAGTGGTCTTCCATAATCTGAAAGATCAATAAATTTGTGTGCTTTTGGTAATTTTGACATGCGTAATCATGTGGAATAAGGTGTTGTGGAATATACCAGATTAATACTCAAAATACGTTTTATGAACTTTGATGTAATCAATTAATAAAGACACAATATCTTCTTTGGAATTCAGAAATGATACTTCTAAAGCTTCCCATTGTTTCTCTATAGAATCATCAATATTTTTCATCAATGATCTTCTCATCAAAATATCTTTTGGAACAGGTAATTCAGGAAAGCTTTTAAGTGCCTCATGCACCAGATTTGCCGATTCATCAGCCTTAATAGCTTGATATGCTTCCAGAACTTGGTGAGCATAAGCTCCAGAGGTATTGTAAAAGAAATCGAAAATCCCTCCATTAATCAGTTCACTTTCAAAGATATCTATGTAGATAAAGTGTTGTTCGTATTGTGATAGTTCGGTAAAGCTGGATGTTTCACTCGCTTTATTCCATAATACTGTTCCAACAAGTTCGATGATTTCAGTATCTTGTTTTTGGTTTAAAGCATAGTCTATTTCAGTCATAATCTCTTCCGAATCTATTTTGCAAAAATACAACTTATTAGATTGACTAATACTCTGTAGTTTGAATAGTATGATTTTATAGTTCTATGGCAATAAAAAATCCCTTTCAAATCAATGAAAAGGATTTTTTAAAGTTTATGAGGAAGGTTTATTGTACCACAACAGCAAATGTTGCTTCTATATCAGTTTCTCCACCTGCATTGCTAATATCACCATCACTTACACCTGCAGCATCTTTAGCAGGTTCGTGACGTAATGTAATAGTTACATTTCCAGTACCAGTTGTAGCAGCTGTGGTTAATGTAAATTCTAATCCAACAGGATTACCATCGCCATCAAAATCTACATATGCAAATGTTGCTATACTATTTGTAGCCTGGAAGAAGAACTGGTGTTCGTCATCTTCTTCTTCAATTTCTACATTAATAGATTCAGCAGGACTTTCAGTTTCATTTAAAAGTTCTAAGGAGCCATTATATGTTGTTCCGGCAGCTAAAGGGCCTGAAACTGTTACTACTGGTGCATCTGGACCATCACCATCTAAATCTCTTGTTTGTAATGTAATGGCTGTTCCGCCACCAGCAGGTGTCAATGTAGCTGTTAAGGTCGTTATTACCTCTTCTTCATTTACTGGTGGTGGTGTGTCGTCATCATCAGAACATGATACTGCAAATGGTAAAACACATAATGTAAAGATTAATAATTTTAAAGTTTTCATGGTTTTTGTTTTTAAAGATGTATTCATCATAATATTTGAGTTTGTAAAAGTTTATTTAATAATTTAATTGTAATTGTAACATTACGTTCCTACCTAAGTCATCAGCAAAATAACGTAGTCGGTTTAAATAAGCTCTGTAATTTGTATTAAAAATATTGTTAACGCTGAGCGCAATATTTAGGTTTGTGTGTTCTGAAATAGGCACATTCACATCACTATAAAAATGAAGCAAATGGTAAGCTGGTGGTGGCGTGCTGATATCTACCAGAACGGTCTCATTAGCTGAAGCGATAAAGGTTTCAAAATTATAATCTGGAAAATTATTTTGTTCAAAAACCCATTCGCTTTTTAGGCTTGCTGAAAAGTCATTCCATTTAGGATTTACATATTTAACCTGATTTATAGTCGTAAATGATGGAATATCAATTAACGCCGTATTGTTTGTTAGATCATTTCCTTTGATGAAAGCCGATGTATTAGCGACTTTAAATGCATCAGATAATCTGTAATCTAAAGAGAGGTCAACGCCATACAAAGCCGCATTTGTTTGTTGGTAATTCCACACAGGAAATGCGCCTCTTATGGTTTGTTCAATTCCAACAGGTTGTAGATACATAAAGTCGTTTATGTGATTATAGAATGCCTCTACTAAGATATTTAGGCCATTTTTTTTAAGACTATAGCTTCCAGAGACTCTATTTGATAACTCCTGATCGAGTCTCAAATCACCTAATTCTATTCGCGCTGCAGAATGATGTAATCCATCACTAAACAATTCTGATGGATTAGGCGGTCTGCTTGCCAAGGCATAATTGGCACTCACAAAACTATCTTCATTTAACAAGTATTTCAATCCTGTTGCAAATGAGATATTATGATAATCAAAAACCGGATTGGTAAGCAATTGCGTACCTAAATCTTCAATGATTATTGAGGCAAAATCTTCATTATATCCACGTTCGTTCCATCTACTGGTTTGATAGAATTTTTTAGCATCAATTCTATTAAAATCATAGCGAATTCCAGCATCTAGCAGTAAATTTTCATTGACATCCCATTCTGAAGTAAGGTAAGCTCCTAAATCATATCGTTCATAATCAGGAATTAATCGTCTTACACCAGTATCAGGATTAGCAAAATTATCCTGATAGCGTCCTAATAGCCCAAACTTAAGTCGGTACTCATTTTTTGCATCAAGTACAACATCTGTTGTTAATGTATGTGTTTGAAGTCTTAAGTCCAATGCAGCTTTATCTCTATCATCACCTACGCGAATATCAAATTCAAATCTTTGGTTTCGTTGATAATCGTATTGTACAGTAACTTTTCCGAAATTTTTAAATCGCTTATAATACAATCCTTTTAATAAGTGATGTTTTACATCTTGCTTTGGAGAATTAATATCGTAACTAAAATCTTCAACTACGAGAGGTTCCTGAGTGTTTATGGCAGTAACCAGATCGTTTACATTTCCTATGTGAGACGCTCTTAGAATTCCAATTTCATTATCTACATAGCTGTAAAATAATTCAAATCCGCTTTCAAAACGTTTTCTTCCAGCTGAAACAGAAACACCAATAGATTTGAGTCCTGTATTAGTAAGATAATAATCAGGCGATTTGAAATCACCATTTCGTTTATAACTCGCTTGTACATTAGCAAACCAACCTGAAGCATAACTCTTATTTAAACTACTAGTGATATTATAACCTCTTCCATTGGTTTGAGCACCGACTATTGTTTTTCCAAATAAGGTGTCTTTCAAAATATTTCTGGAAGGATTTATCACGATAATTCCACCAATAGCGTCTCCACCATAAGCCAATGTTCCAGAACCTTTGATTACCGAAATTTGATTGGCAGCGTTAATATCTATGTTTGGTGCGTGCTCAATTCCCCATTCCTGATCCTGCAAACGTACATTGTTGTTTAATATCAATAGTCTGCTACTATGCATGCCATTTATCATTGGTTTTACAATAGCATTTCCTGTATTAATGGACGATACACCTGAGACCTCTTTTAGAGCATCTCCAAGATTGAGCGCGCTGTACTTTTCTAAAGTTTTCGTTTTAAGCACGCTTTCCTGTGCGGTCTTACTTTCCTTTCTAATGGCAGAGCCTTTAACGGCAACCTCGTTGAGTTCTTCGATATGGTGTTCCAGATCAATAGATTTAAATTGATCTCCAGTCATCATAACCGTAACGGTCTTAGTTTCACAGCCAATATGGGAAATGACAAGTGTTACCTCACCTTCACAGAGGTCCTCTATTTTGAATTTGCCATTAAAATCTGATACGATGTACTTATCAAGATGTTTAATGTATATAGTAGCAGACGCAATAGGAGTGGCATCATGAAAATCTTTAATTTCTCCTAATAGCGTCAACGAACAGTTTTGAGCATGAATTATTCCGAAACTCAGAATAAACAAGCTTACAATAAAATGTTTCATTATGTTTTATTTAATGTAAAAAGATATTAACCTGTGTTTACATTAAATGAGGTGGGCCTCTGAGATAGAAAGTATCTTGCTGATGACTTATTAAGTATAAGTAATATTCAGTAATTAAAGTGTTGTCAGGTGTTGGACAATCGATATCGTAATTGTTAAACACAACAAGTGAATTATGATTGATTTTGAATTTAAAGAATTCACAATCGAGATCAATTTCATGAAGATGTGTTTGATTTTCACCAATACATATTTCGTGTTCGTGCAGACTGAGCGCATGAGAAAATTTCACAACAGAAGGCAACACTAAAACAAATGCAAGTAATAGTGTGATGAGTCGTTTCGATATGTGATACTCAGTATGTGCCATTAATCTAAAAACTTTCCTAATCCGAAGCGTTTCAACATTTTCTTTTCAAATTCCCAGAAAAATTTGAATTGTCCAAAAAGCCAACCGAAAGTTACTAAAAGAATTTGATAGAAAATAAGTCCAATGATAATAAATAATACCCAATAAATAACAGGGTTTAAGTTTTCTTTAGTAATTCCAATAAGTTTCATTATTGGTCGGCCTACAAAAACAGAAGACGTTCCTGTAATAGCAAATACAATAAAGATTCGAATCATTTCCCACCTATGGTCAACAATCCACTTATTTTCTAATTTTTTAAAGATAAGGAGGGTTAATTTTAATAGCGCCAAAAAAAAGATTACTGCTAAACCAATGGACATAACTATTGAATATGAGCTGGTTAACCGTAATGCTAATTTAAATGAACTGTATGCAAGTCCTATAATTCCCAATAAAGGAAAGATAAGTTGCCAATTATGATGTATTTCCCAGTTGGATTTAAAGTCTTTTAGCATCGCTTTATTTTGCAATGCAAAGATACTCTAAATTCTAGGAATCCAAGACCCTAATTGTTGCTTATGAGTTAATTGAAAGTATATGAAATAGTTATATAATTTATAATTAACATCATATCCATAATCAATATTAGGTTTGTAGTCAATTTGCATTTCATATAGGTTAGGATCATACTCCAGAGCCTGTAGAACTCTTCTGTTCCATTCACGAACATAAATCATGTTTCTGGCTTCCATAAAGTTTTGTGAGTAATAGCCTTCTGGTCTTGCGATACTTTGGAGCCAGCCGTTAAATCCAGGTTCTATGATGATAATTTCATATTCGATATCATCATTAGCAATTCTAACAATATCTTCTTCTGGTGTATCAGATTCAGAGGAATCATAACTAGTTTTAGAAGTACCACAACTCAATAGAGCAAATGTGAAAAGTAAAAGGTAAATAGTGCGTCTCATTGCTTTTTATTTTAAAGTTACAAAAATCATTCCTAAGGGTCTAGAGCCATTAGATAAATGTCTAAAATTTCAGATGCTTCAAAAGTAATCGAAGTATTGATTGTTGAAAACAGGAAATGAGTAAACCTATGATTTGATTGAGTAAACGCACAAAAAAAAGCCAAACATGTAGCTTGACTTTTTTTAGACATAATAGTTATGTGATTTTATTTTCCGAAAAGACCTCCTAGTAAACCACCAAGTCCACCTTTCTTCTTTGCACTACCTAATACCATACCTGCAACATCATCAATAACACTTCCATCACCATCAGCATCTAATATTTTTTCTAAGAAACTTTGCTCTTCTTTAGCTTCGTTTCCACCAAGCATTCCACCAAGTAAACCTCCTAAATCGTTTGGAGAACTTACATTGTTTTGTTTAGCTTGTTTACCTAGAACACCCATTAAAATAGGAGCTGCAACTTTAAGTATGTTACCTACAGAACCAGCATCTAATCCAGATTTTTCACCTATGATTTTCTCTACGCCTTGTTGTCTGTTACCTAGAACATGACCAAGAATTTTCCCACCATCTTCTTTAACTTCCTGATCAACTCCACCACCAAATAAACCGCTAAGGTTATCTAAGATACTACCATCATGCTTACTACTAAGCGCACCCATTAAACCTTGAGCACCTTCAGGTGTTGAAGCATTTCGCTCCATGGCTTTCATTAATACTGGCAAAGCCATTGTAAGAACACTACCTGTTCTGTTTTCATCTGCACCTGTTGATCCCGATACTCCACTAATAATTGTTTTTCCGAGGTCGCTGTTTAATAAGTCTAAAATTCCTGACATAATATTTTTAATATAAGATTAATAAAATTGAACTTTCAATTTACAAAAAAAAGTCCTAACGTATAGATAGGACTCATTTTTTTCGATAAGGTCACATTTTATTTTTTCTACCTCAAGATACTAATGATTTGATCTGCTAATTCAGTACCAATTCTATCTTGAGCTTCGTTAGTTGCAGCACCAATATGTGGGGTAAGAGAAACTCTTCCATTCATTAAGACTTGTACAGCAGGCGTAGGTTCCTGTTCAAAAGTGTCAAGGCCAGCAAATGCAACTTTTCCGCTTTCTATAGCTTTTATCAAGGCTACTTCATCAATAACACCTCCACGAGCTGCATTGACTATCCCAATTCCATCTTTCATTAAATTAAATTGTTTTTCACCAATAACATATTCTTTTTGAGCAGGTACGTGTAAAGTGATGAAGTCGGCATGCTGAAGTACATCTTTCATCGGCTCAGTTTCAATCTCTACGTTGATAAATTGCCCGTTATAAAATTCAACTTTAACCGTTGCTTTTCCAACAAATTTGTCACTGGCAATAACTTTCATTCCAATACCCAAAGCAATTTTAGCAACTTCTCTTCCAATTCTACCAAAACCAATAATACCAAGAGTTTTTCCTCTTAATTCAACACCTTTAGCATAGTTTTTCTTTAAAGCTTTAAATTTTGTGTCACCATCTAAAGGCATATTTCTGTTAGAGTCATGTAAAAAACGAACACCACCAAATAAGTGAGCAAACACTAATTCGGCTACAGATTGTGAAGAAGCAGCAGGAGTATTAATAACATGCAAACCCTTGCTACGAGCATAGTCGACATCTATATTATCCATACCAACACCACCACGTCCGATGATTTTCAAATTTTCACAGGCATCAATTAGATCTTTACGAACTGTTGTTGCGCTTCTCACAAGAAGCACATCAATTTGATTTTCATTAATGTAATTGGTCAATTGTTCTTGAGCAACTGTAGTTGTTAAAACTTCAAAGCCTGCATTTTCTAATGCTTTAATTCCGCTTTCTGAAACTCCGTCGTTTGCTAATACTTTCATTTAATTTTATTTATGCTTTACGTTCTAATTCACTCATTACATCCACTAATACACCAACACTTTCTAGAGATAATGCATTATACATTGATGCTCTGTAGCCACCAACACTTCTGTGACCGTTTAATCCATTTATTCCTGCTTCTTTAACCATAGTTTCAAAGGTTTCTTTAAGGTCTTCATTTGCAAGAGTGAATGTTGCATTCATAGTAGAACGATCTGATTTAGTAGAAAACCCTTTAAACAATGGGTTAAGATCAATTTCTGAGTAGATTAATTGTGCTTTCTTTTCATTCTCTTTTTCAATAGCGGGAATTCCACCTAAATCTTTTAGCCATTGTAGTGTAAGCATAGATACATATACCGAAAAAACTGGAGGTGTATTGAACATACTACTTTTGCTAATATGTACCTTGTAGTCCATCATTGATGGGATTTTTCGAGACACTTTCCCTAAAATGTCTTCTTTTACTACAACTAGTGTAGCACCAGCAGGACCCATATTTTTTTGAGCACCAGCATAGATGAGATCAAACTTTGAGAAATCTAACTGACGTGAAAAAATATCGCTACTCATGTCACAAACCATTGGGATAGGTGAGTTTGGAAACTCTTTCATTTGAGTTCCAAAAATGGTGTTGTTTGATGTACAGTGAAAATAGTCATAATCTGTTGGGATATCGTATCCTTTTGGAATGTAGTTGAAATTTGCATCTTTAGAAGACGCTACTTCATAGATGTCATCATAAATGCGTGCTTCTTTAATGGCCTTATCACTCCAAGTACCAGTATTTAAATAACCTGCACGTTTTTCTAACATATTGAGAGCAACCATTAAAAACTGAGTGCTTGCTCCACCTTGAAGAAACAAAGCTTTGTAACCTTTGCCTTCAAGACCTAGTAGCTCAAGTGCTAATGCTCTGGCATTTTCCATCACATCAACAAAGGGTTTGCTTCTGTGTGATATTTCTAATAACGATAATCCGTTATCAAAATCAATGACTGCCTCTGAAGCTTTTTTAAGTACATCCTGAGGTAGGATACAAGGGCCTGCACTAAAATTATGTCTTTTCATTTTTGTATGTATTTATTTCCAAAGAATACGGAAATTAGGTTGTCTTTTCGTCTCTCACAAAGGTGATAAATTCTGAGAAAAAACAGAGTATTAAAATGATATTTTATTAACAGATTGTCAACGAAAACGAAATAGTATCAACATCGTCTGCATAATCCCATAGATTTGGTAATTGGGTTTGTCCAAATTTGATTTCATTTTCAGAAAAATCGTTTGCAACAATGCATTGTATTTTATCTTTTTTGTCGTGTAATACCTTTTTTAGATTGTCTTCTGAACTATAGTGTTCATAGAATACTGTAGCGATTGGAGATGAAAAACTTTCGTCTTCCTTTATCATTAGAAATCCATTTTCCAGCATGTCAAATTCACTCATCAAATACACGGCTTTATTGTAATCATAGTTATTAGCATATTTGGCTTGATTGATCACAGGATTCCAATCGTACATAGCTTTGAAGAAGCTGTCAAAATTATAGTCTGTTGGAACAAAAAGCTTAGATACATTTCTACAGCCTAGGCCATAATATCTAAAAATATCTTCGGAGAGCGCTTTGAGCTGTTCATGAGTTTCATTTCCTTTTAATATGGCAATAGAATTTCTATTTTTTCTAATAATTGAAGGTTTGTTTTTAAAATAGTATTCAAAATATCTAGCTGTATTGTCGCTTCCTGTTGCAATGACGGCATCAAAGTTGTCTAATTTGCCCTCAGTAAAAACAATTCTATCTTTAAACTCTGGAGCCACATGCTCTAAATATTTAGCTAAAAAAGGTAATAAATGTTTGTCGTTAGAAGACTGTTTAACCAAAACTTTATGACCAGAAATTAAGACCGATAAAAAATCGTGAAAACCTACCAATGGGATGTTTCCAGCCATGATAATAGCAATAACTTTTGGCTGTTCTATATCGAATTTATATTTGGAGAGCCAGTTGTTTAAATTGCTTTCGGTGAGTTGATTAGACCATCCGTTTAATGCAAACAGTATATTTTCTTTTGTAAACCAGCCATTGTGTTCTTCTGCTAATTTCATCTGATGTTTAAAGCCATCAAAAAACAAATCATTATGATTAATATGGTCTTTTTTTGTAATTCCATCAGTAGAAAACTGACTTAAAAATTCGCCTAATTTTACAAAAGCGTTAATTCTTTGTTGTAAATCCATTTTGTGTTTGGTTATACGATGTTTTGGCTTTATTTTTGCATTTGCAAATTTACGCAATAAAAAAGAAGAATTACTATGGCAATTATAATAACAGATGAATGTATAAATTGTGGTGCTTGTGAACCAGAATGTCCAAATACAGCAATCTATGAAGGCGCAGATGATTGGAGATATAAAGATGGGACCAGTTTAACTGGAAAAGTGGTATTGCCTAATGGAACTGAAGTAGATGCTGATGAAACACAAGAACCCATAAGTGATGAGATTTATTACATAGCTCCCGATAAGTGTACAGAATGTCAAGGGTTCCATGAAGAACCACAGTGTGCTGCAGTTTGTCCTGTAGATTGTTGTGTGCCTGATGAAAATCATGTAGAGACTGTAGAAGAGCTTCTGGGAAAACAACGCTTTATGCATCCAGAGGATTAAAACAAATTTAATTCTAGATTATAAACTTAATCCCAAACTTTATTGCTTGGGATTTTTTATTTAGATTGCAATTATGGAGAAGAGAGATGAAAAAGGCTACGAAGGCTTCTGGAAACATTTGGGTTGTACGTTAACAGCCATTGTTGGAATCGTATTTATTTGGGTTATCGTGATGCTAATCAAAATGGCATTTTTTAAATTTTAGTTCTTATCTACAATAAGCCAGTGGTTTTTCTGTTGACTTTACATGAAACCATTTATGTTAATTAGTTACTTGTTACTACTGTGTTCCTGTTCTGAACAAAAAGAGACTTCACTAAAACTCCTTCAGGTTGATTATATTGGTCATATTCCACACCTCATGGTAAAACAACAAATTGATTCAGTTTTTGAGGTGATTGAATATGGTAAAATGAATACTCTGGAAAAAGGAGATACTTTAAATTACTTTATTTCTAATGGAGAAAATATCATTAGACAGCGTTTTAAAAGCTTTATGTGTTGTACAAATACGATGGGTTTTGATTCATTAGGCTTGTATTACCAATATGATAAGTTTACCGATTATCTAGAGGTCTTTGATTACGAAAGGATTAGAGTTGATGATTCAATTTTTGAAACTAAAACTTCCAATTTTGGATGGTCAATTATTTATAAATATCACATTGTTAATGGAAAAATCGAATCGCGAATTGGTGTTTTAGATGAAGGGCAATTAATGGATCATCCTGATTTTTTAGATGAGACTGAATATAGATATTCTGAAAACGACTTGCTACTCAAAACGATTAGAACAACTGTTGATCATCCTGAAGGAGCATTTGAATATAATAAAACCTCTAGGACCTACTCATGGAGTAAAGATATTTTAGAACATGTAAAAACTGAACAATATCATAAGCCAGATGTTGTTAAACCTATCTATACTACTAGCATTTATATGGATTCAGTTGGATTTCCGAAGCAATATATATTAGAGGAAACACAGGATACCTTAGTTAAGACTGCTATTGTGAAATATGCAAGACAGTATTCTAATTAAATCTCACTTTAATAAATCTCTGATTTTTAAGATTATCAATATCTTGTCCAAACATCAGTAAGGTATTCTCATCTTCCCAGTTGTATAATAAGGGTCTGATTGTAACGCCTTTGAGAGCTTCTTTGGTACTAATAATTTGTCTGTTGTAATTTCCGTCATCATCCAAAACAGTAGCAATAAAGGCATATTCCGAAGTGTTGAATGGTTTGGATAGCTTACCGTTTTTATGATTTAGATTGTTGATATTGCAATTATAAAGTAAAAACAATTTGTCGCCTCGCATTGTTGGATAAAACGAATTGTAGATAGGCACGTTGACTTTCTCTTGTCGTTTTCCAATTTTGTTTGTCCAAACAACATTACCAGTATTATCTAGTTTGATGGCAGCAATATTATCATGATAGTAGGTTGTTACGTAATTGTAACTGTAGGTTCGCATTTGTTCTGCAAGCACTAAAAGCTCATCGTTTTCCAGAGGTATGGCCTTTTTTAATACGTAGTTTGGGTCTTCACGTTTGCCTTGATTGTATTTTACTATGGCTTTATCTTTTTTCTTTCCAGGTTTAAAGAGTTGAGAAAAGAATTCGGCAGAGAATTTATTATATTTTGAATAGATTGTATGTCCAGATTGAAGATCGATTTTCGTCGCATATATTCCAGTCATTGAATACTTATCGACTTTTGAAAACAAACCAGTAAGCAGTAATTCATTCTCGTTGACCAATGTTGGTGTTAACCCTCTCATATGAACTTCATTGGGTCTTACCATTGCCAGTTTTTCAAGTCCGTCCAGTTTCACCTTGTAAATCAAATATTCATAGCCAAAATTATCATCTTCATAAAGAATTTTTTTGCTATCATATTTCTTACAGATGATGAAGAGTTCATTGTCATCATTAGTGAATACATTTCTTATTGAAAGCACATTGTTATCAAACGGAAATTCATAAAATCTATTAGACTGTTCATTGAAATTTGAATCAAAGGTTTGAATTCTAAACTTGGTGTGTTCTTTTCCTTTGTTTGGAATAGTGTAAAACATGGTGATGAGCTCATCATCTTCACTAATGATAAAGCGGCTTACAGAGTTAATAGCCTTCTTGGTATCATTTGATATTGTAGTGATTTTTGTTTTCTTTCCTAAAGTGAAATCATTTAGACTTACCGTTTGATGATAATAGGTTTTGCCTTCACTATTGAGCACATAGAATAAGTGGACTATATCCTCTTTAATTTTTGCTAATCCTAAAGAATTGAACTTCCCATCATAGGTTTCACTTTTTAAATTAATCTCCTGTCCGGAAGGTGTAAGATCTAAATTAAATTTCCGCAGATACATGTCATCACCTTGACCAAAACGACCTTCAGAATACAGTAAATAATAGCCGTTATCATCCTTTCCTACAATATCTACAGGGATTTCACGCTTATCATTTTTGAATACAGAGCCATAAACAACAGATAGGTTTTGTTGGTCTTGAGCATTAATTATTAGTGAAACTGTAAAAGCTGTAAAGTAGGTAAGTAGTTTTTTCATTGGCAAAAAGATAGTCAGCATTATTTCTAACAATAATAACAAGATTTATTCAATTTCAAAACTTATATTTGCAATCGCAAAAACCAAACTTTTGATTTTTGTATTAAATCAATTATTTCGAGAATATGAAAGCAGGAATTGTAGGACTACCAAACGTAGGAAAATCGACTTTATTCAACTGTCTGTCTAATGCAAAAGCACAGAGTGCTAACTTTCCATTTTGTACCATAGAACCTAATATTGGTGTGGTAAATGTACCAGATCCAAGACTTCAAAAATTAGAATCATTGGTCAACCCTGAACGTGTTATGCCTGCTACAGTAGAGATTGTGGATATTGCAGGATTAGTGAAAGGAGCAAGTAAAGGTGAAGGTCTAGGAAACCAATTCTTAGGAAATATTCGTGAAACTGATGCCATTCTTCATGTATTGCGTTGCTTTGACAATGATAATATTGTACATGTTGATGGTAGTGTTGATCCAATTCGCGACAAAGAAACTATCGATATGGAGCTGCAATTAAAAGATCTGGAAACAGTTGAAAAGAAACTAGATAAAGTAAAACGTGCAGCAAAAACAGGAAATAAGGAAGCTCAAAAAGAGGAAGCTGTATTGTTAAAATTAAAAGAAGGTCTTGAAGCAGGAAAATCAGTTAGAGCTTTAGACTTTAGTGATGATGAGCTTGAAGAGTTTGTAAAACCTGCACAATTAATTACGGCTAAGCCAGTAATGTATGTGTGTAATGTGGATGAAGGAAGTGCAGTTTCTGGAAATGCTTACGTTGATGATGTTAGAAATGCAGTTAAAGATGAAAATGCCGAAGTATTAGTACTTGCTGTAGGTACAGAAGCCGATATTAACGAACTCGATGATTATGAAGAGCGCCAGATGTTTCTTCAGGATATTGGATTAGATGAACCTGGTTCTTCTAAGTTAATTCGATCTGCTTATAAATTGTTAAATCAGCAAACCTATTTCACAGCTGGTGTTAAAGAAGTTCGTGCCTGGACTATTGATATTGGTGCTACTGCACCTCAGGCAGCTGGAGTTATTCATACCGATTTCGAAAAAGGCTTCATTAGAGCTGAGGTTATTGCTTATGATGACTATGTTAACTACGGAAGCGAAACTAAGGTTAAAGAGGCAGGGAAAATGAGAGTAGAAGGAAAGAATTATATCGTTAAAGATGGTGATGTTATGCACTTCTTATTTAACGTATAATGCCACTTATTGAAATCAAAACGTTAATTAAAGCTGATCTACAAACGTGTTTTGATTTGTCTCGTGATATTGATTTTCATAAAGCTTCTATGGCGCATTCTGGTGAAAAAGCTATCGCTGGAAAAACCTCAGGATTAATCGGACATGGAGAATGGGTGACATGGGAAGCTAAACACTTCGGAATTATACAAAAACTAACATCCAAAATAACCGAATTTGATGCACCTTACTATTTTGTTGATGAAATGGTTTCCGGTGCGTTCAAATCATTCAGACATGAGCATCGTTTTCAAACTAAAAATGGTGACACTGTGATGATTGATAGGTTTTATTTTGAATCGCCTTTTGGAGTCTTCGGAAAATTAGCCAATAGTTTGTTTCTAAAGCGCTATATGACTAAATTGTTATCGATTAGGAATGAACATTTGAAGGTAAAAGCAGAAGAAATACGACTTTAGTAATAAAACCGTAATGTTCTCAACAAAATTGGGCTTTTATTGTTAATTACTTTGTGTAATCCCTATTTCATTTTTTACAACGTTGTGTTATATTAGCATTCTATCTAAATTTTTCATCCATTTATGTCGCAACAAACCAAATATACCGAAGATAATATACGCTCGCTCGATTGGAAAGAACACATCCGAATGCGACCAGGAATGTATATTGGTAAATTAGGTGATGGCTCATCACCAGATGACGGTATTTATATTCTGGTTAAGGAAGTTCTTGATAATTCCATTGATGAATACGTCATGGGAGCAGGCAAGACCATCGAAATTTCAATTCAGGGAAATAAAGTAATCGTAAGAGATTATGGTCGTGGAATTCCTTTAGGGAAAGTAGTAGATGTTGTGTCTAAGATGAATACTGGAGGAAAATACGATTCTAGAGCTTTTAAAAAATCGGTTGGATTAAATGGAGTAGGTACAAAAGCGGTAAATGCCTTATCTAACTACTTTAGAGTAGAATCGACTCGTGATGGAAAATCAGCTTCTGCTGAATTTGAACAAGGTAATCTTACCAATGAGGAATTACTAGATGATACCTCAAGGCGTAAAGGAACTAAAGTGTCCTTTATTCCTGATGATAGTATTTTCAAAAATTATAAGTTTCGTAATGAGTATGTTGCTAAGATGCTTAAAAACTATGTCTATCTAAACCCTGGATTGACTATAGTTTTTAATGGAGAAAAATACTATAGTGAGAACGGACTTAAAGATTTGTTATCAGATAATATCAACGAATCTGATAGACTCTATGACATCATTCACTTAAAAGGAGATGATATAGAAGTTGCTTTAACGCATAGTAAAACACAATACAGCGAAGAGTATCACAGCTTTGTAAACGGTCAAAACACAACACAAGGAGGTACACACTTAGCTGCATTCAGAGAGGCTTTGGTTAAAACACTGCGCGAGTTCTACGGAAAAAATTATGAAGCATCAGATATTAGAAAATCTGTAGTCTCTGCCATTTCTATAAAAGTTATGGAGCCTGTTTTTGAAAGTCAGACAAAAACAAAACTAGGATCAACAGATATGGGAGGTGACCTGCCAACGGTTAGAACGTATATCAACGATTTTATGAAACGTTATTTAGATAACTACCTTCATAAAAATCCAGATACTGCTGAAAAAATCCAACGTAAGATCCTTCAAGCAGAACGCGAACGTAAAGAACTTTCAGGAATTAGAAAGCTGGCTAAGGATAGAGCAAAAAAAGCCAGTCTTCACAATAAAAAATTAAGAGACTGTAGAGTGCATTTTGGCGATACTAAAAACGAACGAAATCTCGAAACAACCTTGTTCATTACTGAGGGAGATTCGGCATCAGGAAGTATTACTAAATCTCGTGACGTTAATACACAAGCCGTTTTCAGTTTAAAAGGGAAACCACTTAACTGCTATGGTCTAAGCAAAAAAATTGTATATGAAAACGAAGAATTTAACCTTCTTCAGGCGGCTTTAAACATTGAAGAATCTCTAGAGGATTTGCGTTATAATAATATTGTAATCGCTACTGATGCTGATGTTGATGGTATGCACATTAGGCTATTGCTAATAACATTCTTTTTGCAATTCTTTCCTGAAGTGATAAAAGAAGGTCATTTGTATATTTTACAAACACCATTGTTTAGAGTTAGGAATAAAAAGGAAACTATCTATTGCTATTCTGAAGAAGAACGACGCAACGCCATTGAAAAGTTAAAACCAAAACCTGAAATCACACGATTTAAAGGGCTTGGTGAAATTTCACCAGATGAGTTTGTTCATTTTATAGGTGAAGATATTCGTTTGGATCCCGTTATGCTTGATAAAGACATGTCTATTGAAGAGTTGCTGTCATTCTACATGGGAAAGAACACGCCTACACGTCAAGAGTTTATTATTGAAAACCTGAAAGTAGAGTTAGACTTGGTTGAAGACAATAGTTAGAATGAGAAAAGGAATTCAGGTCGTATTAAACATCGTAATTATTGCATGCTCTTTAGCTGTGTTTGCACAAAACAGTAGTTTAAAAAAGGGGAGTGTTAATGGAAAAAACTATTACGAAGAAATAGAGTTTGAATTCGAAAAGAATAAAATAATAATCCCAGTTGAAATCGAAGATAAAACCTATAGATTCTTATTGGATACTGGTGCACCAAATATTATATCTTACGAAGTTTTTAAAGCCATTCAGCCTAAAGTAATAACTACAATTCCAACAAACGATGCTAATAGAAAAAAACAAAATTTAGATGTTGTTTCTGTAGAGAGTTTAAAACTTGGAAAAACTGAATTCGTAAATTCTACAGCTTTGGTTTACGATCTTAATGGAAGCGAAATTTTTAAATGTTTTGGCATTGATGGATTCATAGGTAGTAATTTACTTCGAAACTCAATTCTCCAGATTAATGCTGAAGAACAATTAATTAAACTTACTGATAAGTCTAAACGACTCGAATTAGATAGAAAAACATCAATAAAACTTAAATTGGTTGGTAACCAAAGTAGTCCTTATGTTTGGATTCAGATTAAAGGAAAAGAGGCTGGAAGAGAAATGGTTTTGATCGATACTGGAATGGGAGGTTTATATGATATATCTAGAAACCACTATAACATTTTTAAGTCCAAAGAGATTTTTAATGAAATTGGACAAAGTGATGGCGCTTCATCTGTTAGTCTATTTGGGGAAGTGCCTGTAAATAATCAATTGAGATTGCATGTGCCAAAACTAATTATTAATAATTTTGAAATTAATAATTGTGTAACACATACCACAAAAGATGATAATTCTAAAATTGGGGCAGAGCTACTAAACTATGGAGTTATGACCATAGATTTTAGAAATAAACGGTTTTATTTTAAGCCTAAAACTAAATCTTACGACATCAATACACCTCATTTAGGTTATACACAAACTATTAAAAGCAACAAAATTGTTATTGGTTATGTTTGGGATGAGGAGCTTCAAAAACTCATTAATTATGGTGATGAGATTTTATCGGTTAATGGAGAGGAAGTTACTGCAGATAAACTATGCGACTATATCACTAAGACATCAAAAACAGAAGCACTAAAGCAAATAGAATTGAAGGTGAAGTCAGCCAATGGACAAATTGTAGATATTTCAGCATCCAAAAAAGAACTCACCGAGATATTGGATAACTTTAATATCAAACAAAATTAATTGTGTAGGAAATAAAAGCTATGCGAACAAATAACTCAAAAGTCAAAAACACAATCATATCAGTATATTTTATACTGATCGTTCTGGCTGTCATTCTGGCTACAGTATTTAAAGCGTTTCACGATGTAACCAGTAATCCAACATTGACCTTTTTGTTAATTGCATTTGGTTTTGCTGCACTATTTTTTCTAGTCCATTTTATATCGAAATATTTTGAATACGATAGCGACGGACTTAAAGTTGTAATAATTAACAGAGGATTGTTGTTGTCAGAACAACTTAATTACAGAGAACATAGAATTGAGTTTGAAAAGCAACAATTGTATGCTTTTAAGTTTAATAATTTTATTATTTATAAGACATTAACTTTATATTTAAAAGATAGTCACGGACACAAATTTAAGAGTACCTTTAATGTGACACTTGTGCCAAGAAAAAAAAGACGTTACATAAGACAATCATTGGGCAAAATGATTAAAATGAATAAAAAATCAGCGCAGATTAATGAGTGAAGATAATACTGATATTATAGACAATCAAGACGAACCACAAGAGAGTATTACCAGAGTAACTGGTATGTATAAAGATTGGTTTTTGGATTATGCATCATACGTAATTCTGGAACGTGCTGTTCCAGCTATTGAAGATGGTTTTAAGCCTGTACAACGCCGTATCATGCATTCTATGAAAGATCTTGATGATGGCAGATATAATAAAGTAGCAAATATTGTTGGTCATACGATGCAGTACCATCCACATGGTGATGCCAGTATAGCAGATGCCATGGTTCAAATAGGGCAAAAAGACCTGTTGATTGATACACAAGGTAACTGGGGAAATATTCTCACAGGAGATAGTGCAGCGGCATCTCGTTATATTGAGGCACGTTTATCTAAATTTGCTCTTGATGTAATCTATAATCCTAAAATTACAGAATGGCAGGCTAGTTATGATGGTCGCCGAAAAGAACCTGTCAATCTTCCTGTGATGTTTCCTTTGCTATTGGCTCAGGGAGGAGAAGGAATTGCCGTTGGTCTATCTACTAAGATCTTACCACATAATTTTCTTGAACTCATAGACGCGTCTATAAAGCACCTCAATGGCAAACGCTTTACTTTGGTGCCTGATTTTCCAACAGCTGGAATTGCAGACGTATCCAATTATAATGACGGATTGAGAGGCGGAAAAGTTAGAGTGCGTGCAAAGATCTCCCAATTAGATAAAAACACTTTGGTTATTACTGAAATTCCTTTTGGTACAAACACATCGTCTTTAATTGATTCTATTCTGAAAGCAAATGATAAAGGAAAAATTAAGGTTAAGAAAATTGAGGATAATACTGCTGCAGATGTCGAAATCTTAGTGCATTTGCCAAGTGGAATTTCACCAGATAAAACTATTGACGCATTATATGCATTTACAAACTGCGAAACTTCAATTTCTCCTCTAGGATGTGTTATTGAAGACAATAAACCATTGTTTGTAGGTGTGTCTGAAATGCTAAGACGCTCAACAGATAATACTGTTGAACTTCTAAAAAGTGAATTAGAGATAAAGCTCGGTGAGTTTGAAGAGCAATGGCATTTTGCCTCTTTAGAGCGCATCTTTATTGAAAACCGAATCTATCGTGATATTGAAGAAGAAGAAACCTGGGATGGAGTAATTAGTGCTATAGATAAAGGACTTAAGCCACATATCAAACACTTAAAACGTGCTATTACTGTTGAAGATATTACCAGATTAACCGAAATACGAATCAAGCGTATTTCAAAATTTGATATCGATAAAGCTCAGCAGAAAATTGACGCTTTGGAAGATCAAATTGCTGAGGTAAAACATCATTTGGCTAATTTGATTGCCTATGCCATAGCATATTTTCAGCGTTTGAAAAAGGAATATGGTGAAGGACGCGAACGTAAAACAGAGATTAGAACCTTTGAAGATGTAGATGCAACCAAAGTTGTGATACGTAATACAAAACTATATGTCAACAGAGCCGAAGGATTTATCGGTACGTCACTAAGACGAGAAGAATATGTCTGTGACTGTAGTGATATAGATGACATTATAGTGTTTACCAATCATGGTAAAATGATGGTGACTAAAGTCGATAGCAAAACCTTTATAGGTAAAGATATCGTTCATGTTGCCGTGTTTAAGAAAAAGGATAAGCGTACGATTTATAATATGATATATCGTGATGGAACCAAAGGGCCAACCTATGTAAAGCGTTTTGCAGTAACATCAATGACTAGAGATAAGGAGTACGACCTTACAAATGAAAATAAAGGTTCTAAGCTATGGTATTTCTCTGCAAATCCAAATGGTGAGGCTGAAGTGGTTTCTATCTCTTTACGACAAGTAGGAAGTATTAAGAAGCTGAAATGGGATTTAGATTTTGCAGATATCCTGATAAAGGGTCGAGCATCAAAAGGAAATGTAGTGACTAAATATGCTGTCAAAAAAATTGAACTCAAAGAGAAAGGGGTTTCAACATTGAAACCACGTAAGATTTGGTTTGATGACACTGTACAGCGACTTAACGTTGATGAACGAGGTGAGTTGATAGGAGAGTTTAGAGGTGAAGACCGTTTATTAATCATCACTCAGTCTGGAATTGTTAAAACAATACTTCCTGAATTAAGTACACACTTTGATAGCGATATGATTGTTTTGGAAAAATGGATTCCAAAAAAGCCAATTTCTGTTGTGTACTACAATGGAGAAAAAGAATTATACTATGTAAAGCGTTTCTTAATTGAAAACGAAGGTAAAGAAGAATCTTTTATTTCTGAGCATCCTGATTCTCAATTAGAGATTGTATCTACCGATTGGAAACCAGTAGCAGAGATTGAATTCAAAAAAGAGAGAGGCAAAGACCGAAAAGATAACGAGACCGTTAAGCTGGAAGAGTTTATTGCAATTAAAGGAATCAATGCCTTAGGTAATCAATTGACTAAAGAAAAGATCAATCAGGTTAATCTCTTAGATCCGCTACCCTATGAAGCGCCTGAGGAAATACCAGCTGAAGAGATTGAAGTCGTTGATGAAACTGTAGAGCCTTCAGCGTCTGATAATGCTTCTGATGGAACAACCAAAGGTTCAGGTAAACCATCTGATACAGACGATGAAGCCGATTTAGACGACCAAGGTCAGATTACATTGTTCTAACTGTTTTTTTCTGCTCGCTTTTTCAAATTCTTATTGATTCTGTAATTCAGGAACTCAACAAATAGTGAGAAGGCAATGGCAAAGTATAAGTAGCCCTTTGGTATAGCGCCAACCTCATTTCCGAAGAATTTAGTATCTGATAAGTGCGCAGCTTCGGTAATCAACATAAAACCAATTAAGATCAAAAAGGCTAGTCCTAGCATTTGAATACTCGGATTTGTATCTATGAATTTTCTAATAGGATTTGCAAAAATGATCATTATAGCAATGGAAATCATTACTGCGATAATCATCAATACCAAAGTGTAATTGTGGTTTGGATGCAATCCATTGGTCATACCAACAGCTGTTAGGATCGAATCTATTGAGAAAATAAAATCAATGATCATGATTTGTACTAAAGCATTAGATAAACTCTTAATTTTTTTACCTTTCACCTGATCTTCATCATGTTCAGGATACGATACTTTTTCTCTTATCTCAGACGTACTCTTGTATATTAAGAATAAGCCACCTAAAAACAGAATTAGTGCTTGCCAACTGATATGAAGTTCAAACCAACTGGTCTGGATATTATAAAAAGGTTTTGATAAACCTACTAGGAACGACACAAAGAACAGAAGGATGATGCGCTGCACCATGGCTAATATTAGGCCTATGTTTGTGGCTTTGCTTCTTTGATTCTCAGGCAGTTTATTGGCTGCAATCGAAATAAAAACAATATTATCTATTCCTAAAATAATTTCTAGAAAGGTTAAAGTCAATAATGCCATGATGGCATCACCAGTTAGTAAAAAGTCTAGCATCTTATTTTATCTTTTTAGCTGTTCCTCGTTCAACGCGTTTCTTTTTATAAGGGTCTTTAACAGCCAGTTGATATTCAAAAGTATAAGAATCTTCGGTTGTACTAACAATTTTCATATGTATAGCCTTTTCCTCATTCTTATTTTTTGGATTAATTTTTTTCTGAATGAATTCACAGTCATTGATCCACCTAATAGAAGCAGAGTCTATTTTGTTTTCAAAATAATCAATATTGAATTCATTGGTTCTAACAAAAGTGCCTGTTTTTTCCTCACCATCTATAGTGTAGGTGAATTCAAATGTTCCTGTTTTAAAATTAGAACAGTTACGTTCTGCTTGGTAACAATTGAAATATAATAGAGGTAAAATTAGGACTAGAATTTTTCGCATTACAACAGTTTTGTACAAAATTACAAAACCAAAGGCTAATTATGAGACATTGACGATTCTAAAAAATGGCATTCTTAAATTATGAATGCTCAAAATTTTTGAATGTTCCATCTTTATAAAAAATCACAATACGTTCAATGGCTTTATCTTCAGTTTTTGGAGTTTCTGAAATTTGAGTTGCTTTTGGATTATTTGGTTTTTTGTCTTCGGAAACTTTTATGTCTTGCACATCATTTTTTAGTGATGGAAAATGTCCTTTACCATTCATCAACCAATATAATTCTACTTCAGGAAAGGAGGAAAGTACCTTTAAGACAAAGTCTAAACTTGGCTTATTTCTACCTGATAATATGTGCGAAATACTAGAGCGTTGAACACCAATTTTTTCAGCAAAAGATGAGGCGCTTTCACCATAGAAATCGATGACTTTTTGGAGTCGTTTCGTGAATTCTTCGTTGTTTATCATTGTAAACTCAAAATAGATAACATTGTAACGTTACAAATGTAAACATATTACTGCACTTATACTAAAACTAATTACGTTTCGCTTTTATAAAATCAATTAAAGCTTTATATAAAATGTTTTAAAATACTGAATTTTAATTATTTAAAATATATTTTTGTTTTATATTGAATATTTTTCAATGCGATGCGTCAAATGCTTTTAGATCTGTATACAACTGTAATCAAAAGCATTCCATTTTTAAGGATTCGCATGTTTACATTTGTAAATTATCATTTGTTTACCTTTGTCAATATCAATTTAGATTCATGCAGATTAAAACTTTAAAAACACTGTTTAATTCCTCTAAAGAAGACTCTCTTTTTGGGCGATATATTCACTACGATTCTATAGCTCCTCTTCTGGAAAAATTAAATGAGAAATTCCAAATTGAAGACGTTGGAAAATCTGTAAATGGTATTCCGATTCGTTCTGTCACTTTTGGGTTTGGAGATAAAAAGATTTTGATGTGGTCGCAAATGCATGGAAATGAAAGTACCACAACAAAGGCAATTTTTGATCTGTTCAATGCGGTTGCAAATACCAATGAATCCATTGATTGTATTTTAGAGCATTGTACTATTAAGGTAATTCCAATTTTAAATCCAGATGGTGCAAAAGCTTACACAAGGTTAAATGCAAATGCTATTGACCTTAATCGAGATGCTCAGGAGCTATCGCAACCTGAAAGTAAAGTATTGCGAGCTGTTTTTGATTCCTTTAAGCCTGATTTTTGTTTCAATCTACATGGTCAGCGCACAATTTTTAGCGCAGGCCACACTCCAAATTCTGCTACAGTGTCCTTTTTAGCGCCAGCACAAGACGCTAAACGAAGTTTGACTACCACAAGAAAGATAGCAATGGAGATTATTATAGCTATGAATAAAAACCTGCAACGTCAGATTCAGAATAGGGTTGGAGTTTATGACGACAGCTTTAATCTAAATTGTGTTGGGGATACGTTTCAATCTGAAGGTGTTCCAACTGTTCTTTTTGAAGCTGGTCATGCGGCTAATGACTATATGAGAGAGGAAACACGTGCACTTATTTTTCAGTCCTTGGTGATTGCTTTGGATTGTATTGCACTTAATACATTAACAGGTGTTAACTATGAGTCTTATTTTGATATTCCTGAGAATCAGAAAAAGTTTTATGATATTATTATCAGAAACACTAACGGATTGGATGTTGCTGTTCAATTTCAAGAAGTTTTGAAAGAGAATTCTATAAATTTTGTTCCTAAAATTGAAAAAATTTCAGATTTGAAGAATTTTTATGCTCATAAAGAGATTGATGCTAAAGGTTATCAAGTCTTCGGAAAGAATAATACTACAATATCTGAGGCTAACGAAATCGATTTCGTAATGATAAATAATGAAAAATTCTTACTAAAACCTTAAAAAAGTCTTTTTTTTGTGCATTATCTTTAAAGAAAATGCGTTATTTTTGTAATTAATTTATGAAAAACTGAAAAATGGCTAAATTCAAATTAGACGAAATTGATCACCAAATATTAGACATGTTGATCGATAATACGAGAATCCCGTTTACGGATATTGCAAAAAAACTTGTGATTTCTGCAGGAACTGTACATGTCAGAGTTAAGAAAATGGAAGAAGCTGGTATTATTCGTGGTTCTTCTCTAACTTTAGATTACATAAAGCTGGGATATTCTTTTATTGCATACGTTGGTGTGTTTTTAAATAACACATCGCAAACTAAGTTTGTGTTAGAGCGTATTGCTCAGATTCCTTATGTTACTGTAGCGCACATAACTACTGGTAAGTTTAATATCTTTTGCAAGGTAAGGGCTAAGAACACCTCACATGCTAAGGATATTATATTTATGCTAGACGACATTGAAGGTATTTACCGAACAGAGACTATGATTAGCCTAGAGGAAAGCATCAATGATAAAAAGCGCTTGATGCATACTATATTTAATGAACTATAACTATTTTAACATTTATAAGATCAACCCTTTGTCGAGATAATTGATGAAGGGTTTTTTGTTAATTTTAATCAAATTTTTCGCTATGACTAAAGATGATTTGTCAAATAATGAATTTAATCCATACTATCAGACCTATATTCAAAAAGCAGGCTCTTTGACCATTAATGAAGGTTTAAAGGAAAATGGAGATACTACCATTGCATTTTTAGAATCAATACCAGAAGATAAATTAGAATATCGATACGAGGAAGGAAAGTGGACCGTAAAAGAGATCATTCAACATTTAATTGATACTGAGCGTATTTTTACCTATCGCGCACTTTGCATAGCTAGAAAGGATAAGACGTTGTTTCCTGGATATGATCAGGATGAGTATGTGGTGACATGTGAAGCTAATAACCGTTCAATGTATAGTTTGATGAATGAATACAAAGCGGTAAGATTAGCAAGTATTATTTTGTTTGAGAGTATGTCTGATGAGATGTTAAGACAAATTGGCACAGCTAGTAATAGTAGTTTGTCGCCGAGAGCTGTTGCATTTATAACAATAGGTCATGAGAATCATCACTGTGAAGTTATTAAGGAGCGTTACTTATGATGTATAAAAAAAGCCACTTCTAATGAAGTGGCTTTTTTTATGAATGCTGTTTTTTAAAACTGGTATCTGATACCTAAGGCAATATCGAAATCCAGATCATCTCTAAAATCGCCAAAACCAAGTTCAGGTCTTGCATCTAAAGATAGTTGTAGCGGAATATCAAAATTATATTCTATTCCTATATCGCCTGCTACAAATAAAAAAGTCTCGCTGTCATCAACACCTTGTGGTACATTATCAAAACTGTATGATCCAACACCACCACCAGCACCAGCATACCAGTTGAATCCTCCGTCAATATTCCATACCCATTGGTAGATTCCAGTTAGTTTAAAGCCATCGTAATTATTTCCGCTTCTCAAGCCAAGATCTAGTTCTAATCGGTTATTGTCTCCAAGAGCTCTCTGATAGGAGATCTCAGCTCCAAATCCGTCGCTATCGCCTAATCTAATCCCAATTGCATTGTCTGAAATGTCTTGCGCATAAACTGTTGAAAAGCCAATAAAGGCTAATGCTACTAAAAATAATTTTTTCATAAAATTTAAGTTTTTGTTGTCATTAATTAATTTAGAAAAACAATCCTGAAAAGGATTTATATTTCTATTTCGGATTAACTTTACAAAAATAACGCCAAAAAAGATGTTTTATTAAATTTCTTTTTAGTTTTATGAACAGACTTATCCATAATACATGATTAGCATTTCATATTTAAAATCTTTAGCCTCTCAGTTAGAAGGAGAGCTTTTTTTTGATGAGTTAATGCGAACACTTTACGCTACAGATGCTTCAGTTTACAGGATGCTTCCATTAGCTGTAGCGCTTCCTAAAAACAATAAAGATCTAAAGCTTCTCATTGAATTCGCTAAGACTTACAAAACTTCATTGATTCCCAGAACGGCAGGGACTTCGCTTGCTGGTCAATGCGTTGGTAAAGGTATTGTAGTTGATGTTTCTAAATACTTCAACAGAATTATAGATGTTAATAAAAAACAGCAAACAGTTACTGTGCAACCTGGTGTGGTTAGAGATGAGTTGAATAGTTATTTAAAACCTTTCGGACTTTTCTTTGGGCCTAATACATCTACATCTAATCGTTGTATGATTGGAGGAATGGTAGGAAATAACTCTTCTGGAACAACCTCTATACAATATGGCGTGACTCGCGATAAAGTATTGGAACTGCATGCTATCTTAAGCGATGGAAGTGAAGTGGTATTTAATGCCTTGTCTTCTGAGGATTTTCAGAAAAAAACCAAGCTTAAAACTTTAGAAGGAAGCTTATATCAAACTATAGCAAATGAATTATCGCCTGCTGAAGTTCAGGATCGGATAAGATCGCAATTCCCTATGCCTAAAATTCACCGTAGAAATACAGGGTATGCTATTGATGAGTTGGTAAATACTGAGGTGTTTTCCGAAGCAAAAGAAGGGTTTAATATGTGTAAGCTTTTAGCTGGTAGTGAAGGAACATTAGCATTTACTACACAAGTTACATTGCAATTAGACCAGCTTCCTCCATCAGAGTGTATTATGGTGGCTGCGCATTTCAAATCAATAGATACTTGTTTAGAGGCTGTTACTTTGGCTATGCAGCATAATTTGTATGCTTGTGAAATGATGGATAAGACCATTCTGGATCTAACGAAACATAATAAAACACAAGAAAATAACAGAGCTTTTATTGAAGGTGATCCGGAAGCTATTTTAATGTGCGAACTGCGGTCTGATGACACAAAAGAATTAGCTGATATAACTCATGCCTTAATTGCTGATTTGCAGTCATCGGGACTTAGTTATGCTAATCCGATACTTGAAGGAAATGAGATCAATAAAGCTAATGATCTAAGAAAGGCTGGATTGGGGTTATTGGGAACTATTGTTGGAGATAAAAAAACTGTAGCATGTATTGAGGATACAGCTGTAGCTATTGAAGATTTATCAAGTTATATCAAGGCGTTTTCAAAACTTATGGAGGGCTATGGTCAAAAGCCTGTATATTATGCGCATGCTGGAGCTGGAGAGTTACATTTGCGACCAATACTAAATCTTAAAAAGAAAGCTGATGTAGTTTTATTTCGGAAAATAACTACAGATGTAGCGCATTTAGTGAAGCGTTACAATGGGTCTATGAGTGGAGAACATGGAGATGGAATTGTACGAGCTGAGTTTATTCCATTGATGATAGGTGATGAGAATTATGAGATATTAAGACGTATTAAAACAGCTTTTGATCCGCAAAATATATTTAATCCAGGGAAAATAGTAAATGCGTTTCCTATGGATGAATCATTACGTTATGAACCTGATCGCTTAGAGCCAGATATAGAAACAGTTCTCGATTTTTCAGAGTCGCTGGGAATATTAAGGGAAGCTGAGAAGTGCAATGGATCAGGAGACTGCAGAAAGTTGCCTGAATTTGGCGGGACCATGTGTCCGAGTTATCGCGCTACAAGAAACGAAAAAGACACCACAAGAGCCAGAGCTAACGCTTTACGTGAGTTTTTAACGCATTCTGAAAAAGCTAATCGGTTTGACCACAGGGAACTAAAGGAGGTTTTTGATTTGTGTTTAAGTTGTAAAGCTTGTGTTAGTGAGTGTCCGAGTAGTGTTGATGTTGCTAGCTTGAAAGCAGAGTTTCAGTATCAATATCAGAAAGAAAACGGTGTAAGTTGGCGGACTAAATTATTTGCATATAATAACCGTTTGAATGCGTTTGGAAGTGAAATTCCAGGGCTTACTAATTTTGTGTTTACTAATAAAATTACATCTTCAATTCTAAAGAAATCCTTTGGAATAGCTCAAAAAAGACACTTGCCTTTAATTTCAAGTAAAAGTTTAGATAAGATATTTCAAAACTCTAAAAATAAAGGTGATAAAAATAATTTCATAAAAGAAGTATTTTTCTTTAATGACGAGTTTACTAATTATTTAGATACACGTATAGGACAAGATGCTATTGAACTTTTAGGCGCTTTAAATTACAAGGTCAATATAATTGGTCACTCAGAATCTGGCCGATCGTTTTTATCAAAAGGATTATTAGAAGAAGCCAAAAGACTTGCCAACGAAAATGTATCTGTGTTTAAACATGTCATTTCAGAGGTCACTCCACTTGTTGGTTTAGAACCTTCGGCTATTTATACGTTTAAAGATGAATATTTAAGATTGGCTGATGATAGAACTTCAGCAGAAAAAATTGCAAAGCACACGTATCTGATAGAAGAATTCATTGAAGAGGAAATAAAACTTGGCAATATCAAATCAGAACAATTTACAACAGCAGAGAAGACTATTAAGTTTCATGGTCATTGTCATCAGAAAGCGATTGCTAATCAGTTGTCAAGTTTTACTGTATTAAGTTTGCCTAAAAATTATAAAGTCACTCTAATCCCTAGTGGTTGCTGCGGAATGGCTGGTAGTTTTGGTTATGAAAAAGAACATTATAAAGTTAGTATGGAAATAGGAGAGCAGACACTTTTTCCAGCAGTTAGACGAGCAGGACAGGATGTTATAATTGCAGCGAATGGTACAAGCTGCAGGCACCAAATAAAAGATGGAACTCAGCGCGAGGCGCTTCATCCTGTTAGTGTTTTACGTCAGGCTTTAGTCTGAATCTTTTGATTTTTTATTTTTTTGTTCCACCACAGTAATTGCAGCAATTAGATCTTTAACATCCATATCTTTAATCTCCCTATCAGCGTAGAATGCTCTTAGTTTATCTGTATTGTAATTGTATATTTTCCAACGTTTGAATTGGTATTCTAGAGCTGTGAAATTTTCTACCCAGTCTCCAGAATTTAGATAGGTTGTTTGTCCAAGTTTAGTTTCAATAATCTGCATTTTTGGTTGATGGATGTGACCGCAGATGACGTAATCATATTGATTCTCTATAGCTAATTCTGAAGCTACTTTTTCAAAATCACTTATATATTTGATAGCACCTTTTACACTATTTTTTATGGTCTTTGACAACGAATATCGTTCTTTTCCGATTTTGAGTAAATACCAGTTAATCAGTCGGTTTAGTAGAATAAGCAGGTCGTAACCATATCCACCTAATTTAGCAAGCCATTTAGCATTCTGGATTGACGCATCGAAGACATCACCATGAAAAAACCATGCTTTTTTGCCATCAAGTTGTAATACTAATTTATCCACAATGGAAATGTTACCAATAGTAGTATCGCTAAATTTTCTTAACATTTCATCGTGATTCCCTGTGATATAAATGACTTCAACGCCATTTGCAGCCATATCCATGACCTTTTTTATAACGCTGAGATGTGATTTTGGAAAATAACGTTTTTTGAATTGCCAAATATCTATAATATCACCATTTAGAACAAGTGTCTTAGGCTCAATGCTATTGAGGTAAGTCAGAAGTTCTTTAGCGTGACACCCATAAGTACCAAGATGGACATCCGAAATGACAGCAATTTCTACTTTTCGCTTTGTTTTCAATGGCTATAATCAAATTTATAGTGCAAAGAAAATAATATGTTATTGAAAAAAGTAACTGAGCTAATTAACAAACAATCAGCAAATTGTTAAGCAATTGTTATGCGTTTTTACTGCGGAAATGCGATGCTTTATGGGATTCTGTTTTTGTTTCTCTATTTTTACAAGTACATTAGCGTAAAATCTGAATACATGGCAGGAAATTCCTTCGGAAAAATTTTTAAACTCACCACATTTGGTGAATCTCACGGTATAGCAATAGGTGGAATTATTGATGGTTGTCCTGCAGGATTAGAATTAGATTTTGAAGCCATTCAAAATGAAATGAATCGTCGCAAACCTGGTCAGTCGGCAATAGTAACACAACGCAAAGAACCTGATAGTGTTGAATTTTTATCAGGAATTTTTGAAGGTAAAACCACAGGAACGCCTATCGGATTCGTTATTAAAAACACGAATCAAAAATCAAAAGATTATTCACACATCAAAGATGTGTACAGACCTAGCCATGCAGATTATACCTACGAAAAAAAATATGGAGTTCGTGACTACAGAGGAGGAGGCCGAAGTTCTGCCAGAGAGACTGCATGTAGAGTGGTGGCTGGAGCCATTGCAAAACAATTGCTACATACTGTTAACATAAATGCTTATACATCATCGGTAGGTGAGATTTTTTTAGAAAAACCATATCAGGACCTAGACTTTTCTAAAACCGAAAGTAATGATGTGCGTTGTCCTGATAAAGCCACAGCAGACCAAATGATTTCCAAAATTAAGGACATTAGAAAAGAAGGAAATACTATTGGAGGTACGATTACTTGTGTCCTGCAAAATGTACCTGTAGGATTAGGAGAACCCGTTTTTGATAAGTTACATGCCGAACTCGGTAAAGCAATGTTATCCATAAATGCAGTTAAAGGCTTTGAATATGGAAGTGGGTTTTGTGGTGCTCGTATGAAAGGAAGTGAGCATAACGATTTGTTCAATGAAGATGGAACTACTAAAACTAATTTATCTGGAGGAATTCAAGGCGGAATCAGCAACGGGATGGACATTTACTTTCGGGTAGCATTCAAACCAGTAGCTACTATTATTCAAAAACAAGATGCTTTAAATACATCGGGTGATATTGTAGAAATGCAAGGCAAAGGAAGACATGATCCTTGTGTAGTACCCAGAGCTATACCAATTGTGGAAGCTATGGCTGCTCTGGTTTTGGCTGATTTTTATTTGCTGAACAAAATGTATAAATAGACTCCATAAATATTAGACTTTAATTTCACTAGATATATGAAAAAAATACCATTGCATTGGAAAATTATTATAGGAATGATTTTAGGTATCATCTTCGGATTTATAATGAATACTGTAGATGGAGGAAAAGGATTTGTGACCGATTGGATATCGCCTTTTGGGACCATTTTTATTAACCTATTGAAGTTAATCGCAATCCCATTGATATTGGCTTCATTAATAAAAGGAATCTCAGATCTGAAGGATATTTCCAAGATTAAATCTATGGGATTACGAACCATAATCATATATATTGGGACAACACTCGTAGCCATTATTATTGGGTTGTCTATAGTAAATACAGTAAAACCTGGTGCAGGTATGTCTGAAGATACCATTGCAAAAATTAAAATGAAATATGAAAATGACGCAGGAGTAATTGATAAATTAGAAAAAGCATCCGCTACTAAAGATGCTGGACCTTTACAAGCATTGGTTGATATTTTTCCTAGTAACATTTTTAACTCTTTCGCAGAAGCTAAAATGCTTCAGGTTATTTTCTTTGCTTTATTTGTTGGAATCTGTCTATTGCTTATTCCGGAGAAAAAAGCTGAACCTCTAGTCAAATTTTTTGATTCGCTTAATGAGGTCGTCATGAAAATGGTTGATCTTATCATGTTATTTGCGCCTTATGCGGTATTTGCTTTGATGGCAAACGTTATTATTGCTTTTGACGATACTGAAATTTTACTAAAACTTCTTAATTACGCTTTCTGCGTGGTTGCAGGATTAGCCTTGATGATTGGATTCTATTTAATTCTTGTGAAGGTATTCACGAAAAAATCACCTCTTTGGTTTTTAAATAAGATATCTCCAGCGCAATTATTAGCATTTTCAACAAGTTCTAGTGCTGCTACACTTCCAGTAACTATGGAACGTGTGGAAGAACATATTGGTGTAGATAAAGAGGTTTCAGGTTTTGTGTTACCAGTAGGAGCAACTGTTAATATGGATGGTACTAGTTTGTATCAAGGGATTGCTGCTGTTTTTATCATGCAAGTGATATGGCCTGAGGGACTAACCTTTACCAATCAACTAGTGATTATTGCAACAGCATTATTAGCATCTATTGGTAGTGCCGCTGTACCAAGTGCTGGAATGGTAATGCTTGTAATTGTATTGGAGTCTATTGGTTTTCCAGCTGAATTGTTACCTATAGGTCTAGCGTTAATTTTTGCTGTTGACAGACCTTTGGATATGTGTAGAACTGTGGTTAATGTTACTGGTGATGCGACAGTGTCTATGATGGTGGCGAAATCGTTAGATAAGCTACATGATCCAAAACCTAAAGAATGGGATGATCATTACGAGGCAGTGAAATAGTTTCAAAAAAAGATTATTCTTTTTAAATTTATAAAATGACCAACTAAAAATAACTGACTATGAATGTATGTTTTATTATGTATCCCTGGGAGGATATAGACCCGGAAAATGATACTAGTTTAGCATTGATCAAAGAATGCGTAAAACGAGGACATGGCGTTGCTATGTGTACACCTGCAAACTTAACAATTCGTGATAGTGTTACTAATGCATTCTGCACAGTTATTGGACGGATGGAGAAAGTACCATCAACACTCAAAGCGTTCTATAATAAAGCAAAACTCCGTGAGGAAATGCTGCCTCTGGCTGGATTTGATGCGATTTTCTTTAGAGCTAATCCTCCGCTAGATCCAATTATGCTTAACTTTTTGGATTCTGTAAAAGATGATGTATTTATTGTCAATTCACTTCAAGGTATGCGAGAGGCAAATAATAAATTATATACAGCTGCATTTGGAGATGCACATAGCAACATCATACCTAACACTCACGTATCAAAAAACAAGAATTATCTTATTCAGCAGATCAAAGAATCTAAGGCTGATAAAATGATATTGAAACCATTAAATGGTTTTGGAGGATCTGGTGTTATCCTGATTGAAAAATCGGCTATGAGCAATATCAATTCATTGTTAGATTTCTATATTACAAGTGGTGATGGCACATCAAACTATGTCATTCTTCAGGATTATATTGAAGGAGCAGATCAAGGCGATGTTCGAATTTTATTACTCAACGGTGAACCCGTTGGTGCTATGAAGCGTGTTCCAGGAAGTGATGACCATCGCTCAAATGTATCTGCAGGAGGCTCAGTTCAAAAACACAGCTTGACTAAAGCTGAAAAAGCATTATGTAAACAAATCGGACCTAAATTAGTGAAAGATGGTTTGTACTTCGTTGGTATTGATGTTATAGGAGGTAAGCTGGTTGAAGTTAATGTGATGTCACCTGGTGGAATTACCTACATCAATAAAGTTTATAAGTCTAAAATAAAAGTTGAAGAACGTGTAATCGACTTTTTAGAAAGTAAAGTTGTCGATCAACTACAAGCGTTTGACAGACGAACACGACTAAGAAAAACAGTTCAAGATGCCTAATATAAATCAGTTAGTATCGACTGTTGTGAGTTGCCACTGGCTGTATAAAAATCGTCATCTGGACGATTTGGTCATACTTGACGCCAGTGTCAAAAAAGACAAGAGCGACCCTTCTGTGTATATTCCGAATTCAAGATATTTTGATATTAAAGGTAAGTTCAGCGATACAACAGATGAGTTTCCTAATGCGTTCCCTTCAATTGATCAGTTTCAAAGTGAAGCTCGTAAGCTTGGAATAAACAATAATTCTATTATTGTGGTCTATGATGATAAAGGGATTTATTGGAGTCCGAGAGTATGGTGGTTATTCAAATGTTATGGCTTTGATAATATTGCAGTATTAGATGGTGGACTACCAGAGTGGCAACGATTAGATTTTCAAACTGTTAGCGACTTATCAATAAATACTTGGCAAATAGGTGATTTTACAGCTCATTTTCAATCTGATAAAATTCGTTTCTTTCATCATATTCTGGATATTGCCAGAGATAAGCACTGTACTATTTTAGATGCGCGTTCTACAGAACGTTTTCAGGGTATTGTTCCCGAACCTAGAGCTGGATTACGAAGCGGAACGATTCCAAACTCATCTAACCTGCCTTATACAGAACTACTTGATGGCTATTGTTTAAAATCTACCGAAGAATTACGTACGATTTTTGATACTTTTGAATTACAAGATAAAGCACTAACGTTTTCTTGTGGTTCAGGAATTACTGCTTGTATTCTTGCGTTAGCAGCTGAAATTTTAAATTACGAAAATCTCTCTGTTTATGATGGGTCATGGACAGAATTTGGAACTTTAACATACGAATAATGGAAATAAATCATTGGACAAAAAGTGAATTGGTTGCTTACATCTTATTATATGTAGCCCACAGCGACCTAGAAGTTACAAACAACGAGAAAGCCTATATCCTATCTCGTGTTGATGATAATACCTATAACCATGTTAAGAAAGAATTTGATGCAGATAATGATTATCAGAGTATCACTAAAATTGTTGATGCTGTAAATAACGAACCCACTTACAGCAGTCAACCTGAAGAACTCTTCGCAGATATCAAGCTTATGGCTTTTGCTGATGGTAAGATGGATAAGATAGAATTGGCTATATATAATCAGTTAAAGAAAATTTTAAGTTGATATGATACAAAGACTGTCAATTGACACTATAATTTCTAAAATCCAGAATGAAGAGATTTTTCATGCTGTAGCTGAGGATTATTCTTTAACGCTAAAGATTGATAAGTACGTACATTATGCCTGTGGAGCTATACATGACGGACATCAATTTAGAAAAGAGCTTTGGGACAATTGCATGCATACAGAATATGAACGTTGGTACGAAGAAGATCCCGAAACTAAGCATATGATCATATCACATCCCATTGTTATTGCTGGATGTGATTCACGCTTTGAGTATGATCTTAACAGAGCACATGAAGATGCTGTTTTTGAAACTGCATGGGGAAAAGAGTTATGGCATAAGCCACTTTCCGAAGAGATGAAAGCAAAAAGCCTCGAGAAACACTATAACTTTTATAAAGTCACTCATGCGTTAATCTCTAAATTGGAAGAAAAATTTGGTGTGTGTATTGTGTACGATATGCACAGTTATAATTGGAAACGCTGGGATAGGGAAGTGCCTACCTGGAACTTAGGCACCTCAAATGTTGATAACGACCGGTTTGGTGATGATATTGAATTATGGAGGCAGTGGTTGTCTGAATTCAAATTTCCGCATGAGATCAAATCGACAGCTAAAATTAATGATACCTTTTATGGCAATGGATATTTCTTGAAATTTATTACGAAAAACTTTCGAAATACCTTAGTTTTGGCAACCGAAATTGCTAAGGTCTATTGTGATGAATACGATTATGTTATTTATCCGGAAGTTGTTGCCAGTGTTGAAGCACAGCTAAGAATAAAATTGCCTGAGCATGCGGCTCATTTTTATAAAAAATACGCTAAATAAATGCCACAAATTACAAGTACTGACGAATACCAAGATCTATTCGATATTGATGCTAATCTCAATCGATTGGTTAAAAATATTGAGGTACTTAACTATATCAATCCGTTGAATATACAACGAGAAAAAAAACAGTTTTTTTCCTCAAAATTTAATTACGAGCCCGTTTTTAAATATCCTAAAATCAAATTCAATGGTTATAAGTTACATCGCTTATTTTTCTCTCAACGTTTAGAACGTATTACAGATGATGATATTAGACAACTGTATCAAGATGTCATCTACGAGTATTCTGGTTTAATTGAATGCATAGAAACGATTAATAAGGGTCGTAAATTTTACTTTAACAGCCTTAAAAGTTTTGGGACGCCTACAGAAAAGCAAATTGACAATGCTAAGTTCATCTTGCGTTTTGACGACACTGATTTTGACGAGGAAATGTTGCCTATATATTCAGCAACAGATGCTGTAGATTATTTTAAGGAGTATTCTAAACGTTATGACTTTGATTATAACATTAAGCTGTCCACCAATCTTTCTGCTGCGGCTATGGTATTAAACAATACCCAAACTTTGGTGCTAAGTAAAAATCATAAGTTTAGCAAGAATCAATTAAAGGTGTTGACCAATCATGAAATTGGTGTGCATATGGTGACTACTTTCAATGGGCTGGCACAACCTTTAAAGGTGTTTTCTAATGGGTTTCCAAACAATGTAGAAACTCAGGAAGGACTAGCTGTTTATGCTGAATATATGTCTGGATGCTTAACCATGAAACGACTTAAAGAATTAGCTTATCGTGTTATTGCTGTAGATTCTCTGAATAAAGGGTATAACTTTTCAGATACATTTGACTTGTTATATAGTCAGTATAAACTCAATAGAGACAAAGCGTTTTCAATCACCTTGCGTGTACATCGAGGAGGAGGGTTTACAAAAGACCATCAATACCTCTGTGGAATTAATCGTGTTTATAATTATGCTAAGAATGGAGGAGATCTAGATGTCTTGCTTACTGGTAAAGTCACTCTGGATTATGTGGATACCATTAAAAAACTTCAGGAACTTGGTTTAGCGATACCTTCTAAGCATTTTACAGATTCTTACGTAAACAATGATAATTCAAATAAGAATTTAGATTTCATTCTTAAAAGTTTGAAATAATAAGAAAGCCTTAAAGCGATATGGTTTTATCAGAAATTTAATTCTGAAACTCCTATGCTGTTAGACCTATACATCATAAGAGAACTTGATCTGTTCCCAACTAACAGAAGCTGGGCTCAAGCTAAACATTTTGCTTTAAGGCTTTCAGTTCAGCAAATTAACTCTTTAATTAATTTACATTAAAGCTAGTCTTCATTGCTTGTATTTAAAACCAATTTTGAGGAAAATGGTGTTTTCAATGAGTGAAACTACCTTTTGATTGAGCCATGATTATAAATTAACACGTTTATATTTAGGGTATTTTACTTTGTATGAAAATGTATAGGTCTTTTTATGATTAGCATCCAGCCTTACATTCCATTTTAAAAATCCCTTTTTATTGTCATATTCTGAAATACTCGTTTATAAAGAATAGTTTGAACTGTTTCATGATGATGAGGTTTTAGTTTTTGATAAAACTATAGCTCACCAGCTAATTATAAAACAGGGTTTGAGTGAAGTGATATTTTGAATGAGTTAACCTCTCGATTGAGTGAGTTCAGGAAAAAAGTAATCAAATTGTGCATCTCATAGATGATTTTTGCACGTCGTGTTTTTTAATCAATTTTTTTTGGGTTTACACCGATATTTTGATAGGAGTTTTAATTAAAGAAGTAGTTTTATATCAAATAATGTGCTATTAATCAATAATCTATACTTAGATAATCCCTCTTGATTAAATTATTATTTTAGAGTTAAATTAGTTTTAATTAGTTGTTAATTATTAAAGTCCTTATTCCCGTAAGGACTTTTCTATGCTAAAAATTTTGCTTTTAACTCAGGAGTAGGAATCATACATGCTTCTTTTTTGCCATACCATTCGTAACGGTTTTTTGCAATATAATCATATACCCAATTTCGAATAAATGGAGGTACAATAAAGAATATACTCATCAGATTTTGTGGAAATCCCAAGTGTCTTGCTATTTTTAATGCAGCTGTAGATTTAATTACAAGTCCGTTGTTATTGGAGTAGAGTAGTATAGAGTCTGTTTTAGAGGTGTCAAGATTGTATTTGCTGATAATTTGCTGTCCGATGTCACTCTGTAGAGGAGCAAACCTAAATCGATCGTCTTTATCGTGTTTGATTACATAGAGTACTGATGAATTGCAGAGGTTACAAACACCATCAAATAATATCAACTGTTTATCTTTTGCTAAAGTTTCTATCACATTGCAAAAATACAAGATAGATCTATAAGGAATTTAAAAATTGCGTTAAATCGTCATCTTTATGTAGTTGCAACTTCTTTTTTAGACGATACTTTGATTTTAAAACACTATCAGGTAAAACATTGAGCATAGAGGCGATTTCCTTTGTAGATAAATTCATTCTTAAAAAAGACGCTAGTCGGATTTCTTTTTCAGTAATATCGTTTGCAATAGATTTTATTTTCTTGTCAAAATTGTTGTGGACTTCAGAAAAATAAGATTTAAAAACCTCCCAGTCTTTATCTTCAGCATTTTGCTTTTTTAACAACATAACTAAACGTCTAAACTCAATTTTGAACAGCTCAGGAGATTGTTTGATTTTTTCCAAATTCTCTTTCAACTCTTGAATAAATGTGCTTTTTTGAACTAGGTGTAAGGTCTGAGAAGCGAGTTCTTTCTTTTTAAATTCAATTTCCTGTTTATAGAACTCTTCTTGTTTTTCACGTTCAATTTTGTTCTTTTTTATGCGCTGTGTAAATCCAAAATAGAGTAGACCTGCAATTGTTAAAAAAGAAAACATTCCTATGCCATATAAGGTTTTTTGAGTTTTACTTAACTTAACATCTTTTTCTAATAATACAATCTGTGCTTCTTTTTTTTCAGTTTCATAGCGCTCACGCATATTAGCAATTTCTTTTTCTTTTTCAATAGTAAAAATGGAATCCTTGGTTGAGATATACTCTTGATAAACATGAACTGCATCTGAAGCTTTATTGTTTAAAGTTAAAGTTTTAGCATGCAGTTTTAATGCATCTAAATATGCGTCAGAAACACCACGTTCTTTTTCATCTTGATAAACAATTCTTGTTTGTGGTAACGCTAATAGATGTTGATTAGTTTCTAAATAACCCTGAGCTAAAAATTTTCTATTAAGGTTTTCCAAAATTTTATTATCAACTCTGATAGATTCCTTAAGACAGTCTTCGAACATACTGATTGAGGTTTCGAAATCTCCATTTAGGTAATGAGCTCTACCTAAATGCGTTTTCCCGTAAAGAGCACTATTAGGTTCGCTTTCTTTAAATATATCAATGGCTATTGGAAGTTTTTCAAGCGATAATTTATGTTTCCCAATATCATTAGCAACAATACATAAGTTAATCAAACTCGCTGCATACATTCGTTCATCATCAGCTTTTAGAAACCCTTCAGCAGCTTCTTCATAATTTGAAATTGCTAACTCATCATCTTTATTAGCACTATAGGCGTTGGCCAGTGTAAAAAGCAAACCACTTTCTCGATGAACATCATTACTTGCTTTAACAAAAACCCGAGTATCTAATAACAATTCAATTGATTTCTTAATATTACCCAATCGTCTGTAAGAGCTAGCTAGTCTAATTCTACTGATTGCAATTTCACTACTGTCATTTGCATACTCTGCCCAATAAATTGCTGTTTCATAAATAGGTATAAGACTGTCTATTTTTCCTGACTTTGAAAAGGCATACCCCAATTCTCTTAATAATCTATTGGTTACTAAGGGATGGTTCTTGCCATCTAATTTAAGTCCGCGCTTTGCATAAATAATATGGTCCTTACTGCTTCCTGAAAAATCTAAAGCATTACATATTTCAAAATACGTTTGCGCTAGAATAGAATCGTTTTGAGTTTCATTAGAGATACTTAAAGCTTTTTCAAAATATGAGTTACAATCAATTTGTTGTTCTTTTAAGCATTTAATTGCGTTGTCAATTAATTCTCGTTGTTCATTTGGTAGTATATAAATAGGATCTTGCGCATGTAAGAATCCGTTAACAAAGACCATAAAAAAAATAGCAATCAAATGATGTTTCATAATGTCAATTTTGAAAATACTAAGATAATTAATAATCGACATAAATGACTTGATTAATCCTTACTACAATTTTTGTAGTCTAGAGTTTGTCCATGAAAGTTATATTGCTTTAGTCTTATAAAAAATTGATTGTCAATTAAATACAATTTAATCGCTGTATCGGATTCTATTAAGAATATATATAATTAATTGTGCCTTGTCCATACTTTGTCCATGCCAAAAATTAGATTTCAGTTTGATCTCACCTTAGTTTTGAATTGTCATTAATAATTGATGACATAAATATTTTGTGGTGTCTTGCGCTGGAATGGCTGCAGACTTTTCCAGTTGTAAGTCGCTACAAAAATCATAACCACAAAATTTTTATAATAATGAAAACAAATCTTTTTTTAAAACTGATCTTCTTTTTCTGTATCACACTTATCGTATCGTGTAGTACAGAAGATGACAGAGATTCAAACGACCCAACAGACAATTTAATTACGGTTAATATTGCCGAATACCCTTCAAGTGGAGATTTTATTACTGAAATCAACTCTAGTCTAGAAGGGACTTTAACTTATACTATCACATTGCAAACCATTTCACAAGCCATTATTATAAATGAAAATGAACTTCGTGTAGGTGATTGGTTGGCTTTTGATTTTGAAACGAATGAATTCCTTTACATTAATATTGAAGTAAGTAATGGTGCAGAAACTGAGCTTTTAGAATACAGAATAGCCATTCAAGATGTTGACGATATCTGGGCGTTTTTAAATGGAAATACAAGAACTGCTTATGAAGATGCTTCACCAGGTGAATGGGTATGGATTACTGAAGCTCAATACAACGATCTATTTAATTATTTAGCTGAAACTACAAAAAGTGGCGCTTCAGATACTCAATTGTTTAGTAATAATGCTGTACAACAAGTACAAGGTGATAAGACTTTTGCTAATGCCGATGGCGATAGCATGTCAGTTGATCAGTATTTCTTTGCATTTAAATATTATTCTTGGTCAAGCAATGCAGGAAATAATCGTGTGAAATTATCAGAAACATCTGCAGAATCATCTTTCTCTAGTGTAGGAGAGATATTGCCTCAACACGACGATGGATACAATCATTTTGTTTTAAAAGGCGCAAACACAAAAACTAGTTCAGAATCTTATCTAGGTTTATATGCATCATTAAAAATTGGAGCTAAAAATGATAACTCTAGTAATTACAATTACGGCGACGGAAACACCGCTACTTTAGATGATACTGTTTTGGGTAAAGTATTACTTCAACAGGGTTTGAGTACCTCTTTAAAGCAATGGGATTAAATATTTTCAATTCAAAAACAAAATCATGAAACATTTAAAACAGAATAGAAAGCATTTCTATTTAAAATTCATTATTCTATTTGCATTGGGATTAGTAGTCCTAAATTGTAGTAAGACTGATGATAGTGATGATCCATCTGGAAATCCAGAAGCATCTAGCATTGATGATTATATTCAAGGACTAATATATGACTCAACAAATATGCTTAATGTGCAACCAATAGGAAATGAATCAAGTGCATTAACTATTGTAAGTCAAACAGAATATGGAGGATGGCCATATTTGGGTAATACAGTTACATGTGATGATAGTGAATATGAACTGGCTTCAAATTTTGATAAAATAGCCATATTAAAGCCAACGAATGAAATCATATATCCAGGAGCATTGGTAAATATAAATCAAGAATTGCTGGAGAGTGCAGCACCTAATTCTATAGATATCGCTAGAAAACCGGTAAATTTAACTTTAGATTTACCTAATATGGGATCTAATGGAACAATCATTATAGAGGATCCTAAATTTGAAAATAATGTTCAAGAAGGCATTGCTAATGCTGTCTCATGGTGGAATAATAATGCCTATCAAGACGGTTATACAAATACTTTCAAATCAACTTTTTCTGTAGCTAATTCATATACTTCTCAGCAAGTTGGGCAAAGTTTAGGAGCTCATGAAGATTGGTCTAATGATAGCTTCTCTGATGAGTTAGAGTTTGAAACTACATCTGATAGAAAAGTAGCTTATATGCTCATTAAGCAAGTGTTTTATAGTGTAGATGTTAACAATCCTACAAATCCATCTGGTTATTTTTCTGATGACGTAACTCTTGAAGAAGTTCAAAACTTAATGGATGAAGATAATCCTCCTGCATATATCAGTTCAGTAGATTATGGACAAATACTTATGCTAAGAATTATAAATTATTCTAATCCAGATGTTGATTTAGATGTCGTATTAGAGTATGCTACTGGAGTTGGTGATATTGATGGTGTTAATGATGAAATAGAAGAAATTATTGACACGTCATCTATTGATCTTATAACTGTTGGAGAAAATGCAGAAATTTCGACGGAAGCTATTTATACAAACAACCTTGAAGCAGGACCAGGTTCTTTAAGCTATATTTTCACAGGAGAAAATGCTGTATATAGTGTGAATAACCAAGGCATACCAATAGCTTTTCAAGCTCGATATTTAAAGGATGATACTTTAGTAAAAGCAGGTTACACATCAAATTATACAGTTAGCGACTGTGATATGAACGGACCATTTATTCATCAAGAAATTACCGTGGAAAATGATTCGTTCCACGATACGAGATTTCGATTCGCATATAAGCCTCAAAATGAAAATACAAATCAAATGGAGTATACTCAATATTATGAGCTAAATCAAGGCGATGTGATGAGTATAGCTCCGCCCAATGGTTCGCATGATATAAGTATAAATTTTCAATATCAATATGGAGCTGGTGGATGGAATACAATTTACATTACTGATAGTGACACCGAGTACGTTAATTACCTCTATTCTGAAAGATGTTACAAATTTACAGGTGGTAATATTTGGGGACAAGCATCTTCAATAGTTCCAGAGAGTTGTAACTAGTTTTTTTTTGTTTCAACCAACTCTAACAAATCTAAGTTTACGTTAGTTGTGAAAATGCCATAGTTTACTATGGCTTTTCCTTTTTCAATACTATCTATACTACCAACAGCTCGTCCATCATGCATTCTAACGCGATCACCAACTTTTAAGATAGGTTTTGGTTTTTCGACTTTTATCTGTTTCTTCTTAGCTGCTTTCTTTTTTTGTCGGATTACTGCGACTTTCTTTTCAGCTTCTTTCTTTACTTGTTGCTCTTTAGCTTTTTCAGCTCTTTTTTGTTTAGCTGAAACTTTTTTACGTTTTGAGTTTTCAATTTGTACGAGTTTGAACAACTCAGCCATTAACTCACGTTTTCGCTTGTTCTCAAAGTATTTTTCAGAAACATCATTGAATTTCTGTCCAAGATAGATCAGGCGTTGGTTACTGTCATACAGTTCCTGATAATTTTCTAGCTTTTTTTGAACCTTAGCATTTATTTCTTCAAGCTTGTCTGCTTCAGATTGTTTCTTCTTTTCGTTTTCTTTTAATGAACGTTCTGTCTTTTCTAATTTACTACGTTCTTTCTGAAGTTTAGCAATAGTTGCATCAAAGCGAACTTTACCGCGTTCAATTTTCTTTTTTGCACGATTAATAAGGCTATACGGAATACCATTCTTTTGAGCTACTTCAAAAGTGAACGAACTTCCAGCTTGACCTAAAATGAGTTTGAACATAGGTTCTAGACTCTTTTCGTCAAACATCATGTTGGCATTTTGCATGTATGGCAGCTCATTGGCTAAGACCTTTAAGTTAGAGTAGTGGGTAGTTATAATTCCGAAAGCTTCACGATGATAAAATTCTTCTAAAAATGTTTCAGCAAGTGCTCCACCAAGTTCGGGATCACTACCAGTACCAAATTCGTCAATAAGAAATAAGGTGTTCTTGTTGCATTTCCGAAGAAAATAATTCATTTGTTTTAATCGGTAGCTATAAGTACTTAGATGGTTTTCAATAGATTGATTGTCTCCAATATCACTGATAATCCTATCAAATAAGCAAATGTTACTTTTTTCATGAACAGGAACCAGCATACCGCTTTGTAGCATCACTTGTAATAACCCTATGGTTTTAAGAGTAATACTTTTACCACCAGCATTAGGTCCAGAAATAACAATGATTCTGTTTTCTGGATTTAAATATATGGATTGAGGGAACGTTTTCTTGCCTTCAGCTTTGTTTGAAACAAAGAGCAACGGATGATAGGCGTCTTTAGCTTCATAGATTTTTTCATCGTTAATTTGAGGAAGAATAGCATTAATAGATTGCGCATACTTTGCTTTGGCATAAATGACATCCAGTCTGACTAGAAAGAATTGGTATTGCTCCAATAACGAGGTGTATGGCCTGACATATTCAGTGAGATTTCTAAGAATTTTATCAACTTCTTCGCTCTCATCAAATTCTAAATTATTGAGTTCTCTAGCATATTGAAAGGTTTGCTCTGGTTGTATGTAGACAATACTACCTGTTTTGCTACTTCCCATAATACTACCTTTGACCTTACGTCGATACATGGCTTTTACAGCAAGTACACGTTTGTTTTCTACAACAGATTCTCTAATATCATCCAGATAATCTAAATTGTGATAGGTATTTAAAGCAGAGGCGAAGCTTTGATTAATTTTTCCTCTAACAGAGTTTATAGCTTTTCGTAATTGATAAAGGGTGTCTGAAGCGTTATCTTTTACATCTCCAAATCTATCAATAATGGCATCAATTTCAGTAACGAGATGCGTAACTACTTCCAGAGACATTGATAATTTGTGCAAGGAAGGATAATATTCTTCAAATTTTTTCAAGAATTTGAGGATATCACTTATGGTCAATGTTATTGAAGCAATCTTTTTAAAGCTTTTAGTCTCTAAATACGAATTTTCGATTTTTAAAAGCTTGACTTCTTTAGTTATGGGTTCAAATCCATGATTTGGAATTCTATTGTCATTATAAAATGAAGAGACATATTCATTGGTGTATTGTAACGACTGTACAACCAACTCTTTGGTAGTAAAAGGTTTTATTTCTAAAACTTCAATTCTACCCAGATCAGTAATACAAAGCTCTGCAATTTGTTGTAAAACCGCATGAAACTCAATGTCTTGTAATGTCTTTTCGTGAATATTAATCATTAATAGTTAACCTATAGCAGTTAAGGAATGCAAAGGTACTTATTAATGGTTTACAAATAAAATGTTTGTAGTTAATTGTAGCCTAACGTTTTACGCGTTTTCCACTTTCGTTTACGTAATGACAAACACAGTTTTTCGGGCTGTATAAACCTGCACTATGAAGTTTACGTTTTACAAATTCGGCTGATTTCATTTTAATATTATCCATAGGCGTAAATCCAAAATTATTTGAACTTATAGATACATCTAAACCGTAAACAACGTGCCACCAAGTTTGAGGTATAAAAAGCATTTCTCCTGGATGGATGATGGTGTATTGCACATTAGCATCTTTAAATTTTGGATGACTCTTTTCATCAAAATCCTCCATGTTGACATCGCTTAAGCGAGATCCTGGTTCGTATTTATCACTTGGATACATTTTGTCAACTTCTTTAGGACTCACTAAAAAGACTAGTTTTCTTCCTTCAATAAGTGCGAGAATATTATTAGCTAGTCTATCTGTATGCCAGCCTGTTATAGTTCCAGGAGGGCCAATCCATAATGAAGTTGAATTACGTATGGTATTATTGGATATTAAAGAAAAATCAACATGTTCAAGAAGTTCAGGGAACATTTTAGCTATAGGCATATTGCCCAAATAGGTTTCTGTATTCTCACCCCTTATCTCATTTAAATACTCCTGAAATGCTCCAAACTGCCAGTTAGTATCATTTTGTCTAATATTACCTTTGTACATATAGGTTTCTTTGTCTTTACCTATTTTTTCAAAGTAATCTAGAGACCATAACTCCATAGCTTTCCAATGAGACATCATTTGTGTCATTTTAACTGGTGTGTTGGTCTTTATGTGTTTTTTATAGAAATCATCATGTGAAATAGTCTCAATAGTGTTGATTTCTTTGAGGTCAGTATTGAGTATATTCTGTACTCTTTCTAATATGGCTTTTTCCATGACGTATAAATTTTACACGAACGAATATACTATATTTGCTATAATCAACACATGACAATGCTCATGTTTTAGACAATAGGATAGTTTTTTAGATAAAATGAACGTAAACATTCACAACAGCTGGAAAGATAAGTTATTAGACGAATTTGATAAGCCATATTTTAAAAATTTAGTCAGTTTTGTAAAAGATGAATACAAGACGCATAAATGCTTTCCTCCAGGTGCTCAAATCTTTTCTGCTTTTGATTTGTGTCCATTTGATCAGCTTAAGGTTGTAATTATAGGACAAGATCCTTACCATGGTGACGGTCAGGCTAACGGATTATGTTTTTCGGTAGCAGATGGTATTACTCATCCACCATCATTAATCAATATTTTTAAAGAGATTGAAACAGATCTTGAAATTCCTTATCCAGCATCTGGTAATCTGGAGCGTTGGGCTAAACAGGGAATATTACTTTTAAATGCGACTTTAACCGTTAGAGCTCATCAGGCTGGAAGTCACCAAAATAAAGGCTGGGAGGAGTTTACAGATAAAGTTATTGATCTTGTGAGTCGAGAAAAAAAAGATGTGATTTTTTTACTTTGGGGAGGTTTTGCAAAGAAGAAAGCCAAATTAATCAACCATGATAAGCACACCATTTTAACTTCAGGTCACCCTTCACCATTGAGTGCAAACAGAGGCTATTGGTTTGGAAATAAGCATTTCAGTAAAACTAATGAAGTCTTAAGATTAAAAAAGAATGTAAGGATTAACTGGGAATAAATTTAGCTTCCAGTAGCAGCTAATTGATTTGTTTGAAGTTGTTTTGTTGTATTTTCTGATGATAATGGTTTGATAAAGCCAGGTTTTTCAGAAGCAACTTTTTTGGTTGTTTTATTACAACTAAATATTAATAACAAAAAGTTTATTACAACTAAAGAAGATAGTACAAGAGTAATTGTTATAATCATATTTTAAAGATTTAGTCAAGTAAGCACATAGATTTGGTTTGATAAAAGTAATTAAAATTTTGATAAATAGAAAGTTAACACCAAAAAACACGTAGAAAGACCTGTTTTTTGGTTAAACGTCTTTTTTATATAACAACCTCAATAGTATTTTTCCTAACTATAAAAATTGGGTTTATAATGGTCTTACAAGATTTTCGTAAGGGACTTTATTTGGAATGATATCTAATTCAAATAATTTTTGTTGAATTGTCTCTACAGTCTTTTCATTAATAACATCCTGCGACCATTCGGTAAGTGATAACCATTCTTGAACGTCTTCGAGTTTTTGGTCGTACCTGTTAGCTATAGTTTTATCTATGCTTGGAATTAATTTAAACTCTTGTGTAGTATTATTTATAATATCTAATATCGTTTTAACATCCTCTAAGTTTGTTTTTAGAAAGTCTTCTCTAACAGCAATAACAAAGCATGGCCATGGTGTTGGACAGTTTCCAATACGTCTAAATACACCGCTATCAACAATAGGTTTAGTGGTAAATTTTTCCCACATAAAATAATCTGCATCACCTTTGGTAAGACCTTCAACAGCACCATCAAGATTTCTTATCACTTTAAAATCAAGATCTTTATCAAGGTTCCAATTGTTATTTTCGGCGTTAATATATGCCATTAAGTGAGAGCCTGAGCCATATCTGCTAATAGCAGCGCGAGTTCCTTTGATGTCTTCAATGGTTTTAAAATTTGAATCATGTGCTACATGAATTCCCCAAATTAGTGGTGATTGAACAAATGTTTGTACAATTTTACTCGGATTTCCATCAATGATATCTTTAATCACACCTTCTGTAAGTATGACAGCCATATCAATTTCACCATCTCTGAGCGCTTTATTCATTGCTCCAGTTCCTCCAAAAAAATCTTTCCATCGTAGATTGATGTCTTTTGCTTTATACTCACCGTTTTTTAATGTTAAGTACCAAGCCAGATTAAAATGCTCAGGAACACCTCCAATATTTATTTTTTTCATAGTTGCTTTTCCGTAGATGAAGTCTAGAAATCTTAGACATTTACAATGCGCTCAAGAGCGTAAAGAATTAAATTTTCAACTGTTTGTTTTGGGTCTTTACTAAAGCTACCATTTGGCCGATTGGCAATAATAGCATTTAAAGATAGCGCCTCATGACCTAATAATTTAGATAGTCCATAAATTACAGAAGTTTCCATCTCGAAATTAGAAATTCTGTAGTCTTTGTATGAAAATGAATCAAGTTTAGAATTTAATGTTGCATCCTGTAAAGGTAATCTTAATACGCGACCTTGTGGGCCATAGAAACCACCAGCAGTACCAGTAATACCTTTGAAGACTTTATCGCTATCAAAATAGTTTTCCAAATATTGACTATTATTTATCACAATAGGTCTGGCTTTATTTTTATCCCAATTGGTGTGAGCTATAAACGCATTTTCAATATCTGGATTACTGATACCATCGATTTGATAAAAATGGAGCATGCCATTAATGTCTAATCCGTGTGTGCTGATTACAAAGGAGTCTACAGGGATGTCTTTTTGAAGCGAACCAGAAGTTCCTATTCTTATGATGTTTAGACTTACCAGATCAGATTTTGGCTTCCTTGTCTCCAGATCAATATTGACTAAGGCATCTAATTCATTTAAGACAATGTCTATATTATCTGGTCCAATCCCAGTTGATATTACAGTGATTCGCTTGTCTTTATAATATCCGGTTTGAGTTTTGAATTCTCGTTTCTGAGTACTGAATTCAATACTGTCAAAATGCTTAGTTATTTTTTCTACACGATCTTGATCACCAACAAAAATGATGGTGTCTGAGATGTCTTCAGGTTTTAAATTCAGGTGGTAAACGCTACCATCAGGATTTAAAATTAATTCTGATGCTTTAATTGGCATGAACTATTGTTTTTATTAATTTATTTTGCTTCTTGTCGAATTTATAATCAAGACTACTAACTCCACCAAAGTAAATTGTGTTATTGACTTCTTTTTGATAATTATGTTGGTGCTCGAGCGCTAGATGTCCTTTTCTGTTGAGTTTTAATGACCCTTCTTCTTCAATAAAGAAAATAGATAGTAATTCTACAACACGAGCTATTTGTAAATCGCCATAGCCATAGTAGCCCTGATAATGTAAGGTGTAGCCCACTAAATGGTGTTTTGATGTAATGGTATTTTCTTTGACGAGTTTTAAAATATTATACTCTAAAGTACTTATCCCACTTCGTGTATCTGGAAACCGTTTGATATGTGCTTTCAAACAATTACTCATGTATTCAAAAGAAGATGTTCTTAGAACTAATGGTAAAAGTTGATTGTGATCTTTTCCGCAGTAAATTCTCCATATCTTTCTGGTAAGGGCAATATCATCGACATTGAGTTTGACGCGATTATCGTAATGTGATTGAAGTTGATTCGGATTTAATTCTGGTAGTGCTTTGAGACCTTTCTCACCTTCAACACGACCACTACATACTAAGTATATAGGAAGAAAGATGCCTTTTTGCTCTAACAGGCTAATTACAGCAACCATATTGATGTGGCAAAATAAATCATATTCAAACCATAAGATAACTTCAGTAAAATTTATGATAGTATCCAGTTTTTTTAATTCACTGGTCATTTCCTTTGTACTTAAAGTAATGTCATAAAACGATTTAAAAAATGCTTTTCGGATTTTTATAAATTCATCAGACGTGAGATCTTCTATCGTTGGACCAACACATAAAGCTTCTTGCCAAGTGACTATGTTTTCTTCAGTGGCAAGATCTAACTTAATTAAATAGTTAGTCAAACTTGTACCATTGGTAATATGTAAGGCATTTGATTTCATTTAACCACCAACACGTTTTACATTAAACCCCTTATCCTTCAAAATCTGCATAATTTTATCTCTGTAATCTCCCTGAATAATAATCGTGTCATCTTTAAAACTTCCACCAACACTAAGTTTTTGCTTAAGTTCTTTGGCTAATTTTTTAAAATCTTCAGTGGCTCCAGTGTAACCCTCAAGAATAGTTATGGGCTTGCCTTTACGCTTTTCGTATTTACAGATAATTGGATCGTCTTGTAACCAGATGCCTCTGTCTTTCAGGTTGTTCTCTTCGGAAACGTTCTCAGACACATGATCTGGAAACAAATTCTTTAATTGGTCTTGTAAATCCATAGATAGGGTATTTAATATCTAGTGTATTGTAAAATTTACAATCACTAAACTATTATTTTTTAAGTCCAAGTTCAATTAAGCGTTCGTTTAAAAATTCCCCAGCAGTAATGTCGTCAAATTGTTTAGGATTGTTTTCGTCAATACAACTATCCAGGACATCTAATTTCATTTCACTAATTGGATGCATAAAAAATGGGATAGAGTATCTTGAGGTTCCCCATAACTCTCTTGGCGGATTTACAACTCTATGTATGGTAGATTTCAATTTGTTATTAGTGTGTCTGGATAGCATATCACCAACGTTGATCATTAACTCATCCGGATCAGCTATGGCATCAATCCATTCACCTTTATGATTTTGAACTTGTAATCCACGACCTTGAGCTCCCATGAGCAGCGTAATCAAATTGATGTCTCCATGAGCAGCCGCACGAACAGCATTTTCTGGTTCTTCAAGAATAGGCGGATAGTGGATAGGTCTTAAAATTGAATTTCCGTTGTGAATATATTTATCAAAATATGTTTCTTCTAATTCTAAAAATAATGCTAATGCACGCAATACATACTTAGCCGTTTTTTCCAGCATTCTGTAAGTTTCTTTCCCTATGTTATTAAACTCAGGAAGCTCTTTTACTTCAACGTTTGCTGGATATTCTTTAGCGCGTTCTGGATCATCCTCAACATATTGACCAAAATGCCAGAATTCTTTTAGGTCTCCTTCTTTTTTTCCTTTCGCACTTTCTTTACCAAATGAGATATAACCACGTTGCCCAGCAATACCCTCTATTTCGTAACTTCTTTTGGTTTCTAATGGCAAATCAAAAAAGTTTTTCACCTCTTTATAAAGGTTATCTACGAGTTGATCATCTAGAAAATGTCCTTTTAGTGCAACAAAACCAATTTCCTGGTATGCTTTTCCAATCTCATCAATAAATTTTTGTTTTCTATCAGGATCTCCAGAAATAAAATCCTGAAGATTAACGCTAGGTATGATATTCATTTTGATAAAGTATTTAATTCGTCTACAATACTACAAAAATAAAGAAAACATTGATATAATCACAGGTCAAACTTTAGCTTGAAAAATAACTAAATGAAGTTAAGCTTGTCAATCAATTTTTATTTACATTTGATTTACTAACGTAATATATCAAAAAATGTTGACCTCAACCAAGAGTGTAATTACCTATGATAAAAAAAATCTGGATGATAAAACACTCTTAAGACTCTATAAAAACATGCTTAAACCTCGCATGATAGAAGAGAAAATGCTTATTCTATTGCGACAAGGGAAGATCTCTAAATGGTTTTCAGGTATTGGACAGGAAGCCATTTCTGTAGGTGTAACAATGGCATTGCAAAAAGAGGAATATATCCTGCCAATGCATCGTAATTTAGGTGTGTTTACTACTCGTGAGATTCCATTACATAGGCTCTTTAGTCAGTGGCAAGGAAAAGCTAATGGATTCACTAAAGGGCGAGATAGATCGTTTCACTTCGGAACACAAGAGTTCAATATTGTTGGAATGATTTCGCATTTGGGACCTCAGTTAGGTGTTGCCGATGGTATTGCTCTTGCAAACTTATTGAAAAAAAATAATCAGATTACAGCTGTTTTTACAGGAGAAGGAGGTACGAGTGAAGGTGATTTCCATGAGGCTTTAAATGTGGCTTCGGTTTGGCAATTGCCTGTTTTGTTTTGTGTTGAAAATAATGGTTATGGATTATCAACACCTACTAATGAGCAATACAGATGTAAGGATATAGCAGATAGAGGTAAAGGTTATGGCATGGAATCCTTTGTGCTTGATGGTAATAATGTTATTGAAGTCTATTCTAAAATGCAGAAATTGGCAGCGAGTATCCGAAAGCGTCCAAGACCAATATTGATAGAATTTAAAACTTTTAGAATGCGTGGTCATGAGGAGGCTAGCGGAACGAAATATGTACCCAAAGCTCTCATGGAGCAATGGGCTAAGAAGGATCCTTTAGAAAATTTTCAAGCCTATTTGAAAGATCAAAAGATATTAACTGAAAAGCAAGAGGTTGCTATTAAAGAAGCTATTATGCATGAGATTCATGATCATCTTGAAATGGCTTTTAATGAAGCACCCATTGTTCCAGACATGACCACAGAATTAAATGATGTCTACAAATCATTTAATTATAAAGAGATCAAGCCAAAATCTAAAACAGAGGAGATAAGACTTATTGATGCTATTTCCGAAGGATTGAAACAATCTATGCAAAAGCATAATGATTTGGTGATTATGGGACAGGATATTGCAGAGTATGGTGGTGTGTTCAAAATTACTGAAGGTTTTGTTGAAGCCTTTGGAAAAGAGCGCGTAAGAAATACTCCTATCTGTGAATCGGCTATTGTTGAAGTTGCCATGGGATTATCTATTGCAGGAATGAAAGCTGTTGTAGAAATGCAGTTTGCCGATTTTGTCTCATCCGGATTTAATCCAGTTGTAAATTATTTAGCCAAGTCGCATTACCGATGGAATCAACAAGCTGATGTTGTACTAAGAATGCCATGTGGTGGAGGTGTTGCTGCTGGTCCGTTTCACTCTCAAACCAATGAAGCATGGTTTACAAAAACACCAGGCTTAAAAGTTGTATATCCAGCATTTCCATATGATGCTAAGGGGTTATTAGCAACTGCAATTGAGGACCCAAATCCTGTATTGTTCTTTGAGCATAAAGCATTGTATAGAAGTATTCGTCAGGAGGTTCCAACAGATTATTACACGCTTCCGTTAGGAAAAGCATCTGTTTTACGAGAAGGGAATGATGTTACAATTATAACCTATGGCGCAGGAGTACATTGGGCTCTAGAAACATTGGATAACAATGAAACTATCAATGCAGATGTTATTGATTTAAGATGTTTACAGCCTCTGGATACAGAAAGTATTTATGCTTCAGTAAAGAAAACAGGGAAAGCTATAATTTTACAAGAAGACTCTTTATTTGGAGGAATAGCAAGTGATATCTCAGCATTGATTATGGAGCATTGTTTCGAAGATTTAGATGCTCCTGTAAAGCGTGTTGCAAGTATAGAAACACCGATACCATTTATTAATCAACTTGAAGATCAGTATATGGCTAAAGGACGATTTGAAGAGGCATTATTGAAGTTAATAGCATACTAAATTTATTATGAATACACCATCACACTCTGAAAAAGGATTCAAATATGCAATTATTGCTGTTGTATGCTTTATGTTGTTTTTATTGTTTAAAGTTTTGGCCGCACGTGAAATAATTTCAATAGACACTTATACTTATGGAGGAGGTTTTCTAATGATTTTAGTTGTAATAGCCTCGTTAATAGGTTTTTTCTTTTCTATTAGAGGTCTTAAGGATCCAAACTCAATGAAAAAGACAATAGGTATAGTTGTAAATGCAATACTTATAGTGTTATTTGTTATTACAACGATTGTAAATGCTATTGATTTCTCGAATTCATTCTCTTAAGTCATTACATTGTGTTTAGGTTTGTTGTGTTAACCTTACGAATTTATTGATTTCGCCACAGCTTCAACTTCATCTAAAACACGTAACAAATTACCACTCCACAGCATTTCAATTTGTTCTTCGGAATATCCTCTTTTTACGAGTTCAAGTGTGACGTTAAAGGTTTCTGAAGCGTCACTCCAACCTTCAACACCGCCACCACCATCAAAGTCGCTACTAATACCTACATGCTCCAGACCAATTTTTTCAACCAGATAATCAATGTGGTCCACAAAATCGGAGACATTAACCTTAGGAGGAAAGTCTTTAATATCACTGGCTTTTTCATCTGCAAGTTTTATAATATGTCTTCTCAGTTGATAATAACCTTCTTTTTCGGTATCGTCCATGGCTCTAACTTCGCTCCGAGAATACCATTTTGTGCCTAGAGAGTCTGCAATGTTTTGGCGAAGCTCTTTTACAGCTTCATTTCTAGCATCATTTTTTTCAGTATTAGTATAAGCCTGAAATGCAACTGTTTGCACAACTCCACCATTTTGTTTTAACCATTCGAGTTGTTCATCATCAAGGTTTCTGCTGTGATCACATAATGCTCTGGCTGAAGAATGAGAGGCTATTATTGGCGCTTTACTAAGTTCAATCATTTGACGCATAGATTCTTTAGAAGGATGCGATACATCTATCATCATACCTAAACGATTCATTTCTGTAATAACTTCTTTTCCTAAATTGCTTAAGCCATTATGAAGCCAAACATCGTTCTTTTCTCCTGTATTACTATCGCATAGCTGACTATGACCGTTGTGTGATAAAGACATGTATCTGGCGCCAAGGTTATAGAATTTTTCAACATTTGAAATATCTGTACCAATAGGATATCCGTTCTCTATACCTATCATTGCTACTTTTTTACCAGATTTAGAAATACGCTTAACATCTGCAGAATTTAATGCCAGTTCAATTTGGTCTGGAGCAATTTCCTTAGTTAGTTTATGTATGGCATGAAATTTTGACATTGCATTATCATAGGCTTTATTGTAACCTTCATCTGTTAGTGTATCTTGTCCAGTGTAAACAATAAACCAAGCTACGTCTAAGCCTCCTTGCTTCATTTTTGGAAGCGTGATCTGTGTGTCAAGATCTTGCGTGTAATTGATAGAGTCTGTAAAATTCTTAACGTTAATATCACAGTGTGTATCAAGTGTAATCACACGACTGTGAATACCTTTGGCTTTTTCTATTAAAGTTATTGAGTCATTTTTATTTGATTCTGTTTTGGTAGATTTCGTATCATTTTTACATGAAGACACAATAAATAAAAGGCATATGGAAATATACAAGAATTTCATAAAATTTAGATTTCGTTTCGATTGTGAAGTTACAAAATCTTATATTTAATTATGCGTTTTAAAACGGTCTACATCTATTTTGTAATCACAATTAGTGTCTTGTCTGGTTTGTCATGCAAGGAAGAAGTGCATACGCCTTATGAGTGGAAAACTATGGAGGTAACTGCCACAGCCTATAATTCTTTAGCTTATCAAACCAGTTCAAATCCCCATATTACTGCTTTTGGCGATAGCCTAAAACCAGGGTTGCGATACATTGCTGTATCCCGAGATTTACTAAAAAAGGGCTTATCTCACAACACTTTGGTGAAAATTGAAGGCCTTGAGGGTACGTATTTAGTGAAAGATAAAATGAATCGACGATGGCGAAATCGAATAGATGTATATATGGGAACTGATGTTAAGGCTGCACGACAATGGGGAAGGCGCAACATTAACATCAGCTATAGAGTTGAGGTTTTAAAAGATACTTTAGACTCTGATTAATTTTTTATATGAGCTTCTGATAGAATAAATGGGTAAGCATCTCTAACCTTATGAAGTTCTTCTTTTGTCAGCTCATCAGGTGATTTTTTTAAAACCGTTTGTGCATAATCACTTCGGAGTTCATAATAAGCTTTTGTGATTTCATCCTGTACCTTAATATAAAAATTGTAAGAGGTCATATTATCATTAGTGAGTGAAATGACTGCTTTTTTGGGATTGTCTGAAGCATTGGTTGTTTGCAATCCGTTACAGTAATTACATGAAGTATCTCCGTTATTATCCACGAAAGCTTTGGTTAGCTGTTTTAATTCATCAATATTAACAATGTCATTCTCAACAAATAATTCATCTTTAGAATTGACTCGAATTTCGAGGGTATTCCTTTGAGGTATTTCCCCAAGGCAATCTGAATTTGGTGGACATGGTGGAGGAAGTTTTCTGTTAAATCCTTGATCTTCTTTAGGTATCACTGCGGTAACTAAAAAGAAAATAAGCAGTAAAAATGCAATATCTGCCATAGATCCTGCATTAACTTGAGGGAATTGTCGTCTTGATGTTCTCATAATATAATAGTTTTAGATGTTATAATTAGCCTCAAAAACGATACCACTTCCATGAAAACAAAAAAACCAACACACTAAAAGTATGCTGGTCTTTCTGGATTTGCTATTGAAATATTACTTCAATAGTATTTTGATTGATGAATAAATGTTTTAATCATCACTACTAACGTAACGTTTCAAGATCGTCGTTTGTTGTGTGCGATGTGTTGATAATTTTAGTTAAAGCTTTCATGGTAGATTGATTTTTGTATCCATCATTGCCTTAGCGAAGACGGATGTGATTGATGAATTGAAATAGATATACTTATCTATAACGTCTTTTTTGATTCCAAGTGTAGATTTTTGTTTCTATACTCGTACTCGATAATTGATTATTGTTTAAAGTTCTCATGATAATTGATTTTTTTTATTGATTAATTGCAATAGATCTATTTATCTATAAAGTCTTTTTTGATTCCAAGTAAACATTTTTGTTTCTGTTGTTGTACTTGATAATTGATTGTTGTTTAAAGTTCTCATAATAATTGTTTTAAATGATTGATGTTATACTAAAGAGACGACACCCAATCAAAAATGTTACAGTACTTTGCATAACATAGTAGTATTTTAACAGTTTTTAACGTAAAAGGGTAGGAATTACTTTTCAATTCTTTTTAACAAAATGCCACAATAACCTTATAAAAGGTTAATTTTGTAAGAATTTTTTTTTCAATTGCTATTAATTATATGTCCGACACCCTTCAAATAACAGATACTAAAGAAACTAAGAAAAGACTCTACGATTATCAAATTGCTGATCTAAAACGCATATTTGAAGTCTTTGAATCTGCACCAGACAATTACAATTTATTGTACCAATTGCCAACTGGAGGAGGGAAGACTGTTATTTTCTCAGAAATTGTAAGACAATACATTAAGAAACATAAAAAGAAAGTTGTTATCCTTACGCATCGTATCGAGCTATGTAAACAAACGTCTAAGGTACTTCACGGTTTTGGTGTAAACAATAAGATCATTAACAGTAAAGTAAAAGAGTTACCAGATCAGGATCAGTACGAATGCTTTGTAGCCATGGTTGAAACGCTTAATAACCGACTTAACGACGGAAAGCTGAATCTTGAAGATATCGGATTGGTTATTATTGATGAGGCTCACTATAATTCCTTTAGAAAATTATTCAAGTTCTTTGATAATTGTTTTATCCTTGGTGTTACAGCAACGCCTTTGAGTAGTAATATTAAGTTGCCTATGAAGGATAACTACAAAGAGTTAATCGTTGGTGATAACATTTCAACATTAATTAAAAATGGGTTTTTAGCCTCAGCTGAAATCTATAATTATGATGTTTCTCTTAATTCTCTGAAAATAGGAATCAATGGGGATTATACGGTAAAATCTTCTGAAGCACTATATACCAACGCAGCAATGCAAGGTAAATTATTATTTGCTTACGAAGAATTATCTAAAGGAAAGAAGACACTTATATTCAATAATGGTATCAACACTTCAAAAGAAGTCTATTACACCTTTAAACGAGCTGGTTACGACATTAGACATTTGGATAATACATCTAGTAAGCAGGACAGAAAGGATATATTAAAATGGTTTAAAAATACACCTAATGGAATTTTAACCTCGGTAAGTATTCTTACAACTGGTTTTGATGAACCTTCAGTAGAATCTATAATTCTAAATAGAGCAACACGTTCGTTAACACTCTATTTTCAAATGATTGGTAGAGGATCTAGAATTCATGGTAATAAGACTAATTTTACAGTTATAGATCTTGGGAATAATGCGGTGCGTTTTGGTCCATGGAGTCAACCTGTAGATTGGCAACACATCTTTAAAAACCCAGATTTTTATTTAGAGAACCTTCGTAACGATGAAGATATAGAGCGTGAGTTTGTTTACAAAATGCCAGAATCTTTGAGAAAACGATTTAAGAAAAATCCAAAGGATGATTTTGATATTAAAGAAGAGTATAAAAAGGTGACCAGAGCAGGACACAAATCGATGAAGGCTATTGAAAATAGTATTGCACAACACTCAGCCTTAGTTATTGCTAATAGTGAAGATGTGTTTGAGGCTAGAGAATTGGCCAAATTACTTCATGACGATATTTGCTATCGTATCAAGCAGTACTGCTATTGTATTATGAATAGTACAAAAAATTATAAAGACTGGTTATTAGAAGAATATACTCGTAAATTGCGATTAAGCTTTAACGGAAAGTTTTAACGTAAAATTAAAATCTTTATGCTCTAAAGTCGTTACTTTTAATGTTAGGTATGGTTTTTGAAACGACTATACTAAATAAATTGTGATGAAGAAACACCTTATTTTTTTTCTTTTTTCTATGTGCATATCGTCTCTATTTGCTCAGCCAGATACAGAGAAGAAGAATTCTATTAGAATACCTGCAATAGAAACTAAAAAGAAAGATTCTACACCTGATAAGTTGGTGATTAAACCAAAATCTAACATTGGTCTCACTAAAACTAAAAAGAATATTGGTGGCATTCCCATTGAAACAAGAAAAAAAATTGAAAAGAATAAGAAGGAATTTTCAATGATAGACGACAACGGACTTAGAAATCCTGGTGAGTTATTTGAACAGCGTTTTAATAAGGTTGCTGTTGAACAAGGCTTAAAAATTGAAACTATGGCCGACGTCTTTCTTGGTGATATTAAGAGCAATGGTGCCTTTGTTAAGATTGTATGTCGGGATCATGAATTTCCTGATGGAGATTTAATTCGTGTACTCGTCAATGATGATATCATCGTACCAAGTATGGTGCTAACCTCAGGATATAAAGGGTTTAATGTGACCTTGAACCCAGGTGTTAATAAAATTGATTTTCTTGCCCTTAACCAAGGCGATTCTGGACCAAATACAGCTGAATTTATCGTGTATGACGATCAAGGTAATTTGGTGTCTTCTAAAAAATGGAATTTACTCACAGGTGTTAAAGCCACAGTAAATGTTATCAAACAAAAAAATCCTATTACAAGAAAAGAAAACTAATTACAGGTTTTCCAGATCACGAGATAAGCTATTGAATAACTTAGCTTTTGCCTTTAAATACTTATTCTGAAGTTCAATGGCTTTCAACTGTGAATCAATCAAACTTTTTTCTCGCGAATTGATCAGAAATAAAGAACTTTCACCAAAACTAAACTTACGTTCTTCAGCACTTAACATTGTTGTGTAATCTGTTACTATGTCATCTATAAGTTGATTTTGCGTCTCAAAAGATTCTAACTCTCTATAAATAGCTAATACTTTATTTTGAATACTAATCTTAGCATTATCAATTTCAAACTGTAAGTCTTGAAGCTTAAATTTAGCTAATCTCAGGTCTCCACGTTCCTTTCGTAGAAATAGCGGGAAGGCAATACTAAAACCTCCTTTATACTGATTGGTATTGAACGATCTTGCAATATCAGCTGTTTCAGTTAAAAAATTATATTGTACATCAATTTTAGGTAATAGTTTGTTAGCTTTTAGACGTTTGTCTACTTCTAAACCATCGTATTTAAAACCTAAAGAGCGTAATTTTGGATGATTCTCTAATACAAAATCGGTAAGAGGTAATCCAGAAATTTCTAGAACATCATCAATGTTATCTTCAATAAATTCATCTGGAATTACATTAGGTTGTAGTTCCACAGGTATGTTGTCATTAAGCCATAAAAACGTAGAAAGTTTTAGAGATGCTTTCATTAACTTTACTTTAGCTTGCTCTAATCCTAAAGTTCTGTTTTTTACTGTAATTCCAGCTTCTACGGAGTCTATAGGTGCTTTATCTCCATTTTCAGCACTGCGTTTTACACCATTAAACCGTATTCTGGCATTTTCTAAAAACTGCTTATAAATTTGCGTTTCGTTGTAGGCTTGCAACCAATTGAAGTAAGCTAATGATGCATCAAACAATATTTGGTTGATGAGTATCTCTCGATCTGCAGTGGTTTGTTCTCTAAAGAACTTAGCTTTTTTCAGGTCTGCCATTCTTTCATTAATAAATAAACCCTGACCTAGTGACGCTGAAATACCTGCGCTGTACAAGCCATCGTCTGGGACGAAAGATTGAGGATTTAGAAAATCACCAGTATTTTGTTCAAAATTTCCTTTCAGTTCTATTCCATACCAGGTTGGTATTTTAAAAGTCGCATTCAATTGGTCGAAATACTCAATATTTTTGAATTTTTTCCGATCATTATCAACTTCAACTTTTGGGTCAAAACCACCTCTGGCTTTCATTAAATTTGCCTGACCTATTTGCAAAGTCAATTCGGCTTGTTTCGCTATAGGATGAAACTTCTTTACATAGCCTAAGTATTCACTAAAACTCAATACAATAGAATCTTGTACTTGTGCTGTTGATGAATAACTTATGAGAACGAATAATATACTTAGATACTTATTCATGATTGCCTTTATTTTTTGTCGGTTTTGGTTTTTGTAGCACCTTCTGGTTGATAGTAATTAGGAGGGAAGCCATTTAGCTTTCGCCATAATTCAAACCAAATTGGGACATCTTCTAAAAGTGCTATGGTCATTGCTCCAGAACCTACTCTAATAGCATCAGGCCATTGATGATCTGACTCATCAGGAGCAAGTAGAATTCTAAATTTTCCATTATCGCTAATGAAATTTTCTATAGCCACTACTTTGGCACCATAAGTTCCGTAGGAAATATTTGGCCATCCACTAAATATAATAGCTGGCCATCCATCAAATTGCACACGAACTTCCTCTCCAATATGAATTAGCGGCAGATCTATAGGGTCTACAAAGGTCTCTACAGCCAGATCGTAATTTGCAGGCATGATACCTACAAGTTGCTCACCTTCTTTAAAAGTTTCACCAATACCACCTTTAATGGCTTTGTTGATAAATCCATCTTGAGGTGCTTTGATGTAATAAAGATCATTTCTAATTTCATAGCTTGTAAAATCACTTTCTAGCTTTGTAACCTGAGCTTCAGCATCAAACTGATTTGACTCAGCTGTGAATTTATCACTTTGTGCTTTAGAGATTTTTTCGGCATATTCAGCCTGAACACGATTAATATCAATTTTTGCATTGATCACTTCATTTTTGGCTGCAATTAATTTGTTTTCCTGTGAAATCAATTTCGCCTGAGCTTCCTGAAATTTTGAACGCTTTTCTTCCAGTTGTGTCAGCGATTTAAGCCCTTCTTCGTATAGTTTTTCTAAGGCTCCAATTTGTCTTTCGGCAATTCCTAAATTAATTTTTACAGCTTCAAGATCTATACTGTCATTTTGTACTTTAAGTTTTGCCTGAAGTAGTTTATTTTGGGCTTGCTCCAATTTTAATGTTCGCTCTTTTGATAACGCTCCAATTTGATTGTTCAATGCTGAAACTTTTGAGCCATAAGACACCACAGATGCTTCCTTAGCTTTGATTTGCTTGCCAGTTCTATTCACAAGATTAGGATCAAAATATTCATTTTTTACTTCTGAAATAAACAAAATCGTATCTCCTTTCTGTACAAAGTCGCCCTCTCTAACATACCACTTTTCGATACGTCCTGGAATTGGTGATTGAATGGTTTGTGGTCTTTGATCTGGTGTTAACGTAGTGACACTACCACGACTATTAATATTTTGCGTCCATGGCAAAAACATAATGATGATTCCAACAATGGCAAAGGCAAATAAAAAGCGATTGAAGTGTTTAAAATGCCTTTTATGAAACACTTTTTTACCAGACTCATACTGTGTAAGATCTACCTTTTTATTAAGCTGATTATGTGAAATATTTAGCATTTTTTACTGATTTAATTCAATTTTACCGTTTTCAAGTTTAATAGTTCTTGTGCATTTGGTCTTCCAATCCATATCGTAACTTACCACAATAAGTGCCCAAGGATTTACAGGATCGGTTAAGAACTCCATAATACGTTTTGCTTCTGTTTTTTCAAATTGCTCCAAAGGATCTTTTAGCATCAATATTTTAGGCTTTTTAAGAATACTTCTAGCCAATACAATCTTTTTAGAGGCTGTTAGTGATAATTTTTTTCCTTCAGGATATAACATGGTTCTCAAACCTTGTGGCTGAGATTTTACAAAATTGACTAAACCTGTCTTTTCGAGAACCCAATTGATTTCATCTTGAGTTATGGACTCATCACCAAAGGTTAAGTTTTCTCTTATAGTACCTTCAAAAGGAGACTCTTCAGGAAGCATTTGACCTATACGAGCTCTATAGTCGTTGAGTTTCATTCCTTTGAGGTCAATATCATTGATATATATAGAACCCTTAGACGGTTCTATAATTCCTGCAATCAATTTGAGAAGTGTTGTTTTTCCAGAACCGTTAGACCCATAAATCATAATTCGATCTTTTGGCTGAATAATCATTGAGATATCCGATAGTAATGGATCCATTCTATCAGGAACTGAATAACATACATGCTCTAATTCAACCTTAAACTCCGAGTCATCACTTGTTATAGCATCACCCTCTTGTGCTTCAAGATCGCGATCTACAACCTGTGCTAATTTTTCTATAGATGTTAACACATCGTAGAAAGACTCCAATCCGAGTATTAATTTTTCAACAGAACTAATTACTAAAAGAATAATGATCTCTGCGGCTACAAACTGACCTATATTCATTTGTTGATTCAATACGAGAAATCCGCCAATGATTAATAAACCAGCAGTTACAAGCACTTTAAATCCAATAAGTTTAATAAACTGTTGTACTAATACTTTAAAGTGACTTTCTCTATCCTCTAAATAATCTGAAGTAAGTTGGTCATTTTTATTTAAGGCAAGACTTGTTTTCCCTGATAACTTAAAGCTCAATACAGAACGTGCAATTTCTTGTAACCAATGTGCTACTTTATATTTTGATTTAGATTCACTCAAACTAGTATCTAAACCACGTTGGGCAGAAAATTTAAAAACTACATAAACAAGCAGTATGAGTAGGATACCATAGATGATAAAAAATGGATGATAGAATGAGAGTAGCATCAAGCCAAAAATAATTTGGAGAATCGCAGCAGGAAAATCAATTAATATCTTAGATAAACCTTTTTGTACAGTTAATGTATCAAAAAAACGATTGGCTAATTCTGGCGGGTAAAAATTACGTAATTCACTCATTTTCATCTTCGGAAAGCGGTAAGCAAATTCAAAAGATGATCTGGTAAATATTTTTTGTTGTACATTCTCAATGATTCGCATTTGCATAAGTTGAAGAATTCCAACAAATGCAACGCCAATAGTAACCAACACAACAAGTACAATCCATGAGCTGCTTATTTGAGCACCTTGAATTAAGTTAATGATGGCTTGTATTCCCAAGGGAAGTGAGAGGTTAACAATACCTGCGAATATGGCATAGTAAAAAATCTGCTTAATATCTTTCCTGTCTAATTTTAGAAGGCCAATCAAGCGTTGCCAAGAGGATAAAATGGTTTTAGTCATTTTTAGTTATGTTTAATGCATTAAAAACTAAATGAGTAAAATAATCGGAAGGTTGTATTTTGTTATCGCAGTCTGTAAGTGATTGAAAGTGATCTTTTAGAAAATGCTGATATAATGCACCTTCTATTACAGTACTAGCTAAACTATGTGGATATTTATAATCACTATTAACTTCAGTGATCATGTTATGTAATCTGGTTATTAAGCGTTTGTATATGGCAAAATAACCCTCTTTATTTTCTTCGTCAACTTCTTTGGTCAAGTATGATTTTGAATATTCGTTGATCACCACTCGGCTTAATGCTATTTCGTCTATATGAGCAAAAGTAGAATCGGCCTCTATAGTCCTAGTCATAATATTAATTGCTTTTTCTAATTTTTCATTAGCGTCAGATATATTAGTTGTTGAGAATACCAGTTGATACTCCAACCAAGCCCAATACCACGAAGTTAAATAGAGTAGGAGTTTATGTTTACTATCAAAATATCTGTAAATGGAACTTTCATTAGATCCTATAATAGCTCCTAGTTTTTTGAAGGTAAAGCTATCGAAACCAATTTCATCAATAAGTTTGATACTATGCTCAATAATACGCTTACCTAGATCTGACGATTGCGGATCTTTTAAATAGATCTTTTCGTTGATATCAATTCTTAAATTTGAAAGTAATGATTTCATGTTAAATTTATTTGCACGCAAATATAATAGTAATACTATTAAATGTAATATTTTTAACTTTTGATTAACTTATTGTGATATTACTGAGTAAATTCAAATATTACAGCTATATTTACAATAACTGATGCAATATGCATTGGAGTAATTAAAACATCTTAAAATAAAGAATGGCAAAGTCGCAACAGACATTTAACAAAAGTGAAAAAGAAAAAAAACGTTTAAAAAAGCGCGAAGAAAAGCGCAAAAAAATGGAAGCGCGTAAGCTTGAGAAAGAAGAAAATGGAGGAGCAGAGAGTATTCCATTTGCTTACGTAGATCAGTTTGGGAATCTTACCGATACACCACCTAATCCAGCTGATAAAATTAAAGTAAAGGCAAAAAACATCGTATTAGGTGTGCCTAAAAAAGAGGATATGGAAGAAGAAGAATACGATCCAATTAGAAAGGGAAAAGTATCTTTCTTTGATCATTCTAAAGGTTTTGGATTTATTATCGATACCGAAGACCAAGAGAAATATTTCTGTCACGTGAGTGGTTTAATTGATGAAATTCAAGAAAATGACAAAGTGCAGTTTGAATTAGAAAAAGGAAATCGTGGTATGAATGCGGTTCGTGTAAAGCTAGTTTAAATTTTTGAAAAACAGTATTATCATAACCATCTTATTGTGTTCTGTATGGTGTTATGCTCAAGACACAGACTGTTCTAAATTTAGAACAGGACAATTTAGGTATCTTGACAAGGATTATAAAGATTTAATGACCATTAGAACAGATTCTACACAAATAGATTCTTATCCAGCTCCTATGAACTTTCAGGGAACAAGTCGTGTGAAATGGTTATCTGATTGTTCATACGAATTTGAGTATTACAAGTTCAATGACCCAAAATATGAATCATTATTAGGAACCAAATACACTATTAAAATCGTTGAAATCAAAGGTGATACTATTGTTTGTCAGAAAGTTGTAAACGGCCAACTTACCCAACGTCAAGAGATGATTAAGATAAAAGACTAAATACTTCTTTAGCTTCTCCCATTTTTAAACCATCCAAATTAATAAGTCCCACACGAACTCTAACCAACCTCAGTGTGGGAAATCCGACCTGTGCTGTCATTTTGCGTACTTGTCTAAATTTGCCTTCGTTTATAGTAAGTGATATCCATGATGTTTTTCCATGTCTTTCATCACGAATTTTTTTAGCTCGTTGAGGAAAATTTGGGATAAGTTCTAATTGGTAGGCTTTGCATGGTTTGGTTGTGTATGTTTCATTTTTATGTGTAATTTCTACACCTTGTTGTAATTGCTCTAAGGCCTTATTGGTAATCTCTCCATCTACTTGCACATAGTATTCTTTATCGATTTTAGAGCTCGTAATCTCAAAACTTACTTTTCCATCTGTAGTTAGTAGTAGTAGGCCTTCTGAGTCTTTATCAAGTCTTCCAATAGCCATTGTCCCTTCAGGAAAATCAAATAATTCACCTAAGAATTTTTTGTTGCGTTCGTGTTTAGCATTGGTTTGGAATTGACTTAAATAACCATAGGGCTTAAAGAGTTTAAAGTGGTGATGTTCCATTTTAAATATCTCCTTTTAATATTGAATAAACAAGGTCTTTTGTGAGTTCCTTATCTTTAGCTTTTGTGCGAATGGCATCAAAGGACATTCTAAAGTCGCAACCTGACTTATAATTACTACAACCATAAGCAGTTTTGCCTTTAATGATAGTGCCTGTTTGACATTTAGGACAATTGACATCGTTAGATTTTTTTTCTTTCGATATTTTAGCATCTCCTTTTTTTGCCTCTAAAACCATTTTGAAACCCTCATCGAACCGCAGTAAACCTTCTGTTTTTCCAGCTGAAGATGTAAAGCCTTTAAGGTTGACCGTTGAGCCTTTTGTCAATAAACGAATGAATTGTTTTTCTGAAACCTTCTTACCGAAGACTTTAAACGGAAGTACCAAATCACAGCCAGATTTAAATTGACTACAGCCATAGGCAGATTTGCCTTTGAGTAAGTTACCCTTTTTACATTTCGGACAAGTAATTGAAGAGATTCCAGCTGTTTTTTTCTGTTTGGCTTTAGCTTGCCTTTGATCTATAACTGTTGCTTGCGAAATATTAGCACGTTTGGTTTCACTTCTTACTTCATATACCAACTCATCAACCATGTGCTTCATGTTCTTTATGAAGAGACTTGCACTGTATTGACCCTTTTCTATGTCTTTAAGCTGTTTTTCCCAAAGGCCAGTGAGTTCAGCAGATTTCAATAGTTCATTCTGAATAATATTGATCAAAGCTATACCAGTAACAGTTGGTAGTATTTGCTTTTTATTTCGTTTAATATATTGTCTTTTGAATAGCGTTTCAATGATATTAGCTCGTGTTGATGGTCTTCCAATACCATTTTCTTTCATTAAATCCCGAAGTTCATCATCGTCAACTTGTTTTCCTGCAGTCTCCATAGCGCGTAGGAGAGAGGCTTCGGTGAATTGATTTGGTGGTTTGGTTTGCTTTTCTAGAAACGAAGGCTCGTGAGGTCCTTTCTCACCTTCGATAAATGTTGGTAAAGTTTCTTTTTCTGAAGCGCTTGAAGTTGGCTCTTTTCCGAATTTAAATACAATTTTCCATCCATCTTTAAGAATTTCTTTACCTGTGGTTTTAAAATTTACATCAGCGGCTTTTCCAATCACAGTAGTATTTGAAACCTCACAATCTGGATAGAACACAGCTATAAAGCGTTTAACTATGATATCATACACCTGTTGCTGGTTGTACTGTAAATTGATCTGAATTCCCGTTGGAATTATAGCATGGTGATCGGTAACTTTTTTATCGTTGAATACTTTTGTTGATTTCTTGATCTTTTTATCTAAAAGCGGTTGTGTCAATTTAGAATAATTAGTCAACTTTTGAAGTATACCGTGAACTTTGGGATATATATCTGTAGGTAAAAATGTAGTATCTACTCTGGGATAGGTCACTACTTTTTGCTCATATAATTTTTGAACAATCTTTAGGGTATCGTCAGCAGAGAATCCAAATTTTGTATTGCAATACACTTGTAATCCAGTAAGGTCAAACAATTTCGGAGCATATTCTTTACCTTTCTTTTTTGCTACAGATACAATCTCAAACTCATGTTCTTTTACTTTTTTTGCCAATAGTTCTCCATCTTTCATATTTAGAAAACGGCCTTCCTCATAAGCAAAGAGTGTCTTACGATACTGTGTTTGCAATTCCCAATAGGGCTGAGGCTTGAAATTCTCAATCTCTTCAAAACGATTAACAACCATTGCTAATGTTGGTGTTTGTACACGGCCTACAGAAAGCACTTGTTTATATCCACCATGTTTCACAGTATATAGTCGTGTGGCATTCATACCCAATAACCAATCTCCAATAGCACGTGAAAATCCTGCATAGTAAAGGTTGTCATAGGCCTCAGAGTTTTTGAGATTTTCAAAACCTTCTTTGATGGCTTCTGTAGTTAAAGATGATATCCACAAACGTTGTACTTTTCCTTTGTAATTTGCCTGGTCTAAAACCCAACGTTGGATGAGTTCTCCTTCCTGTCCAGCATCACCACAATTGATGACTACTTCGGCTTTATCGAACAACGATTTTACAATATTGAATTGTTTTTCGATTCCTGAATTACTAACCACTTTGGTTTTAAACTTTTCGGGAAGCATTGGTAAATTATTGAGGTCCCAACTTTTCCAATACGGTTTGTAGTCGTTTGGTTCCATAAGTGTGCATAGATGACCAAAGGTATAGGTTACTGCATAGCCATTACCTTCGTAGTAACCATCACGCTTGGAGTTGGCACCAAGAACTTGCGCGATTTCACGAGCCACACTAGGTTTTTCAGCAATACAAACTTTCACTTTTTAATAGGAATTTGAGTTCTAATTAGCACTGCAAAATAGGAAAATGTTGTTGTTTATTAAAAGGGATTTATGCAGAGTTATTAACTAAATTTGAACGGTTTTTGATCAAATAAATTCCAAGTAAAATGACAAAAATTGAAATGATATTTTGAATCAAGGTAAATTGATCTCTGATATGCGTTTCAGTTATATTAGGAGTAACGTAGAAAAGAATTTGAATTGTTAGTCTTGCAATTGCCCAAAATATCAAAAGTATTGCCCAGAATTTGATAGCTTTTAAAGCACTTTTAATTGATCTTTTAAAAGTAAAAAAGAACAACAGTAGAATACTTAAGATAAAAATCATAGGCACAAAACTTCCAATAATTGCATATTGAATTCCTTTGAATACAAATAAACTCAAACTCAAAGCGAGTGCGATAAAAAAGTGTTTATTAGTAATGAGAAGTTGTTTCGTCATCATTGCGTTACAAGGTCTTTAATAGCAGAGTATACTAAATTGGTACAAGACTCCAGATACTCAAAATTGACGGTGTCATAAGTATCATTTTCAGTATCTTTATAAGGCGCATAATCACCATTAGCATATTCATCTGTTAGTCCTATGGCATTATATCCTAGAGCTCTGAACGACTGATGATCTGTTGAATTAACTTTAGTGATATGAAAAGGAATATCTAGTGCGTTAGCATGACTGGAATATAATGATTCTAAAGATTCTGAGGGAAGCTCCAATTCGACTGCTTTATCATTATCACGATCCCAACCCATGGTATCAAAAGTATGAACAGAGTGGATGTTTAATGCTTCTTTTTTGCAGTATTTAGCAAAAGCCTGACTTCCTATTAAATCTTCTTCTTCTTGATCAAAAAAGATCACAATCACATTTTTATCACGTTTCTCTAATGTAGTCAATTGATGTAAAACGCTGTAGATCAACGCGACACCTGTGGCATTGTCAATGGCTCCAGGACAATTACGCTCAGTATCAAAATGAGCACCTAATATGATGTATTCGTCACTTTTGGTAGTTGAAGGTAAGATGGTATATACATTAGCACCACTAAACGGATTAAATAATAAATCTATCAATGGATTGAGATTAGGCATTTTGTAATTTTGAATTTCTGGAGTTAAATTAAGATCACTAATCAAGTCTGACAAGTAGGTTCTCGTTAGTTCTCTATTGTGTTTTGAGCTTCTATTTGTTATGATTTCACCATTAGGTAGAGGTGTATTTCCGCTTAAGATAGAAATTATTGATTCTTGCTCTTCTCTCAATGTGCTTTTAGACGAAGAGAAGAGGAGTAGGCTTATTAATAATAGAACTAATTTTTGCATATATTCATTACCTACACTTAGGACGAGACAGAGGTTGTATTGTTACGAGATCAAAGAGGATTCAATTTTCATCATCTTCTAATATACCCTTTGTTTTATTCCAAAACTCTTTACTTTTGTTCTTGATATTCTCTCCAGCATCTTCTAATACATCACTGTTTGTATATGTCTCTAAGTTATCCATTAACGCTTTAAACTTTTCGATGGTTTTAAAAATTTCATTAGTGTGAGGCACATTTTGTTCTTCAAGTATTGTTTTCCAGTCTATTTCAGACAATAAACGGAAAATATATTTTGTAGCTATTTTGCTCAAAAAGTACTTGTCATAATAACTGTTTAGTGCTTCTCCAGCTTTTCTATCCTTTAAGTAAACAATTGATTCGTCAATGCTTTTTTTATCTTTTGATGACAGTAAGTTGCTGGTTTTTAGTTTTTTTAGCGACGCAATTGCTTTGTTGTTTTCTTCGTTTTTTAAATACAAAAATGTTTCAACAGACCATATGATCTCATTTTCAATACCTATATCTTCAGCATCTTTTAAGAATTGCTCAAAATCTTCTAAGGCTCTTTTCTGGTCGATATCTCTTTCCATCATTAACCTGTCAAAACCTCTAAATAAGTGGTTTAAACCATGAAATGCGGTATGAGTACTTTGATTGTTTAAATCGCCCCATTGAAACATTGCTCTAGTGTAAGGCAGGTCAATATCTCTATTGTTCTCTAGCCATATAATATTTCTTGAGAGTTCATTTTCAGATAAATAGAACAACTGCTTCTCAAAAAATAAAAACCCTCTAAAGAACTGTAATAATGTTTTAATTTCAGAGTCAGGAAGTAACTCTGGTTTGGTTTTGGAGCATTCGTACAGAGATACTTCTTTTCCCAAATCTTTACTGAGAACAACAATAGCACTTAAGATAGCATGTTCTATGTTTTGAGTGTATAATTTATCTTCGCCAGTTAAATATGTGTAATTGGTTTGTAAAGAATCTGCATAGTGGATATTGATCGCATCAGTAAGTGTTGGAAAGATGTCTTCGTCGGTTTCCATGATGAAATCTTCCATTTTTTTATAATCACGATATATGGAAATATAGTCAAGCACTGATAGTTCTTCAGGTGTATTAAGGTCATATTTCATGACTGTATTAAAAATTCTATTGAGATCAGTTCTAAACGCCTTAAATTCAGGAGAGATAGTATCTTTTTCAACAGATGCTCTGATGAGAATTTTACCAAATTTATAGCTTGACACTTTATAGGAATCTAAGCTTTCAACTAAGGCTTTTTTGTCTTTTTCAAGCAGTGCTGCATCTGTTGTTACATCTTTATTGCAGCTTAACACTAGCAATAAAATCGAAAATATTGGTAAAAACTTTATAGTTGATGTCATATTTTAAGAATACTCTAAGTTATAAAAATGGATGAACAATTATGTTTAGTTTATTCTTCTCATTTCAAATTCTCCATTCGCAATATTTTCAAGATAACCATCCATATATTTTTCTTCACGTAGTGTCATTTCCCAATTGCCATTAACCTGTGTTTTGTCATCATTAAAGAAACCAAGGTAATGTATATCTGGATGCTCTGATGATTGATCCAGTCTCATAGTTCCAGTCTCATCTTTATAATACAGGCAAGGATAATTCATGACAAAACTTATCTTATTCTCATCAATAAAACCCTTAACGGTTGCAGGCTTATCAAATAAATCCTTTGATTCTGAGTCTGATGATATTCCAATAAACGAGTTATTGGTAATGTCAATCTCCAACGTAAATTCTACGTCTATATACTGTTGAATAGTTTCGTATCCTTCCAGATATGTAAACGATCCTTTCCATTCTTGATTGGTACTTTTGGTTATAGTGTCAGCTGTTTTTTTAATGATAGATTTATCTTCCATGTATTGCGACTTCAGTTAGGTGTTTAATTTATTGAAACAAAACATATCGAGGAGGTATAAGTCCGTTGAGTCTCATATAAACAAGCATTTGTCCTCTATGATGTGTTATGTGATCAGCAAGTAGCATGAAAATTTGTCGTTTGGTTCTAACCAATCCAAAATAGTCTAGTTTATCATTAAATGTATTAGTATCAAATTTCTCAATTGATTTTACTGTTTCATCAAATGTCTTGTTTATTGTAGAAATCATGTCTTCCTTAGATTTATTGGCCACCTTAAAAATAGTATCGGTGTTCCAATTTCTGGACTCTCGATCACCTAATAATGACTGACTATGCCAGTCTATTGCATATCCTATGTGCATTAAATTTTCGGCAAAACTCAATGATTCTGGAGATGCTTTAAAATTATATTTGTCTTCAGGCATCATTTCTGCAACCAAGATTAAATACTTACGAGAATTTTCTAATCGCTCTAAATAGTCTTTAATAAAATTATCCTCTTGTGCACAAAGCGGAGATGATACCGAAGTACATAATATAATTGTTGCTAGTATCAGGATGTGTTTCATGGTCTTTAAATTGTGTTTTCAGATTTTTGTAGGTCTTATGATATTTAATATAAGTGATTGATAAACTGTGTATTAACTGAGTTGTTGAGCAGTATTTATTTCATTTTGAATTCGATCAGCTTCCGATGCAATTAATGGCTTTAAATTAAGCGCTTTGGTCTTTTTAATATACTCATTAGCTTTTTCAAAGTTCTTACGTTCGAGTTCTATATTAGCTAAATTTAGAAATGCTATTGAGGTATCGTTTTCGGTCCTTAGTCCAATCTTTAAAGCTTCATTCCATTCGGAATAACTTTTTTCCCAATCTTCGTTATCAGAGGCTATTGCACCTTGTATAAAATGATAATAGCCTTTTTGTCCTTTACTCAGCTTTTCTGGATTTTTAACTTTTGAAATTAACTTTTCTGCTTTTTTATACTTTCCTTTTTTCAATTCCTGAAAAGCAATGTAAACAGTTCCATATTTATAATGTCCATAAATGAATAGTCCAGCGGCAGCAAGCATAAATGTCATATTCAGATAGTCCTCTTTCATAAAGTAGAATATACCAGCAATTAGACTTATAAAGATTAAAATTGTTCTGATAGTTGGATTAAACATCTGCTTCAGGCTTGTTTATAGTCTCTTTGTATTCCTTAGTTTTTATTTGAAATGGTTATTTAATATCACATTTCTTTTACTCTGTACCTTCTGGTAAGGGTGAAATCATGATGTGTGCTCTATGTGTTCCAGGATTCATAATCCATGGATGATTTGTAGCCATTGGAATTTCTGGCAAACCAGTAGATTCAGATGTAGCCCATGGCAGGTAGACAACATAACGCAGTTGAGCTCCTTCTACTTTTGAGGTTTCTGGGTCGTACATTGTTTTAGAACCATAATAAATATGCAAGGTTGACCCTGGAGCTATTTTAATCTGACCCGATTTCATTTCTGCTTCACGAATGGCAAAAATTTCTTGTCCAGTTTTTCCTTCAGCTCTCAGAGCTCTTCCTCTGGCCATAAAAGGTTCAAGATCTTTGTGATAGCATGCCGCGTTAAATCCATCTTGATTAGGATTGTCTGCCAGCACAATAAATTCATTATTACCTTCTCTAAGCGTTACGAATTCACCAGCCATATTGTATCCAATAACTTTACAATTAGCTCTACTTTTTTCAGGAGCAGCCATTAATGCAGTTGCAATTAGAGCTTCATTGGAGTCAATGGCTTTCATTTCTTTCTTTTCATACATTGACGAACTATCTGCCTTAGTTTCGGTTTTGGAAGATTCCTGTGTTTCATTTTTCGTTTTGTCTGTAGAATTACAAGACATCAATAACCCTGTAAAGGCCATTGCTATGATAAGATATTTCATATTTTGTTGATTTTTAACAGAATTACATCATTGGTTGATCATTTATCATAATGAAATATAAGTGTTTAGCCTATAATTGATACGATTGAATGTATTAGCAGTTTGTTAGTTAATAAAGATAGGAATTTTTCTTTGGCTTCATCAGTTTTGAGAATGATTCATTACCAATGTTGATAGCAGTTATAAAGTTTTGGTATTGGTAACTTTAGTTGTCTTCAGGTGTAAGTTTAAACTGGGTTCTTTTTGTTCCACCCATTCCAAACATTGAAAAGTTTGAATCAACTTCCATAAATCCTTCATAGTCAATCCATATTCCCTTTTTTATTGAGAAAAGACCAGTTGCCTCATAGGTCATTTTCATAAAGGTTCTTTCATCACTGTCTGCATTGAACATCGTCAGGAGTCCGTTTCCAAAATAACCAGAAACATATTCTTTAATGTCGTACTTAATTACTGCGACTTTGTCATTGCCTAGATCTTTTATTTCTTCTAATCGCACGTTGTTTTTCTTATTCAAAGTATCGGCTATAAAATTTTGGTCCATTGCAATAAAATCCATTTTTATACTCCATTGGTCTCCAACTTTAACTGGTGCTTTTGGAAGCTCAAATAAAATTGAAATCAGATTGGTTTGAGCGCTTTTATAATAAAAGCTTAGTATTTCTCCTTCAGGGCTTAGCTTACCTCTTAAAACAACGTTTCCGTTCATTCTCGCCATTCCAGAGAAAAGAGTTTCAGTTGTATCTGATTTGTTTTCTTTGACCATCATCGCTATATCAATATTGCTTTTCTTATCTGGAAAAAGTTTTGTGATATACTCTAAATTGGCTGTCTGCTCTTGCATTTTTTTTAAAAAATCACTGGCTTTTCTACCAAAGGTCGTATCAGTATCTTTTTCAATTTCTTCTTTAGAAACTATCATATCTTTCATAACCGTTTTATAAGTTAAGGTGTCTGATATGTTCCATTTCAAATCTATGGTATTATTCTGCTGGGCACATGCTGTGAGTACTACACAGAATATGGGTATAAGAAGTTTTTTCATAATTGAGGGGAGCGGTTTTGTTTAAGGTTGTATTAAGTTGCTAAGTAGTGTTATTTTGTTTCGAAACTACGCTCAATTGTAGAAAAACCATTAGCGTTTTTAATTGTATCCTCTAAGGCTTCTTGTTTTAAAATCACATAAGAATTTTTAGTTCCTTGAAATGCAGAAATCAAACCCTCATGCTTGAGTCCGAGTGTGCTGAATTTAAAATTTGAAGCTCTGGATTCGATATTATTAAATACATTATTGCTTATCGATTCAAACTTAAGATTCATTATAACTGGGTTATTCTGAAGTTCTTCAATATTCATCAATACTAAATCATCTAAGTCTATCATTTCATTAAATGACACTATAGTCATTAATCCGCTAGAATCAAAACCAGTCTTTTCAACAGAAAGATAATACACTCCTTTTTCTATTTCCTCGTTATCAGTGATTTCCCAATCTTCAGGATAATTAAAACTAAAAAACTCGCCTTCAAATCTTTTTTCAGCAGAATCTTTACTAGGTACTGTATTGGTGTTGTTTTCTTTTTTTTTGCAGGATGACATCGTGAAAATTAAGGCAAAGATCAATAAGTGGCTTTTCATATAGGTAGTTGTGTTAGTTATGTTAAAAATAGTGAAAGAAAATGGACCATTATAAAAATCTATCGAATTTTCAGAGTAGGAGAGCACCAACCAATGCATTTAGCATACTATTGCAATAGCTATGTTTTATACGGAAATATTATATCTTCAAAATCTGTAATTTAATGCAATGCCTCAGCCAATACAAACGTCTTATTGACAAATAAAAATCTGCTTATCTGATTGGTTATCAAAGGCATCTTCTTCAAAATTCCCAAACTTATGAATGATTTTAAAACCATTCCATTTTAGGTACGAATCTAACTCTTGAGGGAAAAACAGTCTCATGTCTAAATTTTGAATCGAATTAAACTTACCATTTATATAATAATGCCATTCTACACGGTTTATTTGAGTTTTAGCCTCATATCGCATGATTTCCTTAATCAGTATATGTCTTCCATCGTTGGTAGTGTAATTAGCTATTTCTTTTTGTTCTTTTTCGCCTTTAACAATAAATTGCATATTTGGATTAAAGCAATCTAAGATAAATATACCTTCCTTTTTGAGATGATTTTTAACAACATTAAATGTGCTAAATAAATCTTCATTTTTGTATAGATGGTGGATTGAATTAAACGGAATAAAAATGAGATCAAATTTTTCTGACACATCTAAAGTTCTCATATCGGCTTCAATAAATTCAATATCTAAGCCTTCTTCGGAAGCTCTTGTTTTTGCTTGATTGAGCATTGAAGACGTGTAATCAACACCAGTTATGTTATAGCCGTCTTTAGCTATTGGAAGGGTAAGTCTCCCAGTGCCACAGCATAGTTCGAGTATATGTGAATCTTTGTTTTTAGGTAGCCATCGTTTGTAAAATTGCAAATCATTCATATTGGTATTCATACCATCATAAATATCTGCATCATATACTAAATCGCCAACTTTATAATTGCTATTCATTGTTGAGTTTTTCTTCCCAGGTGTCTATATACTGGTTGAATATTGAGCTTTCATCAGTAAATTTCCTTGTTAATTTTGCCCATTCATCAAATTTTTCCTTGTTTTTTTGTAGGTAGTAAGCCTGAGCCATATTAATTGCCATTTCAGCTTTTTGAGCATTGTCGTCTGTCAGTTTTATTCCTTGCTTGTATATGGTTTCAGCTTTTTCGATTTGCCCAATATTTTTATAAGAAAACCCTAATTCTCTGTAAAACCAGAAAATTTCCGGATCATTCTCAATAGCCTTATCTAAAACTTCAATCGCTTCGTTGTATTTACCCAGAGCATTATAAGCATAAGCAAGTTCAAATTCGAGTCCGATAAAATGCGGATCCTGACTATACGCTTTTTTTAAGGGTTCGAGTGCTAAATTACTCGCTCCAACTGCGTTATAATGAAAGCCAATATTTTTTAAGTATTCGGTTTCTTCTGAGTTTCTTTTGTAAATAGCTAGCCAATCTGGTTCAGTTTCAAGTTCAAGTTCTGAAACTTGCTTATCAGTTAGTACAGCAACATCCATGGTATTAGGAGAGAGTCTTGATTTAAGTCCAGCTTCAAAGGTTCTAGGTATGATTTTAAGACCGTTTTCAGTGTTGATAAAGTTAGAATGATAATCAAAAGTAAACCCAGCTTGTTCGTCAATATAAATAAATCCGAAAGTATAAGATGTATCCACTTCTTTTTTAGGAAAAGCCACCCACTTGTCAACAGCATTAAAGTATTTGGTTTCAAATTGGAGTTCTGTGGTATCAGACTGTGAAAATCCTATACTTGAGATCAAAATAAATAAGCTTACAATTAATTTCATAAATGTTTTTTATAATTATGTATTGGGTGTTTGTGATTAGCCTGAGTTTGTTTGCTTAGCTAGCGTATTAAATTATTCTACCAGAAAACAGGCTGTTTAGGTTAAAGTTAGTAAAACAAACTAGAATATAAGCGTATCTCTAAATTAATCTTAAGGGTTAGGGAAGTAGTAATGTATTGTATGCTATAACCATTATATTACGGAGTGTACTTTTCTATGCTGATTTTAATACTCTGTCCAGTACGTTCAAGTTTCTAATATATTCTGAGCTATGTTCCCAATGTGTTGCCAGTTCTGCCCAGATTTTTTGACGGTCAATTGCCAATTGTATCAAAGGTTTATTTTTTTTGTCAATTTTCCCTTCATCGACTAATTGGCCAAATCCTGTTGCAATTACTGAAATATCTACTGTGAAAATATATTGATGATCGTCAAAATTGTCATCGTCTATTTGTGTTTGAACTAATGTTTTGTCGAGTATACTTTCGTTGTAATTAGCCAAACTTTGCTCTGACACTCCTTCAATTGTCCATTTTAGGCATTCATAACTTTCCGTGTTTGGATTATCTTTTTTCCAATCTCTGAATTCTGATAACGCCATATCGCCTTCATCTGACCCAAATGGCCCTAATTCATCTATGCACGACCAGAAGAATTCTTCAGGTACTAATTCAATTGCTCTTTCGTGAGCGTAATCTTTATCAATCCCATAAGGTTCGTCTTCAATATCATCGAATCCTCTTTCTGTATTATGTTGAGGAGTACCGTTTACTTTTTTCTTATTCCCAAATATGTTTTTGAAGAATCCCATAGTTATTGTTCGACTAATTATGTGTGTACCTTACGATGGATAGTATAGATTAAAATGGTGTTATTCTGAAAGATTGAATTGCCAAGAAATGCCATATTTATCGGCACACCATCCAAATTTTTTACCAAAGCCATAATCTCCAGAGTCGTAGTTGTCCAGAGGAACCATTATCTGACCTCCATCAGAAGAAAGTTTTTCAAATAAAGTGTCTATTTCATTTTCAGAGTTACAAGTAACAAACAATGAAACACCTGGTGTAAATGACCATGCGTGATTATAATTACTTTCAGATACCATATATGCTTCACCATTTAGTGTAAATTCACCATATTTGATAAGTTCTGGTGTTCCACCAGGTTCTCCTTTTGCGTATTTTACTAAGCTTTTAATTTCTGAATTTGGAAAGATAGACGTATAGAAATTGATAGCCTCTTCAGCCTTTCCGCACTGATCACCTACAAAGGTTAGAAATGTTGTTAGTTTCATTTTTTTAATTGTGTTATAAATCAAAAATGTTGATTATATGAGTTGTTACTAATGTTTTTAAATATCATCATTTATTTCAATCCAATAGCCATTTGGATCTTGAAAGTAAATCTGTTTGATTCCGTCTTTTCGTATGTAATTTTTATTAGGTGTATCCTTCCAATCTGAGTATTCCACTTTTAATTCTTCAAGATGTTTTACAAATGAATTCAAATCAGATGTTGCTAATGCAAAATGGACAGCCTTATTAATTTTTATTTCAGAATTGGGACGAGGGATAAGATGAAGTTGTTTTCCTTGCCCTAGCGATAGCCATCTTGTTTTTGAGTTTGAGGCAGTATTCTCAATGTCTTCAAGTTGTAGTGTCTTTTTGTAAAACTCAATAGATTTGTTGACATCTTTTACCGCAAGAGCTATATGATTGAATGAAAACGTAAACATTTATCTAGACGTTAGTTTTGGTTTATTGAATTGCATAGGACTAAGTTAGTAAATAGAAGTAGAACCAGAGAAAATTAGTAACAACAATCGAAGTATCTTAACATTTAAAGTTGGTTTCTTAGTTTTTCTAATTCAGAATTGTATTCTGATTTGTTGAATTCAAATGGACCAAATTTGGAATAGTTCCAATGATTATGACTGTCTTTTCCTCTATGAAGTTGCTCAAAATCAGTCCAAATAATTTTATTATTAACGTTTTCGATTTTAGTCATAAAAGCCCAACATCCCCAAACTCCACAATCGCAATCGAGTATATCAGATTTATTGTTATTAGAGTTTGAGTTATCAGTTAGGTTTAATAGATTTTTATATAAGGTTCTTGGATTAAGTCCTCCGTATTGTCCGGCAATATCAGGGCATCCTTCTTTTTTTGCAAATGGCTTTTCAAATTCAGATAGTAATACAATTAAGTCAGTTCCATCTATGAGAATCTTTGTTACAAATTGATTTAATTCATTTACTTGAACTTCTTGTATTTTTATTTGAAGTCTATTCATTTTTAAATAAATAATCAAGGTTTTGACTAAGTTAGTAAAAGCGACCAAAACATTAGAGTTTTAAATACTTTATTGCTTAGGTAAAGTAAGTCGTTTTATTTTCAGAGGTGTAATTTCCAATTTTCATCAGCTTTAAATCCATGTTGTGGTTCAGCGAATGCTTTAATTTTTATTTTGTTTTTTAACTCATATTCAAAGTGTTCAAGCTGTTTGTCTTTTAGATATTCCGATTTATCCTTTTTTGACTTTTGGTGCCAAGGCTCTGATTCACAAATTTTACAAATATTATCTCTAACTGCTATAATTCCACATACGTCGCAGGATTTTAGAGAGTCCATAATAGAATTAGCTTTTTTGAAGTCAAATTGCTTAAATATTTTAGGTATACTTTGAATAAATTCATACCAACCAATCTGGTTATCATTTAAAATAATATCTTTTTCAACTGTTTTTATGATTATAACTTTGTCATTATCTGAAAACCGAATTGATCTTAGTTGTTTCCATTCAATATTTTGAGGTTTCGCTCCAAAAGGTTTGTTTATGATAAAACCACTTTTAGTCAGCTCAATATCAGTTATCTTATTAGACAGCTCTTTAAAAAATATTTCTCGCATTAAATACCCAAGCATAGTAATTGTTAAAGATTAAACTAACACATTTGAACGTGACAGCATTGTTAGCGTAGCAATTTAGTAAAAAGAACAAAGGACTCAGAAATTCGGTAGAAATTCTTGAGCCCTTTTTTAACACTATTGGTTGTAAACTGCTGTAACCAGTTATTATTGACTGCTAATATATTGCTCTAAGTACTTTTTTCCCAGATCATAAATAAAATATCCTGTACGATTTGAACTCTTATGAATTCCTTCAGCAGATGCATATTGACTTGTTTGAATAACCCAATCATCCACTTGGGCATTCCAACTAGCCCATCTGCTACTTTCTCCGTTTACACCATAGGATGGTGTATGGACTTCATAAATTGCGTTTTGATTAGAATCATAAAATATTATTCTAATTGCACCAGTAAAGCCTTGCCATCTGTTTGAAGAAGTGTGAATTTGTGATGACATAGAACCATCCCAATTAACAATAACTTTACCGCAGCACCTCCAAGATTTGCCACTTATTCTATTACAATTCTCAGGAATATTGAATTTAACATTTGAACTTTTATCTGCTTCTAATTCATTGGTGTTGAACAAGTATAATTCATTTTGAATATCTTCAATGTCGTCATCAATTTCATCTTTATAAGTAAATGAGTTTTCAAAGTCATCACCTACAATTTCCTTAGGTGTGTTCAAAGTATAATTTTGCATGTCTTCTGAGGCATCATAAGTAATGCTATTGTTTTCTTCAGAATTCTTAGATGTTGTATATTCTCCAAGAGACGATGATATGACTTCTTTTTTACTGTTTTCGGCACAAGAAGTCATTAACAAAATATTTAGCACGATTAATTTGAAAGTTAATTTTTCCATGATTTTTGAATTTAGTTAATAACTATTTCAAATGTAATATGCTCAGTATTTTTCAAAATACCTGATAGAGGGTATTTTCAGTGTAGCTTTATGATATTTGTAAGTAAAAAAATAGAATTCTAGTGTATCTCTAATTTATTCCGAATGGTTAGGGAAGCAGCAATGCACTATACAAATGTATTGCCTAAAGTATTTTATTTAAGTTTTGTTTTAATTCATTTGTTATTTTATAAAGTGAATCGTTTTTTAGGTTGTGAATTTCAATTAGTTTATTGTCGTATTTCAAAAAAACCTGTGAAGCTGTTAGATAGCTAAATTCTTCGGTTCCTATCATTTTATTTTTTCTTAAGCGAATGATATTATTTTCAAATTTGTTTATCATGCCAATGATTTGTGGATTATTAGTAATCACTTCATCTAACCAATTATAATCCTTCTTAAATCTAACTGCATAAACACCATTTTTTTTCACAATTTGAATTTCATCGTTTTTGGGTTCGCTAAATTCATAAGTAACTGATACATTAATTTTTTGAGCATTATTTAAATCTTCTTTTGAAAACGCCTCAACTTTTTCATAGCAAGAGTCATAAAAATGATAAGAGGTATCTTTTTCAAATACTATGTCTTTAGTAATGGTTTCGTTAAATGGTGTAGTAATTGAATACTTATAAGTACCCTTTTTAAGCAAATACTTTATAAAGCCACCAGTTTTAGTTACGGTATCAAATTGAGATTTGATAATTTTATCTTGATTACTGAGTAATTTGAAATTAGATTTTAGTCGGTAGTTATCAATTGAGGATTCAAAAGGCAGTCTGATTTCAAGTTGAAATAATTTACTATTTTCTGTTTCATTTGCAAGGGTTTGCTTTTCGTTTTTCTTTTTGTTTGAATCACATGCATTTAACACTAATCCAATAATTAGTATTAGAATTTCAATCTTTTTTATTCGGAATGTGTTTTTCATATTTTAGGTAATGGCTTTATGAATGATGTGGTTACCCTTTATTAGTCAATATTAATCTTTTCTAAGTCTCTAATATTTCAGAAATTAATGTCTTATAATTTTTAATATCCTTCTCAAATTTTTTCTGGATGGCAATCCATAATATAATACCAATAACTAATAATATTCCTCCTATTACATAGGTGGAAGTTCCGTTACTTTTTCCTGATATAATTGCAATTAGAAAACTTAAACCTAAAAGTATATGAGTGAAAATTATCAATACTATTAAAAAGTGCTGGGTGAAATTAATTTCCACATTGGTCTTGTTATCATTATCTGTTTTTAATAATTTACCATTAACAATTGTCCAATTCTGGAATACCATATACCAAGCATAAAGAACTCGTTTACGCACTTTAAATGTTACTACACTATTTTTATCACGACTTAAATTAAAAACAGTTCCTTGAATTGTTCCAAGAGCTGATTCTAATTTCTTACTGATTTCATTAGGATTGTCATCTACTTTGAAGTTCCATCTTTTCATAGCGTTATCTTTAATATTTAGTAGCGATTTTGTTATATAGGCTAGAACGGAATGCATTAAAAGAACAGGAGTTAGCTTTTACCATTATCATACGTGTTTTGCCACACATTTTTTCGTTACAAATACACAATTAGTGGCAATTCAGGTCTTAAATCAAATACTTCTCCTTGTACATTATGATCAAAATAGAGTTCCATTAAATGTTCTTTTCCTCCTTTAATAGTTAGGTTTTCAATTCCGTTTAATACTTTAATTGTTTTTGTTTTTAAGTCTAAACTTGTTGATGTGATAACGATATTTGTGATTCTTTTTGCTCCGTTTTTGTGCTTATACCATTCTCTTACAAATGCATATTTTTCTTCTATATCATTTAGGTCAGAAAGGGTTTCAAAAGTATTAGATTCAATTTCTGGATAAACGACAAAAACAGAAGGCTCTTTAAGATGTGTTTTTGAGTTTTTGGCAGAATAAATACTTGATTTTTCTTCCATCCAATCTTGGTGATATTTGATCTTCTCAAAAGGAATTTTTTTAATATCATAGTCTTCTAGTTTTAAGGCAATACTAAAAGGTGAAGCTCCATTTTTTTCAAAGTTGGCTCTCTCTGCAAAATCCAAAGTATTATTTAATTGATTGTTTGTATCAAATTCGTTGTTGTCGTAAACAAAAATCAGTTCGAGGTAGCTATTTAAAAAATAAAAATATCTTCCTGTAGTTCCTTGTCCGTGATGAATTTTAGATAATGAATCTGGGACTGCAGTAAAACCAATATCGGTTAGTCGTTCTTTTACTTTTTTTGGATTTTTTACCCAAATATTAAAATGATCAACTTGTAAATCAGATGCAATAGTATCAGTTTTAATATCATTCTTCTCATTCCTGCAAGATGATAAACTAAATATCAGGACTAGAATTAAAGTATGCTTACAAATATTCATATTAAAGGTGTAGTAAGGTATATGTGTTTGATTTTGTTGAATTGTCTAGAACTAAGTTAGTAAATAGAAAACTAAATAGAGGGACATCTGTAGAGTTTCTAAGTCCACATTGAACCAGCAATTAGCTATCCCTGTTGTTGATGCAAGGTTTTATTTGATTTTTAACCTCATAATTATTCTCGGAACATTGTCAAAATAGTAATCAGCAGTTTCTGTTACTTTTTCAAATCCCAATTTTTCATACAAATTGATTGCCGAACTATTATCGGGAGTTGTCGTTAACTGGATTGTATTGATATCTCTGTTTTTTAACGCCTCTAATAACTTAATGGTTATACGTTGACCAATTTTTCTCTTTTGTTCAGGTTTTGTAACTGCTAAAGCGAAGACCCAACCCGTTTTACTATTATGATCAATTCCTCCAAAGCAATAGCCTTTTATTTGGTTGTGTTCGTTTACCGCAACGAAAAAGAGATCAGATAAGATGTCATAGAATTGTCTAAGAACAAATAATGGATAATGGGATGGTTTAAAAGCTTCCTCTTCAAGTTGAAAAATTTGGGTGAGATCTTCTTTTTCAACGTTTCTTATTTTATAATTTGATTCCACAGTTTTCAGGAAATTAATATTGTAGTTGGTTTTAGTACTGTATTGTAAATCAGTAATTTAGATTATTTAAAGATATAGTTGCTAACGAGTTGTATAGGTTAGTTGTGCAAATTAGGTTTAAGTTAGCAAAAGAAACCAGAATTGTATTATGTCTCTAATTTATTCTGAAAGGCTAGGGAAGCAGCAATTAAATATTCATCTTGTTAGCTTCAGTTTTTATTTTTTTCTTCACGTAAAATTTTCTCCATTTTACGACCTTTTGCCAATTCATCTATCAGTTTCTCCATTTGCCTGCATTGTTTATATAGTTCAAATTCATCCTCTATTTCTTCAATTCGATATCCACAAACAACTCCTTTAATCAAATGTTCGTTTGGATTTATTTTGGCTTTTTCAAAAAATGTTCTAAAAGTTACTTTTTCATCAATAAGTGCTTGTAACGTATCATGATCAAAACCAGTAAACCATTCGATTACTTGGTTGAGCTCTTCTTTTGTTCTACCATTTTTCTCTAGCCTATTCAGGTAAAGTGGATAAATGGTTGCAAATATCATATTAGCAACCTTTTCATTTTTTTCGGCTGTAACTTTCATTTTCTTTTTTATTTGGTTTTGATTAGTACTAATGGTAAAGACTGCTAAGACAGGAACCAGACAATTACCATCTAAATTAAATGTTTCAATTCGTAATAAAAGTAAGTATTTTATCTTTGTTTAACCTATTATGCTAATTAATTATGCGTGTTGTAGACGTTAGTTTTCTTCAAGCAATTCATGTGGTGCTCCAACTAGATGTTTGAAAATTTCGTGAATGTGATTTTCAGTTAAAAATATTTCAGGCTTTTTGTCAATAGTATGCAACACAAAATCAAGAAATGAATTTAAGTCATTTGAAATTACAGCGAGTGTCCTTTCATCTCTACCAAATATTATGATTTGTCCTTTTTTTCCATTTTCATCTGGGTCTAAGTCCATACCAATAAAATTACCACCACCATCAGTGAAAATTGGCAACCATTTATAGTGAAAGTATTTTAATTTGACAGATTTATCAGGAAATGATTTTAAATCCATTATTTCATCCCAATTTGTCTCTATTCTTTTCATATCGTAAAGACCTGAAGGATATATTACAAATTCTAGTTTATCCCAATTTATGAAATCCTTTTCCAACTGATGAAGTTTATTACAGAGCTCGAAAACGATGTCACTATCCTCTAAAAATTTTAATATAATTCTCTCCTCATTGTCTTCTAAATATAAATAAGGTCCACCTAGAGAATGTGGAGAACACTCTAATTCTAACCTTATCCAATTTTTATCTTTAGGTATTGTAGATAAAAAGTATTCAACTATCTTAGAAATTAGATGTTTAGTTGTTTGACTCTCTTCGAGTTTTTTGCCTTTCGGTTTTATCAATGTTCTTGAAAACTCCAAGTCTGAAATAACTCTTTTTAAATCCATGAATTGGAGTCCTAGTAGACTTCCAGTACCTTCTCCTTCTTCATCACCATTAAAGTGTGAATACAACTCGATAAATTCTTCTGGAATTTCTTCTTCAAGTAGGTTTTCTATTGAAGAGAGCAGCTCCTTATTAAGTGTTTTGCTTAATTTCTCGCTTGGAAATATATAATTATTGAAAGTCCATTCACTTATCTTTTCTAATTTTTGAGGAATAGTCATCATTGTATTGGTTTTGATGTTTTTTAATTAATACCAAGATGTTTGTATATGCTTATCTAGTATTTTGCTAAATTTAGTAAAACAAACCAGAACTTAAGTGTGCCTCCATGTTTTCTGAAAGGTTAGTGAAGTAATAATGTATTATATAAGTTGTTGAAAATTATTAAGTTATTCATACTTGTATTTGTTGTTCCAAAAATCTTCACCTTTTAAAAAATCAAGCAGTATTTGTGTCATTTGTTCGACTGTTTTAATTGGTTTTACCATCAGGATAAGGCTGTCGTTTTTCATAAATCCGGAAGCTAAACCGTCATCGTTCAGACTTCCGCTTACATCTAATGCATTATCATTTTTATCTACAAGTTGTACAATATGAAATTCATTCCAATTGATTGATCTCATTGTACTCTTTATTATTTCAGGTGTTGTTTTGTTTGATATTATATGTTCATCTTGACCGAAATTACGAAAGACAACCAATATAAAATCTCGATTTTCGGTTTGTTTTTTTCCACGATCAAGTGTCTTTTTAGTTGATTTTGTATCTGAGTATCGGACAAATTTTTCTTGGATTAATAGGAAAGTAAGAATTATAAAAAGTCCTATTCCAACTACTATTAGTCCATATTTGAATAATCCAGTTATAATGAATACAGGGAAGTCACCATAACGACCTGTATCTGATTTCCGAACGAGTTCAGGTATTATAGTAGAATTATCCAATAAGAAATATAAGACAGTGCACAGTAGACTAATTGTATAAAGTTTTACAATTTTTAAATTCCGATGATTCATCAATTATTTGATATGTTCTATTGTGTGTTCGTGAATGATTTAAATATAATTCTTAGGTTCAACTTTTACCAGATCAAGCGATAAATAGAGCTAGGCAGTTGACAGTTAAATCAAGTTTTCAAATTAGTAATAATTTTTTTCGCTTAAACAGCTTACTCTGTTCTAAATTTGACAATTATCGTTTTAAATTTCTCTCCGAAAAATTGATTGTCAAACATACTCCAACTTTGAGATTTTTTAGATGTAAAGTAAATGTCCATTAGGTTAAAAGTAAAGTCATCAACTTCTTTAACTTCGGTAAATTCAATAATCTTTCCAAGCTTCTGTCCGGATAGTTCTGCAATCATTTTAGCTTTTTGTTTAGCTTTGAGTATTAATTTTTCAAATAGTCTTTTTTCATAATCTGGATTATCATCATATTTAATATCTCCAATTCTACCATCTACATAATCCAATTCTTTAAGTTGATTGACTAGTGTTTCAACCTCACTTATGTTTTTTAAAGTTACCCCATAGCCGCTTGAATAAGCATAAGGACTATTGTTTATGCTATAACTTTCTTCATTAAGAGCTTTAAAATCATAGTTATTACGACTTAAAAAATCTTTTAGTTGTGATAGTTTTCTTTTTCTATTTTCTTTTTTAATGTATGGATCATAAGTCATTCCGTCAGATCCCATATCAAAGATTTCTACAGATTCAGTTACTTCAACATGATATTCAAACTCAAGAGTTTGGAGTCTTATAGAATCTCTGACTTCAATTTCTATAAATTCATTTTGACTGTGACTTAGACTACTTATTAGGATGATGGTTATTAATAATATTCTATTCATATTTCGTTTTGTATTAGGTACAGCGTGTTCTTGTATGATGTAGTTGCAATCTTAGAGCATAGTTTGAGTTTGTCTTTTACCATATCAAACTACAAAAGGAGCAAGGCTATCACCATCTAAATCAAGAATTTTAATTAGTAATAAAAGTAAGACTTTTTCTTCGTTCAAAATTGCAACTAAAATTTGCGTCGTTAAAGATTTCTTTATGTGTTTAACGTGATTGCATACAAGGTGTGGTATGCAGTTACTTTTTAGTATTCAAATATTTAATTGCTTTTTCTAAGACAGGGTCTTTATTTTCAATATAATCTGAAAGTTTTTTTGTAATCTTAATATCAGGTTGAATTCCAATGCCAACAAATTCTCTGCCATCAGGATAGGTGTCTTTTTTGGTACAAACTCTTGCAATTCCACCATTTGGTAAATTAAACATTAGTGGTTGTCCAGTACTTCCATAAGTGGATTCGCCAATTGTGGTCATGTGTTTTTGATTGTCAGCATAGATTAAAAAATCCTCAGCTGCAGAAGCAGTTCCGTGTCCAATTAATATAGCTGTTGGAACAACAATTCTACTTGTTTTAAGCAAATTTCTGTCTCCTAATCCTAAGGTATCTGGTTTATATTGAAAATCGTGGTAATACTTATCTTGATTCCATGCTTTTAAAGTTGGGATGTATAAACGACTTTGTGTTTTTGGACCATAAAATATTGTGTCATTTGTTAAGTGATGAAGTATAACTTTACCAATTCTGGAATTTCCTCCACCATTTTTTCTTAAATCAACTATTAAGGCTTTAGCTTTTTTTAATTCTGGTAACTTCTCATTAAATATTGAAGAAATTTCCCAATCAGAAAATGAGTTAAGGGAAAGATACGCAATATCGTCGTGCCATTTTAGATCTAATAATTGATTCGTTTCAAATGAGGGATAGACTTTTTTTTCTATTGTTTTTGAATGTGTAACAGTTAACGATTTAAAGGTTCCGTTTGGAAGTTTTAACTCCAGCTCATATCTGGTGCCAACGTAGCCTTCAAGCATATATGCAACTGCTAAATCTTGACGTATATAATCAGTTGATGAAGATATGTAAGGCATCACATACTCGTTAATATACTTTTTGGTTTCAGTCCCATTAACGCTAACTATTTCTGTTCCAATTGGAATTTCTTTTTTCTTACTGTCATTAACTCTTATAATTATTGCCTTACTATCAATATTCTTTAAGAATAACCTGTATACTCCAAAATTCGTATTGAAAATACTATCTTGAATTTCTTTAGGAAAGTAAACATTTGTATGTCCATCTTTTAAATAGGCGCAAAATTTTTGTAATAAACGATAATAGTCGTAATCATTCTTTGTTTTCTGAACTTTACCAATGTACTCTTTATATAATTCATTCCATTCAGTTTGATTAATTTTATTGAAATAGATAAAGCTATAATTAACTTCTTGCCAGAATTTAGAAAGTCCAAAGACCTTCTCTTCGTTTGATAATGTATTTGGAATTTGTCCAAAAGTTAGATTCAATGATACGAAAAGAAGTAAAACTGTTAGTTGTTTCATTAGAAAGGTTTTTAATCTAACGAATATTTTACTGATTTGTTATTCGTATAATAATGACACACAAAGTGTTTGTATTCTGTTAGTTACGCTTGTTGGACGTTAAGTTGCTTAATGAAAACGAACCAGAGGTAAATCTGAAGGGTTTTAGTAAGTAGGTGAGTAGTAGCAATGAATTACATACGATGTCAGGCAACGTTTTTTATTCCGTCATATTCTTTTTTATCAAATCAAGCACAAAATTCATTTGTGTGTCTTTATGATTCAAATAATCCTCATAGGTCTGTGTTACATTATAATCAGGAATTACACCTCTATTATAGACTTGATTTGACTTTTCAGGAACATCTTGTTCTAAATTTACAACAGAAAAGAATATTTCAATTTTAGATTTGGGTAATATATAACCCAAAGGCGTATGTCCGTTATGTCCATAGTAACCACCCATTGTTTCTTCACCAATAACTACGGTGTTTTCATTTCCTGCTACCATTGCAGCAAATAAACTACCAGCAGAAGCAACTCTTGGACTAACAAGTAAATACACAGTTCCGTTAAAAGCATTTTCATTTGGTTTCCATATGTTTTGATCTGCGCTGGTTGAGTTTTGATAAAACCTTCCATTTTTTTCTTCTGGAAATTCCTTTTGAAATTCTCTGTTATACTTTCCAACACCAAGAGGACGTAGAAATCTTGGGATTTTAGAATAAACATATTTTAAGTATGGTATTTTTTTGAAGCTAATCCAAGCCTGAGTGTTCTCTTGAAAGTTTCTCTGTGTCAAGTATGAGTAAGTCACTAAATCGTTCGGATCAGTTCCACCACCATTGTAGCGAACATCAACAATTAAGTTTTTGATATTGCTTTGTTTAATACTAGTGAAAACACTATCCAAAAAAGACACATATCTTAAATGCCTTGGGTCTTTTTCATTTCCTAAACCAAAATCATTTAGGGTTAAAATTCCAGTATGGTGGCCAAGAGCCTTATAATCATAGATGTCACTTTCTTTCCAATCTTTATAATTAACTTCATCAAAAGGTTTTGAATATCTCTTAAATACCCTTTTGTAGATATCTATATAAGAAATGCTATTTAGTATTATCTTTTTAATTTCATTAGAATCTCTTAGTTTATATGTAACAGTAAATTGATCAATACGTCCATAATTAATGCGATAATATCTACTGAAACTTCGCTCTATGCCAATTCGTTTTCCTGTTAGGTTTACTCCATCTGTAGTATAATATTTATATAGGTTTTTTACAACATCATCAATTTTTTGGTTATTGATACTAACGATTTCAGCTCCCAAAGGGATTTCTCCCTCTTCAAAATTGATTACCCATTTTTTATCTACCCATTTCAATGGTAAAGGAAAATAACCTTCTTGTTCATGTTTAAACGATTGGGTTAGTTTTTTGGGAAAATAGGTGTCATTGTGTAAACTCCCTTCAAAATCAGTCAATTGAGATATAATATTATAAAAATCGCGATAACTTGACGATTTATTAATTTCTTTTTCTGCCCAATTATAAATACTGTCTATTTGTTGTTTTGTTCTGTATTTATAAAGTCCGGAATTAGCTTTTAAACGGATATTTTTAAATATTTTTAAATCCTTCAGCATCTTTTCACGTGATAAATTATCATCAATTGATTGAGAAAACATCATTTGAGATATTATTAAAAGGAAAATTGATAGATAAGTTACTTTGTTCATATGACTATTATTTTAGTCAAATGTAATTGTGTAAGATGGTAATGACTTGTAAAATATTGACTATTTCATTCTAATTGGAGGCTTTCTTGATATCTTTTTGGTGAAATCCCAATAAAACGCTTAAAGGTTTTTGAAAAATGAGCAATATCTGTAAAGTTGTATTGATAGGCTACTTCTGTAAGCTCTAAATTTGATTTGATTAATGCCTTACTAGAAAATATTTTCCTCATTAAAACATAGTTCATTGGTGTCATGCCAGTTAAAAGCTTAAATTTTTTAGAAAACCCAAATTTGTTGATGTTAGCAAGTTTTGATAATTCCTCAAGAGAAAATTTATCGTAAATGTGGTTTTCAATATAACTTTTAATCTGATGATAGTTGTTGAAGTTTAATCCTGAATATTCGCTTTCGTTTTCTTGTGAATATTTATATAAAGCGTTACCGAAATTGGATAAGCTTTGTTCAATTTTGCTATCATCTTTAGTGTTTATAGCTGCTTTTAGCTCTAAGAATAGCTTGTTAACTTTCTTACTGTTTATTTGTCGGTTAATAAACTTGATGTTTTTTCCATGTAATGCAAATTTCATTATATCATTTGGAATGTAAATGGTATCAAATTTCAGAAATGAGTCATGATCAATAAGCGGATTTGAATGTACTTCATATGGATTGGTAATTGATATGCTCCCAGCTTCAGTAAATAGACTTTGGTTCTCAAAATCAATTTGTTCAACTCCTTTATGAATCAGTGATATACAAAACGTCTCGTGAAAATGTTTTGGAAAACTAGTTGTTTGGTTTTCTATTGTTATATATTCTAAATTATCAAATGACATTTTTTATTTAATCGGTGTTTTTCAAATATTGCTTAACGTGCTCGTGTACGGTTATTTGCGTACAGGTAAGCGATTGTTTTTCCGTAATACAATATAGTGAATTGCAAGAAAAGATTTTGCGTACAGCCAACAGAAGGATAAGGCATGTGAGACCGACTAAAATAAGTTGTCCAATTATAATAAAAAGTAAAGGATCAGAAACGCTATTATTGATGCTCTTTATGCAATTTTCTTTATATGACGTTAATCAAATTCTTTTGTTGCCTCGAGATAACAGGTATCGTTCCGTTTGGATGAATAACTGCAAAACAAAAAATATTGTTGTTAAGATCTCAACCATTTATTCTATTCGTTTCGCCTGAGTTGTAAAAGATAATCCTTGCTGACCCATTGTTGAAGTCATTATTCCCTCAAATATCGGTTCTGGACAGTTTTTAGGAATTTCCCACTCGATAATAAAATTTGAACCAGTTCCTCCCGAAATGTCAATTTCGTCAATTATAATCTCAGTAGTTTCCATAGGAGCCAAAAAGATTGGAGAATCAAAATATTTTCTAACCGATTTTCCATGAGTATCATAATACTCTGCTTTCAAAAGATAAATTGAGTCTAGTTCACTTGTGTTTCTCATGCTAACCATTGCAGTTAAGTTATGAGTTCTATGTTCAGTATTACTATAGATTTGAGAGTAAACTGATAGATACGATTTTCCAAACTCTAGTGAATCTTTTGTCGATAAGTTTATTGCTCGTTTTGACCAATTTTCTGGGTTTATAGAACTAATTTCTTTTTTTTCGTTACAACTAAAAAAAAGGAGAATCAATACGATGTTTAAATACTTTATTTTCATATCATTACAGTGTTTAATTCAAGTGTCTGGTAACGTGTTTGTGTATAGTTTGGTGTGGTAAAATCGGTGAAGATTTTACGCTTTAATCAAATATAGTAAAAGTGCTAGGACTTTCCAGAGTAAAGTCACTTGCACTAAACTATAAACATTGTTATCAACTCGCTTTTTTAATTCAGCTTGGCTTTTCTGTAATACTTATTTCGTAACCAAAAGGAAACTCGAACTAATAAAATCAATGCTGGTACTTCAACTAAAGGACCAATTACTCCTGCAAATGCCTGTCCAGAATTGAGTCCGAAAACGGCAATAGCAACTGCAATCGCTAATTCAAAATTATTTCCTGCTGCTGTAAAGGCAACTGAAGCTGTTTTATCATATTCAGCTCCTGTTGCTTTAGTAAAGAAAAATCCAATGATGAACATTAGTGTAAAATAGATCAGCAATGGAATTGCAATCATTACAACGTCCATTGGTATCTCTACAATTAATTCTCCTTTTAGAGAGAACATTATCACAATTGTAAATAAAAGCGCAATTAAAGTTATTGGCGAAATTGCAGGAATAAATTTGGTTGTGTACCAATCTTCGCCTTTTAGTTTGACTAATATCAATCTGCTTAAAATCCCCATTACAAAAGGAATACCTAAATAAATAGCAACGCTTTCTGCAATGGTACCAATTGATATATCTACAATTGCGCCTTCAAATCCAAAATAGGGTGGAAGCACAGTTATAAAAATCCAAGCATAGAAACTGTATGCAAACACTTGAAATATACTATTTAAGGCCACCAAGCCAGCTCCGTATTCGCTACTGCCTTCTGCAAGGTCGTTCCAAACCAAAACCATTGCAATACAACGTGCCAAACCAATTAAAATCAGTCCGACCATATATTCTGGATAATCACGTAAAAATGTAATGGCTAAAACAAACATTAAAACAGGACCAATGATCCAATTTAAAATGAGTGAAATAGAAAGAATTTTTGTGTTTCTAAAAACTTTTGGTAATAACGAATAATTGACCTTTGCTAAAGGAGGATACATCATTAAAATCAAACCGATTGCAATAGGAATATTTGTTGTTCCACTACTAAAAGAGTTTATAATATTGGGGAATGTTGGTATAAAATAACCAAGACCAACTCCAAAAGCCATTGCAACAAAAATCCAAAGTGTTAGATTTCTGTCAAGAAAACTTAATTTTTTTGCGGCCATGTTTTATGAATTTATTTCAGAGAAAACGTAAAATAGTTCAGTTGCGATTTGCTGACTTCTTTCTTGATATTTTTCTGCTTGTTGTGGTGTGTTGTCAAATACTTTTGGGTCTTCAAAAGTTATAGGAATACGTTTTTCTGCACCTGCAATAAAAGGACAACCACCATCAGCTTGAGAACAAGTCATGATTGCTGCAAATTCAGATTTCGGATTAAAATTATCATCTAATGTTTTTGAAAAACCAATTATAGGATGCTCATTGTCAGCGTATTTTATACTGTAAACAGGATTGTCGTTGTTTGAAATGGTATGTATTTGAAACCCTGAATTTTGTAAAGTTTCTGCAACCATTGGAAAAAGTGCGGTGCGTTCTGTTCCGCCCGAATAGCAAGACACATTTTTAATATTGAAGTAATTTGCTATTGTTTGAGCCCAAACTTGTGATAAATGACTTCTTCTTGAATTATGAGTACAGATGAAGTTGATACGAATTTCTTTATGCTTCGAAACCTTTGACTGAATAAAATCAATTAGCGGTTGTAAAACGGCTTTGCGTTCACTTGAAATAGTTTGAGGGTTTAATTGCTTAATTACATCTTCTATTTCTGAAAAGAGCGTTGGTTTTGTTGATGTCATTGTTATGAAATTTATTTAGATTTTAGCAACAGTTGCCATCTGGTGAACAACAAGGTTCATCATTTAAGACTAATAAGTTTACTTTACTTTTTTCTACTGGAATGCCACATTTGTCTTTTGCTAAACAGTCGGTTTGTTTGCTGGTTAACAAGAAGTTTTTTCCGTCGAAATCTAAACCGAATTTTCCAATAGTGTCTGCTTGATATTCTACTTCAATTTCTAAATCTTCTATTTTTAAAACTTTTTCAGAAAGTTCGATGATGTTTAATAACTTTTCCGGATGTAACCTGTGGTCATAATCATTTGCATTCCAAAGTTGAAAGTTTACTACTTCTTCATGTCTCACAGTTCCGCCACAATCGATGAAATGTTTTGTGATTTTACCAACTTCTGTTACGTGAAAGTGACTTGGCACTAATTCTCCGTTTGGTAATTGAAAATTAATAGTTTCCAATTCTTTTAATACTGATTTTACTTGTGATAATTGCATAACTTTATTTGTTTATTGCGATAATACGATTAAATAATTCAAATTTTTTAACAGCAATCTTGTTTTTCTGTTAAGTCTTGGTTAAGAAATTCGTTCATTACAGTTTTCATTGCTGTCCAATTTTCCTTATGAATACAGTAGCAAACGCTTGTTCCTTCTACATTTCCTTTGATCAATCCTAAATGTTTCAGTTCTTTCAAATGTTGTGAGATTGTTGGTTGAGCCAATCCAATTTCGTCTACCAAATCTCCGCAAACACATGAGTTAATCTTAAATAAATGTTGTAAAATTGCTATTCGCGCAGGATGTCCAAATACTTTTGCAAAAAGCGAAATTTCATTTTGCTCATCTGTAAACATTTCGGTTTTAGCTAATCCCATTTCTATTCTTTATTTGTTTATTGCAATATTACGATTAATATGGTTATGTTCAAAGTATTTTTTTCGTTTTAACAAAAAATAGCAAATTTTAAGTTCCGATTAGCAATTCAGTTTTAATGAGCTATAAACCTCATTGAGCTTTGTTTATTCACACTTTTTGTCTTTTAATAGCTTTAAGGGTTCTTGCATTTCTTGCTTTAAATTTGATAAATGCTGTTTCTGTCTAATCAGCATAGCTATGTATACCAAAAGATTGTCCTGAAACTTTAAGAATATTGGATGAGTAGGGTCATTTGTCCAGTTGTTTTTTGGCAAAAGGGCAATATGTTCTTTATTAAGCTCTTGCTTTAGATAATCAATATCTTGATATCCAAATTCACTTATTAATTCAAAATCACTCATTCTGTTAATAATGACATTCCGATTTTCTTTAAGTAGATTTAAAATATTGTTTAAAAATGTACTATGCTGAATAAGTCTGTTTTTTAGTTCTAAATCATTTAACAGCTTTAACTGTCCCGAAGATGTTATATCTTCAAAAGTAATAGTACTGGGTACAAAAACATCTTGTCTTACAGCAACTACAAATTTATTCAGTATTTTACTCCTGTCATTTGGAGAGTTATTTAAATCTAATATTAGCTCTTTGCATAGTTTTATTTTGTTAGTAGTGATTTTAGTAGTTTCATCTATTAACTTTTCATTGAATTCAAAGTCGTCTAAAATTCTACAGTAGTAATCTGCTTCGGTATTCTTGTTCTTTCGATTTTCATTCCAATTATTAATTTGAAGTGCAATCAAAATCCCGATTACAACAAGAATAATTTCACCAATAGCATATTTTAGATACTTTCCAGTTTTTCCTTCTGAAAGTAATTGCTTTCGAATGTGTCTAAAGAACTTAATCATATTTTTTACTTCTATTTTTTTCACAAGTAGATATCTCAACCCAAGGTCTACTAGATTTTTGATTTTACTCTGTATAATGTATTTGTAGATGGTTGGTTATGAGGGTTAGTATCTAATTTTTGCAAGTACTTACCAAAGAGAAAGTCATGAAAGTTCTCAGAAGTAGGTGAGTACCAACATTTACATATGACTACTATTTTGAGTTTGTGTTTTTATTCGGATTTATGTACTTCAAGTTCTATTTCAACCATAAATTCAGGTAATGCCAATCCTTTTACTTCAAGCCAAGAACCAGTTGGGAATCCGTTTTTATAAATTTCAGCTCGGTAGGCTGATTTTTCGAGCATTTGCGCCATGTCAGTTGTAAAAATGTCCTCTTTTACTACATCATCAAATGTACAATCAAAGTGATTTAATATTTTTTCCAAATCTGCATAACAGTTTTTCATTTGTTGTTCTATATCTCCAATGGCAGTTGGATTTCCTGCGTCATCCATACTTACTGCTCCAGAAATTTTAATATTATTTCCAATTTTTACAGCATGAGAATATCCGTAAGCTTTTTCCACTTCTGGGCGTAAGAGAAAATATTCAGGTTTCTCGGATTTAACTATTACTTCTTTTTCAACTTCTTTTGTTTCTTTCTTTTGTTTTTGTTCACAACTTTGGAAAGTAAAAGTTAATACAAAAAGCGCAGTGAGAAAAGTCAGTCGGTCGGTTGTTTTTTTCATAATTTTATTTGTTTAGTAACTACTTGGTCGGGTTTAGACTATCCCATTTTATATTGAGTTTTGTTTTTAGTATGACACGCAACATGTTTGTGTATGGCTTGTTGCGGAAAATCAGCTATGATTTTCCACCGTAATCGAAAGATAGCAAAATTACAATGAATTCCGAATAGGAATTCAGCCGAAATGAGCTATATACGTTGTTGTGCTTTCGTTAATTCTTTTCAATTTCTTTTTCAATCTCTGTCTTTAGCACATATAACTCTTCTAAGATGTCTTGAGAACGTTTTAATTCAAGTGATTCTATAACTAGCCTTAAATTCAAGGAGTTCAATAAATCGAGCTCTGTATCTTCGTTTTTCTATTCTTCTGAACGCAATATTTTTTAAACGTTCTGAATATTCCCTTTTTTTAAAATACTCATTAAGACTGCCCTTGATATGAGCATATTGGCCAGGACTTCTTATTATTGTTCTTGCAGCTAAATCTGGTAGCAAGTGAGCCTGATAAATATTTATAATATTAATTTTGCTTCTTTGAAATCTATCCTCTAAATCTTGATAGAATAATACAATATTCTTTCTTAATTCATTGTTATTCATTAATCCCAAATCTCCACTATTCAAGAGTTCTGTAAAAGATGTTTTAATCTCAATTGGGCCAGGTGTGTTCAAAACTTGATTGATTTGTGACAGTAAACTATCATTTGCCTTAAAGCCATCATGTCTTTGGTAATCATCGATAATAGCATTGATGGTAAAAATCACATTCTCATTTAAAGGGATGGTTTCTTCTAGGGATAAAGCTTGGGTTGAGAGGTCTTCATAGATTCCTTTCAAATATGTAGTTACAATTTTTTGTTCATGGAGATCTTGATTCCAATTATTGATCTGTAGTGCAATCAAAATTCCAATAACAACAAGTACAATTTCTCCAATTGCATATTTGAAATACTTTCCAGTTTTCCCTTCTGAAAGCAAATTTTGCCTGATTTTTCTAAATAATTTTATCATTGGTTAGCGGTTTGTCATAATAAAACAGAACGTGTTTGTGTATGATTAGTTGCGTTGGCAAGAACTAAGTTAGCAAAAGAAAACAAACCAGAGGAAAATCCGTAGGATTTTCCGAGTGCAAGCTGTACCAATAATTAACTATACACGTTGTTGGCAATAGTTATTTTTCATTAAACAGTTCTATTGTATATTCTAAAAGTTCTATTCCGCCACTTTTGCCATGTCCTGGTATTACTGTTTCTAGTTCAGACATTTCTTTTTTTATTCGACTTACTGTTTTACTCCATTCCAAAGTATTAGCATCATTAAGATTTCCTTTGCTAGAATCAAATGCTTTTATTAAGCAACCTCCAAACAATGTTTTAGCGGTTGGAATATAACCAACAATGTTATCTTTAGTGTGTCCCTCTCCAAAAAATTCCGCAAAAACTTTTACACCTCCAACATTGATTTCAATTTTGTTGTCAAATCCATTTTTTGGTAAAATTTGATTGTCTTGTTTTGCTAATTCAATAGTAAGTTTATTAGAATATGATTTGATACTATTTGCATGGAATGCTTGCAAGCCTCCTAAACAATCTACATGAAAATGCGAAATAACAACTGCCTCTATATTTGTTTTACCAAGCCAATTAATTAATGTTTCTGATGCTTTATTATTGGTTGGTGTATCAAAAATGACAGCTTCATTATTGTTGACAAATATCATTCCGTTACAAGGTACTTTTCCGTAATCCTCGGTATCTAAATATGAAATATGCTTGAAAACATTATCACTTAATTTTTCGATTTTTAAAATTTCAGATTCGTAATTTTTTAAATCAAGTTTATCAGATTTACAACTTGTATAAATAAATAAGAAAATTATGAGATAAAGCGATTGTTTCATAATGAGTAGTTAGTTTTTTTATTGCCGAATCCAAGTAGTTGTACCAAATTGAAAAAAATCAAATGAATTGATAGCACCTGATTTATCTCTATTAAAATGATAAGCTGAAATACTATTAGGTCTAAAAAAAGTGGTTAAATAGTGATATTCAATCTTATATTTAGCATTATTCCAAGATTGTTCAAAATAGAGATCATTGTTTTCAAAAGTTACTTTTATTTTTAAATTCTGACCATATTTTAAACTTTCTATTTGTTGATACGTGCCAGTGATTTTTTTTATTACCTCTTCGTTATATGGCGAAATCTCCCTGTCATTTTTAGTAATTATTTTTCTTTTGGTTAAGTCGTATTCATAACCATTTGAGAGAGTATAAAATTGCTTGTCATTTTTTTCTAATTGATAGATGGTGTCTCTTTCTTCTGACCATCTTGTGTTGTCATAAATTGTAACATAACTTTTTCCTATAACTCGGAATTTATTTTTGTTTACAATAATTCCCGTATTTTCATCAATTCCAATACCTAGAACATCTGGTTTTTTATTTTTTAATTCAAACATATCAAATTGTCTATTTCTAGCAATGTGATGTTGATCTATTGCGAAATTGCTAATAAAACCAAATCCATTTTGATAATCACCAAGCATAATTGTATGGGTTTTAGAATCGCCACGAACAAGAACATCTCCCATTATAGAAGCTCCAGCTGAAGTGCCTGCAATTACTTTTCCTTGATTTAATAGAGTTTTAAGTGAACCTTGAATTTTTGTGCCATTATAAGCTTTGGCCAAACGCCATTGTCTGCCACCAGTTATCCAAACGCCATTTGCAGATAACAATATATCATTTAAGGAATCACTATTAGCAACCTTGGTTTCTCTAGTGTGAACGATGCTAATGTTTTTAAAACCAATATCAGTAAATGGTTTTTTTAACATGTTAATGTCATTGTCAGAGTCTATATATTTATCTTCTATAGCTGTAGGAATTATAACTATATTACTTTCAATATTGCCAATCAAACCTGCAAATTCCGAAATGAAGAAGTCATTGGTGCAGTCGCCTCCCATGATAAGCAAAGTGCCTTCTGTAGTCATTGAACTGTTCTTTTGAGAAAATAAGAACATTGGTAAAATGATAGTAATCATTAATAATTTGAAACTTACTATCTTCATATTGTGATTTTTAATTATTGCCAACGTGTTTGTGTATGATTTAGTTGCGATCTTAGAGTCTTGCTTTGGTTTAGCTTTTGCCGAATCAGCCGACTTTAAGGAGGTAGGCAAAAACAGCGTTGGCAGGAGCGAGGCTATTGCAATCTAAATCAAGATTTTTTGATTAGTAATAAAAGTAAGAATTTTTACTTTACTTAAACAGCTTAGCAATTAATTATACACGTTGTTGTAGCCAGTTATTTTATTCGATTTTCTATTTGTTGTTCTATGTTTTTGAGTTCGTTTTGCCAAGTCGATTTTTCCGTAAAAGAGATATATACTATCATTACCTATCATCTTTTTTAATTATTCCTGAAGCAGTTACTTTATCAGTATATAAGATATGTGTACATCGATTTAGTTCTTGAGGCAATTTTCTATATAAAAACATTTCATGAGATAAGGTAGTATTATAAATATTTTCCTTTCTTTCAATAGTTCTCATTTTTAATCCGGTAAGGTCGTTATTTAACATATTTCCCTCACTAAATGCATGATTAATGGATATGATTTTTTTAGAATCAAAATTAACAGTATCCTTTAACAAGTATCCTCCGATTCTCTCTTTGTTGAAAAGCGGTATAAAAGAATTATGTGCATTGCCAGTTAGAGTAACTATTTTAGTGTTTGGATGTTTATTATGGATGTTGCGTATTTCCCTGTACATGGATGAGTCTCTGGTTGAAGATTGGTAAGGATTATCAATGAATTTTAAAATAATTCCATCATTTTTAATGCTTTTGTATACTAAATCAAGCCATGCTACGCCATTTCTACCGTCAAAATTTTTATTACGAAAGAAATCCAATTCTTTTAACTCGGAAATTGACATCTCGTTTGACAAGTTATTCATAAGTGAAGCACGAATTTCCATAGCCATTATGACACTGCCTTCGTGTTTAGCAATCAGTTCACATAGTCCATAAGCAAATTCAGCAGGTTCACTTGTTCCGTGCATTTCGCCAATCATTAATATTTCAAAATTTGCAATTTCATCGTATATCTTGTTGCTCAATTTTGATAAGCTTTCAATGGGTATCGCATTCTTTTTCAAATCCTTTTGCTCTTCTGTCATTTCTACAGAATAATCAATAGAATTTGATGTTTCATCTGATGTGGTTTGTTTTTCTGTATTTTCTTTACAAGAAGTTAATCCAATTAGAATAATTAATAGAGGTAAGATTTTTTTCATAAAAATATAATAATCTCCATAAATTTAGAGTTTTTATTTTATTTCTACAAATGTAGAGCATATTATATAAACCTTGGTTTTCTAATTGGCTACAACGGGTTTGGCTATGGTTTCGTTGCGTTGGTTAGGATAAAGTTAGTAAAAGAAAAGTGAACTTTAGTGTTTGTCTAAATTATTCCGAAAGGTTAGGGAAGAAGCAATGCATTATACACGTTGTTGGCAACTGTATTTTTTAAAGAATATTATTCAAGTCTTGTTTTCCGACGATAGCCATAATATCTATAATGTCTTCATTTACTTTAAAGAAAATGCTATCAGATCCACAAACACAACGTCGATATCCTTTTTTAATAAAATCAACAGATTCAAATGAATATGGTCTTTGTGCAATGATCTCAAAATATTCAAAAAAAGATTCAAAATATTTATCCGCTTGAGTAATTCCGAATTTTTTAACTCCGTAATGATGAATTCTTATTAAATCTTCTTTAGCAGTATTACTTATTCTAAAATTAGCCATTTAGTAAATCCTTTGATTGTTTTAGAATTTGAGCTTTGTTATCAGAAGTAAATCCGCTTTTTTCAGCTCTTTCAAGTTTTGTTCTAATCCAATCAATTTGAATTTGTTGATGTCTTGCTTGTCTTATTAAATCGTTGACTAATTCACTTTTACTCGAATATTCTTTGTTATCAACTTGATTTTTCAGCCATTCATCATTGGGTTTTGTGAATGATATGCTTTGTCTCACCATAATATTACATTTGATGTAAAATTACACCAAATATGAATCAAATGCAAGTTTTTCGTAATATTGTTGCCAACGGTTTTGTGTATGGCTCGTTGTGGAAAATCAGCTATGATTTTCCGCCGAAACCGAAAGATAGCAAATTGCAATGAATTCCGATTAGGAATTCAGCCGCAATGAGCTATACACGTTGTTGTGCTTTCGTTTATTTATTGTGGCTTTGAATATTCGATTAATTCCTCCACGTAGTGAAAATCACCTTGATTTTGAGTAAGTTTAATGAAGTTTTTTACAGCAGGTGCATATAACCAAACTTCTGTTTCATTTGCGTTATATCCTCTGGAATTAGTCGTTTTTCCAGTGTATTTAATTGTGTAGGCCATAAAGGTTCCTGCTTCTACAGTTTCTTCTTGGTATGATAGTACTTCGGCATTCTGACTTTGGTTCCCAGTAGTTCCGTCTTGACTTGTCCAACTGTTTTCATATTTCCATTTTTTGCCTACTTCAAGAGGCCAGTAGTACTTGGGTGTTTCGCTTACATCTGGTTTAACGATTTCGGTAACGGGAATAGTATCTTTTCCAATAGTCATACCTAGGACTCCGTCAAAACTTACTATTTCTCTTGTATCTTTACCATCAGAGCGTACTTCTCCTTCAGTAGTCACTCCTTTATATTTCCAGACCCATTTCTCGCCAAGCTGATAATCATTTAGAGTTGGCTGATTAGTTGTGTTCGATTTAGTTGAGTTGTTACAGGCACTAAATAATACTAATGCAAGTAATAGTAGAATTTGATTTTTCATTTATATTGTTTAGAACAATAGGACGTGGAAGTTTCAAATTTGTTACAATTACTAAAAGTGATGACAAGCACAGAAATATATATGTCTTAAGTTAACTTTGGTTATTCTTTTCTAAAGATTGGTATTCAATATCTATTAGCTCGATTAATTCTGTTATGCTCTTTTTTAATAAAACTGATTGCCTTGTATAATAATTAAGTTGTCTCGATGAAATATAAATATCGGCTAATATCCGTTTGTCAGTAATTGTAATTGGTGAGCCAAAATCACCATATTTTATTTCATACGCATATTTATTTCGTAATTCATTAGAACGATCCAATACATCCTCTCCGATATTGATGATATTTTGGGCTTCTAATTCATAGATATTTTGAATAGTATTAAATAGCTCCCGATTGCTTATAATGTTTGATTTTCCTTCAGATATCATTGAATTATAAGTTCCAATTTTTGGTCGAAATTTTCTATCTGTAAAAAAAATATATTCTAATTCAGATACTCCTGCTACTTTAGGAAGCTCACCAATAATTTCTTCAAAAATGAAGTCAATAGTAGAGTCTTGAGACATTAATTGAGCAATTCGCCATTTGTGATCTTGAATGACTTGAGACAACAATAAGGTATCTTGAATTAGATCACTCTTTATTTCTTTTAGATAGACTTTCTCTGCCTCTTGTGTTTTTCTTAATTCATTTGAATTATTGATACTTAACGCAATTAAAATTCCAATAACGACGAGTATAATTTCTCCAATAGCATAAAGAAGATAATTAATGACCTTTTTATCCTTAATCATATTCTGTCTTATTTTTCTAAAGATTTTTGCCATTGACTAATGTTTGATTTAAATGTCTAGTCCTGAAATATGGCTACAGGTTAAAAATTGATTTACGCTGTTTTTAAATATACCATATTTGGTGTTTTAT
>NZ_CANMVN010000002.1 GCF_947501425.1 uncultured Psychroserpens sp. | reverse complement strand
CAATCGTGGGAGAGTAGGTCGTCGCCTTTTTTGAAACCCTTTATAGTGTTTAACTGTAAAGGGTTTTTTTTATATCCTGTTTTTATGAAATGTGAACTAACTACATAGATAATTACTTTTTATTGTTGGATTTAAAAAAGACTTGTACTAGCCTAGTATAGTACTCAGTTTAAACATTGGTAGATACATAGCAATAAGTATAAAACCAACAAATAAACCAACAAACATTATAATAATTGGTTCCATTATGGTCGATAGCATTTTTGAGTGCTGTAGAACCTTAGTGTTATATTGACTATTCAATCTTTCAAACATATCTTCAGTCTTATTAGTTTCTTCAGCTACTTTTACTAATGCAATCATTTTAGCATCAAATAATTTATGTTCACTTAAGGCATTACTCAATAATTTTCCCTTTAGTAATTGTTCTTCAACTATAATTAATGCACTTGTCAATGGCTGAAAATCTATCATTTCTTTTACCAAACCGACACTATTGACTATTGGAATTTTAGAGGCTGAGAGTAGTGAAATTGCTTGTGTGAATTGAGATAAGTAAACTGTTTTTACAAAATTGCCTATAAACGGAATTTTAGAAATTATAATTGCTTTGGCTTTTTTATACCATTCTTTTTTATTGATAAATTGTCTCGATATAAACAGCAGCAAGATAATCATTATAATAATCCAACCATAAGATTTTATGAAAGCTGAAGCATTAACTACAAATATTGTAACTGAAGGCAGCTCCACATGTTGTTGTTTAAATATGTCTTCAAACATTGGCACAACGAATTGTAGCATGAATATAACAACCAAGATAGCTGTACTTAATATTATAGATGGATAAGTTATAGCATTTATAAGTTGTTTGCGTTGTTCATTTTTTCTGAAATAGAAATTGCCTAATTGCATTGTAATCTTTTCTGTAGACCCTGTTTCTTCTGCAATTTTGAGTGAATAGTATTCATAGTTAGAGAATTCTTTTTTCGTTTTAATAGATTCTGATAAACTTTTACCTGTAACAATATCATCTATAATTGACTGTAAGATTGATTGTGTTTTATTTTTTTTTGTAGAGTTTTTAATTAATTGAATTGCATCTTTAATATGTATTCCTGCTTTGAGTAATACACTTAGCTCAGTATAAAGATCTTCTTTAGTTTTATTAGAAAATGCCTTTTTAAAAGATATAATTTCTTTGTCTAAAATAGAACTAGTATCTATGGCACTGTTATTACCATGATTTTTTGTTTTAATATTGTCTAATTGAAAAGCCATTAATTCATAAATTCTAATGCATCATTATATTTAAAAACAAATAATGATTGATTTTTATATTGTTTTGCTAATAACAGTTGTATTCCATCTACCTTACCTTGAGTTATTTGAGATCCGTTAAAATAGAGTCGCTTAGCCTCTAATTGAATATTAAATGTGTCTTTATCTCTAATAATGCAATTAGAATCAAACTGGTAGTTTATAGAATCAATGATGGATTCAAAACTCAATGTGTTTTCCGAATATCGTATAGATCTATAATTATTGATATCAATCCATAACGCTTGTTCTAAACGATTGAATTCTGTATTTAAATACAAGTTCTGTTCAATAGCATACATGTGTTTTTTTACTAAGGATAACACTGTAAATGATAACCCGATGACTATGACTGATATAATCATCACAATAACAATTTCGTTTAATGTAAATGCATTTGCTTTTATTCTCATTTTTTTTGTAAATCTTTTTCAATTAACTGATTAGACATATCATTAAAAGCTTTCATCTTTACAATTTTAGAGTTTCTAGTATTCGTGATGGTTATTGTCCAATTTTCAAAATCGCCTTGAAACGGTAGCTCAATCTTCTTGTTTATATATAGATATTCCAATTCATTTGTTTTAGCTTTTATAGCCCTCATGTTATGCTTAACTGTGCTGGCAAATAGATTATTTAATATCAAGCTGGATAAAATAAATATGACCATTATTAGCACTGTAGCAATCAATGTTTCCATAAGAGTAGACGCTTTTATTTTTTTCAGTATAACCATTTTGCGATATCTTTTTTAGAATTTTCGAATGGCAACGTAATAAACCTAGAGTCTAAGGCATCATTACTTATTTTGGCATTGTATAGATGATTCTGATAGATAGAACCAGCCTCTTTAATTATGAAATTATTTGTAAAAACACTTCCATCTACTGTGCCTCTGAGTTCTAGATTTTGTTGACAATAGATGACTCCTTTGATTAGTGTACTTGGATTGATTTTAATTTGAGGTTCATAATTATCAGATGCTGTTTTACCTAAAGAAACAATATGACCTTTAATAATTGAATGATTGTCAATAAAGATCATATTTGCCTTGTCTTTGTCATTTTTGCTTACATCATTCTTTAATAATAGTGTCGAAGGGTAGTCTAAAACCACATGTTTTCCAACATCGATTTGTTTAGTTGCAAACACTTGAAAGGTTCCACATACATAGTCTTTAATTTCAATTATTGGTGCTATGAGTATAACATCAGTAAGTTGAGCCGACTTATCTATGACTATTTTTGTTTCAGAATGAATACTAATATGACCTGTTATTTCAATGTCAGATAGATATAGGTCATTAGAACTGTATATCCGTTTTTCAGTGTTTTCAAAAGTATTGTTATGTTGTTTTGAATGCTCTAAACTTAAATCATCTTTATTAGTCTCTCTAAATGCACTATAATGCTCAAGTGTATTAATGTAGTTTAATAGATTAGCTTCAATTTTTGGTAGTCCTTTAGACTCAGAAATTTTACCGTTGATGTATGTTTCTCTATAATAAGATGTACCTGCTATATTCCCTGATTTTATGCCGCGTTCAGGAAGATAAGCATCGCCATCGATGATAGTATGACCTACAAGCACTAATGGTTTATTATTATCCTTTAGTACCAGAGTAGGTTGTTTTGTTTCAATTTGTATAGCACCAACTAATGCCGTTTTTTTTAGACTAAAGGTTTTTACCGTTGCAGTTGTATGTACTTTTTCATAGATACCCCAAAAACTCTTATGGACCTGTAGTGATTTATAGTCTTCAGAGTTTAAGTCTATAGCTACTGTATCCTCATATTTTAGATTGTTGTATAAGGTTTGGTTGATTCCATGATGTGTTAAGCCTACAGTATCTATAATATGATCTGTTTTTAATCTAAATTGCCTATGAATATGAATCAACATAATAAATGCAGATAATAGCAATGCGATAACCACCACAACAAATGTGACCAATTGTAAAGAACCTGCTTTTAGTTTTTTCATCACTTTTTATTTAGCGGAAATGATCTCAACCGATTTTTATAGCGCATCGTTACAGATTTAGCATTACCATGTACCAATGTTATACTATCTTTTACTTGTCCTTTTTTTAATAAATACTGAATATCACTGATGGTAATAATGAAAATCTGTTGCCTGTTTTTTTGTTGCTTAATAATACCTTGATACGCTATCGATTTCCACTTTACGGGTTTAATATTCGCTGAAGTTCTTTTGACCGTTTTTTGAGTACGTGTGTCCAGAAAAGGATCTCTATCTACTTTAGTTATAGAGAAGGTATCAATTTTGGTGTCTATTTTATAATTGGTAGTGGCTACAAAGGTATTCTGTTGTATTTCTGGTAGTTCAGGATTAAGAGCAGAAATAATTTTATAAGCTATGGTTCCCCAAACTATGAGAACAAAAAATAATAATGTGTATGTTTTTTTCTTAGTCTTCAATGGTTAAATTTTGAGTAGTATATAAAGTCTCGTAGGCAAAGTTTGTCGCTTTTACACGCCATTGATAATCACCTGTAGCTAAAATTTTTGAAAAGTTGGTGTTGCTAATTAAAGTATCCTCAACAATTTCTTCAGCATTGTCAAAATTTGGTGATGCTATTTGAAGTTGATATTCATCAGCAAAATCTAAGGGTTGCCAACTAAAATTAATATTGGTATTATCAATAACCAGATTGTTTGAAGGTGCTAAAATGGTAACTGTTTCATTTGAAATATCTTCCACTTCAATAAGTTCTTCACAGTTGAAAACGGCAAACACCAGTAGGATTATCCATATTTTTTTTGACATAACTTCATATTTTTTATGAATATAAAATTAGCGGTATCACCTCTTTTTTTGCTAAGGCTAAACCTTAGTAAAACTAAGCAGAAACCCTAGTTATGATTTGTTGAACGCAACCATTTTCAGTCTAAGACGTCTATAAAATAGAGCTAAGAATTTTTAAAATATGAAGAATGAACTACCATCTAATAGATTTTTTTTCACTCATTTTAAACTTTTTTATATGTATAAATGTACTTGCCAAAACATGGCCTAATATTAAGGTTTTACCTTAGTGAAACTATGCTGAAACCCTAGTGTTCATGCTGTTTGTGGCATTATTTGTGATTGTTTTTAGATGTTGAATTTATAATTAAATTCTTCAAAAGGGTAGTGTTTATATGGGATGCTTCACCATAAAAATTTAGAAAATCCTGGGTAACAAAATGAGTTTTTCGTCACAGAAGGGTAAATCACCCTATAAATTATTTGAAAATGCAAAATCGTACAAATGTTTTAATTGTTGAAAATGAGTCGCTAATTGTAGATATTTTACACAAAGCTTTTTCTAGTCTTAATAATGACAATAATCTTTTTAAGTTGAATGTCGCAGATAGTTGTGAGGCTTCTGTGTTAGAAATAGATCGACATCATGAGATAGACTTAGCCCTTATTAATATAAATATACCACCATGTCAAGGAAGTAAAGTCTTATTTGCTGAAGATATCAGTATGAAGCTTAAGGCCAAATTTCCATCGGCTAAGATTATTTTATTCTCGTCATATAAGAGTAATATCAAAATCAACTCCTTATTAAAAACAATGAATCCAGATTGCCTGTTAGTAAAAAGTGATATTACATTTGAAGAATTAATTAACGCTATCGAGACCGTTATTATAGAACCACCATACTACAGTAAAACAGTGATGAGTTATTTACGTCGTTATATCACTCAGGATATTGTGATTGATAAAGTAGATCAATTGATTCTTTACTATTTATCTATTGGAACTCGTACCAAAGATTTGCCAAAATTGGTACACTTGTCTTTAGGTGCTGTGGAGTTACGTAAGCGCAAACTAAAAGAAGTCTTTTGTATTGATAAAGGCGGTGATTCCAGATTATTAGAGCATGCCCGAGCACAAGGGTTTGTTTAGTCTTAACATTTATTCAAAAAGTAAAAGCCATGATGTGAGTCATGGCTTTTTATATTTGATGTTAGTGCAAACTTGGACGCTTGCGCTAGCTAGGATATACTCTTACTCAATAAAAATTTTAATACTTTGATATCTAACAATAGTGCTATTAACAAAATTAATATTGGAATTAATCCTGATAAATCACTCATTTTTACTTTTAAAATTTCATAAAATATATATATCAATGAAACTAGAGTTAAAAGAAGAACTAAAATAGTAACTTTCTTTAGTAGTCTACCTTTTTTAAAGGAATAAATCATAAGAATTATTGCAGAAAACACATTGACAGCAAAAAAAAATTGATCTATTAAATTTTCTGTTCCAGTTATTTTAATGATATGTCCAGAGGCACCATATAAAACCATCATGCCTAAAGATATTATAAACAACAATACACTTAAAATTCGAATTGTATTCTTCATGTGATTAATTGTCTTCGTCTTTTTCCTTTTCTTGTTCATTTCGAAATAAATAATCTAATGCAGCTTTAACAACTTTATTAAATTGCTCACTTGTCATTCCAGTTGCTGTAAACTTTATTTTATTGCTTCCATTAAAAGCATCGTAATTACCAGATAAAAGATTATGAACAGTAATTGCGGATTCAGTTATATTTTGTGCTTGAGAGGTATCACCGTATCTGTCATTCCATAAATGACCAAAACCAACGTCCGACCTGCCTTTATGGGCGTATGCATCTTGTAAAGCATGTAATCCTTGACCAAGAGCTTCTATACCACTACTATTTGCAGTAAGATCATTTAAACTTCCCGATTCAGCAGATTCAAATACTTTACTCCATCCAAATTCCATACCTCTTTTCATTGCACCTGCTGCTGAAATAGAATTATTTTCATCTTCCCATGGAGACCTCATAGAATGCCAAATATTAAAGTTTTTATGAGCAATATTAGGACTCCATCTTGTTACTTGAGATGCGCTTGTTCTACTATAATCAATGTTATCCCTATAGTGTTGTTTATCTGTTGGATGTGCTAAATTATTGGCTTTAATATGGGATCCAGGATTATCAGCAAAAACTGAAGAATAGTGTGCAATCAAATCAGCCTGTTTTTTCCCTATACCTGCAGCTGAAAGAGAATTATATGTCATATTGTAATGTCTTGTGACAGTCCACTTACCATTATGGTCTTCATTAACTATAGGGTTATTCAAAACATATTGATACGGTGATATAGGATAATAAGCTTCTGCCATTGGGTCAATATTCATCCAACGTCCAAGCGCTGGGTCATAATTACGTGCTGTGATATCAATCCATCCAAGTCCGAGTTCATTTTGTTCTTCTTTACTTCCAAATCCGTATTTATGATTTACACCATTGGTATTGCTATTATACCCTTTATGTTTCATACCAAACGGGTAGTAGTTATTTTCTTCAGTAATCTCTTCTTTATCATCAATACTACCATCCCCGTTAAAATCAGAATAAGCCAAACGAATGTTACTTAGATGGTCTTTGTATTGATAGACATATCTAAACTCATCTTTTTCAGGTTCAGCATAACCTTCAGGCTGTGAGAAGAATTTAAACTTTCCATTTTCATAGATATAATTCCCTGCATATTCGGTATGTTCCTCTTCTTTGATTATTTTCTTAAGTTTTGCTCCAGTGGCATCATAAATATAACGAATATCTCCTTGAGGTAAAATCACGCGCGTTGGTAAGTTTAAGTGGTTGTAATCAATACGTTCTATCCCTTTATTTCGATCTACGATCATATTACCATTAGCATCGTAATTATAATCTCCATTCTGCTGACTGATATTATCTGCAAAACCAATGTGATGGTGTCCTTCTTCTAAGACATCAACCAACTTATTACCTCCGTCGTAGGTGTAGGTCAGGTGATCCATATACTCAATGTAATTGTTAGTATTCCCATAACCACTACGTCTTAGTCTTGTAATATTTCCGTTTTTATCGTACTCAACTAGCTTGAGATTATGCTTGTTGTTTTCAGTAGGATTAGAGGTATTGATACTTTTACCATTAATGATTCTGTTAAGCGCATCATACTCGTATTTGTAGGCTCTTAATACGTCATCATTAGCGGTTTTCCATAGTGTTTCAGAAATATTACCATTAAAAAGCTTTTTATCATTATTGGTATGATAATCAATAGTGTTGTAGTTAATACCAAACGCAAACAGATCATTACCTAAATTATCAGGATTGTTAATGGTTTTAAGCCAACCTCTGATGTTATAGTTATAATCCACCTCTTGTAATCTTGAGGGAGCACTTGTTTTACCACCAACACCTTTACGAACGAGTTGTCCCAAATCGTCATAATGATTATGAGTAATCAATTCATTTTGATTGGCTTCATTGACATTTTGAACATGAGCAATTAGTCTGTTAGTATGATCATATTCAAATCGATCTACAGTAGAGATCTCTTCAAAGCCATCTCTTTTATGTGATGATGTTGTTTCTAAAGCTCTCCCATCAAATGACATATTGCTTTTGATTTGGTCTGTAGTTTTTAAATAGGCATTATGACTATAGATGTAAATGGGATTTGATTTGTCATCGTAATAGGTTACGGTTGTGATCCAATCATCCGTGTCTAAAACTCTCACTTTACTTCCAGTAGCTAATCCTTTAGGCTTAGAGAGTGGTGTGACGCCATAGGCAGATTGAGCAACCCCTTCTCCGAGATCAAATTTATAATTGTCGTAATAGTTAATGGTATAGAGCTCTTCTATTCCAAACTCTGGAAAGACGAAACTGTCATCCTCATAAAACACTGTAGTGCCAGCAATAGTGTAGGGCTTATCTGTTTTTGTTACCCATAACAGTTTAGCCACATCAGCAGCTTTCTGTGCTTTGATTCTATCAATCTCTGCAATGATTACACCAGTATAAGCCACTCTGCCAAAGACATCGTATTTGGTAAAGAGCCATTTGTTCTGCTCACGAAGATTCGCATCTTGGGTAAGTACAGGTTGATCTAGTCTATTATAGACAATCCATTCCCAGTCTTTACCTGGAATCTTTTTTTCTACCAGACGATTACGCTGATCATAGATGTACTGGTAACACAGTTCATTGAGTTCAGTACTATTTGGTGCATTAGCTTGTGCTTCTGCTTTTGGCGGTAAGACATAGGTGAGATTCCCAAAGCTATCATAGACATAATAGGTGTCATGAGCGACATTATTATTATAGGTGCGTTTTAAAACCACCTGACCTTGTTTGTTTGAAAAGGATTCAGTGGTATGATTTTTAGTGTTACTCCCATCATGGTTTTCATCTTTGACTACACTTTTAGAGAGTTCGTTTTCATTGTAATATCCGTAATTATTATTAGAAGATGTATTGAGTACTAAACTTGGTGAGTAGGTGTTATTACCAACACTAAGTGTGACTTCATAATGGCGGACTTCAGAAGACGAATTAGTGAGATAGTCCATTTCAATTTCATGACCATTGCCAAGTTTCCAATCTTTTCCTGGAGCAGCTTGCTTAAGTACTCTGCCAAGAGGTGAATCTTCAAGTTCTTTTTCCGAATAGGGATTGATATCAGCAAGGCTCATTCCTGGAAAGTCTTCTTCGTAGCTACTGTCATCATAATAGGACAGTGTTGCAGGTAAGGCATCGGTTCTGTAGTCGCTAATATTAGTTGAAGAACTGTAAGGCAGATAGTCTTTGGTTTTTCGCCCAAAGTCGTCATATCCAATATGAGTGATGATGTCCTCACTGTTCCCACCACCTCTAATGGCAATTTGCTGCGCAGGTCTTCCTAGTCCATCAAAGTACGTAATAGATTCTACTTTCTGAGAGTTACCAAGTGCATTGATATTAGTAGTTGCCACACGAGGTGTAATATTATGGATATAGTTAAGCTCAGTTGCTACAGGCGGCGGCGGTGCAGCCTCTTCAACGATTACTGGTAAACTCCCAAGGATAGTATTCTTTTTTCCTAAAAATAGAATACTCTTATTACCAAGGCCTGTCCACTGAATTACTGCAGAGTATGCCGTTCCTGAGGAGCTGGAAGATACAAGTGTACCACCATTGATATACCATGAGTGATTTGGTCTGTTGTTACCATCATCGTAGGTGTAGGTATGTGTACTACCTATGTCGACAGGAGATGGTCCGGTAAGATTTTGTGCATAGCTAAAACTACTAAAGGCCATACAAAGAAGTAACCCAAAGCTTAGTTTTACGAGTGCTGTGTTTATATGATATTTCATAATGCTTTTGATTTGTAATTATTAATTAATCCAATAGGTAGTGATACTTGTTTTCGCTGAGTACCTTTCCATCCTGATCTTTGACTCTAACCAGTCTGTGTAAATCATCATACTCGTAGTACACGGTATAGCCTTTAGGGTCAGTCATAGAAGTGACACCAATTAGCGGATCATAGGTATAAGTGGTGACCATGGCTAGCGGTAATGCTTGTCGCAAATTGTTTTGTGCATTTCTAAGGGTGTTTTCGTTACACGCTTGAGAACTCATACAACTAGAGGTATCAAAATCTGATGCATTTTGAATACTATTTACGAATCCTGCCACCTGACTGTAGGTTGCATTTTCAATCTTGGCTACAGGTAAGCTTTTATCGTATCCATAGATATAGCAGATGTCCATACCATCTTCTCTGGAGACGTGAAGAATGTTACCATCAGCATCATACTTTTTAAATCTGATACGATTTTCAAGAGGGTTGGTACCTTTAGCCGTTTGAATAAGAGAGGGTTCTAATACACCGCTCTGCCATGCATATATTGTTTTTGTTTTACTTTTTAATTCTTCTGGAGCTGCAAATCCTGGATATCCATCTTGGTTGTCATCTTTATAAGTATGAGTTTCGAGCGGTACAAAACGGTGTTGTTCAGCTAATGCTGTAATCGGATTTGGGCTGTAGGTTTCAGGATGAATTGTATAATCGCTAACCAGTTCCTGTGGATATGAAAACGTTTGAATAACAGGTTTACCATCACTAGTTACTGTAGTTACCATGTCTGGTTGATAATGCACATCATAGTTGAAGCCAGTTTTAGTTTTTGTCACTAAAGTTGGATTTTGATTGCCGTCATACAAAGTTTCGATAGTTTCAGACGTATCTAAGGTGCCACCTGTAAAATGGAAGATCTTAATTTTTGAATCTCCTTCTACTTCATCTATAATACTATTTCCTACAAAATGATGGACAAGAGGTACTCTCACATTGATATTTGTTTCCTCATAGAATATATCCGGTAGATTTGTTGGAATATTATCCGTGTTGTAGATCACTGTTTCAGGAGTTAGAATGGGATTTTCTAAACCATCAATTGTTTGAATAGGCAGCGGAAGCACATCTCTATAATCGTCATTTGCAACGAGGTACTCATTATCTATTTGTTTGACTCTACTGTAACTTCCGTTGTCATTACGTTTATAATCAATGATTTGGATAGGTAAGCCTCTAAGCCATTCGTTATCGGTTGGAGGTGTGCGTGGTCGAGCAGTAAAATCGCCTGAATCTTTTGTAACTAAGAAATTATAGCTTCGTTTTCCGTAGTTATTATTTTTATCTCCATAAAATTCCTCGACAAATTTGTAACCTATGGTGTTTCCTTGATAGGTACTAAATAAATGATATGGCTCATAAATAGCCTCAACGGGCTCTCCACCATAATCTAAAGTTACACTGTAGTTAAAGTCGGAAATTCCTAAAATGATTCCTGAGTTATTATAATCATAGGTGCGTTTAGAAACGACAGTATTATTTTCATCTAAAAACTCAATTTGTTTAATGCGTTTACCTGCAGCATACAATACTGTATCCTCATCAGCAACCTGATCTGTCCAACTTAAGGCTGCTATAAAAAAACCGCTATTAGGATCATCGGCTTGCGCATATGGATCCCAATTATTTGGAGTATGTACTTCGAGTTGATACTCACCCGCAGGAATCCACATAGGCAATGAGTTTGTCCAGATGTATATGGATTCAGAAGGGTCTGGACTATTATTTCCGTCTATAGGGACTAATCGGATTCTAAATTCACAATCGGCAGAACCTTCAACACAGGCCTCCATTTGATTTACCATGTTCCATTCAGGCAGTTGAATATTAAAATTAAATAGCGAGGCGCTTGTGACTGTAAATCTTTCAGTTTTATAATAACCACCGTAAATCCCACCAGGATGAAACAGTCCGTTAGTAATTCCAATATTAGATAAGCTTATCGCTCCTCCTGAATCTGGATTTATATCTGGTAATGAAATACCGTCATATTCAGAACCAATTCTACCTATATTATGCTCGTAAGTGAATCGAGTACTACCTGCAGTAGGGTAGGTGATTTTTTTTAACATTCCTGCTTCAGAAAGTGTTGTATCTACACGTCTGTTGTTTCCGTAGCCACATAAAAAATGTCCATTGTTCTTTCCATTATAATATCCCCAATAATCTTTAGAATTAGAATGTCGGTTTGGTAAAATCTCAGAGTTATAGGTAAATACATAAGGTGGTTTTGATACACCATTAAGACCAACTTCAGTTATAGAGTCTAAGACCAAGCGTTTACGAGCAGAAGGATTCATAATTCCTAGAAGTGGCAGATGGTTAGAATTAGGGCCATTATCATCATTACTAATCATGTAATGATGGCTTAAATTGAAGGTTTTGTTAAGCGTGAAATCTGTAACCATCTCTCCATTGTCAAGATAGGTGTGACTTTGCTGATAGAGTTTTATTGCGTCTAACTCTTTGGCATCTGAAGGCCAGGCATCACTGGAGGTGTCATCATCAGAAGTGTCTATAGATGTATACATGTCTTCTCTTAGATCATTGCCTTCAAAAACAATTTTAGTATAATCGCCATCTGCACCATAATTGTATCTAATCTCTGATAATTGCCATTGTTGTACTCTAACTAAATCGGTATAATTATGGAGTTTTTCATTGGAACTAGCCTCAATATTGTATTTGTCACCAGATCTCCTATACATATAATTGGTTTCTTTAGTATATATAAGATGAGCTCGATCACCATTTGGACTTACAATTTCTGTTAAATGCCAAGTATTATAATATGGAAAGAATGCCCATTCATCTGCCATATCAACTGGCTCTTGAAGAGGGTCAACTACACTATAGGTGCCATTAGCTTTAAATGTGTATTTCTTTTGCGTATAGTTAACATCAGCCACTGGATTATATGCGTTTCCGGAGCTGTCGATGCCAAAATAGTACCTGTAGCCGTTTTTATCAGTTACAATAAATCCAGCGATACCTGATCCCACTGTATCTCCACCACCCATGACATGTTCTATGATGATATCATCATATTTTTGAGCAAGAGGCTTTGAATCTTCATAGTTGAAAATGAATTTACTGGAGAGATCACCAGCTGAAAGGGTGAAAAGATCAGGGAGTTTATCATAATCATAATCTGAGGTTTCACTGAATCTAGTCGCTAAATCTGAAGCTAAATTAGTGTTAGATTCATTGTTAAATACATCATTATAAGTACTGAAGGTGTCTCCAAAGATTCCGGTGAAACCATCATCAGCTTTATGTCTTACTTGTCTACTGATCTGACCACTAGCATTAAGCGCCCAACCTAGTCCAACTCTTGAAGCAGTTTCTGAAACTTGGAGACCTCGAGCATGATAATTTATACTCACTGGAAAACTTTTGTTTCCAACATTGAATGAAGTAATAGGTATAGAAATATTAGGTACTCCTGTATAGTGTGAAATGGGGATTTCAGTAAATTTTCCCAGTGCTGCAGCTTCAGGTGCAGGAGGTACAATATTTGGTAATTCTTGAGCCCATATACTTCCAGAAGCTATAAATAAGAATATTTTAAATACAATTGAGGTGTGTTTTTTCATTTCAATATTGATTTTAATAGTTAACACTTGATCGTCTATTTAAATCAATTGAAAAAGAATGGATAACAATTAATAAGTCTGTTAAGACTTACTGCTAGGTTGATTTAAATAAACGACATCATTGCCAATAAAATTAGAGATGTGTTTCAAAAATGAACTGAGGGTTTTGCTTAGAAAAACTAAGGTTTGTATTATTTTTTAAATGAATGAAGGTGTTTGGGATGATACAATAACAAAAGCCATGATGTTGGTCATGGCTTTTGGTTTGGTTATGTGTTAGAACAAACGAGATCGTTTGAGCTTGCTTGGGTTTCTGTTTTATTATTTATGGCACGGATTACAAATCCGCGCGATCGGGTAGCTAGCACAAGCTTGGGATAACTATGAGAATTATAAATCTATTTTTTTTTTTTTAATTTAATACTCATTAATAGGAATAAGTATACATTAAGATAAAATAAATAATAAAAATTTAAAAAATTCTTTTTTGCGCCGGTATTAAGTAGTTCTAAATGAATTGAATAAAGTCCAATACTAATAATAATAATACCATATAAAGCTGAGAAATTAATGATTTTATATTTGCCTAAATTTTTAGATGGAAGTATATTTATACCCTTATATTTATAAGTTAAATATAGTGACAATATCATTAAAAAGTATGCAATATATATTAAGTATTCAAAGTTTTTGAATTTAAGACCACTTAGAATAATTAAAATTAGAATTATATAAAACAGTATTATATTTTTATTCCTCATTTTTTATTTTTCTTGTTGAAGATTCCGTTTTTATAATCATAGTATGTCCATTAAATCTTGATTCTGAGTCATACATTCGTTTTGACATTGCAGTTCCCATAATCCATCCACCTCCAATTTTACTTGTTATAAAACCTACAGTAGCTGCCAATGGTACAGCAACTGTATTAGGAACCCAGTGTTTTATTGGAACGTAATTTATATCATCTTGAATTTTAGATTTTAGATCTTCAGCTACTGTTTTTACAGCACTATGTTGTTTATCAAAAGATATATTTGTCGTTCCGTCTTTACCATCTAAATCTGTAGCAACAACTTCTGACTTTACTTTAGGCTTGCTATCAATGTCTCCAGTAGTTATAGTTGTTACAGTTCGGTCTGATTCTACTGTTTTTGTTGACATTAATTCAGTTGTACTATTATGATTATCACTATCTTTACTAGCCATTAACTCATATTCATAAGTTGTTGTTCTAGTATCTTTAGTTTTTGTAGTTATTGTATTACCGTTTTCATCTGTTGATGTAGATGTAGTAATAGTGCTTTTAGTCTGAGTTAATGTATATAAATGTGTGCCTCTATACTTTGTATTCGTATAGCTTAAAGTATTGGTTTTTGTTTCAACTACTTCTTGAGGACAATCTCCATTAGGACAAGGCTCTAGACCATCTGGGTCTACAAAATAAATAGGATTATCAAAAGCATAATTATATGGCGAATGTCTTCTCATTTTCTCCGCAAGCGGATCCAAATTCATCCAACGTCCAAGCGCTGGATCGTAATTACGTGCTGTAATATCAATCCATCCTAGTCCTAGTTCATCTTGTTCTTCCTTAGCACCAAATCCGTATTTGTGATCTACACCATTGATGTTGGTATTATAGCCATCATGTTTCATACCAAACGGATAGTAATTATTTTCTTCGGTAATTTCGTCTTTATCATCAATACTACCATCACCATTAAAATCAGAATAAGCCAAACGGATATTACTTAAATGGTCTTTGTATTGATACACATATCTAAACTCATCTTTTTCAGGTTCAGCATAACCTTCAGGCTGTGAGAAGAATTTAAACTTTCCATTTTCATAGATATAATTCCCTGCATATTCAGTATGTTCCTCTTCTTTTATGATTTTCTTAAGTTTTGCTCCAGTGGCATCATAAATATAACGAATATCTCCTTGAGGTAAAATCACGCGCGTTGGTAAGTTTAAGTGGTTGTAATCAATACGTTCTATCCCTTTATTTCGATCTACGATCATATTACCATTAGCATCGTAATTATAATCTCCATTTTGCTGACTGATATTATCTGCAAAACCAATGTGATGGTGTCCTTCTTCTAAGACGTCAATTAGCTTATTACCTCCATCGTAGGTGTAGGTCAGGTGATCCATATACTCAATGTAATTGTTGGTATTCCCATAACCACTACGTCTTAGTGTTGTAATATTTCCGTTTTTATCGTACTCAACTAGCTTGAGATTATGCTTGTTGTTTTCAGTAGGATTAGAGGTATTGATACTTTTCCCATTTATGATTCTGTTAAGCGCATCATACTCGTATTTGTAGGCTCTCAATACATCATCATTAGCGGTTTTCCATAGTGTTTCAGAAATATTACCATTAAATAGCTTTTTGTCAGCATTTGTATGATAATCAATAGTATTGTAGTTAATACCAAACGCAAACAGATCATTACCTAAATTATCAGGATCGTTAATGGTCTTGAGCCACCCTCTAATGTTATAATTATAGTCCACATCTTGTAATCTTGAGGGAGCACTTGTTTTACCACCAACACCTTTACGAACGAGTTGTCCCAAATCGTCATAATGATTATGAGTAATCAATTCATTTTGATTGGCTTCATTGACATTTTGAACATGAGCAATTAGTCTGTTAGTATGATCATATTCAAATCGATCTACAGTAGAGATCTCTTCAAAGCCATCTCTTTTATGTGATGATGTTGTTTCTAAAGCTCTCCCATCAAATGACATCTTACTTTTGATTTGGTCGGTAGTATTTAAATAGGCATTATGACTATAAACATATATTGGATTTGATTTGTCATCGTAATAGGTTACGGTTGTGATCCAATCCTCTGTGTCTAAAACTCTCACTTTACTTCCAGTAGCTAATCCTTTAGGCTTAGAGAGTGGTGTGACGCCATAGGCAGATTGAGCAACCCCTTCTCCGATATCAAATTTATAACCGTCATAATAGCTGATGGTATAGAGCTCCTCTATTCCAAACTCTGGAAAGACGAAACTGTCATCTTCATAAAACACCGTAGTGCCAGCAATAGTGTAAGGCTTACCTGTTTTTGTTACCCATAATAGTTTGGCCACATCTGCAGCTTTCTGTGCTTTGATTCTATCAATCTCTGCAATGATCACACCAGTATAAGCCACTCTACCAAAGACATCGTATTTGGTAAAGAGCCACTTGTCTTGCTCACGAAGATTCGCATCTTGTGTGAGTACAGGTAGATCGAGTTCATTATACACAATCCATTCCCAATCTTTACCTGGAATCTTTTTTTCTACCAGACGATTACGCTGATCATAGATGTACTGATAACACAGTTCATTGAGTTCAGTACTATTTGGTGCATTAGCTTGTGCTTCTGCTTTTGGAGGTAAGACATAGGTGAGATTCCCAAAACTATCATAGACATAATAGGTGTCATGAGCGACATTATTATTATAGGTGCGTTTTAAAACCACTTGACCTTGTTTGTTGGTAAACTCCTCTGTGGTATGATCTTTAGTGTTACTCCCATCATGGTTTTCATCTTTGACTACACTTTTAGAGAGTTCGTTTTCATTGTAATATCCGTAATTATTATTAGAAGATGTATTGAGTACTAAACTTGGTGAGTAGGTGTTATTACCAACACTAAGTGTGACTTCATAATGGCGGACTTCAGAAGACGAATTAGTGAGATAGTCCATTTCAATTTCATGACCATTGCCAAGTTTCCAATCTTTTCCTGGAGCAGCTTGCTTAAATACTCTGCCAAGAGGTGAATCTTCAAGTTCTTTTTCCGAATAGGGATTGATATCAGCAAGGCTCATTCCTGGAAAGTCTTCTTCATAGCTACTGTCATCGTAATAAGACAGTGTTGCAGGTAATGCATCGGTTCTATAGTCGCTAATATTAGTTGAAGAACTGTAAGGCAGATAGTCTTTGGTTTTTCGCCCAAAGTCGTCATATCCAATATGAGTGATGATGTCCTCACTGTTCCCGCCACCTCTAATGGCAATTTGCTGCGCAGGTCTTCCTAGTCCATCAAAGTACGTAATAGATTCTACTTTCTGAGAACTACCAAGTGCATTGATATTAGTAGTCGCCACACGAGGTGTGAAGTTATGGATGTAGTTGAGCTCAGTTGCTACAGGCGGCGGTGGTGCAGCCTCTTCAACGATTACTGGTAAACTACCAAGGATGCTGTTCTTTTTCCCGAGGAATAATATACTCTTGTTACCAAGGCTTGTCCACTGAATCACGGCTGAGTATACAGTTCCTGAGGAGCTGGAAGATACAAGTGTACCACCATTGATATACCATGAGTGATTTGGTCTGTTGTTTCCATCATCGTAGGTGTAGGTATGTGTACTACCTATGTCGACAGGAGATGGTCCGGTAAGATTTTGTGCATAGCTAAAACTACTAAAGGCCATACAAAGAAGTAACCCAAAGCTTAGTTTTACGAGTGCTGTGTTTATATGATATTTCATAATGCTTTTGATTTGTAATTATTAATTAATCCAATAGGTAGTGATACTTGTTTTCGCTGAGTATCTTTCCATCCTGATCTTTGACTCTAACCAGTCTGTGTAAATCATCATACTCGTAGTACACGGTATAGCCTTTAGGGTCAGTCATAGAAGTGACACCAATTAGCGGATCATAGGTATAAGTGGTGACCATGGCTAGCGGTAATGCTTGTCGCAAATTATTTTGTGCATTTCTAAGGGTGTTTTCGTTACACGCTTGAGAACTCATACAACTAGAGGTATCAAAATCTGATGCATTTTGAATACTATTTACGAATCCTGCCACCTGACTGTAGGTTGCATTTTCAATCTTGGCTACAGGTAAGCTTTTATCGTATCCATAGATATAGCAGATGTCCATACCATCTTCTCTGGAGACGTGAAGAATGTTACCATCAGCATCATACTTTTTAAATCGGATACGATTTTCAAGAGGGTTGGTGCCTTTAGCCGTTTGAATAAGAGAGGGTTCTAATACGCCATCAAGCCAATCGTATTTTGTTCTTGAACTATTCATGACTTCATTGGTATCAATGAGTCCATCTCCATCAGTATCTTTAAACGTTTTTGTTTCTAAAGGCGCTATTCTATTTTGATCAATTAAGTTCTGTACTATACCATTTTCTGTGGGCGTATATGCATTAAGCAGATCCTGTGGATAATGGAATTCTTGTTTGACATCTTTACCATCACTTGTCACTGAGGTTACCGTTTTTGTTTGGTAATGCTCATCATAATTATAACCGTAAGTTGTGGTCTTCTCCAGCGTACCATTATCTAAATAGTCTTTTTCTGTGGTTCTCAAAAGATGCTGAGTTCCTCCTGTTAAATGATATATTCGATAACCAGGATGGAAAGTAACGGGGTTAATATTTGGATCTCCTACAGGCATTCTTTGCAACATATATAAAGGTAGTTTGAATAAAGTGCGGTCGTTTACGTAACCTGCAGGTTTATCATTTTCTATCCAATCAGGTTCTTCGTTCGTATTTTGTTCCCAATCCAGATAGATGGCTTGAGGTGTAAATTCAAAATCTGGATTTAGTAATCCTGCATACTCAAAGTCTGATGCATATTCAGTCCCTCCATATAAATATTTATTGTAAATTTCTTTAACAAGCGTATAGTTGTTATTTTCATTTTTGAATACTTTGGTTCTTACGTTTTTCCCACGTAGCCACTCATTATCAGTAGGAGGATGATATGGGAATTTGAAGTAGTCGCCTCCTGTATCTCCTATATTAGTGAACGTGTATTCGGTTTTTCCAACGTTATCATACTTAGTGCCTAAATATTCTATGACACCAGAATAGCCTATAGTATTTGGTTGAAAACTTCCGAACATAGCACCAGCATCATTATAATCGGTAACAGTAGTAAAATAATTAGGTGCAAATCCAGGAGAGGTATTAAGGTAAGATGGCAGCCCTATAATTGCGCCACTATCTTTATAGCTGACATTGCCATTAGTAGGATCAACAACGCTATACTTGTATTCGTACTCTTTAGTTATTGTGTTTCCTAAAAGATCGATATTATCGATACGTTTGATACGCTTTCCAGGACCATATAAATTGGTTCTTTGATCTGGTGTATCATAATCAATGACAATTCTAAAATTGTAAATATTGTCTAAATGCTGATTACTTGGAATTTCCGGATGATTAATTGGGAACACTTGAATCGTAGCACTGGTATCTGTTCCTGTATATATGGTTGTAGGTTGATCCAAACTAATTTCTCCACCATTAACTGTAAAATAGAACAAGCAATTGACACCTTCGGGTAATGGATTGTTTATATCTTGTAAATGAAAGCATTCTATACTATATGTTACTGGAGTCCCTGAAGGCAGTTGCAAGGTGTAAGGTGTATATAATCCTTGATTGAATGAGAAATCTGATTTAGTGAGTTCTATAGTAGTTTCATCAACAGATCCAGGATTAATATTTGGCACAATGACCGAATTAAATTCTTCGGGGACTTTACCAATATTATGTTCATAAGTCAGTAGTGTTTTTCCACCAGTAGGATATTGAATTTCTTTTAGTAATCCAGCTTCAGAAGCATCAATATTAACACGTCTGTCAGGCTCATACATTCCATAGGTAAACATTCTGGTAAATGGACCGTTATTAGGTGCAGCATTGTAATAGCCCCAATAATCCTGTCGGGATGAATAGGTGCTTGGTAAAACTGTAGAGTCATAGGTAAAAGTGTATGGCGGTTTGGTAACACCATTAGCACCTTCTTCCTGTACGCTACTTAAAAACATTCTACTCCAGGATCTGGTGAAATTACTATTGCCAGGGTCATTGTAATACCACAATAAGTTAGAGGTATCTGTACTTGTGGTGTACGTATAGTTTAAATGGTAGGATTTGATGTGCTGGGCTTTATGATAGATAGAGATCTTATCTAAAGAGAACCCCTCAAAATCCTGTCTCCAGTTTTGAGATTTTGTAAAAATGATACTATCTCTCTCGTTATTAAAGGTTATTTTCTTTAACTGCTTTTCATAGTTTCTAACTAAAGATAATCTGGTATGCATCGTAGTTATATCATTCATTCCAGCAGCAGTATTTACTACATTAGACCCTTGTGGAGCTGTATGTTTATCATAGGCTTTTCTGTAGTAATGACTAGCACTATTAACACCATGTTCGCCTTCGTAGTAGTAATTGATCTTTTCGCCATAAATGGTTTCTATTTCCACTAATTTCCACGAACTGTAGTACCTGTCGATAGCTTCAGAATAATCGAGTACTACATCTCCATTAAAGTAGACAGACATTCCACCCGAATCTTGGTAATCACCAGCAAACCGGTTACCTTGTTTTGTTTTTCCGAAGTAATATTTGGTACCATCAGAGTCTGTGATGACGAAGCCATTAATGCCAGAGGGAGCAACTGAATTACTTCCTCCACCCATTGAGTATTCTATTTTAACATCATCAAAGCTTTGGATGATAGGATCTCCTGTGGTATAGTCCAGTATGAATTTACCACTGATACTTCCTGCACTGAAATTGAATTGGTCAGGATAGAAATCGTAATCTGGATAATTGGTCTCGATGCCATGTACCGATGCTCTTACATCTTGGTCACTAGCATAATCGGTGAAAGCACTTCCATTATTTAAATAACCGTTTATAGAAAACTCATCACTTTTACCTCTCACCTGTCGGGTGACACTACCACCATATTGTAAGGACCAGCCCATACCTGTTCTTGGTGCAACTTCTGCAACCTTAACACCTCTGGCGTGGTAGCTCAGTTGTATTGGGATACTTATGCCTTTTTGTTTGATGGTATAAATAGGCACTGAAATATTCGGTAAGCCTGTGTAGTGCGAAATAGGAACGTCCACAAAATTCCCTAAAGCAGCTGCCTCAGGAGAGGGTGGAACAATTTCTGGTAATTCCTGAGCCCATATACTTACAGGTATCAGGAATAAAAACAATCTGAAAAATGTGGATGAATAATGTTTCATTGAAATGTGATTTTAATAGTTAACACTTCACCGACTATTACAATTAAAGACCTAAAAAAAAAAGTAGAAGGTGATAAGGTCTATTAATGGTGACCCTACCATGATTTTAAAATAATCGATACAATTGATGGTAAAATTAGAGATGGGTCTAGACATATAACTGAGGTTTTCGCTTAGAAAAACTAAGGTTTCGCCCTAGCACTAATCCTTAAGTGATATCTACTTTAGCACTAGTTAATTTGATAACCACTTTTTAAAATCACATAACACGTTAACTATGAGTAATACCTTAAATGTCCTTATTGCAGAAGACGAGCCTTTGATTATTAGGATTGTAACAAGAGCATTGCATGAGATCAGTCAATCCTTCGATATAAGTTATTGTAACATTAAGTCTGTAACAGATTATGACACTGCGTTAAAGGAAATTAATGAAGCTTTTAATACCACTCCATTCGATCTGATTGTATTAGATACTAATATTAATATGTATAATGATGAGGTATTAGATTGTTGTGAAGATATAGGAGCTGGTCTTAAGGCCAATTTTCCAAATGCAAAAGTTATTGTGCTCACCTCATGCAACAATAATTATAAGATCCATAATATTTTAAAATCCTTAAATCCAGATGGTCTGCTCATACGAAGTGATATTGATTTCGACGAATTAATAAAAGCGTTGTCTTCAGTATTGCATCACGCTCCTTACTATAGTAGAGCTATTTTAAAATTAATTCGGATACATATAGCCAACGATTTCAGCTTAGATAAGATAGATCGTCAATTACTATATCACCTTTCGTTAGGAACAACGATGAAGTACTTGCCTAATGTTATTCCATTGTCTAAAAGTGCAATTGAACTCAGAAAACGAAACTTAAAGGCGCTTTTTTCAGTAGAAAATGAATCTGATAGAAGTTTGATTTTAAAAGCAGAACAACATGGCTTTATATAAACTACACATTATGAAATGGAATAAAAAGAAACTGAAAATGAAAGCCTTTAGCTTACAGGAGGTGTTAATTGTATTGCTCATTATTGGTGTTTTTATGCTTATAGCGTTACCCAATTTAATGCCCTTAGTCGTCAAAGCTAAGAGTATAGAGGCGCAAATGCAGCTTAAGTATATCTATAATAACCAAACAACACATCGCTACCTGTATTCTAAATATGCTCATGATCTGGACGATATAGATTTTGAAGCACCAAAGACGGTTAAAGACAACGGAAGTGCTAACTATGTTTATGAGGTGATACAAGCCGATAATACAAATTTTATAGCAAGAGCTACTGCCATTACAGACTTTGATGGTGATGGAATTTTTAACGTATGGGAGATCAATGAAAATGGTATTCCAAAACAAATTGTAAAAGACTAATGGTAATTTTAAAAATCATATTAATAAGTAGTTTCAGCTTGATCTTTTATCAGGATTTTAGGGAGCGTCAGGTGTATTGGTTCTTGTTTCCGTTCTTTGGATTTTGTAGTGCTATTTTATTCTATAACAGCACGTTACCTGAATTGTTTTATGTGTCCATAGGAATGAATTTCATATTCATCTCTACATTGCTTTTGATTGTTTTTTTGTATTCAAAACTGAAGTTGAAGTCGAATTTTCAAGAGGTATTCGGTTTAGGTGATGTCTTATTGTTTTTAGCCTTGATCTTCTCTTTTTCAACCATATCATTTTTAATTGTATTTGTGTTTTCATTGTTATTCTCTTTATTGATGCATCTCGTATTGAAACACTATTCTAAGTGTCAATCTGTTCCACTAGCTGGATATATGAGTTTGTTTTTTGCCATTATCTATGTGTCAGATTGGATTGGACTCACATCATCTTTATACGTTTTATAATCATGGTAAAAGAAGATTTTAAAATACCAATTCATTTAAAGCAACTTATTAGTAGTGAACAAGCTTATCACTATAATATCATACCTGTTGGTGTGCAAGGTGATGTTTGGACCTTTAAAACATACAATGTTAGCCCTACTCTGAAACAAGAATTACAAATTGTATTTGGAAAAGAGATCATTTTATTGTCTGAAACAGAATCTAATATCAAGCAATACTTAGCATCAAATTTCAGGAAAAGGGATCAAACACATGCTGAACATTTTAATTATTCTTCTGATTTTTTAGAAAAGTTGTTGGCAACTGCTAAGCATATTGGGAGTAGTGATATTCATTTTGAAATCTATGAAGAACGGTGTAGAGTTCGCTTGAGGCTAGATGGTAAATTGAAAGAGTATTTCATTATCGAATCTGATCAATATCCAGTAATCATAAACAAGCTAAAAATTAAAGGAGGTTTAGATATTTCAGAAAAACGTTTACCACAAGATGGTCGTATTACCATACATTCTGATGCTGAAGATTTTGACATTAGAGTCTCATCATTACCTACGTTGCATGGTGAAAAAATGGTACTTCGTATTTTAAGTAAAGACGCAGACCACATTCAATTGGAAGATTTAGGATTCACAAATTCAGAATTGAACACTTATAAAGAAGCCATAAAAAAACCAAATGGAATTGTATTGATTTCTGGGCCGACAGGTTCGGGAAAGACCACAACATTATATGCGACTTTAAAGCTGTTAAATGATGAAAGAACTAATATATTAACTATTGAAGATCCTATTGAGTATACATTAGAAGGTGTAAATCAAGTTCAATTGAAAGAAAATATTGGTTTAGATTTTTCAAGTACACTCCGAACGTTCTTGAGACAAGATCCGGATGTTATTATGGTTGGAGAAATTAGAGATGCCAAAACTGCTAATATGGCAATTAGAGCTGCTCTTACTGGTCATTTGGTGCTATCTACAATTCACACAAACTCTGCATGGGCAACTATCTCACGGCTAATTGATATGGACATTCCTACTTTTTTAATAGCCAATACTTTAAATGTTAGTGTCGCTCAACGGCTAGTTAGACAACTATGTTCAAACTGTAAAACTGAAAAATTGATTCAACAGTCAGATTTTCCAGATCAATTTGAAATTCCTCAAAATTTAAAAACACAGTTTGTAGCAGTAGGTTGCGATGAATGCTACTATACAGGTTATAATGGAAGAAAGGCAATATATGAGATCATACCAATAAAAAAAGCATTAATAGAACACATAAGAAATAATCGTCTTGAGATAGATGATTACATGCATGCTGAAGGTATAAATAGCCTTAAAACAAATGCAATAAATCTTATTCGTAACGGCACAACCTCTGTGGCTGAGGTATATTCACTTTTAATTGAATAATGGAAAATCTATTGTTCTAGAAATAATAAAAATGAACAGAATGAAATTAGTATTTAAAATAATAGTCTTAATTTTTATAGTTGGTATTGGTCACTCTCAAAACGACCAAAGATTATCGACTATTGATCTACAATTAGAGCAATTGTCTACTAATAATATTGGTTTAACACAAAAACTGGATGCCAGTATTTCTTTAAATGATGTGACACTTCCAAATTTTTTACTGGCTGTTTCGAATGTGCATAAAATTAATATCAATGTTGCTCCCGAATTGAATAACATAAATATCAAGAATAATTTTTCAAATGTTATTATTTCAGATATGCTACTCTTTTTATGCAAAGAGTATAATCTTACTATTGAGTTTACCAAAAACATACTTTCTATAAAACCTTTTTTGGAAGAGGCTAAAGAAGAGATTTATCCTAAAAAAATTACATATGACCCTCTAGATGAAACATTATCAATTGATGTCAAAAAAAATAAATTGTATGAGGTTTTTAAAGAGATCATGGATGTTAGCGCTAAAAACTTACTCTATGCACCTGGTATGGAAACTATGGATTTGACAGCTTATATCAAGTCTTCAGATTTCGATGCTGCCATGGATAAATTAGCACTGACCAATAATCTAACACTAACAAAAACAAAGGATGGTTTTTATGTGTTTGACAAATTTGGAATCTCAAACCAAGAGATGCAAAATAACAAGTTAAGTATGCGTATAGGTCCTAATTTAAACTTTAAGGTGATAGACTCTACACGTCAGCTTCTAGAGGTTAATTTTAAGAATGCACCAATTAAGGATATCATTCAAACAGCCGCAGAAGCTCTGGATATCGATACCTTTATGGCATCGCCATTAGATGGTGCCGGAAATACTACTTTCAAAGCAAAGTCTATTAGTTTTGATAATTTGCTTATTAAGTTATTTGAACCACAAACAGCAGTATCAACAAATACAGGGAATCTTCAGCAGCAAAATAGAAATGCGTCTTCAAACTTCACAGCATCTGATAATTTTACATTTAAGATAGAAGATGATATCTATTTTTTTGGAACCGAAAAACAACTCAGTGTCAGAAAAGTTGAGATTGTTAAGCTGAGACATCGTTCTGTAAATATGATGGCCGATCCGCAGATGATGAGTGGTAGTAACGACATAAGAGGAAATTATCAAGCTGCAGAACAAGGGTTTAGAAATCAGTTAAATAACGGATTCAATAATCCAAATACAAATGTAGTTCCAAGACCTCAAAATAGGAGCTATTCAAATATTTCTACAGATCGAGTTACAAATGAAAATAATGGTAGTATACTGGATTTAATTCCTGAAGAGGTAAAAGAAGGACTAGAATGTAAAATAGACTTTGAACTCAATAGCATATATGTTACAGGAACAGGTGCTAAAATTGAATTCTTTAAAAAATTCATTAAAAATATCGATAAGACCATTCCTGTTATTCTTATTGAAGTTATGATTGTTGAAGCACAAGTGTCTAATACCTTAGAAACTGGAGTGAGTTGGGGAATAGGGAATGAACCAACAACAACATCGGGAGGATTGTTTCCAACTACAGATATTAACGTTGGAGCTAAAACGATCAATCAAATTATTAGTGGGTTTAGTAATACCTCAGTTTTTAATTTTGGTAGAGTAGTTCCAAACTTTTTTGCCACTGTAAAGGCTATGGAGACTAATGGTGATCTAAAGATTAAATCTACACCTAAAATAGCGACTTTAAATGGACACAGAGCATCATTTTCTAATGGTCAGACCTCATATTACGCTATTGTGCAGAGAAATATTATTGGTACTGACAATCCTCAAACTTCTGAAATTAGAAACTATTTTCCAATTGATGCAAAACTTGGTTTAGAGATTAAACCTTATGTAACTGGAGATAAACAAGTATTATTAGATATTAATGTTATACAATCTAGTTTTGGACAGCGAATAGCAGAAGATGCTCCGCCAGACATTAGCTCTAGAAGTTTTTCTTCGGTGGTGAGAATGAAAGATCAAGACATAGCTGTATTAGGAGGTTTGGAAGAAAACTTCTCTAATAACTCAGGTTCTGGTGTACCGTTTTTGGCACGTATTCCTATAATTAAATGGTTGTTTAGTAAGCGTGTAAGAGAGGGCAGAAAATCAAAATTAACTGTATTTATAAAACCAACAGTATTTGCTAATGAAAACTAATCTAGCTTCATATTTACAATTTGGAAATCGTTTTTATGGTGTTGAGCAAACACAATTAGATAACGCATACAAGTTTTATGGAATTGCGCTTATCAAAAAGCAAAATCAGTTGGAACTTGGTACTTGCTTGGAGTCAAATACGCTTGATGATTTAAAAGCTCAACTTCCTAAAAGCAAACCTATAATTTTGGTTATAAATACTAATTCAGTTTTAACAAAAAAAGTAGCGAGCACATCTAATAATCTATCGAAGTTAGTTCATTTGGCGTTTCCAAACATTACTGTTGACGAATTTTATTATGAATCCATAAGTCAGGGCGAAAATCACTTTGTATCTATCTGTAGAAAATCTTATGTAGATGAAATATTAGAATCATATGCAGCAAAACATATCCCTGTTATTAATTTTACTTTAGGAAATCTTATAGGCTCTAATGTTTGTTCTTTTATAGATGCTGAAGTTGTGCACACTTCTAATGCGAGTCTTTCTATTGACAATAAATTGATTTCTAATATTACATCAAGAGAGAACAGAACAGAATTGATGTTCAATATTAATGGTCTTGATATCGAAAGTAAGTACATATTGAGTTGTGGTGCTGCTTTACACACGATACTTAACTATGACACTATTCAATCTGGTTTTACAAACACAAAAAAGGAATTAAACATTAGGTTTAAACAAAAACGATTTGCTAGTCAGTTTCTTAAGATAGGATTGGGTAGCTTATTTATTGTTTTACTCATTAACGCTTTGTTTTTTAATCATTATTACAATGCTGTGAATTCTTTGAGACAAACTAGTCAAGTCTTAGAGCTTTCAAAGACTAAAATGATGGAACTCAATGAAGAGATTCAAAAAAATGAAAAGATTGTTACAGATATTCTAAAAAACAGTTCGTCTAAAAGCTCATTTTATATAAATGATATTATAAACCGACTTCCAGAGACTGTAATTTTAAAAGAGTTAAACTATCAACCATTACTTAAAAAAATTAAGGAAGGCAATGATATAGAACACCAAAAAAACACCATTTTGATCTCAGGACAAATTAATGAAAGTGTTTGGTTTTCTCGATGGATTTCTCAGTTAGAGGCAATTAGCTGGATCACTTCGGTTGATATATTAAATTTCGAAGACATTGCTAAATCATCTTCGAGTTTCACAATTAAAATTCATATGAAAGATGACTCAGAGGACTAAAAACGTATTATTGATTATTGCCTTGGTGTTACTGGCTGCTATTGCTTACAGGTATGCTATTGTTAATACACTTGAATTAAAGCGCGAATACAAGAGGCTTGGTCAAGACGTCGATCTTCTAGAAAACATGCCTTCAAAGCTCTCATCATTAAAACAAAGAAAGATCTATCACGATTCATTATTGACCAGATATCAATTGGGTGAAAGTTCTATACAGAACAGTATGCTCAATACCATAAATACATTTGCCATATCAAATAATTTAAAAGTAGTAGAGTTTATTGAACCACACAAAGTTGCTAAAAATGATTTAATAGTTAATACCTATCAATTTAGTCTTGAAGGTCATTATAATGATATGATTTCCTTAATTCATAAATTAGAGCAACAAACCAAATTTGGTGAATTTATTAATCTTAACTTCAAGAAGTATAAGAACTATAAAACAGGAAAAAGCTATTTGCAAGTCAATGTTTTATTACGAAGCTTTGGTTAGCAAAAGGTGTCTACCCGTTGACGTTTATTTTGCCTTTTAATATTGAAGATCAATAAGGCATTTTTTATTAGGTTACAGTACATTTATAAAACTTCTTTTTATATCTTCAGCTATTAGAATTAAAATTATTAATGGAGTTAAATACTGAATTAGAATTAGCTTGGAATTTTGTAAACAACACAAACAGAAATGTGTTTTTAACAGGTAAAGCTGGTACTGGTAAGACGACCTTTCTTCATAAGCTGAAAATGAACTCAATGAAGCGTATGGTTGTAGTAGCACCTACAGGTGTAGCAGCTATTAACGCTAAAGGAGTAACAATTCATTCGTTTTTTCAATTACCTTTTGGTCCCATCTTGCCAGATGAAAGAGAGGCTACAAATTCTGGTTTTTCAAGAAAATTCAGTAAGACTAAAATCAATATTATTAAATCATTAGACCTTTTGGTTATTGATGAAATCAGTATGGTTAGAGCTGATATCTTAGATGGTATTGATAGAACATTGAGACGTTTTAGACATAGAAATTTAATATTTGGAGGTGTTCAATTATTAATGATAGGAGATTTACAACAGTTATCTCCTGTAATTAAAGAAAATGAATGGCATTTATTAAGTCCGTATTACAAAAATGTGTATTTCTTTAGTAGTCAAGCATACCAACAATGCAAACCTATTACTGTTGAGTTACGACATATTTACAGACAAGATAACCCTGAATTTATTAATATTTTAAATGAGATTAGAACTAACACATTATCAAAATCTTCAGAAGATATATTGAACAAACGATATCAGCCTCACTTTACTCCAAAGGAAAATGAAGGTTATATAACATTAACTACTCACAACAGTAAAGCTGATCGTGTAAACAGATCTGAGCTGGAAAAAATAGACGCTAAAGCAAAAGTTTATAAAGCTGTAATTGATGGTAAATTTCCTGAATTCTCTTTTCCGAATAAAGAAGAGTTAGTCTTAAAGGAAGGTGCTCAAGTCATGTTTGTAAAAAATGATACTACGGAAGAAAAACGATACTTCAATGGTAAAATCGGGAAAGTTATTTTATTAGACGAAGACGAGGTGGTTGTTAAATGTCCTGATGATGATTTTAATATTAATGTTACACCAGAAACATGGGAAAATATTGACTATAAAATCAATCCGGAAACCAACGAAATAAAAGAGAATAAAATTGGAGCGTATACGCAAATACCTTTGCGATTAGCATGGTCTATTACCATTCACAAGAGTCAAGGTCTCACCTTTGAAAAAGCTATTATTGATGCCGAAAGTGCTTTTGCTCATGGTCAAACTTATGTGGCACTTAGTAGGTGTAAGTCTTTGGACGGTTTAGTTCTTAGTAGTAAAATCAATTCCAGTCAGATTATAAATGATAATAATGTACTATCATTTACTAAAAATGCAGAAGAGAACCAGCCTGATAATCATACTTTATTACAATCTAAAATTGATTTTCAGCTGCAACTTATTAGCGAAATATTCAATTTTTTTGAGTTTTTAAGTCCAGTGAGGCGAATTTTAGATATATACTACAAGAACAAAGGTAGTATCGAAGGTCATATGGAAGCGCCTTTAATTGGTATTAAAGATTCCGTTACTAATCTATTGAAAGTGAGTAACGCCTTTAAAATTCAACTCTCTAAAATAGCGCAGAGCAATGAAGAGCCTCAGAATAGCGCAGCCATACAGGAGCGTTTTAAAAAGGCCATTACTTATTTTGTTGGAGAGGTTAAACCTAAACTGTTTGATCCTTTTAAAAGCATCAGTTTTACCACTGATAATAAAGCTATAGAGAAAGATATTAATAAATCACTAGATCAATTAGAGGAATTAATTATAACCAAGATGTTGTATTTTTCTAGTTTATCTGAAAGCTTCAAGGTTGAAGCGTTTATAAAACTTAGAGCTCAATCTGTTTTCTTAGGAAAAGAGAAACCAAAGACACCTAGAAAAGCAGTAATTGATGGCACAACTAATGTTGAGTTATTTGAGTTGCTTCGAGAATTAAGAAATGCAATCGCACTTCGGGAAGACCTTATACATTATCAAATTTTTACGCAAAAGGCATTGTATGAAATGTGTGAAACATTACCAACAAATAAAGCTGAACTTAAGGCTGTTAATGGAATGGGAAAAGTTCGTGTTGAAAAATATGGTGCTGAAATACTTCAAGTGATCAGAGATTATTGTGAAGAGAATGGTATTGAAACATCATTAGATACCGAGATGTTTGAACATCCTAAGCCTAAACGAAAAAAGGGAGACACAAAAAAAGAATCTCTGGCATTATTTAAATTGGGTAAATCTATAGAAGAGATTGCAAATGAAAGAGCGCTAAACATTAATACAATAATTGGTCATTTAGCCAGTTTTATCCCTTCTGGAGAGGTTACGATCACAGATCTAATTTCAGAAGCACATTATAAAGAATTGAAAGTGTTGATTCCAAAATATACTTTTGATAACCTTTCAGAATTAAAGCATCAAATTGACGAAAAATACACTTACGGAGAGCTGAGATTAGTTCTCAATGAATTATCATCTAACTAAAAAAGGCTTCAAAATTTCTTTTGAAGCCTTTTTTGATGGTATTTTGAGATTATCCTTTGATGACACCTCTTGAAATTACAATTTTCTGAATTTCAGAAGTCCCTTCATAAATCTGCGTAATTTTTGCATCTCGCATTAATCGCTCCACGTGATATTCTTTTACAAACCCATTTCCACCATGAATTTGAACAGCTTCTACCGTTTGTTCCATAGCAACTTTAGAAGCATATAATTTGGCCATTGCACTAGACATATCATGGTTTTTACCTTGATCTTTTTCCCATGCAGCTTTCATCACTAGTAGTCTTGCAGCTTCTATTTCAGTATACATATCGGCTAATTTAAAAGCAATGGCTTGGTGGTTACATATTTCAGTACCAAAAGCTTTACGCTCTTTTGAGTATTTAAGTGCTAATTCGTATGCTCCTGCTGCAATACCTAATGCCTGAGCAGCAATACCAATACGTCCACCAGATAGGGTTTTCATTGCAAATTTAAATCCAAATCCGTCTTCACCAATTCTATTTTCTTTCGGTACTTTAACATCATTAAACTGTAAAGTATGCGTGTCACTACCTCTAATTCCTAATTTATCTTCTTTAGGTCCTATATCGAAACCTTCCATGCCTTTTTCTACAATAAAAGCATTGATGCCTCTATGACCTTTGTCTCTATCTGTTTGGGCAATAACTAAATATACATCACTACGACCACCATTTGTTATCCAGTTTTTTGTTCCGTTAAGAATATAATGATCACCTTTGTCTATAGCTGTAGTAGCTTGAGATGTTGCATCACTTCCTGCTTCTGGTTCACTCAAACAAAAAGCACCTATAAATTCACCAGTGGCTAACTTTGTTAAGTATTTTTGTTTTTGCTCTTCAGTTCCATAAGCTTCAAGACCATAACATACTAAAGAGTTGTTTACCGATACCATAACAGACGCAGAAGCATCAATTTTAGAAAGTTCTTCCATGATTAAGACATAGGAGATTGCATCCATACCGCTTCCACCATATTTTGGGTCTACCATAATTCCCATAAATCCTAAATCAGCCATTTTTTTGACTAATTCTTGTGGAAATTGTTGTTTTTCATCCCTTTCTATGACTCCAGGAAGTAATTCGGTTTGTGCAAAATCACGAGCAGCGTCGCGAATCATGATATGTTCTTCTGTTAAACTTAAATCCATAGTGTGTTTAAATTATTGAATTGATAAAAAGTGAGTGCAAAGATAACTCTTTATTAGTATATTTTCAATAAGGATTGCTATTTTTACTGAATATGATAAAATCTAAGTACAACGTTATAGGTGTGATGTCTGGAACATCTTTAGATGGAATCGACTTGGCGCATATCACTTTTGAGTTTCATCAATATTGGACCTTCAAAATTCATAAAGCCGAAACCATACCATATTCAGAAAAGTGGTTGATCAGATTAAAAAACCTAGTTAATGAACCTAGAAATGTCATTGACCATATAAATATAAGCTACACTGAATACTTAGGTGATGTGATTCAAAAGTTCATAAAAGACCATAAAATAGAAGATCTTGATGCTGTATGTTCACATGGGCATACAGCCTTACATCAGCCAGACAATGGCTATACATATCAAATAGGTAATCATCCAATATTAGCTGAGTTTATCCAACAAACCCTTATTTGTGATTTTCGGGTACAAGATGTTGAACTTGGCGGACAAGGAGCTCCGTTAGTGCCAATTGGTGACCGATTATTGTTTTCAGACTATGATTATTGCATCAATCTTGGTGGTTTTGCTAATATCTCTTCGGAAATAGATAACCAAAGAATTGCCTATGATATTTGTCCGGTAAATATAGTTATGAACCGATATGCCAATGCCTTAGGGTTTGACTATGATAAAGGTGGAACTATTGCAAAATCAGGAGGTATTGATCATGACATTTTAAATGCTCTAAATGCTCTGGATTACTACAAAGAGACATCTCCTAAATCTTTAGGCTTAGAGTGGGTTGAAGACCAAATAGTTCCAATATTAGACACTTCGCGAGGTTCAGAAGCTGATATTCTTAGAACGTTTGTTGAACATATCGCTATTCAAATTGCTGCAAGTGTAAGGTCAAATAGTGAGGTGTTATTCACTGGAGGAGGAACTTACAATAATTACCTATTAGATAGAATTCAAAACCAAAAAGCGTTTAAGCTTATTGTACCTTCAAAAGACCTTATTGAATTTAAAGAAGCCCTCATTTTTGGTTTACTTGGAGTGCTTAAATTACGAGGCGACATTAATTGTTTATCTAGTGTGACAGGTGCATCCAAAGATCATTCATCAGGTTACGTGTATTATCCATAAAATTATTGTAAAATTAATATCTAGCGATTTTTAGTTTTTTATATTTGTTACAGAATAACTAACTACATGAAAGATTTACTTCAGAAGTACGAAGAAAAAGAACCCGAAATTATTTTTAACTGGAAAGATCCAGAAACTGATGCCGAAGGCTGGACAGTAATAAACTCTCTTAGAGGTGGAGCTGCAGGAGGTGGAACAAGAATGCGTAAAGGTCTAGATATGAATGAAGTTCTATCTCTGGCTAAGACCATGGAAGTGAAGTTTACTGTATCTGGTCCTGCCATTGGAGGTGCAAAATCTGGAATCAATTTCGATCCTAAAGATCCAAGAAAAAAAGGCGTTTTAGAGCGTTGGTATAAAGCAGTCTCTCCATTGCTGAAAAGCTATTATGGAACAGGAGGCGATTTGAATGTGGATGAAATCCACGAAGTAATTCCTATCACTGAGGAGAGTGGTGTTTGGCATCCTCAAGAAGGTGTTTTTGAAGGTCACTTTAAACCAACCCAAGCCGATAAGATCAATCGTATCGGACAATTACGTCATGGCGTGATTAAAGTTATCGAAAACCCTAAGTATTCTCCAAGTGTATCAAGAAAATATACTGTAGCCGATATGATTACCGGTTTTGGTGTTGCAGAAGCTGCCAAACACTTTTATGATATCCATGGCGATTCTATTGCTGGAAAAAAAGCCATAGTACAAGGATTTGGTAATGTTGGAGCTGCAGCCGCATTTTATTTAGCGCAAATGGGTGCTAAGATTGTGGGTATTATAGATATCGTTGGTGGATTGATTAATGAAGACGGATTTAGTTTGGACGAAATTACGGATATGTTTCTTGATAAAACAGGAAACCATCTGGAAGGTGAACATTTGATCCCTTTTTCAGAAATGAACGAAAAAATATGGTCGCTTAAAACTGAAATTTTTGCGCCATGTGCTGCATCTCGACTTATTACTCAAAGTCAAATTGATCAAATGATTGATACAGGATTGGAAGTTATTTCCTGTGGTGCTAATGTCCCTTTTGCTGATAAGGAGATTTTCTTCGGAAGTATTATGGAGCACACAGATAATAAAGTAAGCCTCATTCCTGATTTCATATCAAACTGTGGAATGGCTAGAGTATTTGCTTATTTTATGGAGCGAAAAGTACAAATGACCGATGAAGCTATTTTCAATGATACCTCAAAAACCATTAGAAAGGCTTTACAAAAAGTTTACGATAAAAATCACACAAAAACAGGAATTAGTGAGACCGCTTTCGAAATCGCTCTTACTCAACTTATATAATAAATCAATATGGAAACCATAATTATTTTAGTATTTGTATTAGGCTATCTAGCTATAACTGTAGAACATAGTATTAAGATTGATAAATTAATACCAGCTTTGATTATGATGGCCATTAGTTGGGCTCTAATTGCTTTGGGTATTGATTCTTTTCCACAGTGGTTTGATTCGGCTAATCACGGTTTAGTTGATGGGTTTTCTACTCTGGGAGAAGAGAGCAAGATGCATATCATGGAAGAAACCTTATTGCATCATCTAGGTAAAACAGCTGAGATCTTAGTATTCTTACTTGGAGCGATGACTATTGTTGAGATCATAGATTATTTTGACGGATTTTCAACAATTAAGAGTTTTATAAAAACCAATAGTAAGAAGAAAATATTATGGATTTTTGCCATTTTGGCCTTTATATTATCTGCAATCATCGATAATTTAACAGCTACTATTGTATTGATTTCAATCTTACAAAAGATAGTTAAAGATAGAAGTGTCCGTATTTGGTATGCAGGTTTGATTATCATTGCAGCCAATGCAGGTGGAGCTTGGTCTCCTATTGGAGATGTAACCACTACGATGTTATGGATTGGTAAAAAAGTAACCACTGGACATTTATTTGCATATTTATTTGTTCCATCATTGATATGTATGTTGGTTCCAACATTTATTGCGTCTTTTATGCCTCCTTTTCAAGGTAAGATGGATAAAGTAGAAGATGATGAGAATAAGGTGAAGAATAGATTTAGTGCAACAATGCTGTATTTAGGATTAGGTGGTATTGTATCAGTTCCAATTTTTAAAACCGTTACACACTTGCCACCTTATGTAGGTATGATGCTAGCTTTAGGAGTAGTTGCAGTGTTTGCAGAAATTTACAGTAATTCTAAATTTGCGATTTCTCAAATTGGTGATGATGGACATCAGGAACATGCTAGCCATAGTCCAGTTCATCATTCGTTATCAAAAATTGAATTGCCAAGTATTTTGTTTTTCCTCGGAATATTAATGGCTGTAGCCGCTCTTGAGTCACTTGGAATCTTATTTGGATTTGCAGGAAGTCTACAAGAATCAATGCCAATGTTAGGCAGTGAAATGGCTGGCACCAGAGTTTCAGACCTTGTGGTTCTATTATTAGGTGTTGGCTCTGCAGTTATTGATAATGTACCTCTGGTAGCCGCAAGTTTAGGAATGTTTTCTGAAGCCATAGATGATCAATTATGGCATTTTATTGCTTATTCTGCAGGAACAGGAGGAAGTATGTTAATTATTGGTTCAGCTGCTGGTGTTGTAGCAATGGGTATGGAGAAAATTGACTTTTTCTGGTATCTAAAAAAGATCTCTTGGTTAGCTCTTGTAGGTTTTCTTGCTGGAGCCCTTGTATTTTTGTTTACAAGAACATTGTTTTAAGACATATACTTTATAAAGAAAACTATCGTTATTAGAATAGTTAAAATTAATTTTCAATCCCTATAACATGATATTACAAGGTAATATTCAAGATGGAGCAGAAGTTATTACTGATGCTGAATCAACTGAAAAATCACTATCCATAATTGAACTTATTAGTAGTGGAGGAACAGCAGGACAAATTATTATAGCGTTGTTGTTCATACTTCTTATTGCTGCTATCTATATTTATTTTGAACGCCTCTTTGCTATTAAAGCTGCGTCTAAAGTAGATTCTAATTTCATGAATCAAATCAAAGATCATGTAAGCAATGGTAAAATTGACTCCGCACAAATGTTATGTGCTCAAGATAATTCTCCAGTATCCAGACTTATCAATAAAGGAATCAGTCGTATTGGTAAACCATTGGAAGATATTAATACAGCCATTGAAAATGCTGGACGATTAGAAATATACAGTCTTGAAAAAAATGTGAGTATTTTGGCAACAATATCGGGAGTTGCACCAATGATTGGGTTCTTAGGAACAGTAATAGGTATGATCTTATCTATTTTTGAAATTGCCAATTCTGGAGGTCAGATAGATATCAAGCAACTGTCTGATGGATTATACACAGCCATGACTACAACAGTTGCAGGACTTATTGTAGGTATCGTAGCTTATATGGCTTACAATCATTTGGTAGTTAAAACAGATAAGGTTGTTTATCAAATGGAAGCAAATTCGTTAGAGTTTTTAGATCACTTAAACGAACCTATTTAATGAATTTAAGAGGAAGAAATAAAGTTACACCAGAATTTAATATGTCATCAATGACAGATATTGTATTCTTGTTATTGATCTTTTTTATGTTAGCCTCAACTTTGGTTACAACCAATGCTATTGATATTTTGTTACCAAAAGCCAGCGGAAAAACAGAAAATAAAAGGTCAGTTGCGGTAACTATCAAGAAAGATCTTACCTATTATATAGATCAGAAGCGAGTTGGTGAAAGTGTATTGGAAAGCGAATTAATATCTGCTTTGTCAAGCCAAGACCAACCTACCGTAGTTCTAAGAGCAGAAAAGTCTGTTCCAGTTGAGAATGTTGTTAAAGTTATGGACATTGCTAATAGGAATAAGTTTAAAGTTATTCTAGCGGTCAAGCCTAATAACTAATACTTGATTTTCTCTTGGCATAAATCTTGAAGTAGGTATTATATATTGTTTAATAAATGAAATATTTTGAAACCATACACGAACGAAATTCAGCAAAAATCACTGCGCTCATTGCAGTTATTATCTTGCTATTGCTATTTGTGGTTAGAGGTTTCACTTATATGGATCCTCCATTTGAGTATGGCGTTGCTGTTAATTTTGGAAATTCTCCTGTTGGCTCTGGAAATATTCAACCCAAAACACCTATCAAATCGCAACCAGTTGAAGAGATAGTAAAAGGAGAACAACAAGCTGAGCAACCTCAGGAAACTTCTGAGGCTAATGATAAAGCAGAAGAAGTGCTAACCAATGAGTCGCCAGAAGCTATAGCTATAAAAAAAGCACAAGAAGCAGAAGCTAAAGCTAAAGCTGAAGCCGAACGTCAAGAACAAATACGAAAAGCTGCAGAAGCTCAAAAGGCAAAAGAAGAGCAGGACAAAAAAGATAAACTAGATGCCCTTATTGGAGGTGTCAAAAATTCTGATGGTACCGAAACTAGTGGTGAAGGTCCAGGTGATGGACCAGGAGATAAAGGGCAGTTAGATGGAAATCCTTATGCGCCAAGTTACTTTGGTGGTTCCGGTCCAGGAAAAGGTGGTGTTGGTTTCGGATTAGGAGGACGAGGAGAACCTTCCAAAAAAATATTTAAACAAGATTGTAACGAATACGGCTTAGTTGTTGTAAAGATCGTTGTTGATCGTAATGGAAAAGTTATTGAAGCCACTCCGGGAATTAGAGGGACTACAAATACGCATCCTTGTCTTTTAGGACCTGCAAAAAAAATTGCCTTATCTCATAAATGGCGTGCAGATTCTAAAGCACCAGCACGTCAAATTGGTTTTGTTAGTATCAACTTTGATGTTAGTCAGTAAATGAATTACCAGGATACAGTCAACTGGATGTTTGAGCAGTTACCTATGTATCAAAATCAGGGCAAAACGGCTTTTAAAAAAGACTTGTCAAATTCAATTCAATTTGCCAGACATCTAAATAATCCACACCAAAAGTTTAAAAGTCTTCATGTAGCAGGAACTAATGGTAAAGGATCTACTAGTCATATGCTAGCTTCAATACTGCAAGAGGCTGGATATAAAGTAGGATTGTATACTTCTCCTCATTTAAGAGATTTTAGAGAGCGTATCAAAATCAACGGAAAAGAAGCGAGTAAATCCTTTGTTATAGGATTTATTAAACGAAATCTATCTTTTTTTGAGACACATAAACTGTCTTTTTTTGAAATGACTGTAGGAATGGCTTTTGATTATTTTGCTACGCAAAATGTAGATATAGCCGTTATTGAAGTTGGATTGGGAGGCCGATTAGACTCAACTAATATTATTACTCCTGAACTCTCTGTAATTACTAATATTGGGTTTGACCACATGCAATTTTTAGGGAATACTTATGAGGCTATCGCTAAAGAAAAAGCAGGAATTATAAAACCAAATATCCCTGTTGTAATTGGTGAAACACATAATGAAACGGAGTCTATTTTTAAAAAGATCGCTCTAACAAATACTTCAGATATTTATTTTGCCGATCAACTTGTAGAACACACTTTCGAGAGCGATCTAAAAGGAAGTTACCAAAAGCACAATATAAAAACAGCCATTCAGGCATTGCGAGTGCTGGACAAGGATTTTGCATTTCAAATTTCCGAAGCGCATATTAAAACCGGACTTAAAAATGTAGTTGCCAATACAGGATTAAAAGGACGTTGGCAGGTACTTCAAAAACAACCTAAAATTATATGTGATACAGCTCACAATAAAGAAGGTTTGAGTTATATTGTTGATCAAATTAAGGAAGAAGATTATAGAAACCTGCACATTGTTTTTGGTGTTGTTAAAGATAAAGATCTGGATCGTATATTACCCTTAATGCCTAAGACAGCGCTCTACTATTTTTGTAAACCTGACGTACAGCGTGGACTAGACGCCAAAACCTTAAGATCTGTATTTATTGAAAAAGGATTTACAGGTAGTTCTTATGTTAGTGTGAATGCTGCCTTAGAAGCAGCTAAAAAGGTGGCCAATCCTGATGATCTAATCTATATTGGTGGAAGTACATTTGTTGTAGCTGAAATCGTATAGGTAATAAATATTTGTATCTTTAATATTCAATTAAAATGAGTCATATGACAGAGATAATCAACCAAATATTTGCATTGGATATAAAAATGAAGAAGGAAAACAATGACAGTGCAAATCGATATTTAGATCGTATATATCATGAATTTGAAACTATGGGTTTTCAGATAGTTAACCCAGTTGGTCAGTCGTACCGAAATGAAATGACAGATGTAGAAGCTAATATTTTAGGAGATTTAAATAAACAATCTAAAATAACTAAAGTATTGAAGCCTGTGATTTATCAAGTGGAAAATAATGAAACAAAACTCCTTCAAAAAGGAATTGTAATTGTAGAATAGCCTGGAATGAAAACTATAAACTTTGCTATTGATTTAGGAACAACCAACAGTCTCATTGCTAAATATGACGATGGGAATATCAAAATATACAACAATCCTTTAGGTTTGAAGCAAACTCTGCCTTCATGTATTGCTTTCCGAGGAAATAGAACAGTAATTGGAGATAAAGCTCTTGACTATTTGGAAAAAGATGCTGAAAATATTTGCATGCTTTTCAAACGAAAGATGGGTACTCAAGACACCTATTATGTTCCTTCCATTGATAAAGAAATGTCGCCTATTGAGTTGTCTTCACTAATTCTAAAAGAGCTTAAGAACTTTGTTAATGACGAAGAATCAATGACTTCTGTGGTTATCACAATTCCTGCGTCTTTTGATACCATTCAGTCCAATGCAACTAAGAAAGCTGGATATATGGCAGGATTTAAAGAGGTGGTTTTATTGCAAGAACCTATTGCAGCTTGTTTGGCTTTTGCTAATACCTCTTCTATAGAAGTGAGTGATAAACAAAACTGGATTGTTTACGATTTTGGAGGAGGAACCTTTGATGTTGCTTTAGTTGAGGTCAACGACAGAGAACTAAAGGTTACGGATAATTTAGGAGATAACTATCTTGGAGGTGCCGATTTTGATAATCTAATTGTTGAAAAATTGATCGTGCCTTTTATTGAAGAGAAATTAGGTATTGCTAACCTCTGGAAAGATCTAAAATCTAAAACAACCAACTTCAAAGGACTCTACTTCGAATTACTGAAAATTGCTGAAGAAGCCAAAAAGGAACTATCACATTATGAGGAAACTGAAATTGAGCTTGATATCGATATCAATGGTGATAATTTCTTTGAGCAGTTTGTTATAAAACGTGAACAGTTTGAAGATCTCATAGCACCTAAGGTAGAGCAAACCATCCAATTCATTCAGGATGTGATTAAAAACAATCAGTTGCTAAACTCTCAAATTGAGCGAGTTATTTTAATTGGCGGAAGTACTTATGTGCCATTAATTAAAAAGCGAATTTCAGAAGCTATTGGCGTAGAGGTAAATTCTACAATAGACCCAACATCTGCTGTAGTGCATGGTGCTGCATATTATGCAGGCTCTAAGCCAGCATCAGTGTCACAGGATGTGCTAGTAGTAGAAAAGGAAGAAGATACTGTTGATTTTAAATTGTTTTATGAGCAAAACACAAGAGATCTTGAAGAGTTAATCACAGGTAAAGTTGCATCAGATAAAGTGAGTGGTTTTAGAATAATGAGAAAAGATGGTGGCTATGATTCTGGAGTTAAGACACTAGATGATGGAGGATTTTCAGAATTTGTCCCACTACTTGAAGGGCGTTTAAATTTGTTTAAAATCCAATTGTTGAATTCTGCTTTAGATGTGGTTAAAATCATTGATACTATATCCATCAATCAAGGCAGTTACAATGTGCAAGGGCAGCCATTACCTAATGATATTTGTATGGAAGTGGATGATCTTGATGCATCAGCAACAAGATTAGAGAAGGTGTTTGCTAAGGGAAGTATACTTCCATTGAGAAAGAAAATTTACAAAACAGCATCTAAAACTATACTACAACAATCAAAATCCAATTTAATCATTAATATTATTGAAGGAAAATCCAAAGGCTTACCAAGTTCAGGATTGAGTATTGGATATATAGAGATCTCAGGGAAAGATCTTGAGGAAGATTTGATTAAGGGTACTGATATAGAAATAGAAATTGAAGTAACTGAGTCTCGTGACTTGAAGATTAATGTTTTTCTACAATCTTGCGATCAGGAGTTTAAAAATGTATTTAGTGAGTCTGAACGTGCTATAAGTATCAACAAGATCAATATGGAAATAAATACAGTTTTAGGTGATGTTGAAGCGTTGATCAAGACCAATAATTCTGAAGAAAATTTTGAATATTCTCAACAATTAGAAACCATTCGTGTTGGATTAATTGAGACTCAGATTTCAGCCTCTTTAATAAATGACGATGATATTTCTGATGCAAAGTTTCAACTCGATGATAGAAAGCGAAAACTCATTCAGGATTTTGATGACCTTACCCGAAATAAGCTTATCGCCAAAGAGATAGAAGAGTATAAGGATACAAAGTCTAGTTTAGAATATCATTTGAATAAAGAAGAAAATGAACGCTATCAGGAAAAGTATGCGCGAATCATTAAAAATGAACGCGAAGTGATTAATTCTGGTAATAAATATTTAATTCGTTCTAAAATAAAAGAACTTGACGAGCTCTATGATGCCATCATTCAATCCAGTGATGAAAACTTTATCACTTATTTTTTGAACTTGAAGTTCTGTACTGAATTCTCAAATCAAAGAAGAGCTGATAAGTTATTTAAACAAGGAGATCAAGCCTTAGAGAAACAAGATTATAAGTCGCTAAGACATATTGTATACGGTTTATCTGCATTACTTCCAGACTACGAAAAAGAAAAGCAAAGAAACTTTAAGGATGATAGTAGAACTGGACTTAGTTAGGCGGTTTGTAAAGATTAATGACCGTTTGTGTTCTTGCTTTATTAAGGGTTGTAGTTCTGTAAAAGATGTTTTTTAAATGAATAGAGTCCGATTTTCTAGTTGGACTCAGAGTTTTGTCAGCAATAATCTCAAACTCATTTTCTGGATACACATTGATATAATGCTTTTGATCGAAATTGATACTATCAATAATGTATAATTTGCTCATATAGGCTTCAGTTTTAAAAAACTTCGAGGACTTTGAGAAATTAACGAAATTTTTTCCGGAGTAAAACATAATAGTATCCTTTGCACTAATTTGTAATGATGCTCTTTTATTCTTCGGAATATATACCGCTTTGTCATTATTTTTATAAAGCATAAACATAATGAGCTCCTTGTTTGTTAAATTGGTGACATAGGTGTCATATCTTGAGATGTCCTCACTGGTTTTTGGTGGATAAAATGTATGAAATTTTGGCTTATAAGGGTTGTCATAAAGATTATAACGTAATGGGACAGTGGGTTTATTCTCGCTTATTTTAGGGTATACAGAGACAATATTATGTAATTCGTTAATATTATTTTTTCTGTAATCTGAAATTTTTATGATTGTGTTATTTGAAGTTGTAGGATAAGAACTATAGCTGGTATCGCTCTTCCCAACCCATAATACAACTCGGATTACGAGCATAACCAATACAAAAATTCCCCAGCCTCCAAAACCTGAGCCTGTTCTTCTGCTAGATCTTGATGGATACGTATATTCTCGAGCTATACTAGCATTGGATTTTAAAGTTTCCTCTAAAAAAATATTGGAGGTGTCAAGAATTGATAAGGCGACCATTGCCTTTGCTGCAAATCTAAATTCATTATTATCGATATTTCGGCGCTTAGAATTGTAAACATCAATAATCTCAGAGTTTAGTTCTTGTATCTCTTCATTAAAACAATCTGGATATTGATTCAAACAGTTTATAAATATTTTGTTTGCAATAAATCCCACGGGATATTCTTTCTGTTTTAATCGCTTTTCTCTCAAATATACAGTAGCATAATTAAGTCTAGCTTTAAAAAAATTAATAACGAGTTGATTGTTCTCTTCGGAAAACAGATTATTATGAACAAGTACTTTTAGTATGAGAACATATTTCCCTTTGTTGAGTGTTTCTGATAAAAAAAGCTTTAGATTTTCTTTTAGAAATGGTGCAAGAAAATATTTTAGACCATCTATATTCTGAATTTCATATTGATCTATTTCAATTTCACTCTGATTAATAAGTTGGTGATTTCCAGATATGAGATGTTTTAACCATTGGTGTTTTTCAACAAAAACATGATATTGTCGATTTGTTTCATCTTTAAGTTGGTCTATCAAATTAGCAACCTCACCAAGATTGTTAGCATCTCCTAACATTGCTTTGGCTTTGAGTTGTTTTTGTAGTTTCATGATACCATAAGAATCAATATGCGATAATTCATCGATATCAATACCTAATTGGTCAATAAAAGAGATGTACTTCAACGTGTTTTTATTATATAACTTAAAAATATCAAAATAAATTAGAACAAGATTAATTAGCTATTTTTTTTAGTACATGATGCCTCGAAAAAATTATTTTATTTTTTTTCAAAAAAGCTTTTGCTAATTAAAAATCTAGACTATATTTGCAGTCCAATATTTAGGGCGCGTAGCTCAGTTGGTTCAGAGCACTTGGTTTACACCCAAGGGGTCAGGGGTTCGAATCCCTTCGCGCCCACAGAAGTCTACAGAAATGTAGACTTTTTTGGTTTTAGAAGTATGGGTCATTAACTCAGTTGGTTTAGAGTGTTACCTTGACAGGGTAGAAGTCACTGGTTCGAATCCAGTATGACCCACAACAAGCAGAAAATCTACACGAAAGTGTAGATTTTTTCTTTTGGAGACATCCAAAGTATCTCTTTGAAGATGTCACCAAAAGAAAAAATAAAATCGTTTTCGATTAGGTATTTTCTATTTTCAGAATTGGGTTTTATCTGGATCAACGAAGTTAATCCACCCAAAGCAATGCTTTTTAGGTGTCTCAAATAGAAAAAATAAAATCGTTTTCGATGTTCTATCTTCAGCAGTGAATTTGATTTGGAATTAATTATAAGTTCATTGCGAGCTGTAACTCCTATAGAAGTTCTAATATACGCTCTAAAGCCATGCCTCTGGAGCCTTTGATCAAGATCATCTTATTTTTAAATTTAAACGCTTGAAATGCTGTTTTTAACTCCTCGTAAGTATTAAAATAGGATGTATTATTGTGTTTATGCTCAATATTAAAAAAGTTTTCACCAACTAAGATCAAGTGCTCTAATGCCAGTGTATTTGCCAAATCTGCAATAGATTGATGCTCCATTTTTGCATCTGCACCTAACTCAAACATATCTCCCAAAATAGCTATTTTGTTTTGACTGTCTTGTTGTTCAAAGTTTGATAAAGCTGCTAACATACTAGAGGGATTTGCATTGTAGGCATCTAAGATGATATGGTGTCCGTTTTTTTCAATAATTTGAGACCTGTTATTGCTTGGGATGTAGTTTTCAATAGCATCAATGATGTCTTGCTCTTCAACATTAAAATACTCACCAAGGGCAATGGCTATACATATATTGTTATAGTTATAAGCACCCGTTAAATGGGTTTGAATTTTATGTTTTTTGTATGCTAGATTTACAAATGGTTGCGATTTAAGTAATGTTGTGTCTGATCCAAACCGAATTAAGTTGTCATAATCACCTGCTTGTTTTACTTGTAAGTCATCATTTTGATTGATAAATATGGTCTTGTTATGAGCTTTCAAATGCACATAAAGCTCAGACTTACCTTTAATAACACCTTCAACTCCTCCAAACCCTTCAAGATGAGCTTTTCCGAAGTTTGTTATCAATCCGTAATCTGGTAAAGCAATATCACAAAGGAACTCTATTTCTTTTTGATGATTAGCACCCATTTCCACAATGCCAATTTCAGTAGCATTGTCCATACTTAGTAATGTGAGAGGAACTCCAATATGATTATTTAAATTTCCCACAGTAGCAGTAGTATTATATTTTTTTGAGAGCACAGAATTAATAAGCTCTTTGGTGGTTGTTTTGCCATTGCTTCCAGTTAACGAGATTATTGGAATGTTGAGCATTTTACGATGAAGTGTTGCAAGATCCTGTAATGTCTTTAAAACGTCAGTAACGAGAATATACTGTTGGTTATTTATTTGTTGTTTTTTTTCATCTATTACAGCAAATGAAGCGCCTTTTGCTAAGGCATCTTTGGCAAACGTATTACCATTAAAATTGTCACCTTTTAAAGCGAAGAACATACATTTAGGTGTGATCTTTCTTGTATCTGTACAAACAGTACGACACTTCAGGAAGTACTTATAAATAGTTTCTAATTCCATGAAATAAATGTAATAAAAAAGCCCTAATCAAAAATGATTAAGGCTTTATATTATTTGAATAAAAGATTAATTTCTTTTCTTTCCTTTTCCTTGCGATTTAGATCCTACTCTTGACATTGCACATCTAAATCCAATGTAATCTGTAGCCATATCTTGTGGGAAATATCTACGTTGAGCTGGATCAATCCAATATGCTCTATCTTTCCATGAACCACCTTTGTAAACACGAACTTGATCGTTAATTAAAGATGTTCTTTGATTAGAAGTATCGTATTCTTTGATAACATTTCCTGTTGAGTCTCTTTCGATATTGTGTTTTGGAGAATTATACATTTTACGAGTCATGCTTTCAGTCTCATCTGTATCTTCTTCATCAAAACTATCAGCATATTGACGAGACGATCTTACATCTCCATCTCTGTAGTTTCTGTTATCGCTTTTATCAAAGTTAGTTCTTAAATAGGTTTCATTTTCATCTACACCTACTTGTAAAATTTCACCAGGTAAGTTTCTAGCAATAATCTTTCCGTTAGCTAATGTATCAAAAACAATTTCTTCAGGAGTCACTACTTTTACAGTACCATCTTCATTAATTGCATTTTTGGTATATACATTACCTCTGTAGTAGTTAAAGTCGTTAAACTCGTCATCTACAATAGGTCTATAAACATCAGCAACCCATTCGGCAACATTACCAGCCATATCGTATAATCCATAGTCATTTGGCTCGTAAGACATTACTTGAGCTGTAATATCAGCTCCATCATCAGACCAACCAGCAATTCCACCGTAATCACCTTTACCCTGTTTGAAGTTAGCTAATTGATCACCTCTTGTTTTACGATTTCCAGAACGTGTATATTGACCGTCCCATGGATATTTCTTACGACCTCTGTAAACATTATAACTTCTCAATTCACTTAATCCAAGTGCTGCATATTCCCATTCTGCTTCTGTTGGTAGTCTGTAATCTGGAGAAATAATACCAGATTCTCTTCTAGCGTATGTGTTTATAGTATCTCCGGAAGCAGTAGTTTGTACTCTACGTCTGGATTTCTCCGGATTGATAATTGAATCATTTCCACCGTATGTTAATGTTGGCGCGTTAATATAAGTATCAACGTTGAAATTGCTTTCTGCAGATGATGATAAATGCGAATCTCTTTCTAAGTAACCAGCATTTTGTAAATCCATTTCTGCAACTCTGTCTGTTCTCCAGTTAGCAAATTCTACAGCTTGGATCCAGCTTACACCAACAACAGGATATTCTCCATAACCTGGATGACGTAAGTAATTTTCAGTCATCATTTCAGCATAGCCTAAACGATTTCTCCAAACTAAGGTGTCTGGTAAAGCACCTTCGTAAATTAATCTATAATTTTCTTCTTCTGGCGGATAAGTTCTTTTAATCCAATCAAGATACTCGGTATACATTTTATTTGTTACCTCAGATTCATCCATGTAGAATGATTGAATATGTTGTTGGTTTGGAGAATTGTTCCAGTCATGCATGACATCATCCTGAACTTTTCCCATTGTGAAAGTTCCACCTTCTACGAATACTAGACCAGGTCCAGTTTCTTGCTCTTGAAATTTGTCATTGTACTGGAAACCACCATTTTTATCGTTGATTTTCCATCCTGTTGCTCTAGACATGTTCTTAGAAGAAGAGTTTCTGCTACAGCTAACAATTGTTAAAGATAGTACTAGGGCTAATAGTATCCTTAGGTTTAAGACGTTTTTCATATCCATACTTTTTAAGTAAGCTAGTTTTAATTTTAGAGACGCAATATAGTAATTAAAGGTAAACTAACAACATTTTTTGGCAAATTCATGCAAAAAAAGTTGCATTTCATCCTCTTTTTTGTACACAATAACGGATTTTTGACCAGTTTATCGATGTATTTTGTTCTTAATAACGATTGAATAAATTAATTATTGTTGTAATTTTGAATAAAAAATTGAGACTCTATAATATCATGAGTTTATAGACGTTATTTTACTATGAAAAAATATTTACTATTACTTCTATCTATCATTTCATTTTTTAGTTATTCTCAAGAGAAACAGTTTGATATCTTATGGAATGGTACCAGAACTTTAGAAACTGCTAACTCAGAGATTGAGGTTCCAAGTTTTGAAACAAAGTATTTTAATTTCACCTATGAAAGGGGTTTGGTGTTTTCTACTCAATGGGAGGAAACGTCAAGAATTAATGAGAATTCTGTAGAGCTCACACAAGTTGCTTATGCTAACATTAGTGTATCTGAACTTAAAGATATTCCACTATCTACTATTCCTAATGCACCTAATATTACATTAAAGAATGCTATTGATAGAGATAAGGTGTCGGCCTATTTAGAACTAACACCAATTATTAATGATAGAGGTGTTTATAAAAAAGTAACTAGCTTTTCGGTTACCTATCAATACGGAAGTTTAAATAGAAGTTCACAAAATATAAATGAAATTACAAATTCGGTACTAAGCTCTGGAACATGGCATAAGTTCTATGTAGATAAATCGGGTGTGTTTAGATTGAGTAAAGGATTTCTCAATTCTATTGGAGTAAATACTAATGTAGATCCAAGATCTATTAGAGTTTACGGAAATGGAGGCGCTATGCTTCCAATGGCTAATAGCGAGTTTTATCCTTTAGATCTCACAGAGAATGCTATACGGTTTGTTGGCGAGGAAGATGGTGTTTTTAATGATGATGACTACATATTGTTTTATGCCGAAGGTCCTACAGAATACAATCAGGAAAGTGATACTAATATCAATCTCTATTCTGATAAATCATATTATTTTATCAATTTAGGTAGTGGTCCAGGTAAACGTATTGAGCTATTAAATCAACCGCAAGATGAGGTGACTATAGAAGTTAATACCTTTCAGGATTATCAGTTCCACGAGGTCGATGAGAATAATTTAGCAAAGATTGGTAGAAGATGGTTTGGTGAGCGCTTTGATGTTGAAAATGAAAGAACCTTTAACTTTAGTTTTCCTAACATAGTATCTACTGAGCCAGCTAATGTCAAAGTTCTTGCGGCAGGTGTTAGTGAAAGTACAGCAACTAACATGCAGGTCGTGTTGAATGGTAATCTGGCTGGAACACTTAGTTTTTCTGTAGTTGATGATCCTATATTGGCTTTCTCGAGTACCTATCAAAATGATGTAAACTTACCATCTTCAGAGGTAACTGTTGACCTTGTATATGATAATAACGGTAACCCTTCAGCATTAGGCTATCTGGATTACATTTCAATAGAAGCTACCAGAGGATTGATTTTTGAAGGTTCTCAGTTCGTATTTAAAAACAATGACGTTGCTCTCAATCCAGGAATTGCAGAGTACACAATATCAAATGCAAATAACCTCCAGGAAGTCTGGGATATTACAGACAAGTATAATGTGAAGTCGGTTATAAATACCGACCAAAGTCAAACATTGAGTTTTAAAGATGTCGCTGGAGAAAGTAAACGGTATATTACGGTATCTAATTTAGATTATTTCCAACCATCAAGAGATGCTAATACGAGTGTAAGTAATCAAAATATCAAAGGAACCATTTTTTTAAACGAACAAGGAGAATTTCAAGATATTGATTACATAATTGTTGCTAGAAGCAATTACAGCTCTCAGGCAGAAAGGTTGGCTCAAATTAATAGAGATAAGTATAATCTAAATGTAAAAGTTGTCACACTTGATCAAATCTATGCAGAGTTCAGTTCTGGAAATCAGGATATTTCTGCAATTAGAAATCTAATACGTTATGTATATCACAATGCGAGTAGTCCGAGTAGGCGAATAAAATACGTATGTCTTTTTGGAGATGCGTCTTACGATTATAAAGACAGAATTTCAAATAACACTAATATTGTACCTATCTGGAATTCTAAACAAAGTTTTAGTTTAACATCTTCATTTATATCTGATGATTTCTACGGAATGATGGACGAAAATGAAGGACTTATGGAAAGTCAGGAGCGTTTGGATATTGCTGTAGGTAGAATACTAGCAGATTCACCTCAAAGAGCAAAAGAACTAGTAGACAAAATTGAAGGCTATTATGGAGAAGAGGCTTTTGGGAGTTGGAGGAATAACTTTGTTGTTGTTTCTGATGATGTAGATAAAGCTTGGGAAAAAGTATTACAGAATACAACCGATGAGATTGGTAATGAAGTAACAGATGAAAAACCATTTATGAATGTTATCAAGATTCACACAGACTCCTACCAACAGCAAGCTACTGCTAGTGGAGAGCGTTATCCTGTGGTGAATCAGGCACTAAAAGATGCATTGGAAGTAGGAGCACTTGTGGTCAATTATTTTGGTCATGGAGGAGAGGATGGTCTGGCTGCTGAACGAATTTTTACAAAGGTAGACGCCCAAGATATTAGAAACATCTGTAAGTTTAACCTCTTTGTAACAGTTACATGCGAATATACCAAATTTGATAATCCGCAAAGACCTACAGCAGGAGAGTTTACCTATTGGAATAAAGAAGGTGGAGCCATAGCATTGATCACCACTACTAGACAAATTTTTGTTACTGTTGGTGTGACTTTCAACGAAATTCTCGACGAATATTTATTTAATTATGGGTCTATAGAATATCCAACTATGGCTGAAGCACTAAGACTTACTAAAAACGACGACGGCGTGTCTGGAAGTCCGCAAAAACCATTGGTATTCTTTATTGGAGATCCAGCAATGAAATTAGCATTTCCTAGACCTGAAATTAGATTAACTCAAGTTAATGATACACCTGTCGATGCTTTTAACGAACCATTAAAAGCACTAGATAGAGTGAAAATGTCTGGTGAACTTTATGATTCTTCAGGAAACTTTCTATCCAATTACAATGGTATTGTTACTGCAACTGTTTTCGATAAAGAAATTGAAAGGCAAACGCTGGGTAATAATGGAATTAGTGATGATGATGGTTTAATTATACTTGATTTTAAAACGCTTGGAGAAACTTTATTTAAAGGTCAGGCCACAGTTACCAATGGTCAATTTGATTTTGAATTTGTGGTGCCTAGAGATATTGGAATACCTGTAGGTCCAGGAAAGGTGAGTTTCTATTCTAAGCAAGACAATATTCTTGATGATAAGTCGGGTTACAATTTTGATATTGAAATTGGAGGCATCAATGAAAATGCTGAAGAAGACAATATAGGTCCTGTAATTAATCTTTTTATGAACGATGAGAATTTTGTTTCAGGGGGAATTACAAACGAACAACCTACACTTATTGCTAAACTTCAAGATGATAACGGGATAAATACAGCGAGTGGAATTGGTCATGACATTACAGCAATTATTGATGGTGATGAAACGAATCCATTTGTTTTAAATGATTATTATCAAGCTAATGTTGATGATTATCAAAGCGGAAGATTAAGTTATCCATTTAGAGATTTGGAGCCAGGACTTCATACTCTAACCCTCAAAGCATGGGACGTTTATAATAATTCATCTACTTCCGAAATTGAGTTTTTGGTAAGAGATAAAGATGAAGAATTGGTGATTAGTAACGTTTTAAATTATCCAAATCCATTTATAGATTACACAGAATTTTGGTTCAATCACAATAGTTCTGATGTTTTAGACGTTTCAGTACAGATATTTACTGTTTCTGGAAAATTAGTCAGAACATTAAACGGACAAACTTCAGGAGGTGGAAAGGTAACTAGTTCGCTTTCTAAAGACATAGTTTGGGATGGCAGAGATGATTTTGGCGATAAAATCGGTAAAGGTGTCTATGTTTATAAACTAAAAGTAAGATCCAATCGTTTAAATAAACAAGTCGAAAAAATCGAAAAACTTGTCATACTATAATAATAAATTATATTTGCTTAATATATTCAATGTGGAAATGCCTTGAAATGAACATGAATTTACAGATGAAAAAATACATTTTAGCCCTTATTACACTTTCGGTATTTAATTTTTCTAATGCCCAGGAAACAATAACCTTTCCAAATCAATCTACAGTTATTACAACTGGAGTTCCATTTATGCTGATAGCACCAGATGCGCGTTCAGCAGGTATGGGAGATATGGGAGTAGCAACTTCAGTAGATGCTTATGCACAACAATGGAATGCTGCTAAATACACATTTTCTGAGGCGAAATCAGGAATTGCCGTAAGTTATACGCCTTACCTAAGTAAATTAGTTAATGATATTTCAATTGCTTATTTGACCTATTTTAATAGAATTGATGACCGAAGTTCTTTCGGATTTAGTTTTAAATACTTTGGTTTAGGTGAAATTGAAATTCGTCCAGATGAATTTTCTGAGCCATTAATAGAGAAACCAAATGAATTTACAGTAGATGCATCTTATTCATTGCGTTTAGCTGATCAGTTTGCAATGTCTGTAGCATTACGTTATTTGCGTTCAGATTTAAGAATTCAAGCCGTTGATGCCAATGCACAAGCAGCAGGATCATTTGGTGTTGATATATCAGGTTATTATCAAAGTGAAGAAGAAGCATACAACAGTTTTAATGGTAGAACCCGTTTTGGTTTTGCTATTCAAAATCTAGGTCCAAAAATCAAATATGATGATGGAGGTAGAGAAAACTTTTTACCAACTAACTTAAGAATTGGTGGTGGGTTTGATTTTATTTTCGATGATTATAATAAGCTAGCTGTCACTGCAGAGATTACCAAGTTATTAGTTCCTACACCGCCGTTATTTGGTTTTGTGGATAGAAATGGAGATGGGGAACAAACTCCTGACGATACAAGTACTCCAGATGTAGACGAAAGTGAGCCAACTATCATAACAGGAGGTCAATCTAATGATGTTAGTTTCTTGTCAGGAATTTTTCAATCGTTTGGTGATGCACCAGGAGGTTTTAGTGAAGAATTAAAAGAGTTTACTTGGGCTTTAGGTGCAGAGTATCTTTATCAAGATTCATTTGCATTTAGAGCAGGATATTTTAATGAAAGTGAAGAAAAAGGAGCACGAAAGTTTTTTGCTCTAGGAGCTGGATTTAAATACACAACAATTAATATTGATCTATCATATCTATTTTCAGCATCTAAAGTTCAAAGTCCGTTAGAAAACACACTGCGTTTTTCTCTAACATTTAATTTTGGTGATGGAGAGTATGACGAATACTAGTAGTCAATAAGAAAAACACAAAAAACTATTGTTCTTTAGCAATAGTTTTTTTGTCTAAAATGGTTTGTAATGAAGGAAGTGAATATAGAATCTAAGCTAATTGTTTTTGATAGTTTTGATGAATTGCCAAAATCTATAGCGTCACTTATGGAAAAGGCTAAAGAAGCAAGATTAAAGGCCTATGCGCCTTATTCTAAATTTTTGGTTGGAGCGGCTATTTTACTTGATAATGGTGAGATCATCACTGGTAGTAATCAAGAAAACGCCTCCTATCCTTCAGGTTTATGTGCCGAACGTACTGCTATATACTACACAGGAGCACAATTTCCTAATGCTAAAATAGTATCTATGGCTATCACTGCTGGATCGCAAACTCATGAGACCAGCACACCTATTCCTCCTTGCGGAGCGTGTAGACAATCTATAGCAGAATACGAATTTAAACAAGAGTCACCTATTGAAATTTACTTTATGGGTACTTCTGGTAAGGTTGTAAAATCACACTCGCTTGCCAATTTACTGCCACTTGGTTTCGATAGAAGTTTTCTATAACGTTTTCGTAATAAATTTTACGATTTTCGGTTTTTTCATTACTAACTAAAGTGTTACTTTTGTTATTCGTTTAAATAATTAACGTCACCAATGCAAAAAGTAACAAAAGAAGTTTACCTAAAATGGTATGAAGACATGTTGTTCTGGAGGAAGTTTGAAGACAAGCTAGCTGCAGTTTACATTCAACAAAAAGTAAGAGGATTTCTTCACCTGTATAATGGTCAGGAAGCTGTGTTAGCTGGAGCGCTTCACGCTATGGATTTGACTAAAGATAAAATGATTACTGCATATAGAAACCATGTTCAGCCAATAGGTATGGGTGTAGATCCTAAACGTGTTATGGCTGAATTATACGGTAAAGCTACTGGTACCTCACAGGGTCTTGGTGGATCGATGCATATCTTTTCTAAGGAGCATCGTTTTTATGGAGGTCATGGTATTGTAGGTGGTCAAATTCCATTGGGAGCTGGTATTGCTTTTGGTGATAAATATCACGGAAGTGATGCAGTTACCTTATGTTGTTTTGGAGATGGTGCTGCACGTCAAGGTTCGCTTCATGAAACGTTCAACTTAGCAATGCTATGGAAATTACCTGTTGTTTTTGTTTGTGAAAATAATGGATATGCCATGGGAACATCGGTAGAGCGAACTGCTAACCACACAGATATCTGGAAATTGGGATTAGGTTATGAAATGCCTTGCGGACCAGTAGATGGAATGAATCCTGTTAAAGTTGCTGAAGCTTTTGACGAAGCAATTGCCAGAGCTAGACGTGGTGAAGGGCCAACATTCTTAGAGCTTAAAACCTACCGTTATAGAGGACACTCAATGTCTGATGCACAGCATTACAGAACCAAAGATGAAGTGGCGGAGTATAAAAAAATCGATCCAATTACACAGGTAAAAGATATTATCCTGGAAAAGAAATATGCAACAGAAGATGATATCGCTGTTATTGATAAACGCGTAAAAGCGCTGGTGAAAGAATGCGAGAAATTCGCAGAAGAATCACCATATCCTGAAAAGAGCGTTATGTATGATGCGGTTTATGAGCAAGAAGATTATCCATTTATACAACACAAATTATAAGCTATGGCTGAAGTAATTAATATGCCTCGTTTGAGCGACACTATGGAAGAAGGCACTGTCGCTTCCTGGTTGAAAAAAGTTGGAGATAAAGTAGAAGAAGGCGATATTTTAGCCGAAATCGAAACCGATAAAGCTACAATGGAGTTTGAATCTTTTAACGAAGGAACTTTGCTTCATATTGGTATTGGAGAAGGAGAAACAGCTAAGGTGGATACACTTTTAGCTATCATCGGCGAAGAAGGTGAAGATATTTCAGCGCTTCTTGATGGTAAAGTTGAGACCTCTGATGCTGCTACTGAAAGCAACAATGAAGATGTTGATATTTCAGATGTTGATTTTGAATCAGATGCTGAATCAGATGCTACAGATTCAAACGAAGAGCTACCAGAAGGTGTCATAGTGGTTACCATGCCACGATTAAGTGATACAATGGAAGAAGGAACCGTAGCTTCTTGGTTAAAAAATGTAGGTGATACTGTTGAAGAGGGAGATATTTTAGCTGAAATTGAAACAGACAAAGCTACTATGGAATTTGAATCATTCCAATCAGGAACTCTGCTTCATGTAGGATTACAAGAAGGAGAGTCTGCAAAAGTAGATGCACTTCTCGCTATTATTGGTCCTGAGGGAACTGATGTTTCAGGAGTTGCTAAAAACTTTAAAGTTGACTCGTCATCTTCAGAAACCAAACAAGAAGACGCTCCAAAGAAAGAAACTAAAGCCGTTGAAGCACCGAAACAAAAAGAGACGCCTAAGACAGTTGAAACAACTGCTAAAGTGAATTCAGCTCCTACTTCTCCAAATGGTAGAATCTTTGTATCGCCATTAGCTAAAAGAATGGCCGAAGAGAAAGGTATCAATTTGTCTCAGGTACAAGGATCTGGTGAGAATGGACGAATTATAAAACGCGATATTGAAAACTTTACACCTGCTGCGGCATCACAATCGTCTGCACTTGTGGCTAAGTTTGTACCTTCTGGACAAGAAGATTTTGATGAGGTGGTAAATTCTAATATGCGTAAAGCTATTGCTAAAAACTTAGCGAAGTCTAAATTTACTGCGCCACATTACTACTTAAATGTAGAATTTGATATGGAAAATGCTATAGCGTTCAGAGCACAGTATAACTCATTACCAGATACAAAAATATCTTATAATGATATGATTGTTAAGGCTTGTGCTCTTGCACTACGTCAGCATCCACAAGTGAATTCGCAGTGGTTTGATGATAAAATGCGCTTAAACAATCATGTGCATATTGGTGTAGCAGTTGCAGTGCCTGACGGTTTGGTGGTTCCTGTGGTTCGTTTTGCTAATGAGCAAAGTTTAACCCAAATTGGTGCTGCAGTAAAAGATTATGCTGGTAGAGCGAGAAACAAAAAACTTACTTTAGATGAAATGGAGGGAAGTACCTTCACTATTTCTAACTTAGGTATGTTTGGTATCGAAAGCTTTACATCAATTATCAATCAGCCAAATTCAGCAATTCTTTCTGTTGGAGCTATTGTAGAAAAACCAGTCGTAAAAGACGGGAAAGTAGTTCCAGGAAATACTATGAAGTTAACTATGGCATGTGATCACAGAACCGTCGATGGCGCTACTGGAGCACAATTTCTCCAAACATTAAAAGGATACATCGAAAATCCTGTGACGATGCTGGTGTAAGCAATTTGAGATTTATTATTCTAAACTCATGTGAGGAATCTAATTTATATAATCCCGAGTTGATGTTTTCAACTCGGGATTTTTTATATTTAAACTTTATTAAAATCTATAGGAATGCATAAACTAATTACGATACTTGTTGCGTGTTTATTTGTGGTATCATGTGCCGCTAAATTCAAAGGTGACGACGGTCAACCAGGTAAAGCTGGTGAAAGCTCAAAAACAATAACTATTACTAGCTCTGAAGTTAAAGACATTGTAACCTATTTGGCATCAGACGATCGTCAGGGACGAAATACTGGTAGTGAAGGTATAGATCAATCTGCAACGTATATTGAAAACGAGCTTAAATCTTATGGCGTAAAACCATATTACGAGACTTATAGAGATAACTTCAAAATTGGAGAAATCGATGCGTTTAATGTCGTTGGTTTTATTGAAGGTACAGATAAAACTCTTAAAGATGAAGTTATTATTCTGGGAGCCCATTACGATCATATTGGAAAAGGTAGAATAGTTGATGGCGATTCTATTGCTAATGGAGCTAATGATAATGCAGCAGGAACTAGTGCAGTCATGGCAATAGCTAAATATTTTGCAGCCAAAAAGAGTAACAAGCGCAGTATAATGGTCGCTTTGTTTTCCGCAGAAGAGATGGGACTATTAGGGTCTAAGCATCTGGCAGAGCGATTAAAACAAGAAGGACTTAATCTATATAGTATGGTTAATTTTGAAATGATAGGTGTACCATTTAAAGATCGTGATTATGAAGCTTTTGTTTCTGGTTATGATTTGTCAAATATGGCGGCTAAAATCAATGAGTATGCTGGTAGTAATCTTATAGGTTATTCCGAAGTAGCTAAAAAATATAGTTTGTTTAAACGTTCAGATAATTATCCATTTTATCAGCAATTCAATTTACCATGCCAAACCATTTCATCGTGCGATCTCACTAATTTTGATTATTACCATCATGTAGACGATGAGGTAAGTGAGTTAAATTATGAATTCATGGCAGGTTTAATCAATAAAATAATACCAGCTATTGAAATGATGAGTACTACAGAAACTAAAGAAATTGTGATGTATGGAGAGTAAAAATATAATTATAACTGGTACAAGTCGTGGGATAGGTTTCGAGTTAGTGCATTTGTTCGCCAATCAAGGACATAATGTGTTAGCCCTGTCAAGAAATGCACAGCCTGTCAATAATTTGCACTTTGATAATATAGCGTCTTTTTCTTTCGATTTATGTGAAGTGGACGATTACAAAAAAGTTGAGCAGTTTATTAAAAACGAGTTCAAGCATGTCGATATATTGATTAATAATGCAGGAATGCTACTCAATAAACCATTTGCAGAAACCACATTCAAAGATTTTGCTAAAGTTTACGAAACCAATGTGTTTGGTGTTTCTGAAATGACACGCATTGTTTTGCCTTTTATGAAATCTAGTAGTCATGTAGTAACCATAAGCTCTATGGGAGGCATCCAAGGGAGTATGAAATTTCCTGGGCTTGCAGCTTACAGTTCAAGTAAAGGTGCAGTAATCACATTAACCGAATTACTTGCTGAAGAATACAAAGAAACAGGTCCTCAGTTTAACGTTCTGGCTTTAGGTGCTGTGCAAACGGAAATGCTCAAAGAGGCCTTTCCAGATTATCAAGCGCCAACAACCGCTTTAGAAATGGCAGAGTATATTCAGGATTTTGCTCTCAATGGGAATAAATATTATAACGGAAAGGTTCTTCAGGTGTCTAATTCTACACCTTAGCTAATACTCTTATTTATCGGTAAATTTTAAAAAAGTCACTTTTTTTACTGTCACAGCTTCGGTATATTGTGTGTAATCTAATTTACTACTTACTCTGGTTAATACAGAGTCTTTGAAGGTTTTCGAATTAGTATGGACTGTAAAGCCTAACGTAAAGAGTTCTAAGCTATCTGCTTCTAGCCTTGTGTCTCCAATTTGATGTATATCTGAAATGGTAAACTCCTCTGGATAGTCAGATAATGGTAGATGATCCTTAGTGAAGCTTGATAACTGAGCATTGATTTCACTTTCAAAATCTGGATGATCTTGCTTAAGTTTAAGGAGCTCAACATATTCATTTAATTTCTGTGTGCTTATTCGCAATAAAGATTCTGGTGCTACTTCAAGTTCAAAGTCAGTTACCGTAGCTTCCATTACGTTATCAGCAGCCATTTGATTCTCATTTTTACATGAGATTATCAATATCAGGAGTACTATGTATACAATTTTTTTCAATCTACTATAAAGTGTAACGTTGTGATTTGATTGTTATCGTAATCAAAATCTTTATCTAATATACGTATTCGGTTTAATGCTGAAGTGGGTATGGTTAAAAGTCTAACGAATTCTTCCTTCGAATAGATTTCTACTCCCATATTATTATGATAATGCCTGTAAATTGAAGCCTTAGCATGAATAATATTTTCTATTTTCTGTTTATGAGTTGACCAGTCTTTTACATTTCCACTGGTGTAATACTTTAAAATTAATGCATAGTCATCACTTTTTAGCTTAATGCTGTGATGTTTATTTCTATCAATAGATCTAATAATAGTATCTGTTTTATAATAAGGCGAGGATACTACGAATGTAATCTTGTCTTTTTTCGTTTTATAATTAAAACATCCTAAGCTATCCGTTTTAAAATACAATGGTGATTGGTTCTCTTGAAGGATTTTTATATTCAATTCAGTTACAATTTTAGTATTTAAATCGTCTTGAAAACAAAATCGAAACTCATTTTTCGAATTTATCATGGTGACAGCAAAGACTGCTATTATTGGAATAAAAATGGCTGGCCAAAAGATCTTTTTTTTCTTTTTTGAATATGCTTCGGAAATATGAGCAGATTTAAACGCGTTCCAGTTTTCAAAGCCAATATAGCTACTCAGTAAATTGAGCATGTCTACTCTTGGAAGTTTAGAAGCCTCATTTTTAAAATAGGTGTAAAACCATTTTTCACTTACTCGTGCTTTGACTTCAGAAAACAAATCCTCCTGAAACATAACAATATCATTACCATTCCAGTCTTTTACATCTGTTGGTACACTATGATGTTCTAAAAATTTAGAGATCACAGCGGTTTTAAGCTGATTGAATTGATATGTATCTGTGGGATTCAATAAATTATATGCTATTTATATTCAGCTTCTTAATGATTGTAAATTAATTTACAAAGGTTTTACAGGAGCTTTACAAGCCATGATAGCATTGACGCTCTAGATTTGTTTCATAATCATTAAAAATATAAAATTATGAATGCAATCGTATTGAAATCAAAAATTAAATTAATTGTCATCTTTTCTATATGGATCTCCGTCATGTCCTGTAACCACAATGCGAATTATAAAGAAAACGTCTCTTTAGCAACAGCAGACATTAAAGATGATTACGAAGTAGTATCAGATGAGGCACAAACAGCACTCCAGTCTGAAGTAGGAATTAGTCAGGTTCCAGCCGATTTGAAAATTATAAAATCAGCTAATGCAAGATATAAAGTTGAGAATGTCAAAACAGCTACCAGAAAGATTAAACGTATTGCTCAAAGCTATGGCGCTTATATTTCTGATTTGCGATTTGAGAATAACTTATATCAAAAGGAAAATAGATTTACCATTAAAATCCCACAACAGTACTTTGATACTATGATGGATTCTATAGGGTTTATGGTTGAATTTGTAGAGTATGAAAATATAACGACAAAGGATGTCACAGAAGAGTATATCGATATTCAAACCCGATTGGAAACGAAAAAAGAAGTTAAAGCACGATATGAAATGATTTTACGCAAGAACGCCATTACCGTTGAAGATATTCTTACAACTGAAGATAAACTACGCATCATTCAGGAGGAAATAGAATCGGCACAGGGTCGCTTAAAATACTTAACTAATAAAGTGTCTTACAGCACAATTCAAATAGATTTATACGAAACTGTAGCCTACAAAGAAGAACCAGAAAGCTATTCAAAAACATTTTTTGCTAAAGGTAAAGAGGGTTTAACTTATGGTTGGCATATCATTGAAAGTTTAATTCTCGCACTTATATATGTTTGGCCTTTGGTGATTATTGGAACAGTATTGTTTTTTGTGATTAGAAAGAAAATCAGAAAAAGAAAAGCATAATAATGGGAGAGAAGAGTGGCATACTAATTTGAGTCTGCTACTCTTTTTTTACAACAATATGGTCATTTCGTACTGTGTTAAAAATTGTTCAAGCTTTAAAGTGTTTAGAAAGGAATTTGTAGCCACATCATTTTGATCGATATTGATTAAGGTAACACTTTTGCCTTTTGAAACATAATCAAAAATATGTGTAGCAATACCTAAATGACGATGAGTGTTATTAATAGCAAACTGATGAATTTTATTTGTTTTTGGATTGTAAATCATATAGCCTATAAGCATATCATTGTAATAAGCTGCTAAAGTTTTAAGGGTCTCAGAAATAGAATTTAGAGTTTCAGGTTGATTTTGCCAGGTTGGATTCCAATCCCAAAATGATTTGAATAGATTCCAATCCACAGTATCTAATGCTCTAATACCAACTGCAATATTAGCAGGTTTTATCTGAGGAATACCTTTATAGCAAGGTAGCGATCTAGTAGTCTTAAAACCTACTTTTTTATAAATGGAAATTGCAGCATCATTGTTAGAGATTACCTCTAAAAACCCTTGTTTTAAGTTTTTAGCTATAAGTGTTGGTATACAAAACTGATACATTCTTTGTGTCAAGTTTTGACCACGCTCACATGGAATAACACCAGTGCCTGCATTATAAAATGTACTTATATTATTGAGTTTTCGTTTACCATGAAGAATAAAACCTACCAATTGATTCTCGTGGAATGCACCTACAGAAATGGAGAGGTCTATATCTTCTGATTTCAGTTTTTGCTCCAACTGTTCGAGACTTAATGCAAAGGCAATAAAATAATCTGAAAAGGATAGATTAAAAGTGTTAAGGATGTCGGTTGTGCTGGTATGTTCTAAACTTTTAATGATCATCAGGAGAATTTGATAGAGATTGACATTACAATTTCGACTATTTTAACAATAAACACAAGTCAAATATAGGTGAACTCAGATTCATTCCTAATGTTGATAATTAATCCTAACCGTAATACAACAATAACTATTTAAATTTTGTAAATTTGCCTGCGTTTAACAGCGCAACATGACAACTACTAAATACATCTTTGTAACTGGAGGCGTAACTTCCTCACTTGGAAAAGGAATTATTGCTGCTTCATTGGCAAAATTACTTCAAGCTCAAGGTTATAGAACTACCATCCAAAAACTAGACCCATACATCAATGTTGATCCAGGAACTCTAAACCCTTATGAACATGGTGAATGCTATGTTACTGATGATGGTGCTGAAACTGATCTTGATCTTGGGCATTATGAGCGTTTTTTAAACGTTCCTACCAGTCAATCAAATAACGTTACTACTGGTCGTATATATCAAAGTGTTATTGAAAAGGAACGTCGTGGCGAGTTTTTAGGAAAAACAGTTCAGGTTATTCCTCATATTACTGATGAAATCAAACATCGTGTACAGATCTTAGGACAAACAGGAGATTACGATATTGTGATTACTGAAATTGGTGGAACAGTTGGTGATATTGAGTCTTTACCTTATGTAGAAGCAGTACGTCAATTGAAATGGGAATTAGGCGAAAATAATGCCATTGTCATCCATTTAACACTTGTGCCTTATTTATCTGCAGCTGGTGAATTAAAAACCAAACCAACTCAACATAGTGTCAAAACATTGATGGAAAGTGGAGTCATGGCAGATGTTTTAGTTTGTCGTACAGAACATGAATTACCAAGAGATGTCCGCGAAAAACTCGCTAAGTTTTGTAATGTACGCCCTGAAGCTGTCATACAGTCTATTGACGCCTCAACAATTTATGATGTACCAAATTTGATGTTGGATGAAGGTCTTGATAAAGTAGTCCTAGGCAAGTTGGCGTTAAACAGCTCTCAACCTGATCTTACACAGTGGAATCAGTTTTTGTCTCGTCATAAAAATCCGTCAGGAGAGGTTACAATCGGACTTATAGGTAAATATGTAGAACTTCAGGATTCTTATAAATCCATACTGGAAGCATTCATTCATGCAGGAGCAGAGAACGAAGTGAAAGTTAAAGTTGAATCCATTCACTCTGAATACTTGACCGAGTCTAATGCTGCCGAAAAATTAAAACATTTGCATGGTGTATTAGTAGCACCAGGTTTTGGTGAACGTGGAATAGAAGGAAAAATTGAAGCGGTACAGTATGTTCGCGAACATAACATTCCTTTTTTAGGGATTTGTTTAGGTATGCAAATGGCAGTGATTGAATACGCGAGGAATGTTTTAGGATTGAAAGATGCTAATTCTACTGAAATGGATGAGGCCACTCCAAATCCTGTAATTGATCTTATGGAATCGCAAAAAACTATTACTCACAAAGGAGGTACAATGCGTCTTGGAGCATGGGATTGCGAACTTATCGATGATACAATTGCAAAAGATGTATATCAAACAAAAACGATAAAAGAGCGTCACAGACATCGTTACGAATTTAATAATAAATACAAGCAGCAGATTGAAGAGGCAGGAATGAAAGCCACAGGGTTTAATCCTGAGACAGGTCTGGTAGAGATTATTGAGATTCCAGCACACCCTTGGTTTATTGGTGTGCAATATCACCCAGAATATAAAAGTACTGTCGCTAATCCACATCCGCTTTTTGTATCCTTTGTAAAGGCTGCCCTAAATTTCAAAACAAATAATAATAGTGTCAGTATGGCACAAAACTAATATTGGATAGCTTTTTGATAGATTCAAAGCGATCCTCTCCTAACCAATCGGAGAACTAAATTATACGCATGGAAGAAAAAAAATTTGATCTAAATTCAATTATAGGGTTTATTCTTATCTTCGGAATATTACTCTTTATGATGTGGCAAAATGCGCCCTCTCCTGAAGAAATAGCCGAACAGGAAAAACAAGAACAACTTGAAGCTGAAAAGAAAGCTCAAGAAAAACAAACAACATCTAATGAGTCTACAAAAGTAACCACTGCTGAAGATTTTTCAGCGCCTCAGCCTGGTGACTCTTTAAAACTTGTAGATTTAAAAAATAAATTAGGAGCGTTTGCTTATTCGTCTACTTTGCCATCGGCAACCGATACCTATACAACAGTAGAAACAGATGTGCTGGACTTGAAATTTAGTAATAAAGGAGGATTTCTTTCCGAAGTAATTCTTAAAGAATTTGTAGACTACGATTCTATTCCAATCGCTTTAATTCAAAATGGTAATGCTGCATTTAATATCACATTACCAACAACTGATAATAGAATTTTAAATACTGAAGACAAATATTTCGAACCAACTGTGACTAAGAATGGAGATAATACAGTGGTTTCAATGAAATTCAAGGCTTCAGAGTCTAAATTTTTAGAGTATCGTTACGAGTTGAAGTCTGATAACTACATGATTGACTTTTCAATTCGTTCCCAAGGCCTGAACACTTTAGTAAATAGTTCTCAGGATATTAACCTGGATTGGAAATTAAAGGCATTTCGTCATGATCAAAGTATCACTTACGAAAATCGCTATACGCGTTTAACCTACATGTATGAAGGTGATAAAATTGACAAGTTAGCTCAAATGGGTGAAGACGAAGAGGATATAGAAGAAGCCCGTTGGTTATCTTACAGACAGCATTTCTTTAGTTCTATACTCGTTGCTGATAAACCCTTCAAAAAAGCGACTATTGCTACTACAGATCTTGTACAGGATGAGGAGGTCGATACCGTGTTTACAAAACAATTTGCCTCTAAATTACCTCTCACGTTCAATGGTGGTGAAGCAGATAATAATTTTCAATTATACTTTGGACCAACAGATAGTAAAGTTTTAAAACAATACGAATATGATCTTGAGGAAAGTATTCCTTTTGGATGGGGAATTTTTGGATGGATCAATAAAGCGCTGTTCATTCCTTTATTCGGATTTCTGAGTTCATTCCTACCTTATGGTATTGCCATTATTGTGATGACCATCTTAATTAAATTAATGATGTCTTTTGTGCAATACAAACAATTCTTATCTCAAGCGAAACTGAGAGTCCTTAAACCAGAATTAGACGCCATCAGAGAGAAGCATAAGGATAACAAAATGAAAGCACAACAAGAGACTATGGCATTACAGAACAAAGCAGGTGCAAGTCCGTTAGCAGGATGTCTTCCTGGCTTAATTCAACTGCCAGTGTTTTATGCTTTATTCATGTTTTTCCCTACAGCCTTTGATTTAAGACAAAAAAGTTTCCTTTGGGCAGATGATTTATCCTCTTATGATGTGATTGCCGAATTGCCATTCAACATACCATTTTACGGAGATCACGTGAGTTTATTCCCTATTTTGGCTGCAATAGCAATTTTCTTCTATATGAAGATGACTACAGGACAGCAAATGGCATCACAACCAACACAAGAAGGTATGCCAGATATGAGCAAGATGATGAAGTATATGATTTATTTCTCACCATTGTTAATGTTAGTTTTCTTTAATCAGTATGCTTCAGGATTGAGTTTGTATTACTTTATCTCTAACTTGATTAGTATTGGTATCATGATCGTCATCAAGAATTATATTTTAGACGAAGACAAGATTCACGCGCAGATTCAGGTGAATAAAACGAAGCCTAAAAAGCAAAATAAATTTCAGAAGAAAATGGCTCAGATGATGGAGCAGGCAGAGCAACAAAAGCAAGCACAGCAGAAGAGAAAGAAGTAAGAACGTTTAAATAGAACATATAAAAGAGCCTTTAGACTATTCTAAAGGCTCTTTTGGTTGGTTGCAAGTAGTTTTATTTTATAATCATTCTTTTAGAGATCAATTCCTGACCATTTAGAACTAAACTATATATAAACATTCCTTTGCCTATTTGCGATGCGTTGATGGTAATTTCACCGCTTTTATTTGATAGTTTGAACTCTCTAACAATTCTACCATTCATATCAAAAACCATTAAGCTGGCATCGCTAGCGCCTTCCTGTAATTGGTAACGAATCGTTGTTCGATCTGTAAACGGATTTGGAATATTTTGCTCAAGTTGAGCTCCTGTACTATTTTCTGTGGATAACTCGTTATTGCTTTCCTTTGAAAGTTTCTGACCTTTCAATTCTGCTAATTCCTCCTTGAGTAATTTAACTTCATCATTAAGTTCATTAACAGCTGCTGTCAAGATAGAGATCATTCCAGTGTAATTAATCGACTTAAAAGAAAATTTTGATGTAGTATTTCCTTCTTTATCAAAAACAGGTTTTGTGATGTCTAGTGTTAGTTCTGGAAATACTTCTGCAAATTCTTGTGAGATGAAACCATGTTGTTTCTTATCAGATAAACTTATTTCGCTCATTATTTTGTAATCGTACGTAATTGGTCTTAGGAGCGCCAGACGTTCTAACACGTTTGTTTCTTCTTTTACATTTTCTTTTAATTTTCTGTCTGATGGCAAATAAGATCCTGTAGTGAAAACATTTCCGTCAAAATAGCCAGCAAAACTGTTTGAACCTCCTAAACTAACCTCACCGTAAATAGCAGCATCAAATCCGCTAGTAAGAAATGTTGATCCAAAAACTGCAATCTTTTCATTACTACCACTAGTAACTCTAGAACTAATCCCTATACTTCGATTTGTTCCACTAGTTTGTAAGTTTAATCCAGTACTGTTCGGTCCTTGGGTTAGGATATTACCGCCAATATTAAAGATGTTACCAGCGTTTGATGTTATATCAATTCCTCTACACGTATTACTTTTGGATATAGGATCTGAGTTTATCTTTAAACCAGTAGCGGTACTTCCTTTTAAGCCTCCTCTACTTATATTGTCGATTTCTACTCTGGCTAGACTTGAAAAAGCACCTATACTTCGAACTCTTCCAAATGTTGTACTTCCTTCATTATCCATTGTTGCTACAAGAGTAGAATTGGTAGAGGTAAAGCTATTAGCAACTCTAAACTCAAGGTCATTGCTACTCGCATCACTGCCTATCCATTGGATTCTAGGTTTGTCATTAGCGTTGTTGATGTTTTGATAACCAAAAGTTAATGACTTATTTGGGATTTGAAAACGTAATCCATACACAGATTGTGAACCTGTAGGCACACGACCTAAGGCAAACCATCGAGAGTTATTGAAAGTAAAATTGGATCCATCATCCAATTGTGTCACATTACCAGCTCTAAATCTAAAGATTTCACTGGCTTGAGGTCCAGTTGGATTCGTTATACTTGAGTTAACGGTTCCAACTGATTGATTTGTAGTTGCTTGGCCAAACATTAAATAGGCGCTTAACAACGTGATAAAGAGTAATGTTTTTTTCATAATTTTAATTTTTTTTGCATTAATTTTATTAAAGTTACTTAAAAATTGAATTTTGTTTAATAAAATTAACAAAACATTAAACAAATATTAACATTGAGATTGATTCTTTGCAAATATTCTTATTGTTTTGATTATCAGGTAAATGTAATTTTGTAAGCGAAGACGTTGCGTTTAACATATAGTCCTGCTCAATCTAAAAAAAAAGCCCTTAGTTGATATCTAAGGACTTTTTGTATTAATGCATTTGTTATTTATTGTAATGTCATTTTCAAACAGTAATAATAGTGTGTAAATAATTTTGAAACGTAGCCCAATAAAAAGAGCCTCTAGATGGTCTAGAGGCTCTTCATTGAATTCATTCTAATTCAATTACTGCTATTAATCAATTTCGAATGAACTTATAAGAATGTGATTAATCAGCAGACGGTAACATCACTTTGTTTAATACGTGGATGACTCCGTTTCCGGCTTGTACATCTACCGCTACAATTCCTACATCTGTATTTCCAGCACCATCTGTAACATCTGCAATGTTATCTCCTGTGCCTGGTACACTAATTGTAATGGCTTGTCCGTTTAACATTGTTGGATTTGCTCCATTACTTTCTATTAAATCAGAAGACGTTACATTGGCCTCATCTAAAACATGGTGTAATAATACTTGCGTTAATACATCTTCTGCTGGTATAGCGTCTAATGCATCGAAAGCTGCGTTTGTAGGCGCAAATACTGTAAAAGGCGCAGGAGCTGTTCCGTTTGCAGTTGATAGTGTTGCAACAAAGTCTGTCGCTGGTGTTAAATCTGTTAACGCAGTTACTAAGGTTGAGAAGTTTGGATCTGCAGTTGCAAATGTTACTACTGAAGGAATATCAATTACAGTACCTACAGCATGTATAATTCCGTTTGTTCCAATGACATCCGCTTGATCTACAGAAGACACACCATTAAAACGAACACCATCGCTAGTATTGTAATATAAGCTTAGATTGTTATCATTTGGTCCTGTTGCTAATGTATTTGTATATCCAGCTCCAGCAGCTACCAATGAACTAGAAGCGACATCGCTACCAATAACATGGTTTAATAAGATATTGGCTAAAACATCAGTTGGAACATCTCCTAATGGTGTTCCGTCTAAAAATGTAACAAATGCATCATTATCTGGTGCCAGTACTGTAAATGGTCCAGCACCACTAAGAACGTTTACAAGGTCTCCATCAGCAGCGCCTAAAGCAGCAACCAAGTTGCTAAATCCAGGATTTGCCACAGCATGGTCTACAATTGTTGGAAGTCCGATTACTCGGTCTACAATGTGTATAGTTCCATTTGAAGCATCAATATCAGCACCATCTGGAGTCACAGATGATATGCCGTTAAATTCAACGCCTCCATCAGTATTGAAGTAAATACTTAAGTTTCTTCCACCAACACCTGTAGCGTTAGTACTTGTGTATCCTGCTCCTAAGCCTACTAAATCACCTGAAGTTAAATCTGCTGAAATAACATGGTTTAATAATACTTGTGATAAAAGATCTGTTGGTACATCACTTAATTGTGAGAATCCGTTGTCGCTTAAAAATGTTGCAAAAGCAGCATTTGTTGGAGCAAGTACAGTAAATGGACCACTACCACTTAATACGTTTACTAAATCTCCATCTGCAGCTTGTAAAGCAGCTACTAAACTTGTTAAATCTGAATTTCCAGCAGCGATCTCCACAATATTTTGAGGTTGTGGTAGTACTGGAGTACCATCATCGTCATTGCTACATGATGCAATTACAAGAGCAAATAAAAATAACGGTAGAAATTTTAATGTTTTTGAAATAATTTTCATTTTTTTGAGTTTTTGTTGTTCAACATTATTAATAAAAAATTAGTCTGTTCAACAAATCTAACAAATGATTAAACAAAACTAGATGAAGCGTCATTTTTTTATATATATTTTAACAATTGCATCTTTAAGTTTAAATGCTCAAAATACTGTAAATCAGTTTGATGAAGATGGTAAACGCCATGGAATTTGGAGGAAGTACTTTGATAAAACTAAAGAATTACGATATGAAGGACAGTTTAACCATGGAAAAGAAATAGGAATCTTTAAGTTCTATAAACTCAGTAAAGGAAAGAGTGTGTTGAGTGCAACAAAAGAGTTTAATGATCAGAATAACAACGCTTTGGTTAAGTTTTTGTCCTCCAAAGGAAAGCTTATCAGTGAAGGACAGATGAATGGCAAACTTCGTTTTGGGAAGTGGATCTATTACCATAATAAGAGTGATAACATTATGTCTATTGAATACTATAACGATAATGGTGAACTTGATGGAGAAAAGCAAATATTATATACCGATGGTTCTATTGCAGAACGATCAAATTACAGCAATGGCAAACTCGAAGGTGAATCTATTTGGTATGCTGAAAATGGAAATGTCCTTAAAAAGTTTCTCTATAAAAATGACCAGCTCAACGGCGTATCTACATACTATGATGCAGATGGAAATATTGCAGCAAAGGGCGCCTACAAAAATGATCTTAAGCATGGCATATGGAAATACTATGAAGGCGGAAAACTTGTCAAAACTAAAGACCATACCAAGCGAAGTAAAAATCCGAAAAAGCAATAGTCTAAACTAATACATTGTATAGGTAATTATAATAGCAGCAGATATCCTGTTGCTATTTTTATTTCTTAATTTTGCAAAATGAAACACGCGAATAAGGTGTTTATTAGATTTAGTTAAGATGAACTTAAGTGTTCCATCTGTCCTATAAAAAAGAATATTGACTATCAGATGAAAAGAGTAATTGTCGGACTTTCAGGAGGTGTAGATTCAAGTGTTGCTGCCTATTTATTAAAGGAGCAAGGCTATGAGGTTATTGGCTTGTTTATGAAAAATTGGCATGATGATTCTGTGACTATTTCAGATGAATGTCCATGGTTAGACGATAGTAACGATGCCATGTTGGTAGCTGACAAATTGGGTATTCCATTCCAAACCATAGATCTAAGTGAGCAATACAAAGAGCGAATTGTAGACTATATGTTTGATGAATATCAAAAAGGAAGAACGCCAAATCCAGATGTGCTTTGCAACAGAGAAATCAAGTTTGATGTCTTTATGAAAATAGCATTAGACCTTGGTGCTGATTATGTAGCAACAGGGCATTATTGTCGGAAGGGTACTTTTGAAAAGGATGGGCAAACTATCTATCAGCTCTTGTCTGGTGTAGATAACAACAAAGATCAATCCTATTTCCTATGTCAATTATCTCAAGAACAATTATCTAAAGCGCTTTTCCCAATTGGAGAACTGACCAAACCTGAAGTTCGTGATATTGCAACTAAGTTAGATTTGGTCACTGCAGATAAAAAGGATTCTCAGGGTTTATGTTTCATAGGAAAAGTGAGATTACCAGAATTTCTTCAGCAAAAATTAAAGCCAAAGGAAGGTGTGATTGTTGAAATTCCTGAAGATAAAGCTTTGTATACTTCAGATAGTCCCAAATTCGATTCTAAAGAAAAAGAACTTCAGTATTTAACAAAGAAAATCAATTACTCGGTTTCCGACGGAAAAATCGTTGGAAAGCATCAAGGTGCACACTACTTTACTAAAGGGCAACGAAAAGGTCTGGCTGTTGGAGGAACTGTTGAGCCTCTCTTTGTTATTGAAACAGATGTTGATGACAATGTTATTTATACTGGTCAGGGAAAATCTCATCCAGGGCTTTTAAAAAGAGCTTTGTTTGTTACTAATGATGAATTACATTGGATTCGTGAAGATCTAACACTGGACGTAGATGAAACTATGGAAGTCAAAGCTAGAATTCGTTACCGACAACCTCTTGAGAAAGCTACACTCTACAAAGTAGATAACGGTCTTTTTGTCGAATTTGAAAATCCACAATCGGCAATTACAGAAGGTCAGTTTGTGGCTTGGTATCTGGATGACGAATTAGTAGGTTCGGGAGTAATTTCTTAAATTGCAGTACAGAAATCTTATTTTTCAAGTTAAAAAACAACCTGGTTTTTAAATGAAATATAAATTGCTATGAAGAAAATCCTACTTGTTTGTATTGTGCTATTTCAGTTGAATGCTATCGCTCAGGAACAAGATGCTTGGGTTTATTTCAACGCAAAAGAAAATGTGCAAGATGCAATTGATAATCCAATCACCATTTTAACTCAACAAGCCATCGATCGCAAAAGTAATCATGGTATAAGTATAGATGAACGTGATGTTCCTGTCAACGAAGCTTACATTACTCAACTCAAAGCTCCTGAAACAGGAGTGACTGTTTTTGCAAAGTCCAAATGGTTTAATGCAGTTTATGTTCGTGGATCTGAAGAGGATATTAATGCATTAGTCTCAGATTTTGAATTTGTAGAGGCTGTTGAATTTGCAGATAGGAGTTTAAACACCTTGTCTAGGTCTGCTGAGATCTCAGATAAATTCGCAATTGAAAATGCAACTGTAGATTTTAATTATGGAGATACTCAAAATCAGGTTAACATGATCAATGCCAACGCACTTCATCTGGAAAATTATACAGGAGAAGGTATTATTATTGCTGTTCTGGATTCAGGGTTTGCAAATGCAGATACTATGGCTGCTTTTCAACGTTTGCGTGATAATGGCGATTTGTTAGATGGTTATGATTTTGTTGGACGAAATGAAAATGTTTATGAATTCATAGGAAATGATCATGGAACGAAAGTTTTAAGTAATATGGCAGGCTTTGTTCAAGATCAGTTTGTAGGAACTGCTCCAGATGCGACGTATTATCTATTTAGGACCGAAGATGTTTCGAGTGAGACACCAGTTGAAGAAGCCTATTGGGTCGAAGCTGCGGAACGTTCTGATAGTCTTGGTGTACATATCATAAATAGTTCATTAGGTTATAGAACCTATCAAAATCAAAACTATAGTTATGCTCCTGAAGATTTAGATGGAGCAACTGCTTTTATTACAAGAGGAGCTGATATTGCTAATGAAAAAGGAATTCTGGTAGTTATATCAGCTGGAAATTCTGGTGCTACTGGTGTTGGTGCACCTGCTGATGCTCAAGGGGTGTTAACTGTAGGTGCTGTTAATGCCGATGGTGAATACGCAGGTTTTAGCTCTCAGGGAAGTGCTTTTCAACCTTCACAGAAACCAGATGTTGTAGCTCGAGGAGCTGCAGCTTTTGTAATTGATGACACCAATACTATTGTTAATAATAATGGAACATCGTTTAGTGCTCCGATAATGGCTGGAGGTATTGCCTCATTATGGCAAGCTTTGCCTGATGCAACAAATGAAGAGATTAAACAATATGTAAGGCAATCTGCATCACAATACACTACGCCAGATTATTTTTTAGGCTATGGGATTCCAAATTTAGAAATAGCCAGAGACATTGGACTTTCATTACAGGAAGAGACGTTTTTTAGTTTTAAGGTGTATCCAAACCCTGTGACTAACATTTTAAGCATACAGATTCCTACAGCTAATGAAACAACAACAATGATTGTTTATGATACGCTTGGGAAAATTATATTAGAACAAGAAGTTAACTCTTCTGCCAGTCAGTTGGATGTATCTTCAATATCGCCAGGTATCTATATTCTATTATTTCAATCTGGTAATACTTCAAAAACATTTAAACTTATAAAATCATAAATGGCTAATAAAATTACTGAGCTCTTCCATATCAAATATCCAATTATTCAAGCTGGAATGATTTGGAATAGTGGTTGGAGACTTGCTTCCGCAGCTAGTAATGCAGGAGCATTAGGTTTAATTGGCGCAGGTTCAATGTATCCGGATGTGCTTCGTGACCATATTCAAAAATGTAAAAAAGCAACAGACAAACCTTTTGGAGTTAATGTTCCGATGTTATATCCAAACATCGAAGAGATCATGAATATTATTGTGGACGAAGGTGTAAAGATTGTATTTACTTCAGCAGGAAACCCTAAAACTTGGACCTCATGGTTGAAAGAAAGAGGAATCACTGTAGTTCATGTAGTGAGTAGTGTAAAATTTGCATTGAAAGCTCAAGACGCAGGTGTTGATGCTGTGGTTGCCGAAGGTTTTGAAGCAGGTGGTCATAACGGAAGAGAAGAAACTACTACTTTAACGCTAATTCCAATGGTTAAAGAACAATTAAAGATTCCGTTAATAGCAGCAGGAGGAATTGCTACCGGACAAATTATGCTAGCGGTAATGATTCTAGGTGCAGATGCGGTTCAGGTTGGAAGCCGTTTCGTTGCTAGTGAAGAATCATCTGCTCATGAAGCATTTAAAAACGTGGTTGTTGATGCTAAAGAAGGTGACACTCAATTAACCTTGAAAGAATTGGCACCTGTTCGTTTAATAAAGAATAAATTCTTTGATGAAGTTCAGGAACTCTATAAAACAGGACCATCCATTGAAGAACTTAAAACACTGTTAGGTCGTGCCCGAGCTAAACGTGGGATGTTTGAAGGTGATTTGGAAGATGGCGAATTAGAGATTGGTCAAATTGCAGGATTAATCCATGATATTAAGCCTGCTGCTCAAATTGTTGAGGACATGATTCAGGAATTTAAAAGTGCTCAAAAGCAATCACAAGATATTACGTTTTAAAAATAGTATATTTGATATTGAATCCCTATTAATTATTTACTCTCTATGATAATATGAGCACAAAACTACATGTTTTAGTGCCAGATGGTGACAGCACATGGGCTTTATCTGTGATACAATGTTTATCTCATGTAGAGCGCTACAAACTATTTGTGCTCTCCAATAAAAAGCGTACAGCTACAAAATATTCGAAATACACTTCGTATTACAAGTATTATGAGAGAACTACTGAAGCTAATTGGTTAGAGATAATCAAAAATGAGATACAAGCTAATAACATCTCCATTGTTGTACCAATAGCCGAGTCTGAACTATATTTTTTTATTAAGCACAAAGAAACGATCTCTCAATTTTCTAAGATCATACCTCTACCTGAATTAACAAATTTTGAAATTGCTAAAGAAAAAAGACTTTTAAGTGAATTTGCTCAGACAAATGAGATTCGGCATCCCAGATCATTTAATATAACTTCGGAAAGCGATAAGCAAGCGATGTTATCTACAATCAATTTTCCTATACTAATAAAGCCTAAAGATCAAAAAGGTGGTGATGGAATTATTAAGATAACGACCAAAGCCGATTTTGAGAAGCAGATTCCCAACATCAGTCAACCTCTGTTTATTCAGGAATATATTGAGGGTTATGACATTGATTGTAGTGTGCTATGTCGCAACGGAAAAATAATAACTTACACTATTCAGCAAGGGACTTTACAGGGTCATAGTCCGTTTGCTCCGCAACTTGGTTTTGATTTTGTAGATAATGATAAGGTATTTGAGCTTGTCAGAGAAGTCATGCTAAAGCTTGATTGGTCAGGTGTGGCTCATTTGGATATGCGATATGATAAAAAGGCCAATGATTACAAACTCATTGAAATCAACCCTCGTTTTTGGGGTAGTATTGAAGCGTCTCGTGTTGCAGGAATTAATTTTCCAGATTTGGTCATACAATTAGCTCATGGTCAACCAGTGTTAAATACGGGATATGAACATACAAGTTATATGCGCTTAAAAGGTGTTTTTTCGTCTATTAAGCGTCGACCAGCATTTATCTTAAAAAGATCATACTTAATGAACAATACCGAAGTGAAAACATTTTTAAATGATCCCTTGCCTACGTTATATAAATTTAGAGAATGGTTAGGAAGGCAATTTTAGTAAAGTCTATAAACAACAAAAAGAGGACAAAGCCTCTTTTTGTCTGAAACGTTTTTAACAACAAAATTTTTAAATCCCTCTAAAATAATAGCTAAAAAAGTTTCTACCCCAAATACCTAACCTACTACAATAAGGTATTTATTGATGATAAAAATAATAGTTTCAGGAATTAATTATAACTATTTACAGTTCAACTTATTAACAATTACCGTTCATAACTTTATAATAATCAAACAATTGAATTGTGGTAGATCGTAAAACTTGACCTTCTTTGGGATAACCCAAACCAAATACTTTAACTTTGGCCATTAAAAAAATAGCTTTTGATCTTATCACAATACACTAGAGAGTTTAATTACAATTTTAAGTTAGCTGCACCAGTTATTCTTGGGATGCTCGGACATACTTTTGTGAGTTTTGTTGATAATATCATGGTTGGTCAGTTAGGTACTGCAGAACTGGCTGCGGTTTCCCTCGGAAATAGTTTCATGTTTATTGCTATGTCTATTGGAATAGGATTTTCAACAGCTATTACACCTCTGGTTGCTGAGGCAGATGCAGCTAATGATTTTTCTAAAGGAAAATCTTCCTTTAAGCATGGTTTGTTTCTGTGTACTGTATTAGGAATTTTGTTGTTTTTTTCAGTATTCTTTGCCAAACCACTATTATATTTTATGAAACAGCCTGTTGAAGTGGTTGAACTTGCTCTACCATACCTGACTCTGGTTGCCTTTTCATTAATTCCGCTCATAGTTTTTCAGGCGTTCAAACAGTTTAGCGATGGATTGTCAATGACCAGATATCCTATGTATGCTACTATTTTGGCTAATATTGTTAATGTAGTGTTGAATTACATTTTGATCTTTGGAAAATTTGGTTTTCCTGAGTTGGGTATTGTAGGAGCTGCCTACGGAACTTTATGTTCTCGTTTTATTATGGTTGCACATCTTTGGTGGTTATTAACTAAAAAAGAGAAATCAAAAGCCTATGTCACCAACATTAAGATCTTTGTTCTTGAAAAGTTAATGCTCAGAAAAATTATAAACTTAGGAGCGCCAAGTGCGATGCAGATGTTTTTTGAAGTAGCCATTTTTACAGCAGCCATTTGGTTAAGTGGTTTGTTAGGTAAAAATCCTCAGGCAGCCAATCAAATAGCTCTTAATTTATCATCGATGACTTTTATGGTCGCAATGGGATTAAGTGTGGCCTCTATGATAAGAGTTGGAAATCAAAAAGGATTACATCAATATTTTGAATTGCGAAGAATAGCATTTTCTATTTTTATGTTGGCAATCTTATTAGCAATTTGTTTCGGAACTATCTTTTTCTTATTTCATAATGAGTTACCAAAATTGTATGTCGATTTTGATGATAGTAAGAATTTATTAGATAATACCGAAGTGGTCAGTATTGCAGCTAAATTGATGATTGCAGCAGCTATATTTCAGATAAGTGATAGTATCCAAGTTGTTGTTTTAGGAGCTCTTAGAGGTTTGCAAGATGTAAAAATACCAACAATAATTACCTTTATTTCTTATTGGGTCGTTGGGTTTCCTATTAGTTTTTTCCTCGGAAAAGAAGAGGCCTATGGTAGTTTTGGGATATGGCTTGGTCTACTTGCTGGATTAACCACTGCTGCAATATTATTGTTTATTAGATTTAATTATCTCACGAAAAAGTTAATTTTGTCAAATACTAACGCGTAAGAACAATATGGAATTACCAAAATTTATTCTCGGAGATAATACGGATTATCCAAATGCGATATATGTGATTCATACCGAATTCCCAAGATTTATTATCAATCTCGAAGATGATGATGTCGAGTGGTTTGAAGAGTTTGATGAACATGATCAACGTGAAATAGAAAGTGAGGCCGAAAATTTAATACAAGCTGCAACCGATTTTTACGATAGAGAAGTTTCCAGATACGACGAATAATGTTAGAAGAACTAGTACAACTTGATACCGAATTATTTATCTATTTAAATAACTTAGGAACTAAAACATGGGATGGATTTTGGATGTTCTACACCACCAAATTCAATTGGATCCCTTTTTATGTGCTATTGGCTTATCTCATGTATAAGCGACTTAACACTAAAATGTTCTTGCTAACACTCTTAGTGGTTGCTTTAATGATTACGTTTACAGATCAAATTACTAACCTTTTTAAAAAGGTGTTAGTTATGCGACTCAGACCATGTCACAATGGCGATATCGAAGGCATGTTTAGATTAGTAAAAGAGTATTGCGGTGGGAAATACGGGTATTTCTCAGGGCATGCATCAAACTCAATGGCTGTAGCTGTGTTTACGAGTTTAATGTTACGATCTAAATATAAATTCTTACCCTATATTTTGATGGTTTGGGCAATCGCTATGGGCTATAGTCGCATTTATATAGGAGTGCACTATCCGTTAGATGTTGTGAGTGGAATGCTCTTTGGAGCTTTTTCTGGATTTTTATTCTACAAATTAGACAAGTACCTCCAGTCAAGATATAAGTTAGTCTAAGGAACTAAAAGCTCTTTTTTTTAATCGTATAGTTTATGGATTTTCGTTTCATCCATAAATAAGCGAAACAATCCATGAGAGGAGATATCAATCGTTTCCGAAGTCCAAATTTTGAACTGCCAGCAATTCTGGGAAAATGTTGAACTGGCACCTGTTTTATGGTTCCATGCTGAAGTAAAATCATTGCAGGTAAAAAACGATGCAAACCTTTAAACATTGGGATGTGCTTAGCATATTCTGTTCTAATCACTTTTAACGGACAACCTGTATCGTCCATACCATCTTTAGTAAATAGCCTGCGAATACTGTTGCCAATCTTTGAAGATAGTTGCTTTATAATATTATCTTCTCTTTGCGTTCGAACTCCAGTAACCAAATCGTAATTATCAATATGAGCTAATAGCAAATCAAAATCTTTAGGCGTAGTTTGAAGATCAGCATCAATATATCCAACAAGTTCTGTAGTAACATGATCAAAACCTGCTTTAAGAGCTGCGCTTAGTCCTTCATTTTTCCTGAATTGCAACACATTAAAACCATCATGATTGTCACAAATAGTGTCCAGAAGGATCTGGCTCTCATCTAGAGAACCATCATTTATAAAAAGGATTTTAGTAGCAATGGCCGAATGTTTTTGATAATCTACAAGTTCTTGTTCAACACGCAATAGGTTATCTGCTTCATTATAAACCGGAACAATAATCGTGAATCTATAATCCATTCATGGAAAGTTTGTATACAAAAATATTCATTTTTATCTGCATGCAGTTGATTTGGTTTGATTTAAAAATTGTTATTTTGTAGTTTCAAATTGTATACATGAAAATACTAGTTACAGGAGCTGTTGGTTTTATTGGTTCACATACAGCAGAGCGTTTGCATGCTCTAGGTCATGAGGTTATTGCCTTAGATAATTTTAATGATTATTACGATCAGGAATTGAAAGATCTAAATGCTAAAGCTTTAACCAAAAAAGGTATTGTTGTCACAAAAAAAGATCTACGCGATTCCGATTTTGCTAAAGACTTGCCAACCGACATTAATTATATTTTTCATTTTGCTGCTCAACCTGGTATTTCTCAAACCTCTACATTTGAGGACTATTTCAGTAATAATATTATAGCAACCAAGAATCTTATTGATTATGCTATGTCCTGTGAAGCTTTGAAGTTGTTTATCAATATCGGAACATCATCCATATACGGATTAGAAGCAACATTTCCAGAAGATAAAGCACCAAAGCCTGCTTCACATTATGGTGTTACCAAGTTAGCAGCCGAACAATTGGTACTCCAAAAAAGTAGAGAACAACAAATGCGAGCTTGTTCCTTACGATTGTACTCAGTGATAGGACCACGTGAGCGTCCTGAAAAAATGTATACCAAACTTATTGCTTTAGGCTTGCAAGACAAACCGTTTCCTTTATTTGAAGGTAGTGATAAACACTTACGTAGTTTTACCTATGTAGGAGATATTGTTGATGGCGTAGTGAGTGTGATAGGAAATGAAACTAAGGTAGATGGCGAGATCATCAATTTAGGGACAGAGGTTGAACACACCACTCAGGAAGGTATTGAGGCTGTTGAGCAAGTTCTGGGGAAATCTATTACATTGAATGTCATTCCTAAGCGTCCAGGAGATCAATCGCGTACTAAAGCGAATATCGATAAAGCCAGACGATTATTAAATTACAATCCGCAAACGACATTATTGGAAGCTGTTAGAAAACAAGTGGAGTGGTATAAGGCTAATTTTTAAGTTTTAAAAGGTATTCTGCAGCCACAAAAGGAGTGGTTTTTCCGTCCTCAAGTAATTGTAACTGAGCTTTCAGTTCTTCTTTAATCTTTGGTTGATTAAAAAAATCAGATTTTAAACGTTCTTCAATGGTTTGTAGTAGCCAAAATTTATTTTGCTCTGTTCGGTTGTGTTCAAAATAATTGTTGGCTTTAGTATGAGCCATATAATCTGTGATCAAAGCCCAAAGGTCATCAATGCCTTCACGCTTGAGCGCGCTACATAAGGTGACTTTTGGTTGCCATTCTGAATCCTTTTGTGGATACAAATGAAGCGCTCTGTTAAATTCAACTTTGGCTAATTTAGCCGCTTTGAGATTCTCACCATCGGCTTTATTGATGGCTATGGCATCAGCCATTTCAATGATTCCACGTTTAATACCTTGCAATTCATCTCCAGCACCTGCAATTTTCAGTAGCAAAAAGAAATCGACCATGCTATGTACTGCAGTTTCGCTTTGTCCAACACCAACAGTTTCAATAATTATTGTATCAAATCCAGCTGCTTCACATAAAATAATAGTTTCACGAGTCTTTCGAGCTACACCACCAAGCGATGTTCCCGAAGGTGAGGGTCTAATAAACGCATTGTCATTTTTTACCAAATCTTCCATTCTGGTCTTATCGCCCAAAATACTGCCTTTACTCAAACTGCTACTTGGATCAACAGCAAGCACAGCAACTCTTTTACCTAAAGCTGTTAAATGCATTCCAAAGGCTTCAATAAATGTACTTTTACCAACACCTGGAACACCTGTGATTCCTATTCTAATCGAAGTATTTGCATGAGGTAAGCAATGTTGAATAATCTCGTTAGCTTTTTCAAGATGTTTAGGATTAGAGCTTTCAACAAGGGTAATCGCTCTGCTTAGTGCAGTGATATTTCCGTTTAATATTTCAGAGACTAGGTCTTCGGTAGTGGGTTGTACGCGTCGTTTCTTCTGAATACTTTTAATAGAAGTTGTGTTGGTAATCTCAGATGGAGATACACCCTCTTTTTCATGTAATGCTGAAGATTTTGATTTTTTTAACAAACCCTTATTTTTTGTCGTTTATTACATTTAAAGGTACTGCTATTTTTGTTTTATCCCAAGCCATAGTAAGTTTCAGGTTGTCTGTAGAATTATCAAAAGCTATTGTAAATTGCTCTACAACACTGTCTAATTTTTCCACAGGAATATCGATTTCCAAAAGATCATAATTAGGATCCCACATGGGTTGCATTTCTTCATCAACTCCCCAGGAATATTGTTTGGTGTTTAAAATGACTTTCCATGAAGAATCATTTGGAACCGTCCAGAGCGTATATTTACCTTCAGGCACATAGATGCCTTTAATCATTAATTTTTTGTTGGTTTCAAATGTTGTAGCTTCGTTAGCACCTGTTCTCCAAACTTTATTATAAGGGACTAAAGCGCCAAAAACGTCCCGTCCTTTTTTGGAAGGTCTGTTGTAGAATACTTCAAGTCGAAGGTCGTTCAATCTAAATTCTACTGTATCTTTAGGACTCAGTCGAGAAGCAAAAATATTTTCTACAAAGTAGGAGTAAATAAAAAGTCCGAGTGCAACAACAGACAAAGTAACAAGTAGGCGTTTTAAAAACGTATTCATAGCTTAAAAGAGGATGATAGTAATTTTTCGTTATCAAATATAAATGAAATGCTAAACTAATAACGAAGAGCGACTCATTTTTCTTATTAAATTAAAAAAAAGTAACAAATTTTGCAACACTCACTTTTTAGCATCGTCTTTAAAGTGAACACAACCAAACCAAAAGAGATTTGAAGACACTTCAAGTTGACATTATTGAGAGATGCAAGCAGAATGATCGATTTGCGCAACTAAAACTATACAATCAGTATTGTGATGGGATGTATGCAGTTGCGATGCGCTTTGTAAAAGATTCTATGGAAGCTGAAGATATCGTACAAGAAGCCTTTATCAAAGCATTTGCAAAACTCAATCAGTATAAAGCTGAAGTTACTTTTGGAGCCTGGTTAAAACGTATCGTTGTAAATAAAGCTATTGACTGTTTAAAATCCAAGAAGCAACACTTGCAGGAATTGGATCAGGTGCATCTGAAAGTAGTTGATGAGAGTTATGAAAACGAATGGTTAGTTGATGATACAATAACACTGGACGAAGTGAAAGATGCTATTAAAAAGCTGCCTGATAAATATCGCTATGTAGTGATGTTATATCTTATGGAAGGCTATGATCATCAAGAGATTTCTGAAATTTTAAAAATTACAGAAGTCGCATCAAGAACACAACTCTCCAGAGGAAAATCGAAATTAAAGGAACTTTTAATACCTATTAAAAATGGCACAAGATCTTAGACATTTATTTAAAAATGAAGAGAAAACATCGCAATTAAAAATGAGCGAAGGCCACGAAGCACGTTTTCTTGAAAAGTTAGACAAAGCTTTACCAGAAGATCCATCAGTCAAAAATCGTTTCAGTGTGTTTTATATTGCAGCTAGTGTGGTTGTATTATTAGGTTTGGCTTTTGGAGCCTATAAGTTCTTTCAAGAGCCAAAATCAGTGCTGCCACAAGTTGTAGAGACAACAAATCCTGAAAAAGAACAGCAATTAAAATCACTGGGAGACATTTCACCAGATTTGAAAAAAGTTGAAGATTACTATTTAGCTAACATCAACTTAGAATTATCAAAGGTGAAATTAACACCAGATAATAAAGAACTGTTTGATGGATATGTTGTGAGACTTGCAGAGTTAAATCAGGAGTACAAACGCTTGTCGGTTGAACTTACCGAAAATGGTCCAAACGAATTGACCGTTAGCGCATTGATCGATAATTTAAAGTTGCGTCTCAATTTATTGTATCGTCTAAAAGAACAATTACATGATTTAAATACTTCGGAAGAAGCTAAAAACTTTTAACAAACCAAATGATCTGAAATTCGAATCAGGCTTTAGCAAGCAGTTATGATTTCAGAATAAAAAATAAAGACATGAAAACAAAATTCAAAATAGTTATGTTAATGTTTTGTTGTATCACCATGAGTGTTACTGCGCAACAGAAGCTAACAAAATTATCACAGAGGGTAGATGTGACCAAAGATGTTAATATCGATCTCAATACCAGCTATGTTCAAATAGAAATTGATACATGGAATAAAAACACCTTAGAAATTGAAGCTTATATTGAAGGTGAAAAATTATCTAAGGAAGAACTACAGGAAGCACTTAAACACTGGAATGTGAAAGTTACAGGCTCTGGAGATTATGTAAAGATTTCTTCGGAAGGTCACTCTGGCTCATGGGAAGACTTGGGCAACTTACATGTTAATTTAGAGTCGCTGAAAGCACTCGAAGCTCTTGAAGTTTTAGGTGAATTAGAATTTCCAGAAATGCCAGAAATGCCAGAATTACCAGAAATGCCGGAAATGCCAGAAATGGCCAATCTTCAGGTTCCTGAAATGCCAGAACTCCCTGAATTACCAGAACTTCCTGAAGGTATTAGTAATGTTAGTTTTGATACAGAAGCGTATAAAAAGGATGGAGAAGCCTATTTAGAGCGTTGGAGTAAAGACTACGAAAAGAAGTACGGTAAAGAATACAAGGAGAGAATGAAAACTTGGGGACGAGAAATGGCTAAGGTTGATTTCTCCGATTATGAGAAACGTATGGAAGCTTGGGGAGAGCGATTTGGAAAGAACTTTGGAGAAGACTACGGTAAGAAAATGGAAGCTTGGGGCGAAGAGTTTGGAAAACGTTTTGACAAAGAATGGGCTAAGAAAATGGAAGTTTGGGGTGAGAAATACGGAAAAGAGATGGAATTACGAGGTAAGGAGATCGAGAAACGTATGGCACTAAGAGAAAAGGAAATGGAAAAGCGTGCTGAAATAATGGAGAAGCGTTTGGAAGCACGTCACAAAGCGCATGAAAAGCGCCAAGAAGCACATGATCATCGTCGTGAAAGTCTGGCAAGACGTTTAGAGATGAGAGGTGACAACCTAAAACGTACCATCAAGATCAAGATGCCTAAAAAGGCTAAATTGAATATGAACGTAAGACATGGTGAATTAAAAATGTCTTCGGTAATCAACAACCTAAAAGCAGATATATCACACGCTACATTAGTAGCAAATCACATTGATGGAAGCGAGACTTCCATCAATGTGTCTTATTCTCCTGTGGATATTGTAAGATGGAGCGTAGGTGAACTGAATTTAAAGTATGTTGAAGATGCACAAATTGAAACGGTTGAGCGTTTGGTGTTGAATAGCAATTCGTCGGATATTATTTTGCGAAACCTTACCAATAATGCTATTATTGATGGTAGTTTTGGCGATCTGGTCATTTCTAATATTGCAGATACATTTAGTAATCTCAATATTATATTAGAAAATAGTGAAGCTGTGATTTCGTTGCCTAAAACAGATTATAGTGTATACTTTAAAGGCAATCGCTCCAGATTAAATGATCAATTAACGTCTCAAAAAACCATTGAGAACTATCCTAACGATAGAAACTCAGGTAAAACCATCGTACTTAATGCCAAGTATAGCGATGTAGTCCTAAAAGACTAGTCAGTCGGTCACAAAGTGGCATTTGTTTACTTCACTCAATCTTTAAACGATACTTACTTGTGTGGCTTGTCATGCTGAGCATTACCGGGAGTCAACATATATGTTGACACAAAGGTACCAAGTGAAGCTTGACGAAGTATAATATTTCAGAATCTCAGTCGCTAAGCGACATTAGGCAACCCACTCAAACCTCGACCTGTCACACTGAGCGTGAGTCGAAGTGCAATATTTCAGCATCTCATATCCAAAAACTTCACATAGATTCTTCAGTCGTTCCTCCTTCTGAATGACAAATCCAATAATGCATCTTTATCCCAAAACTTACAACACATCTGTAACAATTCATTTAAACTCTTATCTTTATGAAGTAAACACTTCAATCAAAACAGATGACATCATTTAAACCATTAGCGCTTGTATACCTTGTTTTGGTATGCTTTTTTTCATGTAAAACCGATTCTAATTCAACAGTAACCGAAGACACAACAAGTCCATATGCCGACTTTGTTACTCAAATGACATCTCAAGGGATACCTACCGGAAATATTCTGGTGTACGAGAATGGTGAGGTTGTTTTTAAAAGTTCTAATGGATTACGTTCTATCAATCCGATGGATTCGTTAGATCTCAATTCACAATTCCGATTGGCTTCCGTAAGTAAACAATTCACAGGAATGGCAATCATGAAACTCAAAGAAGCTGGACAACTCGATTACGATCAAAAGGTCAATACCATTTTACCTGAGTTTCCTTATGATAACATTTCAGTACGACAACTACTGCACCATGTGTCTGGACTCACAGATTACGAGCGTTTGATGGCTATGCATTGGACACCTGAGGATTCGACAAAAACCTACTTGCTTGGAAACGATGAGGTCTTAAAAGAATTCTATCGTGTGGGTCCTGAACTGGATTTTCAGCCTGGTGAACGCTGGGAATACAGTAATACGGGGTATTTAGTATTGGCAACAATTATTGAGAAGATTTCTGGACAACATTTAAGTGACTTTTTTAAAGAACACATCTTTGATCCTGTTGGGATGACCAATACCACTTTATATAAGTATCAAGAAGGTGCAGATCCAAACATGCCAAATCGCGTGTTTGGTTATGAAACAGCACTCAATCAAAAAGACAACAAACTAAACGACTACCATTTTCTTAATGCGGTTAGAGGTGATGGAGGGGTTTATTCCACTTTGCAAGATCTCTACAAATGGAATATGGCCTTGGCTAATTATACCATCATTTCTAAAGACTATTTAGATGAAGCTTGGACTTCTGGAAAAACAAACGATGGTGAATATACAGGCTATGGTTTTGGGTGGTTTTTAGAGTACAATCCAGGTGAGCCTAAAGTGGTGAGTCACTCTGGCGGTTGGGTTGGTTTTGCTACGTTTTTACATAATGAAGTGGAGGATAAAAGCGGATTTATTGTGCTGACCAATAATTCGGCAGAAACCTATGCTAATGTGATGTCTGCTATGGGTAGTATTAGAGAGGGGAAGCCTTTTGAACTCAGAAAACCAAGTATCAAAAATACAGTTGCTGAGCATATATTTACTGAGGATATCGATAAGGCCATTGCGCATTATAAAGACTTGAAAGCTAATCATGCCGATGATTATAATTTTGACGAATCAGAATTGAATATTCTAGGCTACGGACTCATTAATGAAAACCGCGTTGATGATGCCTTAAAGATCTTTAAACTTAATGTTGATATGTATCCAGATTCGGCAAATCCTTATGATAGCTATGCTGATGCTTTAATACTGAAAGGGGATAGCCTGAAAGCTCTTGAAAACTACAAAACCTGTTTTGCAATGGACAGCACTTTGCAGTATGCCAAAGATAAAGCGGAAGCTTTGGAAGTAGCTTTAAAGAAATAGAGACATTGTCATTTAACACCTGATTCGGAATTTTTGCAATACTAATGAGAACCTGAAACAAGTTCAGGTTGACGATATGAACAAAATAGATCGACGTCATTCCGTACTTGATACGGAATCTCAGAACCTAGTATGATGTACAGATTCTTCAGTCGTTCCTCCTTCTGAATGACAAATGAAGTTGTTTTATTGTCATTCAGAGCATAGCGAAGAATCTCAGTCACTAAGTGACATTTGGTTAGCTCACTCAAACGTAGACCTGTCACACTGAGCATTACCGAGAGTCAACATATATGTTGACACAAAGGTACCAAGTGAAGCTTGACGAAGTGCAATATTTCAGCATCTCTTACCTAAAAATTATATACAGATTCTTCAGTCGTTCCTCCTTCTGAATGACAAATAAATCGTCTTGACTTTGTCATTCAGAGTATAGCGAGGAATCTCAGTCACTAAGTGACATTTGGTAGCTCTCTCAAACGCAGGCCTGTCACACTGAGCGTAGTCGAAGTGTCCCAAACCTGACTAAGCAAAGTCGCAGTGCATAGTAATCTATAGATTTCATATTTTTGCTAAAAATTGCCTGCATGACCTCACAGCCCTTTTCTAAAGTCTTAGCCGAACTCGGAACTCAGTCGCTTTATGTTATTAATCCATCCATTCCTAAAATAGACTATATACCTTTGGATCTCTCTGTATCTAATGAGGAACTCCAAACCGTTGATGTGTCCTCGCCAGACGCTTTAGAAACCTATATCAACAACCATATCAAAACCCATAATGGAGTAGTGGCTTATGGTGGTTATCTCGAAACTCGAGGTATCTATCGTCGCAGTGCGTATTTTAATGATGCTAATCCTGACACCGAACGCAATATTCATCTCGGACTCGACCTATGGATTGCAGCCAACACACCCATTTACACACCTCTAGATGCTGAGGTGCATAGCTTCAACAACAATACTAATTTTGGGGATTACGGACCAACAATCCTTCTAAAACATCACATCAATAACATCGAGTTCTATACCTTGTATGGACATCTCAGTTTGGCTTCTATCGAAAATCTACGTGTCGGACAAACATTCCAGCAAGGCGAACAACTAGCCACACTTGGTGATGCATCTGTCAATGGCGATTATGCGCCGCATTTGCATTTTCAGATGATTAAAGACCTACAAGGTTATGTTGGTGACTATCCTGGTGTGTGTGCTAAAGCCGATTTAGCGTTTTATCAAGAGAATTGTCCAGATCCAAATGTGCTCATTGCATTGAATTAAGACTGAAATTGCTCTAAAGAGTATTAAGAAATTTCCTATATTGCCTTTCTACTTTCTTAAACTATTTTTATGAAATACTTCTACTTTATTCTTGCCTTGTTATTCTCTTGTAATGTCTTACAAGCTCAAATTGTAACAATTCCTGATGCTAATTTTAAAAACGCACTAGTAAATACAAACTGTGTCGACCTGAATAATGATGGAGTAGGTGATATAGATGCTGATACCAATAACGACGGAGAAATTCAAGAAAGTGAAGCTGCCAATATTGTCCATTTATATCTTATTAATCAGTCTATAAGCTCTTTAGAAGGCATCAGTGCTTTTACAGCTCTGGAGCGTTTATGGTGTCCGCAAAATAATATTACAAATGTTGATTTATCATTAAATACAGCACTTAGAATTATTAATTGCGAGTTTAATCAGTTGGTTGCTTTAGATGTTACTAATAATCCTGAGATTATTTATATCAAGTGTAATAGTAATCAAATTTCAGATATTGATCTGAGTCAGAATCCACTGCTTGAGGAATTTTACATTAGCGATAACCAAATCACACAATTAGATATTAGTCAGAATCCAAATGTAGGTCAGTTGGTTATTCAGGATAGTAATATTAATGCCATTTTTATGAAGAATGGCGACGATCTCAATGGTGGAAGCTTTTTTATTGATAACTGTCCGAACCTTCAATTCATCTGTGTAGATGCCACGGAAATCGCTAGTATTCAGAATAGAATTGATTTTTATGGTTACACGAATTGCGTGATCAATTCGTACTGTACGTTTGAGCCAGGCGGTGAGTTTTTTATTGTTCAAGGTGATGTCAAAATAGATACAAATCAGGATGGCTGTGATACTAATGATCTGATCTATCCTAATCTAAAACTAAATATCAGCGATGGCAATTCCGAAGGTAGTATCATTACCAATGATTCAGGTGGTTATATCGTACCACTACAAGCAGGAACTTTTACCATTTCTCCCGATATTGAGAATGCCTCTTATTTTACGATTTCGCCAGAAAGTATAGCTGCTGATTTCCCTGCAAGCATGAGTCCGAACATTCAGGATTTTTGTATCACACCAAATGGACCATTTATGGATTTAGAGATTTACATTGTTCCGCTTACGGAAGCACGACCTGGTTTTGATGCAGATTATAAGATGGTCTATAAAAACAAAGGCAGCAATACCATTTCGGGAACTGTGGAATTTAATTTTGATGATTTTGTAGTTGATTTTGTATCGTCTAATCCGAGTCCAGATATGCAATCGTTTGGTTCACTCGAATGGAACTATGCTAATCTGCAACCTTATGAGACTAGAGAATTATTCATCACCATGAATTTCAATACACCAACAGATCCTGACAATCCTGTAAATGACGGAGATCAAATTGGGTTTCAGTCGGTAATCAATCCAATTTCTGGTGATATTTATGAAGAAGATAATATCACCTCTATCAAACAAACTGTTGTGAATTCATTTGACCCAAATGACAAGCGATGTTTGGAAGGCAATAGCATTAGAGAAGCTATGGTGGGTGAATATGTGCGTTACATGATTCGTTTTGAAAATACAGGAACAGCCAATGCCATTAATGTGGTGATTAAAGATGAAATAGATCTTAGTACATTTGATATCAGTACGCTTATTCCATTAGATGCCAGTCATAATTATATTACGAGAATCCAGAATACCAATGAGGTGGAATTTATTTTTGAAAATATCGACCTGCCTTTTGATGATGCTAATAATGATGGCTATGTGGTATTTAAAATAAAAACAGTAGATACCTTAACTGTTGGTGATACCTTTAGCAACGATGCTGAAATTTATTTTGATTTTAATTTTCCAATCATTACTAATGATTTTGAAACGACTGTTGAAGCAAATCTATCAGTCAATGAATTTGAAGCAAACACAACTGTACAGGTGTTTCCTAATCCAGCCAACGATGAGCTTCATATCAGTTCTGAAACCGTTATTGATACTGCCGATATTTATGATGTCAACGGACGATTATTACAACGCATCAACTTTGTTGGCAACCAGCTAGAACGTACGATTTCTATTGCGCATTTAGCAAAAGGTGTGTATGTGATACAACTCACTTCTGAACAAGGAGAATTGACTAAAAAGGTGATTAAGGATTAGATATAGTACCAGTAAATGTTTTAGGTTGGCTGTACACGGTAATCCCAAACAAATTCCAGTTTAGAGTGCCTTGAACTGTAAATTCTGAGCTGTCGTTAGGTTTGAAATTATGGGTTTCAATAGAATTGTATTCCCAAGTGTAGCCACTCACCAATCCGGTTACATAGCTATTGCTTTCTATGGGAATGAGTTCGTTTTGATCAACAGAATACTTAACCAGCATATTGATATCAAACGTGAGATGCTCTTCAAGTGTGAGTTTGATCACTTTTGAAGGATTGGTTGTGTTATAATCGTTTGCCAGAATAATCTTGTTGTTAGGAGCTTCTGACGTTACTGCCGAAATAATTTGAACCATACCAATACATACTACAACAATAGACATGACTTTAAACCGCCTTTTAAAAAAGGATTTGCCTTGACGTATAAAGCCTACAATCACATATAGAAAGTAGAGCGCGATAATGCCGTTTAGTATGGACCAGAGGAGGTGTAGCATGGGTTTTGGGTTTTGGGTTGTTATTTAAATTTTTTAAAAGCCATGTGTTTTCTTTGCAGTGTTCCAATTCTCTTTTAATATAGGTTTACCTACACTAGTGTTTCCATTAGATAATTCACCAGAAAAGTGACAGTATTTTTCTGCATAGTCTTGATTTTCATATCTTTTCCATGATTTAAAGGCATTGTCACACAATGGTTTTTTTATGTTAAATGGGATTTCTATGCCTGTTCTGATGCAGTATCCAATATTATTTCTGTTTTTGTTGTCGTATGTAATCTTGACCTGATTTTTTTTGAATACTTTTTTATAGCTTTTGTTGCTGTAAAACGCATCGCTATTATCAATTTCAATTTCTGAGTCCAGATATTTAGAGGATAAACCGAACATTTTAGTTTCAAATACTGGTACTTTTTCAAATATTAATTCAGATTGTTCGATTACTCTATTGAAATAATCTAAAGTTTGTTTACCTATTCTTTTTTCTGTGACATCTCCAATTATTCCTGATTCAATATTTATGTTTTGAGAATAATCGTAAAGATTCATTGAAGTTATTAAGTATTCATACTCATTTGCATAAAGTTTGGCATGTAATCTTTTTTCAAACCTAATTTGAATATTAGGGAATTGCTTAAAAAAATTAAAGTCATCTTGATTTAAACTTTTAGAAATATCATCTTCATTTTTTCCAAAAAGTAAAACAATCGATAAATCGGGATTGTTTAATTTACTTTTTAAAATAGATTTAATTCTGTCGTGAAGTTTTATATAAGGAGATATGATTAATAATTCATATTTGGCGCTTTCAAATATATGGCTAAGTGCAGCATTTAAATTATTTTCTGTTAGAAATTCAGACATGGTTTTGAAGTTTTATCGATAATTATTGTTAGCGGTTATGTGTATGTCTTATTGCGGGAAATCAGCTATGATTTTCCGTCGTAACCGAAAGATAGTAAATTGCAATGAATTCCGATTGGGAATTCAGCCTCAATGAGCTATACACGTTATTGTGGTAAGTTATTTTACAAATTCAGATAAATCTTCATTTATTTTATTTAAGTACTTTTTATACAAATCTTTTTTTGTTTCATGATTTGCTTTTAATGAAACTAGTATAGACTTCATTTGATTTAACTTTTTGTCTATAGTTTCATTAGAATCAGTTTCCGAAATATGAGTTGTTTCTAGTTTTTTTATTAAATCAAACGATTCAGTGTTAAGCTTGTCAAAAACTTCAGAATCGAAGTTATAGAAAATATGAATATGATGATGTTCAAAAGTTGAAGGGTTAACAGATCTTTGGGAAATTTTCTCTATTGTTTCATGCATTACATTCTCTAAAGAGCTTGGTTCGTTGTGATTTAATACTATATCTATTTTATGAATCATTAAACCAATCAGCTCTAAAAGGTCAAAGTAATATTCTGATGCTTTTTTAGCAGCACTTATTCTTTCTGTCCAATATAATTTTCTAATTTCATTTCTATGTTTTTTATTTTCTAAAAATGTATCAATTAAGGTCTTAAAAATAAACCCTAAAGCTGTGAATGTTGTAGCTATAAATAGAGTGCCTATTTCGGGATATTGTCTTAATATTTTATAAATAAATTCCACTATATAAAATTCTTTTAATGTGTCATAAAGGTCTCGGATATAAGTGCTTAGTTTTTCAAGTGCATGTCAAAGTAGGCGAGAACAAGAAATTACTTATAGCCATTGTTGTGCAACGTAATTGTTAGTTATTCTGTTCAACTACGTTCTCAATCTTAATGTTCTGTTTTTCTAAAGCCTTGTTTATAAATAACAACTGATTATCTTGACTCTTATTTAAATCTCTAATTGCCTTTTTCATAACATTAACTTCCGAAGTTGGTTTTAATAATTCAGGATATAGTTGTGTTAGAAAATTATATTCAGTTTTAATTCGTTCGTTATTTAGGGAAGTAATTGAGTTTTGTTCTTTTGCTTTTTCGCTCAAATACATTGTTTTTAATAAAGCAGATGCATCATATCCATTAATTTCAGTAATTACATTTTTCACTACAAATTCATCGGATATATCATCTAAAAATAAATAGTTTCCTTTTCCAGTCACAAAATTTGAAGCATTTAATTCTGAATCTGAAGTTATCTTTCTTGTTCTTTTTGTGGTTACTTCAAGACGACCAATCATAAAGGCTTGGTCAATAAATTTCATTTTCGCATTTGGATTATCGGAATATAACTGGACAAGAACATCTTTAGTTTCTTGAGGCAGTGCATAAAATAATTGAGCAAGGCTTTTTCCATTTGTGGACGACCAATTGAATTGACCAACATCTTCAATTTCCCAGATAAATTTTGCTACATCTCCAGTTGAAAATGATGAAGATAAGTTTGCAAATGGAAGATTGACTTCTCCAGAAATAGCAGTTTCACTAGAAAAAATTCCTTCAATTTTTTGCTTTAAATCTGGTAAGGAAGTAGTCGTAATTTTTGTTTTTAAAACGTTAGGGTCAATTTTATATATGACTTTATCATTGCTGTCATAAATCCGAACTGAACCTATTAAAGCGTTAATACCATTGACATCACTAGCCTTAATATTTTCTCCATCTAGTTTTAGTTCTGTAAATTTTGTTTTTATCTTCTTAAATTCATCAGTAGGTATTTTTTCTGCAATGTTGATTATTTCTAGTGTTGGATTTGTTTCGCTTTTACCTATTGTATATTTTTGTCTGATAAAACCGCCTCCTTTTAAATATGCTTTTATTAATACAGTGTTTCTCTTTCTTTTATGAAAGTCAATCAAAATGCTTTTTTCCGTATCTTTTGTAACTGGTCCTTTTGAATTATATGCTAAACTAGGACTATTCGACTCTGTTACAGAACCTAACCAATATTCCAGATTTATTATATCCTGACCAGTTTTATTATTAAATGTAAATTTAATGTCTTTAGCATTAATTATATTAGTCATTAATATTGTTAAAAACGAGATAATAAATTTGATTTTCATAATGGTTGGTTTTAGTTTTAAAAGTACATATATTTTTATTGTTCGGAATACCCATTATTAGGTATTCTTACTGTTATACAACGCCCTTGTATATGAAAAGTAGCGGATTTTTAAGCATTAACTTTTCGGTTTATAACTGACCTTTATTTTATTATTAATCTTTCGTTTAAGCACTAAAACCGCTATTTTTTATATACGTTGTTGTGAGCTGGCTTTTTATTCCACAAATCCTTTAATAGTGTCCAACCAACTTTTAACTTCATCAAATCCGCCACGTTCTATTATTCTTTCTACTGTCATTTTCTCTATCGAAAGATTATTTAATTGTCGTTTAGCATTTGATATTTTCTTCTTCTGTTTTTCCGCAGTTTTTAAAGGGTCAGGATTTATAGCATTCCAATCTGTATCACTTGTTTCTTGATGAACTGCCATAGCCACTTTTGTTGGTACATCTTCATCATCTAAAATTTCAGTCAAATTTATGTTGATATTTAAATCTTGGTAACATTCAATTATTGCTTCGTGATGAAGATAATTTTCTAATTCAATTTTTGTGGTATTAAATCCTATTTTGGTATCCACTCCTTCTGCGTTTAAGTCAGCAACACTTTGCACATATGCTGGAATATCAGAATCATAAATATGAACTTGTGATTGTAATAAACCGTCTAAGTACTTTTTCTCTATATAAAATTTCAGTTGAGAACCACCTGTTGGAATAAATGCAACAGCCTCGTTATTTTCTAAATTTATTATGTTTTCGTCTGTGCCATTTAAAAGCTTGCTTAAACCTATCAATGCATTTACATCATTTTCCCCTTCAACAAAAATTAGAACTTTAACTTTGTTTTTTGGGTCAGGTAATGCACCAAGTGTTTGAATAATTCTGTCTATTATTTCTTCATTATCTGTTCCATCATCATTTAAGCCACTTTCAACATTTACTTGTCCATTATCTGAATAAACATATCTCAAAGATTCCTTTGGAATTTCTTTAGCTAAATTTGAGTTGTGTGTTGTAAAGAATACTTGAGCGTTATCCGTTTCCGAAAGTTCTTTTAAAGCATTTACTATCATTAATTGAAAGTCTGGATGTTGTGACGTTTCCGGTTCTTCAAGGGCATAAATAATATTTGGCGCATTTGCTGTTCTTCTATTCTCAACTTGTGCTCTAAAAAAGCTTAATAAAACAAGTCTTCTCATTCCACTTCCTCGTTTGTTTAGCGGAACACCTCTTTCATCTTCTAATGTCAATTTGAATATTGAATTCCAAGTTGGTTCTTTAGGGAAATTAGACCGCAAAGTTTCAGCTAATTCTGGGTCTAAATCATTTAATTTAGTAATTGTATCGTCAGCAAGGTCTGTCGAAGCATCTTGTACGGCTTCTTTTAATTGTTCTAACAACGGTGTTATGTTATCACGTTTTAGGACCTCTTTGATTATTTCTTTCATTGGGTCTTGAATGTCAGAATCTTGGTCATTTAACTGCTTGTCAACAAAAAACAAAGAGAATAATGGTAAATACTTTTTAAGATTTGTCCATATTTTCTTTCTATTATCTTCGTTGTCTAATCTTCCGTCAATTTTTATTTCGGCTTGTTGAGTTGTTATTTGTCCTTCTTCGTAAAAGTGATTACGAATGGCATTTCTTAACTCTTTGCTTTTAGTTTTATTTACTCCTTCTGGGTTTATTCCTAACTCTTTAAATTGTAGTTGTAAAGTCGTTCTTTTTTTGGAAAGTAAATCGGATAAATTTTCGTTGTCGGGATAATCACAAATTATAACAGATTCTTCCGAAACACTTCCTGAAGCTGAAACAGGAAATGATTTTTTAATTTCAAGTTTATCATCTGAGTTTAAAAGGTATTCTTCAGAAAGGCTGGTTGCAATTGTGTCATCTAAGATTAACTGTTCAGGCAAATCCGAAAAAACACAAGTAATTTCAATTCGGCTGTTATCATTTTCGATGCACAAGTCATTTTTATCAGGTTTGCTATTGAAAAAAATGTCTAATGCTTCTAAAATTGATGATTTACCAACATCATTCTTTCCTATGATAACATTCAAGTCAGAAATATCAATTTCAGTTTCTTGAGAATAACTTCTAAAGTTCTTTAATTTAAGTTTGTTTAGTTTCATTCGTGTTTTTGGTCAGCTTGCTCACAACGCCCTATATAATAACATCAATAGCACTTATCCAAATCTATCTTCTGGATAAACCAAGTCTCAGCGTTATTCTAATTCATAAATATATTCTAGAAAACAACACCAAACTATACCTATTACTAGGTATATTTTTGATTTCCAATAGGTTGTATTAAAGTTGCAAATTCAAGAGAAGATGTCGATACGTAATTCTACTTATTTTCCAAACCCCGTAAATATACCTGTATATTTTATCGCTTAGTGCTAGATATTTGTAATATACGTTTTAGTAAAGTCAGAAATGACGATCAACTAACCAATTGTTATATACTGGTAAATCCAGTAACTATACATTTGAATTCGGCACATCAGGGAGAAGCTATTAATTAATGTCGAATCCATAAAAAAATCCCGAACACCTTGTGTTCGGGATTTTTATGTTTAGCACTTCGGTAAGCTTCGCTTGGTACCTTCGTATCAACAAGTATATTGATTCTCGGTAATGCTCAGTGTGACATGCTTCGACTACGCTCAGCATGACATATAATTATGCTCAGCATGACATGTGATTGCGCTCAGTGTGACAGTTTGCTTGAGTTGCACTTCGACTTCGCTCAGTGTGACAGTATACTTAATCTACTAAGACCCATTCGCCTTTAGCGATTAATGGTTCCGCTTGTTTGTACTTCACCACTTTATTCTCACCACTCATCACATGCTTGATCGTTACACGATCGTTACGTCCAATTTTTGGTTTGTCACGTACGATGGTTTCTACAACTTCTGGTTGACGTTGCGTGTTTCCAGCTGCTCGGCTTTGTGCAGCACGTTCATCCATATTTGGAATCTCGTCTTTTTGCGTCTGTAACTTTTCTTGCTTACGTGCTTTCGCTTCTTGAATATTGTTTTGTGTTTCCGTAGGTAATTCGCCTTTAAATAAGAACGAGATCACATCTTTATTCACCTGGTCAATCATGTCCTTGAACAACTCAAAAGCTTCAAACTTGTAAATCAACAACGGATCTTTTTGCTCGTGAACTGCTAATTGTACCGACTGCTTTAACTCGTCCATTTTGCGTAAATGCGTTTTCCAAGCATCATCTACAATGGCCAAAGTAATGTTCTTTTCAAAATCATTAATCAGCTGTGTTCCTTTACTTTCATACGCTTTTTCAAGATCGGTAACCACCTGTAAATTCTTGACGCCATCTGTAAATGGTACGACAATACGCTTGTATTTATCACGTTGGTTGAGATATACATTCTCAATCACAGGGAATGCCAACTCCGCATTACGTCGCATCTTTTCTCTGTAATGCTCAAACGCCGCTTTATATACTTTTCCTGCAATATCCTGAACCGATAGCTTTCCAAATTCAGCTTCGGAAATTGGAGAACTCATAGAGAAGTATCTGATCAATTCAAACTCGAAGTTCTTGAAATCTTCAGCAGCTTTATTGGTTTCAGCAATACCTTCAGAAGTATCGTAGATCATATTTGCTAAGTCCACTCGAAGTCGCTCACCATGTAAGGCATGACGACGACGTTTGTATACCACTTCACGTTGTGCATTCATCACATCATCATATTCTAAGAGACGCTTACGAACACCAAACTGATTTTCCTCTACTTTTTTCTGAGCACGCTCAATCGATTTTGAAATCATAGAATGCTGAATCACTTCACCTTCTTTTAATCCCATTTTATCCATCATCTTGGCAATTCGTTCACTACCAAAGAGACGCATTAAGTTATCTTCTAACGATACGTAGAACTGCGAGCTTCCAGGATCACCCTGACGACCTGCACGACCACGTAACTGTCTGTCGACACGTCGAGAATCGTGACGTTCTGTACCTACAATGGCTAAACCACCTGCGTCTTTAACTTCGTCAGATAATTTAATATCAGTACCACGACCTGCCATGTTAGTTGCAATCGTTACTTGTCCTGGTTGTCCAGCTTCAGCAACAATATCGGCTTCTTTTTTATGGAGTTTCGCGTTCAGTACATTATGAGGTACTTTTCTAATGCTTAGCATTTTTCCGAGTAACTCCGAAATCTCTACAGAGGTTGTACCAATTAATACTGGTCGTCCTGCTTGAGATAATTTCGTTACCTCGTCAATAACAGCGTTGTATTTTTCACGTTTCGTTTTATAAACTAAATCCTGTTTATCGTCACGTGCAATTGGTCTGTTGGTTGGAATTTCAACCACATCTAATTTATAGATTTCCCAGAATTCTCCAGCTTCAGTAACTGCTGTACCTGTCATACCAGATAGCTTTCGGTACATTCTGAAATAATTCTGAAGGGTTACTGTAGCAAAGGTTTGCGTGGCATCTTCGATCTTTACATTTTCCTTGGCTTCAATCGCTTGGTGGAGTCCGTCACTATAACGACGACCATCCATAATACGACCAGTTTGTTCGTCAACAATCATCACCTTGTTATCGATCACTACATACTGAATGTCTTTTTCAAACAAAGCATAGGCTTTCAACAACTGGTTAAGGGTGTGGATACGTTCCGATTTGATCCCGAAGTCTCTAAATAGTTCTTCTTTCTCTTCAGCCTCTTCCTCTTTTGTAAGTCCTTTAGCCTCGATTTTTGCAATCTCCAAACCAATTTCTGGCATCACAAAGAAATCTGGATTGTCTTTACCAGAAAGGAATTCAACACCTTTATCGGTTAATTCTACCTGGTTGTTTTTTTCTTCGATAACGTAGTAGAGTTCTGCATCAATTTTAGGCATTTCTCTGTTGTTATCCTGCATGTAGAAGTTCTCTGTTTTTTGGAGTAACTGCTTGATCCCTTCTTCACTTAAATATTTAATCAAGGCTTTATTCTTCGGAATACCTCTATAGGCTCTTAATAATAAGAAACCACCTTCTTTGGTATCGCCTTCTGCAATTAGCTTCTTGGCTTCAGCTAATACACCAACCAATTCTTTTCGTTGGGTACTAACAATATCATCAACTTTAGGTTTCAGCTCGATAAATTCGTGACGATCTCCTTGCGGAATCGGTCCGGAAATAATTAATGGTGTACGCGCATCATCAACCAATACCGAATCCACCTCATCCACAATAGCGAAGTGATGCGGACGCTGAACCAGGTCATCTGGCGAATGTGCCATATTATCTCTTAGGTAGTCAAAACCAAATTCGTTGTTGGTTCCGTAGGTGATATCTGCTCTATAGGCCTTACGACGTGCTTCTGAGTTAGGTTGATGGTAGTCTATACAATCAATACTCATTCCGTGAAACTGAAAAATTGGAGCCATCCACGCGCTATCACGTTTTGCTAAGTAATCATTTACGGTTACTAAATGCACACCTTTACCAGATAAGGCATTTAAGTATACAGGAAGTGTTGCTACTAAGGTTTTACCTTCACCAGTTTGCATCTCTGCAATTTTTCCTTGGTGCATAGCAGCACCACCAATAAGTTGTACATCATAGTGCACCATGTCCCAAGTAATAGGCTTACCTGCAGCATCCCATGAATTAGACCAAACGGCTTCATCACCTTGTAAGGTCACATAATCATTTTCGCCAGATACCAAGCGGTCAAATTCATTAGCTTTAACAACAATTTTGGTGTTGTTAACAAAACGCTTTGCTGTTTCTTTAACCACAGCAAAGGCTTCAGCCATAATATCGTTAAGGACAACTTCGGTTACCTCGTAGATCTCGTCTTCAATTTTATCGATTTCAACATAGATATCCTCTCTTTTGTCAATGTCTTCTGTAGCTTCGGCATCTAGTAAGAGTTGGTCTATTTGATCTTGAAGTGGTTGACGTGCTGCTGCAATTTTTTCTTTGAACTCGGCTGTTTTTGCTCTTAACTCGTCATGTGATAATTGCTCGAGGGCACTTTCAAAAGATTTTACCTGATCAACAATAGGCGAAAGCGCCTTGACATCTTGTTTGGATTTGTCTCCAACAAATACTTTAAGTACTGAATTTAAAAAACTCATGTGTATATATTATTTAGAACGTTGCGAACAACGTTTTATCTTTAAAATTAAGGAATTCCAAAGATATGATTTGTGTTATGTTTTTACGAAAAAAAAGGCACAAAAAAAGTCTCCAAATGAGACTTTTTAACGTTTCTTATATTGAGAAAGTAATTTTATGTTCAATTACTTTAATACTCATCTTCATTCCAGAGATAGTCTTCGTCTGTCGGATAATCTGACCAGATTTCTTCAATGGAATCGTAAGAGTCGCCTTCGTCTTCTATCGCTTGTAGATTTTCAACAACTTCCAAAGGAGCTCCTGTTCTAATAGCGTAGTCAATTAATTCGTCTTTTGTTGCTGGCCAAGGCGCATCACTTAAATATGATGCTAATTCTAATGTCCAATACATTTCTTAGTGTGTTTATTTTTTGCAAAAATAAAATTATAGTTCAAAAAGTCAAGAAAAAATCGAATTAATTAAATAATAATTTAAAAGAACTTACATTTTCAATCGTTTAAGCCTATAGAACTGATACTCTATTCTGCAAAGTGGTACTTCTAGGATTCTTTCTTCGGAATCCATTTTACTTCTTCGGCTTGCAAATCATATGACAACTTTCGTGCCAACACAAACAGGTAGTCAGAAAGTCGGTTTAAGTACTTTAAGCTTTCGGGTTGAAATGGTTCCAAATCATTAAGCGCACTAGCTAAACGTTCTGCTCTACGGCATACACAGCGTGCAATGTGACAGAATGACACGGTTTGATGTCCTCCAGGCAATACAAAGTGAGTCATAGGCGGCAATGCTTCGTTCATAGTATCCATTTCCTGCTCTAATCTTGTAATGTCGGCTTCAGAGATCTTCGGAATATTGAGTCGCTCTTTTCCACTTTTAAGCATAGCTTTTTCAGGATCGGTTGCTAAAATAGCACCAACGGTAAAGAGTTTATCCTGAATATCCATTAATACCGCTTTGTAATGCTGGTTGATCTCCTGATCGCGTATGAGACCGAGATGTGAATTCAATTCATCTACAGTTCCGTAGCTGTCAATTCTAATATGATGTTTTGGAACTCTGGTGCCACCAAAGAGTGCAGTTGTTCCTTTGTCTCCTGTTTTTGTGTAAATTTTCATAGACGCAAGTTAAACGTTTTAATTGAAAACTATTTTGTATAAAGTTTTAAAATTATACTAAAATCACTCCTAGATTCCAACTCATATGAAATACTATAGAAGGGATAAACGATTTTGATTTATGATAGAGCAGTGCAGATATGAGTCCGCCAAAACAAGCAATATAAGTTAAATGAAAATCTAGGATGAAAAATTCAGAATCTGGATAAAATAAACCTATAAAGGGAAAGTGGATGATGGCAAACAAGAATGAAGACAATATAACGGCAAACAAGGGTTTAATGTGTTTGTTTAAACCGTTTTGAATATAACCACGAAAAAATAGTTCTTCTGCCAGCGGAATGAAAACTACTATTGCCAGAGCTTTCCAAATACTGATGTCTGCTGAAATAAAATCGAAAACGATGGCTTTATCATCGTTGAAAATTACATTGTAAACTTTATTTAAAGGCTGCTGGACAAAAACATATGAAGCTCCTAAGGCTAAACCAATAAGTAAATAGCGATAAGAGATTTTGAAGGAGGTGAATAGTGATTTTTTATTCACTAGATATAATAACAGTAAAATACATAGTGTTTCTATTACAGAAGCTGTTAATAAATAGAATTTGTAAAATGATTCATCAAGGACACTAAAAAAGATTTCAAGAATGACATAGCTTTTTGCTTCTAGAAAGACAAGAAATAGCAAGGTTGCCAGAACATATTTTAATATCCTCATTAAGGGTGAAACATACTTATCGCTTAAAACGACGTTTATTAAACATCGAATCTTTATTGCGACGTTCGCGAAGACGTTGATTGTTTTTACTAATCATCTTGATCATCATAAAAAAACCGACAATTAATAAAATCCAGAGCATCGTGTTTTGTTATTAGTTTCTTGTATCACTTTCAACAATACCATCTCGAAGTCTGATGATACGACTGGCATGAGCAGCAATATCTTCCTCATGCGTTACCATGATTACAGTATTTCCTGCTTTATGAATATCATCAAAAAGTGCCATGATCTCATGACCTGTTTTTGAATCCAGGTTTCCTGTAGGCTCATCGGCTAAAATGATAGACGGTTTGTTAACCAGAGCGCGACCAACAGCCACACGCTGACGTTGTCCACCAGAGAGTTGGTTGGGTTTGTGATCCATACGATCGGCAAGACCAACATCTACTAAAACTTCTTCAGCTCTTTTATTACGTTGGGATTTTGATGCACCAGCATAAACCATTGGTAAAGCTACATTGTCTAAAGCTGTAGTTCTTGGTAATAGGTTGAACGTTTGAAATACGAAACCAATTTCAGTATTTCTAATTTCAGCAAGCTCATCATCACTCATCTGACTTACATCTTTTCCATTAAGAATATACGTTCCTGAAGTTGGCGTATCTAAGCATCCCAGAAGGTTCATTAGCGTTGATTTCCCCGAGCCAGATGGTCCCATGATGGCAACATAATCACCAGTTTCGATATCTAAATCAATACCTTTTAATACATGAACGGTTTCTTGACCAAGTTGAAAATCACGAATGATATCTCTAATTTCAATAACGTTTCCCATACTGGAATATACTTTTAAAGTGATGTTCTGCAAGATACAGATTTCACTTCATATGACGCAATACATTAACTCTTGTTACAATCTGATAACGAAATTTTCTTTGGCTTGCTCTTTTCTGAAGCATACAAATCCCCAAAAAAAAGTGTCAATAGTGACAGTGACCTTAGGATGGGCTTTGATGGTGTCCCATGCTTCGACCATATCTTTCGACCAATGGATATCATCAAAAATAAAAACAGAGTCGTTGTGAGCAGTATTCAATAATTCATTAAAGTAGCGGAGTGTTGCTGTTTTGTTGTGATTCCCATCAAAGAAGATAAGGTCATAGCTATTGTCTTTTAACTTCGGAAGAATGGTTTCAAACGAGCCAGTTTTGATAGTTACATTATTGACATTGAAATTGGAAAGTTGTTGCTGAGCGATTTCAGCACAATTTGGGCAACCTTCAATAGAAAGAATATGATTTGTTTCATTGCCTAGTGCCATAGCTTGTGTGGCTATTCCTAATGAGGTACCAAGTTCTAGCGTTTGCTCAGGTTGAAAATAATGTGCAATTCGATAAAGTAATTCAGCTCTTTTTGCTGTAGTTCCAGAGGTTTTAGCAATAGCTTTTACAGCTCTTGAATTGGATTTGAAGACTCTGGAGCCTGAACCAAAATCGGTGATGTCAATAACTTGGTCATTGCTTAACAAAAATGACCTGTACTCTGAAAGTTGAGCATAAGCATCATATCTTGTGTTGTCATAAAAGCATTTGGTCACCAGATCATATACAAAAGGGGAATGCACTCCATGTTGATTGGTAGATTTAAATAAGAACGTTATGTATTCAATAATTTGAAACATGATTAGGATTCAAACTTTTCAGATAATTCAAACCATCGCATTTCTTTTTCCTCGATATCCTCAATAATGACCTGAAGTTGTTGTGACAGATCGTTTATTTGGTCTTGTGACAAAGACGTATCGTTGAACTTTTCTTCCAAGGCTTTTTTATCCAGTTCTAAAGAACGAATCTTGCTTTCCAGATTCTTATATTCCTTTTGTTCGTTGTAGCTTAATTTATTGGCTTTGTTTTGATCTTCTTTTTGTTCTGAAACTTCTATATTGGATTTTTCAGCTTTGGTTTCCGGAGGTTGCGATGCATCATATTCGCGATAATCAGAATAGTTGCCCGGAAAATCTTGTACTTCACCATTACCTTTAAATACAAATAGGTGATCAACAATTTTATCCATAAAATACCTGTCGTGAGATACCACAAGCAAGCAGCCTGGAAAGTCGAGTAGGAATTCTTCCAAAATATTTAATGTAACAATATCAAGATCGTTAGTTGGTTCATCCAGGATTAAGAAATTAGGATTCTGAATTAAAACAGTGCACAAATACAATCGTTTTTGTTCGCCACCACTGAGTTTTTCAACATAATCGTGTTGCTTTTTTCCGTCGAAAAGAAACCGCTCTAACAATTGTTTTGCGCTAATTTGTCGTCCTTTAGTTAGTGGAATATACTCGCCAAATTCCTTGATAACATCAATCACTTTTTGCTCAGGCTTAACCTTAATACCACCTTGCGTGTAGTATCCAAATTTTACGGTATCACCAATAATGATTTTGCCTGTATCAGGTTGAATACTATGGGTTAGCATATTGAGGAATGTTGATTTTCCTGTTCCGTTCTTACCAATAATACCAATGCGTTCACCACGTTTAAAGACATATTCAAAACCTTTGAGGATGACCTTGTCCTCAAATGCTTTTGAGACATTGTGGAATTCAACAATCTTACTGCCTAGGCGTTCCATGTTGATTTCCAATTGAACTTTGTGGTCTTTTCTACGTTGGTGCGCACGCTTTTTTATATCTGAAAAATCATCAATTCGTGATTTGGATTTGGTGGTTCGTGCTTTAGGTTGACGACGCATCCATTCCAATTCTTTTTTGTAAAGTTGTTTTGCTTTACCTGTTTCTACTTGTTCCTGAGCAATGCGAGACTCTTTGTTTTCAAGGTAGTATGAGTAATTTCCCTTGTAGGTGTATAATTTACCATGATCAAGTTCTATAATCTCATTACATACACGTTCAAGAAAGTAACGGTCGTGTGTCACCATAAACAATGTAAACTGTGCTTTTGCAAAATACTGCTCCAGCCATTCAATCATTTCAAGGTCTAAATGGTTAGTTGGTTCGTCAAGGACTAAAAGGTCAGGATTACTAATCAGAGCTTGAGCCAGCGCTAATCGTTTTATTTGTCCGCCAGACATCGTACTGATCTTTTGGTTGAGATCCTCTAATTTGAGTTGTGACAGGATTTGTTTGAATTGTAGTTCAAATTCCCATGCGTTATGAATATCCATTTGCTCAAAAGCTTTTTGGTAAGCTTCTGTGTTTTCTGGATGCTGCAATGCTTTTTCGTAGTTTTCAATAATTTTTAACTGAGGGGAATCTGAATTAAAAATAGTATCATTGATGGTTAGGTTTTTGTCGAATTGAGGAGATTGTGATAAAAACGAAATTCGCAACCCATTACGCATCACAATTTGTCCGGAGTCTGGTGAGTCGGCTCCAGACAAAATATTAAGGATAGAGGTTTTGCCACTACCATTTTTTGCAACAAAGGCTATTTTGTCATCTTTATGGATGCTAAATGAGAGGTTAGAAAAGAGCTCTAATTCGCCATAAGATTTTGATATGTTTTCTACAGTTAAATAATTCAAGATAATTTTTTTACAAAGAAAACGATAATACTCAAAAAAACGATGAATAGTTTTGATATTAATAGTGATAGGCTATATTTGTGAAGTAACAAGAGACTACATAATGAATAAAGTTTTATTTATTTTTATTATCCTGGTGGGCGTTTTGATCTCATCATGTGTTCCACACAAGAAAATTGTCTATCTCCAAAATAAAAGTGCAGCCACAGACTCCATACAAATGGTAAAAGAGAGTCCGAAGCCTTATCGAGTTCAAATTAATGATATTCTAAATATTAGAGTAAAAGCCTTAGACCAGAAGTCAGTATCAATTTTTAACCCAATTGGCGAAGATGTTCTTAGTGCAAGTGGCGAAGAACGAGCCTATTTTGATGGTTTTACTGTAGATGTGCATGGTCAAATCAGAGTTCCAGCTTTAGGCAAGATTAGCGTGTTGGGATATACCACTGAAGAGATTGAAAACATGTTAGAGAAGAAGTTGTTAGAGCAAGAATTTAAAGAAACTGCTAATATATTTGTAACTGTAAAGTTATCAGGTTTGCGTTATACAGCGACAGGTGAAATTGGATCTCCAGGAACACAGGTAGTATATCAACAACGAATGAATATTTATGAAGCTATTGCCAACGCTGGAGAGATTCCAACAACAGGTGATAAGACAGATGTTCAGATTATCAGGCAATATCCTACAGGTCAAAAAATTCATCATCTTGATTTAACAGATAGAAATGTGATGAATTCGCCATACTATTATATCCAGCCCAACGACATGATTTATGTGAAGCCTATAAAGCAGAAAACATGGGGTACGGGTACCACAGGACGAGAAAGTCTTACAGCAATATTTTCTGTGCTTTCAGTAGTAACTACCATTATTTTATTAATAAATCGATAATTTATGAGTCAAGGTGATTATACAGATTACAATGATATGGATGTGTCATCTAAAGGATTGGCTTTCGATTTTAGAGGCTTTCTATTTAAGGTATTAAACCTTTGGAAATTTGTATTGATAAGTGTAGGTTGTGCATTGATCTTAGCTTACTTCATCAACGTAAGAAAACAAAATGTTTATCGATTAGGCTCCCTTATTTCAGTAGAAAGTGATCAAAATCCATTTTTTACAGCAAACACGAGTATTTCCTTTAATTGGGGAGGTGTTTCTGGAAAGGTCGGGAAAATAATGACCACTGTACGAACCAGATCGCATAATGAAAAGGTTATTGATTCCTTGCAATATTACATGACCTATATGGTACAAGGGAAGTACAGAATGGTAGATATTTATAAGAATGCGCCATTTAGAGTAGCACTGGATTTATCAAAACCTCAAATCTTAAATAAACCCATTGGAGTCAGAATTTTAGACGAAAATAAGTTTGAAATATTTACAGAGTATGAAGGCAGATCTGCTCAGGCACAGGTGTATGACGATTCAAAGCAGATTTACAGAATAGAAATTCCTTCTGGACCATTCACTCAGGTTTATAAGTTTGGTGAAAAAGTGGATTTACCATTTTTTAAAGGGGTGGTTCATTTAAAACCTTCAAGTTCTAAAGTTAAAAAGGGTGAGTATTTTTTAAGGTTTAGTAAGTTTGATGACGTTGTACACAAATATCAAATTGGAGTAAAAATAAGTCCTTATTCAAATTCTTCATCTGTTTTAAGGCTTTTATTATCAGGTAATAACAAACAAAAAATTGTTGATTATTTAAATGCAACAGCAGCCATCTTAAGTGAGTTTGAACTTGAGAGAAAAAATCAATATGCAACAAATACCATACGTTTTATAGATAGTAGTTTAAATGCAGTAAATCTGAATTTAAAGGAGATTACTGGAGAAATGAATGACTTCAGACAAAACAATAAAGTGTTTAACGTAAGTGAAGAAATGGCCCAAGTCTCGAGTCGTCTAAAGGATTTGGATTTAGTAAAAGAACAAGAAAGAGCTAAATTGAATTACCTCAATTCACTAGAAAATTATCTATCTACAAAAAACAATTACACAGAAATTGCAGCTCCTACGTCGGTTGGTATTAATGAGATGAACATATTAAATGGTGTTTCAAAGATCACTTCATTAGCGTTAGAGCGTCAAAACCTGGAGTATACAACAAAGGAGGGCTCATCTATATTTAAAGATCTGGATAGGCAAATTACTTCTGCTAAAAATGTTTTATTAGAAACCGTTAGTGCTACAAAAACTACAATTAATGAGCAGCTTAGAACTATAAATTCAAGCATTGCCAATTTAGAATCTAAACTTAGTGACTTGCCAACAGATCAGCAGCAGTTTCTAAAGATTCAAAGAAAGATGGATATAAGCCAGGAGGCCTATGACGTGTATCTGGCAAAAAAGAGTGAAGCAGAAATAGTTAGAGCGGCTAATGTTTCAGATATTGCCATTATTGATGAAGCTAAAGATATTGGTAATCCGCCTATTGGTCCAAACAAGACCTTAAATTATATGATGGCCTTGATGGTTGGTTTTTTTACACCAATGTTATTGATTTTCATCATTTTTCTTCTAGACAATACCATCCATGGATCTGATGAGGTTGAGCAACTATCAAATATTCCAATTCTGGGATTGATAGGAAAGTATAAATATAAGAATAACCTAATTGTTTATGAAAAGCCAAAATCTGCTGTAGCTGAATCTTTTCGTGCAATTCGTTCAAGTTTACAATTTATATACAAGCGACAAGAAGATCAAGATAAAGGTAAAACGCTAATGATTACTTCATCTGTAAGTGGTGAAGGAAAAACGTTTTGCTCAATAAACATTGCCACGGTTTATGCGTTATCAGGAAAAAAGACAATTTTATTGGGTCTTGATTTACGTAAACCAAAAATCTTTGATGATTTTGATATTAAGAATGATAAAGGTATCGTGAATTATCTTATTGGAGAAAGTGAATTCGATAAGGTGAAGCATATTTCTCACATAGAAAATTTGGATATTGTTCCTTCAGGTCCAATTCCTCCAAATCCTTCAGAATTATTGATGGGTGATTATCTTAAGGATTTAATTACTAAGTTGAGGCTGGAGTATGATATGATCATTTTAGATACACCACCATTAGGATTAGTAACTGATGCTCTTGAATTAACCCAATATGCGGATGCGTCAATTTTCATGGTGAGGTTAGATTATACTAAAAAAGGAATGTTGTCATTAATTAATGCCAAGTATAAAACAGGAGAAGTAAAGAATATTAGTTTTGTATTAAACTTCTACAAGCATAAAACAAATCACAACTATGGTTATGGTTACGGTTATGGTTACGGTTATGGCTACGGTTATGGTGTGTATGGAAATGCATATCATGAAAAAGATGAAACTAAGTTTGGAAAGATGATGTCTCGTTTTAAAAGGTTTTTAAAGCGATTATAAAGTGATTACAAGGCACCAATTAATACAGAAGCGCATTTTTGATTTGATATTATCCTTATTGCTTTTTCCAATATTAATTGTGCCAATAGTTTTTTTAATTATCATTTCAACAATAGACACTAATCAATTTGGATTGTTTTCACAATCGCGAATAGGGCAGCATGCTAAACCATTTAAGATTTTTAAAATTAGAACACTTAAGGCTGAGGAACATATTTTAGGGCAATTGGATTTAAGTGCGACACGCTTTGGTAAATGGTTGAGACAGTATAAATTAGATGAGCTTCCTCAAATAGTAAATGTGCTTATTGGAGACATGAGTTTTGTTGGGCCAAGACCAGATGTGAAAGGTTTTGCTGATGAACTTGTTGGTGAAGACCGTATCATATTAAAATTAAAACCAGGTATTACTGGTCCGGCAACACTAAAATATAGAAACGAAGAAGACATATTGTCTAAGCAATCAGACCCAGAAAATTACAATAGAACGATTATTTGGGTAGATAAGGTTGAAATCAATAAAAAATATGCCCGAAATTGGAGTTTTTATTTAGATTTGAACTTTCTTATAAAATCGATAATTAATTGATAATGAATAGTAATAAAAAAATCACAATATTAGGTCTTGGATATGTTGGATTGCCATTAGCAGTTGAATTTGCAAAAAAATATATGGTAGTAGGTTTTGATATCAATGAAAAACGTATCAAAGAACTAAGAGATGGTGTAGATAAAACGCTAGAGGTTGAGAATAATCATCTCATGTCTGTTTTAAGTAAAGACTCTAACAGTACCTCGGGTTTATATATATCAAATGATATCAAGGATATAGCAGATTCTAATATCTACATTGTTACTGTTCCAACTCCTACAGATGCATTAAATAAACCTATTTTCACTCCGTTAATCAAAGCAAGTGAAACAGTGAGTAGTGTCTTAAAGAAAGATGATATTGTAATTTATGAGTCTACCGTATATCCAGGAGTAACAGAAGATATCTGTGTTCCTATATTAGAGGAGCAATCTGGATTGAAATTCAATGTGGACTTTTATGCAGGATATTCTCCAGAACGAATTAATCCAGGAGATAAAAAGCATACAGTAACTAAAATACTCAAGGTTACATCAGGTTCTACACCTGAAATAGCCAAAGTTGTTGATGATCTTTATAAATCGATAATTACAGCTGGCACCCATTCTGCGCCTTCTATTAAAGTAGCTGAAGCTGCTAAGGTTATTGAGAATTCCCAGAGAGACATAAATATTGCTTTTGTTAATGAATTGTCCAAGATTTTTAGATTATTAGATATCGATACAAAAGCTGTTCTGGAAGCTGCTGGAACCAAATGGAACTTTATAAATTTCACTCCAGGTCTTGTTGGCGGACACTGTATTGGTGTAGATCCGTATTATCTGGCTCAAAAAGCTATTGAATCTGGTTATAATCCAGAAATCATTCTTGCAGGACGAAAGATGAATGATAGTATGGGAGGTTATGTAGCACAAGAGACTGTCAAAATGATGATTAAAAAGGGAGCAAGGATCAAAAATTCTAATGTGCTTGTTTTAGGAATTACATTTAAAGAGAATTGTCCAGATATTCGAAATTCAAGAGTGATTGATATCATTCGAGAATTTGAAACCTTTAATGTTAATGTTGATGTTTATGATCCATGGGCTTCAAAAGATGAAGTTTCCGAGGAGTATGGTTTTGATTTATTGTGTGATCAATCCAAATTAAGAACAGATTACGACGCTATTGTTTTAGCAGTATCTCATAATGAGTTTTTAGAATTAGATTTAAATAAATTGAAATCTGATATATCAGTTATATTCGATGTAAAATCATTATTACCAAAACACACTGTAGACGCAAGATTATAATGTATAACAATAAATACCATTCTGAAGACTTAAGCCAATTGTCTTTTCTTGTTACAGGAGGAGGCGGTTTTATTGGGTCTAACTTAGTTGAATACCTTTTAAAATACAATGCGAAGAAAGTTAGGGTTTTAGACGACTTTTCTAACGGTCATCGTAAAAACTTAACAGAGTTTCATTCTAATCCGGCTTTTGAACTTATTGAAGGCGATATTAGAGACTTGCAAACCTGTAAAGATGCTGTAAAAGATATAGATTATGTCACACACCAAGCTGCTTTAGGTTCTGTACCACGATCTATTAATGATCCAGCAACAACCAATGCCGTTAATATTTCTGGTTTTTTAAATATGATGATTGCGATTAAAGATGCTTCGTCAGTAAAAAGAATGGTTTATGCGGCATCTAGTTCAACCTATGGCGATAGTAAAACTTTACCTAAAATAGAGGATCAGATAGGAAACCCGTTGTCGCCTTATGCGGTTACTAAATATGTCAATGAATTGTATGCAGATGTCTTCGGAAGAACGTACGACACTGATGTAATCGGATTGCGGTATTTCAATGTATTTGGTCCCAAACAGAGTCCAGATGGCGCTTATGCGGCAGTGATTCCTTTATTTATGCAAGCTCTGAAGGATAATCAATCGCCAAAAATAAATGGTGATGGAGAACAAACGAGAGATTTTACATTTGTAGATAATGCAGTGCAGGCAAATATCCGAGGGTTTTTTGCACCTAAAGAAGCTAAAAATCAAGTGTTTAATGTAGCATGTGGCGAGCGTATTAGTATTAATTATTTGTGGGATGCTTTAAAAGTCGCTGCAGGTTCTGATTTAGAAGCTATCTATGGGCCACCAAGACAAGGTGATGTTAGAGATTCTTTAGCCAATATTGATAAAGCTAACACATTACTTCAGTATGAGCCTCAATATACAGTTAAAGAGGGATTGAAAATTACATGGGATTATTTCACATCTTAATATACTGTTTAAAATATTATATGTTTTTCATCTCATAATATAGTCTGATTTCACTATATTTATTCCCCGAATAAAGACCTAAAAAAATCTAATTTTTTTGAAATTCGACCACAAAGAAGAATGGCTTTATACCATATCGGCCAAACGAAAGTTAATCAATATTAACTTCAAAGAAATATGGAGATACAGAGATTTATTAGTCCTTCTCGTTAGAAGAGATGTAGTTACTGTATACAAGCAAACTGTTCTAGGACCCTTATGGTATTTGATACAGCCACTATTTACTGCAATTACTTTTACATTGATTTTTAATAAAGTAGCTAATATTGATACAGGATCAATACCTCCATTTCTTTTCAATCTTGCCGGAATATCAATATGGAATTACTTTAGAGACTGTTTAAACTCGACATCTGATACGTTTAAAAGTAATGCTGGAATTTTTAGTAAAGTGTATTTTCCAAGAATTATAATTCCTATTTCTGTTGTAATTTCAAACTTGTTAAAGCTTGGCATACAGCTGTTTATATTACTGGTATTTTATATGTATTACTTATATGCAGGTTATGATCTGCATCCTGATAAGCTCCTATTATTCTTTCCTGTTTTAGTCATACTAATGGGGTTAATGGGATTAGGTCTTGGGATGATTATATCTTCTCTTGTAACAAAGTATAGAGATTTAAAATACTTGGTGAGTTTTGGAGTGCAACTCTTGATGTATACGTCTGCTGTAATGTATCCTATGAGTTTGATTTCAAAAAAATTACCAGATTTTGCATGGATTGTCGATTACAACCCTTTAGCATATATTATTGAAGGTGCGCGATATATGATTTTAGGCGAAGGTGATTTCTCAACAAACGGTCTTTTGTACACTGCTGGATGTACTATCGCTATTGCGTTTCTGGGTATTGTGATTTTTAATCGTACAGAGCGAAGTTTTGTCGATACTATTTAATACTATGGAGCAATTTAATCACTTCATCATCACACGGTTTAACATTAGGCAAAACATGTGGCAATCTGATAAAACAGGTAATCAGGTAAATGATGAGGTTTGGTTGAAAGATCGTTATGATTTATTTCAAAAGTATTGTGTGCCATCGATAACACATCAATCTGAAAAAGACTTTAAATGGTTGGTCTACTTTGATATAGATACGCCAAAAAGATTCAGAAAAATTAACCAGCAAATTATATCAGATCTACCGTGTTTTATTCCGAAGTATGTAAATGGTTTTAATGATTTTGAAACATCGTTGCCTTCGCACATTGTGGAAATGATCGATGAATCCACGACACATATTATTACCACCAGGCTTGACAATGATGATTGTCTTCATAAAGATACCGTTGCAGCTATTCAGAAGAATTTTCAACCTAAAAAACAACTTATAATTGATTTGACTCGTGGATTGACATTACAAGTAACCAAAGGTTATAGATTAGGATTGAGAGAAGGTGTTTTTTCAGGACCTTTCATTAGTTTAATTGAAAAAGTATCAGGCTCAGAATCACCTTTGACGGTTTATGATAGGGAACACACATCCTGGTATCCTGAAGTGCCAATTAAATCGTTGGACAAAGAGTTTTATTGGCTACAAATAATTCATGAGCGCAATGTATTAAATAAATTGAGTGCTAAACTCACCTCTAATAAGGTTTACTTGACTGGATATGAGTTCTTGCTCCCAATCAACTTTAAATGGACATATTACATACAGATCTTTTTGGAAAACATGTATTTTTTTAAAATTTTGAAGTATATTAAAAACAAAGTTAAATCTAAATTCTCCTCTAAATGAGCGATGTTATTCTAAAAGTAGAAAATATATCCAAGCAATACCGCTTAGGTCTGGTTGGTACAGGCACATTAAGTGATGATATGAAGAAATGGTGGTATCAGATCAGAGGTAAAGAAAACCCATTCCTAAAGGTTGGTGAGGTAAATGATAGAAGTGTGCAAGGCAGTTCTGATTATGTATGGGCTTTACAGGATATTAATTTTGAAGTTCAGAGAGGTGAGGTTTTAGGTATTATTGGGAAGAATGGTGCTGGTAAATCTACTTTGCTAAAATTACTTTCGAGAATTACAACTCCTACTACTGGAGTTATAAAAACAAAAGGACGAATTTCATCTCTTTTGGAAGTTGGTACTGGTTTTCATCCTGAATTAACTGGTCGTGAGAATATCTATTTAAATGGCGCTATTCTTGGGATGACTAAATCTGAAATACGATCAAAAGAAGAAGAGATTATCGATTTTAGTGGCTGTGATAGATATATAGATACACCTGTAAAACGTTATTCTTCAGGTATGAGAGTGCGATTAGCATTTGCTGTAGCTGCTTTTTTGGAACCCGATATTTTAATAGTTGATGAAGTGCTTGCAGTAGGCGATATAGAGTTTCAAAAGAAGGCTATAGGGAAAATGCAAGATATTAGCCAAGGGCACGGACGAACCGTTTTATTTGTAAGTCATAACATGAGTTCTGTTGAAAGTTTATGTACAGCTGGGATGGTTCTCAATAATGGTCGCATAGGATTTATGGGAAGTACTCAAGACGCTGTGAATTTTTACATAACGAATCGAAAGAAAAGCACAAATAATTATTTAGAGTTTAACGACAAGCTTAACGATTTTGTCGAAATTCACTCCATTGGTGTCAACAAGACTAAAGATGATATTTTTTCAGATGAAGATATCAATATTGAAATTTGTTTAACCTTGTTGAAAGATACAGATAAACGAGTTGATGTTGCCACTGCCATATACAATGAATCTGATCAATTAATTACAAATGTTGGTACAGGAATGATGAAAGACGCAGTGGTAGAAAGTGTAAAAGGTGTAAAGCAATGCATAAATATTTCTATTAAAAAACCGCAATTGAATGAGGGAATTTATAATATATTGCTGAGAGTGATAGAAAATAGAGCGAATGCGCCCAAGCTAAAAATAGAAGAAATAATATTATTTCACGTTAAGAAGAGTATTGGGCATAATAAAGTGTATTCAAAAGTAAAAGGATTTTTAAGTCCAGAAATCAATTGTAATAGAATTCAATGATAATTACAGATTCATTCGTCATGCTCAATTACCCAAAAACAGGAAGTGAGTTTGCACGAAAAATGATTGTTCAAGCATATAAAAGTAGACATTACTCGCTTCTGGAGAGGGTTATGTTTCGTTCTAAATTAAAGAAAAAACCTTATTTGATTATTAAGGAATTTCCTAATATAAGAGATACCTCAGCTAAAAGAGGTTTCCTGGATGAACATGGAATCTATAAACAAATACCAAATGAACATAGAGGAAAACAGATCATAAGTATTCGTAGAGATATTTACGATAGGTATATCTCACTTTATGAATTTAGAGATTGGGTAAAGTCTCCATGGTTGCCAAAAAAAGATTTAGATGAACGTTTTGATAATTATGAACAAATAACTTTTAGTGAATTCTTACATTTATTATATGAAGACAATCCTCGTGAACAACTTCCTGAAGTCAATAGAAAGTTGCCAATTGGCCCTGCAACATCTCAATTTATTCTGTTTTTCTTTAAAGAACCATTCAAAATTCTAAGAAATATTGACGATGCCTACATGAATTCAGATCAATATAAAGAGGATATGGCTCCAATTAAATTTTTAAAACAATCACATCTCAACGAGGATATCTTTAAATTCTTAAAGTCTAATGGTTTTAAGGAGAAAGATATAGAACCTATTCTCAATGCACCAAAAATTAACAACTCTACACCAATAGGTAAGTCGCGAGATGATTATTTTACACCAGATCTTTATGATTTGGTTAATAATAAAGAACGATTTTTATTCAAGATTTTAAATGATTTAGATGATTAATGTAACCAAAACATTTTTACCGCCACAAAGTGAATATCAATCACTGTTAGAAAGTATCTGGAAATCGGGCTGGATTACCAATAGAGGTGTTTTGGTAAGGCAATTGGAAAATAAATTAAGCACTTACTTAAATACTGAGCATGTGTTAGCTACTGCAAATGGAACTTTGCCCATACAAATAGCTATAAAGGCTTTAGGCTTGAAAGGCGAAATTATCACCACGCCATTTAGTTATGTGGCAACAGTTTCGAGTATTGTCTGGGAAGGCTGTAATCCCATTTTTGTCGATATTCATCCTGAATATCTTACAATAGACGACACAAAGATTGAAGAGGCTATAACTAAAAATACAACAGCAATTTTGGCAACTCATGTCTATGGAAATCCTTGTAATGTAAGAGCTATAGAAGTCATAGCTAAAAAGCATAATCTAAAAGTTATTTATGATGCTGCTCACTGCTTTGGAGTAAAATATAAGCAACAATCCATATTTAACTATGGCGATGTAAGCACCTGTAGTTTTCATGCTACTAAAGTGTTTCATACTGGAGAGGGTGGAGCTATTTTCGCCAGAGATAAAGACTTATTTGATCAACTATTTCTTCATCATAATTTTGGCCACTTTGGTAAAGAAGATTTTTTAAGTATTGGAATTAACGCAAAAATGAGTGAGTTACAAGGTGCAATGGGATTAGCTGTTTTGCCTTATATAGATGAAATTATCAATGGCAGAAAAACTGTTTTTGAAATGTATAGCCAGTTGCTGCCTCAAGATATACTTTTTAAAATCAGAGAGGGCACCCAATGGAATTATAGTTATTGTCCGATAATTCTAAAGAGTGAAAAACAACTTAAAATAATAGTCAAAAAACTAAGTGAGGAAGCTATTTTTCCCAGAAGATATTTTTATCCAAGCTTAAACAAATTATCGTATTTACCACATTCTGTTTGTAAGATATCTGAGGATATTTCCCAAAGAGTGCTATGCTTACCTCTTTATCCAGGTTTAGAGTTTAAATACGTTGAAAAGATTGCTGACATAATAAACAAAGAATTATGAAACGCATTTTGTTATTAGGTGGTTCCGATTTGCAGGTGTCGTTTATCAAAAAAGCTAAAGCGTTAGGAGTTTATGTGATTACATGTGACTACTTGCCAAATAATCCCGGACATCAATTTGCTGATGAATACTACAATGTAAGTACCACTGATAAGGAAGCTGTCCTTAATCTTGCATCTAAATTGAATTTAGATGGTATTTCTGCCTATGCATCTGATCCAGCAGCTACAACTGCAGCTTGTGTAGGCGAACATTTAGGTTTACCAGTAAACCCGTATAATGCTGTGGAAATTTTATCTAGAAAGGATTTGTTCAGACAGTTTTTAGAAAAGCACAATTTTAATACACCAGAAGCATCAGATTTTAATGATTATCAAAGTGCCAAAACATTTATAGATCAATTACAAAAAAAGGCAATCATTAAACCTGTAGATTCCTCAGGTAGTAAAGGAATATTCACAATCGTTCCAAATCAAAATTTCGAAAATGAGTTCGAAAGTGCATTAGGATTTTCAAGATGTGGTAAGGTTATAGTTGAAGAGTTTATTGAAAAGCAAGGCTTTCAAATTGGAGGTGACGGATTTCTGGTTAATGGAGAATTGGTTTTTAGGTGTTTTGGCGATATTCATTTTTCTTCAACAAATCCTCTCTTGCCTTGTTCTGTCAGTGTGCCAACATTGCATACCAAAGACATTACTGATAAGGTGCATCGTGAAATTCAAAGGCTGATGACACTGTTAGGAATGAAACAAGGAGGCTTGAATTTTGACATTATAATAGATAGTGATAATCAAATACATATTATTGAAATTGGTCCAAGAAACGGAGGGAATATGCTTCCAGAACTTATAGAGCACTGCACAGGAGTTGATATGAAATTGTATGCTATTAAATCTTGCCTAGGAGAAGATTGCAGTGACTTGAGAATGACATCAGAAAAACACTATTTTTCACATTATGTAGTTCACAGTCTAGAATCAGGAGTTTTACAAGGCATTGAAACTTCTGAAACGCTCAAAAATCATCTTATCTATGAGCATTATCGAGTTGGCAATGGAGACCCTATCAACCGATTTGAAAATTCATCAAACCGATTAGGCATGTTTTTGTTAAAGTATAACAACAAGGATGAAATGTTAGATATAATTGATAATATGCATGAACACTTAAAATTTCAATTCAATGAATCTTAAAAATGAAAACGTTTCTTTACGCTATTTAGAAGAGAAAGATGCGTATACCTCAGTGAAATGGAGAAATGATCCTAAAGTATGGGAGCTGACTGTAAGTGCACCTGATCGGAAAATTTTAATTGAAGATGAATTAAATTGGATTAAAAAAGTACGTTCTGAAGAAGATTCACATCGATTTGCTATCCTGTATAATGATACTTACGTTGGTAATATTCAATTAACCAATATTAAAGATGGTGAAAGCTATTATGGGATATTTATTGGTGATACTAATGCCTGGGGAAAAGGAATTGCAAGTAAAGCAGTTCCGTTGATTTTAAAGCAGGCATTTATTAATCTTAATCTTGATAAAGTTAAAATAAGAATTAGAATTAACCATCCTGTAATTTTTAGAGTACACGATAAACTGGGCTTTAAAGAAACGCATCGCGATGAAGAGTTGATATATATGGAATTAACTAAAGAAGCATACATCAATAATGCATAAGGCATTAATTCCATATCAAAAAAAAGAGGTTCAGGAGTTCACTAACAGGTCTTCATCGGTTAAGCCGTTGGTGTCAATAATTACAATAACATACAACCATATTGACTACATACAGCAGTGTCTGGATTCACTTATTAATCAAGATACTAATTTTGAATTTGAAATTTTATTAGGGGATGATTGTAGTAACGATGGAACTCGCGAACTATGCATCGATTATGCTAAAAAGTACCCTTCTGTAATAAGACTATTTCTTCATGAAAGAGAAAATAATATTGCTATAGACGGGAGACCATCAGGTCGTTTTAATTATGTGTACAATTTTACTAAAGCTAAAGGCAAGTATATAGCTGTTTGTGAAGGAGATGATTTTTGGGTAGACTCTAAAAAACTTCAAAAACAAATTGATTTTTTAGAAATAAACCCTACATACAGTTTTTGCTGGACGCGTTTTAATGTATTAAATAATAGCACAGGTGAATTGCAATTAGACTTTAACGGAAAGTATTTTTCTGATGATAGTGATATTGTAGATTTCGATTTTGAGCGTTCATTAAAAGGCTGGCATATTGGTAATCTTACACTTGTTTATAAAAAGGAATGGTTGGATATTAGTATTCATAATAAGTTTAAGTACTTCAGAGATATTTATATCATAGCTCAGTTGCTTAAAAAAGGAAATGGCGCATGTCTAAACTTTGTTGGAGCTCATTATCGTCAACATGGTTCTGGTATTCATTCATCAATTAGTGTGTTTGAAGGGTTTAAATTAGGCTATTTTACACACAGAGAAATCTACAAGGATAATGCTAAGAACAAATTTTTGAAACGAAAGTATCATTTGTCATTTCAAAACTATGTAAATGCACTTATTGTAGACAGACAATTACTTAAAGCTTTCCTATTAAATTTTAAATTTCTTTTCATTGTGGGAGATGTTATCTTATTTTTGAAGCATATCAAACGCATTGTTAAAGCTATTCTCCGTTAATTATGTCTATAAAGAAGCTTAAAATTGGTGTGGTTGTTGGAGAATTTCCAGCAGCTTCGGAAGCTTTTATTATAAATCAAATACATTTTCTTTTGAAAGAAGGACATGAGGTCGATGTTCTGGCAACACGTTCTGTAAATGTTAAGCTAGCAAGTTTCTTAAATAATGAGCTTTTAGATATATTAGATAAAACAATACTTTTTTCCAAAGAGAGTCTAATACCAAAACCAATAATTTCAAGACTGTTTAAAGCGTTGACTATTTTTTTTAGTAAAGGCGCTAGGCCATTTAGAGGAGAGTTAATCAGGAGTTTGAATGTGTTTAGATTAGGTAAAAAAGCATTAGGCTTAAGACAATTTTACAGAGCTTATTATAAATGGTATTTCGAATTTAAGTCCTACGATGTCATGCATATTCATTTTGGTGATAATGCAGTTCATTTATTAGATCAAATAAAAAATTATTCTAAGAAAACTGTAGTGACATTTCACGGTTATGACGTTCATAAATATGATATCAGTTTTTACAAGGATTTAGTTGCATTAAAAGAACTGAGTTTTACAGTAAATACTAATTTCACAAGAAACAAATTATTAAAACTTAATTTTGAAAATGACAGGATTACAACCTTACCCGTTGGTCTTGATACAACATTTTTTAAGCCTAACTTAGATTGCAAAGAAAGTACGTTTAGAATTTTATTTATCGGTAGGTTAGTGAAGTTCAAAGCCCCTTTACTGGCATTGAAAATAATGCATCAATTTGTGGAAAAGCATAATATTAAAGATGCTGAGCTAGTGGTTATAGGTGAAGGAGAGCAATATGACGTATGTCAATCATATATTGAGAAGCACAATATCTCTCAAATAATTAAATTGCTAGGGAGAAAGAATCAGGAAGATATCAAACTACTAATGGAACGCTCGTCGGTATTTCTGTTTCCTGGTATCATTGATGATAATGGAAGATGTGAAAATCAAGGATTGGTTATTCAAGAAGCGCAAGCCATGGGTTTACCTGTAATCATATCTGATGTTGGAGGAATGAATGATGGTCTGATTGATGGTGAAACCGGAATTATTGTTCCTGAAAAGAATGTAGATGGTTTTGTAAGTGCGATCTATAAATTATACACGCACAGAGCTATTCGTGATGAGATGGGTAAAGCTGCTAGAAATTTTGTTGTAAATCATTACGATAGTCGTATTTTAGGAGCGCAATTAATAAACCTATATACTAGTTAGAATCTTACTATGCAGTTTATCCTCAAGTTCATTAACAAACTCTTAAAGCTGTGGTACACATTTAATCTAAATAAGTTAGGATTGATGTTTGGTACCGATAAAGCAGATGGGCATTTTTATCTTCAACACTATCAAAAGCATTTCAGACCTTATAAATTTAAGAATATTAAGCTGTTAGAAATTGGAGTTGGAGGATATGAGCATCACGATTATGGAGGTCACTCGCTTCGTATGTGGAAATCATACTTTTGGCATGGGAAAATTCATGCTTTGGATATCTATGATAAATCTGCTTTGCAGGAAAACAGAATTAAAATTTTTAAAGGAAGCCAGGTTGACCTTAAATTTCTGGATAAAACTATTACAGAAATTGGAGATTTGGATATCATCATCGATGACGGGAGTCACATCAATGAGCATGTTATCACTACCTTCAAGCATTTATTTCCAAAACTTAAATCTGGTGGAATTTATGTTATAGAAGACACACAGACATCGTATTGGAAAGATAAAGGAGGTGACAGCGATAATATGAATAATCCAGAGACCATGATGAGCTTTTTTAAATCCCTTACAGATGGATTAAATCATAAAGAGTATGTCAAACCTGGTTATGAGCCTACTTATTTTGACGAGAACATTATTGCCATTCATTTTTATCATAATTTGATTTTTATTTATAAAGGGCAAAATGACGAACCATCAAACTTAATTGTAAATAATCAACGCGGTTAGCCTAACTATGAATCCTCAAGTTTCAATTATTATTCCTAATTATAACAGAGCTCGTCTTATTGGAGAAACGCTGGATTCTATTATAAACCAAACTTTTACCAACTGGGAATGTCTCGTAGTTGATGATGGAAGTACTGATGATAGTAAAACTGTAGTGGAAAATTATAGCGCTAAAGATGAGCGAATTAAGTTTTACAATAGACCAAAGGATTTACCCAAAGGCGCCAATGCATGTCGTAATTACGGATTAATAAAAAGCCAAGGACAATATGTAAATTGGATTGATAGTGATGATATATTTCATCCCTCTAAGCTTGAAAAGCAGTTACAAAAATTAATTCAGAATAAGAGCTTATACACGATATGTAAATCGTATGTTTTTGAAGATAATATTACTAATCTTATCGGACTTAAGTCTGATAGAATTGATTCCGAAGATCCATTTAATGATTTTATTTCTAAACGTATTATAATCCCTATTCAGGGGCCAATTTTTCAAAAGCAATTTTTAATTGATAATCAATTTCGTTTTGATGAGACGTTGCAAGCAGGACAAGAGTGGGAGTTTTTTGCGCGCATTTTACATAAATATCCCAATTACGATGTTGTTGATGAACCTCTGGATTATATAAGATCACATTCAGAAAATATTTCCAACAGTAGTGAAAATAACAAATATTGGCACTATTATCAGGCACGGAAAAAGCTTGAAGCTAAATTAGGTGCACAACTATCACCAGAGAGTAAGGACATCTTAAATCGTTTCTATCTTTTTATTTTTAAATATTTCATTAGAGACAAAAAACGCTATAATGCCTGGAAAGTTTGGTTTGAAAGTCTTATAAAAATTAAGAAATTAAGTATTAACGATCATATGTATCTTTTCTTAGGTTCGGTATTAAATACTATATTTAACAAAGGAGATGGTTTATTAAGTAAAGTTTCGCTTTATAATAAATAGAAAGCTCTATGTCTTTGTTGAAAAAAATCAAATTTAAACTTCATAAACTAAAACAGTTGGTATGGCATAAGTTATCTATGCAATCTGCTCATTTTTTTAATCCTACTGTAAGAGCTCAACTTAAAGACCCTAAAAGCATACCAATCATTATTATCAGTTTTAATCAACTATATTATTTGAAGCAGCTTATTGATTTCTTATTAGATTCAGGATATACAAATATTGTAGTTCTTGATAATGCTTCCACATATAAACCTTTACTCGATTATTTCAATGCTATAAAAGATCAGGTAAGTATTTATAAGAAGAAAGATAATACTGGTCATCTGTCATTTTGGAAAACAGATGAGGTTTTTAAAACATACAGCAAAGGATACTATGCGGTGACCGACGCTGATATTGTTCCATTAGCTGAATGTCCTGATAATTTTATGGAGGTATTTAGAAAGCTCTTAGATGAAGCTTATGATAGAACCAAAGTTGGATTCTCGTTGAAAATTGATGATATTCCTGATAGTAATTCAAATAAACCTCAAATAGTAAATTGGGAACATAAGTTTTGGACCTCTCAAATAAAACCCAATGTATACAAAGCCGAAATAGATACAACCTTTGCTTTATATCGTCCCAATTATAACTATAAACTCAAACACTTTACTAAAGGATGGCGAACTGATGCTCCTTACCAAGCTCGTCATGGTGGTTGGTATATCGATACCAATAGACTTACCGAAGAACAGGAATATTACATGAAAACGGCTAATGATTCTGCATCATGGCAAATTGATAATGAAGGCAATTTGGTCAATAAGATTCATCAAAAAATGTACAATCAAAATGAATAGAGCCAAGCCTTTAGTATCCATATGTATTCCTACTTTCAACGGAGAGTCTTACATTGCTGAAGCTATGGAAAGTGCAATAAATCAGGATTATGACAATTTGGAAATTGTGATCTCTGATGACGCTTCTAAAGACAATACCTTACAAATTATTGAGAGCTATAAAGCAAAGACCCAATGGCCAATTTATATACATCAGCACCAACCCGATGGCATTGGAGCAAATTGGAATCATTGTATCAAACAATGTCAAGGAGCTTTTGTGAAATTACTCTTTCAGGATGATATTTTACAACCTAATTGCATCTCTGAACTTATTCAATTGGCATTAGAGAAAGATACAGTTGGACTGGTATACAGCAATCGGGATTTTATTTATGAGAAGCGTACAGATCAAATCAATTACTTTATATCTAACTATAGTAATTTATTTCAATATTGGGAGTCTTTTGAGGTGAAACAAGGCATCTGTTCAGGAAGACAATATTTAAAAGATCCACAATTTTTGAATTCACCTAAAAATAAAATTGGAGAGCCTACTAATGTACTTATAAAAAGAGACTGTTTTGAAACGATAGGGTATTTTAATGAACATATGAAACAGACATTAGATACAGAATTTTGGTATCGCATTATGAAGTCTTTTGATATTGGGTTTGTAAATAAAAAACTAGCGAGCTTTAGATTACACGATGAGCAGGCAAGTTCTGTTAATAAAAGTAAGTCGCATGATGATAACCAGCTATTATACCATAGTTATTATAAAAATCTTTTTTGGTATTTACATCCTAAAAATCAATGGAAATTATTAAAATTATATCATCCTGTATTTCGATTTATGGTTCAGATAAAACGTAAATTTTCATGATACAGTCTTCTCCTTTTGTGACTATTGTTTTACCTGTTTATAATGGGGAAAACACCTTGTCGGAAACACTTAACAGTCTGTTGCATCAAAGCTATTCCAATTTTGAAATTCTTATTGGAATTGATGGAACTAAAGATAGATCGAAAGATATTGCTGAGAGTTTTAATGATGATCGTATTCGAATTATTGAAAATGAAATAAACCTTGGCTTAGGTCCAAATCTTAACAAATTAATATCAAATGCTTCTAGGCACTCTAAGTATATCGCAATGGCAGAGCAAGATGATATTTATACAAATACAAGAATAGAGAAACAGGTGGCTGTTATGGAGCAGAATACTGAGGTCGGTTTGGTTTCTGGTATTGCCGAATTTGTAAGCGATAGCGGAACATTATTGTTTCCTGATATTCTGGTACATGGAAATCAATTTCCCCAAGGTGTAGATTTATTTAAGTATTTGTATAAAAATCAACTCAAGGTAGTCAATACCTGTATGATGTTAAGGAAACAGGTTCATCTGGATAATGCATTGGTTTTTACAGATAGATATCCTAATATGAATGTAGATTGGGATTATGTTTTACGATTTTCGTTAGTATCAAATGTTTATGGGATTCCTGAAAAGTTGGTGACAATGAATAGGAAAGGTTCTAATACATCGGTAACCACTAATAAAAAGATGCAGCATGAAACCTCCAGACGATTGCTGTTGGATTTTAAAAAAGAATTTCCAGATTTAATCACAGCATCAGATTATAAAGACGCATTAAAATTCCATAGAAAAATAGAATTAGGTCATCATGGTAAACTTGGAATTCTATTGTATAGTATTTCATATTTTTTATTGTATTTTGATGCATATTTTTTAAAGTACCCATTGATGCGAATTAAAAAGTATTTTAACAAGTCTTAGCAGCGATATATGAGTTTTAAAATAGCAGTAGTGTCTCCTGTATACAATGATTGGCAAAGTTTTCAGTCTCTGGTTGACGAACTTAATACGGTTTCTGTAAAGGATGGTTTTGAAATTGAACATATTGTAGCTGTTAATGATGGCTCCAGCGAGTCTTATGAAGGGAGTAAGTTTGAAGGCAATACACCTGTTTCAATTGTAAACCTAAATAATAATGTTGGACATCAACGTGCTATCTCTATTGGATTATCTTATATGGATGATCGTTTTAAAGACGTCGATTGTTTTGTTGTTATGGATAGCGATGGTGAAGATAGGCCTCAGGATATTGTAAAAATATTGCAGCACATAAATAAAACCGATAAGAAAGCGATTGTTTTTGCTAAACGGGAAAAACGTAGTGAAGGATTGATGTTTAAACTATTTTATCGCGTCTATAAAGCTTCCTTTTATTGGTTGACTAATCAAAAGCTGGAATTTGGAAATTTTAGTGCTATCCCAAGAAATTTATTAAGTAGAGTGACTGCTGTTCCTGAATTATGGAATCATTATTCGGGAGCGATAATGAAATCTAAAATCCCTTACCAATCTGTTGGAACAGACAGAGGTCGCAGATATCATGGAGAATCAAAAATGAATTTTGCCAACCTAGTATTACACGGTTTGAGTTCGATTTCAATCTATTTAGATGTGGTGTCTGTACGTTTACTGTTTGTATCCTTTTTCTTTACAATTATTACTGTAATAGCTTTGTGTGTAGTGGTTGCACTTACATTATTTACAGATCTAACTATTCCTGGTTGGCCTTCGATAGTTGGATTGAGTTTATTAAATATTCTGGCTATTGTTATTTTAACCACATTTTTGATTCTTTTATTTCAGCTTAATCAAAAAACAACCATCAAATTATCGCCAAAAAATTATTATAAAGACTTTATATTATCAGTAATACAGATACATTCATGAGTGTTGAATCTCAATATATTGGTAATGAATTAGAGCTGTTTTCTCATGCTAAAAACTGGAAGGCGTATTGGGGGAATAAAGTGGTTCCATTCCTTGGAGAGCATGTCTTAGAAGTAGGAGCAGGATTAGGAACTAATACTAATGATCTGTTGTCTTTAAAACCATCAATCAGTCAATGGGTGTGCCTGGAACCTGATGCAAAGTTGTCTAGTAAAATTCATTCAAATATTGATGAAAAATATCACTCAAAACTATCAGTAGAGACTAGCTACTTAGCTGATTATAAGCCTGACGTTAAATTTGATAGCATTCTTTATATTGATGTTATCGAACATATTGATAATGATGCTTCGGAAATCAATCTGGCAAAAACGTTTTTAAAAGAAGGCGGATATCTCATAATTCTTGTGCCAGCTCATAACTTCTTGTTTTCAGATTTTGACAAGGCAATTGGACATTTCCGAAGATATAATAAGAAGATGCTTAAGACATCAGTTGGAGACGATTTAAAGTTACATCGATTACTGTATATGGATGCTGTTGGAATGTGTGCATCAATGGTCAATAAATTATTTTTAAAGCAAAGCTATCCTACAATCAAACAAATAAAATTTTGGGACAATTATATTGTAAAGACCTCAATAATTGGAGATCCGATTTTAGGACATCAATTGGGTAAATCATTACTGGGTATATGGAAAAAATAGTTTTAAAAATAAGCGATTATCTATACAGCTTGAAATTACTGTCTTACTTAGAGGCAGTGCATAAAGTAGTATTGATTGTTTTTATTCTATGTGCTGGATATCTCACATTTTCACTCAATGGAAATGAGGAGCAATATATGACCTATGCAAAACAATTCATGGATCCAGATTGGATCTCCTCTCGTTATTTGAATGAATTTGCTGGGACGCGTGTTTTATATCAATACATTGTTGGGTTTTTCTTAGAGTATTTCAGCTTTGAAACTGTTCGTTTTGTTGGTGTTTTTATACTCGCTGTATGGTTTGCTTTGCCACTGTCGAAACTATATGATTACCTGAAGTTAAGTAATGTACAAATACTATTACATCTGCCTATTCTATACCTACTAAACCAGTCTATGTTTGCAGGTTCGTGGATGATGTTGTCTCTAGAGCCAAAATGTTTTTCTTACATTTTTGTGCTGTACGCCATCAACGCATATCTAAGATCTAATTTTAAAAGAATGCTCTTGTTCTTAATCATTGCAACCTATTTTCACGTACTGGTAGGAGGTTATGTCTTTGCGTTTATAATGGCTTCACTTTTCTTTTTTGACAAGAGTAAATCGTTTAAATTTCATAGTGTTCTGGCTATTGTTTATGTGATTGCTTTACTTCCGTTTGTGTTGTATTTAAAAACAGCTGTTACTGGAGATGTCAATTATTCACCTTCGCCAGATTGGATCTATTCTTATTTTAGAAGCCCGCACCACGTCGGACTTTTTAGAGATTTAAGTTATTTCTATTCGAAACATTTCTATGGTGTAATGTTTGCCATAGTGGCATTATTAATTAGTCTAGGGTTTTTCAAATACAATAAGAATTACGCCTTGTCTAAATTGAATCATTTTGTGTTTCTTTCTTTAATAGGAGTGTTATTATCGGTGGTGATTGCCTATTTTGACAAAGAAGGTAAATTTGTGAAATACTACCCATTTCGAATTAATGCTACAACAACATTTTTATTTACATTAATTATTTCACAATATGTCTTTGTACATCTAAAAAAGAAATCTTTAAGATTAGTGAGACCTTTGATAGCTATGGTTGCTTTTCTTTTCTTGCTGAAAATGGCCATGACCAATATAATTTCGAGTAAGAATTATTTGAAGATGAACACAGCCAGTGATCTAACCGAGATGAGTAACTACATAAAAGAAAATACTGATAAAGAGGATGTGATTTTAAGTTTTGTAGATGAGCTGTCTCTAAACAGGCGCATGCAACGGGATCGATTTGTAGTATATAAATTTATTCCTGCAGATCTCTCAGCCATACCTGAATGGTACGAACGTGAGTTATTTAAGCGGAAAGTATCTGCAAACATATCTCAAATAAAAAATAAAAAGGAGGATTACCGCATTGATTACATATTAACAACAGGCATAGTTAAAAAAGATTTTTTTCAATTGGAATTTAATAATTCCAAATATTATCTCTATAAATTAAAACTTGAATAAGAAAGTTAGAACAAATATCATCCCAGCACAGCATGAGTTTGCAAAAATTCCTGAGAAACATGAATTGCATTTAAAAGCCATATGTGTGTTTTCAGCAATAGGTTTTTTTTTAAATCGGGATACGTATTGGAAAGACAAAATTGTTTTGCCTGGAGCATCTAACAATACATTAACTGCTGAAGGTGTTTTAGTAGATTCTACTCCTTATTTTAATTGGCATTACACGCCAAGATCTATTAGTTTTAATCAGGCCTTAGACAAGTACATCGATGTATTTGAAACTATCGTTAAAGAACAAACCGAAGGTAAACAAGTCATTCTGCCTCTTTCAGGAGGATTAGATAGTCGAACGCAAGCCTTAGCCTTAAAGCGATGTAACGCAAAGGTTAAGTCTTACAGCTACGATTTTAAAGGGGGTTTCAAAGAGTCAAAGATTGCGGAACAAATTGCTAATGCTTGTGATTTCGAGTTTCAGAAATATCAGATACAAAAAGGGTATTTATGGAATTGTATTGACACACTGTCTGAGTTAAATCATTGTTTTTCAGATTTTACAGCGCCTCGACAAATGGCTGTATATGATCAATTTGATACTATGGGAGATGTGTTTTCTTTAGGGCATTGGGGAGATGTACTCTTCGATAGTATGAATATCTCTAATTGTTCTGAGACTGAAGAGTTACAAATTATTAAAACGAAATTAATTAAAAGAGGAGGCATGGAAATTGCCAGTCGCTTATGGGATGTTTGGGGGCTTCAAGGCACGTTTGATGCCTATTTTACATCGCGATTATCAGAATTATTGAACAACATCAAAATTGACAACTCCAACGCAAAGCTTAGAGCTTTTAAATCCATGTATTGGGCACCACGTTGGACATCAGTTAACCTTTCAGTATTTCAATCCAAACATCCAATACGTCTACCTTATTATGATAATCGGATGTGTGAGTTCATATGTGAAATTCCAGAAGATTATTTAAAAAACCGTAAGCTTCAAATAGCCTACATTAGGTCTAAATCACCTAAACTGGCAAATATTACATGGCAAGATCAACGTCCATTTCACCTAAATAACTATCAGTATAATAAATATCCTTATAATGTGCCTTATCGTGGACTCAATAAATTGAAACGAATGTTTAATGGATTAACTGGGAAACCTTATATTCAAAGGAATTGGGAATTGCAATTTTGCGGAGCAGAAAATATGTCAGAACTTGAATCTCGTCTACGTAATACATCTTTTAATTCATGGATTCCTGAACAAGTGATAACAACATATATTAATGCGTTTAAAAATGGACAACAACTAGAAAATGCACATGCATTAAACATGCTTCTGGTATTGTCACAATTTGATAAACATACTAATGAATAAGAAAAAAAAGATACTATTTACAATTCCAAATTTTGATACTGCAGGTAGTGGAAAGGTCGTTTATGATCTCGTGCGTTATTTAGATAAGGATAAATTTGAACCTGAGATCTGCTGCTTTCACGATAAAGGAGACTTTTTTAAAGTTATAGAAACACTAGGTATTAAGATTCATCTATTTCAGTTTACAACGCCATATAAACCGTATTTGACCTTTTTTCAAAGGGTTAACAGGATTGCAAAGTTTTTTAGATCAAATAAATATGACCTCATTCATTCTTGGCATTGGAGTTCTGATTTTTCAGAACCATTAGCTGCTAAAATAGCTGGTATTCCTTTTGTTTACACAAAGAAGGCTATGGGTTGGGGAAACAAAGCCTGGACATGGCGCTCTAAATTAAGTACAGAAATTATTGTAATCAATACAGATATGATATCTGAATTTTTCTCTAAGATGTCATCAAAAGTGCATTACATACCTTTAGGTGTTGATACCCATTATTTTAAGCCTCAGGAAAAAGTTTTTAATACGCCTGATAATATAAGCTTTACTGCTAAGGACTTTGTTATATCAACTATAGTTAATTTAGTACCAGTGAAAGGTATAGAGTTACTCATTGAAGCTGTAAAATTACTAAGTGACAATGATATTAAATTGCTTGTTATTGGAAATGATCAAAGTGATTATGCAAAAGAATTGAAGTTGAAATACCGAGATTTGTCTTCAGTTCATTTTTTAGGAAAGCAGTTGGACGTCAGACCTTATCTGGCAGTAGCTGATGTGTTTGTAATTCCAACTAAGAACGAAGGTCGCCGAGAGGGACTGCCTGTTGCTCCATTAGAAGCTATGGCGAGTGGACGACTAGTACTAGGCTCAAGAATTGCAGGTATAAAGGATGTGTTGAAAGATTTTCCAGATTGTCTGTTTGAACCCAATTCCGTTGAAGCGATAGCATCAAAAATTAAAACAATTAAAGCTCTTGATGTTTCAGAAAAAAACAGAATAGAAAAAGAGATGCGACATAAAGTAGAACATGTATTTTCTATAGAAGAGTGTATAGCTAAACACGAAGATTTTTATCATAACATAATAACATAAACATTGAAAATAGGGATTGTTTTATCCAGAACTCCATCGTACTCCGAAACCTTCTTTAGAGCCAAAATTGAAGGGTTGATTCGGTGTGGTTTGAAAGTAGAACTGTTTGTTCAAGAGCGAGATCCTAATTTTAATTTGTGTACAGTCAATAGTGCTCCTAAGGCAAAAGGGAATTTTGCTTATTTTCTCGCACTTTGGTCAGTAGTTAAATTGCTTATCCGTTTTCCTAAACGATTTAAAACTTTTGTTTCTCTTGAAAAACAAGCTGGACGTTCATGGATTCAGCTTTTAAAGAATATTCATCTTAATTATCATACTTTAACTGCTCAATTGGACTGGTTGCATTTTGGTTTTGCTACTATGGCTATTCAAAGCGAAAATGTAGCGCAAGCTATTAATTCAAAAATGTCTGTTAGTCTCAGAGGCTATGACATTGATGTCTACCCAGAATCACATCCTAATTGTTATGACTTATTGTGGAAGAAAGTTGATAAAGTGCATTCAATTTCTAAATACCTTCTCGAAAAGGCTAATGTTTTAGGGTTTAAAAAGTCTTCTTATCAAATTATTTATCCAGCTGTTGACTTAACAAAATTGAAGCCTATTGATGATCAGTATTCAAAACTTAATGAGATAACGCAGTTACTAACAGTAGGCAGACTACACCCTATTAAGGGATTTGATTATGTTTTGGAAGCCCTAAGTATTCTAAAATCAAAACAAATACCTTTTTTATACACCATTATTGGAGAAGGTTCAGAGCTTGATCGTCTTAAGAATGATGTTGAGCGTCTAAACTTGAAAAGCGAGGTTAATTTTATTGGTAAACGTCCGCATGATGAGGTGTTTTCATTTATGATGACATCTGATATCTATATCCAATATAGCTTGTCTGAAGGATTTTGTAATGCAGTTTTAGAGGCACAAGCTTCAGGTTTGCTTTGTGTTGTTTCTGATGGTGGCGCTCTTCCAGAAAATATCATTCACCATAAAACGGGATACGTTGTGCCTAAAAAAAATCCAGCAGAATTGGCTAATACTTTGGAGAAAGTCATTAATTTGTGCGAAGAAGATCAAATTGCAATACTTACACAAGCAAAATTACGTGTAGAAAGCAAGTTTAATTTAGCGAATCAGATCAAGGATTTTATTACGTTTTATGAAGCGAATTCTTTTTTATCTCTATAATAATCTGCCTAAGTCTTTTCAGTATAAACTAGGAAAGATCAAGTTCTTGAAAGGGCTTAGAGATTTTTTTCTAAAGTCTGATGGAAGATATAAGGAAGGTACAGTAAAAGTAAATAGAACTTATCAAGGTATTGATGTAAACTTTAAATTCTGTGCTGCTATTAAGACGGCAGCAAAGGCTAAAAAGACTGGTATTGAAACGACTGTTTTAAATAATTCAATTCAATTAATACAGAAGTATAAACAAGGTAGAACAGATTGTACGATTTTAGATGTAGGTGCTAATTTTGGATTTTTAAGTTTAGTATGGTCGCAAACCATAGCAAAAGATCAAGGTAGAATACTTGCCTTTGAACCTAGTAGGCATGTTTTTAAATCGTTTAGTAAGTCTATAGAGACTAATCGTTTGGAGGACAAAATCACGATTATTAACAAGGCAGTTGGATTAGAAAACAAGCCCATTAAATTATATATTGATAATGCTACATCTAATATCAATGCTCAAAATAGTCAGCAGACATACGAAACAGTTGATATGGTGTCTTTAGATGCTTACTTTTCTAAGCATACAATTGACACTTGTGATTTGATAAAAATTGATGTCGATGGTATTGAATATGAAATACTTAAAGGGAGTCAGTCTTTGATCAACCAATTTAGACCTTTATGTATTATAGAGACAAATGATGATCAAAATATCATAGATTTTTTTAAAAACTCAGACTATCAAATTTTTGATATGCAGTTACAACCCTTAAGCACAAATGATATTCCATTGAATATTTTTTGTGTTCCAAATGAGTTATCATGATTTTTGAGTTTTTAAAATATTTACAGCCTACGAGCTATTTCTTATTAAAACGAAATAATGGGCTTTATGTTTTTCCTGATGTAGCAACTATTCCTGAGCACATAAAAAACCAACTCGAATTTGATGAACGTTACGATAGTGTAGAGGCTTCAAATCGTGATATGTCTTGGCAAGCCTTAAACAAAGGTTACATTTCAAAAGAAGGGTTGTCAAACTTTGATGAAACCATTTCAATTCGTGATAATTACCACTTCATTCGTAAATATTTCAATAGAGCTTGGGTATACTACGTGCTTCTGTTACGCTTGATGTCGTTAAAAAATCCAGTTAGAGAAGTAAGAGCTTTTTACACGTCCAAGGCAACGAAACGCTCTAGTTATTTGGAGCAGCCCATTGATTACGAAAATTATGGAGAGTTCAATTCTTCACTAGTTACACAATCACCATTGATTTGTGTCGTAATTCCAACCTTAAATAGATATACATATTTAAAAGATGTTCTTAAAGACTTGGAACATCAGTCGTATAAAAATTTTGAAGTCATAGTTATTGATCAATCTGAACCATTTGAAAGAGACTTTTACGATGTGTTTAATCTTAACATCACTATTGAATATCAAAAAGAAAAAGCACTTTGGTTAGCCAGAAACACAGCCATAAAAATGTCTTCAGCTAATTATTTTTTACTTTTTGATGACGACAGCAGAGTTGATGAAGATTGGATAGTTAATCATCTAAAAGGCTTAGAATACTTTAATGCTGATATTTCTTCGGGAGTATCCATTTCAAAAGTTGGAGCGGAGACTCCTAGGCACTATGCATTCTTTAGAATTAGTGATCAGTTAGATACTGGAAATGTACTTATTAGCAGACATGTATTTGAATCTATCGGACTTTTCGATAGGCAATTTGAAAAACAACGAATGGGTGATGGCGAATTTGGATTGCGTGCCTATTTGAATAATTATTTGAATGTTTCAAATCCTTATGCTAAAAGATTACACCTTAAGGTTGGATCTGGTGGTTTAAGAGATATGGGGAGTTGGGACGCTTTTCGGACTAAAAAATTAATGGCTCCAAGACCAATTCCAAGCGTTTTATATTTATTCCGAAACTATTTTGGAAATAAACAGTCAACGTTAGCTTTGTTTAAAACTGTACCAATATCAATAATGCCTTACCGATTTAAAAAGAACAAATTAATGATGGTATTAGGTATTTTTGTTTCTTTGTTGCTATTGCCTATTGTTATATTTCAGGTACAAAAATCCTGGAAATTATCAGGACGTAAACTGAATGAAGGTCCAAAAATAGAAAGATTAGTTTGAGCTTTAAGAAACGAATTTTAATTGTAACTTCTGAATTCCCTCCTCAGCCTGGCGGTATAGGTAATCATGCGAGAAACTTAGCTAAAGCGTTACATAATAAAGGATATCAAATGCAGGTGCTTTCAGACCAACGCTCTTATGATGGCTTGGAAGAACAAAAATTTGATAATAGTGAACCTTATGACATTAAAAGAATAAAACGTCATAGGCTGAGAATATTAATGTATGTTCAACGAATTCTGGTATTATTTAGATCTTTGAAATCTAATGATATCATTATTGCTTCTGGAAAATTTTCTCTGTGGATTGTAGCTTTCGTCTCCCTTTTTTATAGGAAATCATATCTTGCTGTCACTCATGGTACAGAAGTGAATTTTGAAAATAAAGTCTTGAGTGCTTCAATTACAAAGGCTCTGAAACGTTTTGACCAGATCATAGCAGTCTCAAATTTCACAAAGGAAATTATAATTGAAAAAGGGTTGTCTAAAATAACAGTAATACCAAATGGAATTGACTATTTACAATTTCAATCAAAAGAGATTTCACCCGATAATTTAACAGGTAATCCAAGTCTAGTTACTGTTGGTAACGTAACAGAACGAAAAGGGCAATTAAATGTAATTCGCCATTTAAGTGTTTTAAAGACACAATTTCCTGAGTTGCATTATCACTGCGTTGGACTACCAACAAACAAGGAGGAATTTTTAAAAGTTGCTGAAAGATTAGGTGTTGAGGACCATGTGACATTTCATGGTAGAGTTTCCGAAGAGAGGTTAGTAAACATTTTATCAAATACAGATATTTTTATCATGTTAAGCTCTGTTACAGATACTGGTGATGTTGAAGGATTTGGAATAGCTATCATAGAGGCTAATGCCATTGGAGTTCCTGCAATAGGTTCAAAAGGCTGTGGAATTGAAGACGCTATCAATAATAATACAACAGGAATATTAATTGACCCTAAAGATTCAGACGCGTTTTTAAAAGCCATTGAAACCATTACAATCAATTACGAGTCTTTCTCTAAGTCGGCTCAACAATGGGCAAAAGATCATGACTGGTCAGTTTTAGTTAATGCTTATACTAAGTTAATAAATTAATGAAGGTTGCAATAATTTCACATACAGAGCACTATATAAATCAAGATGGGCAACTTGTTGGTTGGGGACCAACAATAAATGAATTAAATCATTTGTTAGAGGTTTTTGAAGAGATATACCATGTGGCTATGCTTTATAAAGGTGAAGCACCTCCAAGTTCGCTGCCTTACAAGTCTGACCGTATTAAGTTTATTACAATTCCATCAGTAGGAGGTCATGGCGTTAATGAAAAGCTGAAGATTCTATCTAAGGCGCCTAAAACTTTAAGCATAGTTTCAGAAACATTAAAAAAGGTAGATTGTTTTCAACTGAGAACACCAACAGGAATAGGAGTTTACCTCATTCCGTATTTGACACTCTTTAGTAAGAAAAATGGCTGGTTTAAATATGCTGGTAATTGGAAACAAGAACAGCCGCCTATGGGTTATGCTTTTCAGAGATGGTTATTAAAAAGACAGAAAAGAACAGTGACGATTAATGGAAAATGGCCTGACCAGCCAGAGCACTGTTTAACATTTGAAAATCCCTGTTTAAGTATTGATGATTTGACTGAAGGTACTGATATAAGTAAAAATAAAGCTTTTGACGGAAAATTTACATTTTGTTATGTAGGTCGTTTAGAACGAGAAAAGGGTGTTGAGCGAATTATATTAGCGCTGACGAATCTTTCAATTGAAGATAAGCACAAAGTAGAATGTGTACATCTTGTTGGTAATGGCTCTGAGTTATCTTATTTTAAGGATTTAGCAATTCATTCAGGAGTGGAAATTGTTTTTCACGGCTTTTTAGATAGAGCAAGTGTGTTTCATATTTATAAACAATCTCACGTCTTCTTAATGCCAACAACTGCATCTGAGGGATTTCCTAAAGTTATAGCTGAAGCTATGAATTTTGGTTGTGTACCTTTAGTATCAGATATTTCGTCAATTGGTCATTATATTAAAACATCGGTGAATGGATTTTTAATCAATCCTATTAATACGGAAAATGTAACCTTATTACTTCATGAATTTTTAAATTTGGATGAGAAAGTGTTGCAAAAAATTTTACTAAGTCAAAGAGATATAGTAAACAAATTTACTTACTTGAATTATAACCGAAAAATTCAGGATATTGTATCAAATTTTGATTAATTGAGTCAAAACAAAAATATATTAAAAACAGATCACTATGTAGGTCGTATACTACTTCATATCTTAATTGGAGTGGCTGTGTTTATGTTTGAGCCTCTTTCTAAGATTTATTTTTATATCGTATTGGGTTATTTTTTAGTAAGAATCATACTTCTTCCAGAAGAAAAAAAAACCAAAGAGATATTGTTAGCATGTGCTTATTTTGCTGGTGCTGAGGTTTTATTTAGGATGACAAAGGGTGGAATTGCATACGAAGCATCAAAGTATTTGGTTATTTTATTCATGACTCTTGGGATGTTTTTTAAAGGAGTCTCTGGTAGAGGGTATCCCTACTTTATATATTTAGTAGCCTTATTACCTTCAATTTTAGTTGCCTCGATGACTTTAAGTTTTGATGCTAATTTCAGAACTAATATTGCTTTTGTATTGAGTGGACCCGTGTGCTTGGGAATTGCTGCGTTATTTTGTTATGATAGAAAGATTAGTAATAACAACCTGTTAGAAGTTATCTCCAATTTAATTTATCCATCAATAGCAACTACTGTATATCTGTTTTTATATAATCCAAGTATAAAAGACACTTTATCAGGCACGGCATCTAATGCTGCTACATCTGGAGGATTTGGTCCCAATCAAGTGTCAACGGCTCTTGGCCTCGGGATAATCGCTATTGTGATTAGATTATTTATGAAATCTCCGTCATTTGGCCTTAAAATATTTAATTTAATACTTTTAATTTCTATTTCATTCAGAGCAATTGTAACCTTTAGTAGAGGAGGTGTATTTGCTGCAATAATTGTTATCATTGCATTTTTAGGAACTATATTCTACAGGTCATCTGAAAAATTGAGAAATCAAATAGTCGTTTCCTTCTTTTTATTCATAACAGCAGTCTCAATTACCTGGATTATTAGTTCTAGTCAAACACGAGGGCTTATTGATATGAGATATGCCAATAAAAGTGCCTCCGGTCTTGAAAAGAAAGATATTACCACAGGAAGATTGGACCTGTTTATGGAAGAGTTGGAAGGTTTTATTGATAATCCAATTATAGGAATTGGCGCAAGTAGAGTAAAAGATATTCGAGTTGAGATGTCTGGAAATCAACTACCATCTCACAATGAAATAGGTCGATTGTTATCTGAGCATGGTATGATTGGTCTGTTTTTGATTATTATTTTATTTATTAAACCACTTGTATTTAGAGCCAATAATAAGAGGAATTATTATTTCTATGCGTTCTTCTGTTTTTGGTTTGCTACTATTAATCATTCGGGTATGCGTATTGCTGCTCCTGCATTGTTATATGCATTTTGTCTATTAAACGTAACTAATGAAAAGCATACTATACATAGGAAACAAATTACAAAATAAAACAAGCAACATATCATCTATTCATATTCTTGGAGATTTGTTGTCTGGTGAAGGATATACAATGTATTATGCTTCCACAGTGAGTAACAAAGTGTTGAGGTTATTGGATATGATTCTAGCCTTATTGAGACGTGTTAGAAAAGTGGATGTGGTTATAATCGATACTTACAGTACACATAATTTTTATTTTGCATTAATTATTAGTCAGTTGTGTCGGCTGTTTCGTAGAGATTATATACCTAGTCTCAATGGTGGAAACTTACCAGCTCGCTTGAAGAAGCACCCTAAAATGTGTGGTTTGATCTTTAATCATGCCAAATGTAGTGTGTCTCCTTCATTGTATTTAAAAAATAGCTTTAAAAACTATGGATATGACAATGTAAAGTATATACCTAACACACTTAAAATTGAAAACTATCAAGTTTACCCAAAATCTTATGAGGCACCCAAACTCTTATGGGTAAGATCATTCTCAAAAATCTACAATCCTAAATTGGCCATTCATGTATTTGCAAAATTAAAAACGTTATATCCTGAAGCTGAATTATGTATGGTAGGTCCAGATAGTGATGGCACATTAAAGCAAATTGAAGATCTTGTTAAAAGCCTAAAGTTAAATGTGAAACTAACTGGAAAACTCAGTAAAACAGAATGGATCAGGTTGTCTAAAGCATATAATATATTTATAAACACTACTAATTTTGATAATACACCAGTAAGTGTCATAGAAGCTATGGCTTTAGGGCTACCTGTTGTGTCAACCAATGTTGGAGGTATGCCATTTTTAATATCTAATGACGACGCTGGTATTCTGGTTCAACCAAACAATCAAGATGAGATGATTGAAGCTATTGTGCAATTGCTAAATGATAAAGCTAAACGCGAGAAGATTATTAAAAATGCAAGAGCGCAAGTAGAACAATTTGATTGGGAAAATGTCAAAAAACTTTGGATTAAAATTTTATAATTTGTTAAATTTTAACTTATTATATTTACCAAAGATCTTCTTGAAAACATGAGCCGCAAAAAAGACATACATTTTGAAATTTCAGAACGCAAACTATTGTTGCGTATTGTAGATATTTGTGTGGTATTGCTTGGATTGTATATTCTACAGAACACCATAAAATATGATTATTTGACCGTTAACAGGGAGAGTTTTGTATATCTTGTTGTCTTCGCCATTTATATTACAATATTCGGATCTATTTTTGAAATCTATAACCTTCAAAAATCCAGTAAATTAGATGTTACCTTTAGAAATATTGTTTTAACAGCTTCTACTACAGTATTATTTTATTTATTAACTCCTGTGGTAACGCCATTTTTACCAGAACAACGACTAAAAATCGTATACTTTTACGTAACTACAATAACAACTATTTTTATATGGAGATGGGCATATGTCACGTTTATTTCTACTCCTAGGTTTTATAAGAAGGTGCTTTTAGTTGGTGAAATTTCTAATGTTGAAAATATAATCAAACCTTTAAACCAATCGGATCCCAATTATAAGATTGTCGGATTTATTAACTCTGAAAAGGAAGTTGAAAATCCAATCAAATTCAAAGGACTTAAAGAGTTTGCATCTGCTGATTTAATGAATGTTATTAGAGATGAGAAGATATCAGAAATTCTTGTGGCGAGTTACAATTCAGAAACTATAACACCTGAAATCTATCACGATCTGATTGCATTGTTAGATCAAGGTTTTACAATAAGAGAATACACACAAGTATTTGAAGAGATTACTTACCGAGTGCCAATTCAGTTTGTTGGTAAAGACTTTTATAAATATTTCCCTTTTAGTCGCAGTAATCAAAACACACTTTATCTGTTCTTTCATAGAACATTTGATATTATATTTTCAATTTTCGGACTCTTGTTTGGAATATTGATTTTGCCTTTTATTTACCTCGGAAACCTGATTGCTAATAAAGGTCCTATCTTTTATTTTCAAGAGCGTGTAGGTCAAAACGGAAAACTTTTTCAAATTGTTAAGTTGAGAAGTATGGTTGTCAATGCAGAAGAAAGTGGTGCGAAATGGGCTCAGAAAAATGATTCAAGAATTACAAAATTCGGAATGTTTTTAAGGCGTTCTCGTTTAGATGAAATTCCACAATTTATCAATGTTTTAAGAGGAGATATGAGCATCATAGGTCCTAGACCTGAGCGACCTTTCTTTGTTAACGAATTATCTCGTATTATTCCATTCTATGAAACCAGACACATTGTAAAGCCAGGACTTACAGGATGGGCTCAAGTGAATACACGTTATGGTTCTTCTGTAGATGATAGTTTAACAAAACTTCAGTATGATTTGTTTTATATCAAGCATAGAAGTGTGTTCTTAGATATCAATATCATTGTCAAGACGCTCAGTACCATATTGTACTACAGAGGTCAGTAACATTTCTATTAGTTTAGTTGAATCTAGATTGAAATTATAACGTTTTTCTTTGTCTCCGGAAGAAACCGATTAAGAAGACAAAAATCAATACAAATATGCTGATACGTGCAATATAATCTCCAGCCATAACGTAAAATGTAATCTTATCGTTGGTCGTGATTTGACCTGCTAAAGCTCCTTTTTTGTTATACCCTAATTTGCTGGTTATTTCACCTTTAGCATTTATAATTGCCGAAATACCTGTATTTGCACTTCGCACAATATCACGTCTTGTTTCTACAGCACGTAACCTAGCGTAGCTTAAATGTTGTTTATGACCTTGTGTTTCGTTCCACCATGCATCATTGGTAATAATGGCTAAAAAATTAGCTTCATTTCTCACATAACCACTAACAAATTCACCATATACCGATTCATAACAGATGATAGGTCCCGCCTTAAACTTAGCATTTGAAGAAATGAATACACTTCGATAATCTTGAGTGGTTTTCATAGCTACAGTTCCTCCAAGATCAATCATGGCTTCTCCTATGATGGGTTTTAAAACACTTTGATAGGGGAAATTTTCAACACCAACTACCAATTTCGATTTGTTGTATTGGGCAACGGAGTCTGAGGTATTTATAAAAATTGCTGAATTATAGTCGTCGTACCAAGTGTTTGGTCTAAACTTATAGGTGTTGGTTTGCTTTCGTATTTTGCTTTTATCACTAAACCATTCAATAAATGAAATACCAGTCAAAAGGTTAACATTAGGATGCTGACTCACATAACGATCGAGTCTGCTTCTTAATAGTGAATTTTCAAACTTTGAAAGTCGTGTGCTTTCTGCAAAGAATGTTTCAGGAGCAATCACAAAATCAGTAGAGTCTGTAATTTTAGAATTGGCCAACTCAACAAATATATCTGAAAACTTCAGGTTGGTCATATTGTATTTTTCAGAGTACGGATCAATATTGGGCTGCAGTGCAATAATATTCACATTATCTCCTTTGTGTGAGTAGTTGTAATAGATGCCTAATGAAATCAGAATAGGCACTATAATTAATGTGGCACATTTCAGAAGTAAAGATTTTAAAACAGATTTAGACGATTCTTTTTGATAAGATAGAACACCTTTAAAAACTAAAACATTCAAGATCCATACCCAAAGAGTGCCGCCAAACGTACCAGTATATTCATACCATTGGATCCAACTGATGTATTCTGAAAACCCATTACCCAAATTAAGCCATGGCCATGAAAATTCCCAATGAAGATGTAATTTTTCAAAACTGATCCAAAGTGCAACCAAAAAAAGTAAAGCTCTGTTTTGAGATTGTCTTTTGGCGTATTTATGATAAATGAGCATGAGTAACGCCATTAATGCTGTATTGACAAAAACGGCAAAACTGGCACCAAAGATACTTGCATGTCTCAACCAGCTGGTAGTTGTGATATTCCAAATAAAAAAAGCAAGGTAAGAGAGCCCAAAAATTGCCAAGCCTTTACGTTTAGCATGAGACAATCGTAATTGCTGTTCTGCTAAGAGCAGTGGGACAAAAGCAAAAAACAATAAGATAGGGAAACCATAGGTTGGCCATCCTAAAGCTAGTAATATTCCTGAAATGAAGGCTAGTAAAGGTCTATTCACTATCTAAAGATACTAAAATCAAGTTTTAATGAAAATACATTTGAATATAAAGCAGCACTTTGATCTCCAATGTCTGTAAATGCGTAGTCTATTTGAATACCTCTATACTTAAATCCAAGACCTAGACTAGGCTGAAATGTTAAGTCTTCAGAGTTGTCAATCTGTAGTTCATTTTGAAAATTTCCTAATCCTGCTCGTAAAAACACAAGGTCTGTATATCCAAACTCGAATCCTAAAGCCGGATTTACACTAGCAAAAGATGTAGAAATGATATCATTATTCTCTTCAAATCTTACATTTAAATCTAATGAAGTGAGAAGTGTGTAATCATAATGGAATACAAATTTCTTAGACATACCAATTTGTAATTTTGGTATGGTAATTTCGGTGCTTTCAGGAACTGTTTGATTTTGACCTTCAATGGCATTTTGAATATCAGCTAACTTATCTTCATTAAAAGACCATGCATTAAATGTTGTGGTAATATCTCTTGCCATGATACCAAATTTCCAATCGTTTTTGGTTTCAAATTGAATGGCAGCATCAAGTCCGAAACCCCAAGAATTAGCAAAGTCACCAATAACACGACGAACTACTTTTGCATTGACACCATAACTTAATCCATCAAGAGGTAAACGTCTGGCATAAGAAAAGGTTAAGGCATAATCGGCAGTTGAAAACAAGCTCACACGATCGTAATTAATATTCCCTTGATCATCGATCAATTGAGTGGTATCTAAAATATCATCCACACCAAATCTAATAAGTGACAATCCAATAGCACTTCTGTCATCAAGAGGTTTTGCAAATGCGATATAATTGTAATTAGCAATATTGGCAAAATAATTAGAGTGTAAGAGCGCTAATTGATTGTCTTCAAGATTAACGAGACCTGCAGGATTCCAATAACCAGAGTTGACATCTGCGGTGTGAGAAACCACACTATTGCTCATTCCTAAAGCAGCTGCATCCACACCAATATTTAAAAATTCATTAGAATATTTGGTCTGAGCAGTGCAAAAAAATGTTATCAAAGTAGAGACAATGAATATGTATTTTTTCAACAGCAAAATTTTTTTACAAAGATGCACAATATTTTCCATCTATTAAACTGTAAATCGAGCTAGATATTGTACTTCACTTGCATTAGTCGTAAATAGTTTGCTATTTTTACACAAATCTTATGCATGTCTGTAAAAAAGTACATTCCAAATTTTGTAACCCTCTTAAATTTATTCTGCGGAAGTATTGCAGTTGTATTTGCTGTTCATAATAATTTCATTGCTACATCTGTCTTTGTGTTTGTTGGTATTTTCTTTGACTTCTTTGATGGATTATTGGCGAGACAGCTTAATGTTCAAAGTGAGTTAGGTGTTCAGTTAGATTCTCTAGCAGATATGGTTACAAGCGGATTAGTGCCAGGAATTGTTATGTATAAGCTTATTTCCTTGAGTATTAATGCTCCGGAAGTGGTCACTCAAAACGATTGGAATTCGGGTTTTAGTTTTTCAGATTTGAATATTGTGCCTTTAGCTCTTGTTGGTCTTTTTATCACATTGGCTTCAGCCTATCGTTTGGCAAAATTTAATATTGATGAAGACCAGCAATCTTATTTCAAAGGATTGCCAACACCAGCAAACACATTGCTTATTTTGTCTCTGCCTTTAATCATAGAATTTCAAAATAGCAATATGGCGTCATCCTTGATTTTGAACCAATGGTTTTTAATTGCTATAACACTATTGAGTTGCTATTTACTTAATTCTAATATTAAACTTTTTGCTTTGAAGTTTAAAAATTATGGCTTTTCAAATAACACATATAGATATGTGCTCATTATATCAACAATCATCTTATTATTGCTATTTCATTTTATAGCCATACCTATTATTATTTTACTTTACATTATGCTTTCAATTATAGATAACTTAACGACTAAATAACTAATTACACATGTTAGAAAATATTTTCACGCTGTTAATGCTTGTCATGCTGCAAGCTGTTTTGGGATTTGATAATTTGCTTTACATTTCCTTAGAATCTAAAAAAGCACCTCAGGACGATCAAAAGCGCGTACGAAAATTAGGGATCTTAATTGCTATTGTTTTAAGGATTGTATTGTTGTTTGTACTTGTCTCAATTATCGACTTTTTTCAGGAACCATTTTCGTTTCTAACAGGAAAAGTCGAAGACGTTTTTGACTTTGCATTCAATGGGCACAGTATCATTGTATTATTAGGAGGTTCTTTTATTATTTATACAGCCATCAAAGAAATATGGCATATGATTGGTAGTCCTGATCTGGATCATGACGTTGATAATGGATCAAAACGCCGAAAGTCTGCAAATGCTGCAATTACAAGTATTGTTATTATGAATTTGGTTTTTTCTTTTGATTCAATTCTTGCTGCTATTGGACTAACAAGTGATATTGAAAACTCTACCACAGCATTTGTTATTATGGCTATTGCTATTGTGGCTAGTGGGTTGTTGATGTTACTCTTAGCTGACAGGATTTCTGCTTTCTTAGCTAAAAACAGAATGTATGAAGTACTTGGGCTTTTCATTTTATTCATAGTTGGTATTATGTTGGTTACCGAAGGCGGACATTTGGCACATTTAAAAATCTTCGGAAATGAGATTGTTCCAATGAGTAAAACAACATTCTATTTTGTGATTGCCATTTTAGTGATTACAGATATTGTACAAGGCCGTTATCAAAAGAAACTAATTGCCGAACAAGAAAAGAGTGTTGAAAGTATGGAAACTAAAGATCAAAACGCATAGTATCTAATATAATGTAAATGAAACTAATTTGAGAGTTGTTGAAATCGTACTAGGCATACTAGTCCTGATTATAGGTGCCAGAATATTCCACTTCACCTATTATAGAATAAAAAGTACCGATCGTATGATCAAGCTTTATATTGGAGTCCTGTGTCTAATTGTTATTGGATTAGCACTAATTATTAATGGGTTTCAGTAAAGTAAATATGTAATCAGGTGAATAATTGAAAATATTACTAGCACAACTAAATACGTAATGAGTAATAATGCATTAAAGTAAATATAGCTGGTAACACAACCTTTGTTTTTGACTTTTTCAGTGTAAATAGAAGTTTTGACTAGCTTTTTATGGAGAAAATAGGCTAAAACAAAAAGGAGTGGAATGATGTAAAGTGAAAACCAGTCAGTCTGAAAAATATCATTCAAAGTTAAAATTCTAATTTCTTTTTTCTAAGTTCAAAATTCTGACCTAAATACACTTTACGTACCATTTCGTCACTGGCAAGTTCTTCGGGTTTACCAGCTTTAAGAATACTACCTTCAAACATCAAATAGGTTCTATCTGTAATGGCTAGAGTTTCCTGTACATTATGATCGGTTATGAGAATACCAATATTCTTTTTAGTAAGTTGAGCAATAATACGTTGGATATCCTCTACGGCAACAGGGTCAACACCAGCAAAGGGTTCATCCAAGAGAATAAAATCTGGATCTGTAGCCAATGCACGAGCAATTTCTGTTCGACGACGTTCACCACCTGAGAGTAAGTCGCCTCTATTTTTTCTAATATGACCTAGACTAAACTCATCAATAAGCGATTCCATTTTGTCCTGTTGCTGCTTTTTGCTGAGCTTGGTCATCTGAAGCACACTCAATATGTTATCTTCAATACTTAATTTTCTAAATACCGAAGCTTCCTGAGCAAGGTAACCAATACCATTTTGAGCTCGCTTATACATTGGAAATGTAGTGATTTCAGTATTATCGAGATAGATATTACCACCATTAGGTTTTATGAGTCCAACAATCATGTAAAACGAGGTGGTTTTACCTGCTCCATTGGGTCCAAGTAAACCAACGATTTCTCCTTGGTTAACTTCCAAAGACACGTCTTTAACAACTTTTCGTCCACTATAGGACTTCATTAAATTGTCGGCTCTTAATTTCTTCATAGCTGTGTAATAAATGCTAAAATAGCAAATTCAAAATGACTCGCTTTTAGTTTATTATAAGTTTAACGCTCTTGTTCCAGAGCATCCCAATACTCATAAGCCTTTCGCAAATGCGGAATAACAATCGTACCACCAATTAACGTGGCTATACTTAGTGCTTCAACAACTTCTTCCTTTTTTAACCCAATCTCATAGCTGGCTTGCAGGTGGTACTTTACACAATCATCACAGCGTAATACAGTAGAAGCCACAAGACCTAGAAGTTCTTTGGTTCTTTTGTCAAGAGTACCCTCAGTAAATGCGTTAGTATCGAGATTAAATATACGTTTGATAATTTTATTGTTATCAGCAAGGATAGCATCGTTCATTTTAGAACGGTATGCATTAAAATCGGAAACAATATCAGACATGGGCTTTTTGTTTTTTATTTTGGTTTTTAACTACCACTTTAGAGATATAAATACTGATTTGGTATAAGATCAAAATTGGAATGGCAACAATAATTTGACTTGCCAGATCTGGAGGTGTAATGATTGCTGAAAGGATAAGTACGATAACCAAAGCGAATTTTCGATACTTCTTCATGATCTTTGGTGTCACGAGTCCTATTTTTGTTAAAAAATAAATCACTATTGGCAATTCAAATACAAAACCTGAAGCCAAAGCAGCAGATCTTATTAATGAGATATAAGAACTAATTTGAAATTGATTTTCAATATCAGGACTAATACTGTAATTGGCTAAAAAATTGATAGATAAAGGTGTAACGATATAATATCCAAATAGTACACCAATAAAGAACAATAAAGACATGATAATAATAAAACCTCTTGAGTGTTTTCGTTCATTTGGATGTAATCCCGGACTTATAAAGCTCCAAAACTGATAGATGATATATGGAAAGGCTACTATAAAACCAGTATAAATAGATGTCCAGATATCTGCTGAAAATTGTGCAGACATTTCCAAACTTTGAATTTTGAATGGAAATTCTGCAGCACAGAATGTAGTATCGTTTATTCCTATATATTCAGAAGCCTGACACAACCATTTATAGGTTGGGAAGTCCATTTGCTTTGGCGCAAAAATGATATATTTAAAAATAGCTTTACTAAATATAAAGGCTACTGTAGCACATATAAGTACAGACAGTGTAGCTCTAATTAAATGCCATCTTAAGTCTTCGAGATGGTCTAGAAACGACATCTCATCAGTATTGTTTTTACTCATTATATAATACCTTCTTTAATGAGATCATGAATATGAATAACACCAGCATAGTCTCCATTTTTTTCAACTAGTAACTGCGAAATACCATGCTCTTCCATTAATTCCATAGCATCAACAGCCATAGCATCCTCATCAATTCGTTTAGGATTACTACTCATGATATCCTTGGCAGTTAAATGCAAAAATTCATCACTTTTAGTCAACATACGCCTCAAATCGCCATCAGTGATAATTCCCGAAATTTTATTATTATCAAGAACAGCTGCTACACCTAACATTTTTTCGGAAATTTCAACAATCACATCTTTTGCTGAGGTATTGAGATGAACCTTAGGTTTTTCATTTTGAGATGAAAGGTCACTTACGCGTAAATACAGTCGTTTACCTAATGCACCACCAGGATGATATTTTGCAAAATCTTTACTGGAAAATCCTCTAAGCTCTAGGAGGCAAACTGCTAGCGCATCACCCATGACTAATTGGGCTGTTGTACTCGTTGTAGGTGCTAAATTATTTGGACATGCTTCTTGGGCGACGTAGGCATTAAGAATAAAATCGGCTTGCTGCGCTAAAAATGAAGAGTCATTACCAGTAATGGCTATCATCTTATTTTTAGCATTCTTTATTAACGGAACTAAAACTTTAATTTCTGGAGTATTTCCACTTTTAGAAATACAGATCACTACATCATCCTCTAAGATTAAGCCTAGATCACCATGTATTGCATCTGCAGCATGCATAAAAATAGCTGGAGTCCCAGTAGAATTAAGTGTGGCTACAATTTTATTAGCAATGATGGCACTTTTACCAATACCAGTAATAATTACCCTGCCTTTAGAGTTATATATCAATGAAACTGCATTTGCAAAATCATCAGTTAGTAAGTGGCTTAAATTGGCAATAGCATCACGTTCTAAATCTATAGTTTTTCTTGCGGTTTCTAAGATAGATTGAATACTGTTCAAAATTAATTTTTTTTGAGTTTGATGGGTATAAAGAAATTGTTATCTTTAGTCTTATGCAAATGTATCAAAAATACTAATAGGGATTAATGAGTGTAAAAGAAATTGATATACATTCTGCACTAAAACAATACTTCGGATTTTCAAAATTTAAAGGACTTCAAGAAAGTGTTATTAAAAGTGTTGTTGAAGGTGAGGATGTATTTGTTATTATGCCTACAGGAGGCGGAAAATCATTATGTTACCAACTTCCTGCTTTAATAAAAGAGGGTACAGCAATTATAGTTTCACCATTAATTGCTTTAATGAAAAATCAAGTGGATGCCATTAGAGGCGTTTCAAATGAAGAAGGAGTTGCTCATGTTTTGAACTCTTCACTTAACAAAACTGAAGTCAAACGCGTTAAAGAGGACATCACAAATGGTGTTACAAAACTACTATATGTAGCACCAGAATCGCTAACAAAAGAAGAGCACGTCGAGTTTTTAAGAACGGTTACCATTTCATTTATGGCTGTAGATGAAGCACATTGTATTAGTGAATGGGGCCATGATTTCAGACCCGAATACAGAAATTTACGTCATATCATTAAACGTATAGGCGATAATATTCCAATCATTGGATTAACAGCTACTGCAACACCAAAAGTGCAGGAAGATATACTAAAGAGTCTAGATATACCTAATGCCAAAACCTTCAAAGCATCATTTAATAGACCAAATCTGTATTATGAGATTCGTCCTAAAACCAAAAATGTTGATGCTGATATTATTCGGTTTATAAAGAAGAACGAGGGGAAATCAGGAATTGTATACTGTTTAAGTAGAAAACGTGTAGAAGAATTAGCTCAGGTATTACAAGTTAATGGAATCAAGGCTGTACCGTATCACGCAGGTTTAGACCCTAAAACGAGAGTAAAACATCAGGATATGTTTCTTATGGAAGATTGTGATGTGGTCGTTGCTACTATTGCCTTCGGAATGGGAATTGATAAACCCGATGTTCGTTTTGTTATTCATCATGATATTCCTAAAAGTATAGAAAGCTATTATCAGGAAACTGGTCGCGCAGGACGGGATGGTGGCGAAGGTCATTGTCTGGCATATTATGCTTATAAAGACATTGAAAAACTCGAAAAATTCATGTCTGGTAAGCCAGTTGCTGAGCAAGAAATCGGACAAGCATTATTGCAAGAAGTTGTTGCATTTGCTGAAAGTTCTATTTCCAGACGAAAGTTCATACTTCATTATTTTGGTGAAGAATTCGATAATGCTACTGGAGAAGGGGGTGATATGGATGATAATGTTCGAAACCCTAAAAAACAACATGAAGCTCAAAAAGAGGTTAGTGTTTTATTAGAAACCGTTCAGAGGACCAATGAAAAGTATAAATCTAAAGATTTGGTTCAGGTTCTCGTTGGAAATACCAATGCATTGATATCCTCTCATAAAACCGATACTCTACCATTCTTCGGCGTTGGTAAAGATCAAGACAAACGTTACTGGATGGCACTTATACGTCAGGTTTTGGTAGCTGGTTATTTAAAAAAGGACATTGAAACCTATGGTGTTTTAAGATTGTCTGATTCTGGTCGTGACTTTATAAAATCTCCTGAATCTTTTATGATGACCGAAGATCACGTCTTTGATGAAGGAAGTGATGATAATATTATTACTGCTGCTAAAGGAGGAGGAGCTGTTGCTGATGAAGCTTTAATGAAAATGCTTAAAGATCTTAGAAAGCAAAATGCTAAGAACTTAGGCGTGCCGCCATTTGTAATCTTTCAAGACCCTTCACTAGAAGATATGGCTCTTAAATATCCAATTACTTTAGAGGAATTGAGTAATGTTCATGGTGTTGGAGATGGAAAAGCTAAAAAGTATGGTAAAGATTTTGTAGCCTTGATTGCACAGTATGTTGAGGATAATGATATTGTAAGACCAGATGATTTTGTAGTTAAAAGTACAGGATCTAATTCTGCTATTAAATTATATATCATTCAGAATGTAGACCGAAAATTACCACTCACAGATATTGCATCCTCAAAAGGAATGTCTATGCCAGATTTTATTAAGGAAATGGAGGCCATAGTGTATTCTGGAACCAAACTCAATATTGATTATTGGTTAGAAGATATCCTTGATGAAGACCAACAGGAAGAGATTCATGATTATTTTATGGAATCTGAAACCGATAAAATAGACGTAGCTATCGAAGAATTTGATGGTGATTATGATGATGAAGAACTACGATTATATCGCATTAAATTTATAAGTGAAGTAGCTAATTAATTTGTTTTACTCATTAGCTGCTATAGCTGTATTGAATACAATTTCTTGTTTTTTGCAATTTAAAACTAACTGATTTGGTTGGTGTTGAGTGATTTTTGTAGCATCATTCTCTTCAATTTGAAAGTCTATTTTTGTAATACTTCGACCTTTAATATCTGTAGGGTCAGATTCAAATTCAACCGATTCTGAGTTCAATTCTAAGTTGTAGTTTTTACCTGTAACCTTTAATTGACCTCCTTTTTTGGTTTTAACTTTGAAAGTTCCAACTATAACAGTTTGAAATGAATAATAACCACCAAGTTCGTTCAAACCTGCATATAATACATTCTCTTCGGAAATAGCAAAAGGATCATGTTCAATATCTTGAATGATAGCCTCAGTAGTATCTAAAGTGGCTTTCTTATCAATGGATTTAGAATTTCCGAAAGCAGATTTTAATTTGGTAATAAAACTCATGGCAATGTTATTTTCGGCAAAGCTAACCTTATGTGATTCAAATTCCAAATTCTGCTTCACTTCTAATAGAGTTTGTTATCTTTGCACCTCAATTAAAATACAATACAATGCAAGACGGTTTATACGCAAAATTTAATACAACAAAAGGCGAAATATTAGTCGCTTTAGAATATCAAAAAACACCAGGAACTGTTGGTAATTTCGTTGCTTTAGCTGAAGGAAATTTAGAAAATGCAGTAAAGCCTCAGGGAACTCCTTATTATGACGGATTAAAATTTCACAGAGTAATTCCTGATTTTATGATTCAAGGCGGTTGTCCTCAGGGAACTGGAACAGGAAATCCTGGGTATAAATTTGATGATGAATTTCATCCAGATCTAAAACACGATGCACCAGGAGTATTGTCTATGGCAAATGCTGGACCAGGAACAAATGGAAGCCAGTTCTTTATCACACATGTTGAGACACCATGGTTAGACAATAACCATACAGTTTTTGGAAAAGTGATTGAAGGACAAGATGTTGTAGATGCTATTGCACAAGGTGATGAAATAGAAACATTAGAAATTGTAAGAGTAGGAGCTGACGCCGAAAAATTTAATGCTGTTGAAGCCTTTAGAGTTTTTGAAGGTGCGAGAGAGGCAAGAGTTGCTGCTGAACGTGATGCTGCAAGAGCTGAATTAGATAAACTTGCTGCTGGTTTTGATGAAACAAAAAGCGGATTGCGCTACCAGATCATCCAAAAAGGAGATGGAAAAGCTGCGGAAGCTGGAAAAATGGTGTCTGTACATTATAAAGGGCAATTAGCAGATGGAACTGTTTTTGACTCGTCTTACAAAAGAAATGCACCTCTTGATTTTCAAGTTGGTGTCGGACAAGTAATTCCTGGATGGGATGAAGGGATATGTTTGTTAAACGTAGGTGATAAAGCACGATTGGTTATTCCTAGTGACTTGGCTTATGGTGCTGCTGGTGCAGGAGGCGTTATTCCTCCAAATGCTACCTTAGTATTTGATGTAGAATTGATGGACGTAAAGTAAGCAGAATTCTAATTTTTCTGAATCTGATATCATAAAAAAAGCACCACTACTGGTGCTTTTTTTATGTAGAGATGTGATATTTAGTTTAATCGTTCTTGTAGGTTAAATTGACTATGAGTTCAGCAGTTTTTTTATTAAAAGTAACTCTGTAAGTTGAATTATCATTGTCATTTTCTTTGACATATATGCTGTCTTTAAGCTCAAAATCATTTCTGGATATGTAGCGGTCTAGATCGAGTTGATTTGTATCTATGATAAACTTGGATACTTTTGTATTGTCTTTACACTCACAATCTGTCGATTTTACTTTTGGAATATCTACTCCTGTTCTTAATTCAATATTATCAATATTATATAATTCACAGGATTTAGTATTATAAATCTGTCTTCCGAAGAGATGAAGCGCACCATATAACATGAGGAAAATAAATGCTAAAAGTGAAACTATTGTGAGTAATTTTTTCATTGTTGGTTGATTTTTTTATATGAAACGTATGATTTTATGGATTATTACAGATTTCAGATAGAATAGGCAGATACAAAGGTTAAGATGGACAAACATGACCATTAATTGTCGTGATTTGTGCCAGTTCATCGAAATTATTTACTTTAATTATGTTTTTTTATCTATTTTGAAACTTTAATAAAGTGACTCAAACTAAATTACTGTGTCTCAATGAATCAGGACCTTATGGTTTTAAGTGTATATTAAATATCTAACAAACCTGCCAAATTTTATTTTATTTGTTTGATTAAATAATTTTATATTACATACATGATTAGTGTAAAACATTCTGCTTTATTTGATGACGTGTTAAAAGAATTCAATTACGATTATGGTAGTGTTTTCGTTTTTGACGGATATGTCATTTCTGAAATTAATCAAGGGATTACATTTACTTGGGAACATCACGCTAAGCAGATTGTTGAGGATGTTACGTCTTTTTTAGAAACCGACGGAAATGATATTATTTATATTTCACACAGAATCAACTCTTATGCTGTAAAACCTAACGATTGGTTGAAGTTTTTTACGCATAGTTACAGCTTGAAAGGTTATGGCGTCGTTGGATATACGCAAGGGAGTCTTCTCAATACAATGATAGAAAATCTATTTTTTAGTAAAAAAATTAAACGTTTCAATAGCCTTGATGCCGCAGTGCAATGGGCAACAAATAAAGTTTTAGCTGATATGGAACATTAAAAAAAGCACTTTAAAAAAGTGCTTTTCTCATCAGTAATGTAATATATATGCTATTAATTTATTCTTTCTTTCTCGTAGCCGTAAAAATACCATTAGGTTGTATGGCTTTTAGTTGGTTGATTTGTCCATCTTCAGATTCTAAAAATTCTACTTTAAATCCATCTAATGCTTTAAACGAAAACTTGTGTTTTGCGGTTGCGACCAATTCGTATTCTGGTTGACCAGCAACAAATAAATAAAGCGTCTCTTCTTTTGTATACACTTTAATCTCTGTTCCTGCCAATTCATAAGCTCCAGTATATGATTCAAGTGTTTTAGTATCAACGTCAATCGTATTAGGTGTACGATCAAATGTGATCGCATCCACTGTAGGCTCAATACTTATTTTTGCTTCGGAAATATCACCAGCATCATTAGTATTAAAGGTGATTTTAAGCGATTGTCCAATACCTGTTGTGTCGACTTTTCCATCTACAACATCTATGAGTTCAAATGTGTCATAGTGAAAATGGTGCAGGTACTGTCTTTTGGTATTTAACTGTGTAAACATAGTGTCATTTTCTACAATAACCTCAAATTTGCCATAGCCCTTATTTTCGTATGAGCCTGTATAATCTTGCTTAATATGTGATGGCTTTGTATTTTTTACATTTGCAGTTTTCGAATCGTTTTTAGCGTCTTCTTGAGCTTTTTTACTTTTCTCAAGGTTTTCTGCATAACGACCTACCCAATCCGTTCGTTCTTCATCTAACATACGATCTGCTATAGTATTTCTAGCAAGTGACGGAACAGAAGACCCATTTTGGTTAGCCAAAACAACAATGCCTATATTATCTGTTGGGTAAAAAGCAACACTAGCTGAAAAACCATCAATATTGCCACCATGTTCAACACGATAATGTCCTTTATAAGATTGCATCATCCAACCATATCCATAACTTGAAAAGTGAATATCTGGAAATTTTTCATCTGGAACGCCTCCACCCATAACCATTTGCGCACTCATGGCTTCCTTTATATAATTTTCAGAAAGGATTTGCTCGTCATTAAATTTTCCGTTTTGCAACCACAGTGTAATCCATTTGCTCATGTCATTTACACTACTGTTAATACTTCCAGCAGGAGACATCGCAGCAATATCGTAATAATCCATTTTACGTATTGAGCCATTTTCCTTGAGCTCATATCCAAATGCAGCATTTGAACTTGCTTTCATTTCGGCAATGGTAGCATTTGATCGGTTCATTCCTAAGGGTTTGAAGAAGTGGTCTCTAATATTATCTTCCCAGCTTTTACCAGTAATCTTTTCAGCTATAACTCCTTGAATTAAAAATCCGAAATTGTTATAATACCATTGTTGTCTTATGCCTGTAAAGGGTTCTTGATATTTTAATCGCATAATTAAACTGTCTTTGTCATGGGTTGGAAAAAAGTACCACGACCCATCATGTCTTGGTATACCAGAACTATGTCGCATAAGATCTTTAATGATCAAATTGTTATTAAGATCATTATTGTAAAACTCTAATTCTGGAATATATTTTCTGGGATTATCGTCAAAAGATAATTTGTCATCCTCTCTAAGTAAACCTAGAATAGAAGAAGTGAATGCTTTTGTTGATGACCCAATAGCAAATAGTGTGTTGGCATCGGCAGGAACTTTATTTTCATAATCTCTATAACCAAATCCTTTTGCATAAATTATCTTATCGCCTTCTACTACAGCTACAGCAAAACCTGCAGCATTAGTGGTTTCAAGAATTTTGTTGAGTTCTTTATCAATGCCTTTAAGACGTTTGTCTTGGGCATCAACAGTAGTGCAGATTAATAAACTAAAGAGAGCTAAAGCTAATGTTTTCATTGTATCAGATTTTAAGTTAGTGAATACATACTTCATTAGTAGTAAAGTATGTAAATAAGTTACTCTTTTTTTAGTTTTTTACAATTCGTCCATAAAAAATCACAATTCGGTCATTCGCTTTTTAAGAATCTTAACTTCTGTATGATATTTGTCTCATCAATCAAGCTGAACAAATTTTCAGTAAAAAAATAAATCATTATGAGCACATTAGTTAAAATCATAATTTTCTTTGTATTGAGTCATACAGTACTTAATGCTCAAGAGTTAAAAGGGCAAGATATTATTGTCAAAATCGATAATCTTGATAATAATAAGGGTAAAGTGTATGTAGCACTTTATAATTCTCAGGACACATTTTTGGATAAAGGGTATAAAGCATCATTCACGTATATTGAAAATAACAGTTGCGAAGTTGTTTTTAAAAATGTACCCAATGGGATTTATGCTATATCTATGTTTCATGATGAAAATGGAAATAATAGATTAGATAGTAATTTTCTAGGAATCCCTAAGGAGGATTACGGTTGCTCTAATAATGCGAGAGGGTTTATGGGACCACCAAAATGGAAAGATGCAAAATTTGAATTACATAATAAATCAGTAACAAAAACTATAACATTATGAAAAAAGTGATCATTATCACACTCCTATTAGTTTCGGGTATTAACTATGCTCAAAGCAATTTTGAAAAAGGAATGCAAAAAGCGTTTGAGCTTTGGCAAGACAATAAAGTAGACGAAGCAGAAAATATGTTTGAACGCATTTCTAACGCTGAAACAGATCAATGGTTGCCTCATTATTATATAGCTCAGATCAATAGTTTAAAAAGCTGGAATATTAAAGATATAAACGTTCTAAAAGTGCAACTCGAGAAAGCTCAGAAACATTTGGACAGCGCAATGGCAATAAGTGAAAACAATCCTGAAATTATAGTCATGCAAGCTCAGATTTTTACGAATTGGGTGGCTTATGATGGAGCGACTTACGGAATGAAGTACGCAGGAAAAATAACAGAGTTATACAATAAAGCTTACAAATTGGCTCCTGAAAACCCAAGAGTTGCATTTAGTAAGGCAGATTGGGCTATGGGCAGCGCACGTTATTTTGGGCAAGACACAAAGCCGTTTTGTTCTGAAATAGAAAAATCAATTGAACTTTTTGCTACCTTTAAACCAGAAAGCAATTTGCATCCTAATTGGGGATTAGAGCGTGCAGAACAGGTTGTAAAATCTTGTAAAGAGTAAAAACAGTTATGACAAAATTCTTTAAAAATATCATTGTTACTTTTTTGATTGGATGTGTAATCTATGTTATAGGTACTGCACTTTCAACAGGATTTAATTATAAATCGGTCAATGAGTTTTTAATAAATTTTGCATTCTATCAGTTGTATACTTTTGTACTTGGATATATCAACACTGAGTTTTTTAATTACATGGAACGTCGTAGATGGCAGAAAGGAGATACATTAAAGCGTATTGTACTTGGCATATTAGGTGCAACCATATTAACCTTAGTAGGTATCTTTTGTTTAAGACTTGGAATTGCTGTTTTTTATGAAGGTGTGTCAATTGAAGATTTCCTAAGATATGATTCCTGGCAAGGCTATTCTTTCGGTTTATGGATCACTTTAATAATTGTTTCCATTTTTCATATTGCAGCATTCTATAATAGATATCAGCGTAATAAGATCAAAGAGCAAAAGGTTATAGCAGGAACAGCAAGTGCGAAATTTGACGCTTTAAAGAATCAATTAGATCCTCATTTTTTATTCAATAGTTTAAATGTATTAACGAGTTTAATTGAGGAAAATCCAAAGAATGCTCAAAAGTTTACAACGTCTTTATCAAAAGTATATCGCTACGTTTTAGAGCAAAAAAATAAGGATCTGGTAACCGTTGACGAGGAGTTGAAATTTGCCAGAACCTATATGTCACTTTTAAAAATGCGTTTTGAAGATAGTATCATTTTTGAAATTCCGGATCAAGCGTCAAATCCTGAAAGTAAAGTAGTTCCATTGTCATTACAATTGCTTTTAGAAAATGCAGTTAAGCACAATATGGTAACGAGTAGTAAACCGTTGCACATTAAAATATATGAAGCTGGGAGTATGCTCGTTGTAGAGAATAACCTTCAGCCCAAACAAATTGTAAAAAAGAGTAGTGGAGTAGGATTAGAAAATATTAAACAACGCTACAAATTATTATCAAGTAGAACAGTATCAATCAATCAACAAGCAAACAGTTTTGCAGTAGCAATTCCAATGCTTACAAAACAAGTATCAATTATGAAAGCAATAGAACCTAAGTCAGATTTTGACGACAGATATGTAAGAGCACGCAAACGTGTAGAAGAGATGAAAGAATTTTATTATGGATTAATTTCCTATTGTTTAGTGATACCATTCCTAATTTTTATCTGGTATCGTTACACTCCTAATACCATACAATGGTTTTGGTTTCCTATGTTGGGATGGGGAATGGGAATAGCATTTCACGCTTATAAAGTCTATGTAAATGACGGTGTTTTAGGAAAAAGTTGGGAGCAGCGCAAAATTGAAAAATTCATGCAAGAGGAAGAGGAACAACGTTGGAATTAAAATATAAATATCATGGAAAACAAGATAGAACCTTACGATAGTAACAACCATAAAAGAGCTTTTGAAAGAGAAGAGGCTTACCTAAGAGCTCAGAAAAAAGTTAAAGCACTTATTGGATTTTACTGGCATCTGGCTTCATATATCATTGTTAATATTTTTATCATCAGTATGATTGTAATTAATGGCGGACGATTATGGAGCTTTGGAACATTTGCAACAGCACTATTTTGGGGAATAGGACTCTTTTTTCATTTCCTTGGAGTGTATGGTCCAGATTTTTTCTTCGGAAGAAACTGGGAAGAGCGTAAAATAAAAGAAATGATGGATAAGGATAAAAAACATTGGGAATGATGGAAGCAAATAAACTATTACGTCGAGAACGTTATGAACTGGCAGCTAAAAGAGTAAAGCAACTTAAAGGATTCTACTTTCATTTGTTGATCTTTTTAATAATAAATATCATAATTGCAATAATGAATTACAGAAGCTTAGAGGTTGGTGAGAGCTATTTTCAATGGCATAATTTCTTTACATTTTCTATTTGGGGTCTGTTTTTAGTATCACACGCTGCATCTGTGTTTCTTCCAAATATAATTTTTGGTAAAGGCTGGGAAGCACGTAGAATAAAAAAATATATTGAACAAGAAGATCAACATTGGGAATAAAGTCTCTCAAAATATTTAATAAGAAAACATAAATTTAAGAAATGAATATCATCATTATTGAAGACGAAAAGCCATCGGCAAGACGCTTGCAGCGTATGCTAACAGAATTACAAATGGATGTTGAAGTTATGCTTCATTCTGTTGAAGAGTCAATAGAATGGTTTCAAAATAACCAACATCCAGACTTGATCTTTTTAGATATTCAGTTAAGTGATGGTCTGTCATTTGAAATATTTGATACTATAGATATTAATTCGGCAGTCATTTTTACAACAGCTTATGATGAATATGCCTTGCAAGCTTTTAAACTCAATAGTATTGACTATTTGTTAAAACCTATTGATGAAGAAGATCTTGAAAGAGCAGTGTTAAAATTCAAAGACCGCGCGCCTCAACAACAATCGGTAACTTTAGATTTTGACGATATTAAAAAACTTTTGGTTAATCCAATAGAACGAGAATATAAAAAGCGATTTTCAGTAAAAGTCGGACAACATTTAAAGCTCATCAATATTGATGATATCGAATGTTTTTATAGTGAAAACAAAGGCACTTATGCTCATACATCAGAAGGGCGAAATTATTTGCTAGACACTACTCTCGAGCAGCTTGAAGATGAGTTAGAACCTCATAAATTCTTTAGAATTAGTAGAAAGTTTTTTGTGAATGTGAATGCTATAAAAGATATGGTAAGCTATACCAATTCCAGACTCCAGATTAAGCTAAACACTTATAATGAACAGGACGTTATTGTGGCTAGAGAACGTGTTAAAGACTTTAAACAGTGGTTAGCTTAAAAGATATCAATATCTAATATATCACCAAGCGAATCGCCAAGACTGTCTAGTAGATCTTCGGTTCCTGAAAATAATCCACTAAATCCAGCTTCTAAAAATATATCAAGGACTAATACTTCAGCTAGAGAACTATCCCAATACGAATCTGATTTTTTCTTAGCTTCTTTTTGCCATTCTTGATATTCAGGCTCAACCTTTCGCTTTATAATAACTGGTTTATTAAAGTCTGAATCTCTAAGCATCGCATCATAAGTTTCTCTTTTTTTTGGATGCGATAAAATATCAAAACCTTCTACAAGCAGGTCAAAACGAGCTCTGGCACCTTTAGATGAATTGTTGTCTGGATGATACAATGCAATTTCTGTTCTAAATGCTTTTTTAATAGTATTTAGATCTGCTGATCTATCAATATTCAATAATTGATAATAATTAGTTAATTCTACCATAGCATTAATTTGAAAGCAGCTGCTCTACTTCAGTTTTAAATCGTTGATTATCGTCTACAAAACATAATAATTTAGTATAAAGTTTTGGTTTTCCGTAGATGAATTCAATATGTTGTGGTGTTTTTAAGTGAATCATAATATTACTATGTTCCATCTCACCCAAAAGCGATAATGTTCTGGTGCCTTTTTCTTTATTGAAATCTGATGAATCTGCCAATTGAATGCTTTCAATGACATCTAAAGGAATGGTTGTCTCACTCAAGATACCAAATCGCAATAATAGATGATCACTATTAATCACAATTGGACGTTTAGGAACAGATCTTATAATACCAATGAGTTGAAGCGCTGAGTATATGCTCAATCCGGTCATAATCCAGGCAAAGGTAATACTCCATTTAGAAGCCAAATAATGAATAGTAACCATTTCGATGCCAACCACCAAAATAAGAGCACCTAAGGTTGACAAAATTCCTGAACCATTATAGTTGGTAAATTCGTTAGCCTTTAAGCTTATTGTTTTGAAATTAAAAAATCCATAATAGATCAATGCAATTTCATTAGCCGCAAGTTTAGCTGCAGTATCTGGAAATATCGATTTACAAGTTTCTGTAAGTGTGCTATAAAAATCTTTGTGAGTTGTTGCAACTTCTTTATATGCCTTAATAGCTTTTCTTACTTTGAGAATGATAAATGTTAGTACACTCAATTCTACAATTGGGATTAACCAAGTTTTTGCAAGATTCAGTATATCCTGATTAGCCATTGGAATGGTATATGAGGCAATCACAACACATACTATGAGAAAAGGCGCTATGGTTAGATTTGAAATCTTTGTTTTTCTAATGAGTAGAAAATAGATTAGTGGAATCGTGATAATAAAGTCAATGGTAATGAAGGTAGATAGCTTGCTTTGATGTTCTGTAAAGAGGCTTGAATTGATGAGTAGAACTAATGATAATAAAAGGATTGTTGGAATTAAAAACGCAATCAACTGTGGTTTTAATAGTACTTGTTTAGTCATCTTAGTTCTCACATTTTAACATCAACTATAGGACGTTTTATGATAACTAAAGTTACGTTTTTATCAGACTATTTAAAAAATTACTTTTCAATACGATTATCATCAAAAGACGAAGGCAATAAGTTTGGGATTAATTTTGCAAAAATTGGTAGTAAAATAGCACCACCAGGTAGCATAAAAATAGCCAAGCTTGGTATAGATTTTAAAATATCCAGCAACTGACTTTGCATTTGTTTTTGTTCTTCTTTCGTAAGATCAGAATGGGTAGATTTACTTATCAGTAGCATCAGATCTTTACTCTGTTTGAGTTCTTTTACCAAACGTTTACTATTACGCCTAATCAGCTTATTTACCAATTGAGAAGAATTTTCATAAAAATTATTAATCGGATTGGTTTGCTGAAAAAGCATGACCTCTTTTTTATGTTCTGTATGAAAATTAGCCACACACATGATAGAACTTCTAACTTCGGAAATATCTATATCCAATCGTTTTGCCAACTGTTTTAAAAACTGATACTCCGATTTTTCCAAGATCTCATCATCCCAAACGGATAAGCACATGAGATCAATCAGATATTTTTTTTCATTAGTGTTAATATCGTAATCAATATCGTAGATGAGGTCTTCAATTACAGTGGTGTCTTCCTCTAAAAAGGCAGTTGAGGATTCAATGATATTAATAATCCCTTTATCGTAATCAGTAATCTTACTTTTCGAATTTAAAGATTGGTATAAGGTTCCAACTATAATGCTTTCTAGGTTGGCAGCATATGATTTTGGATCTATAGTTTTTGAAAGATACTCGTCAAAGGTTAGTACATCAACAAAAAGTAAAGAGTTTGTAATTGACTTGTTGAAATTTCTGGTCAGTAAATTATCATCTATCTGAATTCGATCATGAATTAAGCGTTCCAACATGGAATTATCACTTTTACCAATCACTAACTTATCCCATAATGACAAATCTGAAACTTCCAACATTTTATAGAAGTTAAGTAGATCTTTAATAAATACGTTAGTACTGAATTTTTGTCGGTGAAATAAGTAAATATGGTATAAACCAGTGATGAGATTCATCTTGGCTAGTTCGTCTTCAGAATATTTATGAATCTGTTCAATTTTATCTGTAACTCTAACATTTACACCGTAGATAAATCCAAAATCCTTCAGATTATCATACAGTTGGTCATAGGTCTCAAAGGCAACTCCTTTCTTAGAGAGTTGAGAACAAAACTTTTCAATCCAACCATTAGTAGATGGGTTCATTACATCATTTTTAAAGACATGCAAAGTTAATTTTTTCTTTTGAAAATCGACGTTTTAATTACGTTAACAAAATTTTAACAAAACCGCTATGTTAATATTTGCGTAAGTGTTAGCAGAGACAAAACATTAATTAACAAAATCTCAAAAGTATTATGAAAAAATCAAAAATTTTAATTGGAGCTGCAGTGTTGACCATTGCTGGCTTTTTTGCAATCGCAGCAGATCATATTGATGCTCCTGCAGTTGCTGGTGGTACAAGTGATATCACTGACATTTATGGCTTTCAAGGTCAAAACACCGACAACATTGTGTTTGTTGCGAATCTACAAGGATTACTAAGTCCAGCAAGTACAGCTGGAGCATCATTTGATGAGAACGTCTTATTAGAATTCAATATTGACAATGATGGCGATGCCATTGAAGATTTAGTGATTCAAGCTATTCCAAGAGATGGTAAGATGTACTTTTTTGGACCAACAGCACCTTCGCAGTCAGGTTTAAATAGTACAATCTTAGCAGATACAGCAATGCGTAACGAAGTGGATATTACATCTTATGGCGCAAATGCCATTGTTGAGACTAATAATGGAATGAGCTTTTTTGCTGGACCTCGTGATGATCCATTCTTTATGGATTTTGCACGTTATGGAGAAATTATCGCTGGAAACGAAACCATGTTCAATGATCCTGGATCAGACACTTTTGCTGGTACAAATGTACTATCTGTTGTGGTTGAAGTTCCAAAAGCTATGGTAGGTACAGGTGATTCAGTAAACATTTGGGTAGAATCAAAAAGAAAACAATAATTATAAATCTTTTAAATAGAACATTATGAAACTTAATAATATAAAATTAATAGCCATCGCACTGCTTGTATCCTTTTCAGCATACAACTGTAGTAACGATGACGATAACGGACCAACAGGTCCAACAGGGCCAAACTTTACAGGGACTTTTACTCAGCAAGATCAAATGGGTCGACCTGCAATTAATACAGTTTTTGTAGATATGGCAGATAAAAATAGTTTTAACACCACTGTACCATCAGATCAAAATGCAGCATTTCAAACCAAGTTTGAAGCTAAATTATTAGCCTTAAATCCTGGATATACAACAAATGCTTTAGGATTTGACGCACCAACATTTACAGGAGCTTTGGCAACAGATGTATTGACAGTGTCTTTAAATGGTACTACTACATTTTTTGATGGCACCAATGTATTAACGGGTCGTGCGCTGGCTGATGATGTTATCTCAACAGAGTTATTGCTCATTTTTGGTGGTCCAGATGGTTCAGAAAATCCTGGATTAACAGATGATAATGTCGATGGAAATGATAAGCCGTTCTTAACATCATTCCCTTATTTGGCAACACCTCACTAAACCGCTTATAGCTCTGAAATGGGATTAGTCCATCTCATTTCAGAGTTTTTAATAAAATCACTCTAAAAAACTCAAAACACACTCAACAATGAACTCTAAATACACATGCCTAATGGTTGTGTTGATAGTTGCTCTTGTCACAAATTGCACGTCTACAACTACTCAAATCACAGATCATAATGATTATAATGTCTTTTTGTATCCTTCGGAAAACCAATCTCTGAAACAAGCTGAACAAAATAAAATCTTTTGGTCTGAAAAATTAGAAGAATCTCCAGATCAGTTTCCTTACTTAGGAAAATTAGCATCTACTTATACTAATTATTTTTCGGCAACAGGAGATGTGAATTATCTTATTGAAGCTGAACAAAAATTACTGGAAGTTAATGAAATTACAAGGTATGAAAACCCTTCTTATCTAAGAAGTTTAGCATACAACTACATTTCACAACACAGATTCAAAGAGGCTTTAGAATTACTCACAAAAGCTGAACTATTGAGAGAAAACCTGCAAATGACTCAAAAAATGTTATTTGATGTTCATCTAGAATTAGGAAACTATAATGAGGCTCAAACTTACTTGAATAACTTCGAAAATTTTAGTGATTTTGATTATCTCATTCGTTTGTCAAAACTTAGTGACCATAAAGGTAATCTCGATGCTGCTATCAAATATATGGAGCAAGCCATGGTCATAGCAGAGGCTTCAAATCTTAAAGACTTAAAACAGTGGTCTTACACTAATATTGCTGATTTCTACGGTCATGCCGGAAAGATTGAAAAATCATACCAACACTATTTAAAAGCCCTAACCTTAGATCCTAACGATGCCTATGCTAAGAAAGGAATTGCATGGATTGTTTATTCATATGAAAAGAACCCAAATGAAGCATTACGTATTTTAAACGCAGTGACTGAGAACTATCAAGCACCAGACTACTACCTTTTGAAATCAGAAATAGCCGATTATGCTGGCTACGATGCCATTGCTGAAAAACAATTAGAACTATACGAAATGGCTGTAAAGAATGAAGCCTATGGTGATATGTATAATGCTTATAATGTCCTGTTGTACACTGATAAAAACTCAAATTTGGATGAGGCAATTGCAATTGCACAAACAGAAGTAGAGAACAGGCCAACACCTCAATCATACGATCTTTTGGCTTGGGCTTATTTTAGTAACGGCAATTTAGATGCTGCACTACAGATTACGGAAGAACACATTATTGAAAAAACCTTTGAACCTGCAATCTTATATCACGTAGCTGAGATCTATAAAGCAGCAGGTGAAACAGAAAAGATAAAGCCGCTTAAAGATGAGCTTCTGGCAAGTATCTATGAGCTAGGACCAACTATGGAAGTTGAAATAAATAATCTGTAATTATGAGACAACAACTTATAATATGCATACTATTTGTACTTAGTACTGGTTTCTTGTTTTCACAAGAACTGAAAGGTAAAGTCATTGATGCATCTAATCAACCTATTGAAGCTGCTTACATTTATAATATAAATTCTGAAAGTCATGCTCACTCTTCAGATAATGGAGTTTTTGCGCTTAAAGAAACTAAAGTTGGAGATTCTATTAGGGTTAGACTTTTAGGATATAAAACAAAAGCACTGGTATTGAATGATTCATATTTTGACGCATTGTTTGTTATTGTTTTAGAAGAACAAGCCTATCAATTGGAAGAACTGGTAATTACTGAAGAACTCAATGCATTACATACAATTTCAAAGCTAGATTTAAGCACAACACCAGTAAATTCTTCACAGGAAATACTTCGTAAAGTTCCTGGTTTAATTATAGGACAACATGCAGGAGGAGGTAAAGCAGAACAATTATTTCTCAGAGGGTTTGATGTTGATCATGGAACTGACGTTTCTATTTCGGTAGATGGTATGCCAGTAAATATGGTGTCTCATGCTCATGGACAAGGTTATAGCGATTTACATTTTTTGATTCCAGAGACCATTAATAAAATTGATTTTGGTAAAGGACCCTATTATGGACAGCAAGGAGATTTTAATACTGCTGGTTATGTAGACTTCTCTACAAAAGACTATTTAAAAGATAGTCAGATTAGTCTTTCCGTGGGTGATTTTAATTCACTGAGAACATTGGGAATGTTCAATTTACTTGAAAACACAAAACGACAAAATGCCTATTTAGCAATGGAGTATATTGCTACTGATGGACCTTTTGAATCGCCGCAAAACTTTAACCGTTTAAATCTATTTGGGAAGTATGTGATGTTCTCACCTGATAATGATAAGTTAACACTATCAGCTTCTCATTTTACAAGTCGCTGGGATGCTTCAGGGCAAATACCGCAACGCGAAGTTGATAACGGAAATATAACGCGATTTGGTGCTATAGACGATACTGAAGGAGGAGAAACATCGCGTACAAACTTTAATGTAGAGTTCAGTAAGTATATGTCAGATGATACACAATTAAAAACCAATGCGTTTTACTCTAACTATAACTTTAAACTCTTTTCAAACTTTACCTTCTTTTTAGAGGATCCTATAAACGGAGACCAAATAAAGCAAGAAGAGGAACGACATATTTTTGGTGTCAATACTATGCTTTCAAAATCAATGTATCTTGGAAATACAAATGTGAGTTTTGATGCTGGTCTTGAGTTTCGACATGATATTATTAATGATGTTGAATTATCAAGAACGTTAAACCGTCAGACGACATTAGAAAATGTTCAGTTGGGAGATATCAATCAAACTAACATTGATGCGTTTATCAATACCACTTTCGATTTTGGAAAACTGCGGATTGCTCCAGCATTGCGACTAGATTATTTTAAATTCCTGTATAATGATAAGCTGCAAACAGCCTATTCAGTTCAATCGGAAACTAAAACTATCGTTAGTCCGAAACTTAATGTTTTTTATGACGTTCAAAATAATTTACAACTTTATATGAAATCAGGTATTGGTTTTCATTCCAATGATACAAGAGTTGTTGTCAATAATTCTGGTCGAGATATACTGCCCAGAGCTTACGGTCTTGACGTAGGTTCGATATGGAAACCTAATAAAAAATTTATCATTAATACAGCTCTGTGGTATCTGTTTTTAGAACAGGAATTTGTTTATGTTGGAGATGCTGGAATTGTTGAGCCAAGTGGGGAAACAGAGCGTTATGGTATTGATTTAGGCTTGCGTTACCAACTGAATGATTGGTTATATCTTGATACAGATGCCACTTACACCAGAGCAAGAAGCCTGGAAGCTGCAGAAGGAGAAAATTACATTCCATTAGCACCAGACTTTACATTAGCTGGAGGATTATCAGTTTCAGATTTGGATGGATTTTCGGGAGGAATACGATATAGATATATCGATGATAGACCAGCCAATGAAACCAATAGTATAATTGCTGAAGGATACTTTGTAACAGATTTCAATATCAATTACAGTTTCGACAATATCACACTGGGTTTACAAATTGAAAATTTATTTGATGTTGAATGGAACGAAACACAGTTTGCAACAGAATCCAGATTACAAAATGAACCACAGAGTGTGGAAGAAATACATTTTACACCTGGAACTCCCTTTTTTATCAAAGGACGTATAAGTTATAATTTTTAGGGTTGTTGATTGGTGAACACTAACATGAAATTGATTTGAGTTTTTGATTGATTATCATAGGTCACTATGATATTTTTAGAGTTTTTTTGTTAGTGGAAACACCTGCTCTTCAAGAGTGGGTGTTTTTTTATCTAATTACTTAGTTATTTCAAAAGCATCTTTTGAAATTTCCTTTTTTTCCAATCCAAAATGTAAATCGATGAGTTCTTTTTCCTGAGCATTGATTTTAAGTAAAAACTTATTAAAGCTTAGCGTGTCGTCAAGCTTAGTATATGGTGAAGTTAAATTGTAATTAAAAATATCACGTTGTACTTTGCTGAATTTTGTGTAATGACTGGAGTAGCGATCAATGTTTTCTTTTTGTTGGTAAACCTCAGGAAAGATACCAGTAATAGCAGTAAGTAATGCTAAAATTAGAAATATAGATTTGATGTAAATATTTGTGTTTTTCCAGCCATCTTGTAGTATGATAAATACAAATACACCTGTTAAACCAGAGATGTAAGGAAATAAACTTAGTAAGGCATAGTAGTTTTTGTAAAGAAGACTTATAAGGTTCATGTATTGGTATCGTTGCTGATTTAAAATGTGAATCTTCTGTCTTAAGATATCTTTCTGTTCTATATTCAAATTGATATTCTCGGTTTTCTCGAATAAGTCAATCCGAGATTTGTCTATTTGTTTGATTGCTACTACATTTTCATTATTCAATAGCTCAAACGATGCTTTAAACCTGTTAAACATTATCCAATTTATTGTTATCACAATAACAGCTATCAAACATATTTTTATTGATACTGGTAATTTTTTTAAAAAGGATATCATGGCATTAGGTATTGATTTCCTTAAATTTATGACAATATCAAATACGAATGCATACGTAGTACTACGTAAATTTCAAAATAAAAAAAGCACCAAATATTCATCTGGCGCTTCATAATAAATTATTGACTTTATTTTTAAGGTTGAGCAACAACACCTAGTGTATGAAGTTGTTCCATAGTTGGAGATTCACTTCCACCAGCTGGCTCTAAAGTGATACCAAAGGCCTGACTTTCATTGGTGTTAGCAATATTAAAAATTTTGTTTTGGTCAGTATTAAAATTATCAATAGTTCCTAAACTAGTTGGTGTTAATGGGTTTAATGTCAGAGACCATACTTGCCATACTTTACCTTCTGGTGCTTCTGGTAAACCTTGAGCATCAAGATAAATACTATTGTCTGCTTTATTCCAATATACCTTAGCGTAACTATCGGTGAAATTACCCTGACCACCTAATGGTACCGAAATAATATCCCGATCACGTAATACATTCAATAAGTTTTCTTTGACTGCAAGATCGGTTTTAGCTTTTTCTATCTGCTGCTCCAGATATAGATTTTCAAGATCCATATCAGAAACCTGAGATTCCAGTTGTTGATTTTGATTTAGAGTCCATAGTAATCCAGCACCAACAATAAGAGCTGCTGCCCATCCAGTGTATGCAAACCAATTGGTTCTAGATTTAGGCATAGTAAGAACCTTATTGTCGTCATTGTCAAACTGTAATTCATCTTTTATGCGTTGTAATAGCACAGTATGAGTATTTGGAGCTACGCCTTCAGCGAGTTTTATCATAGCCGCTTCAATCTCCAATACTTCTTGTAAAATTTCAGGATGTTGACGCATCAATTCATAGACCTCCTGATTTTCTTTTTCAGAAAGTTGACCTGAAACATACAATTCCAGTATACCTGACTCTATGTAAGCGTTAATATCCATTTTATTCCAACAACATGTGTCTTAATTCTTTGATACAATTTCTATTTCTTGTCTTGATAGTACCTAGAGGCATATCTAAGGTTTCCGAGGCTTCTTTTTGAGTGTAGCCTTTAAAATAAAGAAGCTCAATAACTTCGATACATGTTTTAGCTAATTTCTTAACGAATCCTTTAACACCAATGGCATCTGTCTTAGTATTCAAATTATCACTGGTTTCTAAGATATCTACGAAAAATTCGGCATTGAGGTTTTTACCAGAATTTTTAAAAGCTTTAGATCGTGTTTTGTCTATGGCAGCATTTCTGGCGATATTCAAAAGCCATGTAAAAAAACGACCTTTACTGGAGTTATAGGTACTAGCTTTGTTCCATGCTTTAATAAATACATCTTGCATGACTTCCTCAGCAATATCATGATCTCGTACAATGTTATAGATGACACCATGCATACTTTCTTTATACATATGGTACAATTGCTCAAAAGCCTTTTCATCTTTGTTTTGAAATTGGGAAATGAGCGTTTCTAATTGCATCTAGAGAATTTGATTTGTGCTAAAGATTAAATAAAAAGCTACACAACGGTAGCCTTTCTGTTAAGTTTTTTTTGAATTACTGGATGATACCACCACAGCTTACACGACTACCAGCAGCACCTGATGGTTGTGATTTAAAATCATCTACTCCTTGATGAACGATGATGGCTTTTCCAAGAATATCTTTGGTCTCATCACCACAACCTATACACCATTGGTCTGTAATCATAGTAATAGTTGCATGTCCATTGGCATCTGCAGTTACATTACCTATATCACCTTTATGATATCCAGCTTCATCTCCCCATTTTCCGTGAGGTTGTCCTGTAGGGTTCCAATGTCCGCCGGCAGATTTTCCGTCGTCTGAAGTACAATCTGCTTTTTCATGAATATGAATAGCATGTTGTCCTTGAGACAAGCCATCTAACACAGCAATCATGGTCACTACACCTTGATCTTGAGTAAAAACAACACTTCCACTTACACCACTATTACTTTTAGGGTCTAAGGTAACGGTTGCCTTTTTCTTGTCGGCATAATATGCAGGCTCATCTTTTGGATTAGCTGTTTCTCTTGATTTATCTTCAGCTTTAGTCTCAACCTCAGTTGTTGTAGTTTCGGTGTTTTCAGTAGCATCTTCTTTTTTATCAGATTTACATGATACACTTAAGCATAAGGCTAAAATTGAAATATATAAAATAGAACGTTTCATTGGTTTTGTTTTAAGTTTTATTGGAGTTGAAAGATAATCATTATTTGAAATGATAGAAAATAATTGGTTTAAAATTCACTAAAATTGTTTGAGCCACAATTTGGGATCTGTAATCCCTCGTTTTAGATTTTCGGTAAGGATTAGCGCTTTATCTACTCTGGTCTGTATGGATTTATAGCGTTTAATGGTATAGATGATACTGCGTTGTCTACCTGGTGTCAGGCTTTCAAAAACAGAAAACGCTTCGTGATCACTCATCAATACCGCATCCAGTTCTTCTGGCATTTCAACACCGTACTTTGTCTGGTCTTCAATAAGTTGTATGCTGAAGTAATCATTCATGAAGATGCCTAAGGTTTTTTGTTTTTCATTACTAAAGTACATGGTTGTTAATCCATTTTTCTTCGGAAGTAATGCAGCATGATAGGATATAGATGTTCCTTGATGAGAAGCCGTAACCTTGACTCTTTTATGATTGTTGTCTGTAAATAATTTAGCTATAGCTTCAGGTAAAATTATACTTTGTTTGGTAGCAAGTGTCACTTCAAATGGCTCGCTTTTTAACATAAACATAGATTTATCAATGAATCTCCAAGATATGACTTAAGTCATATTTTATCCAAACAAAAGCGAGTAATTTTGGTGAAAATTAATCAGGTATGTGCAGTTCATTAGTCAATAAATATAATGTGGCAGGACCACGTTATACATCTTATCCAACAGTTCCTTATTGGGATGATGCATCGTTTTCATTAAAACAATGGAAAGCGTCGCTATCTAAATCCTTTGAAGAAAGCAATGCTTCCGAAGGTATAAGCCTTTATATTCATTTGCCATTTTGTGAGCGTATGTGTACGTTTTGTGGATGTAATAAACGTATCACAAAACGACATGATGTTGAAGAGCCCTATGTTAGAGCAGTATTGAAAGAGTGGAGTCTGTATTGTAAACTTTTAAAAGGACGACCAATAATAAAAGAGCTTCACCTTGGAGGTGGAACTCCAACTTTTTTCTCTCCAGAGAATTTAGAATTTTTGATCAAAGGTATTTTACGACGAGCTAATCTTGCAAAAGATTACGAGTTTAGCTTTGAAGGTCACCCAAATAATACCACCCGAGCTCATCTTGAAACGCTATATAATCTTGGATTTACTCGTGTGAGTTTTGGCGTTCAGGATTATAATGAAGCTGTTCAAAAAGCAATCAATCGTATTCAGCCTTTTGAGAATGTAAAACAAGCCACACTCACTGCTCGGGAGATTGGATATACTTCTATTGGTCACGATATTATTTTTGGTCTACCATTTCAAACCGAGGAACATGTCGCCAAAACTGTAGAACTTACTAAGGCGTTAATGCCAGATCGTATTGCTTTTTACAGTTATGCACATGTGCCATGGCTTAAAGGAAATGGACAGCGTGGTTACAAGGATGAGGATCTTCCTTCAGGAGCATCTAAGCGAGCACAATACGAATTGGGAAAGAAACTACTGAGTAAAGCAGGGTATCATGAAATTGGAATGGATCATTTTGCATTAGAGGGTGATTCACTTTTCAAAGCCATGCAAGCTAATGAGTTGCATAGAAATTTTATGGGTTATACAGCATCAAAAACTCAAGCTATGATTGGCTTAGGTGTGTCTTCTATTAGTGATAGCTGGTATGGGTTTGCACAAAATGTGAAAGGTATAGAAGAATACTACCATTTAGTTGATCAAGATATCATCCCTGTATATCGTGGGCATATTTTAAATTCTGAAGATCTTATTGTCAGGAAACATATTTTGAATTTAATGTGTCACTTTGAAACAAGCTGGAATGATCAGTCGTTATACATTGAAGAATTTAAAGATATCGTTTTTAAACTGAGAGAGATGGAAGCTGATGGTTTGGTGACATTTCAAACCCATGGCATTAAAGTCACACCAAAGGGACAGCCATACGTTAGGAATGTGTGTATGGCCTTTGATGTATTACTTCAACGCAAACAACCCAGTACACGATTATTTTCAATGACTGTGTAAAATTTTGTGATTTGGTCGAAAATGTTTTCGATACTAAATCAAAACTTGTAATTTAACGGACTTAAAACTAAAAAACTAAAATCATGAATAAGATCATTGTACCAATAGATTTCTCTGAATTCTCTGAATACGCTCTAGAAACAGCAGCAATTCTAGCAAAAAAGAATAATGCTGAATTAATTGCATTACATATGTTAGACCTAGATAGAGGAAGTGTAACAGATTCTGCAAATGCTCATAATGAAAAGGTAGTTTTCTTTCTAAAACTAGCCGAACAGAAGTTTGATGAATTTTTAGCTAAAGATTTTTTAGAAGGGGTAAACGTCACTCCAATTGTAAAACACTTTAAAGTATTTAGTGAAGTTGCTGAAGTTGCTGAAGAGCAGAATGCAGATATGATTGTTATGGGTTCTCATGGTTCTAGTGGTTTATCCGAAATATTCGTAGGTTCAAACACTGAACGTGTTGTGAGACATTCTGAGATTCCAGTTTTGGTTGTGAAGCAGAAGCCAACAAATTTAAATTTTGAAACAGTCACTTTTGCCAGTGATTTTTCGGAAGAAATGGTGGAGCCTTACCTAAAAGCACGTCAATTATTTGACAATGTCAAACTGATTCATGTTAATGTTCCAGGTGAAGGATTTAGAAGTTCTACAGAAATGGAAACTACAGTGGCTAACTTTTTAAAGAAAGCAGATGGTAATTTAGATAAATTGAATGATGTGCATTACACGTCTGATTATACGGTTGAAAAAGGGATTTTAAATTCATCTAATCTTCTAGGAGCCGATCTTATTGCTGTTCCTACTCATGGAAGAAAAGGATTAGCGCATTTCTTCTCTGGAAGTGTGTCTGAAGATGTGGCCAATCATGCCACAATTCCTGTAATGACATTTAAGATCTAGTATCATTTTAATATATATAATAAAAAAAGCTTGAGTCTAATGCTCAAGCTTTTTTTATTTCAATTAGAAAGATTACTTATTGATCTTCATATTCTACTTCAATTTCTTTAGATTCTGTTTCCCCATCAATTGGCATGTTTTCTTTTTTGAGATGTTTATCTAAAAATTTAAGAATTCGGCTGTAAGCTTCAATCTGATTTTCCTTTTTTACAAATCCGTGTCCTTCATCTTCAAATAAGACATATTCTACAGGTACGTTATTTTTTCTAACACCTGCTACTATCTCATCAGATTCTACTTGTAATACTCTTGGGTCCTGAGCACCTTGAAGTACAATAAGTGGTTTAGTTACTTTATCTGTATGGAACAATGGTGAGATACGTTTTAAACGAACAGAATCTGCCGAAAATGGATCACCTAGTTCTAAGTAAAGTGATTCCCTGAATGATTCCCAATACGGAGGAATACTTTTCAATGTACGTATCCAATTGGTTACACCAAATAAATTGACACCAACATCAAACTCTTCAGGAGTGTAGGTAAGTGCTGCCATAGTCATGTAACCACCATAAGATCCACCTATAATACCTATTTTGTCTCCATCAATTTCAGCTTGAGTTGCTAACCAGTTTTTACCCTCTACACAATCTTGTAAATCTTTTTCTCCATGGTTAAGATCGTCCATTTGATAAAACGTTTTTCCGTAGCCACTACTTCCGCGATTATTAACAGCAAGAACAGCATAACCATGATTGACCATATACTGAATTAAAGAGCTAAACCCTTGACGTGTTTGTCCTCCAGGACCACCATGAACCCATACCATTGCAGGTACTTTGTTTTCGGCAGATGCTTGGTGAGGTAAATAATAAATAGCTGGAATCTCTACACCATCAAACGATTTAAATCGAATCACTTTTGCAGTTACAAGGTCATCAGCGTTGATCTCATCATTGAGAACATCGGTAAGCTTATGTTGTTCTTTAGTTTCCAAATTATAGGTGTACAAATCAGAAGGTGAGTTAGAACCACCTACATACATACGCATCCATTTTTCATCATCACTAAACCCAACACTGGTTATGCTTTTGCCTTTAAAATCGGGAAGGTCAATAGGTGTCATTGTTTTAGCATTTAGAACTTCTATGGCATTTTTCCCATCTTCGTTGACATATACTACCATATAGTTCCCTTCAGAAGTAAAACCGCTTCCCATGATATCCCAAGATTTTTCAACGACTTTCTTTTTCTCTTTTGTTGCCAAGTCGTAAGACATTAAGTATGAAAATTCATTTCCGTTATCTGTGGTATAATAAAATGTAGTATTGTCTTTAGAAAAATCCTGTGCCGAATTACCACTCTGTGAGTCATTCACTTTCGTCATGTCTTTTGTCTTTACATCATAAAGAAAAAGATCACTATCGTTAGTATTTAAATTCTTTGAAAGGGCAAAATAGCGTTCGTCACTGGTCATACCTCCAAAATCAAGTCCGTCATTATTCTGATAGATCATTTCCGAAGTATAGTCATCAATAGACATTTTATAGACATCAAAATAACGAGGGTCGCGTTTATTTGACCCGTAATACAATGATTTATCATCTTCAGACCAGCCATAGAAGTTAGATTTCGCACCTTTATCAGGTGTGATATCTTTAATCATTCCATCCAGTTCTCTTACAAACAGATGATCAATTTCATCGCCATTTCCATCAGCGCTTAAAAGCATTCTATTATCATTTGGAAAATAAGATTGTGCAACAATAGATGTGCTATCTGATTTTGTAATTGGAGTCATATCGCCACCTTCCGCAGGAATGGTATACACATTGTAAATACCAGAACGGTTACTAGACACTAATAAATTGCTGTTATCAGCCGAAAAGCTCCCACCTCCAACGGCTTCGTTATCCATGAACTGATCGATAGTGTATTGCTGAATCTCCCTTTCTGCATTGGCTTGTTCTTTAGTGTCTTTTTTACAGGACACCATCAGAACAGCGATACACAGTCCTAAAATTTTTGTTCTCATAATGATTTGTTTTAGTGTTGTTAATCTATTTTGAATGTCTTTATGTCTTTAAACGGACTTACTTGCAATTGTTCCATCTTACTTCTGTAAGGTGCCCAGATGTCATTAAAGAAGGTATTAGTTTCATTAAGTACAGCTTCCATTGCCTCTTTAGCATTTTTGATTAGTGTGGTTTCAGTTTCGGTAATTCCGTTTTGTCTGGAACTTACATAATTTCTGGCCAAACCTAAACGCTGCATTACTGTCACTTCAGGATTTCTAGTTATACCTTGACGTTTGTCATCTTTGCCTAAGAACTTGTCAACAATACTATCGATGCTCTTAATGATCTCTTTTGAAGCTTTGATATCATCTTTGTATTTGTCTTTATCGAGTTTGCTTAATAGTGATTGATAATCTTTTGCAATAGTCTTGCTTTCTATCAATTGCTTTACAGCATCTGCAGCCGTTTGCTGCATACCTTCCAATTTTTTATAGTGATCATAAACCTGATTAATATTCGCCTGAGATACATTAACTCTAGGGTCTGATTTTACAGTTATCATTTTTTCTGAAGTTTGGTCGCCAAAAGTCATTACAGCTTTATAAGTTCCTGGTTTAACAGACATACCTCCTGGCTCTCCACGTCTTGGTCTAATACGTTTTGAAGGACGATCCACACCTGCTTCATCCATAAACCAAGTCCATTTATACAATCCTGTAGAATCTGGAGCATTTCGTTTTAAACTTCTAATCAGACGATCACTATCATATAGTTTTAAATGAATAGAGTCCCATTTCACTTTAGTTTCTTTTGCTTCGGAAACCTCCTCCTTTTTATCAGTCTTTTTAGATGTTTTATCTCCTTTGGTTTTTTTCATAGTGTCAATACTTACAAAATAGGAAAGTCTTGCACCATAACCTCTGTTTTCGCCGTGATACATAGCATCAGCTCCAAAACGACTACCTGTAGGTTGTTGGTAAGCAGCTTGATATGCTGTAGGTGGTTCAAAAAGCTCTAGCTTTTGATTGATTATTTGTTTGTTTTTGGCTAGCGCACGTAACGGTCGAATATCATCTAATACCCATGCTGCACGACCAAACGTACCAATAATTAAGTCGTGTTCTCTAGGATGAATCACGAGATCTTTAACTGAAACTGTAGGGAAACCATTAGTCCATTTTGTCCATTTGTTTCCAGCATCAAAAGAGATATATAGTCCGTCATCTGTACCCAAAAACATAAGATTTTTTTCAATTGGATCTTCAACTATGGATAAGGTGTAGCTCTCAACGTCATTAGCATCAACTATGCGTTCCCAAGTTTTACCATAATTTGTAGTTCTGTAGGCATAAGGAGTATAATTAAATCTTCTGTAATCGTTAGCAATGAGTAAAGCTTCTCCTTTATTTTTATTAGACGCTTTGATCTGTGCTATCCAACTTCCAGTTGGTAGGCCTTTCAGATTTTTTGAGACGTCACTCCATGACTCACCACCATTAGTGGTGTAGTGTACTTTTCCGTCGTCAGTTCCAACCCACATCATGTTTCGTTCTAGAGGTGAAGGTTCGATGACTAAAATAGTGGTATGATTTTCTGCTCCTGTGGCATCCATGGTTAGACCACCACTTTCAGATTGTTTTTGTTTTTCAGGATCGTTGGTAGTCAAGTCTGGTGAAATCACTGTCCAGGTATCACCTTTGTCTGTTGACTTATGCACAAATTGACTTCCGAAGTAAATAGTACTGTTATTAAAAGGATCAATATTTATAGCAGCATTCCAGTTGAACCGCAATTTAACATCAGGATCTGGATGCGTAGGTCTTACACCATAATTGTTTCCAGTTTGCCAATCGTAGCGACTCACATAACCTTGTTGACTCATAGACCATCCGTATCTGGAATCGTCTTTATCTGGAACCACATCAAAACCATCACCAAAACTAATTTCTTGCCAGTAGCTATTTCGAATGCCTTGAGCTCTCCAAACATAAGCTGGTCCTCTCCATGAGCCATTATCCTGCATTCCACCATAAACGTTGTATGGAATTTCGTTATCTACATTGATATGGTAAAATTGTGCGACAGGCAGATTACCTATAAATCGCCACGATTGTCCACCATCTTTTGTGATGTTCATTCCACCATCATTTCCATCAATCATAAAACTTCCATCGTCAGGATGAATCCACCAGGCATGATGATCAGGATGTACACCATTACTTACACCATAGGCAGGCATTAATTGTGTAAAGTTCTTTCCTCCATCTTCGGAAACATTGACATAAGTAAATACCGAATACACACGATTTTCATTTTGAGGATCGACATATATTTCAGAATAATAAAAAGGTCTGTTACCAATATCACTCTTATTATTGATCATGGTCCAGTTAAATCCGCCATCTACACTTTTATATAATGCATTTTTCTTGGCTTCAACTAAAGCATAAATAACATTTGGTTTGTTGGGCGCAATGGCAACACCAATACGTCCGAGGTTCCCTTTAGGAAACCCATCTTTATCAGTGACCTTTTTCCAGGTTTTTCCACCATCGTGAGTGATGTGTAATCCTGAGCCCTCACCACCTGAATTGAAAAACCAGGGATCACGTTTATGTTCCCACATAGCAGCAATTAGTTTGTTTGGATTGGTTGGATCCATGACCAGGTCTGCAGCTCCAGTTTTATTATTGGCAAATAGAATTTTATTCCAGGTCTCACCACCATCAGTCGTTTTAAAGACACCACGTTCAGGATGTTCACCCCATGGAGATCCAATAGCAGCAACATAAACAACATCTGGATTGATTGGATCGATAATTACACGATGTATATGTCTTGTTTTTTCTAATCCCATAGATTTCCAGCTCTTGCCACCATCTAATGATTTAAAAATTCCATAGCCACCATTTAAACTATTTCTTGGATTGCCTTCTCCAGTTCCAGCCCATATAACACTTGGATTAGATTGTTGGATAGCCACAGCTCCAATTGAAGCTGTTACCTGATCATCAAAAATTGGTGTCCAAGTTATGCCTCCAGACTCACTTTTCCACAAACCACCAGAAGCAGTGCCAACATACATGATGTCAGGGTTTGAATGCACCACATCTATTGCAGTAACTCGTCCAGACATACCTCCAGGACCTATATTTCGCGGTGTCATGTTTTTTAATACATCAAGAGAAATGTCTTGAGAAAAAAGAGATAGTGATGCTAAGAAAAGCATCAGGAATAGTGATTTTTTCATTACAGTTTGGTTTAGTTGCATTAAAGATAAGCAAAAGATATTGCGAAGTAAAAAGTGAGCAATGCTTTAACAAAAATCATCTAAAGCCTTATTCAAAAATTAATTAAGATATTTTTATCCTAAATATGATATATATCATAATAATTGGTCTTTTTAGTCACTAATTTTGTTAACAAATCAATTTCATTATGAAGATAACACTAAAACTATTGACCGTATTATTTGTAACACTACTAATAAGTTGTGGAGGCAAAGAAGAACAAAAAAAAGAGCCGATTTCTTATGGAAAGAAAGAGGTTACAGTTAAGACAGAATCAGCAAAAGAAAAAGCTACTCCTGCATCAAAAAAGATAGATCTAACCAATAAGGGTGTTGGACCAATTTCATCCATTTCTTTAGGTGAAATTGATACAGCTATGGCTGCAGAGGGAGAAGAGATTTTTAAGAAGATGTGTACAGCATGTCACAGACCAAACAAAAAGTTTATTGGTCCGTCACCACAAGGACTTCTTGAACGACGTTCACCTGAGTGGATTATGAATATGATATTAGATCCAGAGGGCATGGTAAAAAATGATCCATTAGCAAAAGAATTGCTAATCGAGTTTAATGGCTCTCCAATGGCTAATCAAAATCTAACCGAAAAAGAAGCCAGAGCAGTATTAGAATATTTTAGAACATTATAAAACCACATTATGAAGATAACCAAAAAACTATTTTTATGTTTTGCATTAATCGCTTTACTAGCGTCGTGCAAAACAGAAACCAAAGATGCCTCATCGACTACAACAGTTACTGAAACTGAAAAATCAGCACAAGAAAAAACAGGTCAGGCTTTCATTAAAGATGAAGGTGGTACACCAAATGCACTGCAATTAGCAATACAATCTGAAGATCATACCACTTTGGTTGCAGCAGTTCAAGCAGCTGGTGTTGAAAATGCCTTAGTTAATGTTGGTCCTTTAACAGTATTTGCACCCAATGATGCGGCTTTTGCAAAAATTGATGAAACAACTTTAAATGATTTATTAAAGCCAGAAAATAAAGCAAAATTAGCTTTTATCTTAACCCATCATGTAGCACCTAGTAACTACCCAATTGAGACTCTTGAAAAAAACGCAGAGAAGAATAGAAAACTTTACATGGCATCTGGTAAATATCTGGAAGTTACTACCAAAGACGGTAATATTTATGTTGATGGGAACAGGATTATTGGAACTGTCAATGTAAGTAATGGCTGGGTGCATGTCTTAGAAGATGTCATGCTACCAAAAGATTAATTCTTAATAACTAATAAAATCAATTTATATGAATACAATAAGTAAATATATGTTTAGTATTATCGCTTTTGTTCTAATAACAAGTTGCGGTAATAATAACAATTCGGGCAATACTGGAGCAATGAACTCCAGCAAAGCTGAAAAAGTATATGTAGCACCTGGAGAACATGATGAATATTACGCATTTTTTTCAGGAGGATATAGTGGTAATATTACTGTTGCTGGTCTTCCTAGTGGACGAATGTTAAAAGAGATTCCTGTGTTTTCACAATTTCCTACCTCAGGTTATGGTTATTCTGAAGAAACCAAACCGATGTTAAATACTTCTTTCGGATTTGTACCATGGGGTGATGCTCATCACCCAGATATCTCACAGACTAATGGGGAACTTGATGGTCGATGGATTTTTATTAATGAAAACAATACACCAAGAATTGCTCGTGTAAGTCTTGAAACCTTTGAAACTGAGGAGATCATAGAGCTTCCTAATAGTGCAGGGAATCATGCTTCTTCTTTTGTTACTGAGAATACAGAATTTATAGTAGCGGGTACCCGTTTTGCAGTTCCTAATCCGCAACGTGATATGCCAATTAGTGAAATGAAAGGTCAGTTTAAAGGACCTTTATCTTTTGTAAGTATAGCTGACAATGGTCGTATGAATTTGGAATTCCAATTGAATATGCCCGGTTTTAATTACGATTTAGCCCATCCAGGACGAAATAAATCACATGGTTGGTTCTTCTTTACAAGTTATAACACTGAAGAAGCTAATACACTAATGGAAGTGAATGCATCTCAGAATGATAAGGATTATATCGCAGCAGTTAACTGGCAGAAAATTGCCGACTTCGTTAAAAATGGTGGCGGAACTAAAATGGCAGGAAAATATGCTCATAATGTTTATGATGAGAAAACGCATACAGCAACATCAACCATTAAAGATGGTGTGATCACTGTTGATCCAAGAGACGTTAAAGGTGCTGTATTTTATATTCCAATTCCTAAGTCACCTCATGGTTGTGATGTAGATCCATCTGGAGAATATATTGTTGGTAGTGGTAAATTATCTACCGACTTAAGTGTGTATTCGTTTGATAAAATATTAGCAGCGATTGAAAAAGAGGACTTTGTAGACGATTCTTATGGAATTCCTGTATTAAGTTATGAAAATACCATTGCTGGTGTTGTTGCTCAACCAGGTTTAGGCCCTTTACATACTGAGTTTGACGGACTAGGAAATGCCTATACCACATTCTTTATTTCTTCTGAAGTTGTAAAATGGAAATTAGGAACATGGGAAGTCGTTGATAGACAACCTACATTCTATTCGGTTGGTCACTTGATGATTCCTGGAGGTAATTCACGTAAACCATTTGGTAAATATATGGTCGCAATGAATAAGATCACAAAAGATCGCTATTTGCCAACAGGACCAGAGTTAGAGCACTCGGCTCAGCTATATGATATTTCAGGAGAAAAAATGGAATTACTTTCTGATTTTCCTACACATGGTGAACCACATTACGCAGCTGGAATACGAGCAGATATCATTAAAGATAAGAGTAAAAAGTATTATGAATTATCTGAAAATGAACACCCTTATGTTGCTAAGAGCGAAAGTGAAGCCAAAGTAACGCGTAATGGAAATGAAGTTCATATTAGTATGACTATGATTCGTAGTCATTTCTCACCTGATAATATTGAAGGTGTTAAAGTTGGAGATAAAGTCTACCTCCACATGACTAATTTGGAACAAGATTTTGATGTGCCTCATGGATTCTCAATCATTGGCGCTAACACATCTGAAATACTTGTGATGCCAGGTCAAACCAAAACAATTGTTTGGGAACCAAAGCGTGAAGGTGTATGGCCATTCTACTGTACAGATTTCTGTTCTGCATTACACCAGGAGATGCAGGGATATATTAGAGTATCTGCAGCTAATTCAAATACCCCTTTAAAATTCACATTAGATGATGAATAAAGAGTTAAATACGTTTTAGTGTTATAAAAGAATATTTAACTTATTATGGGCGAGTAAAAATTGCTCGCCCATTTTTAAACAACTTTTTTATGAAATCTGCAAGCATTATTATGATCATTGGATCAGCTATGCTCTTGGGATTATTTGTCTTCCCTTTATGGAGTATAGAATTAGAAGCACCGCAATATCCTAATGGTATTGGTATGAATATTCACTTAGATGGTTTACAGGGTAGAGAGAAGCATGACTTACAAAATATTGATGGTCTTAACCATTACATTGGAATGCGTAAATTACCAAAGGCAGATGAAATGTGGGAATTTAGTACCTTTCCTAAAGTCATTGGAGCAATGGCAGTTTTGGGTATAGTGATAGGTTTAATTAGTCTTTTTAAATCCATATCACCAAAATGGTTCTTGGCTTGGTTGGTTTTAATGGTTATTTTAGGAGTATTGGGTATGTATGACTTCAATAATTGGATGGTTGACTACGGAACTAATTTAGATCCTAAAGCCATTATGAAGATGACAGATGCAGATGGAAACCCGTTGAGTTATAAACCACCATTATTTGGTACTAGGCACATATTAAATTTTGTAGCACATTCGTATCCAAGTACAGGAGCTTATATGATGGGATTCGGAATGTTTTTGACCTTTATGGCTTATTGGCTAGGCATTAAAAAAACGAAAATTGTAAACACATGAAACGTATTTGTCTTTTATTAATTGTGAGTCTTGCATTGGCATGTAGTAAAATTCCCGAGCCTATTGTTTATGGAGCTGATATGTGTAATTTTTGTCAAATGACTATAGTAACCAAGACACATGCTGCACAAATGGTTACGGATAAAGGCAAACAATATAAATTTGACGCTATTGAATGTATGATTCATTTTCTACAAGACAAGCAAGACCTTTTGTCTAAGAGCCAACTCTTAATTACTGATTATAAAACTCCTGGGACAATGATTGACGCAAAAACCGCAGGCTATTTGGTGAGTTCAAAAATTACTAGTCCAATGGGAGCTAACCTTTCAGGATTTAATTCTATTGATACAGCTAAGCAAACCATCAACGATGACCAAGCCAACTACTATGACTGGGAACGTATTTTTATTAAACTAAATGAATAGAATGAAGATCTATTTCAGTATTATAATTTTTATAATTTCAACCTGGCTAGTAAGTGCTGGTACACTAACAATTTGTGAATCAGGTTGTGATTTTAAAAGTATCCAGAAGGCTATAGACCAGTCTAAAAGTGGTGATACTCTCTATATAAAATCTGGATTCTACAAAGAGTCAAACATTGTCATCTACAAAAAATCACTTCACATTATTGGAGAAGAAGGAGCAGTAATCGATACCCAATATAAGGGTTACGGATTTTCGGTTGAAGCTACAGATATTGTAATTAAAAATCTTAAAATAAAGAACATTAAAGTAAGCTATACTAAGGAGTATGCTGCTATATTATTATTTAAATCTTATGATTTTGTTATTGAGAATATTACTGTTGAAAATGCATTTTTCGGGTTCTTAATTCAAAAATCTAAAGACGGAAAAGTGCATAACAATACAATTTCGGGAGAAGGTTCAGCGGAAGCTGATTCTGGAAATGCCATTCATTTATGGCATTGTGAGAATGTGACTATTACCAATAATGATGTGAGACGAATGCGTGATGGTATTTATTTAGAATTTGGAAGTAACTCGTACATTTCCAATAATTATTCTACTGAAAACTTGCGTTATGGTTTACATTTTATGTTTTCTAATGATAATATATATGAAAATAACGTCTTTGAAGCCAATGGAGCAGGTGTAGCTGTTATGTTTTCAAAAAAAATAAAGATGTATAACAATGTGTTTAAAAAAAATTGGGGAACTGCATCTTACGGAATACTGCTAAAAGAAATTAATGATGCCGAGTTGAAGCACAACCGGTTTGAAAACAATACTATTGGTATCAATGCTGATGGCACCAATAGAATTACATATACAGAAAATACGTTTGAGAACAATGGTTATGCTATAAAAGTTCACGGCGCATGTTACGATAATATCTATTCGAGAAACAATTTTCTTTATAACTCATTTGATTTGTCATATGCTGGAAACCTAAATAGCAATGAGTTTGAGAATAATTATTGGAGTAATTACACAGGCTATGATCTTGATAAAGATGGCATTGGAGATGTACCCTACAGACCAGTAAAATTGTTTTCTTATCTGGTAAATCGAACACCAGAGAGTATCGTGCTTTTACGGAGTTTATTTATAGATATCATTGATTTTTCTGAAAAAGTATCTCCCGTTTTTACTCCTGAAAACCTGATAGATAATAAGCCTCTAATGACAAAAGCAACATGGTAGAAATTACTGATCTATACAAAAGTTTTGGAAAAAATAAGGTGCTAAATGGTATCAACCTAAACATCAATAAAGGTGGTATTTTTGCTGTATTAGGACCAAATGGTTCTGGCAAAACCACCATTATAAAATCTATTTTGGGTATGGTTATACCAGATTCAGGTTCTATAAAGGTTTTTGAAACCTCAGTTAAAAAAAACTCTGAATACAGGCACAAAATTGATTATTTGCCTCAAATAGCAAACTTTCCCAGTAACTTAAAAGTTAGTGAACTTATTAAAATGATCAAAGACCTGAGAGGGCAAACAAACGCAGATCAAGATCTCATCAAAACATTTAAGATTGAACCCTTTTTAAATAAAAAGCTAGGAACCCTTTCTGGAGGTACAAAGCAAAAAGTGAATATTGTATTAACATTTATGTTTGATAGCCCAATCATTATTCTAGATGAGCCTACAACAGGTTTAGATCCTATTTCTCTAATTAGATTAAAAGAATTAATTCATGCAGAAAGGGCTAAGGGTAAAACCATTTTGATCACCTCTCATATCATGAGTTTTGTTGAAGAAGTAGCCGACGAGATTGTGTTTATTTTAGAAGGAAAAATATACTTTAAAGGCAGTATTTCAGAATTAAAGAATAAAACCCAAGAACAAGATTTTGAACATGCTATTGCTAATATCCTAACCGAAAACCATGCTTAAAATATTAAAATATAGTTTTTTTGATCTTATGCGAAGTAGCTGGAGCTATGTCTATTTTGCATTTTATTTGTTATTGGGTATAGTATTGTTATTTCTTAATAATGACCTGTCAAAAGCTGTCATCACTTTAATGAACGTTATTATTGTGTTAGTACCTTTAATAGGAACCGTTTTTGGTGTGATGTATTATTACAATTCAAAAGAGTTTACCGAACTTTTATTAGCACAGCCATTAAAACGAAGCTCTATCTTTTTAGGGCAATATTTAGGCGTAGCTATTTCTTTATCTATGAGTTTAATACTAGGTTTAGGCTTGCCGTTTATTGCTTACGGTTTGTTTAAATCGTCTGCTATTTGGGATTTTTCATTATTATTAATAACAGGAGTGTTTCTTACTTTCATTTTTTGTGCGCTGGCATTCAATATTGCGTTGTCTAATGAGAATAAAATTAAGGGGTTTGGTTATGCTATTTTGATGTGGTTATTTTTGGCCATCATATATGACGGTTTGTTTTTGATGTCTCTTATTTTGTTTGAAGATTATCCACTTGATAAATTATCGCTGGTTGGTACCATGCTTAATCCTATAGATCTCTCAAGAACACTTATCTTGTTGAAATTAGATATTTCTGCGTTATTGGGATATACTGGAGCTGTTTTTAAACAATTCTTCGGAACCAGTTTTGGATTAATCATCTCTTTTTTAATGTTGAGTATTTGGGTTATATTACCTGTTTTGCGTATCGTGTTCAAATCGAGAAAAAAAGATTTTTAGTATGAACATTATGAAACGATATATTTTATTGCTTTTAGTTGGAGTTTTGATACTTGCTTGTAAGAATAGTGCTAACACCATAGACACGGGTAATCCCTCTGAAATAGAGCGTGTCTCAATTCTAGATACCTTTTCTATAACACAAAATCCCAATGGGAAATGGATTGCTAATGCGGAAACCCATCTAGGCTTCAGAAAAATGGATTCCATCATCACCAAATTTAGAGCAGAAAATAAAACTGATTATATTGAATTAGGAAATCAGCTCTCAGAGCAAACAGGTTTTATTATCAAGCATTGTAGTATGAAAGGGGAAGCTCATGACCAATTACATGTTATTTTAATTCCAATGCTTGATGAGATTTCAGTTTTAAAAGAGGAAAACAACAATGAAAAGGCCAAGTCTGCACTTTATAATTTGGAACAATTAAGTAGTGCTTATTTTAAGTACTTTTCAATTTGATTCATAACTTTAGTATAGGTTGATATCATAATGTAGATAAAGCTATCTCAATCATGGTATTAAATGTAGATTCACGCTCATCTGCTGAGGTGGCTTCTTTGGTAACCAGCGAGTCAGAAATGGTTAATACCGAAAGCGCTTTAACATTGTGTTTTGCAGCAATTGTATATAATCCTGCAGTTTCCATTTCAACACACAAGACGCCAAAGTCAGCCCATTTCTTATAGTCCTCAAATTCATCTTCATAAAATTCATCAGATGATAATACATTTCCAGCTTTGATAGGTATATTGTTGTCTTTGGCATACGCTGCAGCTTTCATGAACAACTCAAAATCAGCAGTTGGAGCATAATCAGCATTTATAAATCTTGAGTTATTAATTCCAGAAGTAGAAGAAGCAGCCATTGCAATGACAATATCTCTAATTTTCACATGTCGTTGATAAGATCCTGCTGAACCCACCCGAATCAAGTTTTTAACACCGTATTCATTGATGAGTTCATGACAATAAATCAATGTAGAGGGAATTCCCATTCCTGTGCCTTGTGCAGATACACGTTTACCTTTGTAAGTACCTGTGTAGCCTAACATTCCTCTTACATCATTATATAGCTTAGGGTTGTCAAAAAATGTTTCTGCTATCCATTTGGCTCTCATAGGATCACCTGGTAGTAATACAGTCTCTGCGATTTCTCCTTTTTTTGCTTCAATATGTATGCTCATAAGTTTGTATTAAGTGTTCTAAGTTATGGATTTATACTTTTAAAAATGCTGATCCACTTTTCAAATCTAAAGCTAATTCTTCTAAACTCGTATGTTCAAGCATGTCTTTTAGATCATTTCTCACATCCTTGAATTTATCATGTAGCGGACAAGGGTGTTCTTCGTTGCAAGCTTCTAAACCTAATGCACAGCCTTTAAAAGTCTTTTCTCCATCAATGGCTTGAACTATTTGTAGTAGTTTAATCTTTGAAATATCTTCTTTATTAATCTCAAAACCACCATAGGCACCCTTTACAGAATTGACAATATTATACTTAACTAATGCTTGTAAGATCTTAGCTGTAAACGCCTGTGGAGAATTTATTTCTTCGGAAATTTTCTTCGGACTTACACGTCTGGATTCAAAGGAGTTTTTGGCAATAAAAATAGATGCTCTAATGGCATATTCGCAGGCTTTGGAAAACATATTTTAATCGGGTAATATATTACAAATATTAAATGATATTTTAATTTATATCGTCTTAATCAAAACAAATCCTGAAAGATCAATTGCCTTCCAGGATTTGCCGTTTTAATGATGACACATTAAAACTGTTCAATCAAGAAATTTATTAAATCTGTAGTAGTCACAATACCAACCAATGAGTTGTTATCTACTACAGGTAATGCGTGAAATTCTCTTTTTGATAGTATTTCAGCAACTTCTTTTATTGTTGAGTCTGAATTGACACTTATGAGGTTTTTAGCCATCACTTGTTCAATCGTAAACATATTATAAACCACAGTGTCTACATCCTGCTCATGCTCATCTACGGCATCTGCAAAACTAATTCTTAATAAATCAGTATAGCTTAACATGCCTAAAATTTCATGTCCACTAACAACTGGAATATGACGTATTTTATGTTTCTTAAATAGTATTTCTGCTGTATCTAAATTATCAGAACGGTTTAACGTGATAACATCAGTGGTCATTATTTCTGAAATTGGAGTACTCTTATCCATGATCTTCTGTTTTAAATTCTTTACTAAAGTTACTATTAGATCAGTCGAAAAACTATGACAAATATCAGCAAAACTGGTTTTTTGATACTGAGTTACTCTTCACAATCTCATCAGCTATAGATTCACAAAGCGTTAAGGTCTCAAGAACATCTTTAAATGTAGTTCTTGGATTGATTAAACACATACGCAATACTACTTGGTTTTGTAACACAGTGGTGACGAGTAAAGCTTCTCTGGAAGCGACTATTTTTTTTGATATATCCTGATTAAGACTATCTAATCGTTTTTCATCAAATGCTTTGTTAATTGGGTTATATCTAAAATTGATAACAGCCAACGTTGCAGGAGAAATAACTTCCCATCGTGAACTTTTTCTCAGATGCGCTTCTACCTGCTCAGCAAGATCGATGGAGTAGGTGACTGCAGATTTAAAAGCATTCAAGCCAAAGGTTTTTATAGACATGTAAAACTTAAGTGCTCTAAAACGTCTAGTCAATTGAATGCCATGATCATAAAAGTTGATTTCTGATGTGTTTCCTTCAATATCTCTGAGGTATTCTGGTTTTTCACTAAATGTTTGTTTTAGCCATCGATGATCACGTACAAGAAGGCATCCCATTTCATAAGGTTGGAATAACCATTTATGAGGGTCAATAGTAAGAGAGTCGGCTTTTTCTATACCTTTTAGATATGTTTTTCCTGTTTTAGATAGTATGGCAGCTCCACCATATGCACCATCAACATGAAACCATAGGTTTTCAGCTTTGCAAATTTTTGAGATATCATTCAACGGATCAACACTTCCGGTATTAGTCGTGCCAGCAGATGCAATGATGCAAAAGGGGTGATATCCTTCCAATTTGTCTTTTGCTATGGCGTTTTTGAGTTTGTTAATTGCCATTTTGAATTCTAGATCTGTTGGGATGATTCTAACCTGTTCTTTCTTAAAACCAAGTACTCTTATTGCTTTTATATTTGAAGAATGTGTTTGGTCTGACATGTAAATGATTGCTTTTGAAAAATCATCACCACAATGTTGTCTTCTTGCTGTTACCAGAGCTGTAAGATTAGCCATAGAACCACCACTAGTAAAAATTCCACCGCCTTTTTTTGTTGGAAATTTGAATAGCTTCAACAACCAGTTCATGGTTACTATTTCAAGTTCTGCAGCTGCAGGAGAAGCAGCCCAGCCTCCTGAAAAAATATTAAAACCAGTTGCTAATGTATCTGCCATAACACTAACATAGTTACTAGGTCCAGGTACAAATGAATAGGCTTTTGGATGAGAAACAATAGTACTATTTGGTAATACTTTGTTGACAACAAAACTGAATACATCCTGAAAATTAGTTCCAGAATTTGGGACATCTATATTGAATAGTGTATCCATCTCTTCACGAGATCCTGAAGCTACAGGTTTTTTATTGTGCTTTGTGTCATAATGTTCTACAATGGCATCAATAACTTGATAACCATAGGCTTTCATGTCTTCTTTTGATAATTGTAGTTTATGATTATTAATTAAGTTGTTAGACATCATTTAAATGTAAAAGATGGATATGAATAGGTTAAAAAGTGTAATGATTAACATTTAATGGCAGTCTATAGTACTTGATGCCATCTCTACGACTGGAGTAGGAGATAAATAAGGAATTCCTAATCCCATACCTCTAATAATGAATAGTAGTCCGATAATGATTACAAATACAGGAATGGCTTTTTGAATGCGTTGCTTTACTGTAGCATTTAAAAATTTACCCAGATAAATTGCAGTGGTCATCAACGGTATGGTTCCTATACCAAATAAAAACATGTATAGACTGCTCTGCACAGCATTTTGTGTAGCTATAGAGGCTATAACCGCCATATAGACTAATCCGCATGGTAAAAATCCATTAAGAAAACCAATCGTTAAAAAGGTGTCTGCCGATTTCTTTTTTAAAGCTTGCCCTAAAGATGATTTAACTTTAGAAATCACTTTATAGATTGGTTTTGAAAAATTATACCTGTTGAATGTTTGAGTTGGAATAAGAACGATAACAATCATTAAAATTCCAATCACTATGGATAATTGCTGTTGTACACCAAAGAGGTACAACCCTTTACCAACTAATCCAAAGACTAAACCAATAAGACTGTAAGCGAGAAGTCTTCCGAAGTGATATGTTAAAATTTGGAAAACTTTTTTGGTTGAATTACTTCTGTCTACAGGAAGCATAAAGGCAATAGGACCGCACATTCCAATGCAATGAAAGCTTCCTAAAAGACCAAATATGAGTGCAGACCAAAGCATAGTTTAAGGTTAGTAAGAGATCTCCTCTTTGAAGAGATATGATTTTCCTTTATATTGCCAATCAACTTTTATGTTCCAACGACCATCTAACAAACGTTTGTCAGGTATGAGCAAATTGTGGTTAGACAAAGAAATTGCAGTTTCAAAGTCTAATTGTTTATTAGATGGTCTATATAGGAACACTTTTCCAGTGATTTCTTTTGTATTCATTTCCTCAGGGAACGAGATTTCTAAACCGTTTTCAGTTCGTTTCCAAGAGACATTTGATGCTAAATTTTTAGCATTACTCTCTTTGTCGATATCATTTTGATATTCTAATTCGGCTTTATAATAATCTTCAGTGACTAAATCGGTATCGTACTTTTTTACTGTATTCATATTGATAACGAAATACATAATGAAGGCAATGAAGCCTATAAAAGCTAATACAATTCCTGTTCCCCAGTTAAATTTCATAACAATCTATATTTTAATTATAGCTTGCTGGCCCTAAGAAATTAACAGTAGTGGTTTCGATGAGTTCATCATCATTGTAAACCTCAATCATTAATTTATTCTTATTGCCTTTAAGCTCACTTTTATTTATTTCTATAAACAAGGTGCCTTCAGCTAAACCTTGAGCTGGCACTATAAAATCATCTGTTGTAGAAACAAGTTTTATTTCACCTTTATATTTTCGTAATTTGAAACTCACATTGCTTATAGTGTCAGTTGTTTTATTTATCAATTTATAGGTAAACACGTTACTAATAATATTACCATCTTTACGCTCATACAACTGACCAGGTAATCTTAATACTCTGGCTTCTACATCATTTCTTAGTAAAAGCATCCCTGACAATACACCAATTAAAATTACTAATACAGCTGTATAACCTTTTAATCTTGGTGTGAATTCAAATTTCTTTTTCTTCTCAATATTATCTTCACTAGCATAACGAATCAATCCTTTAGGCAAGTTGATACTTTCCATAATGTGATCGCACTCATCAATACAAGCCGTACAATTAACACATTCTAATTGTGTACCGTTTCTAATATCAATTCCTGTCGGACACACATGAACACACTGTAAACAATCAATACAATCACCATGTCCAAGAGCTTCTCTATCCTCATTTTTTCTAAATTTTTTACGCCCGTTTTCACCTTCACCACGTTTATGATCATAAGCCACTACAATAGATTTGTTATCCAATAATACACCTTGTAGTCTTCCGTAAGGACAAGCTATAATACATACCTGCTCTCTAAACCATGCAAATACAAAATAGAAAACAGCGGTAAAAATAAGTAGCGGAAACAAAGTGCTAAGATGCTCTAAAGGACCATCAGTTATGTACTTTATGAGTTTATCACTTCCAATTAAATAAGCTAGAAATACATTAGCAATCAAAAATGAGATCACTAAAAATATAAACCATTTTAAAAGGCGCTTTCTAATTTTTTCTGCATCCCATTTCTGTCTTTGCAGTTTACGTTGTTTATTTCTATCACCATCAATCCAATATTCTATTCTACGGAAAACCATTTCCATAAATATGGTCTGCGGACAAATCCATCCACAAAAAATACGTCCGAAACCTACTGTAAATAGTGTGACAAAGATGACACCTATAATCATAGAAATGACAAATAGGTAAAAATCTTGTGGCCAAAACGGAAAACCGAAAATATTGAAACGACGTTCCAGTACATTGAACATTAAAAATTGATTCCCACCAACTTTAATGAAAGGTGCGGCAAATAAAAATGCCAATAGAATGTAGCTTACAATCTTTCGTTTCTCGTAATAGCGTCCACTAGGTTTCTTAGGAAATACCCAGGCACGTTTTCCTTCTTCAGTTATAGTTCCAATAGAATCTCTAAAGGTTTCGTTTTCGGGCGTTTCCATGTGTTTATTCTTCTTCTACAGTAATTACAGAATCAGTTTTTACTTCAATAGCTTCGGTTGGTATAGCTTCAGCAGGTGCATCTTCACTCACCCAAATATCCCCTTCAGGAGCTTTAGGTTCGGCAGGTGTTGTCCCTTGAAATTGCAATACATAACTAGCAACCTGAGCCATTTCTGATGGTTTTAAACTCTGTTTCCAGGCCACCATTCCTTTTCCGTCACGGCCACCTTCTGATATTGTTTTAAAGACATTTTTGATGCCGCCTCCTAAGATCCAGTGTTTGTCGGTTAGGTTAGGTCCAATACCGCCTCCACCATCGGCTTTATGACATGCGACACAGTTGAGTTCAAAAATTTTCTTACCTGCATTTAGATCTCCTGCGTCGGTCAATACTGTTACTGTATTGAAATCGACCAAATCTTTAGCTGTTTTCTTATACTCTTCAATATCAATTTTAGCCTGAGCGATTTCAGCATCTAATTCATCGAATTGAGTGTCTCCATTGAATACATGGTATTTGCCTAAATAGATAAAAGCAAAGATTATTGTTCCGTAGAAGCCATATAGCCACCAAGGTGGTAAATCGTTATCAAGTTCTTTAATCCCATCATAGTTATGATCTAAGATGATTTCGTGTTCTTCTTCAATAGGTTTTTGACCTAACGATTTATTATAAAGCCCATTGATCCAGGCCACTAATTTAGATGGTGCACTACGCTTAGCATCATATCTAGCTTTTGCCTCAGCATCTAAACTTTGATATAAAACATTATCTATTGAGTTTACTATGGCTTCAATAGCTATGAGTATTAATAATACTAATGCTAAGAATAGTAATATAATAGGTTGTTCCATAAATGCTGGTTGATCACCAGAATCTATAACGTATTCTGTAAGTCCGAAAATGATAAAGAATACTACAGGTATTCTTATCCATGATGGTATATTTCTCATAATTCTGATGGATTTTGGTTGTCTAACGGAATATTACTCACCTTGGTGATGTAGTCTTTTTTTGCAGTAATTACCCACCAAAATAAGATGACGAAAAAACTGAAAAATATGATTAGGGAGATCAAAGGATAGATTTCTATGCCTGTGATGCTTTCCATATGATTTTTTACGAATTTTAACATGATTAATTAGTTTTGAGTTGTTGTTACTTCCTGATCTTCTACCTTAATATCAGTACCAAGACGTTGTAAATACGCTATTATAGCTACAATTTCTCTATTTCGCATTTCTACAAATGCTTCACCACCAGCTTCTTTATCAGCTTCATAAGAGGCCACGAAATCTGGATCTGAGTATAAATTCTGTTCTATCTGAGTCCCTTGTTCTAACATGCTTTGTTGCGCATTGGCAATATCTTCATCGGAATAAGGAACACCTAATGATACCATGGCTTTCATCTTAGCTTCGGTTTGCGATTTATCCAATTCATTTCTAATTAACCATTGGTAAGCTGGCATAATGGAACCAGATGAGGTGCTTTGTGGATTGTACATATGACTTAAATGCCAGTTGTCTGAATATTTACCACCTACACGATGTAGATCTGGTCCAGTTCTCTTACTTCCCCAGAGGAATGGATGATCATAAACAAATTCTCCTGCTTTTGAATATTCGCCATAACGTTCAACCTCATTTCTAAATGGTCTCACCATTTGAGAGTGACAGCCAACACATCCTTCTCTGATATAGATATCTCTACCTTCAAGTTCAAGAGGTGTGTAAGGTTGTACACTTGTAATGGTTGGAATATTAGATTTTACTAGTAGTGTTGGAATAATTTGTACCATACCACCAATTAAGATAGCTACTGTAGCGTATATGGTCAATTTGATTGGCTTACGTTCTAACCATGTATGCCATCCTTCACCAGCAACACGTCTTTTTGATACACGTTTAAGTGCAGCAGCTTCAGCTAATTCATCGGTAACTTTACTACCATTTCTAATTGTAATGATAATATTTACCACTAAGATGAGCATACCAGTAATGTATAATGTACCTCCAATAGCACGCATCCAGTACATCGGCATAATTTCAGTTACGGTTTCTAAGAAGTTACCATATACTAATGTTCCATCTGGATTAAATTGCTTCCACATAGCCCATTGTTGAAAACCTGCTACATACATTGGTAGTGCGTAGAAAATAATTCCAAGGGTGCCAATCCAGAAGTGTAAATTTGCAAGTGCTACAGAGTGTAATTTTGTTTTGAACAACTTCGGAACTAAATAATAGATCATACCGAAGGTTAGGAAACCATTCCATGCTAATGCTCCAACGTGAACGTGTGCAATAATCCAATCTGTAAAATGCGCCATGGCATTCATACTTTTCAGAGATAGCATTGGTCCTTCAAAGGTTGCCATACCATAACCAGTAATTGCAACAACCATAAATTTTAAAACAGGATCTGTTCTCACTTTATCCCAAGCACCACGAAGGGTAAGGAGTCCGTTGATCATACCTCCCCAAGATGGCATAATAAGCATCACAGAAAAGGCAACACCTAAACTTTGCGCCCAACCAGGAAGTGCTGTATACAATAAGTGGTGAGGTCCTGCCCAGATGTATATAAAGATTAATGACCAGAAGTGAACAATAGATAATCTATAGGAATATACTGGTCTATTTGCAGCTTTAGGAACGAAGTAATACATTAATCCTAAGAATGGTGTTGTTAAGAAAAATGCTACTGCATTATGACCATACCACCATTGTACCAAAGCATCCTGAACACCTGCATAAACTGAGTAACTCTTAAGTCCGCTTACAGGTAATGCCAAACTATTAAATATGTGTAATACAGCAACGGTTACAAATGTGGCGATGTAAAACCAAATAGCCACATATAAATGACGTTGTCTTCTTTTTAATATAGTTCCAATCAAGTTCCAACCAAAAACAACCCAGATTACTGCAATGGCAATATCAAAAGGCCATTCCAGTTCTGCATATTCTTTTGATGTTGTATAACCCAAAGGAAGTGTTACTGCAGCACCAACTATGATTAATTGCCAACCCCAGAAATTGATTTTACTTAGTGTATCATTAAACATTCTTGCTTTTAATAAACGTTGTGTAGAATAGTACACACCAGCAAAAATGGCATTTCCCACAAATGCAAAGATTACAGCATTAGTGTGTAATGGTCTTAATCGACCAAAACTCAACCACGAAATACCGTCGGTCATATTTGGGAATAAAAACATGAATGCGAGGATTAATCCTACTAGCATTCCTACAACTCCCCAAAGCATGGTTGCATAGAGGAAATTTTTAACGATTTTGTTATCGTAATGAAACTGTTGAACTTCCATAATAATTTAATTAGTCTTTTTGATTTTAACAGATGGTTTTGGTTGCTCTTTAACGAGTTCGTCCTCGAAAAGCATTCTAACAGATGGTGTATAGCTATCATCAAACTGCCCTTGTCTTACTGCAGTTATAAACGCAATAAAAAATACAATAGCAACAATAATGCTGATACTCAATAAAATATATATAACACTCATACCTATTTGAAGTTATGGTTCAAAATTACGTTTGAACACGTTCTTAAAACATGATTTATGTCATGTTTGATTAAATAATTTTCTTTTTTTAGTCTTTTGTACATCATATTATTTTGTGTTCAATTTTCTACCTAAAAAATTGGTAGCTATGGTTGTAAAAACTACAATGCTAATTGAACTTAAAGGCATCAGAATAGCTGCTATCACTGGTGATAATTGTCCGGTTACAGCAAAATAGAGGCCAATAATGTTATAAATAAATGACAGAATAAAACTCCATTTTATAATGCTTATAGCACTTTTTGATGCACTTATAAACTGATCTAGCGTATTAAATTTTGAAGCATCTAAAATTGCATCACAAGCTGGAGAAAATACATTTACATTTTCTGACAATGCAATGCCAACATTACTTTGTGCCAAAGCTCCTGCATCATTAAGTCCGTCGCCAATCATCAAAACCTTAGCACCTTCAGTTTGATGATATTTTATGTATTCTAATTTGTCATCAGGCTTTTGATTAAAGATCAATTTGGTTTTTGAAGGCAATAGTTTTTTAAGGTTCTCATACTCACCTTCATTATCTCCAGAAAGAATAACAAGGTCGTATTGTTTTTTTAGTGTATTGAATAATTTTGATAAGCCCTTTCTATAAGAGTTATAGAATGTAAATTTGCCTTTGTACTTATCATTAGTACTGATGTGAACAGTTGTGTTTAATAATGAGGTTTCTGTAGCTCCAACAAAGCTTGCTGATCCTATTTTGATATGATCTGTATTATGACTAGCTTCAATTCCCTTACCCAAATGCTCTTCAAAATGATTGAGCGAAATGATATTATGAGCATCTAAAATATCATACAATGTTCTGCTTAGAGGATGGTTTGAACCCCGAAGTGTATTCTTTAAGAGGGTTTCTTCGGAAACAGTTAGAGTTTCACCTTCATAGTTTGCTGTACTCTTTTTATTTGATGTTATGGTCCCGGTTTTATCGAAGATAATCGTATTGATAGCAGCCAATTGCTCAATAACACCAGCATTTTTTACATAGAATTTTAACTTTCCGAAGATACGCAGCAAATTTCCGAAGGTAAAAGGAGCAGACAAAGCAATAGCACACGGACAAGCAATAATCAATACAGCTGTAAATACATTCATTGCTTTTGAAGCATCGGTAAATAACCAAAATGTTGTGGCAATTACTGCAATACTTAAAACAGCAATAGTAAATCGTTTGCTTATGGTGTTGGTCAAGGTTGTAAAACTGTCTTCTTTGTTTTTACTAAACACATCATTACTCCACAATTGAGTGAGGTAACTTTGTTCTACAGATTTGATAGCTTCCATTTCTATTACACCTGAAGTTTGTTTGCCTCCAGCAAAGAGTTTGTCTCCAGACACTTTACTTACAGTTTCTGATTCTCCTGTTACGAAACTATAATCGATTCTTGCTTTTCCGTTAATTAATATACCATCAACAGGAATCAGTTCTTCATTTCTGATTAAGAGTCGGTCTCCTTTTTTGATATCATATACCTGAATTGGAGTTTCCTCACCAGTGGTGTTTATTTTAGTGACAGCAATTGGAAAATAGGATTTATAATCGCGTTCAAATGATAAGAAGGTATAGGTTTTTTGCTGGAAGAATTTACCGAGAAGTAAGAAGAAGATCAATCCTGTCAGGCTATCAAAAAAGCCAGAACCCAGATCAAAAATAATTTCTACAGTACTCCTTATGAATAACACCGCAATACCTAATGCTATTGGGACATCAATATTTAATAGTTTTGAACGCAGTCCTTTGTAAGCTGAAATGAAATAATCCTGACCTGCATAAAAAACCACAGGTAATGAAAACGCAAACATGATCCATCTAAAAAGGTGTTTGTATTTTTCTAACCAGAATTCTCCAACTTCAAAATACTCAGGAAATGACAAGAACATCACATTTCCGAAGGCAAAACCAGCAATACCCAGTTTATATATGAGTTGTCTGTTCACATCTTGCTTGCCTGTTTTAAAGTCGTCCAGTGAGATATAAGGTTCGTAACCAATAGCACTTAAAAGCAGCACGACATCCTTTAATGAATACGCATTAGAATTGTAAGTGACCCGAACAGTTTTCTTTCCGAAGTTAACCTGAGATGAGGTAATTGCAGCATTTAATTTGTTGAGATTTTCAAGAATCCATATGCAGGAGCTACAATGAATATGAGGAATATAAAGCGTAGCAATTTGTGTGTTGCCATCGTTAAATTCGGTTAATTTTTCAATAATATTCTCCTGAGATAAAAAGTCATATTTACCTTGAATTTCTTTTGGAACAGCACCTGGAGACGCTTCTAAATCGTAATAACAAGTTAAGTCGTTTTCTGAGAAAATCTCATAAACAGTCTTACAGCCATTACAGCAGAAGTTTTTATCATCATAGGAAATAATTGATATACTACAATCATCACCACAGTGGAAACAAGAAGTTTGTTCCATAATTATTTGCTCATTTATACCTGTAACAAAAGTCACAAAAGAAGTGCGAACAAAATATGATATTTGTCATGTTTTTAGTATTTTTACTATTAGATTAAAACTTAGGTATGAGTAAATGCGAGCAGTGTATTGTTAGGCAGTTTAGTTCTTTGAAAGCGCTAACAAAAGATGAACTAGTGCGAATTTCAGGATGTAAAACATCAAAAATGATCAAGAAAGGTGATGTCATTTTTGAAGAAGGTGAACACCTTAACGGCATCTATTGTGTCAAAGATGGTATTTGTAAATTGTCTAAGTTAAGTGCTAATGGTAAAGATCAAATTGTCAAGCTAGTTGTTAAAGGCGATCTTCTTGGAAAGAACTCATTGATTAGAGAGGAGTCTACAAATTTAACGGCTACAGCCCTAAATGATATGCAGGTGTGTTTTATACCAAAACGTGAGATTCTTAATGACCTTGAAAAGAATCCAGATTTCTCTATGGAAGTACTCAAGAAAATGACCAAAGACCTTAAAGATTCTGAAGATATCATTGTTAATATGGCGCAAAAATCAGTAAAGCAACGTCTGGCTGATATTTTAATCTACATTCATAATAGTTTTGGTACCGATAATCACGGATTTTTAAGAATAGTATTATCCAGAGAAGATTATGCTAATATTGTTGGAACTGCTACCGAATCGGCAATTAGAATCATATCTCAGTTTAAAAAAGAAGGACTCATTTCTACTCAAGGAAAGCAGATCAAAATCGAAAATCTTCAAAAATTAAAATTCGTAGAGTAATTTTATAATTGCTTTAATATTTTTCAGTTGAAAAAGCATTATTTTTATAGTGCAATGAAACAGAAAAATAATTTTAGAAAAGGCTTTGTTTTTAAACCTTACGAAGCACCTAATCAATCTCCTTTTGAAAAACTTTTTGAAATCTTCAAAGAGTTGATTACACATACATCTGGCGATTTTGATGAAGCTATTGACTGGCTTAGAGAACTCGATAAAGAATACAAGCTTACAACTGCCGAATATACTATAGACGATTTTATTGAAGACCTAAAAAAGAAAGGGTATATCAAAGAAGAGATCGATCCTGATGGTAAAGGAAGTATGGCTATTACTGCAAAAACCGAACGTGCTATCAGGCAACAAGCATTAGATCATATCTTCGGAAAAATAAAACGTAGCGGGCAAGGCAATCACAAGAGTAAAAGCCCTGGACTTGGAGACGAACATACAGGAGATTTCAGAAATTACCAATTTGGAGACCCACTCGATAAAGTCTCAATGACCGAGAGTTTACGAAATGCTCAAATTAATCATGGTATTGGTGATTTCAGTTTAACTGAAGATGATCTTGTGGTAGAAGAAACCATGCACAAATCGCAAATGAGTACAGTATTGATGATCGATATCAGTCATAGTATGATTCTTTATGGTGAAGATCGCATCACTCCAGCCAAAAAAGTAGCCATGGCTTTGGCAGAACTTATTACCACTCGTTACCCAAAAGATACTCTTGACATTCTTGTCTTCGGAAATGATGCCTGGCAAATAGAAATCAAAGACTTACCATATTTAAAGGTTGGACCATACCATACCAATACCGTTGCAGGTCTACAATTAGCAATGGATTTGTTAAGACGAAAGCGTAATACCAATAAGCAAATTTTTATGATTACCGATGGAAAGCCAAGTTGCCTGCGTTTACCCGACGGACAATATTATAAAGATAGTAACGGACTCAATCCATACATTACGAATAAGTGTTATGCTATGGCACAACAAGCTAGAAAATTACATATTCCCATTACAACATTTATGATTGCTCAAGATCGTTATTTGATGCAATTTGTTCAGGAGTTTACCAGAGCTAATCAGGGCAAAGCTTTTTATACAGGATTGAAAGGACTTGGTGAAATGATTTTTGAAGATTACGAAACAAACAGAAAAAAAAGAATTAGAGGATAAAAAACTTATGAAAATAGAAACTATAAAAACCTTAGGTGAATTAAAGACTACAGGATACCAATCAAAATCCATAAAGGACGAATTGCGTGATAACCTTATTGAAAAAATCAGGAATGGACAAACCGCTTTTGAAGGTGTTCATGGCTATGAAAATACGGTAATTCCTGAGTTGGAACGTGCCATCCTATCGCGACATAATATTAATTTGTTAGGACTTCGCGGACAAGCAAAAACAAGATTAGCGCGCTTAATGCTGAATTTACTAGATGAGTATATTCCAATAGTAAGTGGTTCTGAAATTAATGATGATCCTTTTCATCCTATTTCACGTTTTGCTACCGAACTCATTGCTGAAAGGGGAGCTGATACACCTATTTCGTGGTTACATAGAAGTGAACGTTTTGCAGAAAAGCTTGCCACTCCAGATGTAACGGTTGCTGATATTATTGGTGATGTTGATCCTATAAAAGCCGCAAATTTAAAATTGAGTTATGCTGATGATCGCGTCATTCACTACGGAATGATCCCAAGAGCCAATCGTTGCATTTTTGTTATTAATGAATTGCCTGATCTTCAAGCAAGAATTCAAGTGGCTTTGTTTAATATTTTGCAGGAAGGTGATATTCAAATTCGTGGATTTAAACTGAGATTGCCTTTAGATGTTCAGTTTATATTTACTGCAAATCCAGAAGATTACACCAACAGAGGAAGTATAGTTACTCCTTTGAAAGATCGTATTGGGAGTCAGATTCTAACCCATTATCCTGTAGATATCGAAACAGCAAGACTGATTACCGAACAGGAAGCCAAAGTGTTAGAAAGTCAGAAAGATTCTGTTACTGTTCCTGATCTTGCACGTGATCTATTGGAACAAATTGTTTTTGAAGCACGAGAGAGCGAATATATTGATGCTAAAAGTGGTGTGAGTGCACGACTGAGTATCACAGCGCTTGAAAATCTATTAAGTACTGCAGAACGAAGAGCATTAAAAGCAGGTGATGAACAAACGATGTTACGTTTGAGTGATTTTGTTGGAATCATCCCTTCCATTACTGGAAAGGTAGAATTGGTGTACGAAGGCGAGCAGGAAGGTGCAGCTATGGTTGCCTATAACTTAATTGGTGAAGCCGTGAAAAGTTTGTTTCCTGAGTTCTTTCCGAAGATAGAAAAACTCAAAAAGGAAGACGAAGACACACCTTATGATGATATTATATCCTGGTTTTTTAACCAGCAAGATGGCTTTGAAATTCTGGATGATCTTAGAGATAAAGAATATAAAGCCCTTTTAGATGCAATCTCTCCATTAGGCGATCTCTTAGGCGAATATCAACCCAATCTCAAAAAGGAGGATAGTTATTTTGTAAAAGAGTTTGTGCTCTGGGCATTAGTAGAATTTAAACAGTTGAGTAAATATCGTTTTACTGAAGGCATTCAATTTAAAGATCCTTATGGAAGTTATATAAGTGGGATATAAATTAAAAAAAGGGAAGCAATTAGCTTACCTTTTATTTAGGGCTAATGCTACTCAGGTAATAGTATTGGCGTATTCTCTTTATCATTTAGTATCCACATAGTGCCATATACATCCTCATAGGTGATTTCGTATTGTATATCTGACTTAGACATTGCTTTTCCAAAGGCAGCTATATTATCCTGACCTCGAATTTCAATGATATTTATTTGATCGTTTGCTGGTAATACAAAGCCTTTAATTAAGGTGCTGGTTGTATAAGGAATGGTATCCATACCTTCATGATCTTTAAACAGTTTTCTGAATAAATCATCTGAGTTGTCAAATTTATAAATAGAATCTAAGGTGAGTTCTACTTTAGTTATAAAAGCTGGGCCAACACCTTTATTACCAATAACCAGTTGGAATTTTTCATTACTATCAGTATACCATTGGTTCAGATAAGGTAAAACACTAGCACTCTGTTGTTTTTGAATGAGTTTATTTTCTTCACGTGCCAGATATGATTGGTATAAGAGTGCAATTAATGAGATGACACTTATAAAAAGAGCCGACGTACTCATTATTTTATCTGTAGTCCAATTGATCTTCCACTTATGTTTTTCAGCTTGGGTTTCTTCAGACATCTTATTTAGTATTTTAAATTAAAAATACTAATAATTTTTTACCATGTATCTCTGCTTTTGGTGTTATTGACACATAATCTGATAATTTCCTTAATACGCTTTTCGCGTGTAGCTTCTCGTTTGGCCTGATTTAACCAATACAGATAACTCTTTCTATAGGATGGTGCAAAGTTGTTATAATTTTTGAAAGCTTCTGGATTTTTGTCGAAAGCCAGTTGTAATGCCTCTGGAATAATACCTTTTTCTACATCATCTAATGCAGTCCAGCTTCCATTTTGCTTTGCTAGTTCTATACATCGTAATCCACTTTCGTGAATAAGATCAAGTGATATAAGTTCTTTAATGTATCTTTTATTCAAAGCACTCCAAACACTTTTGGGTTTTCTCGGACAAAAATACTGTCTGCGTTTTCCACCTCCTAAACTCTTAACTGTAGAATCTATCCAACCAAAACATAAGGCCACTTTTACAGCTTCCTCCCAACGCATGGATACTTCTTTGTTTTCTACTTTGTAAAAGATCAAATAGATACCTTTAGACGTATTGTGGTGTTCCATGAGCCAATTTCTCCATTCTTGGTCAGTTTTGAAATAATGTTCCATGTTTTTTAAGATTTCACTGACAATATTTATTTATCAAATACTCTAAAGTATTGATTTTGTTGGAATTACGTTTTTTTGTCATTTTTGGTATTTCAGACTGTTTTTCAGCGATTATTTTAACATTTGCATGTATTTCGTCGAATATGTAGCACACTTAATCGATTAAGTCTTTTTGGTTATTGGAGGTAAACATACATTTACCCTGATTATTGAAATTGTGATTTTTTTACAATTAAATATTTGGCCCCAAGCCTATGAAACAAAAATACTTATTTAAAGCAGTTTCTACTGCAATGTTATGTTCTTTCTTTCCAAATCTGTTATACAGATTATTACGGATTGTTTTTTCATACACATAGAACCAAATAGGTACTTCATTTTCATATTATTTTTTCAATATCTAATTAATCCAAAATACCTCTCGTAATAACGAAGTATTTTCCCTCATTATGTCGCTTACTAACAATTGTTAGTTTGTGGCACAGCATGTGAAATGCATAAATAAAATTAGTGCTAAAAAAAAGTAAGGGATTTTACTTAACCCAATGATGCGATACATCATTTAAAACTATTATTATGAAAGCTATTAAGAATTTTGGAACACCTACTATTGCAAAATTATTTCTTTTGATTATCTTTTTTGTGTTCAATACTGTTGCAGTATTTGCACAAAATTCTGGTGTATGGGTGGCTTCAGGAAGTGGAGCATCAACAACTTGGACAACTTCTGCTGGTGGTATAGATATTACGGCTTCTGCATCTAATTATGGAAGCGGTACAGGTTATACATTAAATGATTTTCAAACAAATGATACCATGGGATGTAATAATGGCGCTTATAGTGATGCGACTATTGTTGGTAATCCTTCTTTAAGTATTAGGCATACATTTCCAAATAAAGCATATTTAGAATTTACGTTTAGCAAAGCTGTAGAAAATCCTGTCATGCATTTTGACCGATTAGGAGGAGGGCAAATGGCTAACTTAACAACTTCAACACTGGTAAGTATAGCTACTCCAGGAATTACATTTACAAGGTTGTCAGGAAATGATACTCATTTCGTAGTAACTCCTACATCATTGGGAAGAAGCGCAGGACAAACTTATAACTCTTTACCTTCAGAATGTGGCCCACCATTAGATGGAACAGCTTCTGGAAGTGTTCGATTAAATGGTGTGTTCCAAACCATAACCTTCGAGTTGACAATGGATGCTGCCTCTAGTTCTAACTCAATTAATGATAGATGGGAAATCGCTTTTAGTAAGGTAGAAGGTTTAACATTAGATTTTGATGGTCAGGACGATTATATTAATAGGGCAGCGTTTTTAGGAAATGAATCTGAAGTAACTATGATGTCTTGGGTCAAATTAGATTCAAATTTTGATGGAGGTGAAATCATGGGACAAAGGAATTTTAGAATTTATGTAGATTCAAACATGAAACTAAAAACATATGCTAAAACCCTATCATATGGGAAAGGTACGCCTAGTATCTATGCACCAACACTATCAACAAACTTATGGTATCATGTTGCGGCCATTTATGATGGCAATAATCAAGAGTTAAAATTGTATCTGAATGGAGATTTGGTCTGGACATTTAGCGGAATGACAGGTACTGCTCTGGATAATACAGCAACATGGAATGCAAATTACGATTTTGAAATAGGAAGAAACACTGAAAATGACAATAACTATTTTGAAGGGTCCATTTATGAAACCAGAGTTTATAGTAAGGCATTAACACAGCGTCAATTACAAAGACAAGTGTATCAAGAAATAGAAAATAATGCTGGAAAAGTAAGAGGTACAGTAATTCCAAAAGATATAGATGGTTTATTGTGGAGTGATTTAATATTATACTACAAAATGGATATCTTAAACAATGGCCAAACTTCAGATAGCTCAATTTCTGGTGAAAATGGAAACTTACATGGTATGAGAACATATCAAGATTACACTGCACCATTGCCTTATAGAACTAAGTCAGGAGGTACTGGAAATTGGAAAGATAAAAATAACTGGGTACATGGTGATGTTTGGGATATATCAGATTCTCATACGGCTTCTGCTATTATAAAGATTTCAGACGATTTGGAAACAAATGAAGACCACGAAACTATTGGTTTGATAATAGATAATTCTAAAGAATTAATAATCAATGGTGATTCAGGTCTGTATAATTCATGGTACTTGAAATTAGATGGAAAAATAGATTTAGATGGAGAGTCTCAATTAATTCAGACTGAAGAAAGTGAATTAGATGTTACAAGTTCTGGTACTTTAGAAAAAGACCAGCAAGGTACCAGGGATATGTACACTTATAATTATTGGGCGTCTCCTGTTGGAGTGACTAGTGTAACTACAAATAATACAAGTTATACTGTAGGCTCAGTATTTAAAGATGGTACCAATCCGGTTTCGCCTCAAAACATAAATTTTGTCACTAATAGCTATAATGGTAGTGCTGGTAATCCAATTACTATAGCAGATTATTGGATATGGAAATTTGCAAACCAACCTGACGGAGATTACTCTGCTTGGCAACATGTTAGAAGTACAGGCTCATTAAGTCCTGGAGAAGGTTTTACAATGAAAGGTGTTACCAATACCTCTGGAAATGTAGCATTAGAACAAAACTATACTGTAGAAGGAAAACCTAATAATGGTACAATTACTTTACCGCTTAATGCTGGTAACGATTACTTAGTTGGAAATCCTTACGCCTCTGCTATAGATGCGCACGAGTTTATTCTGGATAATGCACCAACAATTGATGCGCCAGGTAACACAACTGGTACCTTATATTTCTGGGAGCATTGGGGAGGAGGATCACACATTTTATCTGAATATCAAGGTGGATATGCGACATATAATTTAGCTGGATCAGTTCCTGCTGTAGCTTATGGTATCGCTGATGAAGATGTTGATCAAAGTGTTTTAATAGGAACAAAATTACCAGGTAGATATATTCCTGTCGGACAAGGATTCTTTGTTGTAGGAGAAAATACAGGCACCATCAGATTTAATAATAGTCAGAGAGTATTTATGACCGAAGCCACAAGTGCTTCAACCTTTATGCGTCAGGCTGGTCCGCAGATTTCACAAGATGAAGCACCACCTACTGAAGAAGAAACTGATTTAAGAATGAAAATTCGTTTGAAATTTAATTCTGTAAACACTTATGTAAGAAAGATACTTGTTACTGCAGATGAAAATGCAACTATGGGTTATGATTGGGGATATGATGCAGAATTGTATGATAACCAATCTGATGATATGTACTGGTTAATTGATCAGGGTAAATATGTAATTCAAGGTATTAATACAATAGATACAGAAACAGTATTGCCATTAGGTATTAATATCAATAGCAACGGAATAAATGATATCTCAATTGATAAATTAGAAAATATACCAGAGGAGATGGATATCTATTTACACGATATTGACATGGGAGTATTCCATAATCTTAAAGAAGGTAGTTACGAAGTTAACTTGATCGCTGGTGTCTATTTAAGTCGTTTTGAAGTGGTGTTTACTAATCAAGACTCTTTAAGTGTTTCAAACCATGAAGCTAATGAAGCAGGTTTGACTATATTTCACGATAAAACCGATGAGACCATTACGATAGTAAACTCAAAAAATCTTGTTATTGATGCTGTGGAAATATTTACAATTCTCGGACAGTCTGTTATGGTATCAGATGAAAATACAACCAATAGTGAAATCAAATTGGATGCTTCAACTTTAAGTACTGGAGCATATATCGTAAAAATTAAAACAGAGTCTGGAAACTACTCTCAAAAAGTTATAGTTAATTAATTAGTTTTTTAATTTTATGTCAACAAAAAGACTGCCGTTTGGCGGTCTTTTTGTTATGTGGTTACTTCTATAAAACAAGTATAAACGTAGGATAGATGATTCTACGGTTAAGGGTGTTAAAATACTGTTATACAGTATGTTGTTACAGGGGGCTTTGCGTTTTGAAAACGTGCTTTTTATCGGTAATTTTTGCAAATTGTATCACTTTAACGAGTATTTTTTTCATGTAATCGAGTATTTGAACAGTCGCATTGTATGCACTCTATATTTGAAGTGTTATTGAAATTGTGTGTTTGTTCATACAATTAAATATGTGGCCCCAAGCCTATGAAATTTAAATACCTATTTATACTTCATAATATTTTTTTCAATATCTAATTAATCCAAATACTTTTCATAATAGTCAAGTATTCTCCCTCAAAGTGTTATAAGTTTTTATATCACAACATTTAATTTAAGTAAGAGAATTTAACTAAGCTATGATGCATGACATCATTAAAAACTATTATTATGAAAAAAATTACTAAAGCATCACTATTATTATTTTGTTTGTTGATCAGTACAACTGGTTTATTCGCAAACACTACTCCTGAGAGTAATGACAATGATCCTCAAGGTGAGGATTTAAGAATGAAGATTAGATTAGAGTATAACTCTCCAAATTCATTCATGAGAGAAATTTTAGTTATGGCCGATGAGAATGCAACAGAAGGTTATGATGCCGATTTCGATTCTGAAATGAATAATATTCAAGCAGACGATATGTATTGGGTCATTGACTCTGGAAAGTACTTAAACCAAGGAATTACAGAAATTAATGAAGAAACTGTTCTTTCATTAGGAATCAATACAAGTACAAACGGATTAAATACTATAGCTATTGACAAGTTGGAAAATATCCCAAGTTCAATGAAAATCTTTTTACATGATACAACTTTAGATGAGTACCATAGTCTAAAAGAAGGGCCATATGAGGTGAACTTAAACTCTGGAGTGTATTTAAACCGATTTAAAATTGTGTTCATGCAACCTGAAACTTTAGGAACAAATGAATTTGAAACAGCAGCAAATGCATTAGATATTAGATTTAATGTTGCTGCAGACCAAATTAAAATATCAAATAAAACAAACTTAAAAATAGAAGCGGTAGAAGTCTATTCTATTTTAGGTAAATCAGTCCACAGATCTAACACACCTAATACTAATAGTGAGTTGAATATCGATACAAACCGATTGACAACGGGAACTTATGTTGTAATCGTTAGAACCAATAACGGGATCAACTCAAAGAAGATTTTAGTTAATTAGTTAGTTTTTTTATTTTATGTCAACTTAAAGACTATCCTTACGGATGGTCTTTTTGTATATCATGAGACGCTACATCCCATTTCTTAATGGTTTGACTTCGATTTCCGTTAATTATAATTGGAATCGATTCAAAATTTAAAGGAACAGATCTAAATACCGCAAAGTGTAAATGTGGCTCAGTAGACCAACCAGTATTTCCTGATAAGGCAATGGGTTGACCTTGCTCAACATATTCATTTAAGGACACTAAAGCACCATTCTGTTTTAAATGTACATACTGACTAAAGGTACCGTCTTCATGATACATCGTAATAAAATTGGCATATTCCCTATATGATTCATCATTACCATTTTTATTGAAGTTCTCTACTATTCCTACTACATAACCACTTCTGGCAGCACAAATGGTATCACCAACAGGCATTCTAAAATCTATAGCATATCTAGAAAATGCATCACTATGAGTAAAATTGGTATTGTTTCCTTGTAAGACTTTATATGATTTATACTTCGGAAATGGGAGTTGATAGTTAAATGTGGAGTCATATATAGTATCAGTTGGATCACCAAAAGCACCTTTAAACTCATAGGATTTCAAAATACTTAAAGTATCCATATCCTGTGTCTTAAAACTCAGTAATTTTACAGAACTGTTAGCACGTAATACAATGGTATCAGAAACTATATTCCCATTTTGCTTAAAGTAGACTTGGAATGGATATACTCTCTTATTTGAGCCAAAGACATGAGTAGAATCATCACTAAATTCAAAATTAATCCAACTCGGTCTTTTTGCTTTTTCCTTACAAGACCAAAAGCACAGAGTGATAATGATAAGGCAAAGCAGGATACGCATTTATCGTAGAATCTTATTTGGAAATGCAACAACGCTCTCATTGCCTTCATCATCAACGGCAGCAACACCAAAATAAAAGTTGTCAATAACAATGCCTTCTAAGGTAAATGAGGTAACATCACCAACGTATCTACTATGATCCCAAGTTGGAGATGTGGTGTCTCTCCAATAAATTTTATAGCCTTTAGCACCATCTACAGCATTCCATTTTAATTTTACTGAAGCTTCTACAATACCACCAATCTCAACAGTAGTTGGAGCAGGAGGTGCCCAAGCCAGACTTGCCATGTTGATTGCATTTACAGCTGTAAGTTTTTTGGCATATCCAAAATTGACATGCTCAAAAGTATCTCCATAATTAATACCGTTTTCGGTTCTTATGTCTTGATGTTGTTGGGTATAATTTTCGTGTGCTTCCATAATTCTAATACCAGCATATCCTAAGTCGTTAAATGGTCTATGGTGACCTCCACGACCAAATCGGTCCAAGCGATACACCATCATCGGGTTCATTTCAGGCATATACGTTTTAACAGTATTGTGAACATAACGTGCCAGCTGACGAGAAATACCGTCGACTTCACCTCCAAAGAAACGGCGACTTCTGGCTTGGCGCGCTAAAATTTCCGGATCTTTTTCTGCAGTGGTAATAGGTTCAGAAAAAATACGAAACGTACGATTATCTATCACACCATCCACACCTTCAATATTTCCGATCATATCATTGTTTAAAACGCCAATAATATCCCAACCTTGGTCTTTAGCATAAGCTGCTAAGCCTGCTCCACCAAATAGGCCTTGTTCCTCTCCAGATAAACCAACATAGACAATACTGCTTTCAAATTGGTATTTTGACAATACTCTTGCTGCTTCTATAGCTCCTGCCATACCTGATGCATTGTCGTTAGCACCTGGAGCATCAGTAGTAAAATCCATAGTGTCACTCGCACGAGAGTCAATATCTCCACTCATAATGATGTAACGATTAGGGTATTTTGTGCCTTTTTGAACGGCAACAACATTCACTACCCAAGCATCTTTTGGTACACGACGATTACCTTCCTTGGTTACGAAATCTTTTTGGTAGAACACATTTAAACAATTGTTGCAGTTTTTTGAAATGGTTTCAAATTCACTTTTTATCCAACGTCTAGCTGCTCCAATACCTCGTGTATCACTTAAGGTGTCACTAAAGGTGTTTCGTGTTCCAAATCCGGTGAGCGTTTTAACATCTTGACGCAAACGTTCTTCTGAAACAGCATCTATTATGTCGTAAATATTTTGATTGGTTTGGGCATATGTAGTGGTACAAAGGGCTAAAAGCGTTAAGACGATAAATTGTTTCATAATATGTGAGTAATTGCTATTATTTTGTGAGTTCTAAAGTTCCGAAAATATCTGCATCTATCCAACCTCTGTTTTTATCTTCACCTTCAACTGTAATAGACCCAATGAAGTGTTCTCGATGTGCACTGGTGTCATTATCGCAATAGGCTAAAGCAAATCCAATTTTTTTATCGGCTTTTAATTTTACAGGTGTGCTTACAATAACCTCACTGTAGGTGTCATCAAATACCATGATTTTTACTTCCCAAATCGAGATGTTGTTAGTTGTTATTCTTTTAGATTCTATATGCGAATTGTAAAGTTTTCCTTTTTCCGAAGGGGACATGTCTACCACATTTCCATCAAGTGCTACATGATAGGCAAAAGCATTGTGTGTATATTGATGATCACCACCACTATTATCTTCATCTATAAAAATTTCAAGACAATCATCGTCCCACCATGCTGTTAAAGGGTCTGATTCTTTATCGAGGAGGATATCATCTTTAATTTCAGCTAAAAGGAAAAGCGCATCTTCAGTCCATGTGAGTTTATATCTACCTTGAAAATCTTCAGAATTTAAAGCTCCACCCAACCAAACCTGATCTAAAGGATACCAAGCAGATGTCTCCCAAATTGCCTCATTAGCTATGCCATCTATTACAGGCGCAGTTTTTGCGTGTTTGATTTGTAAAAGCTGTTTATCAGACTTTAAAGACTCTTCTTTAGATATTTTACTGTTACAGCCAATAAGAGATATAACAATGAGGACAAAACTCAGAAAGTTTTTCATGGACTTTTCTTATAATTGAATTTCACCATTTCTGTATGGCCTTCTTCATTTTTGATATCTACATATACATTCATTTCAGTATCGCTCACTTTCTCAAAACTCATACCTTCAAAGATCACTTGTGTTGGTGTAATTTTTTTTAGCGGAAAGTCAACAGTTTCATTTTTTGTTTCCCATCCTTTGAGATCATTATCAAAATGTTTCAACTGCAGTACAAGCGAATTTTCAATCTCTCTTATAATCTCTATTTCATAAAAAGACACTTGACCATCATTAATCAATTTAAAGGTCGCCATCATTGAGCCACCTGATGGTTCACTCCAATTCTCTTCAGTTTGACCACCAAAAGCTTCACCCTTCCAGTTTCCTGAAATCCATTTGATGTTTTCAAGCTTTGGTGCCAGTGAATCCTGTGTTTTAGTTTCGGTTTCGTTTTGAGACCATCCAGAAAAACAGAGCAATGCGGTAATGATAAATAAATATTTCATGTTATAATGTAATTGTATGTCTTATAATAACTAGACGTATGAAGTTATGTTTTTAAGGACACATTTTTAGTTTTTTTATAGATTTATTGAATAAAAGTTACTTTTAGAATCTTGCCATTTTCAACTTCGTAAATAGCAACAGCATTAAAAACCTGACCGTTAGCCGTTACTTGTTCTTCGTCAATAACTTTATTCCCTATAACAATACGTTTTTTGATGTAAGCTCTTAAATCTGGTACGCGGTCAAACCAATCCTTATAGCCTTTACGCATAGCATCCTTACCATCGGTTTGTAAGGTGTTTGGATAGGCATACAGTTTCACATCATCAGCGTAATCTTTCATAAACGCATCAATATCTCTGGCATTATAAGCATCTAAATTTCTTTGTACAATTGTTTCTGCATCTGATACTGTAGTTGAACTTTCAGTTGTTGTATCATCTGGTGTGGTTGTTTCATCAGGTGTAGTTTTACCATCAGTAGGTGTAGAGCTAGTAGTTGTACTAATATCTCCTGCAATCAATAATTTATCAGACTCAGGATTGGTTGCTAAACGTGTGATTTTAGTGATTCCGCTTGAGGATAAATCGGCAACTTGTTTCCAGTTATTGTCTTTTTGTAAGGTGAGTTTATACAGTATATTATCTTTTCCGCAGAGAATGGTTTTACTGTTCAACCAGCATATATCCTCAACACCTTCCATAGTATTGGCAATTACTTTTGTTGTTCCGGAAATTGGATTTAGCGACTTTATTTGCCATTTGTTTTCATTTTCTTTGGAAATATAACTCACTAGATTTGAACCAGGAATTTTATGAAATGAACGTCCGACGTTAAGTTGATATTTTCGACTTCTACCTTCTTCAAGATTACTCACATATAAGTTTAGATTATCGTCTTCAATAACTGCTGAAACCACAGTTTGTTCATCATACCAAGTGTAATAAGCCACAACAATATCTTCTATGAGTTCGCTAGATTCGCCATTACTCATATTGTAAGTATATAAACGTTGCTTGCCGTCTGGATCTAAACGTACTGCAGATACAGCATTTTTATTTGGGATTTTGAGAGGAGTGTATTCGCCACCTTCAGAAAAATTCAACCATGACTTAGAATCATAGCGCATGTCGTATTTAGCAATGTCTGTTTGGTTGTTTCTGGTGGATGCGAATAAAATATAGCGATCATTAAGAAATGTAGGCTGGTTATCATACCCTTCATTATTTGAGAGGTTTTTTCCGTTTTTCACATCAATTTTTGAACCCTGAGTTTCTATGTCGAATAAAAACACTTCAGTATTGGATTGAGAAAAGCTAACAGAAAAAACGAGCGTAAATAGAATTAAAAAGTATTGTTTCATTTGATAAAGGAGATTAATGTTCTAAAGATAGTAAAATAAAAAAAGCCAATCCCGTTAGTGGATTGGCTTTCATAGTTGTTTAGAAAATTTGAATTAGCCTAAATTTTAGAAACAATATTTGTTCTCTGCTTTTACTTTTTCAGCAATCTCATTTCTAAGATCAACAATATCAGGATAGTTTTGATATTTTGTGAAACGTTTGAGTCCCATTAACATCATACGTTGCTCATCACCTTCAGCAAAAGAAATGATACTCTCTTTTCCTTTACCTTCAACAATACTTACAGCATTATACAAGTATAGTTTTGACATGGCTATTTGTACTTTCTGACTATCTTCTCCAAAGCGTTTTGCATTTTTCTCTGTTCTCAAAATAGTTGATTCTGCCATGTAGATCTCAATTAAGATATCTGCTGCAGCAATCAATAATTGTTGGTGTGCTTCTAAATCTGGTCCAAATTTTTGAACGGCAGCACCAGCTACCATTAAAAAGACTTTTTTAAGCTTAGCAATCATGTCTTTTTCTTCTGAAAATAATTCAGAGTAATCAGGTGTTTCAAATGACGGAATACCCATCAATTCTTGTTGAACAGCCTGTGCAGGATTTAATAGATCAACGTGTCCTTTCATTGCTTTTTTAACAAGCATACCAACGGCTAACATTCGGTTAATTTCATTGGTTCCTTCGTAGATACGTGCAATACGAGCATCTCTCCATGCCGCTTCCATAGGTGTTTCTTCAGAGAATCCCATACCTCCAAAGATTTGAATACCTTCGTCGGCACAATTTTGTACATCTTCTGAAACAGCCACTTTTAGGATAGAACATTCAATAGCATATTCTTCTACACCTTTAAGTTCTGCTTCCTGATGTGTATTTCCTGCAGCTTCACGAATGGCAATACGATCTTCGATATTTTTAGATGCTCTATAAGTAGCAGATTCACCAGCATAAGCACTAGTTGCCATTTGAGCTAACTTAGTCTTAATCGCTCCAAAATCGGCAATTGGCGTTTTAAATTGCTTACGCTCATTTGCATATTTGACAGCTGTAGTTAATAAGCGTCTTTGCGAATCTAAACACGCAGCAGCTAATTTAATACGACCAACATTTAAGGCGTTCATAGCGATTTTAAAACCGTTACCTCTTTCAGATAGCATGTTCTCAACAGGGACTACTGTATCATTAAAAAATACCTGACGTGTAGAACTTGCACGAATTCCTAATTTATGCTCTTCTTCACCCATTGTGATACCGTTAGACGGATCGTTCTCAACAATAAATCCGGTGATATTTTTATCATCTTCGATACGTGCAAAAACGATAAATAACTTACAGAAACCAGCATTAGAGATCCACATTTTTTGTCCGTTGATCTTATACGATTTTCCATCAGCTGATAATTCAGCAGTAGTTTTACCAGAGTTGGCATCTGATCCTGCTCCAGGTTCAGTTAAACAGTAAGCTCCAAACCATTCGCCAGTAGCTAATTTTGGCACATATTTTTGCTTTTGCTCTTCAGTTCCATACAAGGTGATTGGCATTGTTCCAATACCTGTATGCGCACCAAAGGCAGTACTGAAAGAACCAGTACCACTTGAAATATAATCACAAGTTAGTACTGTAGATACAAATCCCATTCCTAGTCCGCCATAGGCTTCAGGAACTGCAACACCAAGGAATCCGAGTTGACCAGCTTTGACCATACATTCTTCAGTGAAGGCATAATCTTTAGCTTCAAATCGTTCTCTATGTGCTATAATTTCACGGTCATTAAATTCCATAACCGCATCTTTCATCATGTTTTGTTCTTCTGAAAAATCTTCAGGAGTAAATACGTCCTCGCATTTTGTTTCTTTTACTAAGAATTGTCCTCCTCTTAGGATATCTTTTTCTGTTGTTTCCATCGCTATATTTTGTTTTGTTCTTTGTTTAGTTTAAAAATTCGAATATACCACAAGCGCCTTGTCCAGTTCCTACACACATGGTTACTGCTCCATATTTTCCAGACATGTCTCGCTTTCGCATTTCATCAAATAATTGCACAGATAATTTAGCTCCTGTACAACCTAGTGGATGACCTAGTGCAATGGCACCTCCATTAACATTAATGATTTCAGGATTGAGATCTAGCTCTCTAATCACAGCTAAGGATTGAGAAGCGAAGGCTTCGTTAAGCTCAATTAAATCCAGATCTGATTGTTTCAGTCCTGCTTGCTTCAGCGCTTTCGGAATTGCTTTTACTGGTCCGATTCCCATGATACGTGGTTCTACACCAGCAGCAGCATAATTCACTAAACGTGCAATAGGTTCAATATTTAGTTCTTTCACCATATCTTCACTCATGACCATAACAAATGCAGCACCATCACTCATTTGAGAAGAGTTACCAGCAGTAACACTTCCACCTTGAGCAAATACAGCACGTAATTTTGCCAGAGCTTCTTTGTTGGTACCTTTACGCGGACCTTCATCTTTGGTCACAGTATAGGATTTAGTAGCTTTTTTCCCGTTCTCGTCGATATAAGTTTGATCCACTGTAATCGGTACAATTTGTTCCTGAAAACGATCTTCAGCTTGTGCTCTTAAAGCTTTCATATGAGAATTATATGCAAATTCATCTTGATCTTCACGTGAGACATTAAATTGATTTGCAACAGCTTCAGCTGTATTTCCCATTCCCCAATAATACTCTTCATGACCAGCTTTTACAGTATCGTAGTTCAATTCTGGTTTAAATCCGGTCATTGGCACAGAACTCATACTTTCAGAACCTCCAGCGATAATGCAATCTGCCATTCCTGCCTGGATTTTAGCTGTAGCAATACCGATAGTTTCAATTCCTGAGGAGCAAAAACGATTCACAGTTACACCTGGAACATCAACACTATTGAGTCCGATTAATGAAATAAATCGTGCCATATTCAATCCTTGAGAACCTTCTGGCATCGCATTTCCTACGATAACATCATCAATTCTTGATACATCAAGATTTGGTAGTTCTTTCATCATATGCTGAATGGTCTCAGCGCCTAATTCATCGGCTCTTTTAAAACGGAATACTCCTTTGGGTGCCTTACCAACTGCAGTTCTATATGCTTTTACTATATATGCTTGTTTCATTTTTTTAAAGCTTTTGGCTATTAGCTTTTGGCCTCTAGCGATTATGATTTAATATTCAATTTGCCAATAGCAAATAGCTAAAGGCGAATAGCTTAGTAATTTTAATTACGTAAAGGTTTTCCAGTTTTTAACATGTGCTGAATTCTCTCCAGCGTCTTACGTTCGGTACACAGCGATAAGAACGCTTCACGTTCAAGATCTAATAAGTATTGTTCGCTTACTAGAGTTGGTTCTGATAAATCACCACCAGCCATAACATAAGCCAATTTATTTGCTATTTTTTGGTCATGCTCACTAATGTAGTGGCTTGCTTCCATAGCATCTGTTCCCACTAAGAACATACCAAGTGCTTGCTTACCAAGTACTTTAATGTCTTTGCGTTTTACAGGTTGTGTATATCCAGCATTGGCTAATAATTTAGCATGTGCTTTAGCCGTTGCTATTTGTCGGTCTTTATTAACAACAACAATATCTTTTCCTTTTTGAAGAATACCTAGATCAAAAGCCTCGTAAGCAGAAGTAGCAACTTTAGCCATACCAATCGTTAAGAAATATTCTTGCAATACGTTCAATTCAACATCTCCTTTTCTGAAGGTATCCTGTGCTCTTAAAGCCATTTCTTTAGAACCTCCACCACCAGGAATAACACCAACACCAAACTCTACAAGTCCGATGTAAGTTTCAGCAGCAGCCACTACTTTGTCAGCATGCATTGACAACTCACATCCACCACCAAGTGCCATACCATGAGGTGCCGCAATAGTTGGAATAGAAGAGTAGCGCATACGCATCATAGTATCTTGGAAATATTTAATCGCCATATTTAGCTCATCATATTCCTGCTCTGCAGCCATCATAAAGATCATACCAATATTAGCTCCAACAGAGAAGTTTGCGGCTTGATTTCCTACAACTAATCCTTCAAAATCTTTTTCTGCGAGATCAATGGCTTTGTTTAAGCCAGCAAGAACATCACCACCAATAGTATTCATTTTAGACTGGAATTCAACATTAAGAATACCATCACCTAGATCTTCAACAACAACACCAGAATTTTTAAATACTTCGTTTGATTGTCTAATATTATCTAATATGATAAAACTATCTTGGCCAGGAATTTTTTCCTGAGATTTCTTCGGAATATCGTAAGCATATGTAGCACCATCTTTTACAGAATAGAACGACTTGCTTCCAGATTCTAGCATTTCATTAACCCATGCATTAGGTTCTAAACCTTCAGCCTTCATCATTTCTATACCTTTCTCTACACCAATGGCATCCCAAATTTGGAACGGTCCGTGTCCCCAACCAAATCCAGCCTTCATGGCGTCATCAATTTTGTAAAGTTCCTCTGTGATTTCAGGAATACGATTGGTTACGTAAGCAAATAGAGCAGAGAGGTGTTTTCTATAAAACTCACCAGCTTTGTCCTTTCCTTTAACCAGAACTTTAAAACGATCTGCTACATTGTCTATAGTTTTAGTCAATTCTAATGTTGCAAATTTAGCACGCTTCTTTTCTCTGTATTCCAGAGTGTCAAGGTCTAAAGAAAGAATGTCCTTTTTACCTTCAGCAGAGACATGTTTTTTATAGAATCCCTGACCAGTTTTACTTCCCAACCATTTATTTTCCATCATGGTATTGATAAAATCTGGGAGTGTAAATAACTCTAATCGTTCGTCATTAGGACAATTGTCTTTAATACCGTTGGCTACATGAACTAAAGTGTCTAAACCAACAACATCAACCGTTCTAAATGTAGCTGATTTTGGACGACCAATTACAGGGCCAGATAATTTATCAACTTCTTCTATAGTCATACCTAGCTCTTTCACAACATGAAACACATTCATGATGCTGAAGATTCCAATTCTATTTCCTATAAAAGCAGGTGTGTCTTTAGCAACTACTGAAGTTTTTCCTAAAAATTGCTCACCATATCCATTCAAAAATTCTAATACCGAAGCATCAGTTTTAGGTCCAGGAATAATTTCAAATAGTTTTAAGTAACGTGCAGGATTAAAAAAGTGGGTTCCGCAGAAATGCTTCTGGAAATCTTCACTTCGTCCCTCACTCATGAATTTAATAGGAATACCAGACGTGTTAGATGTTATTAAGGTTCCAGGAGTTCTATATTTTTCAAGTTTTTCAAATACCTGTTGCTTGATATCTAATCGTTCTACAACAACCTCCATAATCCAATCTACATCTTTCACTTTAGCGATATCATCTTCCAGATTTCCTGTGGTGATTCGATTTTTAAATGACGGATGATATAAAGGTGCAGGTTTAGATTTGATAGAAGCTGTTAGTGCATCGTTAACTAATCGATTTCTAACCACTTTATCTTCTAATGTTAAACCTTTTGCTTTTTCTTTGTCGTTAAGTTCTCTTGGTACGATGTCTAATAATAAAACATCAACGCCAATATTAGCAAAATGACAAGCAATACCGCTTCCCATAATTCCCGAACCAATAATGGCTATTTTTTTAATTCTTCGTTTACTCATCTTATTTTAAAATGTGTTCTTTTTGATTGTATATCTGTTTATTTGAAATCATATTATTAATGACTTCAGCAACTTTATAAAAATTGGTAAGTTCTTCTTCAGAAACATTATCTCGTATGGTTTCATTGAATGTCAATACCTTTTCTCTGGAATAGGCTCTTTTCTCTCTGCCAAATTCGGTGAGATGAATAAGAACACCTCGTCCATCTTCTGGATTTGGTTTTCGAATGATCAGACCTTTTTCTTCCATGGTTTTGAGTGTACGAGATAAACTTGTAGCCTCCATACCCATTTTTGGACCTAATGACGTGGAAGGTGTGCCATGTTCTGGATCAATACTAAGCAATGCAAATCCAGTTGCCATAGTAGTTCCAAACTGAGATGCTTCTTCATTATACATCTTATTTACAGCTAACCATGTGGTCCTAAGGACGTAATCAATTGTTTTATCCTTCATATATTGAATTTTGAAATCCAAATATACTAAAAAATACTATGCATGCATAGTATTTTAATAAAAATTATGCATGCATAGTATTTAGAGATGTGGAATTAGAATATTTAAAATCTACAAATTCATATCAAGAATTTCTTTGCGAGATTTTATGCCAAGCTTTGAGTAAATATTACTAACATGTGATTTAACTGTACTTAAGCCAATATTTAGTTCTTCTGAAATTTCTTTGTTTGTTTTACCGTCTTGAAGTAACATAAAGATTTTTCGTTCCTGAACACTTAATGACTTAAGTTTATTAGCTTTCCTCAATACCCAGAAATAGTAACTAAATAATATTCCAAGAAGGAAAGAACATATCGCTAAAATTATATTGGTGTAGGAGTATGATTCTTTTTGATCTTCCCGTGGGAGACTATTTCTAAACTCACTAAAATATGACGATTTGTTATGCGACCATTTTTCTAAATAATCAGTATAAAATTGTTTATTGATTTCGTAATTGCTTTCATATTTGCTTTTGTAGAGTGCGTAAAGTGATACCAAACCGTTAGAGGATGTGTCTGCAATAAATCGCAACTTTTCATTTATACCTTTAGTAATGAATTCTCTTTTGAGATAGGTGTTTTCAACACCTGTACTGTCAATAAATTTTGATATTTCGTTGATTTCATCCAACGCGTCATTAGATAATCCACCCGAGATTTTAGTTTGATGAAACGGCATTGTTTTAGCATTCTTGTGTATTGAAATATTAGAATATTTCTGTGTTATAATAAAGATGTGATTTTCATCATCACCACCAATGATTAATGAGGCTGGAGGTGCATCTTTTTTTGCGATGTGTATACGATATAAACGTTCATCTTCAGGTAAAAAGGAGGTGTCAAATTTAAAATGGCCATTTTCATCTATGTCTGCTACAGAGACAATCATGGCATTTGACATGGTGTACATTTTATTAAACGAAGGAATAAGCGATAAATACACTTTATTAGTCCAGGTAGAATCCAGTTTTATAGTTCCTTTGATATTATGCTGCTCTTGTGTGTTTTGAGTAAAACAATATACACAGGAGCAACATAATACTATTGAAAACAGATATGTTTTAAAGCTGGTTTTAAACATCAAAATCAATATTTACAGGCCTTGCCAAGACAGGATTTTAACACTACCTGTAGAATTTTTGGGAATAAATTTAATAGTCCATGTACCAGATTGTGGGTTTTTAATGAATTTATTAATTTGTCCTTCTACGCCTTTTTTTAGCATATTGAAAAGAGAACCGTCATCTTCTGTCTCTATACTTTCTACGGAAAACTCACCTTGTTTGGTCCCTTCAGGATCATAGATCTCGATGGTGACATCTCCTTTTCTAACGCCGCATTTAATATCAAGTCTTAGTGCTGAAGTTCCTTCGGAAATTTTAATATCAACAGTTTGAACTTTTGAAGATTCTTTAAACCCTAAATTTCTGGTCATTGAAAACTCGGTTGATTGTTGTGCAAATGCACTTAGACTAAACAGTAGTGACAGTATTACTACGGAAACTAATTTTGGAAATTTCATAATATTCGTTTTTTAGATTACTACCGCAAATTTAAATCTACAATACGTTAATCATGCTTTTTTCGGGTTTGAAAAAAGGTCTAAAAAAGTAGTAATATGGGTTAAAACCCTCAGTATAAGCTATGCTCGGTATATTTTGTCGTATAGATCCTGATAAATTCCTTTTATGATATCGCGTTTCATTTTCATAGTAGGTGTTAAATGTCCACCATCTATAGACCATACATCTTGTGTTAACTCAAAGCGTTTGATTTGTTCCCATTTTCCGAAGCGTTTATTGTATTTGTCCACTTCTTTTTGAATACGTTTGACAACAATATCTGAAGTTGCAATGTCTTTTTCAGATGTTCCAATATCATGACCTTTATGTTCAATCCAATCTCTAATAAATTCGAAATTAGGCTGAATTATTGCCGCAGGCATTTTTTCGCCTTCACCTACAACCATAATTTGTTCAATGAAAAGAGACTGTTTCATTTCGTTCTCTAAAAGTGGTGGAATGACATACTTACCACCAGAGGTTTTGAACATTTCCTTTTTACGACCAGTAATCTTCAAGAACCCATCTTCATCAATTTCACCTTTATCACCTGTATGAAAATAGTCGCCAGTCATTACACTAGCTGTTTTTTCAGGATCTTTATAGTAGCCTTTCATGACGTTAGGACCTTTAATTAACAACTCGCCATCATCTGCAATTTTTATTTCTACATCATTAATTGGCTTGCCAACTGTTCCAACTTTATACATATTGTCCTTGTACATACCTACGGTCACCACAGGTGAGGTTTCAGTTAAACCATAACCTTCCATGACTTGCATACCTGCTGCCGCAAAAATACGAGATAGTCTTGGTTGTAGTGCTGCACTACCTGAGACCATTGTGGTTAACTCTCCACCAAGTGCCTCTCTCCATTTACTAAAGATGAGTTTATTGGCTATCTTTAACTTAAACTCATACCATGCACCATTAGCTTTATAGGGTTCCCATTGTTCTCCAAGTTTAACAGCCCAAAAGAAGAGTGCTTTTTTAATACCAGATAATTCTTCGCCTTTTAACATGATTTTATCAAAGACTTTTTCTAATAGTCTTGGAACCACACTCATGAGGTTTGGTTTTATTTCTTTGGCGTTATCTCCAATTTTATCGATGGCTTCGGCAAAATATATGGAGGTACCTGCATGTTGGTAGACATAAATTAGTACGCGTTCAAAAATGTGACATATTGGTAAGAAACTCAAAACTCGTGTTTGCCCTTCTGAAAGAGGTACTCTTGGTGAGCTGTTCAGTACATTACTTGTAATATTCCAATGGGATAGCATCACACCTTTTGGTTTTCCGGTAGTACCTGAAGTGTAAATTATGGTTGCAAGATCATCAGGTAGCACAGCATCTTTTCTTGCTTGTACTTCATCCTGATTACTGTCATCTTTTCCTAATTCGAATAATTCCGAATAATGCTTACATCCTTCAATATGATCAAAAGAATAGACTTCTTTTAAGGATGTGTTAGCTTGTACTTTTCTTACTTTTTCTAAAACCTCTGCGTCTGAAACAAAACAGTATATCGATTCGCTATGGTTAAGTACATATTCATAATCCTCTGCACATATCGTTGGGTAGATTGGAATGTTTTGAGCGCCTAGCTGAAGAATTCCAATATCCATGATATTCCATTCCGTTCTGTTTGTTGATGATATGACAGCAATCTTATCATCTTTTTGAATACCTAATCTCAGCAGTGCTCTACTCATTGCATTTGCTTTGTCTAGATAATCTTTAGTTGAAGTTTTTACCCATTTGCCATCATATTTTGTTACTAATGCAGCATCCAGGTTGTGTACCTCTAATTGATAGTATGGGAAGTCGAAAAGTCTCGTTATTTCTGTCATCTCGTTTGAAAGGATTGTAGTATTGCAAATTATGAAATTAAAAGTGAATTTCAAATGTGTGCATAAAAAAAGGAGGTGCAATGACACAACTCCTTAATTTGTTGAATTTTAACTAAAATGAAATGTCAATACTTTACTACAAATAACTAAAAACTAATAAACCCTATATATTAATTTTAGGAATGAATTTCATTTCAATACGTAAATTTAAGATTTACAAATAGTATAATGGTGTAAAAAATCGTAACTAACTATTTTTAAATACTGCTTTGAGCAACGGGTAATCTTTTTTAAAATATGATTTTGGAGTTTCACTCATAAATAATTTAAAGTCTTTTGAGAAATGAGATCTATCATAATAATCAAACATAAACATCAAATCTTTAATGGCAATTTCCTGACTTTCATATTTTCTCATGAGTTTTAAAAAGCGATATAGTCTCACATATTTTCCTGGTGTGAGTCCGACAATCTTTTTAAACTGAGTCTCTAATGTTTTTTGAGATATATTTAAATGCTCTAGAATCTCTTGAACACTCAGTAATCCTTCTTTATTTTTAATTAAATTGATAGCAATATCAATGTTTTCAGTGTTTTTATTGGTGGTAAGTTTTATGTCTGAAAAGAACTTATTAAGATGTTTTACCATGCTCTCAGGGCTGGAAAAATTACTAAAAACACTTTGAATCTTAGCATGAAACTCAGGATGGAATTCTGACAAAGCCATGTGCTTATTATCTAATTTAGAAACATCAGTATTTAATATTTTGAACAATGCAGTTGGGTGAAAACTAATTCCAAATGACATCGATTCTGAGGCGCAGTGCAATTGATAGGATCTAAAAAATTGTCCGCTAATGATCGTATCTTGCAGAGGCATTTCTTTTGAGTTTAAAATAGCTTTTTGTTTTCCGTAGAACAAATGAGTGATGTGTGTAAAACCAACAGGCAGTACTGTAGATTGAAAAGGCACAGCATTTTCAGAAAACGACAGTTGATAATACTCTTCGATTAAGTGTGGTACACTATGATCAAAATAGGTTAGCGTCATGAATAAGGATTAATTGTAGGTAAATTAATACATTACTTTGGTAAAAGCAAGCTATGTCTGATAAATCACATAGAATTGAGTGCTTCCAATTTTTTTATAAATTCTTTCTTATGCTTGTCCCAGCGTTTTCCTTTTCTAATGTCCTCATATACATCCAGATTACCATCGCGATAGTTCCAACAATAAAAGCTACCATCAGGATGAATAATTATTGCACTATAGCGTTTATAAGCGTCTCTAAAAAGTGTATTGATTAAGTGCAAATGGTCTTTTGTCCATGTTAATTTTTTAATAGACTCTGGATGCCCATTATTATGACCATAGAAATGATAAACTCTAGTTTTTTTAGTGTTGAGTTTGTTTTGACACTTCTTATGTTGTTTTAGAAATGCCTTATGACTAATGACATGTCTGTGACTTGAACTGTCTTTGCTATAAATTAATGCTGATTTTTCAGGAAATTCATTAATCTTCTTTAAAGTATCCTGATAATGAATAATCATGACTTTAGTAGTGTCGACATTATTTCGCTGTGATAAGAATTTGAACAATTGTTGTTTTTTAGGTGTTTCCAACTCTCCAAAGAGGTGAGAAAATCTCAATTTGTTCAATACCAGAGTATCATTACTCATAGTTAAGCTATAAAACAAGGTGCTTTTTAATTTAAAATCAAAAAGACGTTTGTCAATAGCATTATCGTATTCATCTAAAAAGATTGAGTCTTTTTCAACAGTATATTTAAAACTAGATTCTATGGTTTGAGAATGACTATAAAAAGACACAAAAACACAGAAGATCAATAGTCTAAATATCATGAATACAAGCTATTTATTTTCAATCCACTTTCTAGCGTTAATAAATGCCTCTAACCAAGGTGAAACCTCATCTTTTCTGTGAGCTGGATAATAAGCCCAGTTCCACTGAAATGTCGAACGTTCAATATGTGGCATCATAACAAGATGACGACCAGACGCATCGCAAAGCATGGCTGTATTAAAATCTGATCCGTTAGGATTTGCCGGATAACTATCATAACCGTACTTAGCTACGATGTTATAATCCTTTTCACTCTTAGGAAGATGAAACTTACCTTCACCATGACTGATCCAAACACCAAGAGTGGCATCTTTGAGTGTAGACAACATCACCGAATTATTTTCCTGAACAGTAACCGAAGTAAAGGCACTTTCGTGTTTGTGTGAGTCATTATGTAGCATTTTTCCGTGCTCATCATGTTCAGGATTTATTAACTCTAGTTCCATAAATAACTGACAACCATTACATATTCCAACAGATAAAGTGTCTTCTCTTTTGAAGAAATTATTTATGGCTTTATTGGCATTGTCATTGTATTTTATAGCACCAGCCCAACCTTTTGCAGACCCTAGAACATCACTATTTGAAAAACCTCCAACAGCACCTAAAAACTGTATGTCTTCTAAAGTCTCACGACCAGAAATTAAATCGGTCATATGTACATCTTTGACATCAAATCCAGCCAAATACATGGCATTAGCCATTTCACGTTCAGAGTTGCTACCTTTTTCTCTTAGAATAGCCGCTTTAGGTTTTGGTTTCGTTGGATCTATTTCTGGTAGTTTTCCGTCGAAATGCTTCGGAAAACTATACTCTAATGATTGCTTTGGATAATTTTCATATCGCGTTTTAGCCAAATCATTTGCCGTTTGCTTTTGATCGAGTAGGTAAGAGGTTTTATACCACATATCTCTCAATCTTGAAATGGTCATTGTAAAAACTTCATTGCCATTAATAATTCCAAGAACATCAGTACTAGTTACTTTTCCTATATTGAAAAATTCAATATCAGCTTCAGAGAGCACTTGTTCTATTGAGGCATCTTTAGATTGGAAAACTATACCTGAATTTTCAGCAAATAGCAATTTGATAGAATCTTTTTCATTAAGAGCACTCAAATCTAATTCTGCTCCAAGATTTACATCTGCAAAGCACAATTCTAATAAAGTTGTTATAAGTCCGCCAGAAGCCACATCATGACCAGCTAAGATTTGATGATCTTTTATGAGTTTCTGCAAGGTGTCAAACACGCGTTTCACATAAGAGGCATTTTGAACGTTAGGAACCTCATTTCCGATAGTATTCAAAATTTGAGCAAACGAACTTCCGCCTAGTTTAAAATTATCTTGTGATAAATTAATATAGTAAATATCACCTGCATCTCTTTGAAGAACAGGCTCAACTACGTTTTGGATATTGTTACAATTAGCAGCAGCAGAAATAATGACTGTACCAGGAGAAAGGACCTCTTCATTGGCATATTTCTGTTTCATAGACAATGAATCTTTTCCTGTTGGAACATTAATTCCTAACTCTATTGCAAACTCTGAAATGGCTTTTACAGCTGAATATAGTCTGGCATCCTCACCTTCATTTTTACATGGCCACATCCAGTTTGCTGAGAGCGATACGCTTTTTAAACCGTCTTTAAGAGGAGCCCAAATAATGTTGGTCAAAGCTTCAGTAATACTATTTCTACTTCCAGCTTCCGGATTGACTAATCCTGAAATTGGAGAGTGTCCTATGGAGGTTGCGATCCCTTCTTTTCCGTTATAATCTAAAGCCATAACACCAACATTGTTTAATGGCAATTGTAGCGGACCAGCACATTGTTGTTTAGCTACTTTTCCGCCAACACAACGGTCCACCTTATTAGTTAGCCAATCTTTACATGCTACAGCTTCTAATTGCAATACCTGGTCTAAATAATCATAGATAAGATCAGCATTATAATTTAGCTCACTATACGTTCGATTAACCGTTTTATCGGTCATGATTGTTTTTGGAGAACTTCCAAACATGTCTTCTAAATCCAAATCCATAGGAGTATTTCCTTTAGTTTCAGATCTAAAACAGAAGTGTTTGTCATCTGTTACATGACCAACAGTATATAATGGTGAGCGTTCGCGTTCAGCAATTTTACTGATATGGTCTAAATGTTTTTCGGCAATTAATAATCCCATACGTTCTTGAGATTCATTACCAATTATTTCTTTATCGGAAAGTGTAGGGTCTCCAACAGGTAATTTATCTAAATCGATACAGCCACCAGTATCTTCTATAAGTTCACTCAAACAGTTTAGGTGTCCGCCAGCACCATGATCATGGATAGATATGATATGATTTTCTTCACTTTCAACCATACCACGAACCACATTGGCTGCACGCTTTTGCATTTCAGGATTAGAACGCTGTACAGCATTGAGTTCGATTCCTGAAGAAAATTCTCCAGTATCTGCACTAGATACAGCAGCACCACCCATTCCAATTCTATAGTTTTCACCACCAAGCACCACGATCTGGTCTCCAGATTCAGGAACTGCTTTTATGGCTTGATCTAATTTTCCGTAGCCAATTCCGCCAGCTTGCATGATTACTTTATCATAGGCTAAGGTTCTATTGTCTTCTTTATTTTCAAAAGTGAGTACTGAACCACAAATAAGAGGTTGTCCAAACTTATTACCAAAGTCTGAAGCACCATTACTAGCCTTTATTAAAATGTCCATTGGTGTTTGGTAGAGCCACGGACGAGCTTTCAGTTTTTGTTCCCATGGACGATCATCTTCCAGACGAGAATAAGCTGTCATATAAACTGCAGTTCCTGCTAATGGTATTGATCCTTTTCCACCAGCTAGTCGGTCTCTGATTTCTCCTCCAGAACCAGTTGCAGCTCCATTGAAAGGTTCAACTGTGGTAGGGAAATTATGGGTCTCGGCTTTAAGCGAGATGACCGATTCAAATTCTGATTTGGTATAAAAATCAGGAACATCAGCACGTTTTGGTGCAAACTGTTCGATCTTTGGTCCCTTTACAAATGCTACATTATCTTTGTAAGCTGAGACAATATCATTTGGGTGTTGTTTTGATGTCTCTTTGATCATTTTAAAAAGAGACGTTGGTTGCTCTTCACCATCAATAACAAAAGTGCCGTTAAAAATCTTATGGCGACAGTGTTCAGAATTTACTTGTGAAAACCCAAAAACTTCTGAGTCGGTTAGAGGTCTTCCTATGCGTTTTGAAACACCTTCTAAATATTCAATTTCTTCATCACTTAGCGCCAAACCTTCTTGTTGATTGTAGGCTGCAATATCTTCAATATCCAAAATGTCTTCAGGCTGGATGTCTATAGTAAATGAATTTTGGTCAAGCTTGTTATATTTTTCAGAAATCATCGGGTCATAACCTTTGAAATCTTCTGCGCATGATTCAAACTCTTCAATACGAATGATGCCTGTAATTCCCATATTTTGGGTAATCTCTACAGCATTTGTACTCCAAGGTGTTATCATAGCAGCACGTGGTCCAACAAAAAAAGCATCGAGTGATGCTTGTTCTATTTTTGGTTGATTGCCAAATAACCATATCAATTTTGCAGTCGTATCGGTAGATAATTCTTTTGTTGCTTGAACAGCAAATACCTTGCTGTTTTGGTTTCCGAAGAAATGAATCATTTTATCGTATTTTTTTGAAATTTTGAAAGCTCAAATTTACACTTTTTCAATGTAACTTAAGGTGATAATTAAAATGAATATTGAGAGTTATTCACTAAATAATTCACAAATCAAATCACAATAATTGGTCATATTTGGTTACTTTTAGTTGACTTAAACCAATACTATGTACACAAGACGAATATTTCCCGTAATGGGAGTCATTAAATGGACAAGGCGTCATATTTTTTTGTTCTTTGTTTTATCAACCATTCCTGTAGTATTATTTGATATTGTAGGACTTAAATGGTTGCATGTTCCATGGTTGCCGCTAGGTGTTTTGGGAACAGCTGTAGCTTTTATTGTAAGTTTTAAGAATAATGCATCTTATGACCGATTGTGGGAAGCTCGTAAGATTTGGGGTGGCATTGTAAACGCGTCAAGATCATGGACGATAATGGTCAAGGATTTTATAACTAATGATCATGCTAAAAATAAATTATCAGATGAAGAATTGCACGCTATTCATAAAGAGTTAGTACACAGGCATGTTGCCTGGTTAACAGCGTTGCGTTATCAGTTACGAGCAGATAAACCATGGGAGCAGCATGTAAAATCAGGTAAATCGAATCGAGAATTTAGAGAAAACCATTATCTGATTTGTGAGGATACAATTCCTATCGAAGAGGCGATTGAAGGTTATATTTCTGAAAGCGAATACAAAGACGTATTTGCCAAAGGAAATAAAGCATCTCAGTTACTAGGAGTTCAGTCTAGACGTTTAAAGGAATTAAAGAACGATGGTTTGATTGAAGATTTTAGACATATGGAATTGGCTAATATGTTGGTTGAGTTTTATACACTGCAAGGTAAAAGTGAACGGATTAAAAACTTTCCGTATCCAAGGCAATTTGCTACGCCTAATTATCTATTTGTTTGGATCTGTATTATTTTATTGCCCTTCGGAATTATGGAAAGTTGTGAAACTATTGGTAATTATATCATAGAAGATTTATCCAGTCATGAATCTCAAACTTCTACTTTACATCGAATACAGGATTTATAGCTAAAAAAAAGCGTCCCGATTAATCAGGACGCTTTTTTTAGAAGAATATAAGCCTTATTGTTTGATCAGTTTTTTAGTAATACTTCCATTAGATGCATTACATCTAATAATGTACATGCCTTTTGATAATCTTGAGATATCAAGTTTTTGCTGATCGGTAGAAATGCTTTGAACTGTTACTTTCTTACCAAGAATATCGTAAACTTCAACTTCAATATCTTGATTTGATATAATAGTCACTTCATCACCATTGGCAGGATTTGGATACATGATAAACTCAAAAGTGGTAAATTCATCAACACCCAAGGTTTGAATGTGTGAGCCAAGATCATCACAATTATTAGATGCAAAACTATTCCATTCGTTAATATCAAATGTCGTTGTTGGTCTATCTACAGTAGGTTTTCTAACTAACGTCGTATTCTGTGCATAATTAGCACTACTATTAAAATCGCCTAAGATATCAATCAATACATCGTTCTTGAATAACCCGATAGCATCATTTCCGTTGAAAGATGTGATATCATTATTAAGATTATCATATTCTGATGTACATACTGTAGAACCTCCATTGGCAATCACATATACATCTTCATTGTTAATAGAAGTATTATTTGGAAATGTATAAGTGGTGCTCCAATTGGCATTTCCATTGGTACTAAGTTTTAAAGTATAGATTGACATGTCAACGGTTGCTCCTGTAAAATTAGCGATCTCCAGTACTTTATTAGTTCCTGAACCTTCGATATATTCCGAAAAGAAAATATCAATATCACCACCAGAACTTCCATTATTTGTGGTCATTTCACAATCTTCATTACTGAAATTAGATTCATTGCCAGAGGCATCTTTTGCTTTAAGCGTAAAGCAATAGTTGGTATCTGCTGTAAGACCTGTAGCTGTAAAAGTCGTGCTAGATGTATTGAATGTGTTCACACCATCTACATAAATATCATATGAAGCCACAGCAATATTGTCGGTTGCAGCTGTCCATGACAAGTCAATACTATTATCTGTAGGATTAGACGCTACAAGATCGATTACATCAGAAGGAGCTTCAGTATCTGGTGTTGTACTCCAAATTTGCAATACATATTCAGGATGGTCAACAAAAGGATTTCTATTGTTTTGATGGTTGTAAAAAATATTATTATTTCTATCGATTTCCTTTTGCGATACAGGATCATTTAAATGCCAATCGATTAATACACTCAAAAATGGTTCAGCTATGGCCTGGTCTGAAGTACCATTAAACATTGGATAAGATGACCAGTTGCTTACCTGATTTTCATAACGTGTCACAAAATAAAAATAGATACGAGCAATATCACCTTTAAATTCATCTATAGGTTCAAAAACAGTTCCAGAATAATCAATTGGATAGCCTAAATCTTCATAACCTCCCACTTTAGAACCGTTTTGGGTTGGATTAGAAATACCAGATTGAGAGATTAATTGGTTATCGTCAACATTTCCGAATGGATAATTACTTCTAAATCCATTCACCCTTCCATCAGTAGGAATCAAATGATGTGCATCACTATACATAGGTGTTTGAGAACTAAATACCGATTGTGGAATGACGTGTTCTTTGTTATAGCAAACTCCTTCAGCATTAAAGTTTCCACATTCATCAGCACCTGGTGTAAAATTGTAAGGGTCATTTCCTGTAGGATTTTCAGAGTACATGTCTAAAATGGTATTACTACCATTAGTCTCGTAATAGAAGTCTCTTTCATAAGTAGAATTGAAACCATCTAATGAATTATAACTTTCTACGGTTTGAATTTCTTCTATAGTATTATTTATTTGAGGATCATCAGTACTGTTGATAATTCTAAATAACTGCGTCTTTAAGGTATAACCTGTTCCAGTAGCATAGTCATAATAACCAGCAGGAACCTGAGCCGAAGCTGTTAATGTAATAAGAGCAATGAATAAAGTGTAAAAATGCTTCATGTATTTTGGGTATTATTTTTTCTTTTCTAGTAATGCCATGTAAAATCCGTCATAGCCAGATTGATGCGATAATATACTTTTATCTTTTACAAAGGTAAAGTCTTTTCCTAATTCTGATGTTAAGAACGTGTCAACTTGTGTTCTATTTTCTGAAGGTAAAATAGAACAGGTAGCATATACCAACTTGCCTCCAGGTTTAACAATTCTGGAATACTGTTGTAAAATATCTTGTTGAGTTTGTTTGATGCTTTCAATGAATTCAGGTTGTAATTTCCATTTGGCGTCAGGATTTCGTCTCAAAACGCCTAGTCCAGAACACGGAGCATCAATTAATACACGATCTGCTTTATCATATAGTTTCTTCACTACTTTAGTAGACTCAATTGGTCGTGTTTCAATATTGAAAGCACCATTACGTTTTGCTCTACGTTTGAGCTCATGCAACTTATTGGCATAAATATCTAGCGCAATAACCTGACCTTTGTTTTCCATTAAAGAAGCAATGTGTAGGGCTTTTCCGCCTGCACCTGCACAAGTATCCACAACTCTCATACCTGGTTCTACATCCAAAAATTCTGCAACCAACTGAGAGGAGGCATCCTGAACTTCAAAAAAACCATTTTTAAAGGCTTCGGTTTGAAATACATTAGCACGTTCTTTCAGTTTTAGAGCATTAGGATACCCTTTAATTGATTCTGTTTCTATATGATCATCAAATAAAAGTGATTGTAATTTTTCCTTTGTCGTTTTAAGTGTATTAACTCTAAGGATTACATCTGCCTGCTCATTTAAGGCATGAATTTCTTTTGTCCATACAGCTTCTCCTAATTCCTTAACACCCAATTCGTCCATCCAATCTGGAATAGCTTCCTTAAATTTTCTGGTTTGAGACAACTCATCAAACTTACCTTTGATCTTACGTTGTGGTGTATTTTCAAAATATTTCCAATCGGGTAATTTGATACCTCTTAACGTTGCCCAAACGGCAAAAATTCGCCACAGGTTATCACGATCATAAGGTGCTTTGACTTCTGCAATTTCTGCATAAAGACGTTTCCATCTCACAATGTCATAGGTGGTTTCGGCAACAAAGGCACGATCACGACTTCCCCAACGTTTATCACGTTTTAGTAGTTGTTGAATAACTTTGTCTGCATATTTGCCTTCATTGAAGATAAGTGTTAATCCATCAATAACTGCAAAGCATAAGTTTCTGTGTAAACGCATTATAAAAAATTAAGCATGCAAAGGTACATTAAAAGTTGAGATATTGAAGTGTTTGAGATAAAGTGTTATCTTTTGAGAAATAATTTTTTTACACAAGTTTTTATTGCTTAACGCATCTAAACCTAATTGAATTAATACTAGTTTTCTTTTTTTTGACAGAAACCGAATTTATAGAAGCATTAAAAAGTGGAAGTAGAGCCTCTTACAGTAAGCTCTTGGACGACTATCAGCAAAAAGTATTTGCAACATGTTTGTCTTTTGTTCCTAATAAAGAGGATGCCGAAGATATTGCTCAAGAGGTTTTTGTAGAGGTCTTTAGATCAATCTCTAAATTCAAGAAACAATCAAAATTATCAACCTGGATCTATAGAATTACAACAAATAAATGTTTAGAATTTATACGAAAGCGAAATGCCAAGAAACGTTTTGCCTTTATGCAGTCAATAACAGGCCAAAACTTTGAACTGGACAGAACTAATTATTTTACTGAAATGAATCATCCAGGGATTATTTTGGAGAATAAAGAGAAACAGGAGCTATTATTTTTAGCAATAAACAATTTACCTGAAGCTCAACGATTGGTCTTTACACTGAACAAAATAGACGGAAAGAGTTATCAAGAGGTTTGTGATATTACAGAGAAAAGCCTATCTTCAGTGGAGTCGCTTATGTTTAGAGCCAAGAAAAATTTACAGAAATTACTTGAAGATTTTTATAAAAATGATAGCTAACACAAGTTTTTATTATAAACAGCATCTAAAAGAATGACCATGAAATCAAATAAACACATACAGGATCAAGTACATAGCGTTTTGAATAGTGCAGATACTATTAATGATGTTAAGGTATCTCCATTTTTTAAAGATAAAACGTTGAATGTATTATTTTCTGAAAAAGAAATGAGACAATCAGGTTGGTCGTGGTTTACGCCAAAACTGCAGCTGGCAACTTTACTTTGTTTTATTGTTTTAAATATCGTAGCTCTAACTCAAATTAATAATTTATCCTATGACGACAATATTTCAGAATTTGCTGATTTGCATGATTTGAATACATCTGAAGATAATAGCTTATTAACTGATACTTATGAAGACTAATAAAATTTTATACATATTAATCATATTTCTGGCAGTTGCTAATGTCTTTTTTCTAGTCAATCATTTAGGTCGTTATAAAGGAAAGAAAAGAGTAAGTCAAAGCGATTTTATTGCTAAAGAATTAAAGTTTGATGACGCACAAATGCAAAAGTTTACTGTTCTCACTGATCAACACGAAATGGAAATGAATGTGATTTCTGATTCACTTAAGAAGTTTAAAGGTAAATTGCTGAATAAAATTTCTGAAGAGCATGTATCAAAGAATACAGTAGATTCATTATTACAAATCATTGGTGATTATGAAATACAAAGAGATGAAAAGACCTTTTACCATTTTAAAGCCATACAAGAGATTTGTACAGATCAGCAGAAAAAACGGTTCAATGAGATTGTTAAAAAAGCACTCCGAAAAAAGAGACGACGGAAATAAATAATATTTTCAAATGTTAGATAGTATTGATACTAATGACGATGGGTTTTTATCCAGAAAAGAATTAGAGAACGCCCCACAACCCAATGCTAGACAACCACGAGGAAGGCGTCCTGGTGGTAGACAATAATAATTATTTGGATTATTTTTTTAATGTTAATTTGAAAGGCTTCATGATTATGTCATGGAGCTTTTCTATTTTTATAGAAATTTGAAACTCATGAAGCGATTACTAGTTGTATTGTTAGGTCCTATTGTTATTATTGGTTTAGGGAGTTGCGGACTCTTTAATCACAATATTAATAAGTACAAACCGATTAAAAACCGATTTTCAAAAGTTGACATTGAAACGTTAGTGCAAGACTCAACTTTAAATGTAAGAGCGATTGAGATCGTGGATGCTGTCGGACTAGTCTATTTAACGTCTAATGGCGGTTTAGGAGTTTATTATAAAGATGATTTTGACATGCCTGAATCTCTTAAAGAAGATTTTCCAATATATCTCAAATACGATTCTATTGTTCCAAATTTCAGAGCCTTAGCTGTTAGTAATGATGCTGGCTTTGGAATAAGTATTGGTTCTCCAGCACTCCTATATAAATTAGATGTCGATATCGAAAAGAATAAGGTGATCTACAAAGAAGATCACCCAAAAGCTTTCTATGACTCAATGGAGTTTTGGAATGCAAAAGAAGGGATAGCTATTGGAGATAGCGTAGATGGTTGTTTATCTGTGATTATTACCAGAGATGGTGGAGATACCTGGACTAAGTTAACCTGTGATCAATTACCAGAAGGCATTGAAGGCGAAGGTGCCTTTGCTGCAAGTGATACTAATATTGCAATCATTGGAGATAAAACCTGGGTTGCAACAACAGCTGGACGTATCTATTATTCTGAAGATAAAGGCGTCTCATGGGACACTATCGATACACCTATCATGAAAGCAAAAGACACTGAAGGTATCTATTCTATCGATTTTTATGATGATATGAATGGTTTTGGTATTGGAGGAGATTATACAAAAGCAGCAGATAGTTCAGCTAATAAAATACGAACTCAAGATGGTGGAAAAACATGGCAGCTTGTGGCACAAAATCAATCGCCAGGATACCGAAGTTGTGTACAATATGTTCCTGGTAGTAACGCCGAAGAATTAGTAGCTATTGGCTTTAAAGGTATTGATTACTCAGCCGATTCGGGGAATACCTGGTCTCATTTAAGTGACGAAGGATTTTATACCATAAGATTTTTAAACGATAGTGTGGCTTATGCTGCTGGTAGTGGACGTGTGTCTAAATTAACATTCAAGAAATAAAAAAAGAAGCCAATTGGCTTCTTTTTTGTTAAGGTCTGTTCTTTCTGAATTGCTCTCGCCGTTTTTGTAATTCTTTAAGCATTTGCTTTTTGAATTGCTCTTCAACAAGTTTAAGTAAGATGATTTTTTTTGCAGGAATTGCTGTTAAGAGACTCTCAATCAAATCATTTTTAAGGGTGTGTTGTTCTTTCTCGAAAGCTAAAAAATCATTGAGTGCTTTTTTTGCTTCTGCTTCATTGAGATCTTCAATCTTTAAATTACGTCTTTGTTCTCTGGCATTAAGGCGTAACATTTCCATTTCCTTTTCGTGTGCATTGTAAATTGGCCAAAATTTTTCAGCTTCATCAGTAGTCAGTTCTAATTTTTCAGTAATAAAAGCAACTTTTAACGCTTTGATACGCTCCTGTCTCTCTTTTCGTTGTCCGAAAACATTAAGCGTTAGCGCAATAAAAAGTAGTGTTATAAATATCTTTTTCATGTGTACACGTTTATTTTTTTTTTAGTTGTCACATGTAACATCTGATTGTTATTAAGCATTTTATATACTATAACTAAATGATGTTTCACTGTGTTTGTTCTATAATTAGGTCTTCAATATCAACTTGATCTAAAAGATAATCTTCAAGTAAATCTTCAGAGATGTTGTTATCAATAAAATTGTCTTTGTTAAGCTCATCTTCAGTTAAAAGCGCAGCTAGTTCGTAACTGGTATAGTCTTCTGCTTCGATATAATTCTCAATAGAAGCCATTTCAATATCTTCAAAGCTTATGTTTTCCGAAGGACTATAAAACACATTAAACATCAAAATCAATGATGCAGCAATGGCTGAAGTATACATGACTTTTTTCCAAGTGAATAAGGATACAACTTTGGTGTCATTTTCTGGAGTAACCTGATTTAATATGCTCTTTTCTACGGAATCAAAATACGACTCAGGAACTTCAAAACCAGATTGCTCAACTTTATCTATCATACTAACTTCACTAAGAATTTGCTCTTCAACTTTTGAAAAGTAATCTTTAGGTGTTTTAAATCCTGAAGTTTTAATAGTATCTAATTTTTTCTGTTTCATATCTATAAGACTCTAAAGTCTTTAATTGGTTTAATCCTGTGTTAAATAGGCTTCTATTTTTTTTACTGCAATATGGTATGAAGCTTTTAAAGCGCCTTCACTGGTATCTAGAATATCTGACATGTCTTTATACTTTATATCCTGAAAATATTTCATGTTAAAAACCATTTGTTGTTTTTCAGGTAACGTCGCAATAGCTTGTTGTAATTTATACTGAATTTCATCACCTTCAAAATATACATCAGCTGTTAAACTATTAACCAAATGTTCTTGCGTTTCACCATTAGTCAAATTCAAGCGCTTCACATTTTTGTTGATGTGTGTAATCGATTCATTGGTTGCTATACGATACATCCATGAAAATAATTTACTATCGCCTTTAAAGTTATGAATGTTTTTATAGACCTTAATAAAGGTGTTTTGTAAAACATCATCTGCATCATCATGAGATTTCACAATATGACGTATATGCCAATAGAGTCGTTCCTTATAAAGTTTTAAAAGTTCTTTAAAAGCAGCTTCTTTAGTAGATGAGGTCTTTAGACGTTGTATAAAATCCTGTTCGTTGTCCAATAAAAACGTTTTCTCTTTTGACTCGTCAATTTACTGAAAGTTTAATCAAAAAATTTTTTTTTATCTTAATAATTGGTAATCAATTAGTTGGTTATAAAAACATCGATTAAGTGTAAAAAAATAACGATGAAATGCATTTTTTTCTTGCACAGTACATTTATTTGATTTATGTTTGTCTCAGCCTAACCTACTTAATTATTGCCATTGTCCCCAAATATGGCGATAGAACTGAAAAGGATGCAACCCAAGTCGCATCCTTTTCTATTTTTTAAAGCCTCTTATATTCGATTTTTAACTATTCGAAACTCTGCATATCGACAAGTTTTTTATAAACACCGTTTTTAGCAATAAGTTCGTTATGAGTTCCTTGTTCTGCAATTTCACCTTTTTGCATGACGATGATCTCATCTGCATTTTGAATTGTAGAAAGTCTATGAGCAATCACTATCGATGTCCTGTTTTTCATCATGTTCTCAAGAGCAACCTGAACTAAACGTTCACTTTCTGTATCTAAAGCAGAAGTCGCTTCATCTAATATCATTATAGGTGGATTCTTTAGTACAGCTCTAGCAATATTTAAACGTTGTTTTTGTCCTCCAGAAATTTTAGTTCCTGAATCACCAATATTGAAATCTAAGTTGCCTTTCAGATCTTTTACAAATTCCCAGGCATTGGCAATTTTTAAAGCTTCAATAATCTCTTCATCTGTAGCATCTTCTTTTCCTAATAGGATATTGTTTTTTATAGTATCGTTAAATAGTACCGAATCTTGAGTTACTAATCCCATTAAATCTCGTAACGAATGTTTGGTTAAGGTTTTTATATCTGTGCCGTCAATTGCAATATGACCTTCAGTAACATCGTAAAAACGGGTAACTAGATTGGCAATAGTAGATTTTCCACTTCCTGATTGTCCGACCAATGCAACACTCTTTCCTTTTGGAACTTTTATTGAGAAGTTTTTGAGTACCAGATCGTCTTCGTATTTAAAAGAGACATTATTGAGTGTTATTTCCGAAGTAAACTCTTCTTTTATGATTGCATTTGGATCATCTTTTAAAGGCGATTCGGTATTTAAAATTTCCAATACACGTTCTGCAGCAGCATTACCTTTTTTAACACTATAACTAGCTTTACTTATGGCTTTTGCTGGTGTAAGAATATTATAAGCTAAGCCCATAAAGGTCAAAAATTGTTCGCCTTCAAGTGATTGCTCTACTAATACCATTCGTCCACCAAACCAGAGTAATACACCAATAACACCAATGCCTAAAAATTCACTAGTTGGTTTAGCGAGATTAGTTCGGTTAAGTAGTGAGTTTGAAAAGTGAAAAAAGCGTTTTGTTGAAGCTTGAAATTTTCTATTGAAAATCCCTTCCATATTAAACCCTTTTATGACTTTGAGTCCGCCAAGAGATTCTTCCAGCAACGATAAAAAGTAGCCTTGTTCCTTTTGAACCTTATCAGATTTCCGCTTTAAACTTTTTCCTATTAGAGAAATAATGATTCCTGATATTGGAATAAAAATAAATACAAACAGTGTGAGTTTTACACTAATTGTAAGCATAAATATGATGGTAAAAATAATGGTGAGTGGCTCTCTAAAGAACAACTCTAAAATAGATAAGAACGAGTGTTGTATTTCAAGAACATCTGTTCCTAATCTTGCCATAATATCACCTTTACGTTTTTCAGAAAAGTAAGACAAAGGGAGTTCTATAGTTTTTCCGTAGAGTTCATTACGAATATCCTTTAGGGTACCATTTCTCAAGAATGTGATGAAATACATTGCGAGATAATTGAATACATTTTTCAAGAAGAATACCGTAAGGATGAGTATAATTACGAACGTTAAAGCTTTAGCTGGATCATTATCTGCAAGCTGACTAATATGATAGTTTAGATAGTCATTAAAGAATGTTGCAGCTTCTGTAAACCCATTATAGATTGGTTTTTTAGTAACCCTAATAGCCTCTTTATCAAATAACACTTTTAATAAAGGCATCAATACCATAAATGATAAGCCAGAAAATAAAGCGTAAAATATGTTGGCAACAATATTTAGTATGGCATAGCCTTTATAAGGTTTTGCAAAGCGAATTATTTGTTTGAAATAGTTCATTGACTAGAGATTCATATCTTTTAAGATGTCATCGATACGTGCTTCCAATTTTTGTTCCGTAGCTTTAAATGCTGCCACATTGTCTAAAGATGTATTTACACTGATATAGAATTTTATTTTAGGTTCTGTACCACTTGGTCGTAATGCTATTTTGCTTCCATCTTCGGTATAATAGATTAAAACATTAGATTTTGGAATGTCAATTGTTGATTCTTCATTGGTTAGAAGATCTTTTACAGTAGATAATTGATAATCTTCAATTCTAATTACTTTCGATCCGTTTACCTTTTCAAGAGGGTTTTTACGTGCATCAATCATCATTTGTTTAATTTCCTGTGCGCCTTCAATGCCCTTTTTAGTTAAGGATACTAAACGCTCTTTAAAAAATCCGTGTGTGATATATAATTCAATGAGTTCCTCATACATACTAATTCCTTTTGCTTTTGCCTGAGCAGCAATTTCACAAGCTAGAAGCGTAGAGGTTACGGCGTCTTTATCTCTAACAAAGTCACCTACCATGAAGCCAAAACTCTCTTCACCACCACCAATAAAATCTAGAGCAGGGAAGTCTTTGATCATTTTAGCAATCCATTTAAAACCAGTTAGTCCAATTTTGCATTCTACATTGTAAGCGTTTGCCAATACTGACATCATAGGTGTAGACACAATAGTAGAACCTACAAATTGATTTCCATTTAATTTATTGGAAGTTTCCCATTGTTTTAAAAGGAAATTAGTCATAAGGATCATGGTTTGATTTCCATTTAATATGACCAATTCGTTCTCTAAATTCCTAACTACAACACCTAAGCGATCACAATCAGGATCTGTTCCAATAACAATATCACCATTAACTTTTTCTGCTAGTTCCATCGCCATTTTAAGTGCTTCCGGTTCTTCAGGATTTGGTGATTTAACTGTTGGGAAATCACCATTAGGTTCACGCTGTTCCTCAACAATATTTACGTTTGTGTAACCAGCACGTTTTAAAGTTTCAGGAATAGCTGTTATTGAGGTTCCATGTAAAGAAGTAAAAACAATATTTAAGTTTTGTTTCGCTTCATCTGAAGTGTTAAAGCTACCATTTTCAATGGAATTATTAATAAATACGTCATCAACAGCCGAACCAATATAATTGATATTAGCTTCGTTTGCTTCAAATTTTATTTCTGAATAATCCAAACTATTGATCTCAGCAATGATTTCTGCATCTTGAGGAGGAACAAGTTGTCCGCCATCTTGCCAATACACCTTATAGCCGTTATATTCAGGTGGATTATGAGATGCAGTTAATACAATTCCGCAATGGCAATTCAAATGCTTTAAAGCAAATGATAGCTCTGGAGTAGGGCGTAGATCTTCAAAGAGGTAAACGTGAATTCCATTAGCCGAAAACACATCAGCCACAAGTTTTGCCAACGTTTGACTGTTGTGTCTGCAATCGTAAGCAATAGCTACTTTTAAAGTTTCCGAAGGAAATTGTTGATGCAAATAATTGCTTAATCCCTGAGTATTTTTACCAAGAGTAAATTTGTTGATACGATTGGTACCAATTCCCATGATGCCTCGCATTCCGCCTGTGCCAAATTCAAGGTCTTTATAAAAACTTTCCTTGAGTTCGGTTGGGTTATTTGCAATGAGGTCTTTTATGTAGTTTTGAGTCTCTTGATCAAAAGTTGGCGTTAACCATGTATTAACGCGTTCTAGTAGTTGCGGTTCAATATGTTTCATGTGTAATAATTATGCTACAAAAGTACGTAATTCAATAATTTTGAATGAATAAGATATCGTTAATTCGATGACAATGTTAGAAATTAAGCTCCTGTTTTATTAGGTAACGGCTTTTATCTCTTTTAGAACGTAAGATCAATTCCCCTAGAAACCCAGCGATAAAAAATTGAGACCCTAAGATCATGGTGGCTAATGCCAAATAAAATTGTGGCCTGTCAGTGATAAGTCGTCCTGTAGGATTGAGAAACAGTTTATCAATACCTAAATAAAGCGCAAAAAGAAATCCAATACCAAACATAATAACACCTAAAGCACCAAATAGATGCATTGGACGTTTACCAAAGCGTGATAAAAACCATATAGTGATAAGGTCTAAAAAGCCATTGATAAAACGATCCATTCCAAATTTTGTTTCACCATATTTTCTAGCTTGATGTTTCACCACTTTCTCACCTATATTTTTAAAACCAGCATTCTTAGCTAATACAGGAATATAGCGATGCATTTCACCATTAACATCTATGTTCTTTACAACAGTCTTGTTGTAAGCTTTTAGACCACAATTAAAATCATTTAGTTTAACACCAGAAGTTCGTCGTGCAGCCCAATTAAATAATTTAGAAGGAAGATTTTTAGCAATAACAGAGTCGTATCGCTTTTTTTTCCAACCAGATACCAGATCAAATTTATCAACAACAATCATGTTGTAGAGTTCAGGGATTTCCTCTGGATTATCTTGAAGGTCAGCATCCATAGTGATAACTACATCGCCTTCGGCTTTTGCAAAGCCAGCGTGTAATGCTTGAGATTTTCCGAAGTTCTTTAAAAATCGAATCCCTTTAACACTTGCATCTTTTTGGGATAACTGCATAATTGTTGCCCAAGACTCATCTGTACTACCATCATCAATAAAAATGATTTCATACGAAAAACGATTGGATTGCATGACATTAGCAATCCAATCGTGTAATTCTGTTAATGATTCTTGTTCGTTAAGTAGTGGTATGACTACTGATATATTCATCTAGTGATTTTGAATGTTTAAAGTTCAAAAATAGGGATTTTATTTAAGCTTGATTAGGGTCTTTTTTCTTCATGATTAAAGCAACGATTAAACCAATAACAGTAAAGAAGATAAGTCCTTGTGCTAGTGATCTTAATTGCATACCAGGTGAAAAGATGTTCTGGCTCTCAATTTCAGCCAATGACTCATTGATTTGAGCTTGTGGAGCACCAAAACCTTCCATGAAGTCTCTAGTTTGATTTATCACAAGTTCTTTTACATAGTCGGCAGTATCAGGATCAATATAATTATAGAGAACCACCACCACTACAGTATTAATTAATACTCCCAATACAATTGGAATAAAATAAGTCATAAAGGCCTGTTTAAAGGACATGAAGCCACCGAGTAAGCTTCTTGCTTTTGCACTTGAAATAACACCAATTGTTATGATTGCTAACGGAACAACAAGGATGTTTATCCAAAAGTTGACCACCAGTTCTACATTAAAAGCATAACATAACACAGTATACAATACAAGACCTATGGCTAAATATATACCATAGTTTATTGATGATGATTTAATTGATTTTTCCATAATTTGAGTTGATTATTTAGTTATTATGTTAGTTAGTGTCTAATAGTAACAATTTGTTACAATAGAATTAGAAATAAAAAAAGAAATAAATTATTGGTAATTTACAAAAATTACTTAAATTTGCACCTCCAAAATAGTAAGGATTTTTAAAGATTAAAGAGATGAAAAAAGGAATACATCCAGAAAATTATAGATTAGTAGCATTTAAAGACATGTCTAATGATGACGTATTTTTAACTAAATCTACTGCTGAGACTAGTGAAACAATTGAAGTTGATGGTGTTGAGTATCCAGTAATTAAATTGGAAATTTCTAGAACATCTCACCCATATTATACTGGTAAATCTAAATTAGTTGATACAGCAGGACGTATTGATAAATTCAAAAATAAATACGCTAAGTTTCAAAAGTAAGCTTAGTCTAATCATACTTTATAAGCCTTCAGGATTTTCCTCGGAGGCTTTTTTGTTTTCTATAATTGATTTACTTTTAACATCTAACTTTAGTTGAGATTATGAATTATATCCTTTTTGATGGTCCGTCGCGCAATAATTTATTGCCATTTACATTTACCAGACCAGTAGCCGATATTAGAGTAGGTATACTAACCATAAGAGAAAAATGGGAACAGTATCTTGGTAATACCATCACTACCATAACAGAGGATTATTTGTCAGAAAAATACCCAATGGTAGAACTGGATGAGAATGTAATGATCAATGCATCTTATTTGCCTAATCCATCACTTGTTAAACTTATAACAAGCCTTGAAGAAAATCAAGCGGTATTTCATGGTGAAGAGGTTATTGCTTTTTTTGCAAAAGAAGCCCAGGACGATATTGATTTTGAAACATATCACGCTATTGAATACGATGATACGTTGATTAAAATAGAACATACTTGGGATATTTTTGCTAAAAATGGAGATGCTATCCAGGCAGATTTTGAGCTGCTTACTAACAATAGAAACTCACAGCCTATTCCTAATTCAAATAACATACTTGGTGCTCAGCATATTTTTATTGAAGAAGGTGCTAAATTGGAATTTGTGACCTTAAATGCAAACTCTGGACCTATCTACATAGGTAAAAATGCTGAAATTATGGAAGGTAGCGTAATTAGAGGGCCTTTTGCATTATGTGACCATGCCACTGTAAAATTAGCAGCAAAGATTTATGGACCAACTACAGTTGGACCACACAGTAAAGTTGGAGGTGAGATCAATAATTCTGTCATATTTGGGTATTCTAACAAAGGGCACGATGGATTTCTAGGTAATTCGGTGTTAGGTGAATGGTGTAATCTGGGCGCAGATACTAATAATTCTAACCTTAAGAATAACTATGCAGAAGTACGACTTTGGAATTATGAAACTCAAGGTTTTGCCAGAACTGGATTGCAGTTTTGCGGACTCATGATGGGAGATCATAGTAAGTGTGGGATCAACACCATGTTCAATACTGGTACAGTTGTTGGAGTAAGTGCTAATATCTTCGGAAGCGGATTTCCGAGAAATTTTGTGCCGAGTTTTTCCTGGGGAGGACACTCCGGATTTACAACATACTTGACTAAAAAGGCGTTTGAAGTTGCACAAGTTGTAATGAAACGCAGGAATATTGATTTTTCCGAAGAAGATAAAGCCATTTTAGAGCACGTCTTTGAAGACACAAAACAATGGAGAAAAGGATAATATTAAACAATAAAAACATGAAGTTCGTTTGTAGTATCATTTTAGTATTGACAATTAATTTCGGGTTTTCCCAAACCTACAAGATCAAAAACCTAAAACTTAATGATGACAAGAGCCAATATGGTGTTGTGTATTATAAAGGCAATAAAGTTTATTATACATCATATATGCTCGATAATAGAAACAGAGCAAGGCGCGATCAGGACAAGCGCTTAATTTTTACCATGTTTGAAGGGGAAAAAACTGAAGATGGTGAAATCATCAACCCTAAACAATTCAACAAATCTGAAAAGTTTGTTTTCAACACTTCAAGTGCAGCATTTAGTCCCGACGGAAAATACATGTACATCACTACTAATTTTATGAAGCGTGGTAAGTCGTATAAGCGAAAAGTAAAATCCATAAACCTTAACATCCAAAGAGGAGAATATATTGAAGGAAGAGGTTGGACCAACTTTGAAGCTTTACCATTTTGTAAGCCAAATTATAATTATGGACACGCTGTGTTAAGTCCTGATGGATCCACAATGTATTTTACTTCAAATGCCGATGGTGCACATGGTCAAACCGATTTGTTTAAAGTAAAGATTTTGGGAAATGGTGAATACGGAGAGGTTGAAAATTTAGGGAAAACAATAAATTCCCCTCGTAAGGATATGTTTCCGTTTGTAAGTAAAGATAATGTCCTGTATTTTGCATCAGACCGCGTTAGAGGATATGGTGGATTAGATATTTATAGCTATGATTTAAATGGAGATCCGGAAACGACAAAACCAGTATTATTACCAAAACCAATTAATAGTAGAAGTGATGATTTTTGCTATATCCTGAACGATGAGATGACCGAAGGTTATTTTGCGTCAAGACGACCAAAAGGTAAAGGTGAGGATGATATTTATTATTTTACTCTGGATTAGATTTCTTTACACGTTTTAAATCCAATAAGTTAATTGGATTAATGCCTAATCCACTTACATTTTTTCTTGTAAACCTAACCACTTCGTCATAAAACAATGGAACAACAGGTGTTTTAGACATCACTAAGCTATCCATTTTTGTATAAAGTGCTTCACGAGCTTTAGTATCTGTTACACTAAAGGCTTCCTCATACCATGTGTCAAATTGTTCGCTTCGGAAATGTGTATAATTTGGACCATTAGGCGCAAAATTTTTACTAGAATACAATGATAAGTAATTCTCTGCATCAGGATAATCGGCAACCCAACTTGCTCTAAACAGGTCTAACTTTCCATTAGCTTTTGCATCTTTTAAAGTAGCTGCAGGAATCACATCTATATTGACATTAATCCCAATTTTTTGAAGTTCTCTTTGAATGTATTCACAAAAACTTAAATAATTACTGATGGTTGTAATGGTAATTTCAGGATTAGAAATACCGGTTTCAGTTTTAAATCTCTGAACCAATTGCTTCGCTTTTTCTGGTTGAAATGTAAAACCTATGGATGCATCATAGCCAGGTAATCCTTTTGGTATAAATCCGCCATAAGCTGGTATTCCAATACCATTACGTAAATAGGTCATCATTTTTTTCTTGTCAAATCCATAGTTAACAGCTTGCCGTAGAATTTGAGATTGTATTTCGGTAAGCTCAGAGTCCATGTAAAAAGCCAAATATTCAGTATTAAGGTAAGGTCCACGAATCATATTTACATCTTTAGAGTATCTGTCTCTTAAGGTACCACTTGCAGTTAGTATGTCATCTTTGTAAGATGCGTCCAAGCCAGATACAAAATCGATATTGCCTTGTGCAAATTGTAAAAACTCACTTTGCTTATCAGGTAAGAATGTAATTGCAACTGCTTCAAGATAGGGAAGTGCTTGTCCTGTTTTATCCTTTTCAAAATACCGATCATTTCTTCGGAAAACTAACTTTAGATTTTCTTCCCATCGCTTAAATTTAAAGGGACCTGTTCCAATAGGGTGAGAACGAAAATCGTTACCATAAAAGTCTACAATTTCTTTTGGAACAACAGAACAGTATTTCATAGTCAGTAAACCTAAGAATGCAGGAAATGGTTGTTTAAGCTTTATTTGAAATACACTATCGTTAAGCGCTTTAAATGAGTCTACTTTGTTAAGTGTCCAGCGTCCTGGTGAGGCTACTTTCTTATCGAGTAACCGATTAAAACTATATTCAAAATCTTTTGCAATCACATAACGTGTAGAATCCTTTCCGAATAATTCATGAGGATGGAACTTTACATCGTTTCTTAGTGTAAATGCATAAGAGCGCGCATCTTCAGATATGGTCCAGGATTTGGATATGCAAGGTTGTACATTTAGATTTTTATCCATTTGTACCAATCCGTTAAATAATTGATTAGTGGCCCAGATATCAGCGTTGTCTTTTGCGAACGCTGGATCTAGAGAGCCAATATTTTTGTGTTCGTTATACCTAAAAACCAAATGGTCTTTATTGGTGTTGGCATCATTTCCGCAGGAAAAGAGCGTAAAAACAACAAAAACACTCAAAAATATCTTTAAACCTCTATATTTTACAGGCACTAGTTTTACCATATTGCTCATTAATTGTAACTTTGTTCGCTCTAATTCAGAACGCAAGTAAATATAAATAGATTTCTGAGCTATCAGAAACTCTAAACAGATATATGAATAAAAAAGTAGCATTTTATACTTTAGGTTGTAAGCTAAACTTTTCTGAGACATCAACCATTGCTCGAAATTTCTCTTCGGAAGGCTTTGAGCGTGTCGATTTTAAAGAGAAGGCAGATATTTATGTGATTAATACTTGTTCTGTTACCGAAAATGCTGATAAACGATTTAAATCCATTGTTAAGCAAGCGCAAAAGATAAATCCAGATGCTTTTGTAGCAGCTGTTGGGTGTTATGCGCAATTAAAACCACAAGAATTAGCTGATGTTGATGGTGTTGATCTTGTACTTGGTGCTACCGAAAAATTTAAAATTACCGATTACCTCAATGATCTCTCAAAGAACGATATGGGAGAAGTCCACAGTTGTGAGATAGAAGAAGCCGATTTCTATGTTGGGAGTTATTCTTTTGGAGATCGTACGCGTGCGTTTTTGAAAGTGCAGGATGGTTGTGATTATAAATGTACGTATTGTACGATTCCTTTGGCTAGAGGAATTTCCAGAAGTGATACCTTAGAAAATGTACTTCGTAATGCTGAAGAGATTTCTAAAAAAAATATCAAGGAAATTGTTCTTACGGGAGTTAATATTGGTGACTACGGAAAAGGGGAGTTTGGAAACAAAAAACATGAGCATACCTTTTATGAATTAGTTCAGGCTTTAGACGATGTAGAAGGTATTGAGCGTTTGCGTATCTCGTCTATAGAACCCAATCTGTTAAAAAATGAAACAATAGAGTTTGTCTCTAACAGCAAAACATTTGTACCGCATTTTCACATTCCATTGCAAAGTGGGAGCAATGAACTTCTTAAGTTAATGCGTCGTCGTTACATGAAGGAGCTGTATGTAGATCGTGTAAAACAAATAAAGGCAGTTATGCCACATGCTTGTATTGGTGTGGATGTGATTGTTGGATTTCCTGGTGAAACTGATGAACTGTTCTTAGAGACCTATAATTTTTTAAATGAACTGGATATTTCCTATTTACACGTGTTTACCTATTCAGAACGTGACAATACGGTTGCTGCATCAATGCCAGGCGTTGTTCCTAAAAATGTAAGAGCCAAACGTAGTAAAATGCTTAGAGGTTTGTCGGTTAAAAAGCGTCGTGCCTTTTACGAGAGTCAATTGTCAACAAGGCGAACAGTGCTTTTTGAAGGTGAAAACAAAGAGGGTTATATTCATGGATTTACTGAAAACTATATAAAAGTAAAAGCACCATGGAATCCTGAACTTGTCAATACCTTACAAAAAGTAGAACTTACAGAAATTGATGCTGATGGTCTAGTGAGGTTTGAATTTGTTGAAGCGCAAGTGATATAAAGTGATAAAAAAAATCCGAAGTTTTAACTTCGGATTTTTTTAAGTTATATTCTGATACCGACTGGTAGCATCTTTTTATATTTTCTGTGTCGTCTAATAAATTTCGCAATTTCAGGACTAGTAGGGACAACACTTATATTGCGTTCAGCAATATTTTCAAAAACGATTGTCAAGAATTCTTCTTCAAAATCATCATTTGAAATTCCATCAGGAACAATAAGTTTTGTCAAAAAGATTTTTCTGTCTTGTAAAGAATACTCAATTTTGGCAAGTTCACCGTCTACTTTTAATTCGAATTGGCGTAAAAAGTCATTGTCTGTTAATTCAGCAGCATCAATCATAATAATTTGTATTTAATTCAATGGTCGGTAGGGTGGAACTATACTTTTGTATAGTTTTGTAGTGCAAATTTACGAAAAATATCACAGATATTAAAAACGGTTCTTTATAAATACTTATGCAACAAGAAATTATACATGTGTATTTAATGCCTGGTATGGCTGCAAATCCATCAATATTTGAACATATTGAATTACCTAAAGATCAATTTGAAATACATTGGTTAGAGTGGATGATTCCTCATAAAAATGAATCTCTAGAATCCTATGCAAAACGAATGATTGAAAAAATAGAGCATGAAAATGTTGTTTTGTTAGGTGTGTCTTTTGGGGGCATTCTTGTTCAAGAAATGAGTAAGTATATGAGTTTGAGAAAACTATTTGTTGTTTCAAGTGTGAAATCTAAGCATGAACTCCCAAAACGAATGAAAGTGATGAAATTTACTAAAGCCTATAAATTACTCCCAACGCAATTGGTAAGTAATATTGATGTTTTAGCTAAATATGCCTTTGGGGAAACCATCACAAAGCGAATAGAGCTCTATAAAAAATATCTGTCTGTTAACGATAAGCGTTATCTGGATTGGGCTATCGAGAATGTTATTGAATGGGATCAGCACGAACCTAATAAAGATGCTATCTATATTCATGGTGATAAAGATGCTGTATTTCCACATTCATGTACTGGAAATTGTATTATCATAAAAGGTGGCTCGCATATAATGATTATTAATAAGTATAAATGGTTTAATGAAAATTTACCAAAACTAATCCTTCAGGATGCTTGATGACAAACATTTAATTTTATACATTAGTAAAAAATAAGACCTATGAAGATGATTAAGAATATTTTAGCGGCAATTGGTTTAGTATGTGTGTCTGGACTTTTTATTTTTGCTGTCCAGGCAGATGAAGCAACTCCTAACAAAGAAATTACGGCACAACCAGAAGTTGTAAACGATTATAATGTATATGCATTATCAGTGCCTGAAAATCTTAATTTTGCTGGTGAGCCAATGCCTCTTGAAGATCCAGATATTCTGGAACGGATGGATAGAGAATTATTGGTAAATACTTACTGGCAATCTAATGGACTGTTAATGTTTAAACGTGCCGAAAAGTACTTTCCTATTATTGAACCTATCTTAAAAAAGAACGGTGTGCCAGAAGATTTTAAATATCTGGCAGTCATAGAAAGTGGTCTAACCAATGCTGTATCACCTGCTGGAGCCAGAGGTGTTTGGCAGATCATGAAAACAACTGGTCGAGAAAACGGACTAGAGATCAATACTAATGTTGACGAACGTTACCATTTGGAAAAAGCTACGGAGGTTGCTTGTAAATACCTAAAGAAAGCAAAAGAACGATTAGGATCATGGACACTAGCAGCTTCAGCTTATAATGCTGGTAATGCTGGAATTTCAAGACGTTTAAAAGAGCAAGGTGTTTCTAATTACTACGATTTATTACTTGGTGAAGAAACAGGTCGTTATCTATTTAGAATTGTTGCACTTAAGGAAATATTGAATAGTCCTAAAAAGTATGGTTTCAATTTTACTTCGGATGATTTATACAAAACTATTCCAACTTATAAAGTCGAAGTTGATACTGCTGTAACAGATTTTACCAAATTTGCGCAACGCTACGGAATCAATTACAAGATCTTAAAGATTCACAATCCTTGGTTACGTGAGCCTAAGTTAAATAACGCGTCAAGAAAGACCTATTATATCGAGATTCCAAAAGAAGGCTACTATTCAGTAAAACCTTAAATGATTGAATTTTTAAAAGACCACTCTTGGACCATCCTGATAATTATCAACTATTTGTTGGCAATTTCTGCTATCATAACTGTTTTGTTGAATAATATCAATCCGTCTAAAACTGTAACTTATATTATAATTCTTGCACTTTTTCCATTTTTTGGTTTAGTGATTTATTACTTATTCGGACAGCAATACAGAAAGACAAAAATTTTTGATAGAAAACACGTCATTAACTCAAAAGTCATCCAGTCTGCAAGTAATAGTTTTCAGTTGGATGGAAGAGACCTTAAAGTCATTAATGAGGAATTAGACGATAAAATAAAACTAATAAAGCTCCTTAAAAATAGTGAGAAATCACCACTTACAATTAGAAATGATGTAAAGTTATTAATCAATGGCGAAGAGAAATTTGAATACCTTTTAGATGACCTAAAGCAAGCAAAACACCACATTCATTTAGAGTACTATATCCTAAAAGACGACGGGATTGGTACTGAGCTTCTGGATATCATTTGCGAAAGAGCCAAGGCTGGAGTAGAGGTTAAATTGAGTTATGATGATGTTGGTAGTAAATTATCATCTGTAATGAAACATCAGCTGGATGAAAGCGGTGTATTACATTGCCCTTTTATGCCTGTGTTTTTTTCAAGCTTAACAGGGAAATCCAATTATAGAAACCACAGAAAAATAGCAGTTATAGATGGAGAAATTGGATATGTTGGAGGGATTAATATATCGGATACTTATGTCAATAGTCCATCTTCAAAATTATATTGGAGAGATACACATTTGCGTATTCATGGCGAAGCTGTAAAAGTGCTTCAGTTTCATTTCTTGACGACATGGGATTTTGTGACAAATGATTCTATAGAAATCAAAGAGAGTTATTTTCCTGAAATTCAATGTAAAAAAGGTATTCCTGTTCAAATTGCTGCAAGTGGACCTGATACAGATTGGGCTAACATTATGGAAGCCATACTCACAGCTATAAATAATGCTGAATCTTATATCTACATCACAACACCTTACTTTATTCCAAATGATCAGGTTATCACAGCATTACAAATAGCTGCAAAAATTGGAGTGGATGTTAGGTTAATAATTCCAAAAGAATCTGATAGTTGGGTAGCCAAATATGCAACAAATTCATTTATAGAGCCATTGTTGAATGCAGGAGCGAAAATATATCGTTACAAAAAAGGATTTGTTCATGCTAAAACCATGGTTGTCGATGATGTATTTTGTACCATTGGAACCTGCAATATGGATAACAGAAGCTTTAATATAAACTTTGAGATCAATGCATTAATATACGATACTGAAAAAAGTGAACTCATGAAATCACAATTTAAAACCGATTTAGAGGATTGTGAAATCATTGAACAGGAATTGTGGATGCAAAGGCCAAATAGTCAAAAACTTAAAGAGTCTTTCAGTAGGTTGTGGGCACCATTATTATAATCAATCAATAATTGATATAATACCTTCTTTTGTAGGCTCGTTGTCAAAGAGCATCCACTTAATTTTTTCATGAATAACGCTAAAAGCCACTTCAGTTCTGTTTTTGTCTTTAGAGATCGTAAATTTTCTATCAATTTTAAGAAGCTGTTTTTCTTCGGAAATAAAGAAACATGCTGGAGCTCCAAATGAATGTTTATAAGGCTTTATAATATGGTTTGAAGCATTTTCACGTTCATCGACGTAAGTTACAATCACATTAGAATTGTAATCTTTGGAAAGTGTTTTAGCTTTTGACTTCGAATTCCAAAACAAAATAATGATGTTAATTTGATCTTTATACATTTTTGACATTCTATTGATCTCATTAATCTCTTCTTGATTAATTAGTTCCCAAGAAGATTTTGTCACTAAAAGAAAAGGGGTATCCAAAGAAGTTGTTTTTAATGTACTTCCATTGACTTTATTTAATGTAATATTACGGATGTAACTAAATTTTAAGTGGTTGTTGAATAGGGAATCGAATAGAAACTCAGCACGAGCCATGTCGCCATTTTGTATAGCAACTTCAGACTTATCCTTGTAAGCTTTCAAATGTTTGGCGATTTGGGTATCGAAGTATATTTTTTGCTGCTGAGGGAACGCTAAAAACATACATGCAAACATAAATGTAAAAATACATACTCGCATGCCTAATTTTTTGTAGGTTAACTAGTTGCAAATGTATTGGGCACTAAATGGCGTAGCAAAAAAAGTCGTTAAAATGCTAAAAATATGGAGTAATGAAGTGTTTTTGAACAATAAATCGACGAAAAGTACGTTGCGAGCACTATCGTTAACGTCTTCTCATATTGCGATTTCCGTAGTGTTGCTTTGGCCCTTGTGACTTTTTCATACCATCTTTCATCATTTTGATTTGTTCTGTCAGCATGCCACGTTTGTCAAGCTTTTGGGCTTCGTTGAGTAACTGTTTAGCTTCAATTGGTCTACGTTTACTAAAAGCAATACCTGCAAGATTAAGTTTAGCCATTGCTACATCATGATCCATAGATAGACCCAAACCTAAAGCCTTTTTGAAATATTTTTCAGCTTCATTCATATTGGTTTGAGATACCATCACACCATGAAGATAATTATAATATCCCTCTTGTTTTTTGACTAAAGCACTCGATGGGTTTTTGATCTTATTTAACCACTTTTTGGCACCTTCAAAATCTTGCTTCCGAAGTCTTAAAAATGCTAAAAGAATAAATTCGTTTTTAAAGTACAGGAAAACGAATATTAATGATAATAAAATATACATAATACCATTACCAATATAGCCTTCGGTAAATTGATATATGGCATATGCTATGATTAATCCAGCAATAACAAGTTTTATATTTTTATTGAACATCCTTTTCTATTTTGTAAGTTATATTAGAGGTAATTGTTGTTGGTACATCTAGATCATTCATATTATGCATGATTGAATTCCCTTTAGCTGTTGAGTAAGTTGTCATTGTTTTAACAAACCCAGTATCAAAGGAAGTCACTACTTTTGAGGTCATATCACCTTTAAGATTCATTTCAATATCATCATCCTTAGTTGCAAAGATGATAGAGCTTTCACCATTAATAGTAACTTCATTATTAGCAATGTTTTCTAAAGTCCATAAATTATCTGCTGATAAGTCACCTTTAAATCTATTTTTCCAGGAGTCACCATTAGAAACAGCCTCTGAAGGATAAATATAGGTCATTTGCTCAAAGCTCATAGCCAAGCTTTCATTGCTAAATTCTTTTTTCATGGATTCCTTCATAAGTTCTTTAGTGAAACTGTCAAAATCACCTGAGGCACTTATCATTTTATCAATTAGCTTTTGTGACCCTTTTATGGATTTTATTTTACCATTTTTGTACATTTCCATGTAAAGATCACAGGTAACTAACTGCGAAAAGATTTTTCCCTGAATATCATTATCAGCAATTGAATCATTAGTGTTAATATTAAAAAGTTCACCTGCTAGATTTGAAGTAGAAAGCATTTTAAAACGGTCAAACTTAAATTTTATGTTGTAAATGCTGTCATTTACACTCTGTACTGTAAATGTAAAATCACCTTCTAACGCATTGGTCATTTCGTGTTTAGTACCATTCATTTCCTGAACTATATCTTGGTTTGCAACCTGATATACTTTGAAACGATCACCTACATTTAGATTGTAAGTTAAATTTGTTTGTGCATCCAAATGGCAGGTAGAGGCCACAAAAACAGTAAAAAGATAAATAAAAAAAGACTTCATTATTCGCTTTGAATTTTAGATTACAAAGAAACTAATTTTTTGTCAATTTGTAACTAGTAAATTAGGCATATGTGATATCATGTGTAAGAGTCATTAATTTTTTATTAAGCTGATTTCAGTAAAAGTCACAATAAAAAAATATTTTAATTTTAGGTTTGGCAAAGTAAAAACTCTTTGTATATTTGCACGCAGTTTTGAGAACAGCTCGAAACAAATAAAAAAGATATAAGTTTTCTAAAAATATAAGACAATGCCAAAAAGAACGTTTCAACCGTCAAAAAGAAAAAGAAGAAACAAACACGGTTTTAGAGAAAGAATGGCTTCTGTAAACGGAAGAAAAGTTTTAGCACGTAGAAGAGCTAAAGGAAGAAAAAAATTGTCTGTATCATCTGAAACAAGACATAAGAAATAATGATTAACAATTGTTAATATTTTAAGGGTGTTACTTAGGTGTAGCACCTTTTTTTGTACCTATTTGTTACCTATTTTTGCAACTATTAAAAAAGATAAAACATGCCAAAAAACGAAAAATTAAAATCTATTCTTATTATTGGCTCAGGGCCCATTATAATTGGTCAAGCCTGCGAATTTGATTACTCTGGATCACAAGCATTACGTTCACTTAGAGAAGACGGAATTGAAACTGTTTTAATCAATTCTAATCCTGCAACTATCATGACAGATCCATCAATGGCAGATCATGTATATCTATTGCCCTTGACTACAAAATCGATAATTAAAATATTAAAGGAACACCCTCAAATTGATGCAGTTTTACCAACAATGGGAGGACAAACTGCTTTAAATCTTTGTATTGAAGCAGATGAAAAAGGAATTTGGGAGGATTTTGATGTTGAAATCATTGGAGTAAACATTGATGCAATTAATATCACAGAAGATAGAGAGAAGTTTCGTGATTTAATGAATAAAATAGGTGTTGGCATGGCACCACAAGAAACAGCAACTTCTTTTTTAAGAGGAAAAGAGATAGCACAGCAATTTGGATTCCCATTGTGTATTAGAGCCTCTTTTACCTTAGGAGGTGCTGGAGCATCGATTGTCTATGATGAAAAAGAATTTGATGAAGCATTAACAAGAGGTTTAGAAATTTCTCCTATTCATGAGGTTATGATAGATAAGGCTATGATGGGATGGAAAGAATATGAACTTGAACTATTGAGAGATAAAAACGATAATGTTGTTATTATTTGTACAATAGAAAATATGGATCCTATGGGAATCCATACAGGTGATTCTATAACTGTTGCACCAGCAATGACCTTGTCTGATAAAACATTACAAAAGATGCGTGATATGGCTATCCATATGATGCGCAGTATTGGTGACTTTGCAGGTGGCTGTAATGTGCAATTTGCTGTAAGTCCTGACGAAGAAGAGGAAATAATAGCTATTGAAATTAACCCTCGAGTTTCTAGATCATCTGCATTGGCAAGTAAAGCAACAGGTTATCCAATTGCTAAAATTGCAGCTAAATTAGCTTTAGGTTATACATTAGACGAATTAAATAATCAAATAACAAAATCAACGTCAGCTTTATTTGAACCTACTTTAGATTATGTAATTGTAAAAATTCCACGTTGGAATTTTGATAAGTTTGAAGGATCAGATAGGACTCTCGGACTCCAAATGAAGGCTGTTGGTGAAGTTATGGCTATTGGACGCTCATTCCAGGAAGCACTTCACAAGGCTACGCAATCACTGGAAATTAAACGAAACGGATTAGGAGCAGATGGAAAAGGCTATAAAGATTACCAGCAAGTCATAGATAAACTTACCTATGCAAGCTGGGACCGTGTATTTGCTATTTATGATGCCATTCAAATGGGAATTCCGTTAAGTCGTATCCATGAGATCACTAAAATAGATATGTGGTTCTTAAAACAATATGAAGAACTCCATGAATTGGAAAAGGAAATTTCCAACTTTACTATTGATACCATTGAGCGTGATCTATTATTGGAAGCGAAACAAAAAGGATATGGCGACCGTCAAATAGCACATATGCTCAAATGCCTTGAGAGTCAAGTGTATAATAAACGTGACGAATTTAATATCAATCGTGTTTATAAATTAGTAGATACATGTGCTGCTGAATTTAAAGCGCAAACACCTTACTATTATTCAACATTTGAAAATGAAGTTGAAACACCAGATGGTAAAAAGTTTTCAGCTAACGAGAGTGTAGTATCAGATAAAAAGAAGATCATTGTACTTGGTTCAGGACCAAATCGAATTGGTCAAGGAATAGAATTTGATTATTGTTGTGTTCACGGTGTTTTAGCGAGTGCAGAATGTGGTTATGAAACTATTATGATTAACTGTAATCCTGAAACTGTATCAACAGATTTTGATATCGCTGATAAACTGTATTTCGAACCTGTGTTCTGGGAGCACATTTACGATATTATTCGCCATGAAAAACCTGAGGGAGTCATTGTACAACTTGGAGGGCAGACCGCTTTAAAACTAGCCGAAAAATTAGATCGCTACGGCATCAAAATCATAGGTACAACCTACCAATCACTTGATCTTGCTGAAGATAGAGGAAGTTTTTCAACATTACTGAAAGAAAATAATATTCCTTATCCTGAATTCGACACAGCTTCTACTGCTGATGAGGCACTTGCAGTAGCAGATAAATTAGATTTTCCAATTCTGGTGAGACCATCTTATGTGTTAGGAGGGCAAGGAATGAAAATTGTAATCAATAAAAAGGAATTAGAAGAGCATGTCGTTGATTTACTTCGTAAGATTCCAAATAATAAATTGTTGTTAGACCACTATCTTGATGGTGCAATAGAAGCCGAAGCTGATGCTATTTGTGACGGCGAAAATGTTTACATTATTGGTATAATGGAACATATAGAACCATGTGGTATACATTCAGGAGATAGTAATGCAACTTTACCTCCTTTTAATTTAGGAGAATTTGTGATGCAGCAAATAAAAGATCATACTAAAAAGATTGCTTTGGCGCTTAACACTGTTGGATTAATTAATATTCAGTTTGCTGTTAAAGACGATATGGTATATATCATTGAAGCAAATCCTAGAGCATCTCGTACTGTGCCTTTTATTGCAAAAGCTTATGGAGAGCCTTATGTGAATTATGCAACCAAAGTAATGCTTGGAGATAAAAAGGTAACTGATTTTGATTTTAAACCTCACTTAGATGGCTATGCGATAAAGCAGCCAGTATTCTCATTTAATAAGTTCCCTAATGTGAATAAACAATTAGGACCAGAAATGAAGAGTACAGGTGAAAGCATCTTGTTTATAGATAGTTTGAAAGATGACGAATTTTACAATCTATACTCAAGACGTAAAATGTATTTGAGCAAATAGTAGTTTTTTTCGATAAACTACACCTTTTAGTTGTATTGAAATCACTATTTTAGCTTAAAATTTGAAAAAACTGTTAAACTGGAATCATTTTTGTTAGATAAACAACTATGAATAGATTCTAAACAGAAAATATAGACTATGAAAACAAAACTACTTTTTTTATCATTATTCTTAATATCAGCAATTGCGTTATCGCAAGTTGTAGCCGGTCAAGTTGATGATTTTGAAGATGGAACAACTCAAAGTTGGGCAATTGGTAGTCCTTCTCAGGCTGTATCTCCTCCTGCCAATGTTGCATCTGGTGGACCTGCTGGTGTTGATGATAATTACTTGACATATACATCGCAACCTTCTGCTAGTGGCGCAGGAAGTAAAATGATTATTTTTAGTGCTGGTGCCTCTCAATGGGCAAATAGTTCAAATTATACAGCTCAAGGTATTGTAGCTATTAAAATGGATGTTAGAGCTTCTGATGAAGATCTTCAGGTTAGAGTAGCATTTCAAGGTCCTAACGGAAAAAGGTTTTGTACAACAAATGCTGTAGAAGTTAGAGCTGGTACCGGATGGAATTCTGTTACGATTCCAATTTCAACTTCAGATTTCACTTCGGTTTCTGGTGGTCCAACTACCATCGATCAAGTTTTAGCTAATGTAAATACTATGAGAATTATGAGTGCTCAGTCTCCTACATGGGCTAATCCAGACGTATTTACTGCAACTATAGACTTAGATAATATTACAGCTTCAACAACTTTAGATGTTAATGATTTAGAAGTTGAAGATAGCTTTGAGATTTCTCCAAATCCAGCTACATCGAAATTAAATATTAAATTAGTTAACTCTTTGAACAATGCTAATATTGTAGTTTACAATGTGCTAGGGAAGAAAGTGTATTCTAAAACATTGAGTGCTATGACGTCTTCAATTGATGTGTCTCAATGGAACTCAGGAGTATATCTAGTGAGACTGTCTACAGATAATCAAACCATTACTAAGCGTTTTGTGAAGCAATAAATACCACAAAATATATCATATCTAAAACCCATCAAATTCAATTGATGGGTTTTTATTTGTGTTAATTTTCTCAATCCATTAAAAAAAATCATTAACTTGTAGATAACTAAATCTATAAATCAAGGGTTTATGATAAAAAAATACGCGTTATATTTTCTTTTTTTAATAGTTTGTTTCGGATTAAATATTCAGGATGCTAATGCTCAATTAAGAATAGTTGAGGTTGATCCTGCGCAGGAAACAGCAACCATTAAAAACTTTGGGTCAACAACCATAGATATATCCTCATACAGATTATGTGCATTGTTCAAATATGGTTCTCTAGGAAGCATGACTGTCCAAGAAGGATCATTAAATCTGGCTGCTGATGCTGAAGTAGTTGTCACTGTGGCACTCTCTGGTGGGAGTGTATTAAATGATTCCGCTTCAGATTTAGGACTCTATTTGCCTACAGGTAGTTTTGGTTTGGCTGCAAACATGATTGATTTTGTGCAATGGGGAAGTTCACCTAATGGTCGGGAAAGTGTCGCTGTAACCAAAGGCATATGGACTGCTGGAACATTTGTTAATGTGTCGGCACCATATGAGTTTACTGGAGGAGTCTCTGATTCTGGTGTTGCCTTCTGGGATACACTTTTGAATGTAGGTGAAGTGGACGATATTACTAAATTTGAAATATCACCTAATCCAGCGTCTTTAAACCTTAATATTACTATACCTAATTCTATTGAAAATGCAACCCTAAAAGTGTTTGATCTTTTAGGAAAACGAGTTTTAGAAAGAGAGTTGAGTAATGTACACTCTATATCTATAGATGTGAGTAAATGGAATACAGGTATTTATGTAGTTCGTGTTTCGAGTGACGATATTACACAAACCAAACGCTTTATAAAACAATAAATATCCAATCCTAAACTAATACTGTCTTAACCAATCTCAATGAGTGGTTTATTTTTTACTAAGCTCAAATAGAAAGCTTACGTCAATTTTATCAGCTATCTTATTACTTACAATTTTGGGAATGTCTATATCAAAACCTGATGCTTTTACAGTAAACTGTCCCGACATTGTTATCAGGTTTCCATTTACATTGATTTTTACCTTAACATCATTCATGATTTTTTTCTGTCCGTGAAATGTGAGTTCACCATTTATAGTATATTCAGCCTCAGATGTGTTCAGATCTAACTCATTAATGGTTCCTTTAAACGTCGCTTTTGGATATTGATCAGATTCAGCATAGTTTTCGTTGAAATGCTCTTCCATCAATGCATTTTTAAAACGAAACCCCTTAACAAGTGCTAAGGCTGCAAATTCGCCATTTTCAGTATTAATAATGGCTGTTACTGAATTATTTTTTGCAGCAACTTCTTCAAAAGAAGGAACCGAGGCTTCAAAATTAATCTGACCAGTTTTGGTAATGAATTTATTTTGAGCTGTACCACTAATACAGGCGAAAAATAGTATGTAAAGTATCTTTTTCATGGTATTTGTATTTTAACTAATTAGTCTTCAGGTAAACCGTCAGTTTCCCATTGTGTAATAATATCTATCAAGTTTTGCGGTAATCTTGGTCCGCCAAATGGCATTAAAAACCCCTGGTCATTGCTCGAAATACGGGAAATTAAACCATTATTTTCTACCGCATTTCTTACCTGTTCAAAAGTGACTAAAGAAATAGGTGCGCCATTGACAGGAGGATCACTATGACATGAGATACAGTTATTGTCTATAATTGATTTTACATTGTCATTGTAAGTTACTATTGTTGGTATGGGTGTAGCATCTATAAGGTCATCTACACTGTTGTTAGTACAGCTGTATATAAATACGACTGCAATTAGAATACAAAGTTTGTTTATCGTTTTCATATGATTTTATTTTAAAATACACGACTTAAATTAAACCCAAAGTAGATATTTCCATCACTCCAATCTCCAGTAGCTTGTCCTAAAAACCCATTAGTATTCATGGCTTGAGCATTCGAGAAGTGCATTTGAAATACATGACCTCCAGTTTCCAGATCAAAACCTATTGACAACGGATTTTTAAATGGCGAATTACTTGCTCTATTGAGATGCCACCCATAATCAGCATTAATAGACCATCGTTTTGTTAGTTTATAGCGTGCTCCCATTCCGAGGGCAAATTGAGAGTTGTCTTGATTATCCTGTTGGACAAAGTTGTCATGGAAATATGTTGGAGCTAATTCTAATGACAGATTGGTATTGACCTTTCGAGAAATTAGAAGCTGAGTTGTGTATCCTAATCGATCTGTAAACTCTAATTTTGGTAAGTTCTCTTTTTCCAGAGCGGAGTTGACCAGTATTGAATTGAATCCAACAATAGTAAATGGAAACCCATTGTCTTGTTGTCTTACTAGTCTGTATTTGATTGACGCTTCATAGGTCTTCTGAAATGAACTCCTAGATACTCCAACATTTAAGCCGTCTGTAATTCCGTAAACAAAGTTTAGTCTTGTAACTGCATCATCTAATCCGAAGAAACTATCAAATCCGTTTTCAATACTTCCAAAACGATGTGATACAATGAAGGTTAACTCTTTTTTTGCAACAAGCTTTGTCGATTCAAAATTCACAATTTTCAACCCTTTAAATGCTGCTGTTGCAAATTGATTATCAGTTGTTTCAGTGTCAATTTCACTAAGTAAATCATCTTGTGCAACACTTAAAATTGGCACAAGGAATAGCAGTATGAATAGATATTTCATAGATAATAAATTAGATTTTAATGGTTGTTTATGCTTTTGGAAATTCGTTTTTCACAGCGTATTTCAGTAGCTAGAAGTCTTGAATTACTGAGGGGTTACATAGTGTTTTTGCTAATAATTAGAATTCTTTTGTTTTGTAAAATGTTAGCTATAGTAAAATTTGCACATCATTCAGAGACTTGAGAATTTCCTAAATTGGGTTGACCGTCTTTGTCTATTGGACAAAGGATCAAATCCATGTATGTCAGTTGCATTTCTAAAGAGAAATGAATTTTTCTTTTCATTTTGAAACATATTTAAAAGCCAAATACCAAATAGCATTTGGCTTTGATTTTAATTTACTGTTTTATAAAGCGTTTGGTTTCTGCTTTATCTCCGTTTGATATCCTGATGAGATATAGGCCACTGTTCCAATCAGATACATCAATTTGAGAAGGACTATTAGTATCTAATGATTTTGAAATGATCTGTTTTCCAAGAATATCAAAAACTTCATATTGCAAACCAGAGGCGCTGTTTGTTAGTTCTATATGTAATACAGAATTTGTCGGATTAGGATATAGGCTAAAACTTGAAGATGCTTCTAGGTCATCAACACTTAAAAGCGTGTTCCAGAAATTTACTCCAAAATCTGAAGCACCTCCTGTAAATTCGTATGGTGGCGCAATATTTACAAATGTTCCAGCAGTCCAAATGCCTTTGGAAACTGCAACACTTTCACGTCCGAGACCACCATTTCCCCATTGAACAAAATCCACCATGGCACTTGCTGATGCAAAATTACCTGTAGGTAAATAGAGTCCGAGATCTGCCGCAGAAGCACTAAAGCTTAAATAATTAGCAGCAAATACTGTGACTTCAGCATTTGGAGCAAGATTTAACGATCCATCTACAACTGTGGTTTGACTTGATAAAGTTCGGTATGAAAATAGTGTACATAGTCTATATGAGCCGATGTTTACAGTTGAACCTCCAAAGTTCTTGATGGTTATTGTATCTGCAGCAGGATCAACTACCGAGATTTTAATTTGTGCCTGAGTTTGCTGACTTAAGACGACGGCAAATAGAAATGTAAAAAGGCTTTTAATAATGTAATTTGTTTGCATAGTGTATAATTTTTGGTGTTAGTAATTTATTGTTTCTTAATTGTGCATTGGTCTAGTTTGACTTGTTCTAAAAGGTCATCATAACCAATAACACGTCCTTTAATTTTTATTTCAGTATTGCTTTCTATGTTGTGTTTGATGTTGTCTATAAATTGACAAAACACTTTGTCGTCCAGCGTAATAGAGTTGTTATTATATTCTGACACCTTTCCTGAGACTTCAATAGTTGTATTTAGGTATGTCGTTTCTGCTACTGTAACATTATCAGAAAAACTTGAAGCGATATCTTCAGTTGTAACCTCAAATTTGGTAACTTCACTTTCAATGTCCCGATGGTCCTGGTAGATATAATTATATCCAAATAATACAGCTATAATTAAAAAGACTAGAATGATTATTCGCCTACGCATACTTACAGTTTTTTTTGATCGGGTTTTAAACTGCTCTAGCGACTAATGACTAAAGCAGCTTAACCATAACAATTTATAATCCCTAATTACGAAATTGTCTACCCTTTTAATTTTTCTTTTTCAATATTGTTTTATGCTAATTACAGGGATTTCTATATCGCAATCGATCTTCATCGTTAATTCTAAGATCGATTTTTGATAGATCACTATCATAAATCTCTTGCAATTCCCAATTGTTATTACAAAATGGAAGTGCAGGGATGTTTATGAGTAAGGTGATGTTATTTCCAGTCCCAGCCGTTGACCAAGTTCCGTTTGCTGATGTCATATTCCAAAAGACATTTACTGTGCCATCTTCAGAAAAATTAAAATCATAACCATCATAGACATCATTATAGTTGATGTTATCTTGTCTCACTTTATCAGTAAACCAATCCTGACATCCTGTAAGCACATCTATTAACTGTTCTTGAGTACAGTTGTCACAATCGTCATCGTTATAGTCAAAGTCATCATCTTCATCACATGTATCTTGTTGGTCAGTTATGGTAGATTCAAGTTCAGTTAAGGTGGAGATTTCTATTTGAGAATTGTCTGAAAGCCTTACTGAAATAGGAAAATTTATAGTTGTGATGTCATTTGCTGAAATAGTTTCAACAAAACTGTACAATTCATTGTCATTTGAGAAGGTTTCCGTCAATATCACCTCATTATTGGTGTTAAATTTTGAAGCCGAAAATGGATACACAAAATCAATACATTCAATGTCATTGTCAGTTACATTTTCACCATTACAAGTATTGGCAAGAGTATTCAATTCGGATATTGAGTTTACTGTAGTTTCCGAATAGTCAGTTCCAATAACTGTGATAGGAAATGTGATATCCAAAGCGTCTGTATCATCGATGTTTTCATCAAATATAGATTCAACCATATAGTAATCTGCTTCGGTAATAAGCTCTAAATTCACAGAATTTGCGGTTACATTTACTGGTAGTTTGATGTTAAAACAATTGGCGAAATCTAATATATTATCTTTAGAGCCATCATTTGAAGCAGTTCTTTGTATCAAATTAGAAACATTAGAATTAGGCTGTATGACTTCTTCAGGAGGCGTTTCTATAAATTCAATCTCTTCTTTTCTACATGATGTAAATAGCAATGTATAAGACAGTATAGATAATAAAAGTATTTTAGTAGTTGTTTTCATGATTTTGCATTTCGTTATATCTAATGCATTTTAATATAAAACAACTTAACTTTAAAAACTCCTGAAAATAAATATTTATTTACCTTTAATCTTTAAAAAAATAAACCTTGCCAAAAGACTTAAACGATAATATTTGCGAAGCAAAAGTATTTGAACATGTCTATAATACATATTCAAAAGATTTACATGATTTCTTATATTATAAATATGGGGAACAATTTAATCCTAGTGATAAAGCTCAGGATGCGTTTATTAAACTATGGGATAACTGTAAGAAAGTCACATTAAGCAAAGCAAAATCCTTTTTATTCACTGTAGCAAATAATATGGTGCTTAATGATATAAAGCATCATAAGGTCGTGCTCAATCATCAAAAACAAGCACCAAAATCACATACCAATGAAACACCAGAGTTTATTTTAGAGCAAGAACAGTTCTTTAAGCGTTATCAAGCGGTTTTAGAACGTTTAACTGAAGAACAACGTGTCGCATTTTTATTAAGTAAGGTAGAGGGAAAGAAGCATAGTGAAATAGCAGAATTTTTAGGTGTCACAAAAAAAGTGGTAGAATACCGAATTTATAGTGCTTTTAAAATTCTAAAAACAGAATTGGAAGGATTTAAAATAAAATAATCAGGAATAATAGAAGTGAAGTTGTTATATAAGTAGTACATCGATTTATGAATAAAGAAGATCAAATCAAAAAGTGGTTAAATGATGAGTTAACTCCTGCCGAAAGAAAAGCTTTCGAGCAAGGAGACGACTTTCCATTGCACAGGGCTATTATCGATGGAGCAAAACAATTTGAAGCCTCTAAGTTTTCACAAGCAAAGACCTTTGATGATTTAAAGGAGGTTTATGATGCTAAAGCATCAACAACTAAATCTATAGATTGGTTTAAGCCATTATTGCGCATTGCTAGTGTAGTCGTTATTGCTTTAGCTGTATATTTTAGTTTTTTTAATACTAATATGACTCACATACAAACTTTGGTAAGTGAGAAAACTACCATTGAACTTCCAGACCAATCTCAAGTGACTTTAAATGCGGATTCCGAAATTGAATACAGTGAGAAAGATTGGACTAACAATAGGCAATTAGAACTTAAAGGTGAAGCCTATTTTAAGGTCGCTAAAGGAAAAACTTTTGATGTGATAACCTCACAAGGAACAGTCACAGTCGTGGGAACAGAGTTCAATGTAAAACAACGAGACAAGCTATTTGAAGTCCACTGTTTTGATGGTATTGTTAAAGTAACTTCAGGAGCAATTACTGAGCAACTATTGGCTGGTGATACATTCAGAATGCTAAATGATAATTTCTCTCAGGATAAAACAACATTTTCTAAACCACAATGGATTCAAAACAGAAGTAATTTTAAAGCCATTCCTTTTAATGCAGTTATTGCTGAAATGGAACGTCAATATAACATAAAGATCAAACTAGAAAATGTAGATGATAACCGATTATTTACAGGAGGATTTATGCATGATAATATTGAAAACGCACTGTTATCTGTGACGCAACCAATGGGTTTGTCTTATAAAGTTAATGCATCAAATGACGTTGTAATTCATGGCGATAAGAAATAAACTCTGTTGTTTATGTTTCCTTTTGAGTATGAGTGCTTTTGAGATTAATGCTCAAGAGGCTAAGATCAAGTTGCCACTAACTGAAGTTTTTATAACACTCCAAAGTCTATACAATATTCAATTTAATTATGCTGAAGATAGCCTAGATGGTATATTGATCATTCCACCTGAAGAAGATTTAACATTAGCTGAAGTATTGTCTTACCTCGAAATGAATACTGAGTTTTCATTTAAAGATCTGGATGGTAGGTTTATTCTGGTTGGTTTAAAAGATGTCCCTTTTGAACTTCAGCAACTCTCAGAAATTGTATTGTCTAAATACATCGTTAAAGGCATTACTAAAATAAGTGATGGATCTTATGAGATTGATTTCTCTCAGTTTGGTATTCTTCCTGGATTAATAGATACTGATGTGTTACAAGCTGTACAAGCTTTTCCAGGAATTCAAAGCATAAATGAAACAGTTTCTAATATCAATATCAGAGGTGGATCTCATGATCAAAATCTGATTCTTTGGGATGGCATTAAAATGTATCAGTCTGGACATTTTTTCGGATTGATCTCTATGTTCAATCCACAAATCACTCAAAAAGTTAGTGTTCTTAAAAATGGGACAGAAACGGCATTAACTGATGGTGTATCTGGAACAATTGCTATGAAAACCGAGACTAAGGTCAATGATGATTTTAATGCTAGTATAGGTGTCAATTTTATTGATGCCAATGGTTTTGCAGATATTCCTTTAGGCGAAACATCCTCACTCCAGATAGCTGCCCGAAAATCAATAAGCGATTTTACCGAAACACCCACCTACAGCAATTACTTTGAACGTATAGCACAGGACACTGAAGTTGAGAATAATGCTATGGATATTGTTAATTCTGATCAGGAATTTGATTTCTATGATACGTCTTTGCGCTGGATTTATACTATTTCTGAAAAAGATCAACTCAGAGTCAATTTCTTAAATGCCAGCAATGAGTTGAGATTTAATGAAACGTCCAATACTGATAATATCATGACATCTCGTCAAAGTAGTTTAAGGCAGAATAGTATTGCTGGTGCAGTGCAATATAAAAGGATATGGAATAACACATGGCAAACTACGTTTGAAGCCTATGAAACCGATTATAAACTCAAAGCTATTAATGCTAATGTGTTAGATGAACAACGGTTTTTACAAGAAAATATAATTTCTGAAACCAGTTTAAAACTGAAAATAAATTATAAAATACATGATAAGCTCCAATGGCTTAATGGCTATCATTTCGTAGAAACTCAAATTACAAATCTTGATGATGTTGATGTGCCACGTTTTAGATCCTTAGTGTCTGAAGTTGTAAGAACACATGGTTTGTTTTCGCAATTGAATTATAGATCTTCAGATAGAAAAACCAACTTAAATTTTGGTTTGAGATATAACTATATCGGTAAATTCAAAAAGCATATTCTTGAGCCCAGATTAGCATTTAGTCATAAGTTTTTTGATGATTTTTCTTTGGATGTGTTGGGTGAATTCAAACATCAAAACACGTCACAGGTCATTAACTTTCAGAATGATTTTCTGGGAATAGAAAAAAGGCGTTGGCAGTTATCTAATGATAAAGACATTCCTGTTATTCGAAGTAAGCAAATTTCCGCAGGATTAAGTTTCAGTAAAAAAGGATGGTTGCTCAGCGCTGATAGCTATTACAAATATGTAAATGGGATAACGACCCAAAGTCAGGGGTTTCAAAATCAATATGAGTTTGTAAAAACCAGAGGGAGTTATGGTGCCTTTGGAGTTGATCTTATCTTGAGAAAGCAAATTAAAGATGTTACAGCATGGCTTAGTTATTCGTATCTCAATAGTGATTATCGCTTTGATACTTTAGAAGAGCAACGTTTTCCAAACAACTTTGACATTACCCATACCATCGCTTTTGGTGCTGTATATACACTTGAGCATTTCAAACTTTCGGCTGGATTAAATTGGCGTACCGGAAGACCTATAACGCTTCCAGTTAATGGGAATGCTATTATAGATAACACTATTAACTTTGAAGCATCTAATTCGAGTCGAATACAAGATTATTTAAGAATGGATGTGTCAGCACTTTATGATTTCAAGTTATTGAAAACCACAAAAGCTGATTTTGGAATTTCAGTATGGAATGTTTTAAACCGAACCAATCAGATCAATAATTTTTATGGCATTGCCAATGATAATCTTACTGAAACTGTACAGACTTCACTAGGAATCACACCTAATGCCGTATTGCGTATTTATTTTTAATAATTATCTGGCAATTCTACCTTAACACGATATTGTTTTAATTCGTCGAGATAATCAATATGAGAGAAATCTTCACTGTCAAACTCTTTTTGTCTGGATTTTTTAGTTTCAATACGCTTAATAGATTTTAGGAACCGTTTAACTTCGGTTTTGTCATTAACGATCAAACCCGGAACCTCCACAGAATTACCATCATCATCTTTAGCAACCATAGTAAAATAGGATGAGTTACAATGCTTGACCTCACCAGTTCTAATGTTTTCAGATTCTACGCGTATGCCAACAACCATTGAGGTGCGACCAACATAATTAATGGAGGCTTTCATAGTGACTAATTCACCAATTTCTATCGGATTAAGGAAGTCTACAGTTTCCACAGAAGCTGTTACACAATAGGTTTCAGAATGTTTTGAAGCACAACCAAAGGCAATTTGATCCATGAGATTTAGAATATAACCACCATGAATTTTTCCACTGAAATTGGAATGTGATGGTTGCATGAGTTGCGATATGCTAATTCGTGATGAATCTATGGTTTTGTAAGTCATATGATGAGTTATTCGTCTGTACTTTTCGCACGTTTGATGATGGTCTCAGGAAGTGATTTTTTTGCTTTAGCTCCCATTTTTTTAAGTTTCTCAACGCTAGTGATGAGGTTTCCACGACCTTCAACAAGTTTATTCATTGCTGAAGAATAATCGCGTTTAGCATCATCAATTTTTTTACCAACACCAGTGAGGTCCTTCACTAAGCCTTCAAACTTGTCGTATAATGCACCAGCTTGTCTGGCAATTTCAATAGCATTTCGTTGCTGCTTTTCGTTATTCCACATGGTATCTATGGTACGTAGTGTTGCTAAAAGCGTAGCAGGTGTAACAATCACAATATTTTGCTCAAATGCTTTGTTGTAAAGTGTATTGTCTTTGTTGATTGCTACTGCAAAAGCAGGTTCTATAGGAATAAATAATAACACAAAATCAGGCGATTCTATATCATAAAGATCCTGATAGTTCTTTTCTGAAAGTTGATCAACATGCTTTCTTATGGAATTGATATGCGCTTTCAAATATTGATCGCGTTCCAAATCATCAGCATTGACATAACGCTCGTAATCGGTAAGCGATACTTTACTATCTATGATCATTTTCTTTTTATCAGGTAAATGCAACACCACATCTGGAAGCACGCGTGTTCCGTCTGGCAAGGTGAAACTTTGCTGGACGTAATACTCTCTATCTTTTTCTAAACCAGATTTTTCAAGGACACGCTCCAGAACCAATTCGCCCCAATTTCCTTGCATTTTACTATCGCCTTTTAACGCTTTGGTTAAATTAGTAGCCTCTTTAGTCATCTGCTGGTTGAGGTCTTTTAGTCCTAATAATTGTTCTTTTAAAGCCGAATGCATACTAATGCTTTCCTTTTGTGTATCCTCAACTTTCTTTTCAAATACCTGAATTTTTTCCTGCAACGGATTCAAGATATTCTTGATGTTCTCTTTATTCTGAAGGGTGAATTTTTCTGATTTTTCGTCTAAGATCTTATTGGCAAGAAGTTCAAAATCTTTACGCAGTTGCTCCTGACGTTCCTCAAGTTCTTCATCACGCTTTAAGTTTTGCTGCTGAAGATTTTCGTACTCTGTATTCTTTCTGGTTAATTCGGTATTTAAAAACTCTTTTTCACGTCTAATCGCTTCACGTTCACTTTCCAGACGTGATAAGTTTTGTTTGAGATCTTCAATGGTAACCGACATCTGATTTTGGCGTTCCTCCAAAGTACTCTGTTCGCTTTTACTTTTCAGCTTAATAAAAAGCATACCTAAATACGCACCAATAGCTGCTGAAATAATAATGGCAAAAATGAGAATGAGATTGTCGTTCATAAATGGAATAGAAATTTATTCAAAGATAAATGATTTGTTTGCAAAATGAACTCATGGAATTATTTAAATTTAAGGAAGTTTATTACAAATGACAATTTCAGAAGAAAAACGATTAGTTAAGCAGTTTTATTTGGTTTCACTACTTCTCAATGTGGTTTTTCCGTTGGTATATGTGAGGATTATAGTTGGCGATAAAACAGGAGAAATTCAATTTCTATATATAAGTGTAACCGTTTTAGTTATTTTCAATGCGCTTGGTTATGCAGTGTATTTCTTGATTCCAGATTTTATTACGTCCAGAGATAAAATAGCGACCTTATACTTTCCTACATTATTGCACATAGGATTATGTATCGTTTCAAAAGAAATATGGCCCATTGTAGTATACACGATACTTTTGAATTCAGTATTTTTTTTGATTTGGAATCGGAAAAACAAAAGCCAATAGATTATTACTTTTTTACTCTGAAGCTCCCCGTTTTTTCATCAAAACCAATTAGGTCTTTTGGGAATAAGGTGTCAAAAACACCTTTTGTAATCAGGTTGCATGGTGCATCTGAGATCACTTGATCTTTAGTCATAACCACCATGGTATCGCACAATTGAATGGCCAGATCAATCTCATGTGAAGAGAATAATATGGTCTTATTAGTGTCTTTGGCTAATTTCTGTAAAAGCTTTAGTATGTAGGCTTTGTGATACATGTCTAAATGTGTGGTGGGTTCATCTAGAATAATCAAATTGGTGTCTTGGGCCAGTGCACGAGCAATCATTACTTTTTGTAATTGACCGTCGCTTAATTCAAAACATTTACGGTGTTTTAAGTCGGTGATATTGGTAAGCTCAATCGATCTGTCGATGATATTGATATCCTCCTCACTAAGGTTACCAACCCAATTGGTATATGGTTGTCGACCTAAAGCCACCAATTCAAAAACCGATAGATTTTTAGACATCAGCTGTTCTGTCAATACCAGACTCATTGTTTTGGCCAGATCTAATGCCGAGTAACTATCTAGTGATCTGCCATTAAGATGAACTTGTCCAGCTAGTGATTGCTGTATGGTAGTTAAAGTTCTAAGCAGTGTAGATTTTCCAATACCATTAGCACCTACCAATCCAATAAGTTCACCTTGTTTCAATTCAATATTAATATGGTCAGCAATCACAGAAGTAGAGGTCTTCGATTTATAACCTATTGAAAGATTATTGGTTTTAAGGATGATATGTGGTTTGTGTTCTGTCACTAATAACTGTTTAAAATACCATTTTTCGTTGTCTTACTAATAGCCAAACCACCACAGGAGCTCCAATTAAAGAGGTAATAGCATTTATTGGTAAGGTATAATCGCTGGTTGGAATTTGTGCTATACTATCACAAATAAGCATCACAATAGCGCCAAATAAAAAGACGGCTGGTAAAAGGATCTTATGATTTGAAGTATTAAAAATTTGTCTGGTCATATGCGGAATTGCGAGTCCGATAAAAGCAATCGGTCCAGCAAAAGCCGTGATGGTTCCCGCTAATAAGCTGGTGGCTAAAATGATGATCAAGCGACTCTGTTTGATGTTTAAGCCTAAACTTTTAGCATAATTTTCCCCAAGTAATAAGGTGTTTAATGCCTTAATGGAAAATGTAGTCAATAGTATTCCGATGAGATAAATACAAAAGAAAATCAGAAGTTCACTCCAGGCTAGGTTGCCCAAGCTTCCAAATCCCCAAAAAATATACTGTTGAAGCTGTTCCGCAGAACTAAAATAGGAGAGTACACTCACAACTGCAGCCGTAATACTTCCAAACATTAAACCAATGATGAGGATAGCCATAGTATCACGCACTTTGGATGATACCAATAAAACTGCAAGAAGCACTAAAAAACTACCGAGACTTGCTGCGATAACTATACTCCATTTTGAGACTAATGCTACTGCGAACGCACCACCAAATAATCCAGAACCGAGAATTACCAAAGCGACACCTAAGCTGGCTCCAGAGCTTATACCTAGTACAAAAGGACCAGCCAGAGGGTTTTTAAATAAGGTTTGCATGAGTAACCCAGAAATACCCAATCCTGAACCTACTAAAATTGCAGTAAGGGCTTTGGGTAATCTGTAATTCTGAATGATATAATTATCTGAGAGACCAAAAACACTTCCGAAAACATCATCCAAAGGAATACTTACAGATCCTAAGCTAATATTTGCAAAGAAACACAGCAATAAAATAACTGTAAGACCTATAAACGAATATGTAAATTTAGTATTCAATTACTTTAAGGGTTTGAAAAATGTGGTTTCGTAATCTGAAAGTAATTCAGGATGACATACTTTAATCATATCTTTGAGCACCAGATCAGGTCTTGAAATTCCCAATTCATAATATAATACACCACCAGTTTTACCAGTCGTGTTAGAGAATGTAAAAACAGATCTATTCTGAAACGCATCAAACGCTGTATAATGAGCGTTGGAGGCTTCTAGAGCTTCATAACTTATATAATAAGATGGACTTAACCATAATTGGGCATCTTGAGCTTTTTCATAAACCGCTTCAAAACTTAGCGCCAAACTTCCTGCATCTTTAGTGTCACTCCATAGGTAATTCACATTGGCATCTTTTAAAAATTGCGCTTCCGGACTTGTACCACTTGGGAGATACCACACATCTTTGTGCATAGCACCACACAATACTGTTGGTTGGGAAGTGGCATTAGATGCTATAGATTTGGCTTCTAAATAATCAGTTTCAATTTGCTTAAAAATAGATTTGGCTTTGTCGTCTTTGTTATACAGCGCTCCAAAGAACTTGATCCATTCAGCCTTAGCTAGAGGTGATTTTTCTACCCAATCACCATTGTAAATTACTGTTATTCCTGCTTTTTCTATGGTTTCCATACTCTTATTGGTGCCATCAACACCAAAGGCAACTACTACATCAGGACGTAATTCTAAAAGTACTTCAGTATTAATACCTTCGTTTTTTCCTAATTCTCTTATGCTATTATTATCGATTCTGGCTCTGGTTTTTTCCGAAGATACATAATCCGTTCCGGGAAAACCAATTAAGGTTTGCTCTACACCAAGCAGTTCGAGTGCTGGAATATGCGTGGTAGAAGTCACTACAATAGTCTGAATAGGTGTGGTTAAGATCCCATCAAACTCATTCTTATTTAGTGTTACTTTAGGCGCATTTTCCTTCGGTATCATAGCAAACTTATAATGTTTATCTGCTTTAGGCCATGGGTTTTTAATATGCAGCACATCGAAGAGCTCACTATGATCAATTGCAAATCCTTCAGCATATAGATTTGTGTTTTGTTCTTGTAAAGGCGGAAGTGTTCTACTTAAGCCTTTATCCTCTTTGCAACTTGTCACAATGAGAAGTAAGAAACAGATAATAATTATGTGTTTGTTGTGTAACATTTGTAACTGCAAGATCGAAATATGATTTCTAAATTTGATTAAAATTATGATTATGAGTGATAATTCAAATGTAATAATATATATAGCAGGTGCCCTCATATTCCTTCATTTTTTAATTGGATTTATTTATCTGTTTTATAAAATGAATAAGAAAAAATAGAATTTATTAGTTTCTATTTATAAAAGCATCTACCTTAGCTGCGAATTTAGGTTCAATACTAATTTTAATTGGTATTGATTAAAAGGGAATCTGGTGCGAAAAATTATTTTCAAGTCCAGAACTGTTCCCGCAACTGTAAGCTACAAAGCTTGCTATTACCTTCAATGTCACTGTTCTAATAGTTTCAGAATGGGAAGACCAATAGCAAGACGCAAGTCAGGAGACCTGCCAAATTCAAACATCAAAGTTAAACTTTCGGGATAAAAGTTTGCGTATGATAATCCATGCGATTCCGAGTAATTATTATATTACAATGTACACAAAAACAGGACTTTTTGGTATACTGGCTATTGGTATATCTAGTTTGGGTTTTGCACAACAGCAAACCGATTCATTAAGCATTGAACAATTAGATGAGGTGGTGATCACCGATTCAAAATTCAAGTTAAAACGAGAAAATTCTGGTAAGGTCATTACCAAGATCACACAAAAAGAACTTAAAAATCTGCAAGGAAGATCAGTTGCAGACGTCATTAATGCTACTGCTGGTATTGAAATTAATGGTACACGTAGTAATGCAGGTCAGAACTTGAATTACTTTGTGCGTGGTGGTCGAAACCGACAAGTACTGGTGCTTATCGATGGGATTGCTGTAACTGATGCGTCGCAGATTGCCAATGATTATGACCTCCGTTTACTTAATGCTGATCAGGTGGAAAGTATTGAGATCTTAAAAGGAGCATCTAGTTCACTCTATGGTACTGGAGCCGCAACTGCTGTAATTAGTATTAAACTGAAAGAAGCTTCAAAAGATAATTTTGCTGTTAATTTGAGAAGTACCTTGGGTAGCAATCAATCACAAGACGAGAATGATTATGCTATAGAGAATTTCTTAAACAGTATTTCTATCAATGGAACTTTGGATGCGTTTACTTATTTGGCAAGTTTCGGACATCAATTTACAAACGGACTCTCGGCTTTAGCAGCTGGTGAAGAGGCCGACGCTTTCAATACCTACAATGGGTATTTGAAATTGGGCTACAAGTTTTCTAATACATTCAAACTGAATGCTTATGCAAGTTTTGACGATTTTAAAGCTGAATTTGATGACGGTTTTAACTTTTCAGATGCAGATAATGTGTCATTGACCAATCAGTATAGAATTGGTATATCTCCAGAATTTAAATATAAGAATGGAAGCATTACACTTAATGCTGCATATAACAATGTAGAGAGAGAAATTGAATCGGGATTTCCAACAAAGTTTAATGCTGATAGCTATGTTGCCGATTTGTACAATCGTTATAATTTTAATGATCAGTTCTATACAGTTCTGGGTGTTAATGCTCAGCAAAATGACATTGAAAGCTTCTCCATTCCTTTTGGAAGTTCAGATTTTAACCAGGATATCAATCCTGAGGATGCTACATTTACTATTGTTGATCCTTATGTCAATGCAGTATATGTTTCAAATTTTGGATTAAATGTCAACGCTGGTTTACGAATTAATAATCATAGTGAATATGGAACACATTTGGTGTATAGCGTGAATCCGTCATTTAAAAAAGATCTCAATTTTGGCTACGTTAAAGGTTTAGCCAGTTATAGTACAGCGTTTATTGCACCTTCACTATTTCAGTTGTTTGAACCCTCCTTCGGAAATGCAGAATTACAACCAGAAGAGAATGCTACAATTGAAATTGGAGCAGAGTTAGGCGTTAAAGATAAAGCTACTATTAGTGTAGTATATTTCAACCGAAATGAAAAAAACTTTGTGGATTTCGTAGATCAAGGAAATTTTGTATTTCAGTATACAAACATAGAAGATGAATTTACCGCAAGCGGAATAGAATTGGTAGCTGACGTAGCATTGACAAAATCTTTAAAGTTGAGAACTAATGCTACTTATACTAAGGTAGATGACGACCTGAATTTAAGAATTCCGGAAATTAAAGTCAATGCAGCTCTAAATTATCAAGTAAATGACAAAACGTTTATGAGTTTAAGCTATCAGTTTAATGATGATCGTGACGATGCCTTTTTTAACAGTGATACTTTTGCAAGTGAAACCGTTAATTTAGAGTCGTTTAGCCTATTAGATTTTTATGTGAGCCATAAAATAGCAAAAGATAGGGTAACAATTTTTGCAAATATGAACAATGTATTGAACGAAGCGTATGAAGAGTTATTTGGTTATACAACCAGGGGACGAAATATTAATATAGGGTTTACGCTAAGTTTATAATGAAAAAGCCACTTGAAAAAGTGGCTTTTTTATGTTATTCAAATTGTAATCGATCCAGAAACAAGTCGTTTTCAATATACATGCTTTCTTCAAAAGGTTTGATATTAACCCTGTTTTTCAGTGATCTAAATTCAGTTTGTGAACTAAATCGACCTAGACCTTGTATGTCTGCAATAGCAGCAGCCAAAAGCGGCTCATTTACATCGCCTAAGGTTCCAAAATTTCTAGGGGATTCTACAAGCGTTATATCTGGAGTTAAACCTGTTGAAGGTACTGCAAGGTCGTTCACATTTAAAGAATTGGCAACTAAAGGCTGCATTGCATAAGTATGATTAGGATTGACACCATTTGCTGATAGATCAGGAGAGTCGTAAATGGTTACTGAGGCTTGAGTTTTACCTGTGGTAGCATCACCAATTTGAACCACATCAATGTAAGCGCTTAAACTGTTTATTACAAGCTCACTGGCAGATGCAGATCTTTGCGTAGTGAGTACATAAACTTTATTTAAATTCAAACTATTAATAGAATTACCATCAAAACTATTTACAAAATTGAAGTTTGAATTTAATTCTTGCAAGTCGTTATTATACACCAATTTAGAGTAGATATCGCCATTGAATTGTCCAGTAATCATACTTCCAAGTAGTGATGCGGTGTTTACGGATCCTCCAGGATTATATCTGAGATCTAAAACTAGGTGTTGAATATTGTTGGCCTGAAATTCAGCAAATGCAGAATTAAGCTGATTATTAAAATTTGAATTAAACCCATTGTATACCAGATATCCAACATTTTCACCATCTACATCAATAATTTCAGTTTGATGTACAGGGTTTTCAGTATAAACTTCTTTGGTGAGCATGACGGTTTCAGTAGAAGAATCGATGGTATCATCATCTACAGTTTCGGTACCATTATCATTGTAAGCAGCTAAGTTAAGCGTGTAAGTGTCTTGATTTAATAATGTGTTTAAGTTATTAGTATTCAATGGTGTATTATCTACAGCATCAAAAACTTGTCCGCGTTGTAATCCTAAACCACTTGCAACACTATTGTTAAGTACTAATCTTATAATACCAAAGACTTCTGTGTCACTACCTGGTTTTAAATAAAAATTAAACTCTAATCCGTTGCTTTTAGAAGTTCCGGCCAATGCTTGTTCAAATTCGATATAATTAGGAATAATTACACTAAAACGATCAATGGTCTCACGTTCATAGATCAGGCTTTCAAATAAAGTTTCTGGCATTGCAAAGCTGTTGAGATAGTTTGCATATTCCTCATTAGACGTAAAACGATCATTAGACAGGTCAGGAACATCATCTTTATAAAGGTATACTACATTCATGCCTTTCCATACAAAATCATTAATCTCACTGGCTGAAATGGCATTATCATCTCTATCTTCAAAACAATTTGTAAGTGACAGGGCTACCAGTAACAGTAGACTTAGTTTGAGTAGTCGCATAATTTTCTTTTTCAATTTTATAACATAAACCAATGGGCTATTGGTCTATTAAACTATAAATTTACTTACATTATTGTAAATTAAAAAATATCGTGTAACAAAATTGATACATACTCGTCGTAATGATAAGAAGCGAAATAATCACTCGTTTTGAACTAACAAACCACAAATGACAACAACTGATTTTACAAAATTAGTAATGCCTTTTAAGGATAAGGTCTTTAGACTAGCGAAACGACTTTTAGTTTCTACAGAAGAAGCTGAAGATGCTACGCAGGAGATTTTATTGAGATTGTGGAAGAACAAAGCGAAAATCGCCGAATACAAAAATGTAGAAGCCTTTTCGATGACCATGACAAAGAATTTTTGTTTAGATAGACTAAAATCAAAACAGGCACAAAATTTGAAAATCGTTCATAGTAATTATCAAGATAATAACACCGCGTTACAAAAGCAGGTTGAAAATAAAGATAGTGTAGATTGGGTATCGCGAATTATTGAAGAATTGCCAGAACAGCAAAAAATAATATTACAGCTCAGAGATATAGAAGATTATGACTTTGACGAGATTGCGAAAGTAGTAGATATGAATCCTACAGCCATTAGAGTCGCTTTATCAAGAGCCAGAAAAACAATACGAGAAAAATTAACTAATACACATCGTTATGGTATTAAATAGTATAGAAAAATTACTGGAAAAGTATGACAATGGTGAAACAACCCTAAAGGAAGAGCAGCAACTCAAGACGTATTTTGCTCAAGACAATGTCGCTCCTCATTTAGAGTCGTACCAAACCATGTTTCAATACTTTAACAACACTAAACAAGAACTATATACAAAGGACGTTCCATTAAAACCTAGAAAAAACTACATATATCAATGGATTTCTGTCGCCGCATTATTAGTTCTGTCTTTAGGAATTTTTACACAAATTGGAGGTAATACAGATCCTCTATCAGATCTTACACAAGAAGAACGAATGGCTTATAACCAAGCTGTAGAAGTTTTTGATCTTGTAGGATCAAAATTCAGTCAGGGAGAAAGTAACATTGCAGCTTTTGGCTTGATGTCTAACAAACTTTCTGAAGGTGTGGAGAAATTCGAACACGTTTCTGAATTTTCAGAAACAACCAATAAAATTTTTAAATCAAAGAAAAAACAAAACAAGTAAAAACTAGAAATTATGAAGAAATTAATATTAATCATCGCAATAGCTTTAACAAGTGCAGTGTCTTTTGGTCAGAGTATGTTTGAAAAATACGAAGACATGAAAGGCGTAAGCTCTGGAGTTATCAATCAGAAAATGTTCAGTATGATCGCAAGTATCGACATCGATCTTGATGATCCTGATGCTCAGAAATTCATGGAAATGGCAAAGAAGATTGAAAGCGTAAAAATCTTAAGCACTGGTGATAAAGGTATTGCTGCCAGCATGAAAGCAGATGCAGAAAAGCACATCAGAACAGCTAATCTTGCAGAATTAATGCGTTTCAAAGATGGGAATCAAACCGTGAAGTTTTATGTCAAAGAAGGAAAAGATGAAAATCATGTTAAAGAGTTGTTCATGCATATTTCGGGTTTGAAAGAACTTACTAAAGATTCTGATATTACAATTAATGGTGAAAAGCGTGAGTTTGAAACTGTTGTAGTATCTATCACTGGAGACATTGATTTAAGAGAAATCTCTAAAATTACAAGCTCAATGAATGTTCCTGGAGGAAAGAATTTAGAAAAAGTAGGTAAAAAACAATAATATGAACCTCATGAAAACATCAATCAAAACTATAATCAAGATGTTAATTCTGGTTGTGACTGTACAAAGTTGCAACCAGGATCTAACATTGCAAACGTTCTACGTGGACAATGAATTACAGCCAGGATATACATCATTAGATGTCCCGGTAAGTATGCTTAAAATTGACGAAGAAGCATTGACAAAAGAGCAAAAGGAAGCTTATGAATCTGTAGATAAGTTAAGCATGATCGCTTATGTTGCCGATGATACAAATCAGGATAAAATGCAGGCCGAGTATGAGATATTGAAAGAGATCCTTGAAGATCCTAAGTATGAAGAGTTAATGCGCGGAAATGCAACCGAAGGGAAATTCGTAGTTAAATGTATTGGAGATGGTGATGACGTGGATGAATTTGTACTTCTCGGACATTCATTTGATACAGGATTTGCAGTTGTAAGAATTCTTGGAGATGATATGAATTTTACTAAGATCATGCAATTGGCTAAAGTACTCGATGAAAGTAATATTGAAGAAAGCCAAATCAAAAGCATTACAAAGTTTTTTAAATAACTGACCCTTATTTAAAATGTTAATAGGGAACCACTTCAATATTTTGAGGTGGTTTTTGCTTTTAGGGTTATATGCCTTTAGAAAAGCACAGGGTGTCTTCAACTGTTGAATATATCAATGTACCATCTATATCAAAAATTACCGAAGTCATTTCTGATCTGTTGGTTTTTCAGAGTCTTTTAAAATAATAAGTATTAAATAAATACCGAGTAAGGCAAATGATGAAAATAAAATAGCTTTAACAATGAGGTAATCCAGAATATCTAAAAGACCAGATAAGAAGAATCCAGAGACGATAAGTCCAGAGAAGACAAGTGTCAATGTATTTCTAGTAGGTGTTTTCAACGGTTTAGATTCCAGTATAATTGCTTGGGTTAATGGCTTTTAATTCAGCTTTAATTGCTTCGGAAACATCTAAGGTATTAATAAATTCTGAAATAGAGCGTTCATTGATTGTTTCGTTAGTTCTAGTTAGACCTTTCAGTGCTTCATAAGGGTTAGGGTAGGCCTCACGACGCAAAATGGTTTGAATGGCTTCAGCAACCACAGCCCAGTTATTCTCTAGGTCTTGAGCAAACTTTGACTCGTTAAGTAGTAATTTGTTCAGTCCTTTCAGTGTTGATTTAAATCCAATAAGTGTATGTGCGAAAGGCACACCTACATTTCTCAACACAGTACTGTCGGTCAAATCACGCTGTAATCTCGATATTGGTAATTTAGCAGATAGATGCTCAAAAATAGCATTAGCAATACCTAAGTTACCTTCAGAGTTTTCAAAGTCTATCGGATTTACTTTGTGTGGCATAGCACTACTTCCAACTTCTCCTTTTTTGATTTTCTGTTTAAAATAGTCCATCGACACATAAGTCCAAATATCACGATCGAGGTCAATAATAATGGTGTTGATTCGTTTTAATGCATCAAATAAAGCTGCCATATGATCATAATGCTCTATCTGCGTGGTTGGGAAGGAATGTTGTAACCCTAGTGTTGATTGTACAAAATTGGTTCCAAAGCTCTTCCAATCCATGTCAGGATAGGCTACTTTATGAGCATTATAATTTCCGGTAGCACCACCAAATTTTGCAGCACTTGGGATATCATTAAGTAAATTGAATTGTTCTTCTAAACGAACAACAAATACTTGTATTTCTTTACCTAATCGAGTAGGTGAAGCAGGTTGCCCATGTGTTCTGGCAAGCATAGGAATGGCTTTCCAATCTTCAGCAAGAGCCTTAAGCTTTTTTAAAAGCTCAAAATATTCTGGAACATACACATCATTCATCGCTTCTTTGATGCTTAATGGAATTGCCGTATTATTTATGTCTTGTGAAGTTAATCCGAAGTGAATAAATTCCTTATACTTACTTAGATTTAATCTATCAAATTGTTCTTTAATAAAGTATTCAACGGCTTTAACATCATGATTGGTAACAGCTTCAATGTTTTTTATAGCCTGAGCATCTTCAGGTGTGAAAGTTTTGTAAATGGCTCTTAACTCATCAAACACAGTAGAGTCAATATCTGAGAGTTGCGGTAAATTAAATTCGCACAAAGCAATAAAATACTCGATTTCAACCAGAACACGATACTTTATAAGTGCTTCTTCTGAGAAATATGGAGCGAGATTACTGACTTTACTTCTGTATCGACCATCGATAGGAGAGATGGCATTAAGGGATGATATTGACATTAGTTGTGTGTTTTGAAGCAGCAAAGATAGCAAAATCAAGCCGTAAATTGAAGATAATTTGGTTATCTTAGGACATAAAATTATTTACAATGAACAAGGTATTTTTATTCATAATTATTTTAAGTTTCCAATCCATGTATTCTCAAATGTATAAACAATCTGAACCGTTCACACATACCTATTCTATTGTTGCCAGAGACTCTGTAACTGGTGATATTGGTGTTGCAGTGCAGTCGCATTGGTTTAGTGTTGGAACTACGGTAACTTATGGTAAGGCAGGAGTTGGTGTAGTAGCTACACAATCGTTAGTTAATCCTAGTTATGGGCCAAAAGGATTAGCATTGATGGAGCAAGGTCTAAGTCCGCAACAAGCTCTTGATGCATTAATTGCTAATGATGAGGGAAAAATGTATAGACAAGTTGCCTTTTTGAATGCTAATGGTGATGTCGCGACGCATACTGGCAATTTATGTATTGAAGCTGCTGGGCATCGACAAGGAAAAAACTTTTCTGTTCAAGCCAATATGATGCTCAAAAATACAGTTTGGGATGCTATGGCTGATACTTTTGAAAACACACAAGGATCCTTGAGTGAGCGAATTATGGCTGCGATGAAAGCAGCTCAAAGTGAAAAAGGAGATATTCGCGGAAAACAATCTGCAGCAATATTAATAGTGAAAGGGGAAGCCACAGGCAATTCATGGGAAGATACCATTATGGATCTTCGGGTTGAAGACCATGAGAATCCTGTTGCCGAATTGGAGCGTTTAATAGAAATGCATAAGGCTTACGATTTTATGAATAAAGGCGATCTGGCAATGGAAGCTGGAGATTCTAAACTGGCTGAAAACATGTATTTAAATGCGCAGCAATTATTTCCTGAAAACCTGGAAATGCAATACTGGTATGCCATAAACTTGCTAAATAACAGGCAGTTTGAAAAGGCTTTCCCAATTTTGAAATCAATCTTTAAGCAAGATGAGAATTGGCGAGAATTGACTGCACGATTGATGAAAAGTAAACTCTTAGCAATTTCCGAAGAGGAATTGAAACAGATTTTAAAACTCTAGTGTTTTTTTATTTTCTTTAAAATATGTCGCGCTCTGGCTTTAAATCCTGAGCTTTGCATTTGGTAATCGCGTTCCAGAATCATGACTAACTCTGGATGAATCCAATCATAATCTTGACCCAGAAGATATAAGGTATTCATAGCATAAGCTTTGGGTGCAATTTTTTCATCATTAATCATCCAATCAAAACAAGCTTCTACAATGCGCTCTTTATGTTTAGCAAGTAACACAGATTTGATTTGATTGTTATGTTTTGAATAGTAAGCCGTGATCAAATACTCGCAAACTTTAGCTACTGGTCTAACTGCAGAATCCAAATGGACACGATGGATGTTTTCAGTAAAATTATCTAAATACGGAATTGAAGCCTCAAGACGTTCTCCACACATAAATTCAAATACCCAAGCAGCTCTGCAGGATATTTTGTCATCTACCATAAATAAAATATCCAACAATTTTGGAATAAGTTCAGGATTAGCAATGACCAAATTTGCATAATACAAGCGTTTCTCACGAGAGTGATTAACGTAATTTAATTCTTCATAAAGTTCTTCGGTAGTCAAATTGATTTTCTTATTTTTAACGCTTCTAAATTACATAATATTAAATAGATGAAAATTATAAAAAAAATCCTTGTTGCGCTATTAATTGTATTCATCATCATGCAATTTTTTGCTCCAGATAAGAATCAAGGTGATATGGCGTCCATAGATGCATTTATAGCAGATACCAATCCGCCAAATGACGTTCATGAGATTTTAAAAACCAACTGTTTTGATTGTCATAGTGATGTGACCAAATATCCTTGGTACAATAGCATTACACCTGTCAACTATTGGATAGCAGATCATATAGAGCATGGGAAAGGTGATTTTAATGTTTCTGAATGGGAATCATATTCTCTTAAGAAAAAGGATCACAAACTGGAAGAATTGATAGAAGAAGTTGAAGAAACCCATATGCCTCTGCCTTCTTATACTTATACTCATGGTAATCTAACTGATGAGCAAATTAAACTTGTTGTGGAGTGGGCTAAAAATGTACGACTTAAATATAGCCTGGAACCAAAGCCACAATAATTAACACTCTTTTGAAACAAAAGTTACTTATCATAGGCTTTGTTTGGCCAGAGCCTAAGAGTTCTGCTGCTGGTAGCAGGATGATGCAGCTTATTTCTTTTTTTCAATCGCTAGATTATCATATCACTTTTGCAAGTGCATGTGCTAAAAGTGATAATGCTTTTGACCTCTCTTCTGTAGGTGTAGAGAAAGTTACTATAGTGCTCAATGACTCGGGTTTTGACGATTTCATTTTAAAGCTCAAACCTGATGTGGTTTTGTTTGATCGCTTTATGACTGAAGAGCAATTTGGCTGGCGTGTTTCCAGCAAATGTCCTAAAGCTCTAAAACTTTTAGACACTGAAGATCTGCACTTTTTACGACGTGCAAGACAACAGGCATATAAATCTGGTACTCAGTTAACAAATCATCATCTCTTTAGTGATACTGCAAAGCGAGAAATTGCCAGTATTTACCGATGTGATCTAAGTTTAATCATTTCTAAAGCTGAAATGTCCTTACTCAAAAATACGTTTAAGATGGATGAGGCAATTCTTCAGTATTTACCATTTTTGATAGCAGATATTTCCGAAGAAAAAAGAGCTTCAATTCCTGATTTTGAATCACGTCAACATTTTATAAGTATTGGAAATTTTCTTCATGAACCCAATTACAATGCGCTTCTATATTTGAAGGATACGATATGGAAAGGTATAAGGCAACAACTTCCAAATGCTCAATTACACAATTATGGTGCTTATGCTTCCCAAAAGGTTCATCAATTGCATAATGAACAAGAAGGATTTTTGATTAAGGGATTTACTAAAAATGTTGATGACGTCATGCAGAAGGCTAAGGTGCTTTTAGCACCAATCAGGTTTGGAGCAGGATTGAAAGGAAAACTGTTTGATGCTATGAGAAATGGAACACCATTTGTATCAACATCCATTGGAGTAGAAGGGATTATTGATGATGTAAAAGAGCCTTTTATTTGTGATACTGCTGACGAGTTTGTCTCTCATGCAGTGACTTTATATCAAGAGCAATCACTTTGGAAGACGCAGCAGGATCTTGGGTTTGAACTATTGCAAAACCAATTTTCAAAAGCTCTACATGAATCAGAATTCACCAGACGTTTAACCAATGTACTAGAAGATTTAGAAACATATAGACAACAGAATTTTATCGGACAAATGCTTCAGCATCATACCATGCAAAGTACTAAGTTTATGAGTAAGTGGATTGAAGCTAAAAATTCTTGAGGTATCTGTGTCATTCGGAAGGAGTCATGAGAAAAGCATCTACATTGTATGTTGAGATTCTTCGCTACGCTCAGTGTGACAAATAAAATATCATTGTCATTTAGACTCCGCTCAGTATGATATAATTAATCTTCAGTAGATTCCTCCATGGTGTGATATACGTTTTGTACATCATCATCTTCTTCAATTTTTTCAAGAAGTTTTTCCACGTCAGCAGCTTGTTCGGGAGTTAGCTTTTTTGTGACTTGTGGAATACGTTCAAAACCTGAGGATAGGATCTCAATACCACGAGATTCTAATTCGGCTTGAATAGCTCCAAAACTCTCAAAAGGTGCATATATTAAAATACCGTCATCGTCAATAAAGACTTCCTCAGCACCATAATCTATAAATTCTAATTCAATGTCTTCCGGATCTAAACCTTCAGCATTGATTCTGAAATTACAGGTGTGATCAAACATAAACACAACTGACCCTGATGTTCCTAAGCTACCATCACACTTATTAAAATAGCTACGTACATTGGCTACAGTACGTGTATTATTATCGGTTGCAGTTTCAACCAATACAGCGATGCCATGTGGAGCATAACCCTCAAAAATCACTTCTTTGAAGTCTCCCTGACTTTTATCTGAAGCACGTTTTATAGCACGCTCAATGTTATCTTTAGGCATGTTAACAGCCTTCGCATTTTGGATGACTGCTCGTAAACGAGAATTACTATCAGGATCTGGTCCACCTTCTTTTACAGCCATTACAATGTCTTTGCCTATACGTGTAAAGGCTTTACTCATTGCAGACCATCGTTTCATTTTTCTTGCTTTGCGAAATTCAAACGCTCTTCCCATTCGTATTCTGTTTTAAGTAGTTTTAATGAATCCCAAAATTATTGAAATTATATCGAATTGACAATACGTCTTACTAGTCTTTAGGGATATGTTTAGATAAAAAGTTAGCGTTAGTATTATTAAGTCCGTTAATAATATTTTGACGCTTTGTATTAAGATCTGCGTTAACCTTATTATAAGTTTTCACCGCTTTATTGATAGACTTTACCTTTTTGTTGTAATTGTCCACTTGTTCCTTGGTGCGCTTACGTTCTGAAGTTTGCTCTAAGGTTGTTTTGATCTTCTCAAAATCTTCATTGATGATCAGGAATTCGGTTATTTTAGGAATTTGATTTTCACTCTCATCTATGAAGAATTCAAATGCCTTTTTAGTAGCATTTATAATTGAGGTATCATTTTTATAAGTGGTTTTGGTCTTCAAGACTTCTAAGCCTTCCTTTGCTGCAGCACTTAATGCATTAGCGTTTTGTTGAATGGCACTTACATCGTTGGACTCTACAGCTTCCCATAGATATACCTCATTTATGTAGACTTTAAAATAGGTTAAATACAGATCGTTGTAATGCTCAAAAACTTCATTAGAAATTTTCATTTTTTTACCAAGATCAGATTCACTTTCTATAATATTGATATTATGTTTAGCAGCAAATTCGTAAAAGTCTTTTTCATAGTCTTGTTGTGATTCTTCCATTTTTTTGTCAGCCATTTCCTGAGCTAAAATATAAGCTTCCATAGCATCATAGGATTGTTCAGCAACTTCTTTCATGTCAATGATTTTAGCATAATCATGATTGAGCAAATTCTTATTAAAGGTCATATGTTTCAGTACCTTATTTTTATAATCATCGCCATCAAAACCATTGGCTTTTTGAATTTTTGCAATTGCTCTATCGACTGTCTTTAATAAGTTTTTTCGTTTGCCATCAATACTTCTATCACTTTTACTATGAGCAACAGCTTTGGTGTATTTCCACATGCTTTTAGTTACAGCTTGCTGTTCTTTTCCAACAAAATCTAGATATTCTGATGCGGTTTTAAAATTTTGGGCAGTCAATGTAGAACTCACAAACACTAGAACCAGTGATGTGATAAGGGTAAACTTTTTCATGTTTAGTTTAGAGGGATTAAATTTATTAAATCTTGAAGTATGGCTTGTGCCTCTTCAATGTAAATGTCTTGCTTGATATCGTTTAATACAGTTTTGTTTAGGAGTTTCTGATCTTCATTATAACTCACGATTTCTTTAGTGTAAGCTGAATTTTTTACTACGAAATTAGATTGATGCGAAAGAATCGGCTCATTGAAAACTTCCCATTGTTTACGATAGTCTGTCATGTCCTTATGCACATTTTCTAATGTGAGTTGATACTCTTGATTTAAATTGAAGTAGTTCTCTAAAATAAGCTGATTAAGATCTTTGATAGATTTGAAAGGTAAATCATCACTAATACGAGTTAGACTTCTCTTCTTAAGATTTTGAATTGGTAAAGGTTTTAACTTCGGAATTTTAACCGTTGTAGGTATTGAATCGTTTTTTAGCGCGAAAGTTTCATACTGTTCTTGAGTTTTAAAACCGTCATAAATATTTGGTAACATGATATCAGGTACAACACCTTTAGCTTGATGACTTTTACCAGTTATTCGATAAAATTTTTCTACTGTTAGTTTTGAGTATCCAAGAGCTTCATTATTAGATAATGGTAAAATAGCTTGAGCTGAAGCTTTACCATGTGTTGTAGTTCCAACAATTACAGCTCTGTTATAATCTTGCATAGCTGCTGCAAAGAATTCAGATGCAGAAGCACTGTAATTATTTACCAGTACTACAATTGGTTTTGTAAATACAGATCCTCTATTAAAATCTTTTATGGTGAATGTTTCACCATTGTTATACCTTAAAATTGAAAGTGGTCCTTTATTAATGAACATTCCCGAAAGATTAGCAGCTTCTCTCATAGAGCCACCACCATTAAATCTAAGATCCAGAATCAAGCCTTCAATCTTTTCTTTTTGAAGCTTATAAAGCTCTTTAGCTACATCATTTGCAATACCTAATCCGTTTGGTGATTCAAAATCTGAATAAAAACTTGGAATATTAATGTATCCAATTTTTGTTTTGTCTTCGATAATATATCCAGATACAGTATTCTCTTCAATCTTAGTCTTGGTCTTGGTAAGCTTGATGTCTTTTACTGCGCCATTTTGCTTTTTAATCTTAAAAATAACTGTATTGTGTTTTTTGTCGGTAGTAAATGCCAGAACATCATTATTGGATACACAATAGGTTTCCAGTGTTTCAGAATCGGCTTGAAGTGATTTTATTATATCGTTAACCTCAAAGTTTCCATCATTAAAAGCTGCACTACCAGGAGTGATATGAGCTATAACAATATCTCCATTGTCATTTTTTGCGGTGGTTATTCCGAAGGATAAAGCATCATTAGATAAGGAGTTTTCGTAGATGTCTTTTTCAGTAGCAGAGAAGAATGTAGAGTTGGGATCGTGATAATGCAGATAAGCATTTAAAAAGGACTCTTTTACAAAACTCTCAATACTTCCCAGTCGGTTCTGTAATTCCTCAAGTTTACAAAGTTCTTTTTGAATTAGCTTAGGTTTTAAGTCAGCTTCTAAGGTTTTAAAGTTCTTTACAAGTCGCTCTAATGTAGAATCATTTTCAACTAAAGTATGCAGAATATTATAACGCATTCGTTTGCTCCAATAGCGTTTTATAGCAACATCATCTTTAAAGTATTGGAAAGTGGATTCAGGTTTAAAGCGAAGTGTGTCTTTACCAGAGTAATCGAAAATTTCATTCTCTAAAGCGCTGATTATTTTTTTTGAATTGTAAATGCGTTCAGACAATACCTCAATGTATTTATTGATAAAATCACAAGTATTATTTTTAATGTAATCGTCTATAGCATAGCGGTCTTTTTCAAAAGTTTCCACATCACTCTTAGTAAGTAAACGTTTATCATCATCTAAACTTTTTAGAAACAGATCAAATACATAAGTAGATAAGCTGTCATTGATTCGTTTAGGTTGATAATGATTTTGTCTCACCTTTTTTTGTAGTGCTTGTACCTGTTCACAAAACAAATTATCCTCTTGACCAAAAGCAAAGGATATTGTACAAACAAAAAGTAATAAGAGTAAGCGTTTAAGCATAACTACTGAATAGATAGGGTTTTAGGATCAAAAATCGAACCAAAATTAGTCTTGAACTTCAACAATGGCCTCAATAGCTTCGGCCAATTTAAAATCTTTTTCTGTGATACCGTCAGCATCGTGTGTAGATAAAGATATTTTCAAAACGTTATAGACATTAGTCCATTCAGGATGATGGTTTTGAGCTTCGCATTCAAAAGCAATTCTGCTCATTGCACTAAAGCAATCTTTAAAATTATCGAATTCAAATTCGGCATACAACGTATTGTTTCTGTGTTCCCAATCGGGAAAACGAAGTAGTCTTTTTTCAATGTTCTCGTCTTTCATCAAACTCATAGTCAATCTTATTTTTATTTAAATGTAAGATATTTTAACCTAAAATAATAGATATAAGTGTTTGAAACTATAAAAAAAGACGAACAGAATAATTTTTACTTTAAACGGCTCTTTAATTTACTTTAAGAGATCATCAAGAACTTCAGAGCTGGTTATCTCTAAGTGTTTTGGTAGTTTATTGAATTTTGGGAGTACAGCGAGATAACGATCTTCGTTTGTTGTATATACATGTTTAAAAGTCACACCGTTTTTAGAAGATAACTGTTTGATAATATCTTTGATGTACTCATCATGATGTACAAGATCTGTGCTGCCCAAATGAAAGATTCCAAATTTGTTCCTATTGATCATGTAATGAATTTGTTGAGTGACTTTTGAGTCGGTTGTCACATTCATGATGATATTTGGAAAGATTTCAATAGCGGTTTTATCTTCCAAATGCTGTTTGAGTTCCTGAAGTCTTGGTGATTGAGAACCTAAGACCATTGGTAATCTGGCAATAGCTACTTTTTCCTTTGGAAGGCGCAGTAGCATATTTTCAATTTTGATCTTAAAATGTCCATAAATGCTATCACTTAAGGTTTTGTCGAATTCGTAACTCGGATACTTACTGTAAGCATCAAAAACATTAGCAGAAGATAAAAATATAATCTTACTATCATGCTCTAAAAGGTATTCGGCAATATGTTGATGAGCAATGGTTTGAGCACGAAAATCACCACGTAAGCATGAAATTATTATTGAAGGTTTTGTGGCTTCTAAGATTTCATAAACATCGTCTTCTTCAACATTGTACTGGAAAAAATGATGGTTGTTCTGGTAGTGTTTCTTCGGAATACGATAGGTACCGAAAGTCTTAAAATAAGCACATAGCTCTTTGTAGATGGCATTACCTATAAAGCCGCTGGCGCCTAAAATTAAGATTCGATGTTTACTTTCAAATTCCTTCATTAATCACACTTCAAAGCATAAACTATCCTTTGTAAAATGGAAGTTTAACCACAGTAGCAGGTACTGCATTTTTACGTATTTGTATATTGATCTTACTACCAACTTCACTAAAAATTGTTGGTACATACCCTAAGCCTATACCTTTTGCTAAACTTGGCGACATGGTTCCAGATGTTACATTTCCAATGGTTTTTCCACTAGAGTCTACAATATCATATCCTTGACGAGGAATACCACGCTCATCCAATTCAAAAGCGACTAATTTGCGTTTTGGTCCACGACGTTTTTCGTCTTCTAAGGCCTCAGAATTTGTAAATGTTTTTGTGAATTTGGTAATCCATCCTAAACCAGCTTCAATAGGAGATGTTGTATCATCAATATCATTTCCGTAGAGACAATAGCCCATTTCTAAACGCAAGGTGTCACGTGCTGCTAATCCAATAGGTTTTGCACCAGCTTCAACTACTTTATCCCAGATTTGTTTTACCTCATTGTTCTTGCAATAGATTTCAAATCCGCCACTACCAGTATAACCAGTTGCCGAAATAATCACATGTTCAATTCCTGCAAAATCACCAACCACAAAGTTGTAGAATTTAATACCTGAAAGATCATGGCTTGATAAACTTTGCATGGCTTCAACCGCTTTCGGACCTTGAATGGCTAGTAAGGAATAATCTTCACTCAAATCACGCATGTCTGCACCAACATCATTTTTTGAACTAATCCAATTCCAGTCTTTTTCAATATTGCTAGCATTGACTACAAGTAAGTAAGTTTCATCTTTAACTCTATATACAATAAGATCGTCAACAATGCCACCATCGTCATTAGGTAAACAACTATACTGGGCTTTCCCAACAGTTAGTTTTGATGCGTCGTTACTACATACTTTTTGAATAAGATCAAGAGCATTAGGACCTTCGATTAAAAATTCACCCATATGAGATACATCAAACACACCAACACCAGTTCTTACGGCTTCGTGTTCTATGTTTACACCTTCGTATTGTACGGGCATATTATAGCCTGCAAAAGGTACCATTTTAGCACCAAGAGCTTCGTGAGTTGCGGTTAAAGCTGTGTTTTTCATCTTATTGTTTTTAGTTGATAATACTTGGTAATTTGTATTCAAAATTTGTTTCGCAAAAGTATCGAAAATAATTAATTCTTCGGAAGAGTTTTATACATATTACGCCATTAAAAATATGTTAATATTATAATCTTTTCTTTGGAAGCGTTTAATTATTCTTAATTTTCAGAATCTTAAAACGATTGTATTATGAAAGCTATTGTAACAGTTCTAATATTCTTTTTTTCCATAGTTATCGGATTTGCTCAAGAGGGCTTACCTGAAGATTATCTAAGTAAGGAATTCCACAAAGAGCGACGGGATGCATTACGCAAGTCGATGCCAGCCAATAGCGTTGCAGTATTTTTCGCTAATCCAGTGAGAAATCGTGCTAATGATGTTGATTATGTCTATCATCAAGACCCAAATTTTTACTATTTAACAGGGTATAAAGAACCTCATGCTGTGTTGGTCATTTTTTCAGAAGAACAAACCGATGAAACAGGAAATAAATTCAATGAAAAACTATACGTGCAAGAACGAAACCCAAGAGCTGAGCAATGGACAGGAAGACGACTAGGTGTAGAAGGTGCTAAAGTAAAGCTAGGTTTTGAACATGCTTCTGCAGGAAGTTCATTTTTAAATTCTGGTATTGATTTTACCGCTTTTGATAGTGTGTTGTATTTTGATTTTGCAGATGATTATAGAAATACGCGAAACAATGCTGATTTATACGATCTTATTCAATCGTTTAAAACGCAGATTAAACTTGTGGATAATTATACTATTGAAAATAAAACCGATGATGTTGAAGTAGATGCTAACACCAATGTAGAGGCTGAAACCGTTAAGACAGATACTAGAACACTATACCGATTAATGGCTTCTCTACGTGAAGTAAAGACTCCCGAAGAATTAGTGTTGCTAAAGAAAGCGGTACGTATTTCGGCAATGGGACAACGCGAAATTATGAAGGCTATGCATCCCGGAATGTCTGAAACTGAGATTCAGGGTGTTCATGAGTATATCTACAAAAAATATGGGAGTGAATATGAGGGGTATCCTAGTATCGTTGGCGCAGGAAATAATGGGTGTGTGCTGCATTATATTGAAAACTCTAAAATGAAAGTTGAGAATGATCTGGTGCTTATGGATCTGGGAGCAGAATATCACGGATATACAGCAGATGTTACACGAACCATTCCAGCAAACGGAAAATTTAATGATGAACAACGTGCTATTTACGACATTGTTTATAGGGCACAGGAAGCAGGTATTGCAGCTACTGTAATTGGTAATACTATGCGCTCACCAGATACGGCTGCAAGAGAAGTAATTTATCAAGGTTTAGTTGATTTAGGTATCGCAAAAAGTGCTAGTGATGCACGACAGTATTTTCCTCACGGGACTTCACATCACATTGGTTTAGATGTCCATGATCCAGGGACTTATGGTGGTTTAAAAGCTAATATGGTTATTACTGTTGAACCAGGAATTTATATTCCAGATGGAAGTGACTGTGACCCTAAATGGTATGGAATAGCTGTTCGTATTGAGGACGATATTTTAATCACCGAAAATGGACCAGTTAATTTATCTGCCGAAGCTCCTCGAACAGCAGATGAGATTGAAAAATTAATGAAGCAAAAAAGTGTGCTTGGACAATTGAAATTACCTAAGTTGGATTAATTACAAATACCACCAGGCCCAATACATCAATCCAAATTGTAACGGAATACGCAAGATCAAAATCCACTTTGGAATACCTGCTCCAGCCTTTTCACTCGAGAGCATGTAAAAGTGTACCAATAGAAATACAGTTAACATGGCTATGATACCATAGATTGCTATATCTCGTAAACTGGAAATACATAATCCAAGAGCTAACGCCATTTCAGCATTTCCACTGAGATAAACCAATTGTTTGTGTTTTGGTAAATATTTTGGCATAATACGCATGTACATTTTAGGCTTAACAAAATGCATGACACCTGCAATAAAGTACATCGCAGCCATAAGGTATAAATGCCAGGGATTATTCATCTTTATAAACATTGTAATTAATACCAACACCATAATTATTGAGATTGGTGCGTAGCAAACTAGATTCAATACCATTACCTTTTTTAAACTGAACCCAGTTATTACCACTAATAAACACGCGTTTTACATAGGTGTTATAGGAGTTGATTTCATCCGTAAATGGGAGTAGAGGTCTAAAGTTAGTTGGTATTTTAACAGTTCCGTTTTTGCCTTTAATCTCTTTGTACTTTTTATTTGGTAATAACTTTCCATTTTGGTCAGTGTAGCCTAATACCTGAAGTGATACGAAAAACCCGTTGTCTGGTATAAAAAGGTTGTGTTCAGATACATCCAATTCAAACTCATCTCCATTTTTTTCAGTAACTCTAAATACAATGTTTGTGTAAGTCATTACATTACCAGGAAGTCCATTATTATTCTCATAGAATTTCACCTTAAATAGGGTAGAAAATTTACGTTTATCAGCATTGGAACGTTTACGCTTTTTCCAGTCTCTGGATTCTAAGGCAAAAGGAAAAACAACAGAAGTGATTTTTTTAAGTTTCTCATTTCCGTTAGGAAAAAATATAGCAATCTCACTTTCTATGGTTGGCAACCAGCATTTGTAATAATCATCATCCAGATAGGGTTTTATACTTTCCTTTTTATACTTGCGATCTATTTTAGCGTTAACTATAATCTCATCAAGTTTGTCAGCTTCAACCTGCATGTTTATAAGCTCAGGTATATTAGACGTTGCTAAAGCTACATCTTTATACCCTAGAGCTGAAATAAATAAGGAATCTACATCAGGATACAGTTTTTTTGTAAAGATGAACATGCCGTCATCATCAGCAAATAGGCCTTGTCCGTCACCAAATGAAATCGTAGCATATGAGACAGGATATTTGGTGTCTTCATCAATGATTTTAGTTTGTGCATTCGAAAAAAACACGAGATTCAAAAGCAGTAGGTTGCATAGTTTGTATTTCATTTGCATGATGTGTAGAATGGAGTTCATTATGGCTAAATATACACATTAAGTCTATGTAAATAAAAAAACCACTGCAGATTAACAGTGGTTTTCAAATGGATTGGTTAGATATGTTTTATTCTTTATCTAAGTTTTTGGTCATGTTAAAGCCAATAAAAAGTCCAACACCAGCCATGAAAAATATAGTGGCAGGATACACAGCGTCTTCGTCTAATGTGGTGTAATTATCCAGTACAGATGCAATGAATGTTCCAACACCTATTCCCATAAGTAATAGAGCGAGGTTGAGTATAAGGACCTTCCAAATTGGTGCTGTTTGTTGTTTGCCTTTCATAAAAATACTGGCATCTGCGCCTTTTTCAATAAGTGCTAAGCGTTCCTTGTTTCGTGTTGAAAAATATAAATAGAAGACTCCAAAGATAGCACCAAATATGATTGGTATAATGATTAATTCTGATCCCATAATGTTTCGTTTTTAATTGATTAATTTTAAATGTTCTGAGCTTATGACGATAGGTTTTGAATTTTGGTTACAGATTTTTTAATTTTTTTTTCTTCTGAAACTGTAACCTAAAGGTTAATGAAGTCGTCTTAACACAAAATGACCACCAACAACGACCAAATACTCATCAATCAAATCATCGAAGGCGATACAAATGCATTTTCGATACTGGTGGATAATTATAAAGATCTGGTGTTCACTTTGGCGTTGCGAATGCTGAAAAATAGAGAAGAAGCTGAAGAGGTAGCACAAGATACATTTATAAAAACGTATAGGTCTTTAGATAGGTTTAAAGGTGATTCTAAGTTTTCAACGTGGATCTATCGTGTTGCCTACAATACATGTTTGGATCGTATAAAGAAGAACAAAAAGCATTTGAATGATGTTGAAATCAACGAATTTACAGCACATCAGGTAAAAACCATGGATACCGCATTAGACCAAATAGAAACTAAAGAGCGAGAGGAAGCGATACAGCGATGTATTAAACGATTGCCAAGTCAAGATAGTTTTTTATTGACCTTATATTATTTTGATGACCTATCTTTAGATGACATTTCTCAGATAGTAGGTATCACTGTAAATTCAATTAAGGTGAAATTGTTTAGATGCCGAAAAAAATTGGCAACTATATTAAAGTCGGAATTAGAACCAGAAATTATTGAACATTATGAACGAGAACGCAGATAAACATTTAGATAACCTATCTCGAAAAGTGATAGGGGAATCAGCAATAGAGAGTCCGTCATTTGATTTTACACAAACGGTCATGTCTCAAATAACGGCCTTAAATAGTTCTAAAGCTACGACCTACGTGCCTTTGATATCTAAACGTGTTTGGTCTTTACTTGCAATTGTTTTTGTTGGTGTTTTAGGATATTTGGTTTTAGGTTCTTCTAATGTTGAAAGCGGCTGGTTGAGTGAGATAGGTATTGATCGTTTCCTGAATTATGAAATTTCCAATCCATTATCAGGTTTTAATATGTCTCAAACTATGATATATTCGATAGTATTATTCGGACTCATGTTTTGTGTGCAAATTCCGTTGCTTAAGCGTTATTTTGATAAGCGACTGGAGGCTTAATCTTTAAAATGCCAAAACGGGATGGTTGCACGTCTGCTGTATAACGTGTCCTTATTTCTGAGTCGCTTTCTATAGACTTTCAACAGGTGTTTCCCATTGGCCACATCTTTTAAATCTAAATAGGTTTCAAATCCAAACTGTCCAGTTTTACTTTCGCTAATAACAAATTCTGAGTCTAACTCCAGAGAATCTACTTTAAACGAATAGATGTCGTTAAGAGTTTTCATATATATAGGTCTTAGGCTATCACGTCTTGAATTGTCACTAAAATCATTACTAAAACGAATGTCAGATCCTAATCCACGGACATCGTTTTTTGGTTTTAATTCTGGTTTGAAATCAAAAATGACATCTTCGGTATATTCATTATAGACAATAAATACTTTCAGATAATTTTCTGAAATCACTTTAGACGGAATAGCGGCATTTCTTATGAACTGACCTTTATCCTTGTCTAATAAATCTTCATAATTAGATGTGTTTGCTCTAAATTCATTAGATGATGTTCCTAGTTTTATGTAGTTAGACTTTTCATATCTAAGACTTGTTCCTATTAAAATAAGAAAATATAAAGGAACTAAAATAAGACTGATTCTTCGACCAAATTTGTTATCTAAAAAATTATAAACTAGTGGTCGGTATAAAAAAGAGAGTGTAATAAAACTAAAAACCCAATAAATTGGGAAATAAATAGCAGATGTCCATTTCTTTTTCTTTAACCATCCTTGGGTAATAAAGTCAATAAATGTAAAAAACATTCCAAAGACAATAAAAATCACAAGAATAATACCAACAGTCATGAGTATACTGTTGTCATTATCTATGAGATAAAAAGCAATAAGTGCTATAGACGCTATTGTTAGTGTAAAGGCAATAACATAAAAAATCAATAGGAAAGATATTGCGAAAATAATGCTACAATAGTTTTCTAAACTTCCAATATAGCGATCAAAAGAACCAATTTTTTTTCTGAGGTATTTTGTGAATCTCGGACTGTATTTTAATTCTTCATAATCAATATCACCAGAGACATATCGGAGTCCTAAAGCACCAATCCATAGTCCTCGTAAAATGACATGCAATAGAAGATTAAATAATAAAATATAACATGACACTGAAGCTACGATAAGAATAATAAACAAGAATATTTGTTCATTATTTCTAGCTTCTTGTGCTGCAATACCTAATGGGTTAGCTGCCTGAAACAAACCAAAAATGGCAAAACCAGAAATAAGCAGTTCTAACTGCCAACTCTCTTCCTGGAGTTTTTGAAGTAGTTTTTTAAACGCAGGATTGTTATAATCTTGACTCACTGGTTGGATTTTGAGATTAAAGATAATCACTTTTGTGAAAAAAAATCAAGAATTTTGAAACGCAGGAGTTTTTCTGTCGTTTTTAATATTGAACACTAACCAATACCAAATGTCTAAAGCAAATGCCATTTTAATTGATCGCTGCAAGAAAGGAGATGAAGCAGCAATGATGCAGCTATACGATCTTTACTGTGATGCTATGTTTCAAATTGCTTGTCGATACTTAAATGAAGAAGACGCAAAGGATGCTATGCAAGACAGCTTTCTAAAAGCATTTACAAAATTGGATAGTTACCAGTCTGATTTCACTTTTGGAGTCTGGCTCAAGCGAATAGTGATTAACCAGTGTATTGATCAATTGAAAAAGAAGCGATTGAATTTTATAGAATCAGAACTAAATGATTTAACGATAGAAGATGATAATAATTGGGAGTTTCATTCAGAAATCACCAAGCAACAAGTACTCAATGCAATTGAGAAGTTATCAAATAAGTATCAGATTGTAGTTAAGTTATACCTTATTGAAGGTTATGATCACGAGGAAATATCAAGCATTCTTGATATTCCTAAACAAACCAGCAGAACACATTTAAGACGAGGTCGATTACAACTTCAAAACCTTATAAAAACATATTACAATGAAGCAAGATATTAGAGATTTTTTTAAAGACGAAGACGCGTCAGGTAAACGTTTACCAGATAGCCATAGACAAGAATTTTATGAGAAGTTGAAAGCGTCAAGACCAAGACGTGAGTCAAAACTCAGTACTAATTATATGTTTAAAGTAGCTGCTATTGTGATCCTTTTTGTGGCACTGGCCTTTACCATCTTCAAAACTACTGAAAATGTCACTAATCAAGTTGTAGAAGAAGCACCAATAGAAACTCAGATTGAGCTTATAGAACAGCAATATCTGGCAAATATTGATAAAGAATGGCAGAGTTTTATAAGTATTGCTAATGATGATAAATTAGTAAAACGATACAGAGCTAAACTGGATGATCTGGATAAAGATTATAAGGATATCTCAAAACAATTTAAAGCTGACAATAACAATATTATGGTTATAGAAGCTTTAGTTGAAAATCTTCAAACCCGACTTCAGCTTTTAAAAGATATTCAAGAACATATCAAATCATTAAATCAACAAAACGAACACTATGAAACGATTAACATTTAAACTATTGACGCTGATGCTCATCACATCAGTTTCAGTTTCCGCACAGAAAAAAACGGTGTATTCTCAAAGTTTTGAGGTCAATAAAAGCACCGCAACCCTCCTAAATTTAGAGAATACTACAGTTGCTATTGAAGCCTCCACAGATGGGAAAGTTCATTTCGACTACACTATTGAGTTTAGCCAATATTCTAAAAAAGAAATGGAGTCTTTTTTAAATGACATTAAAATTGAAGCGGTACAATTTGAAAATACGGTAACGCTTAATGCCTCCAGTTTTCAAAATATTTCAAAAGTGGCTTACCAGCTTGACGCTCCTTTTGGGTTAACTTTAGAGGATACCGATTTTAAATTTGGTAAAGCTAATGATACCATTCAGAGAAAATCTAAAGATTCTTTATTACAAGAGATAAGAGGAGGTGAGTTTAAAAATTTGCCTTTTAAAAACTTAAAAATGCTCAGTGAAAATGGTGAGAAGAAAGATATAGATTTTAAACGTGTTAAAATGTATAAGAGCCGATTTGTAATCAAACTACCTGCTTTTGTAAACGTTAAAATTATAGGGAATCAGGCACAAATTTCATTTTTAGATGATGTGACCAATGAGATATCATTAAACCTAAAAAAAGGTACTTTAGAAGGAAAATACCTAAGTAATAATTACAATAATTTTAAAGTTAATGATGCCAGTTTTGAATTTGAAGGAATTTCTGGTGGCAACTTTTCTTTTGATAATGTTATCAATGGAAAAATAGGAAGTCTGCAAAATGTATCCATCAATTCTGAATTCTCTAAAATTGAAATTGGCGAGATTCAAGATAAAGTTAGTATTACTGATTATAATGGCGAATATTGGTTATATAATTGGGCTAAAGATTTCAAACGATTTGATCTCTTTTCAGAGTATACCAAGTTATATTTCTTCTATCCTGAAACTTACGACTTCAGTTTAAGTGTTATAGGTAATAATACGGTTAATCATTTTGAAAATATGTCTATTACCATGCAGCCTACAAAAAGCGATGAAAAATTCAACATGATGGAACGTAAAGCTAAAGGTCAAGGGCATTTTTCAGGAGCTATCAATTTAGATATGGTTAGAGGTATTCTTTACACAGCCAACGAAACATTCATTAAATCAAAATAAATTCATATGAAACATTTAATCACATTAGCTGTGGCATTGATTTGCTTCAGCACACTAAACGCGCAAAATAGTAACATTAAACTGCAAACCAAATATGGTTCTGATAATAAAGAATTGCAAGACTTGCTGAGGTTTCAAGAGGTAGAAACGATCAAACTTAGCTTTACAGGTGATGATCTTAAAGGCAAGGATTACAGGCTAATGGTAAAAGAATATACTAATGGCTCTCTGGCTAAAACAGATACCATTATGGATAGTAGTAAGTTTAATTATATACCAGCTATTACTGATTCGGTTTTTGAGTTTAAGTATTATGTCAAAACCCAATTAGACAATACCATTAAAATGAATTTTATGTTCGATAGGTTTTCAACACCACGATTGTATGATATCAAGGTTTCTAAAGATAAATATGCATTGCATGATTTCTTAAAAACTTCTGATCCAATGTCAGTAGCGGTAAACACTAATACCTTGATTATGGGCTATTTTTTGCCTTATATCGATAAAACAACGGGATGGAAAAAGTACTGCGATGTTGCAGGAAGTGAGCATAAACCTGAAGAATGGGGACGCGTTTTTAATATTCCAAACTACTACCTTGTTGAGATTATTTTTGAATAAGAATCCAGAGCAAATCAAATCAAGCCAAGAGTTATTACTCTTGGTTTTTTTATGATCAATACCAACGTTTCTTTTTCTTTTTAGACGCCTGACTTTTTCTGCCTTTTTTATACTTACTGCCTTTCTTCTTATGGACAATAGGTTTTGCCTTTGGATCTAGAGGATAAGGATGGTTGTCTTCAATAGGGATTTGCACATTGATTAATTGCTGGATCGTTTTGATATATGTTTTTTCATCGGCAGAACAGAATGAATAAGCATGACCCATATGACTTGCACGACCAGTTCTTCCAATGCGATGTACATAGGTTTCAGGAACATTCGGAAGATCAAAATTAATGACGGCATCTAATTCATTAATATCTATACCACGAGCGGCAACATCTGTAGCAATAAGAATATTGACCTTATTGCGTTTGAAATCGGCTAGCGCATTCTGACGCTCATTTTGTGAACGATCACCATGCAGGCGTTCAGCTTTGTAACCATTTTTTAATAAGGTTTGATGTAATTTATCAACACCAAATTTTGTTCTTCTAAAAATGAGAATGCTTCCTTTAATCTCATTTCTGAGAAGATGTAAGCATAATTCTATCTTGTTACGCTTTGGAACATAATACAACAACTGACTCACATTTTTAGCTGCTGAAGATGTTGGTGTCACTTCAATACGTTCAGGATCTTTTAAAATCGAGTTGGCTAATTGCTCTACCTTATATGGCATTGTTGCTGAGAATAACAATGTTTGTTTGTCATCAGGACATAAACGCTCTATCTTCTTGACATCATCAATAAATCCCATATCTAACATGAGATCGGCTTCATCTAAAACAAAAGTTTCTATATAATCTAAATTTACAAGATCTTGTTTATGTAGATCAAGTAATCGACCAGGAGTTGCTACCAAAATATCGATTCCTTTAGCAAGAATATCTTTCTGCGGTTCAATAGAGGTGCCTCCATAAATAACAGCAGATCTTAAATTGGTATATGTGCTGTAGGTTGTAAAGTTTTTGGCAATTTGAATCGCTAATTCACGAGTTGGACTAACAATTAAAGCCCTAATCTTCTTTCCTTTTTTGGGTGCGTCTTGTCTGTCAAATAATAACTGTAAGATTGGTAAAGCAAATGCTGCAGTTTTTCCTGTGCCAGTTTGCGCGGAAGTAATGATATCCTTTCGATCTAAAACCAAAGGAATTGTGCGCTCCTGCACCAGCGTTGGGTTATCATAACCAGCTTCGGCAACAGCTCTTAAAATAGGTCTGTTAAGTTTTAGGTCTTTAAATGACATATTGATGTATTTGTGGACAAAGATAGTTTAAAACTTAGAGTCTAAATTAAAAAACCACCTTACTCATGTAAAGTGGTTTTCCGTTTGTAATTATTGGAAGTTAAATAAATAAAAGATGGGTGTTATCACCTTGGGCTCTGACATAGAAATCACCAACGGTGAGCACGCCATCTAAATCATCAATTAAGTGTTTTTCTTCAATATGGAACATATCCATTGCAAGTTTACAAGCCCAAAGTTTTGTGCCTGATGCTGCAAGAATCTCTAAGAATTCACCAACTGGTGGAATGTCGAGTTTCTCCATTTCAGATTTCATCATCTTAGTCGCTAAGGCTTCCATACCGGGTAAACCTCCTAATAGTGTTGGAATATGCATAGCGGGATTACCAACTGTTGCTACATGTAAGTGTTCGAGTTTCTTTTTTTGAATGGCTTCCAATCCAAAGAACGTAAAAAATATTTCAGATTCTATACCTTCCATTCTAGCTCCATTGGCTAATATGAAACAAGCATAAACATTATCTATAGTCGCCTTTGAAAGGATGAGCATCATCTTTTTGATAGGTTTGTCTTCTCCGTTTTCCATGATCATTGTGTTTAGAGGTTAAACTATTTTATATACAACTTACCGGTTTTGGAATACCAGAAATTCTACTTGATATTTTCAAAGGGCCTTTTGGGAAAAGTTGATAGAACTCTTTGATACTAACCACACCACTTTTTCCAATTTTTCTAATACTAAGTGGAACTTGCTTCTTGTGTTGTTCTTGTAAAAACTGAATGACTTCCCAGTGCTTATCTGTCATCTCAATTTGTTCTTCTTTTGCAATTGCAAGGCCTACATCTTTATTCCATTGTTCAAAATTGGTTAAGTAGCCTTGCTCGTTACAGGTGACACAAACACCTGCATATGTTTTTTCAGTAGTTGTCATAATTCTATAAGTTATTTGTTGTTTCTAATTGTTTTCCTGATGTACTCATTGTGGCAGATACAAAAGGGATATGTTTTCCTTTGATTAACATATTCCAGTAGATCCATCTAAAGGCGAGTTTTCCCATATGATTCATATGTGTTTCTTTTAAAAGGCTTAGTGGGCCAACATTTGGAAATGGGAATGTGCCTTTTACAGGTTCTTGAGTGTAATTGAAATCTATCAATAATGCTTTACCATGACCTGTTTCTATGAAGCAATTGGCATGACCATCAAACTCTTTTTTTAATTCCTTACCCTGAATATAACGTTGGATATTCTCAGTTAGAATTTCAGCTTCAAAATGGGCTACAGATCCTGCTTTGGATGCTGGGATATTTGTAGCATCACCAATAGCAAAGATGTTATCTTTTACCTTAGTTTGAAGTGTGGTTTTATCTGTAGGAACAAAATTAAGTTCATCACCAAAACCAGATCGTTCTATTAGCTCGTCTCCCATATTAGTTGGTACTGTGACCAAGAGATCGTATGCAACTTCTTCTTCGCCATAATCAATAATTTTTTGATTTTCAGCATCAACACGTTCTATATTAAAATCAGGTACCACTTTAATATTTTTCTGCTCAAGCAGATGTCCTAATTCCTTAGTAGCAATAGGCTTTGTAAACGCACCAGACATAGGTGTAACGTAAGTAATATCTACTTTGTCTCTCATGCCTTTGTTTATGAAATAGGAATCTGCCAAGAAAGCAAATTCTAATGGTGCAACAGGACATTTAATTGGCATTTCAGAAATATGAACTACTAATTTTCCACCTTCCCATGTACGTAATTTATTTCTTAAGTTTCTGGCGCCTTCAAAAGTGTAAAAATCAAAAACCGATTTTTGCCAGTGATCGCCAAGCATACCTTCAATTTCTTGTGGAGCTATATTGGTTCCTGTAGCAATAATCAAAATGTCATATTGGAGGATATTCTCGTTTTCGAGTACAACCAAATCATTATCCTTATCAATTCTATTTATTTTTTCCTTGAGCAGCTTGACACCCTTTGGTATGAATTTTTCAATTTTTTTCTTTACCTGTTTCGTTTTATAGATATCAAATGGTAGGAATAAAAATCCTGGTTGATAATAATGTGTCTCTTCCTGATCAACAATTGTTATATTCCATTCTTTTTTTGATAAGGCTTTTCTTAAATGGTTAGCCATCATCGTTCCTGATGTTCCTGCTCCTAATATAAGTAACTGTTTCATCTTTAAAGTGTTATTGGTTTGTATCGTCTTGTTTACGTTTAAACGTATAGTTAAATCCTATCATGAATAGGTCTGTAGTCATATCATAGGACACATTACTTCCTGGAATAGCTCCATAAGGAGGGAAGTCTTGTGTAAATCCTGGATTTAAAATTTGTCCTGATGTTTTACCACCACTATCACCATGATGATATAAGGCATTCAAATTAAAGCGTTCATTAACTTCATAGGTAACACCAAATTGAAATGCATTTTTAATAATTGCTGTTGCTGGAATATTATAAAAAGTAACGTCTTCATTAATGGGATTAGAGCTGTAAGTATATCCAACTCTTAAAGGCAGCTTATTTATACCTTTATATTGAATACCTGCTGAAATAATAGAGATGTTCTCCCATCCAAAACCACTTACAGATGCTGTTGGAGTCCAACCTGTAGTTGAAAAACCATCGGTATTTTCGTAATCCACTAATCTATAATCCAGAGCAATGTCAAAATCAGATTTTGAATATCCTAAACCTATAGAATATATAGCTGGATAATCCATATTAAATTCATTAGTACTTGTTGAATTGTCTAAATAGGTGTTTTCAAATTCGAAATTATTAAAGGATTGTGTTGTCTTGTAAGATAATCCAGCTTTAAAACCAGAATTAGAATCATAGAAAAGACCAATCTGACCTCCGAATCCTGTTGCCGTAGCTTTATTCGTCGATGGATAACCTGCTTGATTAGGGTCGGCAGTAGGGTTAGGCATAAGCTCTAACGTAGCATAGTTGAAGGTAGGTTCAACACCTATCGAAAAATGCTCGTTGAGTTCATAAGCCCATGTGAATCCAATTTGTAAAAGACTATAATCAGATTCTATTCTACCAAATCCGCCCATACTTTGTGGCATATTTATAGGGTTGGTCATACTTTCAGGAAATGTGACTCCAAAGCCACTAATACCAAATGCAGAAGCACCAAAAGTATGTTTGCTATTTGCATTGCTCCAAACGACGCCTAAAGCAGGCATTGGAGAAAGTCCTCTGTCATCTTCAGTCATACCTGAAAAGAAGTTTCCAGTTGGTTGTCCTGATGTGTCAAATTCTGGAACTGTTGAAAAAAGTCTTGGAGATGAAGAAAACAAACCAATGTCTAGACTGATAATGGTACCGTCAAATGTTGATATTGATGCTGGATTCCATTGTAACGCTCCTGAAATATCTAAAGGTTGTCCAGTCGACGCACCTCCCATAGACATATTAACTGATCCAGCACCTTGCATAATATGACCCGATTGTGCCATTGCTGATACTGAAAATAGTACATACAGAAATTTTGTGAAAATTGATCTCATGATTATATATTTAGTTGTAATATTTGATAAATATTGTATCAAATATCACATGATTATCATGTTTTAAGGGCCTAATAAAGGTACTTCAAAACACCAGAAAATAACATGATAATTGTCATGTGCGCATGTAACAAATGTTACATAACAGCTCAATCAATTTAAAATGTATAGATCTATTTAGACGATTGGGAAAGGCCAAGGTCATTGGAAAGTTTTCGAAGTCTAACCGTAACTTTTTCAGGATTATTTCTTAAGAATTTAATAGGTATAGGAGTATCTAAAGTAATGGCGTCGTATATTGTTTTGTCTTCAAAAAAGCACTCGTTATAATAGGTTGTGTGGTCATGATCAAACTGAAACTCTATAACATACAAAAACTCTTCGTAATGTTTGAGTTGCCCACTTTCAAAGGTGTTTGAAGTGTATGAATAATCATCAACCCGCTTTTTAATGACTTTAGCAATGGAATATTTACCATATTTTTTTGTGAGCGCCTGCTCATAATAATGAGTAAAGCTTGAAGGCATCGTATATAATAGAAACGAACCACTGAAACTGAAAAATGTAAAACCAAATCCGATTAGAAAATTGTTGTCAGCAATAAAGTAACCAATGCACATGAGTACTACACCAATGATTATGAAAATGAGTCCGATTGATAACGGACCAGAATTTTTCTTTAGTGAAAATTTAAAAAAGTTGAGTTTGTCAGAAAATGGGATATGCATGTTTATTTAGGGTTGACTAATCATATTAGCAGTGGTTATCCAGTCGCCATTTGAAATATGATGAATAACTTTAGTGATACGGTAAATCTTATTGAATTTATCTCCAAAATTTTTAAGAATCAGAGTATCGTTTACATTAGTGTTTGCATAGCCTTTGAACGAAACGAATCCTTCAATTTGAGTTAGGTTATCTTTGTGTAATAACAATTCATATGCTATAACATCCTGTTCGTAATCAATTTGTAAAACGGGTGCTTTCGAGAAATCTTCATCAATTGGTCTGATGTCATTTGTTTTGCAAATGATATTTAGAAAATCAGATTCAGTTGAATTAGTTAATAATTGCCCATGAATAGTCCCTTTAAACACCGAAAATTGCGCATAGTCGTAACCTAATTTGATTTCAATATTTGTGTCCAATTTAAAAGTTTCAGAATTGGTCACTTTAAAGCTTTTATTGTCGTCTCTTTCGTCATTTATGGTTATATAAGCTTGATCATTTAAATTGACCTCTTGTTCAATTTCAATAGCAGTAATCTCAATGGTATCTCGTATTTTCTTACCGTTGGTTAAGATGTCAAAAGCTATTAATTTTCCTTCTGTAAAGCCAGGAGTTTTTGTCATAGTTTAAGAGTTAATAATTTTTATAGATAATGTTTCAATTTATCTCTTTTTCGTTGTGGTAAGGCATCATTATCAAGAACAGCTCTAATGTGTGCCTTGTTTTTTACTTCAGAAAATAAAAGTTGGAAAAAATCGTAAATAGAGATGCTGTTTCTAGCCTTTTCAGTAAGTTTAAACGTGTCACCAATATTAACAGATCCTTCCTCTAAAATCCTAACATAAGTACCTGGATAACTATGTTCAATAAATTGCTTTAAAACGTCTTGTGATTTAAACTTTACTCCAAATTTAAAACAAGGTTCTCTTGGTTGCGTGATTTGAATCAAAGCATTTCCTAATTTGTAAATATCACCAATATGAATTTGTTTTTCATCTAAACCATCAACAGTTAAATTTTCACCAAGCATACCATAGGTCCAATCCAGATCGGGATATAGATTCTTCCAATAGGGATAGTGGTCTGCAGAAAATAAATAGCAAGCTTTAAACTCTCCACCATGAACTTTTCGGTCTGATACTTCATCACCTTTAACAGCTTCTTTTCCGAGAAAAATAGGGGTGTTTATGGGTATTTTATAAATGCCTGTTTTAACGTTTTTACCGTTCCATAAAAATGTAGTGGGTTGGGCAATATTTGTGGATATGATTTTCACTTTATTGTTTTATAAACTTTTCATAATCATTAATTGCATGAGCTTTTTGGTAATCACCTTCACCTATAGTATCAAACTCTGAAGAGTCATAATCCATCGTTATTTTCCATACACCATTTTCTTTAGAGAATATGACATGAAATTGCCCATAATAGGTTTTTTCATTACTCTTACCTTTATTTCTTGTGAGTTTATAAACACCTCTTTCACTCGCTGTTGAGTCATTGTTTATACGCTCAAAAAAGCGTAATGAAATAGTACTGGTGTCTTTATTATTGATATCTCTTTTAAATCCGGCTTCGTAATTACTAATGTAGGTATCGTAGTCAATAATAGATCTGCCACCAGAAATACGAATTAGTTTTTTAGAATGAATATCTGCCATTAGGCTATAGTCTTGGGTTTCAAACGCTTTGTAGAACTTATCCCAAACCTGATTGATTTCTTTAAGGTTCTCTAGATTTTGTGCATCAGCATGATTAGTATATAGTGTAAACAATAGAATTACAAAAAGAGATGTTCTTAGCATGATTAGAGTGTTCAAGGCTTTCAATGTTCTTACGAATTCAGAAGTCCTATTTAAATTAAAAATAATGATGCTCTAATTTACAGGTTTTATTGCTGTAAAAAAAACCATCCTTTAGAGATGGTTTTTGGTTGACTGTTACTATTGATTTTATGTTTTACGGACAAATAAACGGATAGTGTTTTTCGTCTATAATTGGTTCGATATTAAAAAACTCGTTCAACACAGATTCTGATGTGCAAAACGCACCTTCAACCCATGCCTGATCATTAGAATAGGTTTCACCTACAATGAATATCTCACTATTCTTACCTTTAATCAATTGAGATGGTTTTCTAATATTTTGCTGTACATCTCTCATATTGAAATGAGATTTGTAGGCGTGATAACCAGCATTGAATGGTGGTAGCGACCAATCCATGTATTTAGTCTCTAATGGCATTGGTACAGATGAATAATCAGCCTGTGGTCCAAAATGTAATGTTGCCAGCTGTTGACGTAATGCTTTAATCATGACTGGTGGAGCATCACGAGGTCCTTCCAAAGGTTGAACATCTCTAGACTCTGGAATTTTACGTTTAGCTTTTGGTCCTAGTTCTAAAGGTTTCCAAAAGTCGGTGTATTGAATATCATCATAACTGGCGAGAATTCCGTAGATCTTTTTGCCTTTCTTTTTAAGCGCATTGTCTCCAAAGTATACCACTTGCCTTATTGGCATATCTGTAATGCTTGGTCCAATGGTATCCAATTCAGCAACTTTCAAAATGAGTTGTTCCTGTTCGTAAGTCAAGCGTTTTTTAGTATGAGCTTCCACAGCTTCTATGAATGTATTTTTATCTGTGTAAGACGTATTCAGAATAGGTGGATGCTTAGCATGTTGTAACTCTTTGATATATTTAGCTGGAAATTTATGACGTTTTAATTCGGAAATACCTTCGGAAGTCAAAAAGTAAGAGGTCAATTTGGCAGGATATTTAGGCGAACCATCAGGCGTTTCTCTCCACCAAGGTGTGTCAAAAAACATTCCGATCTTATAGGAAGGTTCCATGATTACCGATTCGAGATAAAGTTGAACTTTTTCATGATTGAGCACGTCCAAGCCATCTTTATCACTATAGCGAGTGCCTTGCGCTACTAATTCTATGGCACTTCTTGGCATTGCAAGAAAAGCAGCATCACAAGTTTTGCTCTCTGCCAGTTTATCAGGTGCTTGACGAGTGGCTGTTGTAAAATGAATGCCCTTTTTTGTGTCTAGAATGGAACGTAGCCTTACATCAGGATGATAGTGTAATGTGACGCCTTTCTTTTTAGCAAGCTTTTCGATATCAACAAATAAACCAGTAAATAGACTAGAGAACCCTTTAGTTAGAGTTTTATATTCAGTTCCAGGTGTAAATTCATCATTCACACTAAACGACTGAGCGCTATTACTATTGACTACATTAGAGGAATAACCGTTGCCGTCGGCTAAATAACTAAAGCCTTCCTGACCAAGCATGTCATAAGCTAAATTCCAATAGCCTATGTCTTTTAGCAGATCACCTTTTTGGAATACTGAGCTTTCTGGCATGTCAATATTTATTTTTCCATTCTGATAAAAATCACACCATTCTCTTCTGGTTTTAGGTCCTGATTCTTCTGTGATGGCAACAGATTCTATGGTTTTAAACTCGTCATCTGGAGGAGAATCAGCTCCGTAATTATTTACTGAATAAGGTGCAGGTTGGTTAGAATTTACTTCAGAAATATACATGTTTCTTGTTCGTAACGACATCAACGGATCTGATGATTCATTGAAGGGTACAGCATATTTGTCTAAACCAAGCCTCTCAATGGTTTTTGTAACTACCCGATGACCTTCGCCCATTGGTTTACCATCCCAAAACGAGTATCTCATGCCTCCCAATTCTAAATACGAATTATTTTTATCGTCTTTGTAGTGCCATGTGCACACACGTGCTCCTGGTGCTCTAGTACCTGAATTATTTTTAGAGAAATCATATTTCCCCCAGTCATAAAGCTCTAATACGTCGCCTTTTCTTAGCATTCTTTGGTCTTTTCCTTTTTTTGCTTTTCCATTGAGTAATCTCCAAGCGGTATATAATCCTGCTGCACCTGCACCAAAAATTGAATATGTTTTAGCTTTCATAATTGATTATTTATGTTGAAATATTGTTGTTTTGTAGTCTCAAGTATTGCTGTTATTCATTGCCAATTCTTTCCATTTGCTTAGGTAAATCCTTTTCAGGGATTACTATTTCAACTAAGGTTGGAAGATTTGTCTTTGTTTTTAATTTTTTGAGAACGGCATTGAGCTCAGCTATTGTTTTTGCTTTGTAGCTGTGTGCTCCAAAAGCTTTTGCTAATGCCTGATAATCCCATCTTGGTAAGATGTCAAACGTATCAAACTTGTATTGTGGACCAGCTTTAAAAGAATTCATATCTACAAACACTTGCTCTATAGCATAAACACCGTTGTTCATTACGAAAATGACTGAATTAAGTTTATACTTAACAAGTGTTGACAATGCTTGGGCAATCATCATAAATCCACCATCACCTGATACAGTCCATGCACGTTTGCCACTCCCTAGTTGTGCACCAGAGGCAGCTCCTGTTTCAAAGCCTATACATTGCCATGCGGCAGAGGATATGTATGAGTTTTTGGATAAACCATAAGCATTGGTAGCTACATACATTGATGAACTTACACCAAAGGTCATAATGATATCATCTAACATGTTTTCTTTCTTTAAGAATTGCATTGAATGCTCAAAAAAACGATTGAATGTTATTGTTTCAGGTTTCTTGTTGAATTTTGGATCAGAATTTGACATCCATGGTTCAGGAAATTTAGGTTGCTTAGGAGCTTTGGTTTTTAATGGATACCCCTTGTCATCCTTAAAACGTTCTATTAACGCAAGCATAAAGTCTTTTAACGTTACACGTTCATATGTAAAATATCCAACTCGCATTTCTTGCGTGGTGGAGATAATCATATCAGCAAATTTATTTTCTACAAACCACAGATAATCATCTGTAATGATTGTCCCTAAATTTATGAAGCAATCTGAAACTTCTACGCATCCTAAAACCTCTGGTATTGAAGCTTGATCAGAATAGGTGCCAATAAATTTATCACCCTTCTCATCCAGAACTGTTTTCCCAAGACTGGTTGTGGTGTATAACATGCCACTTACTTTTATCAGCTCACTTAATTCTTTAGTTAAGCCATGACGTAGAATTTCTACTCCGGCAAATATCAACGGCGATTTAGCTTGATTGATTTTTGTCCAGGCTTGAGTTACAGCATTTTTGAGTGCAGCTTTTTTACTCTTTGAAACAATAGGTTCAAGCTTCTTTTTAGAAGGTTTCTGACAAGGCTCTCCCCATACTTCCTTATAACATGCAATATATACAGGTCTTTGATGTGTGATTGCTGCCACGATGAGATCATCTATTTTTTTAGCAGCACCAACTGAAGTGCTTAAAGTGTCTGCAGCTACAGTGACGTGTTCAAAAATTTCCTGATCTGCATTGAGATTGCCTGTAGAATGGTGATACAATACATTATACATATCTCCTATTTGGCGTGCATCAGCTCCAGGAGTTGCACTAATGACAACAACAGGACTGCGCTCTACATAGGCGCCAGCAATAGCATTTAATGCGCTGTATGTACTTACGCCATATTGTAGAGATACAGCAGCTAAACCACGTGTACGTCCATAGGCATCAGCTGCGTAAGCTGCATCAAGCTCGTTGGACGTACCTATAGTTTCTATTCCATCAAAATGTTCCAGAGACTGGGTAAAATGTTTTACATAATCTCCGGGAATCTGAAACACTTCAGTAACATTCAATTGTTTAAGTCGGGTAAGTAGGTAGTCAGCTACTGTGAATACCTTTTTGGGTGTTTTATCTTTCATAAGTTCTTATCACTATTTTCTTGGTATTATGATGTTTCTTCAACAATGTTCAGTAGATAATTACCATCATCGTCATTTGGATCTATAGCGAATTGAATAGAGCTTACTTGAAAATCTTCCCAATCACTTGGATCAATTGGCCAACCACCAACTTGATGCATGTTTTTATCAAATACCATAAATAGTGGATAATTAAAACCTTGATCTTTTGGTCCTACAGCTACACCTCCAAAGACAGTTACGCCATCAGAGAATTTAGCACAAGAAGCTACAATATATTGGTCTTCGGTAACACCTTTTGGGAGTGCAGGTGGATTTTGCATAATGTCTGTCCACAGTTTTTTTCCATTCTTAGGAATGGTCATGGTTGCTTTAAATTCTGGTTCATTCATAATATGATGTTTAATTGATTACTAATTAAACACCCAATGTAAATGATTTAAAGCTCAGATTTATAGGTAATACTACCTGATTTAGATTTGATTTTTTATTGTTAAATGTAGAGTTTGAAACCTATTAATAGTAAGAATTTAAACTATTGAAAAGCTTTGTTTTAAACAATGATTTCGGATTATCATCAATTCTTAATGCCTTGATGTTTTTTCCATTTAGAAAGCATCTCGTTCTCTTTTGCCATTAACGAGTTCGGGTCGTTGGCATAGTTTTGTTTTCGCTCATCTGAGACGGCATCAGATAACCACCAATCATAGGTGTCTTTTACGGTGTCTTTTAATGGTCTGTAGGTTAATCCGTTCTCTAAAGCTCTTGTATTCGAAATCCTTGCTGACCCATAATGATCGCCTTCTGCTATAACCCATGGTATGGTGAAAAATATGTTATTGTCTTTGAGGAATTCATAATCGTCAACCAATGTAAATGAAGCTTCGGTATCAAAAGTTTTAGCACCTTCTTTTGCAAATTCCAAAACGGTTTGTTTCTCTTTAGGTCCAACAGCATTATAAATACCATAGCTTTTATTTTCTGCTAAACGTATAAACCATTCAGCGACATCTCTAACATCGCAATATTGTACTAGGTCTTCCTTTTTTCCTGGAACTAAAATGTTTCCACCTTGAGCAAATCTGAGAGGCCAATGTATAAAGCGATCTGTTTTATCTCCAGGACCAATCATGTAGGTAGGTCTTACAATAATAGAACGTTCTTTACCAAAAGCTTTTATGGTTTCTAATTCGGAGTTGCCTTTCATGATACCGTAGTCCTGCTCATATTCTTGGTCTTCTGTAAGTCCCTCAGGCATATTTAAAACAAGTGGAGTGTCTTCGGAAATATCATTTCCTTTGTACGGATAATACACTCCTGTTGAGGAGGTGTACATGTAGATACCTACATTGTCTTTCAATAGATTGGCTGTATCTTTAGTCCATTGAACTTTTCGTCCAGAATTGTCAATGACGACATCCCAAGTTCTGTTTTCTAAAGCTTTTAAGTTATTTTCTCTATCGCCTATAAGCTGCTCAACATTTTTAAATACTTCTTGATGAATGGTAGGAATAGTTTTGCCTCTGGTGAATGTAGAGACCTTATGACCTCTGGAAATAGCATAAGCAATTTGATGAGGTCCTAAAAAACTTGTACCACCAAGAATTAAGATGTTTAGTTGTTTTTTATCTGAACTTTTAGGTTCTTTTTTCGCCTTTGAATCACAATAGACTAGCGTTGATCCTAATAGAGGAATAGCTAAACCAGCTAATGTGCTTTTCTTTATAAATGTTCTTCTGGAATTGTTTTTTTTCATGATTAGCTGAAGTTGTGATTTAGTATTGTGGGAACTAAAGTTATAAAAAAAAGCGCAAGTGTCTTCGACTTGCGCTTAATCAGCTATTAATCATAGGGATTTACAATAGGGTTATGTCAATCTTACTATTTTGTGCAAATCTACTGTTAGTGATTGGTAAAAAAATTGATGTATGTTAAGAAATCAAATTAGTTTGCTAATTCTTTCCTAATTCTGCTTAAACTTTCCGTAGTAATTCCGAGATAAGAGGCAATGTGATAGTTCTTTACACATTGTTCTATATTAGGGTAGGTATTGATAAAGTTAAGGTAACGGGTTTTTGCAGTTTGAGATAAATTAGATAAAATTCGTTTTTGAAACGCGCCAAATGCTCGTTCCAGTTTTTTTCTAAAAAAAGTTTCTATCCTTGGGATTTTAGCATAAAGGTATTCTTTGTCTTTTTTTGATAATCGATATAACACAGCGTCTTGAAGTACTTCAATATTCATTATAGACTTTGATGAAGAAAAGAATGCGGTATAATCACTAATCCACCAATCTTTGATTCCAAACTGAACCGTATGTTCTTTGCCTTGAGCATCTATGTGGTAAGAACGTAAACAACCTTCTGAAATATAATACTGGGTTTCTACAGTGGCATCTGGTTCTAATATGACTGTTCCTTTTTTGTAAACCACCTTTTGGAATACAGATTCAATGATCTTAATTTCATCTTCAGAAAATGAAAGATCTTTAAAAATGTGTTGTATTTTGGAATTGTCAGATTTCACTTTAGTTTTTGATTGGTAGTATAAATTACGCAAAACCTTTTAAATGAACTGTTAAGCTTCGGTATTCTTTTAAAATATCAGTTGATTGGTTGATATTAACAAGAAAAAACAGATGGCAGCAATTAAGATGGCTTATTTTTTAATACTAATTGCAAAATTATTGAAGATGTCGGTATTTTCATATGAGTAATATCAGTTACATAAAAAACCACCTTGAAAATACAAGGTGGTTTTGTTATTAGTGATATGCCGATTTAAACTCAGCATAACATTTCATCTTATTTAATCATATCGTAGCTACGCTTGATAAAGTTTGTCAACTCTTCACCTTTGAGTAAGCCTTGAGACAAACGTGCCAAGTCTAAACTTTGATTAATTAAACGCTCTTGTTTTTTTCTGGTTTTGGTCCCTAAAATCTGACCAACAAGTTCAGAATTGGTATTGACCACAAGATTATACATCTCTGGCATATTGCCCATTCCAAACATACCGCCACCACCTGTTTGTTGCATCTCTTTCATTCGACGCATAAACTCTGGTTGTGTAATTATAAATGGTGATGCATTACTATCCATAGCCTCTAGTTGTACACTAAATTTCTCTGAAGGAATCACCTCTTTTAATAACTCATCTAATTTAGTTTTTTCCTCTTCTGAAAGTTTAGAAACCGATGTGTCGTCTTTCTTGATTAGATTATCAATATGATCACCATCAACACGTGCAAACGAAATGTTCTCTTTTGTAGTTTCTAATTTCTGAATTAAGTGTGATACAATAGGAGAGTCTAGTAGTAACACTTCATATCCTTTGGCTTTTGCAGCTTCAATGTATGAGTGTTGTGCATCTTTATCTGCAGCATACAAGATTACCAGTTTATCATCTTTATCGGTTTGTTTTGCCTTGATCTTATTGTATAATTCTTCATAAGTGTAGTATTTGCCATCTACTGTTGGATATAACGCAAAGGCATCGGCTTTTTCAAAGAATTTTTCTTCGGAAAGCATTCCGTATTCAATAACGATCTTAATATCGTCCCATTTCTTTTCGAAATCTTCACGACTATTATTGAACAAACTTTTTAATTTATCTGCAACCTTACGTGTGATATAAGATGAAATTTTCTTCACTGCACCATCAGCTTGTAAATAACTACGTGACACATTTAGAGGAATATCTGGAGAATCAATCACACCTCTTAACATGGTTAAGAATTCTGGAACGATACCCTCAACATTGTCGGTTACAAACACTTGATTTTGGTACAATTGGATTCTGTCCTTTTGCATATTCAAGTCGTTTGTCATCTTAGGGAAATATAGGATTCCGGTTAAGTTGAACGGATAATCTACATTTAAATGAATATTAAATAATGGTTCTTCAAACTGCATTGGATACAGTTCTCTGTAGAAATTTTTATAATCATCGTCCTCCAGTTCAGTTGGTTGCTTTGTCCAAGCAGGATTAGGATTGTTAATGATGTTATCAACTTCCTGAGTTGGGGCAGGATCATCTTCTTTAGCATCTTCAGGCTTTGGAAGGGTTTCAGTTTTTGTTCCGAATTTAATCGGAATTGGCATAAACTTGTTATACTTGGTCAACAACTCACTAATACGACCTTCTTCTAAAAATTCAGTAGAGTCCTCAGCGATATGAAGGATGATTTCAGTACCTCTGTCAGTTTTGTCAGATGCTTCAAGTGTGAATTCTGGAGATCCATCACAAGTCCAATGTGCCGCAGGTTCATCTTTGTGAGATTTTGTGATGATTTCAACCTTTTCAGCTACCATAAATGCCGAGTAAAATCCAAGTCCGAAATGACCAATAATCCCAGCATCTTTACCAGCATCTTTGTATTTATCTAAAAACTCTTCAGCTCCAGAAAACGCGACTTGGTTGATGTATTTTTCAACTTCATCAGCTGTCATACCTAAACCTTGATCAATGATGTGAAGTTTTTTACCGTCTTTATCGATTTTGACTTCAATTTGCGGATTTCCATATTCGCTTTTAGATTCACCAATGCTTGTTAAGTGTTTAAGTTTTAGTGTAGCATCGGTTGCGTTACTGATTAACTCACGTAAAAAGATTTCGTGGTCACTGTATAAGAATTTTTTAATGAGCGGAAAAATATTTTCTACCGATACATTAATGTTTCCTTTTGTCATGATATATGTGTTTTAATATAATTAATTTGAATAGTTAGTGTTAGGCAAATAAAATACCAATAGACAAATTATGACAAGATGGCATAAAAAAAGCCATTCTTATAGGAATGGCTTATATCTTTTGTAATGTGACTAGTTTTTAATCTCTGTCTCAGATTTACTAATAGGTTCTTCCTCTTCCTCTTCCTCTTTGTTTTTTACATATTTCTCTAGCCATTGATCTTGTTCCCATAACATGTGCATGATCGATTCTTTGGCAGCATAGCCATGACTTTCTTTTGGTAACATCACCAAACGAACCGTTGCTCCAAGTCCTTTTAACGCATTAAAATAACGTTCGCTTTGCAAAGGATACGTTCCAGAGTTATTATCGGCCACACCATGAATAAGTAATAAAGGTGTTTTCATTTTATCAGCATGCATAAATGGTGACATATTGTAGTAGATTTCAGGTGATTCCCAATAACTACGTTCTTCACTTTGGAAACCAAAAGGCGTTAAAGTTCTATTGTATGCACCACTTCTGGCAATACCTGCTGCAAAAAGATCGGAGTGTGATAATAAATTAGCGGTCATGAATGCACCATAACTATGACCACCAACAGCAACTTTATTTCTGTCTATATAGCCTAAGTTATCAACTGCGTCAATTGCTGCTTTTCCATTAGCAACAAGCTGAGTTCTAAAAGAATCATTTGGCTCTTCATCTCCTTCACCAACAATTGGAAAAGCGGCATCATCTAAGACTACATAACCTCTGGTGACCCAATAGATTGGTGAACCCCAATATGGATACACAAACTCATTGGGATTGGTTGTACTTTGAGAGGCACTGGATTTATTCTTGTACTCGCGAGGATAAGCCCATAAGATCATAGGATATTTTTTTCCTTCTTCATAATCCAATGGCAAGTATAACGTTCCTTCGAGGTCTAATCCGTCATCACGTTTGTAACTTATAACACGTTTATTGATTTTCTCTAGGCTTTTAAACGGATTTTCAAATGCTGTGATAGGTGTAAGGTCATTCTTCTTATTAATATTTCTGATGTAATAATTAGGATATTCGGTTGGCGATTCAATACGAACCAGAATTTCACCTTTTTTCATATCAATAGCCGAACTTAAATTTTCTATTTTGTCTTTGTATTCAGATTGATACAAACGCTTTGTTTTATTCGTCTTTAAATTATATTCATCAACAAATGGAAATTGCCCCTCTTTGGTATAACCATCTCCCATAAGGTAGAGTTTGTCTCCATTCATTTCTAAAGTGTAGCGTCCAAACTTATTTTTTGAGCTCACAAAATCTCCAGGATCGCTGTATACATCCTGATAGCTTCTGTCTGAAATAATTTTTGGTGTCCTATCAGGACTTGATGGATTGAATACATATGTTTTTGTATTTCTGGTATTCCACCAATAATCGTAGGCAATAGCTGTAGACTCATCTCCCCATTGTACACCACCAAAGCGTTGTTTAGTTTTTAAAATTTCTTTTGGCTGACTATTGAAAGGCGCTTTGAGTTGGTATAACGCATCTCTATAATCGGTTTCTACAGCAGGATCACCATTATCGAGAGCCTCTACCCAAACCAATGTTGCAGGTTGGTCAGCGCGCCATGACATGTTTCGTTTTCCTTTACGAGTAGACATAAATCCTTTAGGTCTTACTTCATCTAAAGGTACAGTATTAACCGTTTTGATAGCTTTTCCTGTCGTGTCATAAATACTACTTTCACTAGGAAACCGTGTGTAGGTGACTAAATAAGAGAAAGGACGTTTGATCTTTGTAATCATAATATGATTTCCATCAGGTGAAAAACTGATACCACGATACATATCTGGATCTAAAAAGTTTTGGACAGTTCCATCTATTGATACTTTTTTTATTTCTGAAAGTGCTAATTGCTCAAAATTAAATTCGTCATTTGGTGTTTTTAAAAGATCCTGATAGGTTCTGTTTTGTGCTTTTGAACCATCACTTACGGAAATTGTAGGTCCCGTAGGAACTGCAATTGCGGTATTAATCAATTCTTTTCTATTGCTAGGAAGCATTTTAACCAATAAATTTTTATTGTCTTTAAACCAGTTGATTGTGCTCCCCATATTAGCATTTACAGCAGCATCAGTTAGTTTTGTGACTTTTGCTTCTGCTATGTGTAATACCCAAACTTCAACACCTTTAGTTGTCGTATTGAGGCATGCAATCATGGATTCATCAGGAGACCAGCTAAAACCAGATAATCTAGGATTGTTTGGTAAACCAGAAACTTGTCTGGCATCTTTATCGCTTGTTTTCTTTACCTTGATATTTGTAAAGTATCGGGTCCGACTTCCAATATTTGTTACTGGATTGATTCTGAGTCCGGCGAGTCTTAATTCTGTTTCAGATAATTCAGCTATGGATTTGTATTGGTCACGATACAATAAGACCATATGTTCTCCTTTACTATCTATTTGCACTCCAGGAGCGAGTTCTACATCGGCAAGTTCAAGAATGTCTTCAGGTGGTTGTTGGTACGTAAGATTTTGTTGTGCGTAGCTACTGAAGACGATAAATAAAGTAAATAATTGAATTAATTGTTTCATTTTACATCTGGATTTTATTAGAGCTTTAAGATACTTAAAATAGAAATCTTTCAGAGGCAATTAGTTGTTAAAATTACATACTTATAATATTTCGCTTAAGATTATTATGCGTGCATAACGAATGCAAATAGGATTAGCATTGAAATGGTTAAATTTGTACGATTTATTTAATATTAAATTTTACTATGTACAATTCCAAGATTATAGGATTAGGGCATTATGTTCCTGATAATGTGGTGACTAATGATGATTTATCCAAAATGATGGATACTAATGATGAATGGATTCAGGAACGAACCGGAATCAAAGAACGACGTTGGGTAGAGAAAGGCTCTGGAGATACCACTGCCACGATGGGAGTTAAAGCTGCAAAAGTAGCCATTGAACGTTCCGGAATTGATAAAGACGATATTGATTTTATCATTTTTGCAACCTTAAGCCCAGATATGTATTTTCCTGGACCAGGTGTACAAGTGCAACACGCTTTAGATATCAAAACAGTTGGTGCGCTAGATGTTAGAAATCAGTGTTCTGGATTTGTATATGCTATTTCTGTAGCCGATAATTTTATAAAAACAGGTATGTACAAAAACATACTGGTTATTGGTAGTGAACTACATTCATATGGATTAGATAAAACGACTCGTGGACGTGGTGTTTCAGTAATCTTTGGAGATGGAGCAGGTGCTGCCGTTCTAACGAGAGAGGAAGACACAACTAAAGGTATTTTATCTACACATTTACACTCTCAGGGAGAACATGCTGAGGAATTGGTGTTGATAGCTCCAGGAATGGGTAAACGTTGGGTTAATGATATACTTGCTGAAAATGATCCAAATGATGAAAGTTATTTCCCGTATATGAACGGACAATTTGTCTTTAAAAATGCGGTTGTTCGTTTTAGCGAAGTGATTATGGAAGGTTTGATGAAAAATAATCTTCAGGTGGACGACATTGATATGTTGATTCCACACCAAGCCAATTTACGTATTGCACAATTCATTCAACGAAAGTTTAAGTTAAATGATGATCAGGTATTCAATAATATCCAGAAATACGGAAATACAACAGCTGCGTCAATTCCAATTGCATTAACTGAAGCCTGGGAAGAGGGCAAGATCAAAGAAGGCGATACGGTTGTATTAGCTGCTTTTGGAAGTGGTTTTACATGGGGAAGTGTGATTATAAAATGGTAATTTGACATTTTTTTTGCCTTTTTGAAGCAACCTTTTGTAAGAATTTACATCTCATAAGAAACAACCGTTTTTTTGAGTGTTACAAGTCAGAGTTAATTGTTGTTTTGAAATAATTATAAGAACAAAAAATCCCAAAGCCTAGGCTTTGGGATTTTTCTGCTATTAACCAATTTTACTAAAAACACTCAAACTATAAAAAAGTGATTTTTTTAAACTGATTAGCTTTAAAACTTATCACAACCTTATGACGTCAAAACCTTACTTTTATTTTAAATCTTAACATTTTTAACTATCAATTAACATTACGAAATGTGACATAAAAAAATCCGAGACATTCAGATCTCGGATTTCCTGCTAATTAACCAATAGTATGTTTTAACTATCTAAAAAATTACTTTATGATACTATCTAAGTCGTAAGTAATTGAAAATCATTACATACAAGGTCTAAAAGTATAAAAACAAAAACCCAAAACTTAAAAGCTTTGGGTTTTCTTATTTAATAACCAGACATTAACACTAACCATCAACTATTATATGCAGGTTACTAAACTTTATTTTTACAGGATTCCTCCTCCTGATTTTTCATCATTATCACGACGTTTACGAGATTTTGCTCTGTATTTTCCACCTCCAAAACGATATGACAATCCAACAAAGATGGTATTGAATTCCGGACGGAAGTCTACAGTTTGTCTAAACGGACGTTCACTCACGATAGATATTTCCTGAGTATCAAATACATTGTTGAAATTCATACTAAACGTTGCTCTGTTATCTTCCAAAAAGCTATAGCGCATACCTAAGTTGACAAAGTACATTGGATCCATTTCAAAGTTTAATCCTGTATCTTTTCCTCTATACATTGCAAACAGAGAGAATGATAGCTTTTTTGTTGCTTTAAAATTATTGAAGACTCTAAAGTTATAAATGATATTATCTACTTCTACATTACTAACTTCAATATCACTTTCTGTCGGATTAGGAATTGTTGGGTCTAACGATTCTGCAAAACCTGTTTGCTTTCGTGCATAGAGATCAAAACTAGCGTTAAAACTCCACCATGTTGTTGGTCTGTAGCTGCTTGATAATTCAACACCATAAGCTGTAGTATTATCAAAATTATCATTGGTTAAAATTACACGACCAGAACCAATATCAGATCGGTCAACAAATACACCTTGATTGATCTCGTCTTCTATTAAGCGAAAAAACACACCACCTGTAATGCTTCCTTTTTCGAAATTTCTGGTGTAATTTACTTCAACTGAATTTGTGAATTGAGGCTCTAATTCAGGGTTTCCAAACTGAGATATTAATGGAGTGTTAAATTCAGGAACAGGATTTACCTGTCCAACACCAGGACGATCTACTCGTCGGCTAAAACTAAATTGATAGGAGTTCTTTTCCGAAGGATTGTAGGTTATAAATGCCGAAGGATATACTTGTGTGTAATCATTTTCAAACGGGAAATTTGTAGTCGTGTTATCAGTAAGATCAGTATCTACAGCTAATGCTTCTACGTTTACTGTTTCTGCTCTTAATCCCAATTGATAAGACCATTTCTCTAACTTTTTCTGATAGCTTACATATGCCGAATAGATGTTTCGCTCATAATCAAAGAGTGTTTGTGTAGGGATAAATTCTCCAAATTCATTACTCACTCGTGCATCAGAATTATAACCAATGGAATTGTCAAATAATCGCGCTTGTAACCCAGCCTCTAATTTTGAGGTTTCAGATAACGGATTCACATAATCTAGGTTTATCGTCGTTCTATTTCGTTCGGTATCGGTTAACTCATTAAAATTTGGTCGAACATCAACACCTGTAAATGTATTGAGGGTTTGTAATTCACTATCAAAAATATTATGATCTACTTCTAACTCGATATTATGACCTTCTTTATCAAAGTCTAATTTATAGTTGACATTATATTGCTGACTTGTATTTTCGTTAGTGTTATCAAAGTCCTGAAGTTGACTATCTGACGGGTCAATGATGGAAAATAAATTGGTTTGACCTAAAGTTCCGCCATCAAAGATATTTTGATTAGTAAACACCGAAAATGTGTTTTTATCGTTGATGTAATAATCGACGCCAAATTTAAACAGGTGCGAATTACGTTGGTCTAAGAAGTCGAAAGTTTGAGACACTTCAGCTTCTGTTTGTGTTAATAATCCAGTGTTTCTATTATCTGAAATATTATTACCATAGCTTCCGAAGAAATTCAGTTTACCATTTCTATAATTCATGTCAATAGAACTGTTGAACTTAGGCTCCAGATGGTAGCTCAATCCTACATTAGCACTACCATTAAATCCTATGTTTACATTTTTATGAAGTATAATATTAATAATCCCACTCATGCCGTCTGGATTGTATTTAGCTGAAGGATTTGTAATCAATTCAATTTGTTTAATTGATGTTGAAGGAATTTGCCTTAAAAGTTGAGCAGCAGGAATATTTGAAAGTTTTCCATCAACCATCACTTGTACGTTTTGGTTTCCTCTCAGAGAAATATCACCAGTTTGTTGGTCGACATTTACAGATGGAATATTATTCATAATATCGGAAGCTGTAGGTCCAGATGTTGTAAGATCTTTACCAATATTGATAACTTTTCTATCAATTTTTTGTTGAATGGTTGATACTTCGGCAACAACTGTTACTTCTTCAAGACTTTCGGCATCTTCAGAAATATAGATGTCTCCGAGGTCAATTTTGTAATTGCCTTTTTCAATAGTGGCTTGTCTAGATTCGGTTTTATAACCTATGTAAGTGATCTCAACTTTGATCTTTCCTTCAGGAATTTTTTCAATTTTGAATTTACCATCGTCGCTAGTTATTCCACCAGTGATGATGTTGTCTGAAGCATCTTTAACAACAACATTAACATAGGGTAAAGGTTGCTTTATGGACGCATCCATAACACGTCCGGAAACAGATCCGTCTTTTAATTTTGGAGGTTGTGCAAATGCCATAAGGGCAAATAGAAAAATGCACAGTTGTGTGATTTTTTTCATTTTTTGATTGATTTGATTGATTAGTTTATACACCATCAATTGATGGCTGATACTTCATAGACGACATCTTTTATGCTGTGTTACTTTTTTTAACACAACTTAACATCCTTTTAACATTTGAAGCATACCTTAAATATTGTAGTGTTATTTTTGCAGCAAATAATTTGATATGAGTAAACGGACTTTAGTAATAGGAGCATCTTTAAAACCACAACGTTATTCTAATATTGCTATTAGAAGATTAGTAGATCACGGACATGAGGTGGTAGCTTTTGGCTTGAGAACAGGAGAGGTTTCAGGAGTTACTATTGATACGAATTTGATGCCTTACAAAGACATACATACTGTTGCCTTATATCTTAATCCGGAGCGACAAAAAGCATTTTATGATTATATCGTTGCCCTAAATCCTGAGCGAATTATTTTTAATCCAGGCACCGAAAATTCTGAATTTCAAAACTTCTTAAAACAAGAAGGAATATATTTTGAAGAGGCTTGCACTTTAGTATTATTAAGTACTAATCAATACTAACGATCGTTTTTTTCGAAATAAATAATAATCCTAAAAACGTCAACAACCCATTTACAATTAAGATCTCAAATCCTATCTGGTAGCCATTTAGTAAGTCTACCGAATACATATTTATAAAGTAAGAAACCAGAGGTGCTACAAGCGCAATGATCCAAACATAACGATCTTTAAGGTGTTTCTTAGTTAAAATGCCAAAGGCAAACAATCCAAGTAGAGGGCCATAAGTATATCCTGCAGCTTTAAATAGTTCCCATATTACCGATACGTCTTTAAATAAGAGATCAAACAAAATAATAACCACTACAAGAATGACACTAAAAAGGACATGAATTTGTTTACGAACTCTTTTTTGCTGAGCTTTTGGTTTGGTATCTAATTCGATAATATCGATACAAAAAGAGGTCGTAAGTGAGGTTAAAGCACTGTCTGCGCTCGAATATGCGGCAGCTATAAGTCCAAGTAAAAAGAATGCAGATGTCACCACGCCAATTTCCGGAAGCATAGCTATTGTAGGAAATAAATCATCTTTCTTAGCTGAAATACCATGTTGTGCTGCATATTGCGTTAGAAGTAATCCCAAGGCTAAAAATAAGATGTTCACAAATACCAAGATCACACTAAAACTAATCATATTTTTTTGAGCCTCTTTTAGGTTCTTACAAGTCAGATTTTTTTGCATCATATCCTGATCTAAACCTGTCATGGTAATCGTGATAAAAATTCCTGCAAGAAAGCTCTTTATAAAATATTGAGCATCGTTAACATCATCTAAAAAAAAGACTTTACTCAGTTGGCTCTCTTTTACATTATTATAGACGTCTGAAATACTATTTAGGTCTAAAGCTGATGCCAGAAAAGAAATTGTAACCACAACGGATACCAACATAAAAAGTGTTTGAAGCGTATCAGTGAAAATAATGGTTTTAATTCCACCTCTAAACGTGTATAACCAAATGAGTGCGATGGTGATAATAACTGTAATTGCAAAAGGCATATTAAAACTATCAAAGATGAGTAGTTGTAACACCTTAGCTACCAAAAATAACCGAAAGGCAGCACCAACAGTCCTTGAAATAAGAAATGCAATTGATCCTGTTTTGTAACTGGTATTACCAAACCGTTCTTTAAGATAGGTGTAAATTGAAGTTAGGTTTAGCTTATAATATAGAGGCAATAGAACATAAGCAATGATAAGATATCCAAAAAAATAACCAAGAACAACTTGAAAATATCCAAATTGTTTGGCTTCAACAGCTCCTGGAACAGATATAAAAGTTACGCCAGACAGAGAAGCGCCTATCATACCAAAGGCAACTAAATACCAAGGTGCAGATTTATTAGCTTTAAAAAAGGCTTCATTAGAATCTTCTTTTCCTGTGAAATACGATATTAAAATAAGCACGCCAAAATAGGCTACAATGAGAAGAATAATGGCGTTCGTCGACATAAATGTTGTTTTAACGGGGTTTTAATTGAAAAACCTTATTTTAGCTAAAAAAATTGTAAACAATATTAAGTAATTTTTAATTAAACCTTTTGTTTTTCTTTTAATTAAGATATTCAAAGGGATGAGACTTAAAAATTACTTTTTATTCATAACCATTAACACTATGAAAAAATATCACCTACTATTTATATGTTTGCTTTCTATATGTGTCACATGGGCACAAGATTTCCGACAAATGATTGAAGATGGTTCGTATACTGTTGCTGAAATACAAGCAGCAGCTGAAGCGCATTTTGCCGAAGTAGGAACTGAAAGAGGAACAGGTTTCAAATCTTATAAACGATGGGAATATCGGGCTATCAGAAATATGGACGACACTGGGATGCTCAAATCTCAGGAGTTTTATATTGACGAACTGGAAAACTATAATGCAACACTCAATGAAAGCTTTCAATTAGCTAGAACTACTGTAGGAACCTGGGAAGAACTTGGTCCTACATCATGGACCCTTACAGGAGGTTATAACCCAGGAGTGGGAAGAATAACATCAGTGGCATTTGAAAATGGAAATGCTGACCACATGATTGTTGGTGGTGTCTCTGGAGGTGTATGGAAAACTACAGATGGAGGAAACACATGGGCCGTATTAACTGATAATATGCCTACTTTAAATGTATATTCTTTAGCCATTGATCCTACTAATCCATCCATTTATTTTTGGGGTTCTACTGGTGGAAATATTTATAAATCTACAGATGGTGGAGCAACCTGGAATTTTCTGAGTGATATGGGTAATGGTGCAGTAAATAGAATTCTCATCGACCCTACGGATACATCAAAAATGTATTGTAGCTCAGCGAGTTATGGTATCAGAAAATCGACAGATTCAGGGGCGACTTGGACAGATATTTATCCATTTATGAATTCAGGTTACGATATTGAATTCAAACCTGGAGACTATAATACTATCTATGCTTCTGGAGAAATTTTCCTCGTATCGACAAATGGAGGAGCTAGTTTTCTTCCTGTTACAGGATTTGGAGATGGACCTAAAATGATTGGAGTTTCAGAAAATGTTTCTGGTACTGATGCCAATATTCTGTATGTTTTGGAAGCTGATGGTGGCGGTTTTGGGAATTTATATAAGTCAACAAATTCTGGAGCCTCTTTTACAACTTTAGATCATACAGGTAAAAATTACTTTGGATATAATACAAATCCAACAGATCCTGATACTTTTGGACCAGGACAAGCACCAAGAGATATGGATATAGCTGTTCATCCAACAAATGTAGATGAAGTGCATATTGCTGGAATTAATACCTGGAGATCTACTAACGGAGGGTTAGATTTTACGATTACATCACAATGGAATCCACAAAGTTCTAACTTTCTTGATATAGGATATTGCCATGCTGATATTGACATGTTAAAATTTGTCAATAACAAATTATATGTCTGTAGTGATGGAGGTATTTTTGTTGCAGATGATCCCTCTACATTAAATGTCAATTACTACAGAGACCTTACAGCAGGTCTAGGAATTCACCAGTTTTATAAAATTGGAATCAGTCAAACGGATCCTGTTATTATTAATGGAGGCTCTCAGGATAACGGAACTACTATCATGAAGACTGATGGTACTTGGGAACACTGGATGGGAGGTGATGGTATGGAAGCTATTGTAGATAAAAACAATAGTAATATCATTTACGGAACTGTGTATTTCGGATCTTTATATAAAGATACCAATGGAGGTGCTAATTATACCGCATTAGGTTCTCCTGATAATAAATCGGGAGAATGGGTAACACCATACGAACAAGACCCAATTGCTCAGGATGTACTTTACGGTGGATTCGATCAAGTCTATAAATCAACTGATGGTGGACAAAGCTGGTTGCCTATTTCTCAGTTGTTTTCAGGGAACTTAGATCAGATGAAAGTAGCAACATCCAATCCTAATTACATCTACGCCTCAAACGCTTCAAACCTCTACAGAACGACTGATGGAGGTGCTACAAATTGGCAGTTATTATCTGGTTTTAATGGTTATATTAACTCTATTGCTATTCATCCATCAAACCCTAATAAAGTAGCAATTGCGACTAACAGTTCTCAAAAAGTGTATGTTTCTGACGATGCAGGAGCAACCTGGACACCTTATTTGTATGACTTGCCAAACTTTACTGCTCTTGCTTTGGTATGGCACGACAATGGTGAAGATGGTTTGTACTTAGGTATGAATTATGGCGTCTATTATATCGATAACGAAACACCAACTAGCTGGCAGCCTTTTAGTAATAATTTGCCAAATGCTGAAGTTTCAGAGTTAGAGATCAATACAGCAAACAATAAAATTTATTGTGCAACTTTTGGAAGAGGTGTATGGGCTTCAGATCTTTATGATGCGTCGTTAAGTGTAGAGGATTTCGAATTAAACAGTATCTCAATATATCCTAATCCAGCTACTAAAGACATTACTTTAGAATGGGATAGAAGCACTGACGTGTCTATTAGAATTTATGATGCTCTTGGAAAACTTATGTACTACTCAAAAAATGAGAGTCTTGGAACACCTAAACGAATTGATATTTCAAGCTATGCTTCTGGATTGTATTTCGTTAAGGTGAACAATGTTAATGGTGTTATTACTAAAAAACTGATTATAGAATAAACCAAACACAAATCGATCTAATGACCACTATTAAAATAATAGTGGTTTTTTATTTAAAGCTACTTTAAATTGCCTTACAAATCGTAATTTAGCACTCATGGAATTTTCTTCAAAGTTACTTGAAAATGCAGTCAACGAAATGTCTCAGTTACCAGGAATTGGTAAACGAACTGCATTGCGGTTGGTTTTGCATCTCCTTCGTCAGCCCAAAGAACAAACGCTTGATTTTTCAAAAGCGTTAAGTGTCATGCGAACAGAGATCAAATTTTGTAAAAGTTGTAACAATATTAGCGACACCGATCTTTGTGAAATTTGTGCAAATCCTAATAGAGTTGAAGATATTGTCTGTGTTGTAGAAGATATCAGAGACGTTATGGCTATAGAAAACACAAGTTCTTTTAAAGGATTATACCATGTTTTAGGTGGAAAAATATCTCCAATGGATGGTATTGGACCTAACGAATTGAATATTCAACCTTTAGTCGAAAAAGTAAAACAGGGAACCATTAAAGAACTCATTTTTGCATTAGGTTCAACTATGGAAGGCGATACAACTAATTTCTATATCTATAAACAAATTCAGGATTTCGATGTCAAGACGTCTACAATAGCACGAGGAATTTCAGTAGGCAACGAGTTAGAATATACTGACGAAGTGACCTTAGGTAGAAGTATCATTAATAGAATTCCTTTCGAAGCCTCTTTAAAATCCTAAACCGCGTTTGAAGCTGTCAGTAATCATACTAAATTACAATGTGCGCCACTTTTTGGAGTTATGCCTAAAAAGTGTTCAGGCGGCACTTACTGATATAGATTCTGAAATCATCGTTGTTGATAACCAATCTGCCGATGATAGCTGTATAATGGTTAAGAATTTATTTCCAGAGGTAATTCTTATAGAAAATAAAGAAAACTTGGGATTTGCTAAAGGAAACAATATAGGAGTTGCAAAAGCTAAGGGAGAATACCTATGTATTTTAAATCCCGATACAGTAGTTGCTGAAGATACTTTTAAATTGCTATTAAATGATTCTGAATTAGAAAAGAACCTCGGAATTATAGCTTGCCGACTTATTGACGGACAAGGGCGTTTTTTACCAGAAAGCAAGCGAAATATTCCAACACCATATGTTGCTATAAAAAAGATTTTGGGTCTATCTCGATCTTATTATGTAAGTGATTTAGATCAGAAAGCCTCTGGTGAGGTTCCAATTTTTGTTGGCGCTTTTATGATATTAAAAAATTCTATCTACAAAGAAGTCAATGGATTTGATGAGGATTATTTTATGTATGGTGATGATGTTGATCTGTCTTATAAAGTGCTGAGAGCGGGTTATCGTAATATCTATAATGGCAGTACTTCAGTAGTACATTACAAGGGCGAAAGTACCTTAAAAGATGAGGTCTATGCTAAACGTTTTTATGGCGCCATGCAGATTTTTTATGACAAACATTTTAAGTCAAATTCTATTTTTGATATGTTCGTATGGCTAGGAATAAAATTAGCACCTTTATTTAAGAATACTTCTAAAAATACAAATACAACAGTCAAACAATATGTTTTAATTTCTTCGGAATTATCTAAACCTTTATTAGATGTTTTAAAACAGAATGTAAAGTTGAAGTTAGAAATGGATACATACGAAAACAATACCGAATACATTCTAGATAATAACTACCTTAATTTTAAGTCAATTATCGAAATCTTGTCCAATACACCTGAAAATTGTAATGCAACCTATAAAATTCTGCCAAAAAATTCTAACTTTATCATCGGAAGTAACAGCTCTAAACGTAGAGGAGAGGTGATTACTTTCTAACAATAATTAATTGAAATAATCTCAATAATTGTATTGATTTTTCATTAATTTTGCAATCAACAAACTAATTATCGACCTTAGATTACAGATATGGCAAAATTTGAACTAAAGCTCCCTAAAATGGGAGAGAGTGTTGCAGAAGCAACAATTACGTCTTGGTTAAAAGAAGTAGGAGATACTATTGAAGCTGATGAAGCTGTATTAGAAATTGCTACCGATAAAGTAGATAGCGAGGTTCCAAGTGAAGTTGATGGCGTCTTGTTAGAAAAGTTATTTGATGTTGATGATGTAGTACAAGTTGGTCAAACAATTGCAGTTATTGAAATTGACGGTGATGATAATAGTGCAAGTGATGCTCCAAAAACTGAAGCAATAAAACAAGAATCTGTTCCAGAACCTGTAGCTGTAGCTGAAGTATCTAAGGCAGTAGCTGTAGCTCAGGAAACAGCTGCGCCAATTATTAGTTCTGGTGATCGTTTTTATTCGCCTTTAGTAAGAAATATTGCAAAAAAGGAGGGTGTTTCTCAAGGTGAGTTAGATGCCATGCCTGGCTCTGGTAAAGACGGACGCGTGACTAAAAATGATATTCTTGCATACTTAGATCAAAGAGGTTCTCAACCAGCACCAGCTAAAGTAGAGACTAAGGAAACACCTAAAGTAGTTCCTACACAATCTAATGGTGCTGAAAAGAAAACAGAAGCTACTCCTGTAGTTGCCAGTGGAGATGATGAAATCATTGAGATGACCAGAATGGGTAAATTGATTGCTCACCACATGGTTGAATCTGTTCAGACCTCTGCACATGTTCAGAGTTTTATTGAAGCTGATGTAACTAAAATATGGAACTGGCGTAAGAAAGTTAAAGATGAATTCTTCAAACGTGAAGGTGAAAATCTTACGTTTACCCCAATTTTTATGGAAGCCGTAGCGAAAGCATTACGTGATTTCCCAATGATGAATATATCTGTTCAAGGTGATAATATCATTAAGAAAAAGCATATCAATTTAGGAATGGCTGCAGCTTTAGCCGATGGAAATCTTATTGTTCCAGTAATCAAAGATGCTGACCAATTGAACTTGGTAGGTATGACCAAAAAAGTTAATGATCTTGCTTCTCGTGCTAGAAATAATGAATTAAAGCCAGACGATATACAAGGCGGAACTTATACTGTGACCAATGTTGGTACCTTTGGAAGTATTATGGGAACACCTATTATTAATCAACCTCAAGTTGGTATTTTAGCCCTTGGTGCCATCAGAAAAGTTCCTGCAGTGGTTGAAACTCCTGAAGGTGATTTTATTGGTATTCGTTATAGAATGTTCTTATCGCATTCTTATGATCACAGAGTGGTGAATGGTGCACTTGGCGGACAATTTGTGAAAGCCGTAAAAGATTATTTAGAAGCCTGGGATCCTAATAGAGAGATCTAAGTTTTGAAACCAACGTTAAGACATCTTGTTTTTAAGGCTTATACTGTGGTAAAGGAGCTTACCGAAATGCGTATGTATTATCTGGTTGGTTGGTTTCTTATTGTGTTAGGCTTTTATGTGATTTATTGGATTACAATGGGAGTTATAGCATTGACAACATAAATAAAAAAAGCACAACTTTTAAGTTGTGCTTTTACTTTTTAACAATCTAATTACTTCTTTTTCAGTACAACTTTCCATATTTTATTTGAAGCTCTGGAATTGGTTTTTCCATAGGTTCCTGGATTAGATTTAAATGCTTCTATACCACCAAAAATATAGCCAACTTCAATGTTCGTGTCTTCAAAAGATGCCATATCTAGAATTTCTGTGGTAATGGTTGCTTTGTCTGTTGCAATGGCATAAAGAGGAACATTATCATTTACAAAAAGAATGGCTTCAGCACCATAAAAGGGCGGTTCGTTTTTATCTTTTTGATTAAACAGATCATCAGGCTGTATCAGTTGATGTGTACTTCTAAATGGTCGTTCTCCAATATTTGTTTCGATATGTACTGCAGTATTTGTAAAACCTGATAGATTGCCACTATCGGCAAAATTTCCATCACCTATACCTCCAATTAGAAAGGTGTGTGAGATGTCGGTTTTTGAATCGTAGGTGACAAAACTCGGACAAGAGTACACATTGTAATTATTTTGATTATAAGCTTTGTCTATTGTAAACAATCTACCTTCATCATTAGCAAAATTTGGATGTACATACACAGCATCATTCCAAGCTTGTAAGTCGTTACCTGGTTTAAATACACCTGTGTAAAATGCTAGCCCTTGTTCTATTTGATCTTTTACAGGGCTTTTATAAAGTGTTGGAGTTATTGGTCCGTCTCGTCTTCTAAATTTTGAGAGATTGTCAGCAATAGTTTGCCTAGGATCAATCACATCAGTGATGGCAGTATTAACTGAAATCTTTAGAGTGTGACTGGAGTCTATTAAGGTAAATGGGTAAACAGCATCCACATATTTTTGTCTAGCATTATTAAAATTATGACCTCCAGCCATGTAAAATTTAAGTGATGACCCAGTGCCTGTAGTATGTAATTCTCCACCAGTACTTACTAATAAACTGTCTTTATCTTTGCCAAAAGCAAATAACTTTTCGCTGTTAACACCTTCGTATTTCTTTTTTACAATATTGATCAACGAAGGCACATGGATTTTAGCAACTTGCTTATAGGTTTCATATTGTTTACCAGGATTAACTAAGTCAACTGGACCATAACCTCCAAGGACGTATAGATATTCTCCATGCTGCTTAACTAAAGCATTCGAGTTTTTAAATACAGCTTTGTAGTCTTTATAAACCGAATAGTTTTTAGGATATTTCGCTTTAAGAACTGAATCTAAAGTTGCCAATGATATTTTTATGGTTTTATCCTCATCAATATTATAGACAAAAATATCCTCATTGAATGAAGGAGGTAAAAATGATGTATTAGCATAGTTGCCTTTATTTATCGAGTGTAAGCCACCATCATCAGTACTTCCGGAGTTGGTTCTGCCAGCAAATAAGAGCCAATCATTCCCATGTACACCATGTACAAAAGATTGTAAAGAAGGTGCGTTTTTCTTTTCGGTGACTTCAACAGAAAGCGTGTATGGAAAATCTGATGACTTTTGATTGTTATTCCCTTTTTCCGCAGGTTTTGGTTTGCATGAGAGTGTAAACATTACTGTGAGTAAAAACAATAATGATTTTGTTAAATAGGTGTTCATAATAGTAGATGTAGAGTTAAAATTAATTTAGGTCTAATTTAAATGAAACTTGAATGTTATAAACGGGTAGAAACACCTGTTTTTATAGTCTGTTAACTAATTATTAAGTTTGGGATTTCAAAATGAAAAAATAAAACAACAGTATGACAATGTGATAACTATCTTATTTACAATAAAACTGTCAATGTAGTATTGGGTTGTATTTGAATAAAAATAACTTTCAGTGTCTAATATCGAATCTCAAAGGATTAATCAACTTTAAATTTTGGAGATGTTATATTTTCAAAGCAGGGAATAATTGGTTTAGTAGTTGGGTCATTAAAAAATTGATTAGCCATTTCCATAGCACAAGTATTACTCCAATTAGTTGTTGGTGTATGTTTCCATCCTTTAAAAATAATATGAAAACTACTAGATAAGTTATTTTGCATTTGAGCTGCCCATTTAGGTGGTGTCTGACTATCATATTCCCCATTGATTAATAATACAGGAATATCACTTTTTACAGGTGAATTTTCAATGTCTTCCACTTTTTTTACGCTCCATATATTACAAACTGAGGAAGAATAAACGTCAGGTTCTAATCCTATTAATTCAGGATATGCTTTTGATTCTTTGTAAATAGCATCTTGAGAAGCAAAAGGATACTCTTCAGCGCACCAAACAGATAAACGCATTCCAATTCCAGAGCCAGAGCCTTTATTTTGTAATAGATTAATTAACTTGTATTTGATAGTACTGAAATCGTCGCGTAACAGTTTGTCTATTTCAGAAGGAACTGCATAGATATCTCCTGTTGATGCAGCAGAAACAATAGAAATGAGATCATTGCCTGAAAGATAAAATAATTCCTCTTTTTTAGTGTTTGGATGCTCCACAGTAAGCTCTATTGGTGTTTTTGTTGTTTCTGATAAGAACGTCCAGAAGCGTGTCTTTACATTAGGGTAAGCTTTGTTGCAATCCCTATCATTTTCACAATCAAAAAAAAGTTTATCCACAGATTCTACCAAATTAGTAATGCTTTGTTCATCATAATTAACTTCTAAGGGTAAAGGCGAATCCATAACTACACTTCTAATACGCTTTGGATGATCTCTTAAAAGCACTTGGGCAATTTTTGTACTATATGATATGGTTAGTAAGTTATAAGACTCAATGTCTAAAGCATTAATTAAATCATTTATATCCTCAGCAATAGCAGTCGTGTGATACTGATTCAGATCAATTTGTTGTTCTTTTAATCGTTCTCTACAGGCTGTTGCTGCAGATTCTAAAAGTTGATCTGAGGTTTGTTTGTCAAAATCTGGTAGGCTGGATTGGTAAAGCGCTTCAGCCCATTCCGGACAGTCCAGATGAGGTTTTGAGAATTCTGTTCCTCGTTGTTCAAAGAGAATAACATCCCTATCATCTAAATATTTATAATACTTCATGTATTGCGCAGAATACATGCTTGAATTACCAGGACCACCTACAGTATAAATTATAGGATCTTTTTTGGGGTTGGGATGACGACTTTTAAAAATATAAATAGGAAGTTCTATAGTTCTTCCGTTTGGTTTATCTCTGTTCTCAAGAACTTTTAGATATCCAAAGGTGTAGGCTTGGTCTTCCTTAATTTTGAAAAAAGAGTTTTTTGACTCTTTAAACGTAGGTACAAAGTGAGATGTCTCTTGGCTCTTACACGACTGAAACATTAATAAAAAAGTCGTAATATATATAATGGTAGGATGCTTTAGTAATCTCATAGTTTATTCTTTTTCTTTAGTGGCAGTCCAAACTGAAAGGAAATCTCTATCAACTGCATGTGTTGTTCCGTAAAGTATTCCGTCTTTGTAGTAAAATGACGTGTTATAATCGCCTGTGCCATCTCCTGAGATTAATGCTGCATAAATCGTATGAGTTTGTGTGTTTGTTTTTCCATTCCGAATTTTTACACCATCACGATAGAAAAAACCTTTTAGACTTTTAGTATCTGCATGAGTGATAATCATTTTGGCAAAATTTGAATCTGTAGTGTCTTGCGGACTCATATCCAATATCCAGACACCTTTTAAAACACTTAAGTCAGATTCGACCGATTGAGCATTTGTTTGAATTGGTAACATTGATAAGATTCCAATAAGTATTACATAAATGGGTTTCATAGTTTTTGATTTAAAATTTCTTCAAACCTATCTATTAGAATTCTAATTATCGTTTCAAATAGCTAATTGACACTTTTTTAATGAATTTATATGGTGCCAATTAACAAATTGAAACCTTTATTTATTCGGTTTTAATTCGCTAGGTAAAATACCAAGTTGCTTTGTTATGGCACGGTTAAATGAAGATTTAGAATTGAAACCTGCTTCCATTGCCATACTTAGTAATGTGTATTTTGAGTTTTTTGGATCGTTGATTAATTCCTGAACTTCTTTTACTCGATATCCATTGATATAATCGTTGAATCTTTTGTTGAAGATCTCATTCAAACAACGAGAAATTAAATAAGGTTTGATATCTAGTTGCCTGGCAAGACTATTTAAAGATAGATCTTGGTTTTTAAAAAGCTTTTTTTCTTGCATTGATTGTTCCAAAGTCTTAGCAATTTTCTCAAGCTTCTTTTTTTCTTCTGAATTAAGTTCGGTTTTTACAGTAAATTCAGGATCATTTCTTCGAGAGAATCCTTCTAGACCTATCCAATAGGTAAGAATAGCGATGCCTATGAAAAAAGGATAATAATAGAATCGTACAAAATAGAAATAAGAGCCTTCATTAGTGTAATTATAGACGATTAGATCAATAAGTAGTACTAACAAGACCACAATGAAATACACCTTAAAGGAGGTCATTATCCGTTTGATCCATGACAGTTTTTTATCGTTTGTATCCAGTATTTCTGTTGCAGAGCTTAGTAGTTTTTGAGATTTATGTGTGTAAAATATGATAAGCATACTGGCAATGATATAAATTGTAGAATTATTCATCCAAACAACATATCCCCAATATCCCAACCAGGATAAACTTTCTTTCGTACCATCCCAATAGAGATTTTGTAATCTAACAAATACACTACATGTAATTTGTAGGACTACAGGAATGAAATGAATTAAATCTTTTCTTTTTAGTTTTAAACTAGGTTGAATTTGTGCCTTTGTATAGAAATAAAGAAGTGCTCCATGAATCCAGCTTAAATCAATCATTATATAATACCAGCTATCGTAGTAACCCAGACCAAATAGACGCATGATTTGTACAATTAGACGATAGGATAAAAAGAACAAAATAATAGCTAATAATTTATTGGCTGTCTTATTGCGTTTTGTAGACTTGAATAAAATAATACCGTAAATCAAGCCCTGTATGGCTCCAATACATAAAAGTAGAACAATGAGAATTTTTGTTATTTCCATTGAAACGAATTTCGGCTTTTTATTTTGTAAACTCAAATTTCATATCAATAGAATTTTTTATTTATTCTGGTTACCTTTGTTTAAAATCTTCGCTATGCAACTAAATTTATCAAAGCCTATCTGTTTTTTCGATCTGGAAACTACAGGAATTAATATTACCAACGATCGAATAGTAGAAATTTCAATTTTAAAAGTGCACCCAAACGGAAAAGAAGAAACGTATACCCAACGTGTTAATCCTACCATTCCTATTCCACCTCAGGTTACTTTAGTGCATGGTATTTCAGATGCTGATGTTGCTGATAAACCAACATTTAAGGAGATTTCAAAAGAGGTGTATGCCATGATCAAAGATTCTGATCTCGGTGGTTTCAACTCTAATCGTTTTGATATTCCGTTGCTGGCAGAAGAGATGTTACGTGCCGATGTTGATTTCGATATGAAAAACAGATTATCAATTGATGTACAAACCATATTTCATAAAATGGAGCAGCGTACATTGACAGCAGCCTATAAATTCTATTGTGATAAAAACCTGGATGATGCGCATAGTGCTGAAGCGGATACTTTAGCAACCTACGAAGTACTGAAATCACAATTAGACCGATATGAAACACTTGAGAACGATGCTAAATTTCTGGCCGATTTCAGCTCAAGAAAGAAATTTGCAGATTTTGCAGGTTTTATTAGCTTTAACAAAGAAGGTCAAGAGTGTTTTTCATTTGGAAAGCACAAAGGGAAACTGGTAACTGAAATCCTGGAAAAAGAACCAGGCTATTTTGGATGGTTGCTCAATGCAGATTTTCCGTTATATACCAAAAAAGTGTTAACAGCCATTAAATTACGTCAGTTTAATAATAAATTGGATTAAAGACGTTTTTATAATTAAGATACGCCCTTTTTTAAATGAAATTAAAACTCCTCTTTTTTCTATTACCACTATTTATTTTTGCTCAGGAAAATGAAGCAAAAGGGGTTGTTCTAGATGCAAAAACCGGAGCGCCAATTCCGTATGTCAATATCAGTATCGTCAACTCCAAAGCAGGAACATCCAGTCAGGAAGATGGAAGTTATACTCTCACCATATATAATGAAGATTTAGAAAAATCCGTGAGGTTATCCTCTCTTGGTTATCATGATAAGGAAATAACAGTAGTAGATTTACTGAAAACAGTAAAGATTTATTTACAACCTTCAATTGAAGAACTCAATGAAGTTTTGATTTCTAAAAAAATAGAGGATCAGTTTTTAGAGATAAATCCGTTGCGAAAGGATAATATTTACGGAGGTTTTGGAGCTGGTACACGACCATGGAACATAGGATTATACTTTCCGTATCGTGCAAATTATCAACAAACACAATATCTGAAATCGCTTACAGTTCATCTCAATGAAGGGGTGTTTACTGATCAACGCGACTCTAAATTTAGAATTAGATTATATACGGTTGGTAAAGATGGTTTGCCTGATGAGGATCTCATATTTCAGAACATCATTATTAACGTTGGAAAAGACCAGGATCTGGTTTTTATTGACTTGTCAAGGCACAGTGTTACATTTCCAACTAATGGCTTATATGTTGCGTTAGAAGGCTTGGCTATACCCTATAATGCCTACGAAGGAACAACTAGTTTTGTCAATCCAGAAGGAAAAAGAGAAACCAGAAAAATTACAAGATATGCACCATCTTTTGCGGCCACATCTGCTTTGGTAAGAGATCATAAAGTCGTTTTTTATGTTGATGGTAAATGGTGGAACTATAATGTTAATACGCCTGCAGATCAAAAAATGTTTATTCCAGCTATTACCCTTACATTATCTAACTAAAGTTATTAGTTGCTCTGTAATTCTTTCCGTAATTTTGTCCCTTTAATTGAAATATCTAATTTTAGAATAACAGCTAAACTCTAAATAAAGGTGAAACTCATTTGTATTGGTCGTAATTATACAGACCACATAAAAGAATTAGAAAACGAACGGCCTACAGATCCTGTAGTATTTTTAAAACCAGATACCTCTATTTTATTAAAGAAGCAGCCGTTTTTTATTCCAGATTTTTCAGAAGACGTGCATCACGAAGTTGAGATTTTGGTTAAGATTAATAAAGTAGGAAAACACATCGCTAAAAAGTTTGCTCATAAATATTATGATCATATTGGATTGGGTATTGATTTTACAGCAAGAGATTTACAAGCACAGCTCAAAGCTAAAGGATTACCATGGGAGAAAGCTAAAGCTTTTGATGGAGCAGCAGTTATAGGTCAATGGCTCCCTAAAACCGACTTTGAAGATGTCAATAACATCAATTTCAGTTTGTACAAAAATGATGAGATTGTTCAAGACGGAAACACGAGTTTGATGCTCTGGAAAATTGATGAGATCATAGAATATGTCTCAAAATATTTTACTTTAAAGATTGGAGATGTTATATTTACGGGAACTCCATCAGGAGTTGGCAAAGTTATTGCAAACGATAAATTAAAGGGTTATATCGAAGACAAACAATTGTTTTCTATTACAGTAAAATAATACATGGAACAACATTACAAATTAGCAAGAGTTAAAGAATTAGCCGATAATGACATGGATTTTGTGAAATCATTGGCAGAAGCATTTTTAGAGGAAGTGCCTGAAGATGCAGAACGACTCAAAAAAGCAGTAGCTGAACAAGATTACTACAATGCCTATCAGGCAGCACATAAAATGAAGCCAACAGTAGATTTATTTGAACTTGGTGTACTTCAGGATCTGATTGTTGTACAAGACTGGGGAAAGTTTGAGAAAGCAGATGAAGATTGTTCTAAAGAATTAGACTTGGTACTAACTGCTGTAGAACAAGCAACTGCAGAACTAAAGCAAGATTTTAATCTATAATGCAAGCAGAAATTATTACCATTGGTGATGAAATTCTCATTGGCCAAATTGTTGATTCAAACTCAGCATTTATAGCAAAGCAACTCAATAAAATAGGAGTTTCAGTATACCAGATCACTTCAGTACAAGATGATAGAACTCATATTCTAAAAGCGTTTGAAGAAGCGGAAGCCAATGCAGATATTGTCATTGTTACTGGTGGTTTAGGGCCAACAAAAGATGACATCACAAAAAAAACCATAGCCGATTATTTCGATGATACATTAAAAGAAGATGTTTCAGTGAGAAAAAATATCGAGCATATTTGGGAGATTTATGTCAAGAAACCTATCATGCAAGTCAACTTAGATCAGGCATTAGTACCATCAAAGGCTGAGGTGTTAATGAATAAATATGGTAGTGCACCAGGCATGTGGCTTGAAAAAAATGAGACTGTTTTTATATCACTACCTGGAGTGCCTTATGAGATGAAAGCACTTATAGAAGACGAAGTCCTGCCAAAATTGCGTACGCGATTTGAATTTCCTTACATACAGCATAAAACCTTTTTGACCTATGGCATGGGTGAAAGTTCATTAGCAGAACGTATTGAGTCCTTTGAAAGTGCCTTGCCAGATTTTATAAAATTGGCATATCTACCTAGTTTAGGACGTGTGCGTTTGCGTTTATCAGCAAAAGGCATGGATAAAGCACGCATTACAACCGAAATGGAAAAGCAAACCCAGACCTTATTACCGCAAATTGAAGATATCTTTGCTGGTTTTGAGGAGGATTTATCCATTGAAGCTGTTATTGGTAAGTATTTAACTGAAATGGGAAAAACCGTGGCTACTGCTGAAAGTTGCACTGGCGGACTCATAGCAGAGCGCTTTACAGCCAATGCAGGAGCCTCAAAATACTTTAAAGGAAGTGTAGTGAGTTATACCAAAGAGACTAAAGTGAATGTGCTCAAGGTTTCCGAAGCTATTATAGATAAACACTCCGTAGTGAGCGGAGAAGTTGCTGAAGCGATGGCTAAAAATGTCTTACAATTGATACAAACCGATTATGCCATTGCTACTACAGGAAATGCTGGTCCTACCAAAGATGATACTGCAGAAGATCTGGGTATAGTATATATAGCTATCGCAACAAAAGATCGTGTGTATTCTGAGAAGTTTAGTTTTGGTAATCATCGTGTAAAAGTGATCAATAAAGCAGCAAATAAAGCCTTTGAAATGTTACAAAAAGAAATTTTAAAAAAGTAACACTTTTAGTTTGTTGGTATTGTAAAGTTTTACTAAATTTGCACCCTGTTTTAAAAGAACATAATTTAAAGTTAGAAAGAAATGTCAAGAGTTTGTGAACTTACAGGAAAGAAAGCGATGGTTGGAAACAATGTTTCTCACGCGATGAATAAAACAAAGCGTAAATTTAACGCTAACTTGATCAAGAAACGTTTTTACATTCCTGAAGAAGATAAGTGGGTTACTTTAAAAGTATCTACTTCAGCATTGAAGACCATCAACAAGATTGGTATTTCTGCTGCAATCAAAGAAGCAAAATCCAAAGGATTTTTAAAATAATAGCATAACGCGTTAAATACACGTACAATGGCAAAAAAAGGAAATAGAATACAGGTTATATTAGAATGTACAGAGCACAAAGAGTCTGGAATGCCAGGAACTTCTCGTTACATCACTACAAAAAATAAAAAGAATACGCCAGATAGAATGGAAATCAAAAAATTCAATCCTATCTTAAAGCGTATGACAGTTCACAAAGAGATTAAATAAGAAAATTATATAAGTCATGGCAAAGAAATCAGTAGCATCATTACAAACAGGATCTAAAAGACTTACTAAAGCGATCAAAATGGTAAAATCTCCAAAAACTGGCGCTTACATGTTTGTTGAGTCAGTAATGGCACCAGAGTTTGTCAATGATTTTTTAAGTAAAAAATAATTAAACACTTGTGTTTAATACCGAACTGCTTTCAGATTTGAAAGCAGTTTTTTTATGTCTATATTTGAGGAAGTATGACAACTTAGCAGTGTATTAATTAGGGCAAGGTTGTTGTATTCTATGTGTTGACGTTACGCTCTTTCGCTCGCCTTCTTCGCCGAAGTGCTTCGTAGGCTTAAAAGCTCTGGAGCGTCGGGCTTTACGCTTAAATCTTTTATCATGTTAAAACCTTTCGACTGCGCTCAAGGTGACATGAGAAAAGGATACCGCTGCAATCCCTAACGCATAATAGAACAGCTAAACTAAAAACGACGATACAATACAATGAGTTTTTTTAAAAAGATATTTTCTTCGGAAAAAAAAGAAACCCTTGATAAAGGGTTAGAGAAATCGAAAACATCGTTTTTCTCAAAATTAAATAAAGCAGTTGCAGGTAAATCTAAAGTTGATGATGATGTCTTAGATAACCTCGAAGAAGTTTTAGTGACTAGTGATGTTGGTGTCAATACCACATTGAAAGTCATTGAACGTATCGAAGAACGTGTTTCTAAAGATAAGTATCTGGGAACTTCTGAGCTCAACCAAATCTTACGTGAAGAGATTGCTGGACTCTTGTCTGAGACGAATTCTGGAGAAGATACAGAGTATACCATTCCAGAATTACCAAGACAAGAAGACGGCTCTAAAACACCTTATGTATTAATGGTTGTTGGTGTAAATGGTGTTGGTAAGACAACAACTATTGGTAAGTTAGCTTATCAGTTTAAAAAGAAAGGACTTAAAGTTGTTCTTGGTGCAGCAGATACCTTTAGAGCTGCGGCTATTGATCAACTTCAGGTATGGGCAGATCGCGTTGATGTCCCAATGATTCGTCAAGAAATGGGAAGTGATCCAGCTAGTGTTGCTTTTGATGCCTTACAATCAGGTGTTAATCAGGATGCTGATGTTATCATTATTGATACTGCGGGAAGACTTCACAACAAGGTCAATTTAATGAACGAGTTGACCAAAGTGAAACGTGTCATGCAAAAAGTGGTTGGCGACGCACCTCATGATGTATTGTTGGTGTTAGACGGTTCTACAGGTCAGAATGCTTTTGAACAAGCTAAACAATTTACAGCAGCTACAGAAGTTACTACATTAGCGGTTACTAAACTTGACGGAACAGCTAAAGGTGGTGTAGTGATTGGTATTAGTGACCAGTTCCAAATTCCTGTAAAGTATATTGGAGTAGGTGAAGGTATTGAAGATCTTCAGGTCTTTAATAAGTATGAGTTTGTAGATAGTTTCTTTAAGTAGAAAACCACATATTTGAATAGCGAAAAAACGTTAAGACTCCTTTCTATCATAACCTTTGGTCTTGCAATAATTCGCGTGTTGTATTATCTCCAGAGTATTGTTTACGCTTATCTTGACGGAACTAGCAGTCCACTAATTCCTAAATATCTCTGGAAATATACTGTGTTTCCAATGGTTATTCTGTCTTTAATATTTATCCTAATAGGAATATATACCTATAGAAGTTTTAATAAGCAGCGTTACAATGCTTATGCTATTTGGCTTCTTTTCATCTATTCTGTTTTATTTATCTTTATGGGAAGTTACGTTTATGAATTCGTAAATAGTTTCAATCCTTATGCATAATATTTACTTCGATCTCTATATCAATTCATCTGTAAAGCAGGTCTTCGATGCGTTTTGTTTGCCAGAACATTTAGACAATTGGTGGACTTTAAAATCATCGGGGAAACCTGAATTAGGTCACATATACAATCTTAATTTTACAGATGACTATAATTGGTTTGCCGAAGTCTCAAAAGTAAAAGCAAACGAATACTTCTATTTAAAAATGACAGATTCAAGTAGCGATTGGAATCCGACTACTTTTGGTATCACACTTGAATCGCATGATAATAAAACCTTATTCAAGTTCTCACATACCAATTGGCCAGAGAATAATCATGAATTCAGGAATTCTTCATTTTGCTGGGCACAATTACTCCAAGGCTTAAAAAATTATATTGAAAAGGGAAATGTGATTCCTTTTGAACAACGTAATTAATCTCATTTTTATGTATTTTTATAAAAAATGCTAACCATGAGATACATACTTCTACTTTGCCTTATTTTTATTACTTACAGCTGTAAACCTTCCGAAGAGAAAAAGGAAACCCCTACTGATGTTGAAACGAGTCAGGATACTAAAGACGAAAATGATATTAGTGATATTTCTACGAAAGAATTCAGAGAATTTAAAGTCTTAGATTCTAAATACATTAACTCTAATGAACTTTGGGATATATTTGAAAAGGATCTAAAAGATTTTACTGAAGCTAAATACAATGCACTAAAACCACTTATCCTGGATCAGGATATTCCAACCCTTCAACAACACATTACAAGTGGAGCATTGACATACGAATTGCTCACCAAGTTTTACCTCCACAGAATTAAAACATTTGACAGAAACAATGCTTTGTCCCTCAATTCTGTAATAGCTATTAATCCCAATATTATAAATGATGCGAAAGCATGTGATAAAGCTTTTAAGGCATCAAAACAGCAAAGACACCCTATTTATGGAATGCCAATCTTATTAAAAGATAATATCAATGCAACAGGAATGTCAACTACAGCTGGAGCAGTAGCGTTGAAAGATAATACTACTGAAGATGCTTTCATTGTGAAACAATTGAAATCGAAAGGTGCACTCATTCTTGGTAAAGCAAATTTAAGCGAATGGGCTTATTTCTTCTGTGGTGATTGTCCGAGCGGTTATTCGGCAATCGGCGGACAAACATTAAATCCATACGGACGAAAAATTATTGATACAGGAGGTTCCAGTTCTGGTAGTGGTGTGGCCGTAGCTGCAAATTTTTGTGTGGCTGCTATTGGTAGCGAAACGTCTGGTTCTATCTTGTCACCATCGAGTCAGAATTCCGTAGTTGGACTCAAACCAACTATAGGTTTAGTGAGTCGTAGTGGCATTATTCCTATTTCATCAACTTTAGATACTGCTGGACCAATGACTAAAAATGTCATGGATAATGCTATACTAATGTCTGCTATCTATGGGTATGATGACAACGACCAAAAATCTTTAAATCCGAAATGGCCTGGATCATACTATTATAGTGGTTTAACAGATGTAAAAAATGTAAAAGGAAAACGTTTTGGTGCCATTAAAGGCTTGATGGAAGATCAACTGTATGTCAACGCTATTGAAGTACTAAAAGCTCAAGGTGCTGAAATTATAGAAATAGAGGCTGCCGATATTGGCCTTCCAGGATTTTTAAGGTTGTTAAATCTGGATATGAAAGTAGATCTGGTAACTTATTTAAAAAACTATGGAAATCCTAATTTAGAATACTCGTCTATTGAAGATATTATGGACTTTAATCGTAAGGACAGCTTGAATGTCATGCCTTATGGACAAAAATTATTTCAGGGTGTATCTGATGACTCGGCAACCGAAGCAGAATTTGCCAAAATAAAAAGTACTTTAAAAACCAATGGAAAACGCTTTTTTGACGAACCAATGACTACTCACAACTTAGATGGCATATTATCTATTAATAACTATCATGCTGGTTTTGCAGCAGTAGCTGAGTATCCTGCATTAACGGTTCCGATGGGTTATGCTGAAAATGGAGCTCCTAAAGGTCTGACATTTATAACTATTGGAAATGAACGACGATTGTTACAATGGGCTTATGTCTACGAACAGGCATCGAAAATGAGGAAGTCACCAGCAAATTATAATTAGTTGGTTAAGGCATTGATCTTTTCCCAAAGGTCATTATCGAAATTGGACAATGCAAAATTGATATCGTCTGCAGGTTCTCCCATTCTGATTACCACAAGATCTTTACTTGGTACGATATAGATTTTCTGATCGTCTCTACCTAAGGCACAATACATATCCTCAGGTGCATTTGGAACTAATTCTCCGGAAAATTCAAGTTGAAATTGCGGTAAGCGATAGGATGATTTTCCATTGAGCCACCATAAATATCCATAAGCCTGATTGAGTGGTTGAGAGGTATTTGTAGCCTCGTTTAAAAAAGACTGAGATACAATTTGATCCTCTTCCCATTTGCCATTAGCAGAGATCATTAATCCAAAACGTGCCATACTTCTGGTATTGCTCCAATACACATTGAGATCATCAATAGGAAACCAGGCTCCAGACATGCCTATTCTGTTTTTTAGGACGGTATTAAAATAGGAGTTCCAGGTTTGATTACTGGCAGCACTTACCACGTCTTGTAATTTGACATAGACATTATGATAGGCCCATCGATCACCAGCATTGGCAATATACTGAAGATTATCAGGTGAAATATCATCTCCCAGACTGTCATCTAGGCCTGAATTCATCGATAATAGGTTTTTACAAGTGATCAGATTTTCTTTATCTAATGGAATGCTTGTCCATCCTGTTCCAATATAATCAGATACCTTATCATCTATGTCTATCAAACCTTCATCTTGAGCAATTCCTATTACAGTTGTTGTTAGTGTTTTTCCTGCACTAGCCCAATACCATGGTGTTGCGTTTGTGTGCCCATTCATATAGGCTTCAACCACTATGTTTCCGTTATGAAGTATCATAAAACTCTTGGTATTCTTGTCGTCTAGAAAATCTAAAAGCGGTTGTAATTCAGCGTTGTTCCATTCTAAATCTGAAATGGATTTGGTTTCCCATGTGTCGCTTCCATCAGTAGGGGGAAAGTATGTGAATTCAGGTTCTGGAGTTCCATCTATGGGCATTTCCGAGGTGTCATCACTCGATGAGCAATTAAAACACAGTGAGAAACATATAAAAAGGGCGATGTAGTGTAAAGACTTCATAACAAAGATTTCATAGTTGGACTATTTCCTATGAGAAAGGTTTAATTGTCTCAACACAAAGATATCACAAATCATTATGTATCTTTGCAAACTGAAATTCAACTATGAGAACGAAATCACTTAAGAAGAATAGAATCAATGTTGTAACCCTTGGTTGTAGTAAAAATGTTTACGATAGCGAAGTGTTAATGGGACAACTAAAAGCTAGTGGGAAAGATGTTGTGCATGAGGAAGAAGGCAATGTGGTTGTGATCAATACCTGTGGTTTTATCAATAATGCGAAAGAGGAGAGTGTGAATACTATTTTAGAATTCATGCAAAAAAAGGAAGCAGGCGAGGTGGATAAAGTATTTGTTACAGGATGTTTAAGCGAACGTTACAAGCCAGATCTTCAGAAAGAAATTCCAAATGTTGATCAATATTTTGGAACCACAGAATTACCACAATTATTGAAAGCTCTTGGAGCAGATTATAAGCATGAATTAATAGGAGAACGTTTAACAACGACACCAAAAAATTATGCCTATTTAAAAATTGCAGAAGGCTGTGACAGACCTTGTAGCTTCTGTGCGATTCCTTTGATGAGAGGAAAGCACAAGAGTACACCTATTGAAGATTTAGTAACAGAAGCTGAAAAATTAGCAGCTAATGGTGTTAAAGAATTGATACTTATTGCTCAGGATCTGACCTATTATGGATTAGATCTTTATAAAAAGAGAAACCTTGCCGAATTACTGGAGCATTTGGTAAAAGTAGAAGGTATTGAGTGGATTCGTTTACATTACGCATTTCCAACAGGGTTTCCTATGGATGTGTTAGATGTAATGAACCGCGAACCGAAGATCTGTAATTATTTAGACATTCCATTGCAGCATATTTCAGATCGTATTCTAAAAAGTATGCGTCGTGGAACCACCAAAGCGAAAACCACAAAGCTGCTTCAGGAGTTTAGAGCTAAAGTTCCTGAGATGACTATTAGAACTACGCTTATCGTAGGTTATCCAGGTGAAACTGAAGACGACTTTCAAACGTTAAAGCAATGGGTTAAAGAGATGCGTTTTGAGCGTTTAGGATGCTTTACATATTCTCACGAGGAAAATACACATGCCTATAATTTAGAAGATGATGTGCCTGAAGCCGTGAAAATGGATCGTGCTAATCAGATCATGGAAATCCAATCGCAGATCTCATGGGAATTGAATCAAGCCAAAATCGGACAAGAATTTAAAGTCGTAATCGACAGAAAAGAAGGCAACTACTTTGTTGGTCGTACCGAATATGATTCTCCTGATGTGGATAATGAAGTGTTGATTGATGCAACAAGTACGTATCTTAAGACAGGCGAATTTACAACTGTAAAAGTCATAGAAGCCGAGGATTTCGATTTATACGCTGAGGTCGTGAATTAGTTAACAACCATCTGCAGGTCCAAACGTAAATACCAATTCCTGATCTAATGTTTCTCCTTTATTATTTTCCGCAGGAATCCATGTTCCTGGAATGTTTTTGATAAGAGTCATGAATTGATCATCAATGGATTTATAACCAGTTGACATCGCATCATGTTTAACATCTGAAATGTTACCTTCGCTAGTTACCTTAAAAGAGATTTTAATAGCGCCAAGTTTCATGTCTTTTATAACATTCATATAGTCTTTACTCTGTGCCTTTAGGTAATTTATAAGTGCGTCTTTACCATCAACGTAGGTGGCTTGTTGATTGGGAACAACAGTGATATGCGGACCAAAAAAACGATCTTCCATTTGACCAGTCTCTTCGTTTTTTGCTGTGAATTTTGTTCTGATTGTAAAATGACTAAAGTAAGCTGTTGATTTCAAAAGGTCTTTTTGAGCATCTGTAAGGAATTCGTTGTTGCCATAGGCACGTTTTTCAGAGAGTTGGTTGTTTTCAACCATGATGAGTCTAACAGAATTGATCTGATCTATTTGTGCTTTTTCTCCCTCATTTAAAAAATCATAAATGGTTGTCGCATTGTGCACATCTGATAGTTTTACAGGAGCAAATCTCGAATCTACACCATAGTATAAGTCGGGAATTTTTTTAGTGTTAAGATGATTGGTGTTCTGATTTTTTATGACTGAAATATGCTCTTTTGATAATTCTGCTTGTTCAGTATTAGTGTGGTCCCAATTTGTGAAAGCTAAAATTGATAAGCTCGCTATAACTAGTATTGTGCAGATAATAATGATGTATTTTTTCATAATAGGCGTTTTTTGATTTATCTAAGTCAAATATATCGACTAGAGTGAGTTATAAAACCCGATAAAATGTAAAAAAAGTGTAAATTTTATGTCAAACGCTCTATTGTACTCAAGACACCGCTAATTTGTATAGCAATAATGTTGGAGTCTAAGTGACCTAGTTAGAGTTTATGTATTGTTTTTCTGAATAGCTTTGTTTTTTAAACTCGGCAAATATGTAAATGTTTTATTGAGATAGATTATAAGCCTCTTTTATCCATGATATAAGTTCTGGATCAACCTCTTTTTCTGAAGTTAATTGCACACGATGAGTACACATAGTTCCAAACGGACCAGAGTTTCCTAAACGATCTGTGGTTGGTTTTCCTGGTAATTTGAGTCCGAGATCAATTCTGGTTTTTGTAGCTGGTTTTATGAGAACAAACTGTCGTTTTCTAATGACGCTAACACTGGTTTTTTTGGGTGTAATGGTGATATCATTTCCAAAAGACTTCACCTCTTTCAATAGTGCTTCATATATAGGAAATAGTTGTTCTTTACCTTTATATTGATTGGTTACCAGATCATCTGCTGAATGATTATCTCCTTTTGATAAGGTTACGATAGTATTAGCGAAACCGTGAGTCACACCATGTTCTTTTTTTAGGAAATTTACACCTTCTGAATGCTTGGCAAATGCTTTGGCTTTTAAAATTGATGTCCATTCCTCTAATGACTTACCAGTTTTTTCTGGCATATTATTGATCATTGTTTGTAATGCTTTATCCATAACTCAATCAGTTTATGTATTTAAAGATATAACAAGTTTAGCAATTTTTCAGAATAAAAAAAGAGTAAACATAACTGCTCACTCTTTTAAACAAACTAACGTGATTTTGGCTAATCCCATTATTTTTAATGTCGTTGTGATTATTTAACTATGCTCTTGCGCATTGAAGTTATCACTTAATGGTCTAGATATACTATGCTTTTGATAGTATGATTCGAAGTATAAAGAGGATTATAAGCATCGTAATTTGTTTATAAGGTCATAGACCATTGATATTATAACGCAGTTTTGGGTTTGAAGATTCAAAATAATTGTGTTTTGTGGTATGTTATTATTAGTTTTCGTAGCGACTTGCAACTGGTAAAGTCTGCAGCCTAACCAGTGCAAGGCACCACAAAACTGGTTGTCAACTTAATGACATACCAAACATACATACAGATTATGATGATTCATAATTTTGAAGGTAGACAACTTGTGGACGTCTTTATATGGACTCATGGACAAAAGGTGGACTTTGTTTTTTAAACAATTGATTTATAGGTCTATAACTAATTCTTGAAGTGAGTCTTCTGTTGCTAGATTTAGTTTTTTACGTAGACGATAGCGTGCTTTTTTAACGCCTTCGGTGGAGATATTTAAAATGTTAGCAATTTCCTTAGTGGATAAATTCATTTTAAGTAATGACATCAATCTCAGGTCGTTTGCTGATACCTCAGGATAGTTGCGTTTTACATTGGCATTGAAATCTTTGTGGACATCTTCAAAGTAAGTTCTAAACTGTTCCCAGTTGCTATCATTATTGATATCTAGGTTAATGGTATTGATCACATTTTGATAACTCCTGGAATTTGGACTGTCTGATTTAAGTTCTTTGAGTTGTGCCTTGAGATCGAGTAATACTTCATTTTTATGCGCTAAATGTAAAGCATGTGTAGTGAGTTCTTTTTCTTTGAATCGCAATGAGGTATCTAATTGCTCGCGTTCTAGTTTGTTTCGCTTCATTTTTTGTCGTAAACCATAGAATAATGCACCTGCAAATAATAATAAGGACAGACTACCAATACCAAGCAAGCGTTGACGGTTTTTAGAGATTTCTTCCTTTTGCTTAAGAGCATCAATCTCGCCTTTCTGGATGGCGAGTTCTTTTTCTTTTTTTTCGGTTTGATAGCTGATCTCCAATTGATTCATTCGCTCTATATTTTCCTCATTTAGGATGTCGTCATGGAGTTTATGATAACTAACATGATTTTGATAAGCTTTCTCAAATTGACCTACAGCAGAATATGCCTGAGATAAGCGAAGATAGTCTGTGATCATTTTTTTTGATGTACCAGTTTCCTCAGAAATCTTTAAAGCCTTTTTGAAATAATCCAAGGCAATTCTGGGTTTGTTTTCTTTCATGTAAACTTCACCCAAATGCCTGTAATTGAGTCCGGTTAAAGAGGTTTCGCCATAATTCTGACTAATAGCAAGTGACTTTTCATAGTAGCTTTTTGCTATAGCAATGCTATCCAGATTATAATATGCAGAACCAATATTGTCATAGGCTCCCGCAAGATCATTGTTGTAATTATTGGCTTTATTGTAGGCAATGGCATCCAAAAATAAAGGAATCGATTCCTCATAATGTCCCATGGTACTGAGATTGATTGCAATGTTATTATTAATAGATTTTAGGTCTTGTTCAAGATCAAGTTTTTCAAAGATTACTTTTGCTTTATTGTAATAGGTGTTTGACGCTTCATAATTGCCAATGTCTCCCTGTAAATTTCCTATATTCCAATAACTGGCAGCTATGCTTTCTTCTGTATCGTTGAGTTGTTCTTTGAGTTTTAGAGACTGCATATGAGTTTCTAATGCTTCCCTATAATTGCCAAGACTCTTAAGAGCAATAGCCTTATTATTCATTGTGGCACACATTTGAATACTATCTCCAATTTCAGCATATTGCTCTATCACTATAGAGAGAGTAGAATCGGCTTTTCTGTAGTCTGATGTAAAATTATAATATACTCCTAAATAGTTAGTAGTTCTTGCTATAAAACTTTTGTTCCCTAATCGATTTGCTAACACCATAGTACTATCCAGATAGGGTTTGGCTTTTAATGGATCTACATATATATAATCTGCAAATAAGTGCGCATAGGTGATAATTTGAGTTGTGTCTGTTTGTTGTGATGCTGCCTGTAAAAGACTATCTACTCGCTTTTGATCTTGTGAAAAACTTACCTGACTTATAAGAAAGACCGAAATGAGTAATACGGAAATGTCCACTTCTAAGTAGACATAATTTAAAAATCTAAAAATTAGGACATTTTTGACTCGAGAATTTGCTTCCATGTTTTGTGGTAGTTAGATTATCTAAGATAATGACATTTAGTTTAATGTTTTAAAATATTGATAATCAGTTTATTAATAATATAATTACTTAGTGTAATTGTGTTACATAAATATCTTCAAAATTTTAAATAGACCGTTTTTTTTATGGTGGACAAAGGGTGGACAGCCCTATATTTATGAAAAACCAGTCTTTATTTTATCTAAATTGCTACAACAAAAACTGGTTTCATGCTAAAGAATTACAAGATTCTTACATCAATTCTATTGATTAGTAATTTATGTTTCTGCCAACAACTTACCTTCGAGTTTGGTACAACAGTGTCCGCCTTTGATTATGAAAATTCACAGGGAAGACCACTAAATAATTTGCTGTCTAAATCAAAATCATACTTTGGTATGGGTTACAGGCAATCTATAAATGATGCTAATACATTGTTTTGGTCGCTCGGTGCTTCTTACAATAGTTACGGAGCAATAGGTAGCGAAAGCAGTGTTGATAATTACTTTGAATGGGATGTAAGTTACTTAGGTGTAAAAGCTGGATTAGATATTAAACTGTTTGAGCTTAGAGAACTTACGTTTTTAGCTAATGTATCTGCAGCTTCAGAATTTTTAATTCGAGGAAATCAAACCATTAATAATGATGTCTTCAACCTAGTAGGTGAGGAGGAGTTCAATAATAACATTCTATTTTTTAGAGGCGGTCTGGAAATGCAGTATCCAATTTCAAGGAGTACTGCAATTTTTGTGCGGTATTCTTATGGAACATCAGTACTAATTAGTAGTGGTAAGAATGCTGAAAAATTGAATTTGAATGCGCATCAATTTGGTTTGGGTTTCATCATAAATCTGCCTAAATGTTTTTGCAGTTATTAGTCAATTAGGCATTTGAGTAGACAAAAGGTGGACATTAGACTAGTTATTAAAATAAATGAATTTTTACTTATAAGTTTAAACTGTTAATAGTTTGAAAATAAACATAATAAATCAATGAAAGCTATAATTTATATCATAGTGTTGTTTGGATTTTTTCAAGAATTTCATGCACAAGATCAATCAGGATATCGCATAATACGATCAAATCTTGGTAGCAGTGGCTCTTCTCAGAACGTGGTGACCAGTAATGGTACATACATTATTAGTCAAAGCATAGGTCAGTCGAGCGTTATCGGAACGCACTCTAATAACGGCTACTACTTAAGGCAAGGTTATCAACAGCCTTTAGGTAAGATTAAAGTTGTTGGAGGTTATAATCATGATCTAGAAGCTAAAGTATATCCTAACCCGTTTAAGGAATCCATAACAATCACATTTAGTAATTCAATACTTAACAGTATATCTGTTGTAATGTATGATGTTGAAGGTAAGCTTGTTCATTCACAGGAATTTTCACCAGCACAAAGCATCAGAGTTAATATCAATACTATTTCAACAGGATCATACTTCTTAAAAGTAGTTTCTGGTAGAAAACATTTCAGTACAAAACTCATTAAAATTTAAAAAAGAATCAATAATTATAAACCCACCAATTATGAAAAGAATATTAACCTTTGCGTTCTTTATTTGTTTGATGTCTCAAGCATTTGCACAAACCGATGGTATAACCTATCAAGCCGTTATCATTAGTCCGGATAATTTAGAATTACCTGGAGTAGATTCAGAAGGTAATTATTTGCCAAATACCACAATTGCTATAAGATTTACAATTTATGATAGTGGTAATCAAATAGAATTTCAAGAGGTACAAATTACGGATACTGATGAATTTGGACGAATCAATCTTTTAATAGGTGATGCAGAACATGATTATTTCAAGGAAATAAGCTGGGATGGTACTCCAAAAGATTTAAAAGTGGAGATTGATTTCGACGCAGGAAATAATTTTGAAACGATGAGTCGAGAAAGATTAACCTTTCTACCATATGCATATCACAGAAATATTACAGCTACAGGCACTTTAACAGTTGATGATAGAACCTATCTCAATGGTGAATTACAGGTGGAAGGCCCAACCAATTTGAGTAGTACTCTAGATGTTAACAATGGTAATGCTACCAATCTTACGGGAACCTTAGATGTTGACGGAATTGTCAACTTGAATGAGGCGTTTAATGTAAATAATGGTAGCCCTTCAATACTTACTGGTGATTTAAATGTTAATGCCAACACGGCTTTAGATGGGACTCTCGATGTTCTCGGACTAACAACCTTAAATGATCTTGTCGTGAATGGTGAAGCTAGTTTTGGTGATTTAACTGCAGCAACACTCAGGGTAACAGATTCTACTAATTTGGGTGGCGGACTTAATGTTACATCAGATTCGCAAGTAAAAATAACATCGACCTTACAGGGTTCGGATTTAGATATCAATAAGTATCCTTTATTGGTTGAAGGTGGAAATCAAGGTATAGCAATTAAGGTCAATGCTGTAGGCGCTAAAAACGAAAATAATTTCATTTCATTTTGGGATGCAACTTCTCCTAGTGATACAAGTGAATTACCACCATTGGGAGGTATTGGAGGTGCAGCTAATATTTTATGGGATTTATTGAGTGGTGGAGCACCATTTGAACCATGGACAGATTTTTATGGTAACAATGCCAATACAGTATCTGGCGTAACAATTCCAAATTACGAAGGTGCACCAATGCTTTGGGGTAGAATAGAAGGTGAAACTGAACAAAGCGAATTTACCAATAACGCAGATTACAACTTAGATAGACTTAATGTAACCTACGATGTTGTTGATGGTACTCTAGATTTGGTATGGCAAACTATAGATGTTACAATAGCAGGTATTGCATTAACTTCAGCTTCTGCTGATGTTAGAGCATGTGTAGGGTTTGGCGCATGTGTGGTTTCTCCTGGGCCAGCAAAGATTGCAGCAGAAATTGCATCTTTAGCACTTGAAGTAATTAAGGAAATTGCTGCAATAGCCAACGAAATTTTCGCCATTAGAAACTTACAAGTGTTTGATTATAATAAAGAAAAATTTAGAGGTGTCTCTTATGCCTCTGGAGCAGGAGATTATGCCGAGTATTTGGTTAGAGCAGATATTAATGAAACTATGTCTTACGGAGATATTGTTGGAGTTAATGGAGGTAAGATCACTAAGAATACTGATAATTCACATAGAATGATGGTAATTTCTTATAAGCCAATTGTTCTTGGTGCTTTACCGCAACCTCAATTAGAGCAGTACTATGAAAAAGTAGCGTTTATGGGGCAAGTTCCTGTGAAAGTCTATGGAAAGGTTAATATAGGCGATTATATTTTACCTAGCGGAAATAATGATGGTATTGGTATAGCTGTATCGCCAGCTCAAATACAACCTAGAGATATAAAAAATATTGTTGGTGTTGCATGGGAATCAGTAGAGTTTAAATCTGGTTTTAATTATGTCAATGTCGCTGTAGGTTTGAATGCTAATGATACAAGTCCGTTTATTGAGAAATTAGAGGAGCAATTTTTAAGTCAGGCCAATGAAATAAATGAATTAAAGCAACTTTTAGAGCAGACTATTAGTAGAATAGATGCGCTTGAAAATGGAGCTTTGATTTCTGGTGATGACGGTTCGCAGATGGATGAAGATGCTCTAAGTGGAACTTCAGCAGATGGTCGAAATTATACAGTTGAAGATAATATCATCTATTATGAAATAACAGATGCTGATATAGAAAACGGCTTAAAATTAGCTGAAAAAATGATGAAGGATGAAGGTGTTGATACAAGAAAACATCTAGTGTGGAAGAAATTAAATGAAGATCCTGATTTTAAACTTAAGTTTATTAATTCAGTAAAAGAAAAGTTTGATAAACAAATTCATTATCACAAAGAAGTTATTAAAGAAGCAAAACATTAAAATTAATCAGGTGTTTTAAATAACAAAAGTGTTATGAAAAAAAGTGTCCAATTTTTGATTTTGATAATGTTGTTTACCTCCGCACTATTAGGGGCCCAAACAACCTCAATTCCAGATGATAATTTCGAAGAGTACCTAGAAACGCATGCTGAAGACGGTTCTCAGGTAAATCTTGGAGATGCCAATAGTATGGGAGATGGTATAGCTAATAATAACTTAGTACTTACAGACAGAATATCAAATGTTGTCACACTTAGTGTCATTGATTTGGAAATTGCTGACCTTACAGGTATAGAAGATTTTACAAACTTAGAGATTTTATTATGTAATGATAATAGATTAGCTACTATTGATGTTTCAGCTAACACTAATTTGAAACTATTAAATGTATCAAATAATAGGTTAACTGGTGAGTTGGTTGTAAGCAATAACTTAGATTTAGAAGATCTGTTTTGCTCTTCAAATCAAATTAGTACGCTCAATTTATCAGTAAATACTGTTCTGAAAAGTCTTGATGTCTCAAATAATGCATTGACTAATTTAGATTTAAGTTCTATCAATACAGTAGTATGTCCTGATCCGCAAACCGATCCAATTACCCTATGTCAAGGTTCGGCTTTAATTAATGTCTCCAGAAATCAACTAACGTCCCTAATAGTCAATAATGGTTTCAATGACCTTGTGTCTTTATTTGATGCTACTGATAACCCAGATCTTTTCTGTATTCAAATTGATAGCGGATTCACACCTTCTGGTTGGTTGAAAGATGATTGGACTTATTACAGTGAAAACACTTGCGTGGACATTTATACTTACGTACCAGATGATAACTTTGAGCAAGAATTAATCAACCAAGGCTATGATGATGTCATAGATAATCTAGTGCTCACAGATAGTATAGATGATATCATCAATTTAGATATTTCGAATGTATCAATTTCAAGTTTGATTGGAATTGAAGATTTTTCGGTTTTACAGATTCTGAATTGTAGTAATAATACACTTGAAAGTGTAGATCTCTCTAATAATACGGCGCTTTTAGATATAGATATTTCAGATAATAATTTGTCTGTCCTTGATGTAAACGCTAATGTACTTTTAACAACACTAAATTGCTCGAATAATGCAATCGAAAATTTAGATCTAAGTAGTAATCCATCTCTGGCAACACTAAATTGTTCTGATAATGGACTTACTAGTATCGATATAAGTAGTAATACAGCGTTGAGTAATATGGATTGTTCAATGAATCAAATTGAAAGTTTAGATACAACATCAAATACTGCTTTGACCACTTTATTATGTAACAGTAATAATCTATTTGCATTGAATATTAATAATGGAAATAATACTGCTATAACAAGCTTTGATGCAACAAATAATGCTAATCTATTTTGTATAAATGTAGACGATGTGGCTTTTGCTGATGGTGCAGCAGGTTGGCAAAAAGATGCGATAGCTGCTTACAATCTCGACTGTGGAACCTACATACCTGATGATAATTTTGAACAAGCACTCATCGACCAGAATATAGACTCAGACGGAATACTTAATAATTACGTGGCCACTGCAGACATCAATACTGAAACGGTCTTAAATGTCTCAGGACTTGCAATTGAAGACGTAACAGGAATTCAGGATTTTACTGCCTTACAAAATTTGAACATATCAAATAACCTAATCACTAGTTTGGATTTGAGTAATAATACTGCTCTTCAAATTTTGGATTGTTCAATCAATCAAATAGAAGACTTAGACCTCACAGCTAATACTGCCTTAACATCAGTGCTATGTAATTTTAATGCATTAAAAGCTTTAAATATTGAAAACGGAAATAATGGAGCTTTGACTGTTTTTGATGCTACTGATAATCCTAATTTGTTCTGTATCAATGTTGATGATGCCATCGAAGGAAGTATTCCTGGAAGTTGGCTGAAAGATGATTTTGCAACCTATAATGGCGATTGTCTTAATAGTCGTTTTACCGCAATTCCAGATCCATTTTTTGAACAAGCACTAATTGATTTTGGTTACGATGATGTTATTGATGGACAAGTATTGACCTCAAATATTGAGCATATAGAAGCCTTAAATGTTAGCGACCAAAGTATTTCTGATTTAACAGGTATTAGAGATTTCAAATCTTTAGTAGAATTGGATTGTAGTGGCAATTATTTAGATGATTTAGACGTGAGCGATATGATTTATTTACAACGTCTCAATTGTAGTTCTAACTTCTTGCTTACAAATGATATTAACGATGCCAACGGAGTATTCAATACTACTGGAACTGTTAGTCTAGTAGAGTTGTTTTGTGCAGGAAATAATTTAGCTAACCTTAACACATCTCAAAATATTAACCTGGAATTTTTAGATTGTGCTGATAATGATTTAGATGTTTTAGATATTTCAGGCAATACTGCATTGAGAGAATTAAACTGCTCTAATAATACTTTGACAAGTCTTGACGTAAGTAGTAACACTGCTCTTGAAGATCTTAATTGCAACAGTAATAACATAACTAATTTAGTTACTACAACTGTAAATAACACAACTCTTATAAGTTTGAGCTGCGTCAACAATGAGCTCGCTAATATTTCGGTGGATAACTATCAGTCATTAGAGACTTTAAATTGTGCATCAAACGACCTTACACAAATAGATGTATTGTCAAATCCACAATTAACATTTTTGGCTGTAACAGACAATCAAATTTCAGATATTAACCTACAAAATAACATCAATTTAATTGAAGCCCAAGTATCTCAAAATGATCTGTCCCAGCTTGATGTTTCTGCTAATATTGCTCTTGAGCAATTAAACTGTGGTTTTAATGAGATAACTCAACTGGATTTAAGTTCAAACACTCTTCTGGAATTTTTATCATGTCCTAACAATCAATTAACAACAATAGACTTGTCTGGCAATGGAAACCTAATTGAAATAGATTGCAGTTCTAATCTCTTAACCAATATTATTTTATCTAATAATTTAGGAACATTAAAGCGACTTAATGTTAGTAGTAATCAAATTGAAGGTGATATTGATTTAACTACCATGGCAATCTCTGCGTGTGTATACAATACAAATCAAACCCAGTTTTGTCCAGAAACTGTAATTATAAACGTATCTAATAACCTTTTCGATTTTGTAAATATTCAAAATGGAATCAATCCCGACATTGCAAGTTTAAATGCTTCAGGTAATCCTAATTTAACTTGTATTCAGGTAGATGACGCTAATACTATTGGAGCTAATTGGGTGAAAGATAGCGATACAAGCTATAGTGAGGATTGTAATTTTGGTGAAACCTATGTGCCTGACGATAATTTTGAACAGGCATTGATCAATTTAGGGTATGATTCTGGTCCATTAAATGATTATGTGTTAACTGCAAATATTGAGGCTTTAACAAGCTTAGATATTAATGGAAATGCTATTGCTGATTTAACAGGAATTGAGGATTTCCTGGCTTTAGAAAGTTTGAATTGTGCTGATAATAATTTAAGCGAAATTGACCTGAGTTCTAATGTTAATCTACTCAATATTGATTGCTCTAATAATACCTTGTCTGAGTTGAATGTTGAAAATAATACAGCTTTGACCATATTGAACTGTGCTGGTAATTCCATCAGTAGTTTAGATCTTAGCGCCAACTCTAATCTTTCAAATTTGAATATTAGTAACAATGCATTTACATCATTTTTACCTGCTGAAGTGTTATCATTAGAGGTGTTTAGTTGCGAGAATAACCAAATTACAGAGCTCGATTTTCAGCAAAACCAATTGTTATTAAGTATCAATTGTCAATCAAATATATTGGAAACTCTTAATGTCAAAAATGGACAAAATGGAATATTAGCTAATCTGAATGCAACCAATAATCCAGATTTAATGTGTATTGAAACCGATAATGGTACAGTGCCAGCTGGTGCTACTTGGTCCATAGATACTACAGCACAATTTGCTACGGAATGTTTTTTCGGACAAACCTATGTGCCAGATGATAATTTTGAACAAGCTTTGATTAATTTAGGTTATGACTCTGGTGCTTTAGATGATTATGTATTAACAGAGAATATTGAAAACATTACATTTTTAAATGTAAGCGGAAATGAGATTTTAGATCTCACAGGTATTGAAGACTTTGTAAGCTTAACAACTCTAGATTTTGGTGAAAATCTAGTAGCTACAGTAGACCTTAGTAACAATGTCCTTTTGGTAGATTTAGACGCCTCAGGCAATATGCTAACAGATATGGATGCGTCAATGTTATCAAATTTAACAGACTTAGATGTCTCTAACAATAGCATCACCCAATTGAATTTCGACACGAATTTAAACCTCGTGGATTTAAATATATCCAATAATCTATTTACAAATTTAAATGTAGATATTTTGATAGATTTAGTTGAACTCAATTGCGCAGCAAACCAATTAACTAGTCTTAGCATTACACAAAATTTTAACTTGACGCAATTGTTCTGCCAGTCTAATATGCTTATTGCTGACCAGCTTAATTTACAGAATGGAAATAATCAAAATTTGCAAATTTTTAATGCAACTAATAATCCAGACTTAGGATGTATTTTAGTTGATGATCCTGTAGCAGTAATCTCTAATACAGATGGTACATATGATAATTGGGTAAAAGACGAATCAGCGAGTTATCAAACCATATGCGAAGATGCAGATAATGATGGTGTTCCAAATGAAGACGATCTTTGTCCTAATACTGAATTTGGAGCTGCTGTGGATTTTAATGGATGTGCTTATCCAGATTTGCCAAACGATAATTTTACAGTCTCAATTACTGGTGAAACCTGCCTAAATAGTAACAATGGAAAGGTGACTATTATAGCTCAGGAACTTTATACATATACAGTTACTCTAGGTAATGACGACTTCTTTCAGGCATATAATTTTACCAACGATGTTGATATCTTTAATCTTCTTGCTGGTACTTATGATATGTGCATTACCATAGAAGAATGGCCAGATTATGAGCTTTGCTATACAATCGTTATAACAGAGCCTGATCCATTGGAAGTTTTTGCAAATAGAACAATGTCAGGAGATCAACTAACACTTGATTTGTCTGGTAGTTCTAGTTATAATATTAAGTTTAATGGAGATACATTCACTACACATAATAACTCAATCACTCTAGACTTGCTTCCGGGAGTAAATACATTAAAGGTGAGTACAGATCTCGATTGTCAGGGAATTTATGAAGAACGTATAGTCATGACAGATAATTTCCTAGTGTATCCAAATCCTTTTAAAAATCTAGTTAATATTTATAATGGTATTGAAGGAGACAATCTAAGTATAAATATATATTCCTCATTAGGGCAATTGGTTCTCAGTAAAACTATTGAAAATGAAGGAATGAAGATGAGTGTAAACACTACAGACTTAACAGCTGGTGTGTATATAATGGTCGTAAAAACAGAGACTACAATATCTACATATAAAATCGTAAAACAATGAGACAGATAACCTATATTTTTTGTGTAGCAATTTTATTCTTAGGCTGTAAGGATACTACAGATGATGGTCTTCCAAACAATAACGGAGGAGCTCAAGATCCGCCTAATGGAGTACAACTGGTCTTTCCTCAGGAAGATATGTTGTGTAACGAGGGTGAAAATCCAACACCAACAGAGAGCACTGTATTTTTTGAATGGGAACCCAACGATAATGCCGAAACGTATTTACTTACCATAGAAAATTTAGATACAGATAATATTGAGCAATATGAAACTGTAGATTTTATATTTCCAGTGACTATAAATCGTGCTCAGGCTTTCAGATGGTTTGTCGAATATGCGTATCAGAATGAAACTAAAGTGAGTGCTGTCTGGAATTTTTATAATGCTGGTCCTGGTGTGCAAACCTACGCGCCTTTTCCTGCGGAAATAATATCACCAACTATGGCCCAAACGATTCCTGCTACCAATTCTGTAACATTAGAGTGGAATGGAAGTGATGTTGATGACGATATTGTAGGTTATGATGTGTATTTCGGAACCACTAATCCTCCTGAACTAAATACGAGCGACATTTCAACAGAACAAATTACAGTTCCAGTGTCGACTGGTAATACGTATTATTGGAATATCATCACTAAAGATGCTGAAGGAAATTCATCAGAATCTGGCGTTTTTGAGTTTAGAATATTGTAGTAAATTAATAATAGGTATCAACCAAAAAGACTATTGCTTGATAAACGCATTACTTTGGTTAATTTCAATAGTGTTATCAGTACTTATGTACCATTGTTTAAAAGTATTGAACGCCTCTTCGTTGTTAGCTAACCATGAGTCAAATTGTTCGGAAGCGCCCATTTGAAATAAGTAATGATTATAAGCATCAAATAGTCCCTTATCCTTAAGTGTTTTGTGATAACTAAAAAGCACGTTTGGATGTGTTTTGTAGTCTTCAGTAAAATAATTGTCAATGAATGAATTTCTCATTTGCGAAAGTGTATCCAAATTGAATTCTTTCTGACCTAAAATACCAAAGACAAAATTTTTACCAAATATCGCACATAAAGGTAGTGTTAGATCATCTTTAGTAACCGATTTGGCATCTATGACTATTTCACAAAAATCAATTTTAGACTCCTCTTCTCCAAGTGTAATTGCATCTTTATAAGTCATGTAAAGTAATTCACTTATTTCGATTGTTCGATTAGTTGTGCGTTCAATATTCATGAAAATTTCGCCATAGATCAAACCAGATAATTTATCATTCGAATTGAGATAAAGTAAAGCCAGTTGATAGTAATTTGAAGGGTACATTGGGTCGACTTTAATGCCATTTTCATAATTTTTAATAGCTTCATTATACTGTTCTTCCTGATTAAAAATGTTACCTTTTTCTAAGTGAAGGTTTCCTGCATTAGGAAATCGCTTCATGCCTTCTTCATATTCTTTAATCGCTTTTTTAGGTTGCCCTAAATAGCTATAACAATTACCTAGCATTTGATAAACCTGACTATTGATAACTTCGAATTTTTTCGTTTTTTTAAGGATGTCTGCAGCTTTCTTATAGTCCTTTTTCAGTACATATGCATAGGCTATTTCGTATGAAAACAAATAATTTTCAGGATCAAGTTTTTCACCCTCTTTTAATAGTTCTACACTTTTGTCAATCTCTCCGTTATCCATAAGTTGAATGGCTTCTCTGGCTTTTGAAAGTGCAAGTTCCTTATTAGTTTGTGAAAAGGTTTTTGTGATTGAAATTAGAATTAAGAGCAGGAAGAGCTTTTTCATATTTGCCTTGTATTGATTTAAAGATAGATAAGTCTAGATTTTTAAGATTTCAGTAAAAAAGCTTTGAGATCTTCATAATTTGAAATTTTAGTGGCTACTTTTTCTTTGTCCATAACGGCTCTAATTTGAGGAGGTAAAGCTACTTTAGTTTGAATAACATGTTCAACCACATTTAGAAATTTTGTAGGATGAGCAGTTTCTAAAAAGACACAATGCGCATTTTTATGCGTTTTAAGATATGATTTACAACCTAAATACCCAACAGCTCCATGTGGATCTGCAATGTAATTATATAAGTCGTATATCTCTTTTAGTGCTTGTTTGGTCTCTTCGTCAGAAAAACTGTAAGAAGAAAGATAAGTTTTGAGTGTATTGAAATCGTTGCCATAGATCTCCTGAATCCTGATAAAATTACTCGGATTTCCAACATCCATAGCATTACTAATGGTTTGAACTGAAGATTTAGGCTTGTAGTCTTGAGTTTTTAAGTATTCGGTTACAACATTATTGGCATTATTAGCAGCAACAAAGTGCTTTACAGGTAGGCCTAATTGTTGCGCCATCATACCTGCACAAATATTACCAAAATTCCCGCTAGGAATTGAAAACACAATATCATCATGGTGATGGTGTAATTGTTTGTAGGCAAATAGGAAATAAAACATCTGCGGTAGCCATCTCGCTACATTAATAGAATTAGCAGAGGTCAATTGCATGTTGCTTGTAATAGACTCATCCAGAAAGGCTTTTTTTACCATATCTTGACAATCATCAAACACACCGTCTACTTCTAAAGCAGTAATATTTTGACCTAATGTTGTCAATTGCTTTTCCTGGATATCACTTACTTTTCCTGAAGGATATAAAATAACCACATTAACACCTTTCACACCAAGAAATCCGTTGGCAACAGCACCTCCTGTATCACCAGAAGTAGCAACAAGAACAGTAACATCGTTGTTGTTATCTCGATTAAAATAGCCTAAACATCTTGCCATGAATCGCGCACCAACATCTTTAAATGCCATAGTTGGTCCATGAAATAATTCTAAAGTAGATATATGATCATTGAGCTTCACCACTGGAAAATCAAACGATAGAGTGTCTTCAATAATAGTTTTTAGCTTGGACTCAGGAATGTCCGAACTTACAAACTGCTTTATGGCTTCAAAGGCAATTTCGCTGTAAGAGAATTGGTCTATATTTTTAAAAAAAGAAGCTGGTAAAGGCTTGATTTTCTTTGGAAAATAAAGTCCTCTGTCAGGTGCTAGTCCTTTAATCACAGCATTTGCGAAGCTAGTATCTGGTGCTTTTTTATTTAGACTGTAATAATTCATTTATATTATTTTTATCCCTTTTGTGTTGATTTCCGAAGTATAAATTTCAAAAGGAATACCAGTTGTTGAATATACATATTTTATCTGCATTGCAACTTGTTGAGCCACTTCTTTACCATGGCATAAACTGAAAATAGAAGGTCCAGATCCAGAGATTCCACAACCTAAAGCACCATGAAGTAATGCTGTTTCTCTCACCTTTTCAAAATGAGGAATGAGCTTACTGCGGTGAGGCTCAACAATGACATCAGTTAGCGATTTGCTTAAGAGATTATAATTGTTGGTGTGAAGTGCGTGTACCAAACTACCAACATTAGACCATTGCGTAATGGCATCTTTTAACCGAATATCTTTTGGTAGAATCGCTCGTGCTTCAGCAGTTTTAATTTCTATTTGCGGATGGATGATAACAGCATATAAATCTTTGGGTGTTGGCAACTGTAAGACTTCTAACGGATTTACAGATTTGACCAATGTAAAACCTCCAAAAATAGCTGGAGCAACATTATCGGCATGTTCACTTTGACTTGCGAGTACTTCGCCTTTCATTGCAAAACGAGTAAGCTCAGTCTTACTATAGGGTTTGCCCAAAAGTTCGTTAATAGCAAAAACACTTCCGGCAGCACTAGCAGAACTACTGCCAATACCACTACCAGGCTTTATTTTTTTATAAATTTCAATCTCAAAACCAAAATCAGGATCGGCATCTTCAATAAGTGCTAAAGCCGAAACGCCTGCAACATTTTTATCAGCTTCGAAAGGCAATTCACAACCCTCAATTTTAGTTAGGTGTATGCCTTTTTTTTCTGTTGTTCTAATAACCATTTCATCACCAATGGCATCCAGACAAAATCCAAGTACATCAAATCCGCATGAGACGTTGGCAACAGTTGCTGGTGAAAATATTTTGAGTGCTTTCATTATTTGTTTCCTATTCTAATGATGTCAGCAAAAAGACCTGATGCTGTAACATCTGCGCCTGCACCAGCACCTTTTACTATGAGTGGTTGCTCTGGATAGCGTTCGGTATGGAACATCACAATGTTGTCTTTGCCTTCTAAATTATAAAAAGGATGACCTTTAGGAATCTCTTTGAGTCCAACTTTAGCTTTTCCTTTTTTAAATTCGGCCACATATTTAAGCTGACAATTATTCTTTTTAGCAGAGGCATACAGTTTTTGAAAATGATCTTCATTTGTTTTTAAAGTATCGTAAAAATCATCTACAGAATCACTCTCTAAATTAGCTTTGGTTAAGAAGGATTCATTTTCAATATCGTCAATCTCCATGGTCATTCCGTTTTCTCTGGCTAAAATTAGCATCTTTCTGGCAACATCAATACCACTGAGATCTATTCTAGGATCTGGTTCTGTATAACCCTCAAATTGAGCCCGTTTCACAGTGTCATGAAAGTTGTTTTTGTCACTAAAATTATTAAACACAAAGTTTAAACTACCAGATAAAACAGCTTCAATGCTGGTGACTTTATCACCAGATGCAACCAAATTATTTAATGTGTTAATAATTGGTAATCCAGCACCTACGTTGGTTTCAAATAGAAATGGAGCGTTGTATTTTAACGAAAGCATTTTCAAGTTTTGATAATTATCGTAAGAACTGGCACATGCAATTTTATTACATGCAACAACAGCAATACTTTGTCTTAAATAATCATCATAGAGGTTTGCCACATCTTCACTAGCTGTTATGTCAACAAATATGCTGTTTCTTAAATTTAGCTCAACAACCTTGTCAAAAAAGCCATGCAGACTTGACTTTTCTGCAAAATGAAATTGAGATGCCCAATCATCAAGATCAATACCATCTTCATTAAAAATCATTTTACGCGAATTTGCCATACCGATGATTCTTACATCAATTTTTAATTTTTTCTTTAAAAAGGTATGTTGTTGCTGAATTTGATCTATAAGTTTTTCACCAACATTACCAATTCCAGTAATATAAACATTGAGTTGTTTTGTTTTTACTTCAAAGAAACTTTCATGCAAGACATTAAGTGCTTTTTTGATATCCTTATTTGCAATTACTGCCGAAATATTCCGCTCTGAAGCACCTTGAGCAATGGCTCTGATGTTAATGTTGTTTTTTCCTAAACATCTAAACATTTTGCCAGAAATACCTTGATGATTTTTCATATTATCACCAACTAAAGCTATTATAGAAAGATCATTTTCAACAATAATTGGGTCTATTTTATGTAGTGATATTTCATATTCAAATGCACCATCTATTGCTGATTTTGCAGTGTCGACATTGTTCTGATCAATCCCTAAGCATATGGAATGCTCTGAAGAGGCCTGAGTAATAAGAATAACATTGATTTTTTCATTGGCTAAGGTTTCGAATAAACGTTTTGAAAATCCAGGAATTCCAACCATTCCACTTCCTTGTAAGGTAATCAATGAGATGCCACTAATATGGCTAATTCCTTTTACTGCCAATTCATGTTGTTCGTGGAACTTAGAAATGAGTGTGCCTTCATCATTAGGTTTTAGCGTATTTTTAATAAGGATAGGAATCTCAGCATCTAATGCAGGTTGTACCGTTGGTGCATATAGAACTTTTGCACCAAAATGTGATAATTCCATAGCTTCCTGATAGGAAAGTTTTTTAATAGGAATTGCTTGCTTTACTAATTTAGGATTTGCAGTGAACATACCACTAACATCCGTCCAGATTTCAAGTTGATTTACTTCTAAAGCTGAAGCAACAATGGCTGCCGTAAAATCTGACCCTCCACGACCTAAAGTAGTTTGTTCTCCAGTGCTCGATTTCGATATGAATCCAGGTAATATTGTAATCCCTTGATTTGCATCTGAAAAGTAATTTTTAATGTTGTCATAAGTTTGTTTGTAATTCACTTCAGCTTTGGTGAAATCAGAATTGGTTACAATTAACTCCTGACTGTTTTTTCTAATGCAATCCAAACCTCTATTTTTCATGGTTTCTGAAATGATAAATGAGGATAATAATTCTCCAAAACTCACCAGTTTATCTGAGGTTTTTGGAGATAGTTCGTTAATCAGAAAAATACCATCCAAAAGATTTTTTAGTTCGTCTAGTTTAGCGTCTAATTGGCTAAGTGTAGTTTGGTTTTTATCAGGAATCAATTCTGATAATATCTTAGAATGAACTTTGGTAATTTCATCAAATACACTTTTGTAAGCATCATCTTTATTTTGAGCTAATTCTCCAGCTTTTAGAAGCTTGTCTGTGATGCCACCCACAGCAGAAACCACACAAATTACTTTTCCGTTTTTTGCATAATCATCTAGAATAGAAATGACTTTATTTATATGTTTTACTGAACCTACTGAAGTTCCTCCAAATTTTAAAACCTTCATTTGCAGTTATTTAAAGTGAATTGGGTTTGCTTTTTTCCTGAAACAGGACAAGTAATGAGATGAGTATATAATAGACTAAAAACCCCTAAGGGTTGTCAAATTTGACATCCTCAAATGTGATGTTAAGCCTAGGTTTATAGATATTTTTGATAGGTTTTGCATGAATAGTAGTCTATACCTTTCAAATGTATTATTTTTACGAGAATAAAAAAACTTAAAAGGTTATTTTGCATTTTTTTCTGTTTAAAGCGAAATAAAAATAAATATCTAGCATTTAGACGATAGAAAATGGCAATTTAGCAACTGAATATAAAGCTTATACATGAAGATTTTTTCAAAAGAACAGATTTATCAAGGAGATCAACTTACGGCTAAAAAGCAAAATATTAGTTCTACAGAATTGATGGAGCGTGCAGGAATTCAAATTTTCAATTGGTTGCACGTCCGAATGCAAGGTGCTCAAGTCCCTATTCATGTGTTTTGTGGTATTGGAAATAATGGAGGAGATGGATTAGTTGTAGCAAGACATTTAAGCACGCATGGCTATAACGTTAATACTTACGTGGTTAATTGTAGTGATAAGCGTTCTCCAGACTTTTTGATTAACTATAATCTTATTAAAGAGACCACTAAAAGTTGGCCAGAAATGTTGAATTGTGAAGCTGATTTTCCTGAAATTCATAAAGATGATATTATTGTCGATGCAGTGTTTGGAATCGGACTTAACAGACCTGCAAGTGATTGGGTGAAATCACTATTTTTACACTTTAGAAATAGTAAGGCTTTTACACTTTCTATAGACATTCCCTCTGGTGTTTATACAGATAAAATTCCTGAGGATGAGAATGGTGTCGTTTGGGCAAATTATACCTTGAGTTTTCAGTCGCCCAAATTGATATTTTTTCTACCTGAAACTGCCCAGTATTCTGTACAATGGGAAGTGCTTGATATTGGTATTGACCGAGAGTTTTTGTTTACAACAGAAACTAACGCAGAATTAATTGGAAAACATGAAGTTTTACCCATTTATATTCCTAGACAGAAATATGCACATAAAGGCGATTTTGGACATAGTTTGATTATTGGTGGTAGCTACGGAAAAATAGGGTCTGTATTGTTGGCCAGTCGCTCTGCATTATCTATTGGAGCAGGTTTGGTGACTGCTTTTGTTCCTAAGTGTGGCTATCAAATTATGCAAACTGCTTTTCCTGAAGCTATGGTTATAACTGATAAAAACGAAGAATTGATATCTGATATTATATTGGATATTGAACCTAAAGTAATCGGTTTAGGTATTGGTATGGGAACAGAGAATGTGACGATTTCAGCATTAGAAAAATTTCTTAAAACCAATAAGATTCCATTAGTGATTGATGCTGATGGATTAAATATCTTATCTAAGAAAAAAACACTTTTAAAACATCTTCCAGAGCTTTCAGTTTTAACGCCTCACCCTAAAGAATTAGAGCGGTTGATTGGGACATGGAAAGATGATTTTGATAAATTAAATAAGACTAAGGCGTTTTCAAAAAAATACAATGTAATTGTTGTCATTAAAGGTGCAAATACAATCACTGTTTTTAATGATAAATACTACATCAATACTACTGGAAATCCTGGTATGGCTACGGCTGGTTCTGGAGATGTTTTAACAGGAATAATAACAGGTTTAATATCTCAGGGTTATGAGCCGCTTCCAGCAACTATTTTTGGTGTGTATTTACATGGCAGAGCTGCAGATATTGCTATTGAAGATCTAGGCTATCAGAGTTTGATAGCGAGCTATATTATTGAAGCTCTTGGTGAAGCCTATGTTGATCTCTTTAAACAGCCTGAACAGCCTCAAGTAGAGGAGGAAGAATCTAAAGAATCATAAATAAAAAACGCCACTTAAATAAAGTGGCATTTTTTATGTATTATCAAAAATTACGGTTGCATTTTAAGTTCCTCTTCAAGTAATTCCTTTAACTTAGGATCAGATGGTCTTGGCGCGTCTGCACTTACAATATTTCCGTTAGGATCTATGAGTATAAATCTTGGAATTCCCTGGATAGCATATTCTTCAACAAATTTAGATTTCCATGCGTTATCTGCCATAAGCTGCACACCACCTAATTCTTTATCATTAACCATACTCACCCATTTGTCGTGGTCTTTAACTTCATCAATAGAAGTACTCACAAACTCAATGTTTTCATTGTGAAATTGCTTTTCAACTTCTTTGAGTGATGGTATTTCTCTAATACAAGGTCCGCACCATGTTGCCCATACATCTATATATACATATTTCCCTTTGAGATCAGCAAGTGACATCTCACCACCTTTATGATTCTCATAGTTTTCAAATTGAGGTGATGGTTTTCCTTTGACGAGATCTTTATTTTTCTCATAGGTTTCAGTCAGTTTCTTTTTTGTGTCTTCCTTAGTGGTATTACTTACAAAAAAGTTATAAATGGATTCCATATTCGAGTTTCCTGGAGACACTAGGAAGCTTCCTAAATAGTCTATAGCTTCATTTTTTAAAGCTTGAATTTTAATATCATTAAGACCTTTTAAATGATCTACAGAAACAGTAGATATGTCATCACCAATGGTATCAAATATATTCGTCATGACTTTGTCAAATGCCATATTCTTATATGACATTGAAGATTTATACGCTTTTTCATCGTCAAAGGTCATGTTTTTAAATTCTTCAGGAAGAAAACCTTCTGAAGCTTCAAAGTTTTCTTTTTTTGTATAATAGCCATGACGTTGTACGTAATTGTGTAACATCGCATAGTTGTCATAAACTAAATTTTGTTTTTCCGTAGCAATAAAATCCTGATCGGCATCGACTAATTCGCCTAGTAATGATTCGTTGTTAGATCTCAATTCAGCAACTTTATTTTTAAAATCCGTTTCAGTCATTGAATAAAACTCCACTGGGTTTTCAATACCTTTACTTTCATTAAGCATTTTAGAAGCTAAATAGTTATTCTCTACAGAACCTTCACCTGTATAGCTGATACTTTCGTCAAATGTTGCAGCATCAACAGTTAGGTTCACATTGTTCCCCATGCCTAAATAAACTGGAGTATATTCTCTACCTATGGATAAGGAGTAAAACCCTTTTTCAGGAATACGTAATGTGTCAGAAAAAGTTCCGTCTTCATTAATGGCTATTTCTTTTTTAAAATCAATACTGCTTAGTGTAGCAGAAGTAGCTCTTGAATTCTCAACTTTACCTGAAAGGATAGCATAATCAATTTTTGGTTCTTGCTGGCATGCAACCATAGTAATGGCACAAATAGCAATAATTAATCTTTTCATAATTTGAAATTGTTTTAGTTACTCAAAAATACAGTTTCTTGAGTTTTTATGAGAATCTTTATTAATTATTAACATTTGTTGCAAAGTAGAGATGTTATTCTGACTTTTGAATTTGTAAATAACAACCATGGATACAACGCATTTTATTTCTTCGGAAGTTTTAGAGCTTTCAACCATAAATACTATCATTTTTCAAAATAAAAAAATAGCACTCTCAAAAGAGGCAATTGATAAAATTGAAAGATGCAGAAACTATCTGGATGATAAAATTAAAAATCAGGATCAACCTATTTATGGTATCAATACTGGGTTTGGATCTTTATGTGATGTTAAGATATCTAAAGATAAATTGACACATCTTCAAGAAAACTTAGTGATGTCTCATGCCTGTGGAGTGGGAGCCAGAGTTCCTGATCAAATCGTTAAACTTATGTTGTTGCTTAAAGTGCAATCGCTAAGTTATGGTCATAGTGGAGTTCAACTTAAAACCGTTGAGCGTCTTATAGATTTTTATAATAATGATGTGTTACCTGTTGTCTTTACTAAAGGGTCTCTGGGAGCATCAGGAGATTTAGCACCATTAGCACATTTAGCTTTGCCGCTCATTGCTAGAGGTGAAGTAATGTATAAAGGTGAAATTTATGAGTCTGGAGAGATTCTTAAAAAATTTGATTGGAAACCTATTCAATTACAATCTAAAGAAGGTCTTGCGCTACTCAACGGAACACAATTTATGAGTGCCTACGGAGTTCATCTTCTTATAAAATCATATAAGTTATCTTATTTTGCCGATTTTATTGCAAGCATCTCATTAGATGCTTTTAATGGTCGTATAGAACCTTTCAATGAGTTAGTACATTTTGTAAGACCTCATAAAGGACAAATTAAAACCGCTGAGCGTATACGAGCGTTTCTTGAACATAGCGAATTGATCGCTCAGGAGAAAAGTCATGTTCAGGATCCGTATTCGTTTAGATGTATTCCACAAGTCCACGGAGCATCTAAAGATACTTTAGAATTTGTACATAAGGTTTTTAAAACTGAGATCAATGCAGTTACCGATAACCCAAATATTTTTGTTGGTGAAGATGAAATTATCTCTGGTGGAAATTTTCACGGACAACCGCTTGCGCTAGCATTTGATTATCTTAAGATAGCAATGTCTGAACTTGGTAACATTTCCGAAAGACGAATCTATCAATTAGTCTCAGGACTGAGAGGCTTACCTACATTTTTAGTGGATAACCCTGGATTGAATTCTGGATTTATGATACCACAATATACTGCTGCTAGTATTGTAAGTGCAAATAAGCAATTAGCAACACCTGCAAGCGTTGATAGTATTGTGTCCAGTAACGGACAAGAAGACCATGTAAGCATGGGAGCTAATGCAGCAACTCAATGCTACGAAATCATATATAATATAGAGCGCATTTTGTCTATTGAATTGCTCAATGCCTCTCAGGCCATATTTTTTAGACAACCACAAAAATCTTCTCCTCTAATTGAATCTTTTTTAGATAGTTATAGAGAAGAGGTGCCATTTGTAACTGAAGATCAAGTTTTTTATAAACTGATTAAAAAAACATTACATTTTATCGATGAATTTTACATCGAAAATGAATTACTTTTCGATTAAATGCAGAAAAAAATGTTCAACTGTTTATTATGAAAAAAAAGAATAAATTTATTTGGCATTCAATATATTATAATATACTTTTGAAACTAAGATGAGGTGAATTCTGTTCATTTTTATCCCGATAGTAAGTTGAAATAATAGCAATTAAACTTACTGTTCTTACCGAAAAATTGTTTGATAGCACAACAATTGATTATTAGCACATTTATTGATTTAGAATGATTGTCATTCTAGTTTGATGTTCTGTTTATTCAGTACGTCATATTTGATTTTAAGCTTACTCGCAAATCTTGTATTTGCGCTTTTGCCGACAATACGTGTATTGTCCTATATAAATGTTAAGATAATTTTAATTTAAAACCAAATGTTATGTTTATGAGCAATTTTACTCGAAGTGGTAGACGCGCCAAAATCTGGCAATCTATCACGAACTTATCGTGTTGTAGCATTGATCTTATGACTAAACAAAGTAGAAGCATGAAGGCATTAGTCTTTATCATGCTTTTTGCGTTTAGTACAACATCAGTGTTCGCACAACAAGACCTGGCTCGAAGTACTTTCTTCAACAGATGTCAGGATGAAGCACCTCCTGGGCCTACAGAGGCGGATGTTGCCAATCTTTACATGAATCAATGTGGAGATCTTACTGCTGAAGTAGTTAAGTCTACTTTGATGGAAGGTAACGATTGTGCTTGGAATGTTGAATATACTTACGATGTTAAGTGTGGCGCTTTCGAAGAGCAAATCAAAATCAGTTATAATGGTGGAGATATTACTGTACCAGAATTAAATGATGGTGCCGAAGTTCCAACTGGAGGACAAGACTTAAACTTATGCTTTAGTGATGCTCCAGCAGGACCATCTGCTGATGACATCGCTTTGTTGTATTCAGACAACTGTAGCGAAGTTTTTGTTACTAAGTCTGGTGCACCAGAAGGAAATGACTGCCAGTGGGAAGCTGTTTACACCTACACAATTAAAGACGCTTGCGATAATTTCGCTGAAGATTTAGTTGTAACTTATAGTGGTGGAGACGATGAAGCTCCTCAACTTGCTAAAGGTGCAGAACTTCCAACTGATCAGTATGGAATCAACTTATGTTTTGATAGTAAGTCTGAAGGTCCAACTGCAGAGGATATTGCTGCATTATTTGAAGATAACTGCGGAAATGTAAATGTAACTAAATCAGTTGTGTCTAAAGGAGATGACTGTAAGTGGATGGCAGAATTTACTTATACAATCCAAGATGATTGTAACAATTTTGCTGAATCAGTAGTAGTAGCTTATTATGGTGGAGATTTAGAAGATCCAGTATTATCTGGAGTTCCTGGAGATATCACAGTAGACTGTGTTGATCAGGTTCCAGCTCCTGCATTTAAAGAAGTTTCTGCTACCGATAACTGTGCAGATAAATTAGAGGTTCAGGTTTCTGATAACCCAAGTGAATTAGATTCATGTTTAGGCGGAGTAATTGTTAGAACTTACTCTGTTGTTGACGGTTGTGGAAATAGTGATTCTCAAACTCAAACTATCACTGTTTTACCTACACCTGAGGCTACGGTAAGTGCACCAGAATTCCCATCTAGCATTACATGTGCAGAAGCTGGAGAATTTCAAGCTGATGACGCATCATTTAGCAATGGTGTAGATGGCGGAGCATGTGCAATCAGTGGTTCTATACAGGCTGAGGTTGATTTCCAATACACTGAGTGTGGTGGAACAATCACAGTTACATATGATGATGTTGATGCATGTGAGCGTCCATTAAGTGCAGGTCCATTTGTTATAAATGTAGAACCAGCACCAATGGCTGAATTTGACGGAGTGGAAGACATGACAGTATCATGTGATGAAGCTGGATCAATTGTACCAGGATCTTTAGGATACTCAAACGGAGCTGCTAACCCAGCATGTTTGATCGAAGGATCTGTAGAAGGTGAATTAAGTGGATCATACACTGAATGTGGTGGTACATTATATATTGATTGGGTTTACACTGATGATTGTGACAGAACAATCACAGCTAAGAAAACAATTACTGTAGAGCCAGCACCAATGGCTGAAATAGTTGATGGTCCAGGAGACATTCAAATTACTTGTGAAGATGCTAATGGATACCAATTACAATCATTAAACTATTCTAACGGAGCTTCAAACGAAGCATGTTTGATCGAAGGATCAGTAGAAGGTGAATTAAGTGGAACATACGACGAGTGTGGTGGAGACTTATTAGCTACATGGACATTTGTTGATGAATGTGGTAGAGAGTTATACTATGAGCAATTTATCACAGTATTACCAGCACCAATGGCTGAGTTTGACGAAGTGGAAGACATGACAATTTCATGTGACGAAGCAGGATCATTCCAGGCAGGATCTTTAGGATATTCAAATGGAGCTGCTAACCCAGCTTGTTTAATCGAAGGATCTGTAGAAGGTGAATTAAGTGGATCATACACAGAATGTGGTGGTACATTATATGTTGATTGGGTTTACACTGATGATTGTGACAGAACAATCACAGCTAAGAAAACAATCACAGTAGAACCAGCACCAATGGCTGAGTTTGATGAAATAGAAGACATGACAGTATCATGTGATGAAGCAGCATCAATTGCAGCAGGATTCTTAGCGTATTCAAATGGCGCATCAACAGAAGCATGTTTAATTGCTGGAGAAGTAGAAGGTGAATTAAGTGGATCATACGATGAGTGTGGTGGAACACTTACAATTAACTGGACATACACTGATGAATGCCAAAGAACTATTGAAGCTAGCAAAACTATTACAGTAGAGCCAGCACCAATGGCTGAATTTGAGCCTGTTGATAACATCACAGTATCATGTGACGAAGCTGCATCAATTACAGCAGGATCTTTAGGATATTCAAACGGAGCTTCAACTGAAGCATGTTTGATTGAAGGATCTGTAGAAGGTGAGTTGAGTGGAGAATATGATGAGTGTGGTGGATTATTATATATTGATTGGACGTACACTGATGATTGTGAGAGAACAATCACAGCTAGACAACAAATCAAAGTTAACCCAGCACCAATGGCTGAATTTGATGAAGTAGAAGACATGGTAGTATCATGTGATGAAGCGGCATCTATTGAAGCAGGATTCTTAGGATATTCAAATGGTGCTCAAACTGATGCTTGTTTAATTGCAGGTGAAGTAGAAGGTGAATTAAGTGGATCATACACTGAGTGTGGAGGAACACTTGAAATTGATTGGACTTACACAGATGAATGTGGAAGAACAATTACAGCTAAGAAAACTATTACAGTAGAGCCAGCACCAATGGCTGAGTTTGATGGAACTGAAGACATGACAATTTCATGTGATGAAGCTGGATCATTCCAGGCAGGATCTTTAGGATATTCAAATGGAGCTTCAACTGAAGCATGTTTGATTGAAGGATCTGTAGAAGGTGAAGCTACACCTAATTATGATGAGTGTGGTGGAACTATCGCTGTAAACTGGACTTACACTGATGAATGTGGAAGAACAATCACAGCTAGTAAAACTGTAACAGTAGAGCCAGCACCAATGGCTGAGTTTGATGAAGTAGAAGACATGACAGTATCATGTGATGAAGCTGGATCAATCGTAGCAGGGTCTTTAGGATACTCAAACGGAGCTGCTAACCCAGCATGTTTGATTGAAGGATCAGTAGAAGGTGAATTAAGTGGATCATACACTGAGTGTGGTGGTACGTTATATGTTGATTGGGTTTACACTGATGATTGTGACAGAACAATCACAGCTAAGAAAACAATCACAGTAGAACCAGCACCAATGGCTGAGTTTGATGAAGTGGAAGACATGACAGTATCATGTGATGAAGCAGCATCAATTACAGCAGGATCTTTAGGATATTCAAACGGAGCTTCAACTGAAGCATGTTTGATCGAAGGATCAGTAGAAGGTGAATTAAGTGGATCATACGATGAGTGTGGTGGAACACTTACAATTAACTGGACATACACAGATGAGTGCCAAAGAACTATTGAAGCTAGTAAAACTATTACAGTAGAGCCAGCACCAATGGCTGAATTTGACGAAGTGGAAGACATGACAGTATCATGTGACGAAGCAGCATCAATCGTAGCAGGATCTTTAGGGTATTCAAACGGAGCTTCGACTGACGCTTGTTTAATTGAAGGATCAGTAGAAGGTGAATTAAGTGGATCATACACTGAATGTGGTGGTACATTATATATTGATTGGGTTTACACTGATGATTGTGACAGAACAATCACAGCTAAGAAAACAATTACAGTAGAACCAGCACCAATGGCTGAGTTTGATGAAGTGGAAGACATGACAGTATCATGTGACGAAGCAGCATCAATTACAGCAGGATCTTTAGGATACTCAAACGGAGCTTCAACTGAAGCATGTTTAATTGCTGGAGAAGTAGAAGGTGAATTAAGTGGATCATACGATGAGTGTGGTGGAACACTTACAATTAACTGGACATACACTGATGAGTGCCAAAGAACTATTATAGCTAGCAAAACTATTACAGTAGAGCCAGCACCAATGGCTGAGTTTGATGAAGTGGAAGACATGACAATTTCATGTGATGAAGCAGGATCATTCCAGGCAGGATCTTTAGGATACTCAAATGGAGCTTCAACTGAAGCATGTTTAATTGCTGGAGAAGTAGAAGGTGAATTAAGTGGATCATACACTGAGTGTGGTGGTACATTATATGTTGATTGGACTTACACAGATGATTGTGGAAGAACTATCACAGCTAAGAAAACAGTAACAGTTGAACCAGCACCAATGGCAGAATTTGCTGAGGTACAGGATATTTCTATTACTTGTGATTTAGCTAACCAATATGTTGTTAACCCATTATCATACACTAACGGAGCTTCAACTGAAGCATGTCTGATCGAAGGATCTGTAGAAGGTGAGTTAAGTGGTGAGTATGACGAATGTGGTGGTACATTATATGTTGATTGGACTTACACTGATGATTGTAACAGAACAATCTCAGCGAGAAAAACAATCACAGTAGAACCAGCACCAATGGCTGAGTTTGATGAAGTAGAAGACATGACAATTTCATGTGATGAAGCGGGATCATTCCAGGCAGGATCTTTAGGATACTCAAACGGAGCTTTAAATCCAGCTTGTTTAATCGAAGGATCTGTAGAAGGTGAATTAAGTGGATCATACACTGAATGTGGTGGTACATTATTTGTTGATTGGACTTACACAGATGATTGTGGAAGAACTATCACAGCTAAGAAGGAAATCACAGTAGAGCCAGCACCAATGGCTGAGTTTGATGAAGTGGAAGACATGACAATTTCATGTGATGAAGCAGGATTATTCCAGGCAGGATCTTTAGGATACTCAAACGGAGCTTTAACTGAAGCATGTTTGATCGAAGGATCTGTACCAGGTGAAGCTACACCAGATTACGATGAGTGTGGTGGTGTAATTATTGTAAACTGGACTTACACAGATGATTGTCAAAGAACAATTACAGCAAGTAAGACTGTAACAGTAGAGCCAGCACCAATGGCTGAGTTTGATGAAGTGGAAGACATGACAGTATCATGTGATGAAGCAGCATCAATTACAGCAGGATCATTAGGATACTCAAATGGAGCTTTAAATCCAGCTTGTTTAATCGAAGGATCTGTAGAAGGTGAATTAAGTGGATCATACACTGAGTGTGGTGGTACATTATATATTGATTGGACTTACACTGATGATTGTGACAGAACAATCACAGCTAAGAAAACAATTACTGTAGAGCCAGCACCAATGGCTGAGTTTGACGAAGTGGAAGACATGACAATTTCATGTGATGAAGCAGGGTCATTCCAGGCAGGATCTTTAGGATATTCAAATGGAGCTTCAACTGAAGCATGTTTGATCGAAGGATCTGTACCAGGTGAAGCTACACCAAATTACGATGAGTGTGGTGGAACTATCACAGTGAACTGGACTTATACTGATGATTGTAACAGAACAATTGATGCTAGCCAGACTATTACAGTTGAGCCAGCACCAATGGCTGAGTTTGATGAAGTAGAAGACATGACAATTTCATGTGATGAAGCAGGATCATTCCAGGCAGGATCTTTAGGATATTCAAACGGAGCTTTAAATCCAGCTTGTTTAATCGAAGGATCTGTAGAAGGTGAATTAAGTGGATCATACACTGAGTGTGGTGGTACTTTATATGTTGATTGGACTTACACAGATGATTGTGGAAGAACTATCACAGCTAAGAAAGATATCACAGTAGAGCCAGCGCCAATGGCTGAGTTTGACGAAGTGGAAGACATGACAATTTCATGTGACGAAGCAGGATCATTCCAGGCAGGATCATTAGGATATTCAAATGGAGCTTCAACTGAAGCATGTTTGATCGAAGGATCTGTAGAAGGTGAATTAAGTGGATCATACACTGAATGTGGTGGTACATTATATGTTGATTGGACTTACACAGATGATTGTGGAAGAACTATCACAGCTAAGAAGGAAATCAATGTAGAGCCAGCACCAATGGCTGAGTTTGACGAAGTGGAAGACATGACAATTTCATGTGATGAAGCAGGATCATTCCAGGCAGGATCTTTAGGATATTCAAACGGAGCTTTAACTGAAGCATGTTTGATCGAAGGATCTGTACCAGGTGAAGCTACACCAGATTACGATGAGTGTGGTGGTGTAATTATTGTAAACTGGACTTACACTGATGATTGTCAAAGAACAATTACAGCAAGTAAGACAGTAACAGTAGAGCCAGCACCAATGGCTGAGTTTGATGAAGTAGAAGACATGACAGTATCATGTGATGAAGCAGCATCAATTACAGCAGGATCTTTAGGATACTCAAACGGAGCTTTAAATCCAGCTTGTTTAATCGAAGGATCTGTAGAAGGTGAATTAAGTGGATCATACACTGAATGTGGTGGTACATTATATGTTGATTGGACTTACACAGATGATTGTGGAAGAACTATCACAGCTAAGAAGGAAATCACTGTAGAGCCAGCACCAATGGCTGAGTTTGACGAAGTGGAAGACATGACAATTTCATGTGATGAAGCAGGATCATTCCAGGCAGGATCTTTAGGATATTCAAACGGAGCTTTAACTGAAGCATGTTTGATCGAAGGATCTGTACCAGGTGAAGCTACACCAGATTACGATGAGTGTGGTGGTGTAATTATTGTAAACTGGACTTACACTGATGATTGTCAAAGAACAATTACAGCAAGTAAGACAGTAACAGTAGAGCCAGCACCAATGGCTGAGTTTGATGAAGTAGAAGACATGACAGTATCATGTGATGAAGCAGCATCAATTACAGCAGGGTCTTTAGGATACTCAAACGGAGCTTTAAATCCAGCTTGTTTAATCGAAGGATCTGTAGAAGGTGAATTAAGTGGATCATACACTGAGTGTGGTGGTACATTATATGTTGATTGGACTTACACAGATGATTGTGGAAGAACTATCACAGCTAAGAAGGAAATCACTGTTGAGCCAGCACCAATGGCTATGTTCAACCCAGTACAAGATGATACAATTTCTTGTGAGGAAGCTAATGTATTCCAAGCAGCATCTTTAGGATATTCAAATGGAGCTTCAACTGAAGCATGTTTGATCGAAGGATCTGTACCAGGTGAAGCTACACCAAATTACGATGAGTGTGGTGGAACTATCACAGTGAACTGGACTTATACTGATGATTGTAACAGAACAATTGATGCTAGCCAGACTATTACAGTTGAGCCTGCACCAATGGCTGAGTTCGATGAAATATTAGATGCTTCTATCCCTTGTGAAGAATTATCTTCTTACGAACCAGAGTTCTTATCATATAGTAATGAAGGAACAGGAGCATGTCTAATTGAAGGATCTGTTCAAGGTGAAGCACAACCATTTGATGGTAGCTGTGGAACGTTTGAAGTTGACTTTACTTACACTGATGACTGTGGAAGAACAATTACAGCTAAACAAACAATCACTGTAGTTGATGAAACAGCTCCAATGTTAGTAGGAGAATATCCTCAAGGTGAATCTGATATAAACGCTTGTTTCGCAGATGCACCAGCAGGACCAACTGAAGCTGAGATCGCTGCATTATTTGAAGATAACTGTGGAAATGTAAATGTTACTAAATCTACATTCTCTCCAGATGAAAATAATGACTGTCAGTGGGCAATAGTTTACAGATATGATGTTGAAGATGATTGTGGTAATATGGCTGCACCAGTTAAGATTGCTTACAATGGTGGTGATAATTCTGCTCCTGAATTAGTAGGAGATTTACCTCAAGGTGTTACAGGATTACAGTGCTTAAGTGAAAATCCAGGTGCTCCATCAATTGCTGATATTGAAGCAGCTTACACAGATAACTGTGGAGAGGTAACAGTAACTGCATTAGAACCAGTTATCGAAGGTGATGATTGTGGATGGACTGCTACATATACTTACACTGTTCAAGATTCTTGTGAAAACTTCGCAGATAACGTAGTAATCGTTAACAGTGGAGCTGATACACAAGCTCCTGAATTAGAAGGTGAATTACCTCCTAATGTTGTAAACTCTATTAACGCATGTAAAGATGCTGACTTAGGTGAGCCATCAGCAGAAGAAATTGCTGCACTTTACGTTGATAACTGTAGCGAAGTTACAGTTGAGAAAATAGAGAAGTTATCTATCGGATCAGACTGTGAGTGGATTAGAGTATACGAGTATATTGCAAAAGATGCTTGTGGTACTCCTGCTGAATTATTCAAAATCACGTATTCTGGAGGAGACATGTCTGCACCAGAACCAACAGGAGTTTGTGATGATGAAGTAATGACTATCGAAGGATGTCCTGAAACTGCTGAGATTTCACTTCAAATTGGAGACGAGATTTCTATTGCAGACAGAGACTGGACTGTAGGTGGATTCACGTTAGAGGAGCTTAATGGAACTTTAGGACCATGCTTCACTGATAACTGTGCGTTACCAGAAGAATTAACTTTCAGAGTAATCGGAAAAGGAGTTGATAAAGGAGTTTGTTCAACAACACTTACTGTTACTTTTGAAGTTGAAGATAACTGTGAAAACGTATCTGAACCATTTACTTGTACATTTATAGTAGAGGATACTACTGGACCTGCATTTAATGAAGAGTTACCTCAAGATATGACTATCGAATGTGGTAGTGATATTCCTGAGCCTGCAGTATTAACTGCTACCGATGATTGTTCAGATGCAACTGTAGAGTATATCCCTGAAGTTTCTAAGAGAGAATGTAAAGCTGATGATGCTAGCAACCATACATTATGGATCGCTAACAAAGCTGGATTAGGAGTTGATAGTAAAAACTGGACAGCAACAGGTCCTACTACATTTGAGCAATTCTCAGATGGAACGGCTAAGTTGACTGGTACTACTGCTAACGTAAGTAACCCTAACAAGTCATTCGAATTTGTAGCTTGGTTTAAAGGTGCAAGTACTTATGATGAGTGGACATCTACACCTAATGCTGCGTCTTCAACAGGATTCCGTCAGCCTAAATTGGATGCTGGAACTACTAATGGAGCGTCATTAGCAGATGCACAGACTTGGACATACTACCTAATGGATGAAACTAAAGACAACAAATTAGTTGGACAAGGTGATCTTGCAGGAGTTGAGTTATCATTATCTCATAACCCAGCTAACTTAGTATTTGGTTTACAATACGGTCATAAAGCTAGTTTACAGAGTGATGGATTAGGAGTATCTACTTGGATTAGAATCTCAGGTGATTACAATGGTTCAAACTACTACAGTAATGGTGACTTTAATGTTGCATTATCTGAGTGTGTTGAAGATCCTAACTTCGATATCGAAACTGAGGATGATTGTAACAGAACAATAGTTCGTACTTGGATCGCTAAAGATGCTTGTGGAAATGAGACTACTCATACACAAACTATCACAGTAAGTGATTCTCAAGCACCAGTTATTGATTGTCCACAAGATGTTGACTTTGGTCACGTATATGAAACGCCTACAGCATTTGCTGATAAAGCACCATATACTGACAACTGTAGTGCAGACGGACAAACTCAAGAGTTTACAGATAGTGAAATAACTGAAACTCAAGGTGAGCAAGTTCAAGTAGGATCTGCGTTAAGATTAATCTTTGGTGATTATATCTTAGACTTCGGTGAAGCACCACATCAATTTGGAGTATTTACTGACTACTTTGGTAATATTATCAGTGATGATGTAGTTGAGTTAGTTTACAACTCTTACTTCAATGATTACGATATCGTTTACCATGGATTAGGTAATGTTGGATTTGTTGGACTTGATTTATGTAACTCAACTTGGAATTTCTTCGGAGATCACAATAAGACGTTTACAGTCGAGTGCGCTCAGTTCGAGTATGTAACTGAATACTCATTTACTCGTACGTTTACTGCAACTGATGATTGTGGTAATGTTGGAGAATGTTCTGTAGAATATTCTTGGAGTACAGGTGGAGTTACATTTAGAGAGAGCGGTTCTACAAACTACCCTGAATTCTTCGGATTCGAAGAAGGATCTAGAGATCAGGCTAGACAAACGAACTTGACTATCGACTTTACTGCGTATCCAGTACCATTTGATAAGGAAGTTAACATTGCATACTCATTTGAGTTTGATACTAACGTAACTATTGAGTTATTCGATACTAAAGGTCTATTGATCTTAAGTGAGACTAACAGCAGATACGTTGCAGGTTCTAAAGACAAAGCTACTTTTGACTTGTCTAGAATCTCTAACCAAATGTTCTATGTGAAAGTGACTACTAGTCAAGGATCAGTAACTAAGAAAATTGTTTCTTCAGGTAAGAAATAATAGATAAATAATTAGGGATATTCCCTAAGGGTAAAATTAAAGGCAGCTATTTTATAGCTGCCTTTTTTATGCATTGTATTTAGATTTATGAAGTATGATGGTTGGTTTTATTGTATTAAATATAGTGTTGAGAAGCTAATCAGAAAGATCAAAGCTTATGTGATTAGAGTGTAATTTTGAATACTCATTCAGAACAATAGTTTATAGGAGAATGCGTATGGCTATTAAAATGCTAAAACGGAGATTGGTTTAGCTATTAGTAAGAGATTTAGCCCAATCAATGGCTTCTTTAAGTGAGTCGAAAATTTCGAAAGGTTTATCTAAAAATAATTTTTCTATTTGAGCTGTGCTTTTTGCTAAATAGTTTTTAGAAACTACAGAAAAACCTACAAGATTGGAGATTTTTGAGGTTTCTTTATACACTCCAGGATCTACTGCATAAGAATTGATTCGATGTGTAATATAAACAAAGGGTCTGTTATCGAAGTAGGTGTCTGCTATATTTGTTAGGGTTTTATTATGTTCGAGACTTATAGTTTCACCTGTATTCACAGTAACAATCATATAGTGATCGTATATGTGAATCTTACAAAAATCAAGTGTTAATTTGTCTGTCATATTTCTAAAGTTAATCAATAAAAAAATTTGAAACAAAAAAAAGCCTCTTAAAATAAGAGGCTTTTCATATCATATAATGTAAAATTAAGACTCAGTTTTAGTTTCAGACTTAACAATTTTTATTGTTAACTCTTCAGTTTTTGTGTCTAAATCCATGTGTATGGTATCACCTTCCTGAAGCTGAGAATTAATAATTTCTTCAGCAAGTGCATCTTCAATGTATTTTTGAATAGCTCGTTTTAAAGGTCGTGCACCATAATCTTTATCAAAACCTTTATCAGCAATATAATCCTTAGCTTTTTTACTCAGTTTTAGTTGATAGCCTAAGTCTTTAATTCGCTTGATAAGGTGTGTTAATTCAATATCAATAATTTTATTGATGTCTTCTTTCTCTAGTGCATTAAAGACCATGACATCATCAATTCTGTTTAAGAATTCAGGAGCAAATGCTTTTTTAAGTGCATTTTCTATGATGCTTCTCGAATTATCGCTGGCTTGAGCAGCCTTGGCTGAAGTTCCAAATCCGACACCTTGACCAAAATCTTTTAGTTTTCTGGCTCCGATATTAGAAGTCATAATAATGATTGTGTTTCTGAAATCAATTTTACGACCTAAACTATCGGTAAGGTAACCATCATCCAGAACTTGTAAAAGCATGTTAAATACATCTGGATGTGCTTTTTCTATTTCATCTAAAAGTATGACAGCGTAAGGTTTACGGCGAACTTTCTCAGTTAACTGACCGCCTTCTTCATAACCTACATATCCTGGAGGTGCTCCAATTAATCTTGAAATAGCAAATTTTTCCATGTATTCACTCATATCAATTCTGACGAGAGCTTCTTCACTATCAAAAAGTTCACGAGCTAATACTTTTGCTAATTGCGTTTTACCAACGCCTGTTTGACCTAAAAATATGAATGACCCAATTGGCTTATTAGGATCTTTAAGTCCAGCACGATTACGCTGAATGGCTTTTACGACCTTTGCGACAGCTTCATCCTGACCAATAACCTTACCTTTAATTAGTTCTGGTAATTGAGCCAGTTTATTGCTTTCTGTTTGAGCAATTCTATTCACAGGAATTCCAGTCATCATCGAAACAACATCTGCAACATTATCTTCAGAAACAATTTCTCTGTGTTGCTTGGTTTCTTCTTCCCATTTTTCTTGAGCTACGGCTAATTCTTTCTCAAGACGCTTCTCATCGTCTCTTAGCTTTGCAGCTTCTTCATATTTCTGCTTTTTTACAACAGTGTTTTTTGTCTCTTTAACTTCTTCTAATTTCTTTTCTAACTCGATAATTTGTTTAGGAACATCAATGTTAGTAATATGTACACGAGATCCAGCCTCGTCTAAAGCATCAATAGCTTTATCAGGTAAGAAACGTTCTGTCATATATCTGTTTGTTAATTTTACACAAGCTTCTATAGCTTCAGGTGTGTAATCAACATTATGATGTTCTTCATATTTGCCTTTGATGTTATTCAAAATCTCAATAGTTTCTTCAACAGTTGTAGGCTCAACTAAAACTTTTTGAAAACGACGTTCTAAAGCACCATCTTTTTCAATGTATTGTCTGTATTCATCAAGTGTAGTGGCTCCAATGCATTGAATTTCACCTCTTGCCAGAGCTGGTTTGAACATATTAGAAGCGTCTAAGCTACCTGTAGCGCCTCCAGCACCAACAATAGTATGAATTTCATCAATAAAAAGAATAATGTCATCATTCTTCTCGAGTTCATTCATTACAGCTTTCATACGCTCTTCAAATTGTCCTCTATATTTTGTACCAGCTACCAAACTTGCAAGATCTAGAGTAACAACACGTTTATTAAATAGTATTCTGGATACTTTTCTTTTAACAATTCTAAGTGCCAAACCTTCAGCAATAGCAGATTTACCAACACCTGGTTCTCCGATTAATAATGGATTATTCTTTTTTCGTCTACTCAAAATCTGAGAGACACGCTGTATTTCTTTTTCTCTTCCTACTACTGGATCAAGTTTGCCTTCTTCAGCAAGAACTGTGAGATCTCTTCCGAAGTTATCCAGAACAGGAGTCTTTGATTTTTTTGTCGATTTGGCAGACGATTGACCAAAAGGGTTTTCTTTAGCTTCGCCTTCGTCATTAGGCTCATCGTCAGAGAAAGATTCTGCTTTTGGCAGATCTAAATATTCATCATCATTTGTAATCATAAATTTGAATTGTTCTTTTACATTATCATAATCTACCTTTAGCTTATTCAAAAGTTTTGTGGTAGGATCGTTTTCATTTCTTAAAATGCACAACAAAAGATGTGCAGTATTGATAGAAGTGCTTTGAAATAACTTAGCTTCTAAAAAAGTAGTCTTTAGAGCACGTTCAGCTTGTCTTGTAAGATGTAGGTTTTTTTTCTCATTAGAAGCTACTGAGATATTTGGATTTGCCGGACTTAAGATTTCTACCTTACGTCTCAAGTGATTAAGGTCAATATCTAAGGCATTTAAAATATCAATAGCTTTACCACTGCCATCACGAAGCAGACCCAACATTAAATGTTCGGTGCCTATAAAATCGTGACCTAATCGCAAAGCTTCTTCTTTACTGTAAGCAATTACATCTTTAACTCTCGGGGAAAAATTATCGTCCATAGTAAACTCTTTCTGCATTAAAAATAATAAAATCTACCTATAAAATGGCAAAAACTATACCTTAAATACTAGGCTGGTACTAATAGAGTGAAAAAACTTTACAAATTCAAAGTATTTAACAAGATACTTATTAAAAATGGCGTTAAAATTTGTTAATAAAAAGTTTTAAATTTTGAACATATAAGTCGCTCAAACACTATGAAAATCCTTATCTTAGCACGATTTGAAAACCTACAAAAATCTAATTTATATAATATATGGAAGAAGGAGAGAAATTGATCCCTATAAACATTGAGGATGAAATGAAATCTGCCTACATTGATTATTCAATGTCGGTCATTGTGTCACGTGCATTACCAGATGTGAGAGATGGTTTGAAACCTGTTCATAGACGTGTACTTTATGGAATGCATGAACTTGGTGTTAGGTCAAATACTGCTCATAAGAAATCAGCTAGAATAGTCGGTGAAGTATTGGGTAAATATCACCCACATGGAGATACGTCTGTTTACGACGCCATGGTACGTATGGCTCAAGAATGGAGCTTACGCTATATGTTAGTTGATGGTCAAGGGAACTTTGGTTCAATTGATGGTGACAGTCCTGCAGCAATGCGTTACACTGAAGCCAGAATGAAAAAGATATCTGAAGAAATGTTGGCAGATATTGATAAAGAAACTGTAGATCATAAGTTAAATTTTGATGATACCTTACAAGAGCCAACGGTACTTCCTACTAGAGTACCAGGTCTATTAGTAAATGGTGCTTCTGGTATCGCTGTGGGTATGGCCACAAATATGCCACCACATAATCTATCTGAGGTTATTGATGGCACCGTAGCCTATATTGATAATAATGATATTGAAATAGATGAGTTAATCCAACATGTAAAAGCACCAGACTTCCCAACAGGAGGAACAATATATGGTTATGATGGTGTAAGAGAGGCATTCAAAACAGGTCGTGGACGAATCGTGTTACGTGGAAAAGCGGTCATTGAAGAAGTTCAGGGAAGAGAGTGTATAATTGTAACTGAAATACCATATCAGGTTAATAAGGCAGATATGATCAAAAAGACTGCCGATTTAGTTAACGATAAGAAACTTGAAGGTATTTCTACAATTCGTGATGAATCCGATAGAAACGGTATGCGTATCGTTTATGTATTAAAGAGAGATGCTATACCGAATATTGTATTGAATAAACTTTACAAGTATACAGCACTGCAATCTTCATTTAGTGTAAATAATATTGCTTTAGTAAACGGAAGGCCTCAATTATTAAACCTAAAAGATTTAATACATTATTTCGTTGAACATAGACATGAAGTTGTCGTAAGACGTACAAAATACGAATTACGTAAAGCTGAAGAGCGTGCACACATCCTTGAAGGATTGATTATTGCTTCAGATAATATTGACGAAGTTATTGCACTAATTCGTGCTTCTTCCAATGCAGATGAAGCGAGAAATAAATTAATTGAACGATTTAAACTCTCAGAAATCCAAGCCAAAGCAATTGTAGAGATGCGTTTGCGTCAGCTTACTGGACTAGAACAGGACAAACTGCGTTCTGAGTATGAAGATTTGATGAAGACTATAGAAGATCTTAAAGATATTCTTGACAAGAAAGAGCGTCGTATGGATATCATTAAAGATGAGCTTCTGGTTATTAAGGATAAGTATGGAGATGAACGTCGTTCACTAATTGAATACGCTGGTGGTGACCTAAGCATTGAGGACATGATTCCAGATGAGCAGGTAGTGATTACTATCTCACATGCTGGTTATATTAAAAGGACATCACTTACAGAATACAAAACACAAAATAGAGGAGGAGTAGGTCAAAAAGCATCTACTACTCGTAATGAAGATTTTCTTGAACACCTGTTTGTTGGTACAAACCACCAATACATGTTATTCTTTACTCAAAAAGGAAAGTGTTTCTGGATGCGTGTTTATGAAATTCCTGAAGGAAGTAAAACATCTAAAGGAAGAGCTATTCAAAATCTAATTAATATTGAACAAGATGATAAAGTAATGGCTTTCATTTGTACTCAGGATTTAAAAGATGAAGATTATATCAATAGTCATTATGTCATCATGGCTACCAAAAAAGGTCAGGTTAAGAAAACGTCCTTAGAACAATATTCAAGACCACGTACTAATGGTATAAATGCCATCACTATCAAAGAAGATGACGAATTACTAGAAGCGAAATTAACTACTGGAAATAGTCAAGTGATGCTTGCACTTAAATCTGGTAAAGCCATAAGATTTGAAGAAGAGAAAACAAGACCCATGGGAAGAAATGCTTCTGGTGTAAGAGGTATCCGCTTGGCAAATGAAAATGATGAGGTCATTGGAATGATTGCTATTGAGAATCCTCAAGAAGAATCGGTTTTAGTTGTTTCTGAAAAAGGCTATGGTAAGCGAAGTTATATCGATGATCCTGAAGATGGAGAAGCAATTTACAGAATTACTAATCGTGGTGGAAAAGGTGTGAAAACTATTTCTGTAACCGATAAGACGGGTCACTTAGTCGCTATAAAATCTGTAACAGACGATGATGATTTGATGATTATCAACAGATCAGGTATTGCTATACGAATGGAAGTTAAAGACCTTAGAGTTATGGGAAGAGCGACACAAGGTGTTAAACTTATCAACTTAAAAGGAAATGATTCTATAGCTGCTGTTGCTAAAGTAATGAAAGAAGACGAAGAAGATGTAGATGTAGAAAATTCTGATGCAGAGGATGTTAACAAGGATGGCACAACTCTTGCTAATAATGAAGAAGAATAACATATTAACACTTAAAATAACTAAATAATGAAAAAACAAATTGTAGTTGCTTTAGCACTTTTAGTGAGTACTATTTCATTTTCACAAAAAAATGAACTTAAGGCTGCTGAAAAAGCAATTAAATCTGGAAATTTTGCTGATGCCAAATCAGCTATTACTTCTGCTGAATCTCTAATAGGAAGTGCAGATGATAAAATGAAGGCTAAATTTTACTTTTTAAAAGGTAAGGCAATGTACGCCATGGGTAACGCATCTAATGATGATATAGATATGGCTATTGAAAGTTTTGATAAGGCAAAATCTATTGAAGCTTCTTCTGGAAAGAAAAAATATACAGATGAGATTAATGTCATTAAAGGAGAAATGCTAAACGGTTTATTATCAAAAGCCCAAACAGCACTCCAAAATAAAGAGTATATGAAATCTTCTGCACGTTTTGAAAAAGCATACAGAATGTCTCCTCAGGATACACTTTACCTTTATTACGCAGCATCTACTGCTGTAACAGCGCAAGATTATGTGGCATCTCTCAAATACTATGAAGAGTTAAGAGACCTTGGATACAATGGTGCAGGTTACCAATATTTTGCAACTAATAAAGAAACTGGTCAAGAAGAGCTTTTTGATACAAAACTTCTTCGTGATGCAGGAGTGAAAGCAGGACAGTATATTGCTCCAAGAGATAAGAAAACAGCATCAAAATCAGCTGAGATTGTAAAAAATATTGCATTGATCCATTTAACTAATGGAGATAATGAAAAAGCAATGAGTGCTATGAAAGATGCTAGAGCACAGAATCCTGATGATCTTGGTCTATTAATTTCTGAAGCTAATGTTCAGCTTAAAATGGGTAATAAGGATAAGTTTAAGGAGTTGATGCAAGAAGCAACAACAAAAGATCCGGACAATGCTGAGTTACAATATAACTTAGGAGTTATTGCAGCCGAAGCAGGAGAAGCTGATGCAGCTAAAGCATATTATGAAAAAGCAATTGCATTAGATCCTTCGTATGCAGATGCTTACAACAATATGGCTGTTTTAATTTTAAGTAGAGAGGAAGCCATTGTTGAAGAGATGAATTCTCTTGGTACTTCTAGTGCAGATAACAAACGCTATGATGAGCTTAGAGCTGAGCGTACAAAATTGTACGAGTCTGCGATTCCATATCTTGAGACAGCTCTTAAATTAAAACCAAAGAGTATTAATGCAGCGCAAACATTAATGAATATTTATAGTGCTACTTCTCAAATGGATAAGTTTAAAGCAATGAAAGCTAAAGTAGAAGAACTTCAAGCTGGAAACTAATTTACAAGTACTTACATAAAAAAAGCGTCCTGAGAATTTCAGGACGCTTTTTTTATTTATATGATTTTCTTGATCACCCTCAATTTGTGAGTATGCATTCGCTTATCTACGTTATAGATACCAGAGTGGTCTAGTCTATCTATCCTTACTTTACCATGTGCATGGATGATATAATTGTCTTCCATAATAATACCAACATGAGTTATAAGTCCTTCTGAATTATCAAAAAAAGCAAGATCACCAGGTTCGCTTTCTTCAATAAAGCTCAATGCTTGACCCTGAGTTGCTTGCTGAGAAGCATCTCTAAGGATGTGATATCCATTTAATTTATAAACCATTTGTGTAAAACCCGAACAATCAATACCAAATGGTGTTTTTCCTCCCCAAAGATAAGGGCTGTTAAGATAAGTAAAAGCTGTTTTTATCAGATGTGATTTATCTTGTTTTGATGCTACTGTATTACCATCATGAGTATGCTTTAATAACTCTAATCCATTTAATGATGATCCTATAGGAATGGTATATAACTGCTGATTTTCATCTTGTACATATTCAATAAGATCTGTAGATAAAATATGATCTTCTTGCTTGATTCTCTTGTAATTATCTTCAGTGATTTCAAGATACTGTTTATTATCTATCCAACCCTCGTATTTGTCGAAAGCCAATCGAATTCTGCTCCAGGATTTCCGCTGTTCTAATACTTTAAAAATTTCACCATATAGTACCTGAGAGACTAACTCGCAAGAATCACTAGGTTCAACTCTAAGCGGAACAATACTCAGATTACAAATTCCGTATTGCATTAAGCTATATTAATTACGTTCGATTACAATTGCAGAAGCGCCACCACCACCATTACAAATAGCAGCTGCACCAATTTTAGCATTGTTTTGTTGAAGCACACTTAAAAGTGTTATTACAATTCGTACTCCAGAGCATCCTAGTGGATGTCCAAGAGAGACTGCTCCACCATTAACATTTACGTTACTATCGTTAAGTCCGAGTATTTTCATATTCGCCAATCCAACCACAGAAAACGCTTCATTAAATTCAAAGAAATCTACATCATCGATAGATACTCCAGCTTTATCTAAAGCTTTTGGTAAAGCTTTAGCTGGCGCAGTAGTGAACCATTTTGGTTCTTGAGCGGCATCAGCATAGCTTTTGATAGTAGCTAAAGGTTTCAATCCCAAGGCATCTGCTTTCTCTCTGCTCATTAATACCATAGCTCCAGCACCATCATTTATTGTTGAAGCATTAGCAGCTGTTACAGTACCATCTTTAGTAAATGCTGGACGAAGTGCTGGAATTTTTTCCATTTTTACATTCGTATATTCCTCGTCTTTTGATACTATTACAGGTTCTCCACGTCTTTGAGGTACTTCCACAGGAATAACTTCATTATCAAACTTTCCAGAATCCCATGCTGCAGCTGATCGATTGTAAGACTGGATGGCAAACGCATCCTGGTCTTCTCTTGAAAACTCATATTCAGTCGCACATGCGTCTGCACATACACCCATCGCATTTTGGTCATAAGCATCTACTAATCCATCTTTTTGCATGCCATCAACAAGCGTAGCTGGCCCAAATTTAGTAGCAGACCTAGCATGAAAATAATGTGGGATCATACTCATGTTTTCCATTCCACCAGCAACAACTATATCAGTATCTCCAAGAGCAATAGATTGTGCGGCTTGCATAACCGATTTCATACCAGAGGCACATACTTTATTGATTGTAGTACAAGGCACTGTATCAGGAATACCAGCATAAATAGCAGCTTGTCTGGCAGGAGCTTGTCCAGTTCCAGCCTGAACAACATTTCCCATTAGAACTTCTTCTACCATTTCTGGTTTTAAATTGATTTTATCTAAGGCTCCCTTAATAGCAATAGCACCTAATTTTGGTGCAGGAACTGTTGATAAAGCTCCTAAAAAACTTCCTATTGGAGTTCTTGCTGCTGATACAATTACAACGTCTCTACTCATTTTTAATTCGTTTTATTTTCTAGCTGCAAAATTAATCATTTTTTAATTAAATAAGTGCTTAGATCTCATAACATGAGTTCTATTATATTTTCTTACTTTTGAAAGTGCAAGCATAATTTGAAGCCTACTAATTTTTTCAGGTTCTAATGTATTGAAATTGTAATCATAATGAATGATCTAATTAATAAATGGTATAAAAATCATGCGCTTTTATATAAGGTGCTTTTATTTTTAACGACTACATTTTTAATCGTTTATTTATTTCCGAAAAGTGGAAAATTCAGATATGATTTCGATAAAGGAAAACCGTGGCAATCTGAAAGCCTATTAGCTCCTTTCGATTTTGCAATACAAAAATCTTCCGAAGAAATTCAACAAGAACGTATTGAAGCTTCAAATAAGAGTGCCGTCTATTTTGATATTGATACCTCAGTAAAAACTGCAGTATTAAAAGCGTATTCAGAAAAATTTAAAACCTCCTTTGCTGATAGTATAGTGAACAGAAACCGAGGTTTATTTGCTGTGGGAAAATCCACTATTGAGGACATCTATCAATTTGGTGTATTAGACGAGGACTATGAATATTTGGGTGATAAAACAGTTATATTATTAGATGCTCAACGCCAATATGCTGAAACACAATTTTCTAATCTTACAAAATTAGATGGTTTTAGAGGTGTATTAGAAAGCAACTTATCGGGTAGTGGTTTAAAACAATTTGATGCCACATTTATTTCTATCTTTTTTGATATAGTAAAACCTAATCTTCGACTTAACTCCTCATTTACGGAGCAAGCACTCGAGGAGCGACTCGAGAGTATTTCTACCGTTAGAGGAAGTATAGAAAAAGGGACGCTCATCATATCTAAAGGTGAAATTGTTGAAGGTGAAAAATATGACGAATTACGATCATTAGAGTCTGAATATGAATCTCAGGTTTGGAATGAATCTAACTATAATCTGATTGTTTTTGCTTACGCACTTCTGGTTGCTCTTGCATTATTAATGCTCTTGCTCTTTCTTCGGAAATACAGAATTGAAGTTTTTCTAGATAACACTAAAGTGACCTTTATCTTTTTCAATATTTTGTTGATGATCCTTCTAACCACATTGATCATTAATTACAATTCACAATACGTTTATGTTGTACCATTGTGTATTCTTCCTTTAGTGTTAAAGGCCTTTTTTGATGCAAGACTTGGTCTGTTTGCTCATGTGCTTACAGTATTGCTATTAGGATTTATAGTGTCTAATAGTTATGAATATATGTTTTTACAGATTATAGCCGGAATTGTAACCATTTTAACGGTTTCCGAATTGTACAAAAGAGCAAACTTATTTATTTCTGTAGGACAAATAACACTTATATATATCATTGCCTACTTTGCATTTTATGTGATTCATGAAGGTAATATTACCAACTTAGATCCAAGAACATTTGGTTTGTTTGTATTATGTGGATTAGCAACTTTATTTGTGCAACCTCTAATCTATATTTATGAAAAATTATTTGGTTTAGTATCTGATGTGTCACTATTAGAATTATCTGATACCAACACTAAATTATTAAAAGAACTATCTAATAAAGCACCTGGTACATTTCATCATTCTTTGAATGTGGCAAATTTAGCAGAAGCCTCAGCCAATGAGATAGGAGCAAATGCCATGTTAATTAGGGTAGGTGCCTTATACCACGATATTGGTAAGATGAAAAATCCTACCTATTTTACCGAAAATCAAGCTACAGGTATCAATCCGCATGATGAATTATCCTCACGCGAGAGTGCAAAGATTATTATTGATCATGTGTTAGATGGTATTGAAATAGCCAAGAAAAATAATTTGCCAGACCGAGTTATTGATTTTATTAGAACTCATCATGGTACAAGCATGGTTTATTACTTTTACAGGAAAGAGAAGGATATAAACGATGATGCCAAAGAGGATGACTTTAGATATCCAGGTCCGCAACCATTTAGTAAAGAAACCGCTATATTAATGATGTGTGATAGTGTTGAAGCTGCCTCTAAGAGTTTAAAGGAGCCTACAACTACTAAGATTGATAAATTTGTTGAAAGTATCATCAGTAAACAAATGGAGGACGGACAGTTTTTAAATGCGAATATTACATTTAAAGAAATTCAATCCATAAAGAAAGTCCTCAAAACTAAGTTAGCTAATATATTCCATCTCAGGATTGAATACCCAGAGTAAGTCTTCAAAAGAAAAAAATTTAAAAAAATGTTGTGTTCTTGCTAATGAAAAGTTACATTTGCATCCCATTAAAAAGACGTTCTTTTTAAAACATATTGGAGAGTTGCCAGAGTGGTTAATGGAGCAGTTTGCTAAACTGTCGACGGGTAACTGTCGCATGGGTTCGAATCCCATACTCTCCGCTTTTTTTGATAACCGTTTCGGGGTGTAGCGTAGCCCGGTTATCGCGCCGCGTTTGGGACGCGGAGGTCGCAGGTTCGAATCCTGCCACCCCGACCATAGAAGCTGAACAATTTTGTTCAGCTTTTTTTATGTTCACAAGTTAGAAGTTTACTTCGTAAACGCAGTGAACATAAAAAAATAAAAACATGAAATGTTTTAGCTTTTATGAGCAACGACCCTTATACAGGATCAGCGCAGCTAATCCTAATGAATAGTTTTTGATTCAATCCTTCACAAGTTAGAAGTTTACTTCGTAAACGCAGTGAACATAAAAAAATAAAAACATGAAATGTTTTAGCTTTTATGAGCAACGATCCTTATACAGGATCAGCGCAGCTAATCCTAATGAATAGTTTTTGATTCAATCCTTCACAAGTTAGAAGTTTACTTCGTAAACGCAGTGAACATAAAAAAAGTAAAAACATGGAATGTTTTAGCTTTTATGAGCAACAATCACTTTTCAGGATCAGCGGAGCTAATCCAATAGAAACTGAACAGTTCTGTTCAGTTTTTTTGGTTTGCAAGAGTTTTTTATATGTGTTAACTTATACCTTTAAAATTGAAAATGCTTAGTATGCAAATAACTTCAATACTTGATGATTATTACAAGTTAACCGATAGGCAAGTTCAGTTTTATAATAAACATCATTTCATTAAGTTAAAAAACGTTTTAGATGCAGCTACACTAGAATATTTTAATGCCATAATTTCTCAAAAGGTAAATGAGCTTAATGAACAAAAATTACCATTAAATGAACGTACAACCTATGGGAAAGCATTTCTTCAGTTATCTAATCTTTGGACAAAAGACGAGATAATTAAAAAGTTGGTGTTTAGTAAGCGAATTGCTAAAATCGCTGCAGATTTGATGCAAGTGAGTGGTGTGAGGTTATATCATGATCAAGCACTTTTTAAAGAGGCTGGAGGCGGAATTACGCCTTGGCATGCCGATCAACATTACTGGCCTTTAAGCACTGATAAAACAATTACAGCTTGGATACCATTACAAGAAACAGCTTTAGAAATGGGGCCATTAGAATTTAGTGCAGGAAGTCATGAAATTATGGATGGAAGAGAATTGTCTATTAGTGATGATAGTGAAGTTCAAATAGAAAAGCGACTTAAAGTCACAGATTTTGAACATGTTATAGAGCCTTTTGATATTGGTGAAATTAGTTTTCATTCTGGTTGGGTATTCCATCGTGCAGGTGCTAATACATCAGATAAAATGAGAAAAGTTATGACCATTATCTATATGGATAAGGACATGACATTGAAAAAACCAACTAATTCAGGTCAGGAAAATGATTGGAAATCCTGGTGCCCAGGAGCTAAAGTTGGTGAAATAATAAATACAAATCTAAATCCAATAGTGTATATAAAATGAAAAAAGAATTATTGATTATATGTGTGTGTTTTGTAGTGTTTTCATGTAATAATAAAACTAAACCTGAATCAAATAGAAAAACAAATGAAGAGCGTCCAAATATTGTTTTATTAATAGGAGATGATCAAGGTTATCCTTATTTTGGGTTTATGGGAGCTGATTATGTTCAAACACCAAATATGGATAAGCTCGCTGCAAGTGGAACCTTATTCACTAATGGTTATGTGCCACAAAACCATTGCAGACCATCATTACAAACATTAATGACCGGAACCTTGCCTGTTGGTTATGAGCAAAAGGTGAATCAAATGATTCATGATTCGCTTAATAATCAAAGAGGACTTCCGTATCAAGATTCAGACCAGTGGGCAGTCAATTTTAAGCATCACGCTATGCAGTACTTTGAGACCTTACCAAAAATTTTGAGAACACAAGGCTATAAAAGTTTTCAAGGCGGTAAATGGTGGGAGTTCAATTACCAAAATGGAGGTTTTGATGCAGGTATGACCAAGGGTTGGAAAAAAGGAGATAAGAAAAACGACGATTGGTTTTTACAATTTATGGGAGGCGATGGTCGTAAATTAGCACGCGCTACAATGCAACCTGTTTATGATTTCGTAGAAGCCAATAAAGATAATCCTTTTTTTATTTGGTTTGCACCAGAATTGCCACATTATCCATTTGATGCTCCAGATAAATATTACAATATTTACAAGGATAAAGACATGACCGAATCGGCTAAACGTTATTATGCTAATTGTACTTGGTTTGATGATGGAGTAGGTGAATTAGTACGCTATTTAAAAGAAAAAGATGAATTTGATAATACCCTTTTTGTTTACGTTAATGATAATGGTTGGGAACAGGAACCACATCAGGAGTTCAGACATGATTCCTTACGCTGGCATAATGGTGGAGATAAAGGTAAATTATCTGTTTACGACCAATCCTTCAGAACACCAATTATTTTTTCATGGAAAGACAAAATTGTTGCAAATGCCAAGTCAAAGGCCTTGATGCATAGTGCAGATATTCCAGCTACCATTTTAGATTATTTGGATGTAGAAATACCAGATGATTATTTTGGAAAATCCTATAGAGCTATTATTGAAGATCCGTCAAAAACAGAAAGAGAAATAATCATAGGTCAAGCCACTCAAATGCGTTCCGAAGAAGATATGATGGGCATGAAGATTGAAGCCTATTGGGCTAGAACTGATCGTTGGTTTTTTCAATGGAATCAAACTACAAAAACTATTGGTCTTTTCGATATGGATAAAGACCCTAAAAACAATGATAATTTAGCCGAATCCCATCGAGACGTGGTAAACGATTTCAAGGCGCAAATTGAAATTTGGAAAACCAAGCATAAATGAAATAGAAGTGCTTAACTATTCAATCCGTTCATAGTTTTCAGCATAAATTCTGTTGCCGTCTTCGTCAATTTCTATTTGACTAAATGTATCGCCATTGATGATAAGCTCATGTTTGAATTCTTTTTTCTCTTCAATAATTTTGCTCATCATTTCTGAACCGTATTCTAGAATTTCTATCAGTTCAGAACCATTCATTCTATAGCTACCATAGCCGAACCATTCCGAAGAATCTGAAGGTACATATTTGCTCCACATCACTTTAGAATTAGTGTACATTTTAACTTGTCTATAACCTTCTGAGGTTTTAAAAGAATCAATAACCTTATTGTCTAAATAATTGTAATAACCTACAAGTTCCCAAGCCCCTTCTAGAGGATTTGTGCCTGTAGTTTCTGTAATATCTGATATGGAGTCAACAACATCATTTTTTGGTTTTTCTTTACATGAAAAAATCAACAGAATAATTAGGAGTGATGCAATTCTAGCTTTCATAACTTGATGATTTTAAGGTGTGAATTACTTTAAATTTACAAAAAAACTAGCAGTTCATCTAATTATGTAGCATCATATCACGTTGTTGGTTAGTATGCAAGAAAGTAAATTCCTGAGGCAATAACTGCCAACAAAAGTACAACCAATACAACAATTACAAATAGCGATGTTTTTTTTGTAGTCTCATCTTTTTGTAAAATATAATCTCTTCTTTCTTCGTCTTTGTTTTTTATAAATTTCATTTGATAGTTTTTTTTAATGTTTAATAAATACAGTTTTTTTATTGACAAATTCTAAGATGCCTTCTTTAGACAATTCTCTGCCGTAGCCTGATTTTTTTGTGCCACCAAAAGGTAATCTTGGATCAGACTTTACAAGCTCGTTGATAAAGAATGCCCCATCTTCAATTTGTGATATGTGTTTTCTTGCATCTTCAGTGTCTTTAGTGAAGATCATAGTGCCCAAACCAAATTTAGACTGAGAGGCTGTCTTATAGGCTTCGTCTTTATTTTTGACTTTAATTATCGCAGCAACTGGTCCAAAAGTCTCATCTTTAAAAACAGGCATTTCAGACGTAACATTCGTTAAAATTGTAGGCTCAAAATAGGTTTTATCTTTAAAATTTCCGTAGTGCACATTTGCACCTTGCTCAATAGATTTATTTACTTGTTCTTCCAACAAATCAGCTAAATCAGTTCTTGCTAATACACCTATTTCGGTGTCTTCATCTATGGGATTTCCAGATTTTAATTCTCTTACAGCTTCTGTGAATCGCTCTAAAAATTCTTCATAAATTGAATCTACCACAATAAATCGTTTGGCGGCAATACAGCTCTGTCCGGTATTTTGCATTCTGGCTTTTACCATAGTCTGAAGGTGCTTAGTTAAATCGGCATCATTTAAAACAATACACGAGTTACTACCTCCTAATTCTAATACTGTTTTTTTAAGATGTTTTCCTGCAATTTGTGAAATGTGTTTACCAGCTTTTTCACTTCCAGTTAATGACACTGCTTTTACAATATCGTGACCAATAATATCTTCAATGTTTTCGTGCTCTACCAAAAGTGTTTGAAAGCATCCTTTAGGGTATCCGGATTGTTCAAACACCTCCTGAATGATTAAAGCACATCCAGAGACATTGCTCGCGTGCTTTAATAAGGCTGTATTTCCAGCAGTTAAGGTAGGGATGGCAAATCTCATAACTTGCCAAAAAGGATAATTCCATGGCATGATGGCTAATATTACTCCTAGTGGATCGTAACTGATGAAACTCTCTTGAGCATCAGTTTCTATTATCTCATCAGACAATAATAAGGTTGCATTAGTTTTATAAAAATCACAAAGAAAAATACATTTTTCTATTTCAGCTCTGCTCTCTGAGATTGGTTTTCCCATTTCTTCGGTGATCAGTTTACTGTATTTTTCAATATTTTCATTTAGAGTATCTGCAACATTGTCTAATAAATTTACTCTGTGATTCAAATCTTTTAGTTTCCATTCGTTAAAACAACTTTCTGCGCTTTCTAAAATGGACTTGATTTCACCTTTAGTATGATATTTATACGTTTTAATGTCTTTTAAGGAGTAGGGGTTTATGGTTTTCATATTTACTATGTTTTTTTTATACAATTTAAGATGTGTTTTCTCATTCTATTGATTCAAATGCTATAAAAGTTATCGGAAATGTGATTTCTATTTAAGTCAATATTTAAATCAATAGAGTCAAATACAGCTTGGTAGAATTGCGAGATTTGTAAGGAATCAAATTAATATAAATTAAAAAAATAAAATAATGGGAAAAGATAGTAGTACAATTTTAGGAATTTTAGCAGGAACAGCAATTGGAGCAACACTAGGAATTTTGTTTGCACCAGATAAAGGAAGCTCAACCAGACAGCGTATTGCGGACGAAGCAATTAATACAAAAGATAAACTTGCTGAAAAAGCTGGAGTTTTAAAGGAGAGCGTGGTTAATACAGTGACTAATAAAAAGGATACTTTAGATACGCAACTAGAAACAATTTTGTCAGATGCTAGTCATAAAGCAGATGATGTTATTACCTCTCTTGAGAAAAAGTTATCTGAATTAAAGGCTAAGAATAAGAAATTACAAAAAACGTCGTAATAAATGACTGTATTCGAATCGTTAAATAATACCACAGATAAGGCTGGCGACATCGCACAGAAATATGTTGAAACGTCTCGAGATTATGTTAAACTCAAGGTGTTCCAACAGCTGTCTCTGTCTATAAGTTTAGCTATTAAATTAATAGTGATTGGAGGTTTAATTGGAATTGCTTTAATTTTTTTAGCAGTTTCGGCAGCCATTGCCATCGGAAATGAACTTGGAAATCTTGCCTTGGGCTATGTATGCATTGGAAGCTTATTCATAGTACTAGCATTATTAGCTTACAGTTTGAGAAAACATTTAGACAGAACGATAGTTAAACGATTATCTAATAATTTTTTTGATTAAACATGAAAGATTACACAACATTTGAAGAGATAGAATATGATCTTAAGCGATTAAAGCTTGAGCGTCAGATTGCTTATGAAGAACTGAAAGGTATTAAAGGTGATATTAAAGAAGACCTAAAACCTATCCATTGGATGCAAACAGCTTTGAAGTATGTTGGTAAATATGGCTCGTATGTTCTCATCAAAAAAATTGTCAAATAAAAGACTCGATTTAATAAATAAAAGACAGGAAAATTCTCCTGTCTTTTTTATGCCAAATGGTATAAAAATAAGTCTAGACTACTTACTGCAAAGGCGTTAAGTCTATGTAGGTGTAATTAACTTCACCAATATGTTCGTAAATGTTATCTCCAAGTTTGAGTTCTGACCAGTACAATTTATTATCCAAATTTTCCATATCATATTGCAGCATAAGTTGTTCTGAAATCAATAAATATTCATCTTTTGGAATACTATTCTTTAGTAATTTGTGAGCTATAACTACATCTTCGCCCATAAGCTTGATATGTTTTCCAATTTGAACTGCGTCTACACCTTCTCCATAGTGCAATATGATTTTTAAGCCCAATGTATTAGGTATTTTGTTACTGTCCTTATTGGTATCGTACTTTTCAGCTAGAAATTCTAATTGCTCGTAAAATTGTGTATAGAACGCTTTACATTGATTAATTAGTGCTTTAAGACTCGGTAAAAGACCTCTTTTATAGAAGAGAACTGCATCTCCCTCAATTTCTGAAACTCTAAGACCAATATCGTTTGCATATATGATTTTGTTTAAAAGCGAAGGGATTATTTTAGAACTGAAATCGGAGTTGGTTTCACTCATAAATTGCGTAAATCCGCTTATATCAGGTATGCAGATTAAAATAGGTTCCTTTTCCATAGTATATTATGAGATTTTACTCATTCTGCGAGCGCGTTTTACAGATAATCAGGCAACAGCCGAATCTACAATTAAATTATTTAGTACTTTTTTTCTGTATTCGCTTGGTGTAATATCATACTTTTCTTTAAAAATTTTGGAAAAGTAGCTTCTACTGGTAAATCCAATGCTATATACTACCTGGGAAACATTTAAATCAGCATTATTCATAAGATCACGAGCAGCTTCCAATCTCACATGTCGTACATACTCTGTGACAGTGCGTTTATATAAAAATTTAAAACCATCCTGTAACTTTGCTTGAGACAGTCCAGTGTCCTGAGCAAGTTGTTCTAGAGAATAATTAAATGACGGATTTTTAATAATGCTATTTCCTTGCTGTTTTACAATTTTTAATTCGGTCTTAGACAACAAGTTTGGTAATTGAACACCGTTTTGAAATTTATTATGCTGCTGAATGTATAGCGATAGCATATCATAGACAAGTGCTTCAATTTTTAAAACTTTAACCATGCCTTTAGATTTTATCTTTTTCATCTTTTTGATAAAATCAGCCATTTTAAGATTCAATGCGCCATAATGCGCAAAGCGATTGTCATGATCAGTATCTACAAACACCTCATATAAACGATCATTTAATAGAGATACATTAGTGGTACGTTTTTTAAGAAATTTTCGTCTTACAATTTGAACAATACTGATTTCTAATTTTTTATCCTTCGGAAAATGTAAATAATTGTAACCACCAGTTTTATTAGTGAAGATTAAAGAATGAAACTGTTCAACAATCTGCTCTTCATTATCAATTCCAAATCTGTGCTTGAAACTTCCATCCAAAGTATAAATAAAGCGAATAGGGTTAAAATCTTCAGCTTTAATTTTTAAAATAATCTCATTACGGAATGTAATATCCATATCTAAAAGATTAACACCCCAATCAAATGGCATAAATTTAATAGTCCCAAACGCATAATCGTTATTAAAACTTAAATTGTATTCATTCCATTTTTCAGTGATTGTACCACCTATGACTTCCTGAATTTGATTGAGTAAGTCTTTGGGACTTTCTGGAATAATATCGATTTCGATCATGTTAATAATATGATGGTTTGAATCTTCAAATTTAACTCTTAATATGATGACTTCACTTAATTTAAATGTTTTTTAACTCAAAGTCAGACAAAAACGATAAAACTATTGTAGTTAACTAAATTATTAAGGGTGTTTGATGATGTTTATTCAAAATAAGAATTGAATCACAGTTAGTAAGTTGTTTATACTAAGTAATTGTTAAAAACACATAGTTTCCTTATTTGAGTTAATATCCTATTTGATACAGCACTGTTGGTATGGTGTTATCTAGTAAATTTGATTGTTATCATAGATGATAACCAACTTTCGATAAGTTGATTAGTTAGTAAGACCTCAGTAATTTTTTTAGTTTCTGGGGTTTTTTACTCCATTTTTAATTAAAACTAATACTATGAACATTTTTGAAGCCATTAGAAAAGACCATGATATTCAACGCCATTTATTAGATAAGCTTGTTGATACTTCAGGTGATACCAAAACACGAGATGAATTATTCAAATCATTAAAAACAGAACTAAAAATTCATGCCGACGCTGAGGAACGACATTACTATAAACCTTTAATTGATTCTGATATAATGCAGGAAAAAGCTAGACATGGCATTGCAGAGCATCATGAAATAGATGAATTGATCGAAAAGTTAGAAGAGACAGATTACGATTCATCCGCATGGTTGAAAATTGCAAAAGACTTAAAACATAAAGTAGAACATCATTTGGAAGATGAGGAACAGAAGTTTTTTCAGCTTTCAGGTAAAGTTTTAAGTGAAGAACAAAAACAGGATCTGGCAAAAGTTTACCAGAAATATATGTCTGATCATAGATAATATATTATGTCAAAGCAACCGCTTTTACCTAAACTTTTAGAGCAAATTGATGAGCATCCTGAACACGCCATCGAAACACTAGATCTTACCTATATTAATCCGAAGCAATTGGCTATCCATCGGCATAGAAAAGGGAAGATATTTCAGTATACATACAAAGGAAAGTTATACAGAGATAGAGAGGATCTTAAACGCATCGAGTCTCTTGTTATTCCTCCAGCTTGGGAACATGTTAAGATTTCAACTTTAGCCAACGGACATCTACAAGCAACAGGTAGGGATTTAAAATCCAGAAAGCAATACAGGTACCATCAGAAATGGAATAAAATCAAGAATCAAACTAAATTCTTCAAAATGGCTAAGTTTGGAGAAGCACTTCCCTTAATTCGAGATCAAGTTGAAAAAGATATCATCCAACCTAATTGGACCAAATCTAAGGTTTTAGCTCTGGTTATTAAATTAATGGAGGAAACTCATATTAGAATTGGAAATAGATATTATGCAAAAAAGAATAAAACCTACGGATTGACAACATTACGAAGCAAGCACGTTCATCTTTTTAAAGACCGCTTAAGATTTGAATTTACAGGTAAAAAAGGGAAGGAGCACAGCATTACACTTCGAAATAAGAAGCTTGTCCACTTAGTCAATAAGTGCGAAGAATTGCCTGGCTGGGAATTGTTTCAGTTTTATGACAAATCAGGTGAAAAGCATCACATTGACAGTAGTATGGTTAATGACTATCTTCAAAACATTACCAAAGCATCGTTTACAGCTAAAGATTTTAGAACCTGGTCTGCGAGCGTCATATTTATGGAAGCGCTTATGGATTTTGACAGACCAACATCTGAAAAGGAAATAGATAAAAATATTCTTACCGCTTATGACATTACTTCAAGTGAATTAGGAAATACAAGAAATGTATGCCGAAAGTATTATGTACACCCTATTTTAGAACAATCTTACAAAGATGATACGCTACATGATGTATTTACAGAGATAGAAACTTCACCAGAAATTTCTGGATATCTCACTCCAACCGAAATGTCTGTTTTGAAATTAATCAGGAATTATCGTCCTATAATTTAGTTAAAGTTTTACTCAGAGATGATTTGCGTTAAGTTTTAATGGAAACGCATCAAACAATGTACATCGTTGTTAATACATTTGTTTTGAAAGAAAGAAAAGCAGAAATCTGCTTTAGATGCAAAATGATAGGCATCTTATAAGAAACTATCAGTAATTAAAAATTATATATACACATGAGTACTTATACAGAAGAAGTCGGAAAAAAGTTAAACAATCTATTAGAAAAAACATACGATGCAGAGAAAGGGTTTAAAAAAGCAGCAGAGAATGTTGATCACTCCGGATTGAAATCTTATTTCGAACAGAAGGCACAAGAGCGATATAATTTTGGTCATGAGTTAAAACTAGAAATCAAATCTTTTAATCAAGATGTTGATAAAGGTGGAAGTTTAACAGGAACAGCACATCGTGCTTGGATGGATGTGAAATCGTTATTTTCTTCTGATAATCAGGAATCAATGCTCGAGGAAGCCATCAGAGGAGAAAAAGCAGCAATAGAAGAGTATCAGGATGTTTTAAATGAAACAAGTCTACCTGTATCGACAAATAATATTCTTACAAGTCAAAAAAATACAATTGAGAACGGATTGTCTAATATTAAATCTCTCGAAGATTTAAGATAATCACCTCATTAAATGATAATGATTAAAAGGCACCTTTTAAAGGTGTCTTTTGCATTTGAAGACATTTTTTTACGAAACAAGTTAAACCTTAACGTCTATTTTTTCGTACTTGAAAAACAAAAAAATGTTTTATAAACTATCCAATACGTCTAGTTTAAAATCTATTGAAAACGAATTTAAAGCACAATTTAGATATCCTGATTTATATGAACCAAAGCTTATAATAAATGGTTTTGAAGAGTCTAATCTACCAGTCATTATATCACAAGATGCAAGAATCATTGAGTCAGCAATCTGGGGAATTCTACCTCAATGCTACGATGACTCTTGGGAAGCTTTTCAAAATGTATGCAATACGTTGAACACACATGTTAATGATAAGCATGCTGATGCAATGATCTATCCTGAAACATTATCTAAACAACGCTGTTTAATTATTGTTAATGGCCTTTTTACTTCGGTGATTCGACATGGAAAACTTTGTACTAAATACTTGCATTTAAAAAATCATAAGCCTTTTTGTGTGGCAGGAATTTACAATACAACAGAAGATGGTTTTCTTACGTGCTCCCTTTTAATTAAAAGTTCTAATAGGAAGTATTCTGAGGTATCTAACTTTGGAAACCAGGAGCCGCTAATTTTTAAAAAGCAGGATTTTAATCAATGGTTAAATCCGACACGACGTTTTGAACATCTTGAATTACTGATTAGAGACCATGAGGTCTATGATTTTGAATCTTCGGAAATTAGCATAAACGATGTTTCGGAATATAGTTGGTATCCATCGGAGTTCGATACATCCTCTCAAACCTCCAATTTGAAAATATCATAGATTAGGCAAAAGGGTTAATGATTTACTTAATAGAGCAAAGGTTGATCGTTATTTATATAGATATTGTAATATAAGATACTGATAGTCAGTATTAATAATTAAAACTATATATTATGTTACGTTGGTCAATTACTTTTATAATCATTGCTATTATTGCAGGAGTGCTAGGATTTGGTGGAATTGCTGGAGGAGCAGCATCTATTGCGAAAATCTTGTTTTTTGTATTTTTAGTATTATTCGTTTTTTCTTTATTGAAAAAAGGCGTTAAATCATAAACAATCAAATAAAATATTATGAAAAAATTATCAAAACTATTTTTAATTCTATTCACAATGTCTATTGTCTTTACTGGTTGTAGAGAAACACCTGCTGAACAAGCTGAAGACGCTGTTGAAGATGTTGCAGACGATGTTGAAGATGTTGTAGATTAGAAAATATAATTATCATATCAATATAAAACGCCTCTGAAAAGAGGCGTTTTTTTTATGCGAATCTAGTTGTTTAGGATTTTTATGATTAGTCATGAATTACAAACTTGTTAGTTTTGACTTCTTGGATCGAATTTGGTATAATTTGATTCTAGTGCTTTCTCAATGGCTGATGGGTTTTTTATTTGATAATAGTCATGACCTAAAATAACCACTGGATAGTTTAATACTTCTGGATTATTATTGAGAATTTTAATCCAACCATGTTCGTCAAGATTAGTTTTTGATTCGTAATCTTTAAGATACACAGGATGTTTCTTGTATATCAGATCTTCAACATTTATATGTAACGCTTCTGCCAATGCTTTCCATTGTGTTCCAGTTACATTAGTTTTAGTGACATCAATTGCCAGCAAATCTTTAAATGAAGATTTTAGATAGGCCAAAGTTTGTTTGCCAATTGATGATTGCGAGCTGTAATAGATTTTATTCATGTGTTTGTGTGTTGATATAGTATTCATAATATTAAATGTTATATCTAAACTACTACTTTACACATTTTTTTATTGACTCAAATCCAATTATCATTAACTACAATGGCAAATGAAACCAACATAGAAAAATCTAATATGACTATTCTAACTGTTAATAACTTTGATGTAAGTTTTTAATCAAAAATCCTACTTTTGTCTATAATAAATTGAAAAAACATATGTCTGATACAATAGAGAATGTAAAATGCCTAATTATAGGTTCTGGACCTGCAGGTTATACTGCAGCTATTTATGCTTCCAGAGCTAATATGGAACCTGTACTTTATCAAGGAACGCAACCTGGAGGTCAATTAACCACTACAAATGACGTTGAGAATTTCCCTGGTTATCCTGACGGTATTACAGGTCCTGAAATGATGATAGAACTACAGAAACAAGCTGCTCGTTTTGGAACTGATATTCGAGATGGATGGGTAACTAAAGTAGATTTTTCAGGAGATATTCACAAAGTTTGGGTGAACGATACTAAAGAGATTCACTGTAAAACAGTTATTATTTCAACTGGTGCATCAGCTAAGTACTTAGGTTTAGACTCTGAGCAAAAATATCTAAAACTTGGTGGAGGTGTTTCTGCCTGTGCGGTTTGTGACGGATTTTTCTACAGAAATCAGGAAGTTGTAATCGTTGGAGCAGGAGATAGCGCTTGTGAAGAAGCTCACTACTTATCTAAACTCTGTAAGAAAGTAACTATGCTGGTTCGTAGAGATGAATTTAGAGCATCAAAGATCATGGCTAACCGTGTTAAAAACACTGAGAATATTGAGATTCTTTACAACACTGAAACCGATGAAGTACTTGGTGACGGTCAAGTGGTAACAGGTGTTAGAGCGTTTAATAATCAAACCAATGAAAAGTTTGAAATTCCTGCTACAGGATTTTTTGTCGCTATAGGACATAAGCCTAATACAGATATTTTTAAGGATTATTTAAATTTAGATGAGACTGGATATATCATTAATGTACCTGGAACAGCTAAAACTAATGTAGAAGGTGTGTTTGTATCTGGTGATGCTGCAGACCATGTCTATCGTCAAGCGGTTACTGCTGCTGGTACTGGTTGTATGGCTGCCTTAGATGCTGAACGCTATTTGGCCGCTAAGGAATCTGATTTTGAATTTGTAACACCTCAGTATTAGAGAATTAATCATACTAATAAATAAAAATCCGAAGCGTTTAAGCTTCGGATTTTTTTGTTCTTCGGAAATGAAGACACTTTATTTTTCCTTTTTCTGAAGTTTTACAGTATCGGTAAATCTATTGATTGTGATTTTTGGGTTTCCATAGAGATATACTTCACTGGCACCTGAGGCTTCAATAACGATATCTTCTGTGACTTCAACATAAACATCGCTAGCTATTTCAGCAATGATATTACAAGTTTTACTCGTGAAGTTTTTACCGTTGAACTGTGCATTATTATCTGTTCTCAGCATCAAATTATCAACGGTCCCTTCAACATCAGCATTAGTACGTTGGTAGAGATCCATTTTTACATCAGTAGCATTGATCAAAGCATCCATTTTAGTATTATCGCTAATTTCAACAGAAACATTAGTTGCTGTGATGTTTAATTTTACTTTGGTCTTGTCTGAACTTATAAAAGTAAAATCATCTGTTTTAATATTTAAATACGCTCTTGATGAGCCACTGGTTTTAAGTGATGCATTAGTTAATTCAAGTGAGGTTAACGATCGTACTTCTCCGTCATCTTTTACTTCAATATGCGAGAATTCATCTCCGTAATTTACTTTTACATTGAGCTTTTTTGCTCTTATGTCTCTAGTCGTGGTTATGGTAAGTACACTGTCAACAACCTTAACGTCTATATATTCATGAAGGTTGTCATCTGTTTCAATTTCTACCGAAGGCTTTTTATTGTAAAATAACTCTACTTTAAAATCTTCACCAACAATAATTTTTTCAAATCCATCAACATAAGTTTGTTTAATGGTTAAATTTCTATCACCTTTTACTTTCTCGTTATCTTGTGCTAAACCAGCTACACTATAACCGAGAACAATTAATAGAAATAAAGTAATGTTTTTCATTAGTATAAATTAAGTATTAGAACAAATATAAAACAAAAACCATCCCAAACTCATTATTGAGCTTGAAATGGTTTAAAAATTGATTGATTAGTTGGTTGTTAAATCGTCTTACTGTTTTCTTATACTACCAGAAACACCGTCGCTTTTACTTACTTTTTCAGGATTTCCAAGATACTTAATATCACCTCCACTGGTAGCGCTAGCCGACAAGCTTTTCTCTGCGCGAACAATGATAACTGCGCCACTGGTTACAGACGCTGTACAATTTTGAGATTCCAGCTGACCAGCCTTAATATCACTTCCACTGGTAGCTGAAGCACTTAGTTTACTTGTTGTTCCAGAGACCTTTAGATCGCTTCCACTCGTTGCTGCGAGTACAGTAACCTCTGCATTGATTTCAACTTCCAAATCGGCACCACTTGTAGTAATTAATTTAATAGCATCGGCTTCTAAGGTATTCGTTGAAAATACATCACTTCCGCTCGTTGCCGATATTAAATCTAAGTCTTTGACATTGACCATTACCTTTTTCGATTCAGAAGTACTAATATTTTTGTCGGCATAGATTTTAAGAACACCGTTTTCCACTTCGGTTATAATGATATCATGTAGATTTTCATCGGCTTGAACTTTCAGCATTGGAGAATCACTTTGCGTCAAGTAAACATCTAAGCCTCTACTTACTTCAACTTGATTAAAGTCTTCCTCAATTGTGCGATCTACTGTAGATACATTTCCGTTTCCTTTAACTCCAGGAGTAATATTGATACAAGACATAAGCAATAAGCTTAGTAATATTGTAACTGTAATTTTTGTTAATGTTGTCATGATTGATTGTTTTAAATTGATGATTATTATTGTTTTATGGCCTCTTCTACAATATTGCCATTTTCTCTAACGATAAACTTTGTAACCTGACCCTCTTCATCTGATATAAACTCAAAGGTTAAAGGTGCTTGTTGATGCGCAAAAAGTGTTTGTGATTTCGCATAAATCTCAGCACTCATTTCTCCAGCATTGATGTGTAAACCTTTTTCAGTTCTTGAGATAATGACCAAACCTGTTGCTTTAGCTTGATATTTACCGATATATGTGTCTAATAGGTCTTCAGATATATCTATTTCATCAGTAGTGGCCTGCTTTTCCATTTGGTGATCATAACTGATCACACGTTTTAAATACCATTGTCCCTCTTCTAAGATCCATAAATGCGAGAACTTTGCAATACTTCCTGCAACTTCTTTTCCATTGGTTGTTTCAAAAAATTTATGAACACCGTTTTGTAGAGCACCATAGACTTCTCCATTTTGTTTTAGAGGAAAAACTTCAAGACTTCCTTCAAGGAGCTCTCTTCGTGATGTTGTCTTATTATCTGGATTACAAATGCCATTTTTCATTGATGTAATGAATCCCTCTTTTGAAGTTTCAAGTCCGCCTATGTCGTGATAGAATTCGAAATCTTCAGCTATGAGTTGATCTAGGTATTGTGTTTCACATTTATTAAAAGAACGTTCAAATAGTAAGCTGTCTTTAGCTTTAAGGATTTCATACAAATCAGAATATTCGCTGGTTTGCTCTTTGTTGTCAGTGATTATTCCGAAGAACACCGCACTTATTATGATTATTTTATAAGTAAACTGAAACATTTTTTGATTGATTATGGTTCAAATATTTAAAAAAAGGTTGGTTAGTGGTATTTTAAATATCTGAACCGTTGATTGTTTATGATGAATTGTTAATTGTTATCGTTATCTGTAGTAATCTCTATACCATCATCATCAATATTGACCTTTACATCATCGCTTTTAGCTTTAATACCGTCACTATCTATTTGAAGACTACTATTTTCGGTTTTTGCTTTGATACCATCCTCATCGATTTTCAGACCTGAATTCTCATCATCTTCGATATCTACTTTGACTTTAAACTCTTCATCCTCTGGACAATCGAGACACTCCACACCATTAGTGATAATTTTTAGATAATGCTCTTCCATGTCATGGTCTAAAATATCATTGTAATAGTTTTGATTACTATGATAATTATAAGTGTTACTATCAGCATAAAGTACAGAGCCCTCAGGTAAATAAACTGTAACAATAACTTCTTGCCCCTTACGCGATTCGTTGATTGGTAGTGTGAAATAGCTATCCAATAATAGTTCTTTGTTTTTTAATTGGTAGTTATATTCTATACGTTCTGCTCTGGTTTTAGCATCTTCAAAATCAAAACCTCTTGAGCTACGTTCAACTCTTATTTTTGCAATACTATCTTTGGTAGATTTTACAATTAATCTAACACCTCTCGAATACAATACTTTATTGTCGTTTTCGTCATAGGCTGTATCAAATCCATAACTTCTCCAATAGCGACTTGTAAACAGATCGTTATTATTCATTCGCATGGTGATCGTGTCATTGGAAGTAATTGCCGCTAGTTTTTCAGTTTTGATGTATGACCCTTCTTCCTTGAAGCTTAATCCAAATCTGGCTGATAAAACAATGAGCGATATAAACGAAATGAACCACAATCCAAGTAATGTGTATTTAGCAGCATTACCTATAGATTTTAAGTTGGTGATTAGTATTTTCAATCCTAGGTAGAATACAAAGAATGCAATAATGCCAACAAAGAAAAATACTAAGAGTGACATGACCCAAAGTGGGAGGTTAGTTGCCTCTGCAATGTCATAAAAGTTAGTGCCTGGAATGTTCACCGTTTCCAATAAACTCAGGCTAAGTAAACTTACAATTAGAGATATAATCGTTACAGCACCTACAAACATTAAGATTAGTCCAAAGAACTTAGCAAACATCTTTAAAAAGAACATGATAATATTACCGATGGTCTCAAAGAATGAGGTTGAAGTGGATTTAATGCGTTCACCTTGTTTTGGCAGATCGGCTTTTTTTACCCCTTCGGAAATTGACTCCGTAACATGTTCAAAGCCTTCCTTTATTTTATCGCCTTGTTTTTTAAGATCTACATTCTGGACAGCGGTGGATACACTATCAAATCCGTCTTTGATTTTTTTTTCAATGTTACTAATATTGACAGGTTCACCTTTCATCATTAGTTTTTCTGAAGTCGTTGTAGCTTCAGGAACAAAAATCCACAGTAAAATGTATAGTAAAACACCAGTTCCTGCTCCAAAGATGAGTAAGATCCAGATCAGACGAATCCAAATCACATCAACACCAAAGTAATGTGCTAAACCTGCTGATACACCTCCTACATATGAGTTGTCTGTATCTCTAAATAGTTTTTTGGCATTAGAACTTTTTCTGGTATATGAACGTTGAGGTTCATCTTCAAAGATCTCGTCATCTACCAAGTAGTCTTCAGGTTGTCCCATTATAGTAATAACCTCGTCAACTTCTTTCTGACCAATAACTTGTCTTTCGTTTTGTACACGCTCACTAAATAATTCGGCGATACGTGCTTCTATATCAGATATAATTTCTGATCGACCTTGAGAGTCTGTAAATGAACGTTTTATAGCCTCAAGATAGCGCTGCAATTTTAAGTATGCATCTTCGTCTATATGGAAGAATATACCTGCTAAATTTATGTTGACTGTTTTATTCATTATTTTTTGTTTTTTCTCTTGTTACTATGTTAACTGCGTTTTGTAATTCGTTCCAGGTGATTGTTAATTCTTTGAGGAATAACTGACCTGTTTCTGTGAGACCATAATACTTTCTTGGTGGTCCTGATGTGGATTCTTCCCAACGATAATTGAGTAATCCAGCATTTTTGAGCCTTGTGAGAAGGGGATAAATGGTCCCTTCTACTACAAGCAATTTTGCGTCTTTAAGTGTGCCTAAGATTTCTGCCACGTAAGCATCATCATCTTTTAGTACTGATAATATGCAGTACTCTAATACACCCTTTCGCATTTGTGCTTTTGTGTTTTCTATCTTCATAAATGAGATTTTAAAGTGAAACTGTTCATTTTTTGATTGATTCTCCGAAGCTTTTGCAAAGGAGATTTGATTGATGATGGTTAATTGATGATATTTTTATTTTAGAAAATTTATGGTTAATGGATATTCATAGAGTTCTCCGTCTCTGGCCTTTAAACTTGCAATAACTATAAATGCTAACTCCAAGATAAATCCAATTATAGCTAAAAATCCAAGTCCGCCTGTTATATACAGTAGGGGAGAAGGTTCTCCAACATTAATATGAAAATCATGAAATCCATGAAAATCTATAAAGTCCAATCCGTTGAAAAATTTAAAAATGAAAAACGGAATGGTAAGTGTTCCAATAATCAACGTATATAATAGAATACTGATCTGAAAATTAATAGCCTGCTTTCCATGAGTGTCTACAAATTCTGATTTGTCTTTGTTTACCATCCATATCACTATTGGTCCGATGTAGTTTCCTAACGGAATTAAAAACCTACTAAAGGTTGATAGATGGATGAAGGTTGCGATGTTTTTTTGATGATTGTTTGGCATGATTTTAAAACATATAGTAATTTCTTATACAAATATATGTCTAAAAACAGGTATTATGTTACGCATAGTACTAAAAATTAACATAATATTAACAAATGGTTATGTCGATTATTTTCAATATTTTAGCTGAAACATCCTGTAAATATGACCATTTCGCCTAGAAAACTCAATATGTTTCTATTATTCAAATTACCAGCTGCTTACTTCTGTGGTGTGCGTACAACAGCATTAGATGACACCTCTTGTAAAGTGTCTGTGAAGCACAGATGGATCAATCAAAATCCGTTTAATTCGATGTTTTGGGCTGTGCAAGGTATGGCAGCCGAGTTGACCACAGGTGCTTTAGTAATGTCTAAAATCAAAGCAAGCGGACAAAATATTTCCATGCTGGTAGCCAATAATAATGCGTCGTTTACCAAAAAGGCTACAGGAAGAATCACTTTTGCCTGTGATCAAGGTGCTAAAGTAGATGAGGCCATCAAAAATGCTATCGCTACAGGTGAAGGACAAACCGTTGTGCTGAATTCTAAAGGTATAAATAAAGAAGGTGTTCAAGTATCTGATTTTAATTTTGAATGGACACTCAAGGTGAAATCTTAAAATGTTACTTTAAACTAAGTAGTTATGATTTTTGGATTTTTCAATTTTGTAACAAAACCATGAATGAGACAACCAATACATAAATCAACCTTAAAACGAAAATACTATTACAATGGAAAAATTACCAGATTATAACAATAGAAATGCTCATGAAATAGATTACCGTATTTACGGCGAAGAAATGCAATATGTTGAAATAGAGCTCGATCCTCAAGAAGCGGTTATTGCAGAATCAGGAAGTTTTATGATGATGGATGACGGCATCAAAATGGAAACTATTTTTGGTGACGGTTCTCAAAAAGACAAAGGCTTCTTAGGAAAAATATTAGGTGCAGGAAAACGTATCCTCACAGGTGAGAGTTTATTTATGACAGCATTTTATAATGACCTAACAGGAAAACGAAATGTCTCATTTGCATCACCATATCCAGGAAAAATTGTTCCTATTGACCTCACAGAATACAGAGGTAAGTTTATTTGCCAGAAAGATGCTTTCCTTTGCGCTGCTAAAGGCGTGAGCGTTGGTATAGAATTTTCTAAAAAATTAGGACGCGGACTCTTTGGTGGTGAAGGATTTATTATGCAAAAACTGGAAGGTGATGGTATGGCTTTTGTCCATGCAGGAGGCACTATGGCAAGAAAAGAATTGCAAGCAGGTGAAACTCTACGCGTAGATACAGGATGTATTGTTGGTTTTACTCAAGACATTGATTATGATATTGAGTTTGTTGGTGGTATTAAGAATACGGTTTTTGGAGGTGAAGGTTTGTTTTTTGCCAAGCTTCAAGGACCTGGAGTAGTCTATATACAATCGTTACCATTTAGTAGACTTGCAGGACGAATCGTGTCTTCAATACCAAGAGGAGGCAACAGTAAAGGCGAAGGTAGTATCCTTGGCGGATTAGGAGATCTTTTAGATGGTGATAATCGTTTTTAAACGTTATTTACTTTTAAGAATAAACCAAAAAGGTTGCGTTTACTACGCAACCTTTTCTATTGTTACACATCTTATAGGAAACAAACTACTAATTCTTGCTTTATGAAAATCAAAATTACTTTTTTACTACTTTTCCTTACACTTGAATGCTTAACAGCTCAAATAATTGATATCCCAGATGCGAATTTTAAAAATGCTTTGGTGAATGATAATGTGGCTTTTATTGGTGGTTCTAATGGATTAACTGATGTGGATACAAATAATGACGGAGAAATTCAACTTAATGAAGCTTTGGCTGTGAGTTTTTTAAATATATCTAACAAAAATATTACATCGCTTGAAGGTATTCAGCATTTTTCGAATGTAACAGATTTTTATGCAAGACATAATAATATCGTTGATTTGGATCTTAGTTTTTTAACGTCTATTGGCGATTTGCTTTTAGACAATAATCCAATGGAATCATTAGATTTAAGTAATCTGGTGAACGCTGATATAATAAAAGTTTATGAAACAAACTTGATAGATTTAAATTTAGAATCTTTAGAAAGTGTTCAGATTTTAGAAGGAGGTAATGGTCCGCTTGGAACTGTCAATCTTGATGCACTTATTCATGCAGACTATCTTTATTTTCCTTTAGGTAACCTAAGTGAACTAAATATAAGTGCATTGGAGTATTGTCAAAAGATATCTTTGGAAGGTAATCCAGTTATAGATTTAGACGTTAGTAGTGTTATAGAAAGTCCTAATGGTATTTTGTATTTGGATCTAATAAGTACACCAATTGAAACCTTAAATTTAAAAAATGGTCTCGAGGAATATTTGCAATTAGAAGGCTCTGTAAACCTTAGTTTTATTTGTGCAGATGCCAATCAACTAGATGACATTCAAAACGTTTTAACACAATATAGTATCAATAATTGTTTAGTGAATAATTATTGTTCCTTTACGCCTGGAGGTGACTATTATATCGTAGAGGGAGTAACAAGATTTGATATGAATTTGGATGGTTGTGATGTGAACGATAATTTGTATTCAAGCTTAAAGTTTAGTATTGGTAATGGTATAACTGAGGAAATATACACTGCAGATAGCACAGGGCATTATAATATTTCGGTCAATGAAGGCTCTTATACCTTTACACCATTATTCGACAACCCTAATTATTATTCGATTTCTCCATCAGTTGTAACCTTGAATTTTCCTTCGGACGGAAGTTTATATAATCAAGATTTTTGCCTCACACCAAATGGGATTTATAATGATTTAGAAGTATTTATTGTTCCAATTACTGATGCAGTTCCTGGTTTTGATTCAGAATATAAAATAGTGTACAGAAATGTTGGGAATACCGTCTTGTCTGGAACATTAGACTTTGATTTTAGTTTTGATAGTGATTATATGCAGTATTTGTCTTCTGTTCCTTCAGAAAATGGACATGTCAATAATATATTATCCTGGGATTATATAGATTTAGTGCCTTTTGAAACTCGAGAAATAGTAGCGACTTTTAATTTGAATACACCTACCGATACTAATTTTCCTTTAAATGCTGATCATGAATTGAATTTTGAAGTTTTAATAAGCTCCAATGCAATTGACGAAACACCAGATAATAACGATTTCGGATTAAAACAAATTGTGGTCAACTCTTTTGATCCTAATGATATCAGATGTTTGGAAGGCGAAAACATCTTACCAGAACGCGTTGGTGAGTATGTACATTACTTAATCCGATTTGAAAACTTAGGGACAGCTAATGCGACCAATATTGTTATTAAGAATACAATTGACGCTACAAAATTTGATGTCAATTCTTTGGCACCTCTTAATGGAAGCCATGAATATTATACACGAATAAATACCGAAAATGAAGTAGAGTTCATTTTTGAAAACATCAACTTACCTTTTGACGATGCTAATAATGATGGCTATGTTCTTTACAAGATCAAAACTTTGGAAAGTTTAGTTCTTGGTGATACGTTTTCAAATCAAGCTGAAATTTATTTCGATTTTAATGCACCAATCATTACTAATACTTACACAACAGAAGTTTCCGAAGAACAATTAAGCACAAACGAATTTACCAAATTGAACACACGAGTGCATCCAAATCCAGTAACAGATTTCCTTAGCATCAAAAGTGATACAGTTATAGAGTCGACAACTATGTATGATATAAATGGTAGAGTTATGTTAAGCACAAACGTTGACACCAATACATATAAATTAGATCTTAGTCAATTAAAGGCAGGACTCTACTTTTTAAAGGTGTTTTCTAACTCAAAAAGTGAGACCTTGAAGATCGTGAAACGCTAGGTTTTCAGAATTGTTTAATTAGTTTTTTACAGGTAGATCTGGAATGATTTAACAAATTATTGGCTGTTAAAATTTAGACCCATCGTCTGAGCAATCATTTTTTTTACTAAATTTAGAATCGTAATTAAAAAATAATCGCTTATATAACAAATCTACTTAGAAACCCTAAACCCAATTAAAAAATGGCAAGAGCAATGTTTGAGTATACTAAAACTATACTTAAAAAAGTAAGCTTTGACGCTACATTGTTTTGCAAAGAATTACAAAAAGCACTTCAACGATTATTACCTTATGAAATTGAAGAGCTTAAGATTTACATCAAATCTTTAATTTTGCAAAACCCAGAATTAAATCAATGTTTAATCTTATTAAAACCATAAAAAAAAAGCGACTTACGAGTCGCTTTTTTTATATCTGTATGTTAAGTTGTACTACTATTATTTTGCTATCGGACTAATAATCTCAACATTTTGAAAGGCGATTGCACCTCTTATAATCCCTGAGATCACATTATGTAAAGCATCGATAATTTGCATCTTTAGCTCACTTTTGTGATAAATAATACTAACCTCTCTGGCTGGTGAAGGCTCATTAAAATGGTGTAATTTATTAACCATTTTTTCATTAAGGTCTAAGGTGTTTAGATAGGGTAGTAGAGTCATCCCTAAACCTTCATTAGATAGTTTTACTAAGGTTTCTATACTTCCGCTTTCTAATTGAAACTGGTCATCGTCATGACTTTTAAATGCTTTACAAAGATTGATCACGCCATCTCTAAAACAATGACCATCTTCTAACAGTAACATGTCATTAATATCCAGATCTGAAACATCAATTTTCTTTTTGTCTTTTAGTCTGTGATCATCAGGAATATAGCCTACAAAAGGTTCGTAGTATAATACACGTTCTTTAATAGCTTCGTGTTCTAAAGGTGTTGCTGCAATAGCAGCATCGAGATGACCATCTTGAATTCTTGCAATAATCTCTTCAGTAGTATGTTCTTCGATCTTTAGTTTGACCTTTGGATATCTTTTAATGAAGGTTTTAAGAAACATCGGTAATAAGGTTGGCATTATAGTAGGTATGATACCAATTTTAAATTCGCCACCTATAAATCCTTTTTGCTGATCAACAATATCTTGGATGCGGTCTGATTCGTTCACAATATTCTTTGCCTGCTGAACTATTTTTCGTCCAACATCTGTTAATTCTATAGGTTTTTTACTTCTGTCAAAAATCAATATGTCTAATTCTTCTTCCAATTTCTGAATTTGTGTACTCAAGGTTGGCTGCGTAACAAAGCACTTTTCTGCGGCTTTAGTAAAATTTTTATGTTCGGCTATTGCTAGTACGTAATGTAATTGTGTGATTGTCATAGTTATTCATTTAGACTATAAAAATATAAAAACTATCTATAAAAACTATAATAAATTTTATTAATTATAAATTAAATTTGTATAAACAAAAACAATATAACAAATGACATTAAATAGTATCGGTTTAGACTCCAAAAAAACAAAAGACATAGCAAGTGATTTGAATCATTTATTGGCTAATTTTCAAATATATTATCAAAATTTAAGAGGTATCCATTGGAATATTCAAGGAAAGCGATTCTTTGACTTACACACTAAGTTTGAAGAACTGTACACAGATGCCAATTTAAAAGTTGATGAGATTGCAGAACGTATTTTAACTCTTGGTGTAACACCATTGCATACGTTTGAAGATTACACTAAAGCGGCTAAAGTGCCAGTAGGGAAGAACATTTCCGAAGATGAAAAAGCGGTTGAACTCATTGTAAGTTCATTAACCGAGTTGCTCAAGATCGAGCGTCAAATCTTAGACGTTTCCGACGAAGCAAATGATGAAGGTACCAATGCCATGATGAGTGATTTTATTACTGAACAGGAAAAAACAGTCTGGATGATGAAAGCGTGGTTAGGACAGAGTGTGTAGTTTCTCTGTACTGAGCAAAGAAAACCCTTCAAGAGTAATCCTGAAGGGTTTTTTATTAATTAAATTCAATTAAATAGGGTTTTATTCACAGCCCGATGTAATGTTAGATACCCATGGTTCAACACTTTCTACTTCGGGACCATCTGGATTATCGCAATCAAAGAATAACCAAACACTATTAAGGTTACCTGAGTTAGTACTAATTTCAACACCCACACCACCAGCAGGTTCTGCAAAGACCTCCCAGGTTCCTGTGGCAACTGATTGATTATTTTGGCTTACATTGATCGTACCATCGCTTCCAAACACATAGGTGAATTCAATATCATCAATGGTAGCAGTCCAAAACTGACATTCTACCAAATATCCTTCAACATCTTCTTCAGAGCAGTCTGATGGATTGTTATTATCATCACACTCTACAAAATCTTCTTGAGTAAAGCCTTCACACTCTGCATAACATGCATTAGGGAAAACCGTTATAATTAGTTGTCCGTTGTCTTCATACTGAACACATACAGGATCTATCGCTTCATCTAAACATTCTTCACATTCAGAGACATCTCCACAGTCAACAAAGTCCTCTTGAGTAAAGCCTTCACATTCTGCATAACATGCATTTGGAAAAGGAATGACGAACACCTGACCATCGTCTTCTTCGTATTCTACACAAACAACAGGACCTGCTTGATTTTCACAATCGCAATCGTCATCATAATCATCATAACAATCCTCTAAAAGTGCTTCAAAATCCGCATCACTAGTTATAGTTACTACTTCAGCCTGATCAAATAGTGCGACCTCGAAAGGATATTCAAAATCGAAGTAATAGGCGTTGTAAAGTGCATTATCTAATTCTTCCTGAGAATTCACAACAATAGTATTACCATCATCAGTAATAATAGTTATTGGGAAAACAAATTCGAAGCATTCAATATCTCCAGGACCATTATAATCGTCCTCACAGTTTTCAATAAAATTATTTTGGGTAAAACCATCACATTGTGCATAACATGCATTTGGATAGGTAACCACAAAGGATTGGCCATCTGGTGCAGTTATTTCAACACAAACAGGGTCATATACTTCAAAACATTCACAATCAGAGTCGTCAAAATCACAATCTTCTAAAAGATCAATAAATTCGTCTTCATTGTTAATAGTTACTACTTCTATAGCATCTGAATCATCATTATAAGTCTCTACATCAAAAGGAAACTCAATGCCATTCACATAGAGCTCATCTGTAGAATTGATCATTATAAGAACGAGATCTTCAAGGCTGTTTACAGTGACTGTAGTTCCAGTATTGTAAGATAAATTTAAAGGGTATACAAAATCGAAGCAGAAATCTAGAACAATATTTCCAGCAGGATTTTCATCTGGAATCATATCACCTTCAGAGTTGAATTGAAGTTGTAATTCACCAAGTGAGGTTGTGATAGCTTCGCTTTCCTGAATGTTTTGTTGCTCTACTACAGGTTCATTATTAGTACAAGAGGTTAAAACACCAGCTATTAAGGCAAAACTTAAAAGCAATAGTTTGAAATTCTTCATCATAGCAATTTTTTAAGATTAAATATGTTTTTGTCGATTAATCATAACTAAGACAACCCTCAAAAAAAATACCCTACTTTTTTCTCTAATTTTTTTTTATTTAGTTTTGAAACGTTCACAACCAAACCAAACAATGTCTAAAGATCAACATAGTGTATGTCATTCTAAAACTTTTGAAACTATATATCAAAAGTATTCAAAAGATCTTAGACGCTTTATTTTTTTTAAAACTCAGGATATCGATAAAGCCGAAGACATATTACAGGAGACATTTATAAAACTCTGGGATAATTGTAATAAGGTCAACCATGAAAAAGTAAGAAGTTATCTGTACACGGTAGCTACAAATACTTTTTTAAATATGATCAAACATGAGAAGGTAGTGAGAAAACATCAGCAGGGAATTAATAATCCTACCACTAACGAGTCGCCAGAATTTATCATGCTGGAGAACGAGTTTATGGATAAGCTGGAGCGCACTATTAATTCACTTCCTGAGAAGCAAAAAGAAGTATTTCTACTCAATCGTATCGAAAAGAAAACATACAAAGATATTGCCTCGCAATTAAACATTTCAGTGAAAGCAGTTGAGAAGCGAATGCATTTGGCATTGTTAGTTATTAGACGCGATATTGGAAATATTTAAATTTAAAGTAGGGTTTTACAGGTTGTAGTTGTCCTATTAATAAGAAAGTCATGAAAGAGCAACATTTACATAACGAAAAAGATACATTTTTGGCCCAATGGTTAGCAGGAGATCTTTCTGATGATGAGCTAAAAGCTCTGGTATCTGAATCTGATTTTAAAGCCTATCTCAAAATTAGAAAAGGGATTGACGCTCATGAGGTTTTAGATACACCAACAGCTGCTTCATTTAAAAAGATCAAAGCGCATATCTCGCAAAAAGAGTCCAAGGTCAAACCATTGCATGCAAAAACCTGGCTTATTGGTATTGCGGCTTCTGTGGTATTGTTTTTTGGGTTGTTCACTATTTTGGGAGATGATATAATTACTATCGAAACTAGTTTTGGTGAACAACGCACTATTGCTTTGTTAGACGGTTCTGAAGTGATATTAAACTCCAAATCTACCTTAACCTATGATGAAGATAACTGGGCTTCTGAGCGAACTATCAACCTAATAGGTGAAGCCTATTTTAAAGTTAAAAAAGGTAGTACGTTTACTGTTACTACTGAAAATGGCAATGTAAGCGTCTTAGGAACGCAGTTTAATGTTAATACTGTCAACGAGCTTTTTGAGGTGGTTTGTTTTGAAGGAAAAGTGAGTGTCAATTCAAAAGGAGAGGACCATATACTATTGCCTTCTAAGTCCTTTAGACGCATAAATGGTCATACGGCCGAGCTATGGGAAGTTGTTGAGAATAAGCCAACGTGGATAGATGGCGAGAGTAGTTTTAAAAGTGTGCCTTTGCATTATGTGATTTCTGCTTTAGAGGCGCAATACAATGTCACAGTCAATTCAGATACTATAGACCAGCATATAATTTTTACAGGTAGTTTTACACATAAAGATCTGGACACAGCATTAAAAACTGTATTCAAACCTTTACAAATACGATATATTGTAAAAGAAAACCGAAACATCTATTTGAGCTCAAAGTGAAAAAATTGATTATTAGCATTGTACTAATTCTACCCGTTTTAGCCTTTTCGCAAGAAGAGGCTAAATTTTACATTCAATTTAATAATGTCACTTTAAAGGACGCTTTTGAAGTTATTGAAGATGTGTATGATGTCAGGTTTTCTTATCAGGATGCCATCATAGCAAATACAACGATCAACTTAACAAAAGAAAAGCGGTCGTTATCTCAACTTTTAAGAACTGTTGAAGCAAAAACTGGTCTAAGTTTTGAGCTTGTTGTAAATCGTTACATCATTGTCAATCAAGCAAGAGATGAGGTGTATATACAAGAGCTTGATAAAATAATTCTCAATAGTTACCTTACCAAAGGGATAAGCAAACAAAAGGACGCCTCCTTTAAGATTGATCCCAGAAGCTTGGGGATTTTACCAGGTTTAACAGAGCCTGATGTGCTGGAAAGTATTCAATTGTTACCAGGAGTTGTTAGTCCAAATGAAACAGCCTCTGGTTTTTTAGTTAGAGGCGGACACATGGATCAAAATCGTCTCATTTGGGATGGTATAAACATGTATCATAAAGGACACCTCTTTGGAATGATCTCACCATTCAATCCCAATGCTACCAAAGCTGTAACATTTATTAATAAAGGCTCACATCCACGTTACGGTGAACGCGCATCGAGTGTAATATCAATGACTACTAATACAGCTATAGAAAACGATGTGAAAGCGCAGTTAGGGTTTAATGGCATTAATGCAGATGCGTTTGTCGAAGTTCCTATTATCAAAAATAAATTGGGAGTTCAGGCGTCTTTGAGATCCAGTTATACCAATTTATATCAATCTTACACCTTTGACAGATTGGCTGATAAAGTGTTTGAGAGTACTAAAATTCAAAATGGAGATAATCCAGATAACGATTTTAGCTTTTTAGATTACAACCTTAAATTAAATTATAAGCTAAACGCAAAAAATAGCTTGTATGCCAGTATGATTGCTATTGACAATACTCTTGATTATACAGTTAATCAGTCAAATACTAACGAAAGCTTTAATGACCAAATGTCGATCAAAAATACAGGTTATGGTTTGGGTTGGTCTACGCAATGGAATACTAAGCTAGCACAACATACGTCTGCTTATTTTTCAGACTATAAACTGAATTATAATTTTATTACTTCGGAAAATGGCACGCAAGTTTCAGATTTTGAAAAACGTAATATTATTTTCGATTCTGGAATTTCAACCGAATTACAGCAAATAATCAATGATAATAACATAATAACCCTTGGCTACCAATATGTAGTCAAAGATGTTGCGTATGCGTTTTTGAATACTACCAATCTTCAGTTTATTTTAGATGAAGATAAAACAGTAGTTAGAACACACAGTTTATATGGAAACTATGACTATAAAAACCCAAAGTTATTTGATCTGTCCTTCGGATTAAGAGCTACTTATTTTGACGAATTGAATGCGGTTAGGTTTGAGCCACGATTGCTGATGTACAAACAGCTTTTCAAAAACGTTAAACTTCAAATTTCAGGAGAAATAAAAAATCAAATCATTAGTGAAATAGATGAAACTATCATTAGTGATCTCTCTTTGGAGAACAGGCTGTGGCGATTGGCTAATGGTAACGAATTTCCTATCATTAACAGCAAGCAGGTGTCTGCAGGATTTATTTACACAAGAAATGGATGGACCTTAGACGTTGATAATTATTATAAGACATTAGATAACATCACAGCTTTGTCGTTTGGATTTTTAAATCCAAATGGTAGTCAATTCAATATTGGTGAACAAAGAATTTACGGGATTGATTTGTTTTTAAGAAAGCGCTTTAATGGATTTAATTCTTGGGTGAGTTATGCGTTTAACAATTCTGAAAGTCGCTACAAAAATTTAAATAATGAAGCTTTTTTTACATCGCGTTCTAATGTAATCCATGCTATTACTGCATCAATAGGTTATAAAAAATCTGATTTTCAAGTGGCTTTGGCATGGCGATGGCAAACCGGAAAACCATATACTGAAGCTACTGAAGCTACAGACGGATTAGAGTTTAATAATGGAATAAATACGAAACGATTACCAGATTATCACAGACTTGATTTCTCGTCAACTTATAGATTTAAATTTTCACGAGATAGTAAGTTAAGAGCTAAGGTTGGTTTCTCAATCCGAAATATCTACAATAAGACCAATTTGATCAGTAGAGAGTATTTAGGCAATAATGATTTTAACAGTGAGATTGAAGTCATAGATAAATTCTCAATTGGTTTTACACCTAATGTCATGTTTAGGTTGTACTGGTAGCAAAAAAAAGAACCTTCTGATTAAAGGTTCTTTTAGAGATTGACTAACGTTTTGATTGATGAGTTAAGGTATTAAAGTCTTATCGTTAATTTTAGATCTTCGTCTTTAACTTCAAATTTTGAATCACTGTATACTGGAGGACCAAAACTTCTCACATTGTTTGATGTTCCATAGCTTTCTTTTGGCATACCGTTTTCCTCAAAATCCATTCTGTTGTTTTCGTTTTTATCATGAAGTACCATGATGGCATAATCTCCAGAGGCAACATTTTCAAAAGTAAAAGTCGCTTTTCCATCTATTATTTTACCTTCTAAGTTTTGTACTCCAGCACCTTTCATAAAGGTGTCAGAGGTATGTAAAGAGATGACTGCTTTTCCGTCGTTACTTAAAAAGTTTTCTACAGTGACTGTAATGGTTTGTCCTTTGTTGTCTTGAGCAAATCCTAAAGTAGATACAAGTGTTAATGCGATTGTTAAGAATAAAGTTTTCATAATAGTATTGATTAATGATTAATGGTTCGTTTGTTATTGATAGTTCAAATATCTAACGAACTGAAAACTTTACATAAAGAGACTAACCGAATTGTCAGTTTTTATGACTGAATTGTAAAAAAGATGTTTTGTTATAATCAAATTAAACTTAGAATTTGATATCAATATCAAGTTGCCGTCCTTCATTTAATGCTTTTTTATCCATACTAGCACCAATAGCAGTACCTATTGCCATACCGATAGGAAGGCCAATTCCTAAAAAAGCCATATTACCCATACTTAATCCAAATACCACTCCTATTGGTATTCCAAATACAGCCATTCCTAATGCTAACCATTGGTTTCGATAATAATTTTTAGGTACAATTTTAGATGCTTTTTCAACGTTTTTTATCACTCTGGTTTGTAGTGTTTTTATCTGCTTTTTCAGTGTGTTTTCAGAAGTAGTGGTTAATTGAAGCGCTTCTATATCTTTGTTTATGGATGAGACTAAAGTATCTGAAAGTTCTTTTTTCCGAAGTTCACTCAAAAGTTTTTGAAACTGCAGATAGAGATCGTTGAGTTTAGAATTCTTATCTATTTTTAGGTTTAATTTAGTGATATCCATATATCAAATAATTATAAGTATTGTAAGCAGTAGTTTCATGTTTTGATTTAACTAATTTAATAAAACAAATTGAATACGACATGTTATGTTATCAGAGGTTTTATAAGAGTCCTCGTGCCTTGATCTCGAGATATTTATTAATAGTATCAATGGTTAGATCTTCAGGAGAGGTTAGAATAGATTGAATCCCGTATTTTTGAAGCTCATTGACGATCAATCGTTTTTCAAAAGCAAATTTTTCGGCAATAACTTTGTCGTAAGCCTGCTGAACAGTTTCGGCTTTTTCGGTAATTATGGTGTTGAGTTCTGTATTCTTGAAGAAAATAACTACCAGTAAGTGGTTTTTAGCAATACCTTTTAAATAAGGTAGTTGTCTGTGTAAACTGTCTAGTGTCTCAAAATTAGTATACAATAGCATCAAACTTCGGTGTGTGATATTTCGTTTGACATCTGCATAAAGCCTGCTGTAATCTGTTTCGAAGAAATCTGTGCTTACATTGTAAAGTGTCTCCAAAATGAGATTCATTTGCGAGGTACGTCGTTCGGCAACGACTATGTTTTCTAATTTTTTAGAAAATGCCAATATACCTGCTTTGTCTTGTTTTTTAAGTGCTACGTTTGAAATGACTAAAGCCGCATTGATGGCATAATCCAATAATGTGAGGCCGTCAAATGGCATTTTCATCACACGACCTTTATCAATAATAGAGTAGACTGGTTGTGATTTTTCGTCCTGAAATTGGTTGACCATCAACTGATTTCGTTTGGCTGTGGCTTTCCAGTTTATAGTTCGCAGGTCATCACCTAATACGTAATCTTTGATTTGCTCAAACTCCATAGTATGCCCAATCTTACGTATTTTTTTTATGCCGTATTGATGTAGATTGTTACTAATAGCAATGAGATCATATTTCCGAAGTTGAATAAAACTAGGGTAAGTAGGTACCATAGCTTTATCATCGTATGAAAAGCGTCTAGCTACCAAACCGAAAACTGAAGTGACATAGATATTTAATTTTCCAAAGTGATATTCACCACGTTCTACTGGTCTTAATTTGTATTCAATTTCTGAAGTACTTGATGCCTCTAATTTTCTGGTGATACTAAAATCACGGACTTGAAATTGCTCTGGAATTTCGTCGATGATCTTGATGTAAACGGGAAATGTGTAATAATTATTAATCACCAAATTGACAGAATTCTGATCACCATTTGAAAATTTTTCTGGCAGGTATCTATTACCCTTAACACCATTTTTAGCTGCAAAAAGTATAATGGTATCTAATACGGTAAGTGTGACCAGAAGTAGGAGTAATAGTTTGACAACGGCAAAACCTCTTGGAAAAATAAAGCTCACAACAAACAACACCATAATGGCTATGCAAGCATAGAAAAATCTGTTTTGTAAATAAAAAGGTTTAATACGTTTCAAAGGTCTTGATTATCTTGGGATTTCTACAGCTTCAATAATTTGTTTAATAATTTGTTTGGTGGTTACGCCTTCCATTTCACGCTCTGGTGTTACAATAACACGATGTTGTAATACTGGTATTGCAGCTCTCTTGATATCTTCTGGAGTCACGAAATCTCTTCCACTCATAGCCGCAAATGCTTTACTGGCTTTTAAAATGGCAATGGATGCTCTTGGAGAGGCTCCTAGATACAAAAACGGATTGTTTCTAGTATTGACAATCATATCTGCAATATATTTGATAAGATGTGATTCTATAATGACCTGATCTACCAGCTTTTGGAATGTATTAATCTGTTCTTTACTTAAGTGTGCTGTAACCTGATCTGTTTTAATATTGCCTTGTAAATTTTGTTCTCTAACTAAAATTTCCACTTCTTCATCAACATTAGGATAATCAATATCAATTTTAAACAGGAAACGGTCTAACTGAGCTTCTGGTAGACGATACGTACCTTCTTGCTCTACAGGGTTTTGTGTTGCCAGAACAATAAACGGCAAATCCATTTTAAATTTTTGTCCGTCGATAGTAATTTGTCGTTCTTCCATAACCTCAAACAAAGCGGCCTGTGTTTTTGCTGGAGCTCTGTTGATTTCATCAATAAGAATCATATTAGAGAAAATAGGACCTTCTTTAAACTCAAACTCTGAGTTTTTCATGTTGAAGACCGATGTACCCAAAATATCACTAGGCATGAGATCTGGAGTAAATTGAATTCTGCTAAACCCAATATCTAAAGATTTGGCTAATAATTTTGCAGAGATGGTTTTTGCCACACCAGGAACACCTTCAATTAATGAGTGTCCGTTAGCTAAGATTGAAGCAATAAGCATATCAATCATTCCTTTTTGACCAACGATGACTTTTCCTATTTCGTTTTTGATTAGGGCGATACCTTCTTGAAGTTCAGTTAAATCAATACGATTTTTAAAACTGATGTCACTATCAGTCGTTTCAGGACTTTGCGGTGTTTCAGTAGGCTCTAATGCACTAGGATCTCCTAATAACGACTCATCAAATTGTTCGTTCTTTGGTGTTAAATCTTCGTTTTGGTTGTCGTCTAAATGTTCCATAATTTATGTGGTATAAAAATCTTCAATAGCTTTATTTAGTCTGAGCAGGTCATTTTCATTACATGCTGTTTTAGCTTTTAAATATACAATCTGATTAATTAATTTTTTTATATCGTCTTCATCTTTTCCAGACTTTAACGATAGGTTTTTAACAAACTTATCATCCAATAGCTGAGTATCTAAATAATATACTCTACGTATATATTCTAAGAAATAAGTAATCTTCTTTTCTATTAAATTGTCATGATCTTTGGTTTCATAGTATAAATTACCAATGGTCTTAGTAAAATCTACAGTAGTATTTTTTAAAGGTGTAATTACTTTAACTACGCGTTGCTTTCGTTTGGCATTGAAAATCATAAACAAGACAATGGAAATAAGAGCTAAATACCATGCCCAACGCAAAGGAGGTTGGCTATTAATAAAGCGTAATGGTGAATTTCCAAGATTTTTACCAACCTTATTTCTAGAATCAAAATATATGGTATCATCTCCAAGATAAGACATTATACTGGAGGCATACTTTTGGTTAGAATTTTTAAGTAAATGATAATTTGTAAATACTATAGGTTGTAAATGAATGAAGAAATTCCCATCTCCCCATGAGGTTTTAATAAAGTTAGTATATGTAGAATCAGCAAATTTCTGATGACCAAGAACCGTTGTGTTAAGGGTGTCTATTTCAGAAAAATAAATATTACTTAGGCCTTTTTCTATGGTAATTGAATCGTTTCTAAATGTAGGATTTGTAAATGTAAATTGTGCCTTGCCTTCAAAGCTGTAATCGTTACGTGTATCAAAACCAAGCGAATCTAATAAGCGGTTTGGAAAGTAATTACTAGAAATAAAAATATCATTTCCATGTGATGCAAAGTCTAATAATTCTTGCGCTGAAGTATTGTCCAGATCAGAATAATCATCAATAAGCATGTAAGTTCCAGTGGTTAAGTAACTGGAGTCTTCCCAACTGTAATAATCATCAAAAAATTCGTAAGGGGTCATTTTAATATCCTGAACTTTACTCTCTGGAAATAGATCATTCAACTCTTCATAGAAGATAAAAGTACCGTATGGAATCTTTTGAGTTTCATTGTAGGTTTTTTGCCAATTGATAGGTTCTGGTGTCGATAACTCAATAGCAAAAATACCTGCAAAAAGCAATATCAAAATCCCGATGTATATTTTTAGTGTTTTACTCATGTCCAAAGTGATCTTAAAAATTGAGTAAACGCATCTTTGGCTTTATTGAATTGATTGTCATCAATATCAAATTCGCCATACCATATATAGTTGTAGAGGTATGAGGTATACGAAAAATCTTTTTTCATCTCCTCTTTTTCAATTTCGATGTAATAATCGCTATTGGTTTTTTCTACATCGTAATCTATTATTTCTGCTTCGGAAAGCGTCTTCAGCAACCACAGATAGTAATATCGTATGGCTAATCTGTAATTGTTTTCTTTTTCAGCATTTTGAATGAGCGATTTAAAATCGGCTTCGTAAATATTATTTTCTATGTCGGTAACAGGAATAATGCTTTTATCTGACGATTTTCCAAATACCCAATTTCCTTCTTTGTTGATAATGGCTTTTACAATAAAGAACACGACAAGGAGAAAAATGACGACATAGAATACTTTTAGTATTATGTCTGTAATATCAGCAGCTCTAGCATCTGTATTAATATTGAACAGGTCTTTAAAAAAATCTGTTAACCATTGCTTAAAACGTGTCCACCAACCTGAATTTTCTGTGGAGCGCTCATAAATGAAATCGTTACCATTGTATTTATCCTTAAGATCATTGTATTCGCGTTTCTCCATAGATTCTGTATCCACAATGACTTCCTGATCTGGAGTTTGAAAATGGATGATCTTCTCTAAGCCAGCTGCATTGGAGTTAAGCGATATTCCGAAGAACAACAAGATGATATGTAAATGGATATAATTACGCACCAGTTCCTATGAGATCAATATCACTTTTAGTATTAATGTTTTCGTTATCTTCTTTCAAGCTGTAGTAAATCACACCTTGATTAAGCTGTACTATCACACCTAATAAGCTGCTTACCAAAAAAGAGAGCATAAAAACAACAATCATCATGACCATCATAGATTTGCCTAAGTCTTGCGGATCTGAATTAACACCTGGCTGAACCTCTGTAAGGATGTTAACCATTCCGAAGAAGTAAGGAATAATAGCTACAATATATTGTGCCACATAACTCATTAGAAAAAAGATTCCAACACATCCAATAGCAGCCCAAAACTTTGAGCTCATGAGTTTCCATGAGTAACCAAAACTTTCCCAGATTCCTTTCTTGTTATTGAGGTATTCCATGAGTGTTCCCTGATAATACAAGCTAACGCCTCCAGCAACAAGAGGAAGCATTAAAAGACCAATTATAGTAATGGTGAGTATAAATGTTAGGAGCCCTACAAATACCATCAATGGGATACCAATAAGGATACCGCAAACTAAAAATATAATGATCTTGCCAATATTGGCTTTGTAAACGTTGATGATATCTGTAGCTGTAAATTCTTTGCCATTGCGTTCAGTATATAGTTTTAAGTATATAGGTACAAATGAATAGGAAATGACAGCAGCAACTAGTGCAACTAGAATAAAGAGAAATAACAGTAAAATAAAAATTCCTGAGTTCTGGTTCAAATATTGATCAAATGCATTTTGATTGCCATAGACGAGGCTTCCAAAAACAACATCGGTATAGAATTTACTAAAGAAGTAGGTCATTACCATTAAGATCAACAGGAAAATACCATTGACAATAAAAAAATGTTTAAAAAAATGTTTTCCGTTTTCTCTTAGAAAGGCAAAAGTATCCTGAAAGAATTCTCCAAAACCTCTAGATTTATATAGTTGCATATGTTTTTTTAATTTTTTTGTTGAGTATAAATGGATAGATCAAATAGTAATAAGAGATCAAACTCAATGTAAATAGTATAATACCAACCGATAACCAATTGGGCATGGTGTTAGAATATCGTGTAACATAACCTTCTAAAAATCCTGCAGCAATGGTAAATGGAAAAGTGCTAATTAAAATTTTCACACCATTTTTCACTCCCATTTTAAAAGAGATCATTCTGGAATAAGTTTTTGGAAATAAGATACTGGCTCCAAGAATTAATCCTGCTGCGCCTTCTATGACAATAGCAAATATTTCCATAGACCCATGAATCCAAATACCTCTAACGCTTTCCCAGAGCACACCTTCCTGATAGAAGAAATACTGAAATGCGCCAACCATGATCCCGTTAACTAACATATAGTAAGCTGTTCCTAAACCACCAATAACACCAAAAATGAAAGAACAAATTCCTACATAAAGGTTATTGAGAGTAATGCCAATAAAACTGCCCCAATTACTACCGCTTTTATAAACAGCAACAGGATCACCATCTTTGATGTTTTCTAAGCTCATATTGACATAGCTATCACCTAAAATAAGTCTCACAAACGAATCATCATGAGCAGCAGACAAGGCTCCAATAGCCACAAAGCTTAAAAATATGGCAAAAGCATAATACACATAACGCCTGTATTCATAGACGATAAGAGGAACTTCAACCTTCCAGAAATGCACAAACCTATTGGTGTCTTCCCGCTTCGTTTTATAAATTTTTTGAAAAGCTTTGGCTGCCAGGTTGTTTAAATAAAGAATTGTTTTACTTTTGGGATAGTAAGTTTGAGCGTAAGACAGGTCATTTACTAATTGTATATAAAGAGATGCTAATTCATCAGGATTTTTTAGGGTTTTTCCAAAAATAGCCTTTTCGAAATTGAGCCATTTTTCTTTATTTTGTTTAATAAAAGCAACTTCTCTCATACGCATTCAAATTAAAGCAATTAATGGTAGAGTTACAAATAAATACGACACAAAACGTTAATATAAATTTCATTGCAGCAAGTGTAGGTGAGCGTATATTGGCTTTTATTATAGATTGGATTATTAAAATCGCTTACATCGTAGTAGCTTATCAAATTATGTTTAATTTATTTGATATATATGACCTTATCGATGATATGGATCAATGGTCGCAAATTGCTATATTTCTTTTGTTTTATTTACCAGTTATATTTTACTCGCTCATTTTTGAAACTTTTCTTGATGGTCAAACCATAGGAAAGCGTATTATGAAGATTAAAGTGGTTAAAATTGATGGCTATCAGGCCTCTTTAGCTGATTATCTTATTCGTTGGTTTTTTAGAATTATAGACCTTAATATGTTAACCGGTCTAGTAGCATTAGTCACTATTGTTACCAGTAAAAAGAGTCAGCGATTGGGTGATATGACAGCTGGAACATCTGTGATTACATTAAAAAATAACGTTAATATAAGTCATACCATTCTAGAAGAATTAGACGATAGTTATGTGCCCAAATATCCTAATGTAATTAGGTTGTCAGATAATGATGCTCGTATTATAAAAGAGACTTTTGTTAGAGCAAAAGCTTCTAAGGATTATGCAACATTGACTAAGTTGAGAAAGAAGATTATTGAAGTGATTGAGATTAAAGATTTCAATGACACCGATATTGAATTTATCGATAAGATTCTAAAAGATTATAATTACTATACCCAAGGGATGTAAGCAGAGAACCAAGTTTTGTTTTCAAAACTTGTGTGAATCGCTTATCCCGAATTGGTTTCGGGATCTCAATATTAGTAAAGAACCAAGTTTTGTTTTTCAAAACTTGTGTGAATCGCTTATCCCAAATTGGTTTCGGGATCACGAAAGCCAAATTTTTCTTCATATTTAAAGAAATCCCAAAATTGCAAAGTATTTTTGCCTCGAATTATTCAAGTAAACCATGTTTTTTCAAGTTGTAGATATTTTAGGAACCATAGCTTTTGCTATTTCAGGTGTGTTAGTTGCTCTGGATAAGCGAATGGATGCTTTTGGTGTAGTAATCATTGCATTTGTAACAGCAGTTGGAGGTGGAACTCTAAGAGATGTAATGGTTGGAATTCACCCAGTGTCTTGGATGACCAACATGACTTATGTGTATGTTATTTTAGGAGCTGCATTCTTTGCGGTTTTACTTCGGAAACAAATAAACTATTTACGTCGCTCTCTTTTTTTGTTTGATACTATTGGTATCGGACTCTACACAGTGGTTGGTATTGAAACTGGTATTGTAGCAGGATTACATCCTATTATTTGTATAGCTTTGGGTACCATGACAGCTTGTTTTGGTGGTGTGATCAGAGATATTTTATGTAATGAGATACCAGTAATCTTTAGAAAGGAAATTTATGCTACACCTTGTATTTTAGGTGGTTTTTCATATTTCTTATTACGTGAATTTGTAGCTGATACCAATTTTATTTTCGTCATTGCTGGATTGATAGTGATCATCGTAAGATTACTTGCTGTACGATTCAAAATCAGCTTGCCTAGTTTGTATGGTGCTGAGGAGTTCTAACTACAATTATGAATTATTTCGAGTAATCATAAATTCAAACTATTAACTACAAAAATCAATACTAATTTTTTAATTAGTTGATACATAGTACATTTTATTAGTGATCTTCCAGTTGTCATTTATTTTCTGAAGCGATAGAATGTCAATATATGTGATGTCATCAACTTTCATGCTGATCTTAGCAGTTGCTATTTTACTATTATCGATATCTATATTAAGAATGTGGAGCGCGCAATTGTTTAAAACAGCTTCAGGTAATTTATCTCGACTTCCCCATTGCGGCATTAGGTCTTTAAAATACTTATTTTCATAAGCCGTAATTTTTCCATTGATATTCACTGGGACTTTCATTGTGCCGTTTTCAGTATCAAAGGCATTGTTGAGTTTGACTATGTCACGTTCAATATAGCCATCAAAATAATTTTGAATACATATTTTGATGAGGTCTAAATCATTGTTTTTAGATTGTGAAGAAACTGGTAAGCAGATTAATGTTAAAAGAAGGATATAGATATTTTTCATATAATTTTAGATTTAGTGTCCATTTTCAGAAGTTATATAGGTATAGTTCCCACTTCCCAATTGCCCAGATTCACCGATATCTACAATCCAATAATCACTACCACTGCGATAGGACCAATTTCCGTGTTCAATTTTAGTAGAATCGCGATGTACTTCATAGGTATTGTCTTTGTTTAAATGAAGTGTACAAGAGTTGCAACTTGGGTAAGTAGTGAGATAATATACACCAACATATTTGAGTTCTTGTTGACGATGCTCACTATGTTGATGGTAAGCAAATAATGATACTGGTAGCAGTGATATTAGGAGATAAATCAATCGTTTACTTTTGTGTCTCTTTCTATCTGCAATCAATATTAAAATGATGGCTAGTGTAGGAATACAGAGTAGGGCATATATAATCCAGATAAATAATTCACCTAGTGCTGACATATGATTTAATTGTGTTTTAGAATCAATTTATTACTTGTGTGTTATTGTCATTATTTTTTCTGCTCTATTTTAATTAGTGTATTCTTATTTTATGTGGTGTCTGATAACAAGAAAGCTGATTAATCAGAATCTAAATTAATAAATTAAAAGGCATTGAAAATGTAGGAACTATTCCGAAAGGTTAGAAAAGAAGCAATACATTTTATAACTTGTTTTATTTAATTCTTTCCATTTCAATTTCATAATAATTTTTTCCATTTAGTAATTTTCTTGAGGCAGAAACAACCTTGAATTTCATTTCGTTAAAACTATTTTTAAAATAGATATATAATTGTTTATTGATTTGCTTAATTTTATATTTATATAGATTTTTTCTAGTTGGAATCAGACCACTAGAAGGCTCATTACAACTTTGACTGTCATAGAATATAATTTGCCTATTTTTTAAAAATTCTAATTCAATAGTTCTACATAGTCCTTTTTGTCTTGCTGCAGCTTGACTTGTGAAAATTTCAACTTTCTTTGTTTTAAAAAAAATACTGTCTTTGTTGTTTGAAAGTATATTGTAGTGACTTGTGGATGAACCTCTTCTTTCTCCTTTTCTTTTCTCCTTTATTGAATTATTTATAATTTTTTTGAATTCAGATTTAGTCATTTGTTGAGAGAAACAAAAACTAAATGATAACATCAAAACTATCATATTAAATATCCTCATGTTTCTATTTTATAACTTGTAGTTAGAGTCGTTGTATGCTGTTTTAATCATCTTTTATTTTAAGCCATTCTTCGTAGGTAACAACTCGCTTTTCTTCATCAGATTTAGGTTTTCCAGGCAGAATCCCAATAAATTCGAGATCGTGTCCATCTGGATCACTGAAATATATAGAGATAGCTGGCATCCAACAAAATACCATTGGTTGCTCTGTATCATCGTTTAGAAAATTCCAAAAATTTAGATTACGGGATTTTAAAAAATTAACAGACTCATTTAAGATCCATTCTGGCTCACATTCAAAGGCAAAATGCCGAATATCTATCTGATTTTTTGGTTTTTCCCAAAGCCCTAACATAAACTGCTTATCTTTTCCAATCCAGAAAAAGGCTGTTCTTCGTTCAGCGCCATAGCGACATAGTTTTAATCCGAGTGTTTTTGTGTAGAACTCAATCGAACGATCGAGATCCTCAACAAATAGATGAGTTTCGTAGAGTCCTTTAATCATATATGTTTTTGGCTGTGTAAGTCAATCGAAAAGCAGGTTGAATTATTAAAGTTAATAAAACAAAATGGAAACAATTGGTCGTTAGCAATAGAAATTCCAAATAAGGGTTTCAGAACAATGAGCTATTTACTGTTTGTTCTTTCTAAAATTAGAGATGAAAAATACTTCACACCATATTTTATGGTATCATCATCTACAGCGAAATCAGGTGTATGAGCCATTGAAATAATGCCTTTTTCCGTATTTGAGCCACCCAAAAGAAATATCACACCCGGAACGTGTTGTTGATAATAAATAAAGTCCTCATTAAAGTAAGGTATTTGCCCATAAATTGGTTTGATTAGATCTGTATTGTATAAACTGTCAATTGTTTGCAATCCAATTGTTGTCAATTCAGGATCATTATAAACTGTTGGGTTACCAGAAGTATATGCTACTGAAATCAATGAGTTTTTAAATTCTGAGTTTAGAATTTTACTTTTGATTTGTTGTGGAATACTATCGGTGTTTTCTTTATTGGTTTCAAGAAAATGAGCGTTGAATGAAACATAATCCTCTCTTTTATCAATTCCGGAGTATTGTAGAATAAAGTAGTCTTTATAAATAGATTCTTTATTTTCCAATCCTATTTTTGGATCAGATAAATAGTCAAGAGACCATGGTTCACTGTTTGGCGTATTCCTTACAAACCCTTGCATTACCTTTGTTAGAAACATTGTAATGTCTTCTTCATTGGTATCGGGTTCAAATTTAATTTGAATACTTTTTTGATAGGCAAATAGTTCTTTTGCCTTTGTATTGATAGTGCCTTTTTCAGCTGGACCAATATGAAGCGCGTAAATTTCATCAGGTTCAATTAAATCAAAAAGGCCATTATCAATTAAATCTTTTGCGCCTGTAAATGTTTCTTCAGATGGTTGGAAAATAAAGTATATAGTGCCTTGAAGATTTTCCTTTTGTTTTGATAAAACGTTAGCAATACCCAATCCAATAGTTGTATGGACATCATGTCCGCACATATGGGCAATTCCTTTGTTTTGAGAATGATAATCAAGAGTATCGTGGGTTTCTATTTTAATGGCATCCATATCTGCTCGCCATGCTATTTTCTTTCCTTCCTTGGAACCTTTTAAAATGCCAATTACCGTATTGCCAGATATGTTTGTAATGACCTCCAATCCTAAACCTTTCAAATATTCTGCAACAATTTTAGAGGTTCGCTTTTCTTCTCCTGATAATTCAGGATACATATGCAGATCTCGCTTAATATTCACTAAGCTGTCAAAAATGTCGTCGGTATGTTTTTCTATATTTTGGTGGTAGTTTTTCTCAGCTTTCTGACAACAAACCAACGCGCTTAGTATAAGTCCGATTATTGAGAATTTAAGTGTTATTTTCATTCGATATTTTTTTTATTGCCTTAACTAACTAAAGTAGTGTATACGTTGTTATATGCTGACTTTTATTTTTTTTCATATAATGTTTTCAGAGTACCATTTAAACTAAACGGAATTACTGACGTATGGTTTTCGTTTCTATATATACGCCAATTCAAATCAATATGTTCATAGTTATTTTTTTTAAGATATAAACTAAACTTAATCATATTAGACACCATCATTGGACTTTCATTTTCTCCAGTAGAAATGAATACTTTAGTTGGTTTAATATCCCAATTTTGATTATCAGTAAACTTAATAATCGCAGGCTTTAAAAATATGTCTTCGTTAAGCTGGAAAGAAGGACTATTTATTCCAAATCGAGTAAAGTAATTGTCTGAATTTAAAAAACAATATGATGTAAATAATCCACCAAGAGAATGTCCAGAAATTCCTCTATCAGAATTTGTTTTATAGTACTTGTCAATAAATGGCACAATTTCTTTTTTTAAGCATTCTAAAAATTTATCAGCTCCACCAGTTTTGATAGTTCCTTTTTTCACACCAAATTTCCTTTCAAATCTTCTTTCAGTTATTGTATCTCGATATGGTGTGTAGTCATTAAATCTGTTAATTTTGGATTCCATTCCATTGACCTTATGACTAATTCCAACGAGAATTACATCCTCGATTTTTTCAGAATCAATGTAAGATGATTCGAAATATCCAAATGTGCTTTTTCCATCCAAAACATAAAGTACAGGATAAGTTATGCTGTCCTGAACAGAATAATTCTTTGGAAAAGACATATGAATTAAATAGCTCTTATTTGTAATGTCAGAATTAATGATATGGTCTGGTTTAAAACTATTCCGTCCTTTAGGATCTAATTTTTGTGCAAGTGATACAGTTTGGAAAATCAATAAAAGGCAAGTAACAATAAGTGATTTTCTAGATGTTATAAATATCATTATTCTTCAGGGTTCAAATTTGGACATTACAGCCAACGTGTTTGTATATGATTTGTGCGATTGAGAACCCGTTGGATTTTCAGTCGAGGCAAATCGGTTTTTTAAATATATAAATTTTAAATGAAGCAGGAGCTAAGCATTGATTATACACGTTGTAGTATGTTGTACAATTTAATTCTATTAATTAAATATTAAAATCAGACAAACTATTATTACAAACCAAAAAATTATTCCGAATAATTTCACTTGATTTGCTTGTCGAGCTTTTTCTGTAAATCCATATTTTTCAAATCGTTCCATTTCAGATTCTGAGTAATGGTCATTTCTCCCAGTTGGTTTAGGCGTAAAAAAAGGTAAAATAAAGAAGGTAAGCCATTCTTCTCGAGTTAATGGTTTGTTTTTTCGTTCTTTTTGAAATTCTTTGTACTTCAGGTAATCAGATTCAATTTTAGCTTTTTGTTCAAGGGTGAGATTCCGCGATTTGAATTCCGATTCCGCTTTTTTGATTACAGATTTATCAGTTCCGTTTTTTATAACATCAAGTAATTCAACGTTAGAGTATCTGTAGATCTTTTTATCAATCATAAACGTTTTGTTCGCATTACATTCAACGTATTTGTGTACTTTATTTATTATTCGCAGTAATTATCAAATCTAGTATAAGTAGACATTTCACTTATTGAACAGCATATCAAATAATTATTTGGCCATCCGTTAGAGTAGTAACCGAAAGATTCATTCATTGCATCCCCATCAGGATAAGTAAAATTAATATTATAAGATCCGTCTGCTCTTGGTATTTCATTCATATCCAAATATTTTGTAATAATTTGATTTGGAATTATACTGTCAAATTTCACTGTTGCGACTGGACTTGCAGAAACAGAAATATTATATAAGGTATATTTAGTTTTATTTTCAATTAAAACATCGATTCCTTTCTTCCCGAAATTACAAGAGTTCAGAAATAGAGATAACAGAATCACGACTAGAGTTTGTTTCATATTGTACACAACTAATTATGTAAGTATAAATATACATCTTATCCCGTTCACTTAACGAGGTGAAAGTATTTAATATTTCACTATAATTCTTAAAAAAAAACTCACTTACCTCATAGCCATTAAAGATAAGTGAGTAATTTTATGTTTAACTATGGTTTAACTCTGAGGGACAGGAAAGCCGCGATCTCGCATTAAAGCTTCAATCTTAGCATCACGTCCCCTAAATAAACGATATGCTTCTGCAGGATCCATAGAGTTACGAGGTGCAAATAAATACTTCACTAGCTTGTCAGCTAAGTCGGCATCGTAAAATCCGCCTGGTGCTTCTCTAAACGCTTCCGAAGCATCACTCGTTAACACATCAGCCCACATATACCCATAATAGGCTGTAGCATAGCCCTCACCAGAGAATACATGTCCGAAATGTGGTGTTCTATGACGCATTGGTAATTCATCAGGCATGTTTAACTCAGCAAGAGTTTCACGTTCAAAGGTGTCAATATCAATATCAGTTGGATCAGCTAAGTGTAATTTCATATCAATGAGTGCTGAGGCTAAATATTCTGTAGTTCCAAAACCTTGATTAAAGGTAGAGGCTTTTTTGATTTTCTCCACTAAAGCTGCTGGAATTGGCTCTCCTGTTTTATGATGTACCAGAAATTGATTAATCACTTCGTCTGTAGATAACCATCGTTCTAGTAATTGCGACTGAAATTCTGTGTAGTCTCTCACGCCACCATTTAATGTTGGATATCGCACATTACTTGAAAAGAAGTGTAACGCATGTCCAAACTCATGGAAAAATGTTTCAGCATCATCCCAAGATACCAAAACAGCTTCACCTGGAGCAGGCTTTACAAAATTTGAGTTGTTGGAAGCTAACACATTTGTTTCACCTTGAAAGGACGTATAGCTTCTGTATGTGGTAGCCCAAGCTCCTGAACGTTTTCCTTCTCTGGCAAAGGGATCCAGATACCATAAGCCAATATGTTTTCCTGAATCTTTATCAGTAACTTCCCAAACATTAACATCCTCATGAAACACAGGAACTTTTCCCTTCTCAATAGGTGTGAATTTATAATTGAACAAGCGACCAGCTGTGTAAAACAAGGCTTCGGTTAATTTATCCAATTGCAGGTGCTGCTTTACTTCATCACTATCGAGATCATACTTCTTTTGTCGCACTTTTTCAGCGTAGTAACGATAATCCCATGGTTCAATTTTAATGTTATCACCATTAGCATCTGCTATAGCTTGCATATCGGCAACCTCTTCATCTACGCGTGCAATGGCTGCAGGCCAAACCGCTTCCATGAGGTCCATAGCATTTTGAGGTGTTTTCGCCATGCGGTCTTGTAAGCGCCACTCAGCATAGTTGTCATAACCCAATAATCCTACACGCTCTTTACGTAGTTTTAAAATATCGGCAATAATCTTATTGTTATCATACTCATCACCATTATCGCCTCGAGCATAATAGTTGGTCCATACTATTTTTCTTAAATTACGTTCAGTAGAGTAGGTCAAGAATGGATCCATCGAAGATCGTGTATTTGTAATGGCATATTTACCATCCTGACCTTTATCGGTTGCAATCTTAGCTGCCGAATTGATAAACGATTCTGATAAACCACCCAATTGATTTTTATTCAAATAGGTTACATAGTTTTCTTCATCATGAAGCACATTGTTTGAAAACTTGGTGTATAATGACGATAATTCTTTATTGATCTCAGCATAGCGTTTTTTCTTTTCGGCATCGAGATTAGCACCATTCATTTCGAATTGTTTGTAAGTGAGGTCAACAACACGTTGCTGATCAGCTTCCAAAGGTGTTTGTTGAGAAGTATCATAAACCGTTTTGATACGTTTAAATAAGGCTTCGTTTTGTGAGATCTTAGAGTTGTATTCAGATAGTTTAGGTGCTAGTTCAGCTTGGATTTCTCTAAATTCTGGAGACGACATATTACTACTTAAAATGCCGTAGTATGTAAACACATCGTTTAATTTGTCTCCAGATGCTTCAAGAGCAATTATGGTATTCTCAAAAGTTGGATCTTCGGTGTTATTTGCTATGGCATCAATATCTTTAAGGCTTAATTCCATTCCGGTTTCCATAGCCTCTTTGATATCTTTGTAATTCATTTTATCAAAGGCAGGCACACCTTGGTAAGGGCCAGTCCATTCTTGTAATAATACATTATTGTAGCTAGTAGCCATATCGTCTTTAGATTTTGTGTTGTCTTTACAGCTTGCAAAGAGAACAATGCTACATAGTATTGTAGCTTTTAGGGATTTTGAAATCATTAGATAATTAGTTTTGATTTTATGACCTTGAAGGTACTTAAAAATGAGGAATTTTAAGTTGAGAATCTTAAAAATCTATACTTCGGAAAAAGATAAATCAGTCTAAAATTTCTACACGTTTGATGTAGACATTCTGAAGCGGCCAATCGGCATTATCAGTTTCTACATTGGCTATCTTGTCGGCAACATCTAATCCGCGAATCACTTTTCCGAAGATGGTATAATCGCCATCCAACTGATAGACATCTCTTAAGGTAATAAAGAACTCATAAGGAGAGGCCAGTTTATACGGATTATCAATATCGCTACTTGGCATGGAGATCACACCTCTGTCGTGACGAAACCCTCGTTTTGTATCAGTTGGTAATAGATATTTGCCAATATATCGTCGTTTACGCATCACATCACGATCATCTGTACTACCACCTTGAATGATATAATTTTCAATAACGCGATAGAATTGTGTATTATCAAAATACCCTTTCTTAGCAAGGTAGATAAAATTAGAGCGGTGAAATTTGGTCTCGTTGAATAATAAAATATCAATATTACCAAAATCGGTGACAATGCGAACTTTATTTTCTTTATGCTTTTTATCATACTCCAAAAAGAACTCCATAGCATTGTCTTTGGTCAAGAGAAATAGACTGTCTTTTTCTTCGGAAATCGTCTCAGAAGTGTCTTTTATAGTTTGTTGTTTTACTGTTGTAGAATCTACGGTTTGAGTAGTCGTTTTCTTTTGAGATTGTTTATCTTCACAATTGAATAATAGCAAGCAAAATGCAAAAAGCATTAAAAATCTCATGAGTAATGAATTTTGAAACGTTTATAAAATCGGTATCAAAAATAAAAAATCTAAATCTTCCGGGAGAATCCTCGCAGTTTAAAATGTCGCCTCCGTTTCGCGAGCATCTAATTGAAGAGAACAGAGAGAAAATGAAGTATGCTAAAAAAGCGGGTGTAATGGCCTTGTTCTATCCAGATCGGTATATAGAAACTCATTTGATACTGATACTTCGTAAAACTTATAAAGGAGTGCATTCTGCTCAGGTTGGATTTCCTGGCGGAAAATACGAAGATCAAGATCCGCATTTGGAATATACAGCATTGCGTGAAACCGAAGAGGAGGTTGGTGTGCCAATGCATACAGTTGAGGTTTTAAAGCCAATGACACCTTTGTACATTCCACCTAGTAATTTTACTGTCGCTCCTTTTGTGGGAATCACGCATCAAACACCAAATTTTATAAAACAAGACGAAGAAGTTGAAGATCTTATAGAAGTCAAGATCACTGATTTCCTCAGTGATGCTAATGCCATAGCTACTACAGTAATGACCTCTTACAATCTGGAGTTAGAAGTTCCTGCTTTCAAACTCAATGGACATGTGGTTTGGGGAGCAACAGCAATGATGCTTAGTGAACTAAAAGACTTGTTAAAAATGACTTTATAAGCCCTAGATTTTTGTAAGTTTGTCATTCCGCTTAATAACTAACGATTAATGGGATTATTTAAAAGAAACCCCTTTGGGCATATACTTTTTGTAAAGAAATGGCTAATTAGAATCCTCGGGCTCCTAACACACCGAAGGTTTAGAGGATTTAATGAACTTCAAATTGAAGGCTCTGAAATCATTAAAAATCTTCCGGATACTAACGTGCTCTTCATATCAAATCACCAAACGTATTTTGCAGATGTAATTGCAATGTTTCACGTATTTAATGCTAGTCTTAGTGGGCGTTTGGATAATATTAAAAATGTAGGATACCTCTGGAATCCTAAGCTTAATATGTATTATGTAGCTGCTAAGGAAACTATGAAATCTGGACTTATCCCAAAGATATTTGCCTACACAGGCTCTATCAGTATTGAGCGTACATGGCGTTCAAAAGGGCAAGATGTCAATAGACAAGTGAAAATGAGTGATATTACCAGTATCAAAAAAGCACTTGATGATGGATGGGTTGTTACATTTCCGCAAGGAACAACTACACCTTTTAAACCTATTAGAAAAGGTACTGCACATATTATAAAGCAATACAAGCCCATTGTCGTGCCTATTGTAATTGATGGGTTTAGACGTTCATTTGATAAAAAAGGGCTACGGGTTAAAAAGAAAAATGTCTATCAATCTTTTGAAGTAAAAGAACCTTTAGATATTGACTATGATAATGAATCCATAGCCGAAATAGTTGAAAAGATTGAGTATGCTATTGAGCAACATCCTTCATTTTTAAAGGTAATTCCTCAGGAGGTCTTAGAGGAAAAAGAGCGCTTAAATAGAGAATTGAGAGACTGGTAATCTAATCGTTGTTTTCGAGCTGCTTTTGATTGTCTTTCTGCTGTTTGGCATGACTCTTTGATACAGCATCAAAAAGAAAGATCAAACCAATAAACAGGAAAAACCTAGGCCAATCAAAGGACATCGAGAAAAAAATGAGCAGTATCCCTATCATAAATGACGAGCCACCTCCATGATCATGCGTTGTATTGTTGTTTTTTGAATCTTGAAAAAATTCCACATGGTCAGTATCTAAAAGCTTACCGTTTTGAAATAACTGCACTCTAACACTGCTTGTTGAAAAGCTTTGCTTTGATTCTAAGTGAAATGTATGGGATACACCATCAATGATAAGATTGAAAGTGTGAACTCTTTTTCCAAGCGAAACCTTTTTAGAAATAATCTTTCCGTCAAGTAAAACAGTTTCAACACCAAGCCAGTTTAGTTTGTAGCTTATGGTGTGATTCTCAACTTTAAAATCAATAGGTTTCATCATTACACTTCCAGTTTTTTGAGTTCTTTATAGTTCCTGTTCAGTCTACGTAATAAAATACCGTAGATAATGCGATAGAATATCCAGAAAATTAAAACGAAAAATGCTATTGCTAACACCATGATTACCATGGCAAAGAACATTTGTTTATCAGAGAATTTGGCAAATTGTTCGGAAACCTCAGGGTTTTCGTAAACAGTGTAATACAAGCCAAAGGTCATTGATAAAAATGCCATAACTAGATTATATATGACGTAATATTTAATGATTTTTCTGGTCTTTATAATGCTTTCCATTAATCGTTTGGCATTATCGGTTACAGAAATAGACTTGTAAGCTTTGTATAACAAATAAACAAAACCTAATATCACAGCATAACTAAAGATGGTAATACCAAGTAATACTCCACTATTACCATACATACTTGCTAATTCTGCTCTGTATTCTTCCGAAGAAAAATAAGGAATACTGTTAATGATTATCCAGAATATTAACTCAGCGACACTAATGTAAAATAATGTCTTAACAATTGATGATGATTTTTTATGCATCATCGGATAAAGCTCCTTTTCAGTGAGTTGATGCTCTACTTGAGTTGTGTTAGACTGCCAATCCTTTTTTAATAATTCTAATTCATCCATAGGATTACGGATTTAATATTGTTTTTAATTTTTTCTTCACCCTGTTCATTTTTACACGAGCATTAACTTCTGTAATACCAAGGGTTTCACTTATTTCACTATAATTTTTATCTTCCAAATACAAGAAGACCAATGCTTTTTCAATATCATTTAATTGATGAACGGCTTTGTATAGTAATTTGAGTTGTTGTTCCTCTGTGTCATCATATTCAACCGATTTAATCTTAAAAGATACCGACTCAAACTCTTGGGTTTTTATGCTGCGTTTTGACTTTCTGTAAAGTGTAATTGCTGTATTTAAACCTACACGATACATCCAAGTACTAAACTTAGCATCACCTCGAAATTTTGGATATGCTTTCCACAACTGTATGGTGATCTCTTGAAACAAATCATTGTGAGCATCCTGATTATTGGTGTATAATCTACATACTTTATGCACAATGTTTTGATGCTTCTCAAGCAATTCCACAAAATTATGTTCGAGTTCCTTGTCCAAATTTTCAATTAGTTAGTTATCTATTTGTAGTCACATGTTTTAAAATGTTACAAGGATTATAACATTAATTCAAAAATAGGCATTTGAGTTAGGTAATTCGTATCTTTATACCACTTAATTAAAGTGATTTTTTCTATGAATATTCCTAAATCAAATTCGCCTAGAGTCATTATTATAGGAGGTGGTTTCGCAGGTGTGAATTTGGCAAAATCATTAGCAAATAAGAACTTGCAGGTCGTCTTATTAGATAAACACAACTATCATACGTTTCAACCGCTGTTATATCAGGTGTCAAGTTCAGGTTTAGAGCCTGATTCTATTGCTTATCCTCTGAGAAAAATTATAAAAAAACACAAAGCTTCATTTTTTAGATTAGCAGAGGTCTATGAGATCAAGCCTCAAGAGCATGAAATTGATACCAGTATTGGTACCTTAAGCTATGACTATTTAGTGATTGCTACAGGAACCAAAACCAATTACTTTGGAAATAAAACAATTGAGCATAATAGTATGCCAATGAAAACTGTTCCGCAAGCGCTTAATATTAGAAGCCTGATATTACAAAACTTGGAAGAAGCAACCATAACAGAGTCTTATGAAAAAAAGAAAGCACTTTTAAACTATGTAATTGTTGGAGGAGGACCAACAGGTGTTGAATTAGCAGGTGCTATAGCAGAGCTTAAAAATCATGTGCTTCCCAGAGAATATCATGATCTGGACATAGACCTCATGGAAATTCATTTACTAGAAGGAGCAAACAGAGTGTTGCCTCCAATGAGTGAGCACGCCTCAAAAAAAGCTGAATCTTTTTTGAAAAGCCTCGGAGTTGTGGTACATACCAATACACTTGTTACTAACTATGATGGAAAGATTGCATCAACAAATTCAGATCTGGTTTTTGATACTGAAACCTTAATCTGGGCTGCTGGTGTCACAGGTTCATTAATTAATGGTTTGGATACAGATACAATGTCTGAAAAAACAAATAGATATTACGTAAATGCCTATAATCAAGTCAAAGGTTATGAGACTATTTTTGCGCTAGGTGATATTGCTCTAATGCAAACAGAAGCCTATCCAAATGGTCACCCTCAAGTGGCACAACCCGCAATTCAGCAAGGCCAGCTTTTAGGTAAAAACCTAATGCGATTGATAAAGAAACAGCCACTAAAAGCTTTCGTATATAAAGATAAAGGATCAATGGCTACTATTGGTCGAAACAAAGCTGTAGTCGATTTAAAACGATTTAAATTTGGAGGATTTTTTGCATGGTTCATCTGGATGTTTATCCATTTAATGGCACTGGTCGGATTTAGAAATAGAGTTATTGTATTCTTTAATTGGACTTATAACTATATCAATTTTGATAAAGCTGCACGATTAATCATCAGACCTTTCAAGAAATAGGGCGTTACCTACTTTCGCTGAAGCTTCAGTAGGTTAGGCTGTACATTATATCTTTTGTAAACAAAAGGATGCCATTTCCATCCTTAACGCGAGTGTTGGTCTTGCTTTAAGATTCCTAAAACAATTAAAAACTGAGCCAAAGCATAAGTTAGCATAATACTCACATTGGCGTAAGCTAAAGGTTGATAGAACTTATTAAGAGCCAATATGCTATCGGATAGCATAAATAGTATCGCTCCTGTAAATACAAGTAAATAGCTCACTTTTGAGACCATTTTACATCTTAAGAATGCCGATGTAGCCATACTTAGAATCACAATCATATATATAATAACAGGGATGAGCATGTCATTTAAACCATCTTTTAAAAGATAGAATAACCCACTGGCATATATCAATAACACAATTATAAATACGTAAGGTTTTAAGTTGCTGTTACGATCTTTTAAGAATGCTATGACATAAATGACATGTGCGATAAGAAAACTTACCAATCCAAGAAGGAAATAGGTTTGAGATGTACTAACAAACATTAGTAGTAGGTCTCCAAACAGAGAGAATGTAAGCGCCATAGCTATCAATCGTCTCAATTTAGCATGTAATGCGTTACTATTCATCCAGAAAAAAATAAGTAAAGACACTACTATTGCAGGTTTAGAGATATAGTGGAACTGTTCATACGATGAATTGGAACCAAAAATGAGTTCTATAATAACAATACTACTAAAGATGATACTGAATATTTTATCTGATTTCGAAAGCATAGGAAAAATGATGATTGTTCAAAAATATGCAATTCGGTAATGATTTTTGACAATTCGGTAACATTGAATTTTGTCTGTGACTGTTCTTTAACATCTTTGAACCGTCAATCAACACTCCTTCGCTACAGCTTAGGAGTAAATAATCAAAAAACGAACAGTTTAAATCATCAACCATGAAAACCACAGTATTCATTTTAACTTTCCTTATCGCATCTGTAACATGTGCTCAAACCACTATTAATGGAAAAGTAGTAGACTCAAAAGATCAACCTATTCCTGGAGCAAATGTTTATTTAGATGGCACCTATGATGGTGACACTACAGATGAAAACGGAGAGTTTAGTTTTACAACTTCTGAAACAGGATCTCAAACCTTGATCATTTCATTTCTATCTTACGAAACTAAAACCATTGTGAACGAGGTGTCTGCGCTTAAAGACCTTCAGATCAAATTAAAGGATGATATGGAAGCTTTAGATGTGGTTGTAGTTTCCGCAGGAACATTTGAAGCTAACGACAATAGTAAAGTTTCAGTATTAAAGCCTCTTGACGTGGTAACCACAGCAAGTGCTGTTGGTGACTTTGTAGGTGCCTTGCAAACACTTCCTGGAACATCAACTGTGTCTGAAGACGGACGCTTATTCGTTAGAGGAGGAGATGCTGAAGAAACTCAGATATTTATTGATGGAATTCGTGTATTTACACCCTTTTCACCTACACCTAATAATGTACCCACTCGTGGACGGTATTCTCCATTTTTGTTTGATGGAATTACATTTTCAACTGGTGGTTATTCGGCCGAATATGGTAACGCACTCTCAAGTGTACTATTATTAAATACTATTGACGAGCCAGATCAAGAAAAAACAGATATAGGAATTATGTCAGTTGGAGGAAGTTTAGGTCATACAGAGAAATGGGAGAAAACATCACTTAGTGTTAATGCTTCATATATTAATTTGGCACCTTATTTAGAATTCTATTCTGATCGCAATGATTGGAAAAAACCATATGAAGGAGCACAAGGAGAAGCAGTATTTCGTCAACGTTTTGATAACGGGATATTGAAATTCTATGCAGCTTTTGATACTTCTAATTTTGATCTCATACAAGACGATATTGATGTTGCAGAAGGGATTCGTTTTAATCTGAATAACAGAAACTTTTACGCTAATACATCGTATCAAGGTGTTTTAGGAAGTGGGTGGTCTATGAAAACAGGGTTGAGCTATACCATTGGGAAAACCGACGTTGGAATTATTGGTGATGACATTAGTGCCGATGAATATTCAACACATATCAAACTGAAATTGAAAAAGCGTTTTAACAGTAGCTTTAAATTAAGTTTCGGTGCAGAACATTTCTCCACCAATTTTGATGAAACATTTTCTACAGAAGGGTTTAATACATCCTATGGTTTTGATAATAATAATTTTGGAGCTTTTGTAGAATCAGATATAATTTTTAGTAGAAATTTAGCACTCAAGGCTGGATTGAGAGCCGATAACTATGCGCTTTCTAATGAGTTTAAAATTGCGCCACGACTGTCATTAGCTTATAAAACATCTAAGAATGGACAGTTATCATTGGCTTATGGCGATTTTTATCAAAATGCCAATGCTAATATCTTAAAGTTTAGTCCAGACATACAAACTCAAAATACCAAGCATTACATTATGAACTACCAATATGTAAATAACGGACGACTATTTAGAGCCGAAGTATACAGAAAGGAATACGATAATCTTGTAAAGTTTGATACCGATTTTGAAAGTTTTGATGCTAACTACGACAATTCGGGTTCGGGATATGCGCAAGGGTTAGATATATTCTGGAGAGACAATAAAAGCATTAAGAATATGGATTATTGGATCAGTTATTCATATTTGGACACAGAACGTGATTATCGTAACTATCCAGAACAAGCACAACCCAATTTTGCCAATACGCATAATTTTTCAGCCATAGCAAAGTATTGGATTGATGATTGGAAAAGCCAGGTTGGTTTTGCATACACATTTGCATCTGGTAGACCTTACACAAATCCTAATACCAACGAATTTCTTAGTGAGAAAACAAAAAGTTTTAATAGTATCAGTTTAAATTGGGCGTATTTGATTAGTCCGCAAAAAATTATTTATGCTTCAGTGAACAATGTATTTGCCTTCAAAAATATAAACGGTTATCAATATTCCAATACTCCAGATGTTAATGGAAACTTCGGAAGACGTGCATTACGACCTGCAGCTGATCAGTTTTTCTTCGTAGGATTCTTCTGGACAATAAGTGAGGATGGAACCGATAATCAATTAGATAATTTGTAAACTAATTTTGGTTTTTTTGCCCAACATGACAATTGTCATATTTTTTCCGAAGATATTGGCGTAATTTCATAGTATAAATCGTTGTTATTATGGAAGTTAAAAAGAACCCAAACGTAGATGTCGGAAGAAATAGTAGTCTCTATTTCGCTATCGGCTTGAATTTAATGTTGTTATCAACATATTTGCTATTTGAACATAAGTTCTATGAAAATACAACTTATGAGAGAGATATCGTCCAAATGGATGAAATTATAGAAGAAGATATTCCAATTGTGAATATTGATGTTCCACCTCCACCACCTCCACCACCAGCAGTTGTCTCTGAAGATCTCAGAATTGTGGAAGACGTTGTTGAAATAGAAGAAACAATTATTGAGAGTAGTGAGATAGGTCAAGATGATGCTATAGAATATGTAGCTAATGTTGAAGATGTGGAAGTAGAGGAAGTAGAAGAGGATATTGTAGTACCTTTTAGAGTTATTGAAAATGTTCCTGTATTTCCTGGATGTGAGACAGGTACTAAAGAACAGAAAATGGAATGTTTCCAAAGATCTATTCAGGCTCACGTTAAAAAACATTTTAAATATCCTGAGACAGCTTTAGAGCTAGGAATGCATGGGAAAGTGTTTGTTCTATTTGTAATTGATAAAAATGGAAATACCACTAAAATTCAAACCAGAGGTCCAGATAAATTGTTAGAAAATGAAGCTGAACGTATTATAGGTTTATTACCTAAGATGACGCCAGGTAAACAGCGAGGCAGAGCTGTAAGTATGCCATATAGTATTCCAATTAGTTTTGTCTTACAAGATTAAATGAATGTCCTTAAAATTGATTTGTAAAAGGTTTTTAACTTTTCCAAATATGTAAATTAGTATAGTTTTTAATTAGCGCTCGTCAATGACGAGCGCTGGTTTTTTGAAGACCACCATTATAATTACTTAATTCTAAAAGCTTTTCACTATTAGAGACATCTAGCATAAATTGTATGGCTTTGACCTTGTCTTCAGATTCATTATAAAACTTCTCACAAATTTTAAATCCGATATAATAACCCAGATCTGGCGGAATATCATTTCGGTCATAATTATAGAACCAGTCGGTTTTGATGTATTTGTAGTTAATGTCTAGGTCGCCTAGGAATTTTACCCATAACTCTGCTTCATGTGCTTCGCCGTAAGTGTAAGTCTCTCTAGTTGCTGACGGAAATTGTCCGGTTTGTAAATGCATTAAAAAATCGGCAGCACCTTCACAAATAGATTTGGATAAAAGATCTCTGGTATTGATGTTTTTTTGATTGATGTGAACTTGTTCATGAACGACTAATGGAATTAGGGATTCAAAATCATTGAGATTATTTAACTGATCTTCATCATATAAAAAAGCAGACGCTGTATAACTACTCCTCGCGTTTTTTTCTAACTCTATAATCATTGTGCTGTCAATGACTGTTCCCGCACGTTTAAATTGTCCGATTACAAAATAAATATCATTAAAAGTAGCTTTTGGATAAAGGGTTTCAAAAGAACGAAGGTTTTGTCTAATTTCAGTGGTATCATTCTTAGCCTCTAAGGTGACTTTCTTTATGGAATTGAAGAACACAGTGTCTTTAAGAAATGTAGCATAATCTGCTGCAGTGAGCTTATCTTTTTCAATAAGGAGTTTTAAGCCATGACTACTTTTATTTATATATTCTTCCTGAATGATTTTACTGCGCTCTGCATGACTCTTAATGGTTTTTATTTGTTCATAGGCTCGCCAAAAATTATCTACATCTTCAAAGTGCATATTTACCGTATCACTGCTTCTTTGTTTAGTGCCAGATTCACGACAATTTACAAGCGTTAAGCTTAGTAATAAAAGTATGTAAATAGGACAAGTTGATTTCATTTTAAAACAACGGTAAATTCTTACAAATATTTTGATGAGCTGTGCGCTTATTTCCACTTGATGTTACAACCAATACTTGGTTTTTGGATCTCACTGATGGGTTGGTTGTTGATGAGGTTATCAAGAACACGTCTAATGTCTTCACCAGTAGCTGGTATGTCATTTCCTGGTCTTGAATTATCTAACTGACCACGATATATCAAGGTTTCATTTTCATCAAATATATAAAAATCGGGAGTACAAGCGGCATCATAAGCTTTTGCTACTTCTTGAGTTTCATCGTAGAGGTATGGAAAAATAAAATCCTGTTCAATGGCATTTTGTTTCATTAAATGTGGTGCATCGTCTGGGTAATTTACAACGTCATTACTAGAAATAGCAATACAATTGATGCCTTTAGATTTGTAATCTTTAGCTAGTCTTGATAGTTCAGTATTAACATGTTTTACAAACGGACAATGGTTACATATAAACATGATGAGCGTTCCGTTAATGCCTTTGCCATCTTCTAAGGTAATTATAGTGTCGTCAACTGTATTCCTTAGACTAAAGTAGGGAGCTTTTGTCCCTAAGGGTAGCATGTTTGATGGAGTAAGTGCCATATTTTTTTTACTTTTAGATTATGAATAATATAATAACTTTCGAAGACTTTACAAAGGTTGATCTCCGCGTTGGAACCATTATAGATGTCAATGATTTTCCTGAAGCACGACAACCAGCTTACCAGCTTACAATTGATTTTGGAGAATTAGGTGTTAAAAAATCTTCTGCTCAAATAACAACAGTATACAATAAGCTGGATTTACTCAACAAACAAATTGTAGCAGTAGTTAATTTTCCGAAGAAACAAATAGCAAAATTTATGAGCGAGTGTTTAGTGCTTGGCGCAGTGAACGGAAAGGATGTGATACTCTTAAATCCTCAACTAAAAGTAAAAAACGGATCAATAGTATCATAGTGCATGGATCAATTAGATAACGCTAAAATAAATTTCGATAGCAGCGGGCTTTGGGTTTTGAATATTGCATTAGCCATCGTTATGTTTGGTGTTGCTCTTGGAATTACTATAGATGATTTTAAGTCTTTATTTAAAAAACCTAAACTGGTATTAGTTGGTGTTTTGTCTCAGTTTATTTTATTACCACTTCTCACTTTTATTGTTATTTTGATAATTAAACCACTTCCTAGTATTGCTTTAGGAATGATGATGGTTGCAGCCTGTCCTGGTGGAAATATTTCTAACTTCATGTCTTATTTAGCAAATGGTAATACCGCTTTATCTGTTAGTTTAACTGCTTTTGGTACCTTGTTGGCTATGGTCGTTACACCTTTAAATTTTCAATTGTATGGAAATTTATATGAGCCTACTGCTCAATTATTAAAAAGTGTTGAATTACAACCGTTTGAACTCGTAAAATTGGTGTTACTTATTTTAGGAATTCCTTTATTGATTGGAATGTTTGTAAGACACAAAAATGAAAATTTTGCTGTCAGACTTTCAAAACAACTGAAACCTATTTCGATCATAGTGTTTGTTGCAATAGTAGTTATTGCCTTTTCAAAAAACATGACTGTATTCAATAATTATATTCATTATGTGCTGCTTATTGGTATAGGTCATAATTTTTTGGCAATCCTACTAGGATTTTTTACTGCAAAAACATTTAGGTTATCTTTTAAAGATCAAAAAACTTTGGCTATAGAAACTGGAATTCAAAATTCGGGTTTGGGCTTGCTCCTTATTTTTACGTTTTTTAATGGTTTGGGAGGTATGGCAATAATGGCAGCTTTTTGGGGGATTTGGCATATCATTTCCGGACTGGCAATTTCTTTTTATTGGAGCTATAAACCATCTAATGTAGTTGAGGTTTGAGGCGATTATGGTTACATACAGTGAGAGCTTATTTACGTTTAGGTCTTTTTTTCTATTTCAAAAAAATTGATGTAAGACGTGTAGATTCCATACCAAAATATGAAGCTGTTTTGTTCTTGGGAAATCATCAAAATGCATTGTTAGATGCGTTGCTTATTGCAGCAAAAAATGATCGATTTTCTTACTTTCTGACAAGAGCAAGTGTGTTTAGTAAACCAATCATTAGTAATATTTTGAAAAGCTTACTCATGCTTCCAGTGTATCGAATTAGAGATGGTTGGGCTAATTTGACTAAAAATAATTCTGTGTTTTCTGAAAGTTCTAAACTATTAAGTAAAAAAGAAGCTATTGTTATTTTTCCGGAAGGAAGCCATAATCTTAAACGTACAGTAAGACCATTGAGCAAAGGGTTTACACGTATTATATTTGAAACTCTTGAACAATATCCTAATGCAAAAATCAATTTAATTCCTGTAGGATTGAATTTTGCCAATGCTACTCAATTTGGTGATAGTACTTTAGTTAACTTCGGAAAAGTAATAGAAATAAATACTAGTATTCTAAATGATAAGAATAAAGGTGTTTCAGACCTTAAAGCGTTAGTTTTTGATGAATTATGTCAACTTACAACTCATATTGAAAGTGAACACTACGATACTAAACTCAAAGCACTTAAAAACTTAAACGTAGATTTTACAAAACCTGAACGTGTGAATGCATGCCTCAAAAGTAATTTTGTTACCTGTGAGAGTCGCCCAGTAAACACACATGGTGTATTTAAAGTATTCTCAAAGTTTTTACTGATCTGTTGCCTTATTGTTCCTTATGTCATTTGGAAAAAAGTGGTTAAGCCTAAAATCAAAGAGGTTGAGTTTATATCAACATTTAGATTTGCTATGGCTATAACATTAGTGCCAATTTTTCTGCTAATTGTTTTTGTATTATTGTCAACAATTTTTCAATTTCAAATTGGGGCTTTATATTTGATTTTTGTGATTGTCTTAGTGTTGCTTGCAGTTAAATTATAATTCTTCTCTAAAGAAAATAGCATTCATCAATAACTTATTAGTACCATACCAAAAGGCTCTAAAGTTAGTATTGTCGGTAAAGGCTACTACATTTCCGCTTCCTAATCGCTTTACTTTAAACGGAACTGTAAGTGCTAAACTGTCTAAATTTGGTTTAGAAATATAGCCACTTAATAAAGGATTCTTAGTATATGTAATTGGATTATTATAACTCTGTTTATCAGCTTTCATAAACAGTGTATTATTTCTAAATAGTGCGATTTTATCATTCTTGTACCCAAAATTTATAGGATGTGAACGATCGGTTTTAGCTTCAAAAATAGCACCTCCAACAAATTGTGCGCCGTTATAATTTCCGCGTTGTTCAAACGAAATATCTTTTGCTGTGCGCTCAGACTTTTTGAAGTCAAGCTTCATTAATTCATTTCGTTTTAACCAATTTAAAGCACTTCGGTATGCAATTAAAGTTCCACCATTTTGGACCCAGGATTTAAGTCGTTTTGTAGCATTAGCATCAATAGAACCGCTAGGAACAATAATCGTATTGTATCTATCTAAATCAGCTCGAGTCAATGATTTTGTATCTAATTTGGTCAGTCTCATATCATAGCGTTGATCAAATAAATGCCATATTTCTCCAGCATCATAACTTCTAATACCCGAACCAACGAGCATCGCTACTTTTGGTTGTTCTAAAGCTCTAAATTGATTGCTTCCCAAATCAATACCTTCAGTTAATCCTGTATTAACGGCATCAATATCAATATGGCTTTCTGCTGCAACCTGCTTCATGAAATTATAAAGCTCGTCTGATGATAGTTTTTGATTTTGAATAGGAATCAGAATCGTTCCGTAATCATAGGTCTTTCCATTCATACTGAACTGTTTCATACCTACCTTTGCTCTTAATCCCTTTCCTAAAATGGCATTTAATGCTTTAGGCGAATAATACTCATGCCATTCCATAAGGTATGCATAATTACTCTTTCCTGATACAGTTCCTGTACGCATTTGCAGGTCTTCAACTTTAACTCCTGCATTTCGGGTAGTTGCATTTTCAGAATAATCTAATCCAAATGAAAGTGGAAACGTCCATGCCGACACATCGTAGAATAAACTGTCTTGAAATTTGGTACGCTTTTCAAACATAGCATTTATTAAGCGTGTATTTTTTTGATTCTTAGGAACGATATAAGCATAGCCTTTCTTATAACGTTTGCCATTACTGGTCATGTCATTTTTCAATTCATGGAAATCAATATGTTGGCGTTTTAATATTTCGGCTAAGTGATAGGTTCTGGCTGCATCTTTTTCGTCGCCAAAGACAATAGCCTTATCGTTTTCTTTAGCTGCTTCGTTTCTTGCATTTTTGTAAAAATCGTGTTGGTATTGTAAGATTTCACGTCTCATGGTTTTGCCTGCTTCAAGTGTGGATAGAGCAGCTGTAAATTGATTGCGAATGGTAAATGGAAAGGTTAAAATACCATTAACGCTCTCTTGAATATGTCCGCGAGAACTAGCTTGTTCGAAGAGGATGCCAATTCCACCGTTGATATCTGGAAAAGTAGAACCTTTTCCGTAGTAAAAATCATCGAAGCTCTCTTCAGTATAATATAGAGAACCTATTTTATCTAGTGCTTTGGCATGAAAGTTTCCAATATTTTTTGTCAATTCCTGGTTTAATTTTGGAGTAAGAGGATGAGTTCTGGAAGGAATTCCGGGTTGAAAGAAAAAACTTGCATTAGTTCCCATTTCATGGTGGTCTGTTAGAATGTTTGGTAACCATTTATGAAAACTTGCAATTCGTACACGAGATTCTGGAAGCTGAACAGGTAACCAGTCTCTATTCATGTCAAACCAGTAATGATTTGTTCTCCCTCCAGGCCAAACCTCACTGTATTCTCTGTCGTTTGGATCAGGATTTAAGTTCTTACTTTTGTTGGTATTAGCCCAATATGCAAATCGCTGTAAACCATCCGGATTATAAGCAGGATCAAATAAAATAACTGTATGGTCTAATAGATCTTTAACCTCGTCACTTTCAGCAGCAGCTAAATAATAGGCTACTAGTAAAGCTGCATTTGATCCACTAGGCTCGTTACCATGAATTGAAAATCCTTGATATACTACAATAGGCATATTACTGGTGTCTACAGAATTACCCTCTGTAGAAGCAATATGTGTTTGCCTGATATTTTCCAGATTATTATGGTTTTTAGGCGAAGTTATCGTGAGTAGGAGTAGTGGTCTTCCCTCAAAAGTACTACCTCTATTTTCGATATGAATCCTATCGGAAGCAGCAGCTAAGGTCTGCATGTAATATACTAACTTGTCGTGAGTAATATGCCATTCACCAACTTGGTGTCCAATAACCGACTCAGGAGTGGGTATATTTTGGTTGTATGATATGTTTTGCGGAAGGTAATACGATAGGTCGGTTTGCGATTGTGCATTGAATTGGAAACAACTCAATATGAATAGAAGGATAGTTAGTCTCATATATATGTATCGGTTAGAGTATAAAAATAAAAAAACCGCTACTCTTAGAATAACGGTTTAATAATATTTAACAATTGTGAGGATTAAATATCCTCAAAATTGATGTCTGTAAACTTTTCAGCAGAATCAGAATCTGTTATGGATTCTCCTCCTTCTGCAATGTCATCGTTATTGGTTTGAGATGAATAATCTTCTTTTTTGAAATCTTTTTGATGACGCTCACTAATCACTTCGTCTCCCTTTTCAGCGATTATATAATCTGTCATTTCTCTTAAGATGTCGTTGAACTCAGAAAAATCCTCTTTGTAGAGATAGATTTTGTGTTTCTTGTAATGAAACGATCCGTCGTCGTTAGTAAACTTCTTGCTTTCTGTTATGGTAAGGTAATAATCACCTGCTTTAGTTGCTCTTACATCAAAAAAGTAGGTTCTTCTTCCTGCTCGCAATACTTTTGAAAAAATTTCCTCTTTTTCCATCATTCCGTGGTCACTCATAGCTAATTTTAATTTTTTTTTGATTTGATTGTGCATCAAAAATCTAAAAAAAAAGATTAGTAAACAAAAATAATTATAATTCTTTTGTGCTAAGTTGTTTCAAGTAAAGCTCTTTGTAGTAACCGTCGGTGTTAACTAATGTTTCGTGAGTTCCGTTTTGAATGATTTTGCCATCTTCAAGTACAATGATTTTATCTGCATCTTTAGCCGAAGATACCCTGTGACTAACAATAATGGTGGTTTTTCCGTTTGAGATTTCTCTAAGGCTAGTTAGGATTTTTTCTTCGGTTTCAGTATCAACAGCCGATAAACAGTCATCAAATAACATGATCTCTGGTGCTTCTATAATGGCTCTTGCAATAGAAATACGTTGTTTTTGTCCGCCAGACAAGGTTATACCACGTTCACCCAGTTTGGTTTTGTATCCTTCTTTAAATTTTACGATATTTCGGTGTACATCGGCTAATTTTGCCGCTCTTATGACTTCAGCCTCAGTTGCATCCTCTTTACCAAATTTGATATTGTTCTCTATAGTGTCAGAGAATAGAAAAGCATCTTGCGGAACATAACCAATGTGATCTCTCAAACTCTTAAGATTAACCTGGTCAATTTGAGTGCCATCAATTGCTATATGACCTTCTTGAACATCATATAATCTTCCAATCAAATCTAATATGGTTGACTTTCCCGAACCTGTCTTACCCAAAATAGCTAATGTTTCTCCTTTGCTAAGAGAAAAACTTACTTTATCTAAAGCTTTTATATTAGTATCAGGATAAATGTAAGTCACATTTTTAAACTCAATATTGCCATCAATATTGGTTGGTTTAGGATTCAGATTTTTGATCTCTGGTTCTTGTTTTAAAAATTCATTGATTCGTTTTTGAGACGCTTCAGCTTGCTGTACGAGATTAGTAACCCAACCTACAGTTGCAACAGGCCAGGTAAGCATATTAACATAGATCAAAAACTCTGCAATGGTTCCAATTTCTTTGATTTCACCATTAATGTATTGCATACCTCCAACGTAAGCTACAAGAATATTACTAATACCAATTAATAATATCATTGATGGAAAAAACAAAGCCTGAACTTTAGTGAGATCGATCTGTTTTTGTTTGCTTTCTTCGGAAAGTGTATTGAACTCCTCATAATTTGCAGATTCAATTCCATAGGATTTAATGACTGAAATACCACTAAAAGATTCCTGAGTATAGGTTGATAGATGTGATAAATACTCTTGTACTATTCTACTACGTTTGTTAATGATTTTACTTAGTTTGTAAATTATGAATGATAGTACAGGAAGCGGTATAATAGTGTAGAGGGTTAGTTTAGGAGCTACACTAAGCATGTAAATTAAAGCCACTATAAACAATGTGACTGTATTTATAGTGTACATAATAGCTGGTCCTGCATACATTCGGACTTTACCTACATCCTCACTAATTCTATTCATTAAGTCACCAGTTCTATTGGCTTTATAGAAATTGAGCGATAGGTTTTGATATTGCTCATAGACTTCATTTTTAAGGTCATATTCAATATAGCGAGACACATTAATAATGGTTTGACGCATAAGAAATGTGAAGATTCCAGTAATGACTGCTGCTCCTATAAGGTAAAGAATATTAGAGGCTAGTTCTTGCTTAAAAACAGCTTCAGTAATTTCTCCATCGTAGGCTTTAGAGATTGTAGTAATCGCTTTACCAAGAAATCTCGGCGTAAACAATGCAAATATTTTCGCACCAATAGTGATCAATACACCAAATAAAAGTCGGTAACGGTACTTATAAAAGTATTTATTGATATGTTTTAGTTCCTTCATTTAGAATTATTGAGGCTCGATTTTTAGCAATATGATAATTTAACGCTCTATTTTTTGTTAATACTCCAATATTGAGTTATTTTTGCACGCTATTTTATGTATAATTTAAAATAGATTTTAATTTACTTTCAAATGACATCAGACGTTTTAAGTTCTAAAGAACTCTCAAAAATTGACCCTGTATTTGGACAATTATCATTCGATAATCATGAGCAAATCGTTTTTTGCAACGACAAAGATACTGGTTTAAAAGCAATAATAGGAATACATAACACAGTTTTAGGACCTGCACTTGGAGGGACTAGAATGTGGAATTATAATAATGAGTGGGAAGCATTAAATGATGTCCTACGTTTATCTCGTGGTATGACCTTTAAATCTGCAATTACAGGATTAAATCTTGGAGGAGGAAAAGCTGTTATCATTGGAGATGCCAAAACTGAAAAAACTCCTGAGTTAATGAAAAAATTTGGAGAGTTTGTTCATTCTTTAAGCGGAAGATATATCACAGCAGAAGATGTTGGTATGACAACAGCAGATATGGATACAGTAAGAGAAGTGACTCCTTACGTTACTGGTATTTCAGAAAGTAAAGGTGGTGCTGGTAACCCTTCACCAATAACAGCCTATGGTGTTTTTATGGGAATGAAAGCAGCTGCAAAATTTAGATATGGTAGCGATGTACTTGAAGACAAATCGATATTTGTTCAAGGAATAGGACACGTAGGAGAATCTTTAGTTGAGCATTTACTTAATGAAGGAGCTAAGGTAACTATAGCAGATATTAATCAAGAGCGTCTAGAAGCTGTTAAGGCTAGACATGATGTTACTATTTATGGCGGACAAGATATTTACAGCGAGCCAATGGATATCTATGCACCATGTGCCTTAGGAGCTACAATTAACGACGATACCATCCATAAACTTCAAGCAGATATCATTGCTGGAGCAGCCAACAACCAATTAGCAGATGAAGCAAAACATGGAAGGCTTCTTCAGGAAAGAGGAATTCTATATGCACCTGATTTCTTAATCAATGCAGGTGGAATCATTAATGTTTATGCAGAACTGGAAAACTACGGTAAACAAGAAATCATGCGTAAAACAGAAAATATCTATAATACAACACTTGAAATATTTGAAGGTGCTAAACAAAATAATGTCACTACAAATGTATCAGCATTACGTATTGCTAAAGAGCGTATAGAAGACAGAAAAAGAATGCAGGAGAAATAAATTTAAAACCTTATTTAAAAATTTTTCTACATTTAAAATAATAGTATTTTTGCAGAGCGAAAGTGTCAAAGCTTTCGCTCTGTAATTTTTAGCTCTTTGTAACCATGTTAAATAGACGTCACATTCGTATTAAAGTTATGCAAACACTTTACGCTTCTCAAGGAAGTGAGAGTGACAACATAAAGACCAATGAGAAATTTCTGCTTCTAAGTCTAGATAGCATGTACGATTTATTTTTAGCGCAATTATCATTACTTATTGAAGTACATAAAAAGTCAAAAGATAGATTAGAGAAAAATCAAAAGAAACTTCTAGCGACTCAAGAGGATAAAAATCCAAATTCCAAATTCATCAACAATGAAGTCCTATTACTACTTAGCTCTAATGAAGCTTTGCAAGAACGTATAGAGAGCCAGAAAGAGAATCCATGGTATTTAGATTTCGAATACATTGATGTTATTTTTAAAGCTATTCTTGATAGTGATTTGTACAAAGAATATATGTCGACAAAGACCTCTACCTTTAAGGAGGATAAGAATTTTGTGATTGATATGTTCACAGAGATTATTGCACCAAACGATAAACTATATGAATACTTTGAGGATAAACGTATCACTTGGTTAGACGATCTTCCAGTTGTAAATACAGCTATTTTAAAATTATTGAAGAAAGTGAAAGCTTCTTCAGAAGGAAATTTTTTCACGCCTAAATTATTTAAAGATTTGGAAGACAGAGATTTTGGTTTAGAACTCTTGAAAAAAACGATTCTAAATCAAGCTGCTTTTAATATTGAAATAGCTACAAAAACCAAAAATTGGGATGCAGATCGTATCACTCAAATAGATACCGTTTTAATGCAAATGGCAATTTGTGAATTTCAGAAATTCCCGTCAATACCAATAAAAGTAACCATTAACGAGTATTTGGAGATTGCTAAAGAATACTCTACTCCAAAGAGTAGTAACTTTATCAATGGTATCTTAGATAAAATTATAAAGGAGTATACTTCCGAAGGAAAACTCAATAAAATAGGTCGTGGTTTACTCTAGATTTTCTAGATTTTACAGGTGTTAGACTGTTAATGTTTTGTTTGAAAGTGTCCTAAAAATTTTAATTAGATGAAATAATTAGTACATTTGGCTTCTCGAATCAAAAATTATTTAAAAAACCATAGTAATGAAAAAAGCAATTTTAGCGTTAAGCGCATTATGTTTAGTAGCTTTTACATCATGTAAAGATGATGCAACTAGCAAGATCAATTCTGATAACGTAGCAGCTGCTGCAGAAAGAGACGCAAGTGCTCAGGATTTTCCGGTAATTACTTTTGAAGAAACTGAACATGATTTTGGAACTATCGTAAACGGTACTCCAGTTGAAACTAAGTTTAAGTACACTAACACAGGAAAAACACCCTTAGTAGTAAGTAATATCAAAAGTACTTGTGGATGTACTGTACCTTCAGATTGGAACAGAGATCCTTTAGCTCCAGGTGAGTCTGCTGAATTTACTGTAAAGTTTAACGGAAAAGGAACAAATCAAGTTCAAAAGTCAATTACTTTAACAACAAATACTGAAAAAGGTTCTGAAGTTGTTAAGATTAAAGCTTTTGTTCAGCCAGATCCAAACGCAAAAGATAAAAAAGCAGGTACTGCTTCAATAAAGTCTGTAAAATAATTTATGGGAGATATTGGAAATTTTTTACCTTTTATAGCCATGTTTGCTGTGGTGTATTTCTTTATGATTGCACCGCAAATGAAACGAGCAAAACGAGAAAAAGCCTTTGCTGCAGGTTTAAAGAGAGGTGATAAAGTAGTAACTAAAAGCGGTATGCACGGAAAAATTGTTGATCTTAATGATAAAGACAACAGTTGTGTTATCGAAACTCTCGCTGGAAAAATAAAGTTTGAACGTTCTGCAATTTCTATGGAAATTAGTCAGAAGCTAAACGCACCAGCGAAAACAAAATAGAATATATACATTCAACAAAAAAACTCCGAAAGTATCTGCTTTCGGAGTTTTTTTGTTTTTTTTGATAATTTAACTATTGAGATCTAGCAATTCTTATACTTATCATTTAATCCAATACCTTGAATAATCATTGGCGTGATCTTAGCCAATCGAGACTGTTTAGTTGCTTCTCGTTTTGCCTCGCTAATATAGTCGCAGTATTCCCTCTGCTTTCCTGGAGTAAGCGCTTTAAAACCAGTGTTGAGTTCAGTATTTGACTTAAATGCTGTTTTCAATTCATCTGGAACAACAACCTCTTTTGCTTTACGACTAGGTTTAATTTCTCTACCTAAACGTTGATTTTCAATAGCTTCTTTAACGTAATCCAGAACAGCAGCTTGATTGATGTCTGCTTTTGTTTCAAAACGCATCTGACGTAAAGCTTTGGTTTTGTTTTCCTGAGCGTTGATGAGTAAGCCATGTTCGTCTTTAAGAAATACACCTTGATGAAACCACAAACAAAAATGGTTTTTAAAAGCACCAATACCAAGAACGTTTTTACCTTTCAAGCAATAGGTTGGCATACTCCATTTTACAGTTTCTTCAAGCTCTGTTGTGTTAATAATATTACGTAAAATAGTTAAGGCTTCAGCGTAATGCGCATTAGTTTCTATATATTCTTCTACAGAATGGATTTTTTTCATATGGTCTTCAATTCCTATTAAAATACAATTTTTACCCTATTGGTTAAAATCAATTCCATAATATATACATTCAAATATAGCTAAGGCTAGTATCCATCGATATTCGTAATCATTTAATTCGGTTGTAACGTTAACTAGTGAGTTTTCGATCTTAACATCATTTTGAATGAACATTGGATTGTTAGGTCCTAAACGTCCACTCGAGTTATGAAACGGATTTTTTAAAAACATTCTACGATCTGAATTTTTTATAAGTTGTGCTAACGTGATTTCATTAAAGACAACATCATAAATCCCAGAAGTGGTTTTCTTTCTGTTTATATGACCTAAAGCTATTCCATCAGTATTGAAAATACTAAGATGATTTTCAATTTTGCCTAGGTATTGATCGTTAACGAATATTTTAACAAGACTTGGCTTGGGAGTGACCTCAAAATAAAAGCTGGTATCACTAGTTACTGCCATAATTTTGGAATTGATATCCAATCCGCGATCCAAACGCCTGAATGCAATAATTTTGTCGGAGTTACTACTTTTAATAATCCCATTGAATTTCCGTGTAAATCCTTTAGAATAATTGTAGTCAATCTCATTAGAAATTTGAATTAAATACTCAGGTTGCCAGGTCTTCAGTTTTTTCCTGGTTTTATTTACTTTTTCAATTAATTGTTGTTTCTCCTTAGCAAGAACGTGTGGTGGTTGGTTTGCACTCGATTTTTTGATGACATATCGAATAAGAAGGATAATACCAACAACAGGCAGTACAAAAAAAATGATAGTTAGGATAATAAAAAAAAGCTTCATGTCTATTATTTAATTTAACCCAACTTTTCCTTTAACCGATTCAAATAAGGCTTTGGAGTCAAAACCAATACCATCTTTAAATACAATTTCCATATTTCTGATGTCTTTAATATTGGTATTGAGGTTTCCGTTGATTAGAATTAAATCGGCTGTTTTGCCAACTTCTAGACTTCCAGTATTATTATTAATGTCCAGAAACGTTGCGCCATTTAGAGTACATACTTTTATAGCTTCTTCAACCGTAAAACCTGCCTCAACTAAAATCTCAACAGTACGTTGATTGGCATAACCAGCAACAGTTCGTCCAGCACCTGTTGGATCTGTTCCTGCAACTAAAACCCCTCCTTTATCGTAAAAGCGTTTTACCCAAGTAAGGTTCTTGTTGAAAAGTGCTAAGCTATTAGCATCTCTTCCCTGACTACGCTCGTGGTTTGATTTTAAACGCTCTTGGATTTGAGGTATTAGTGCATCAAAACCACCTCCAGGCACTATTTCTCTATCAGTGTAAGGTTCAAAAACATTGGGTGTGGTTGTAATTACAGTTTTATTCTTTATTAATAGGTCAATAAGTGCATTGATGTTTTTACCATTAACATCTTCATTGGCGAGACCTCGTCTGGCACTATAAGGATCACAAAGATCTTCAGCTTTATCTGTTGAAAAGTCACTTGAGGCCATGAATCCGTGTTCGAGGTTGTCAATGCCTATTTCTGAGGCCTCAGCATAGGTTAATGAACATAAGTGTCCTGTGACTTTTAAACCACGTTTATGAGCTTCGGTCACACATATTTCGAGATCCTCTCTGGTAATATTGTTGTAGACTTTAAATGAAGTTACACCTTTGTCTGCCCAATAGTTAACCAAAAAACCAACCTCTTCAGCATTATTGATAAAGCCTAGTTCTGGTACTTTTGGTCCTTCACGTTCAATAAAAGGACCAGTAACAAACATTTTAGGTCCAGTCATTTTACCTTCATTGATCCATTTCATCACATTGAGGTCTGTTTGTGGTTGTATACTTCCTCCAGTTCTCATAGTTGTTACACCACCAGCTAAATATAACCTCGGAAATGTGAAGGTCATTTGACCTACACTAAACCAATTTTCAAAAGGTTTGGTATAGAACATATGTTCATGAAGCATTACTAAACCTGGAATGACAGTTTTATTGGTACCATCAATGACCTTAATACCTTCAGGGATTTTGATTGTTTTGGTGTTACCAACGGCTTCAATCTTTTTGTTTTTGATGATAATGGTCTGATTTGTTTTAGTTTCACTACCAGTGCCATCAATAAGGGTTACATTAGTAATTGCAAAGTCATTGTCATTTGAGCTAATAAAACGCTCGACTTGTGGTGAGAATTCCTGAGCACTTAGATGGCTAAAGCATAAAAATATAGTAAGGGTAAATATGACCTTTAGATTCATAATGGTTATTTTTTTTGAGCAGCAGTGAGTTCAGCAATCTTACAGATCACTTCAGTAGCTTTGATCATGCTTTCTACAGGCACATACTCATATCTTCCGTGAAAGTTGTGTCCGCCTGCAAAAATATTCGGACAAGGTAATCCCATATAGCTTAATTGTGAGCCGTCTGTACCACCTCTAATTGGTTTTATGAGCGGTTCAATATCGAGTTGTTTCATTGCCTCTTCGGCAATATCAACAATATGCATCACAGGCTCTACCTTTTCTTTCATATTAAAGTACTGATCCTTAATCTCTATAGCGATAACCTCTCTTCCGTATTGTGTGTTGATTTCGTTGGTGAGTTTTTGCATGACGTCTTTTCGTGCTTCAAAATGACCTTTGTCATGATCTCTGATGATGTATTGTAAAATGGTTTCTTCTACTTTGCCATCAATACTATATAAATGAAAAAAACCTTGATAGCCTTCGGTATGTTCAGGAGTTTCCATTCGAGGTAATGAATTGATAAACTCTGTAGCAATATACATGGAGTTTACCATTTTTCCTTTGGCATAACCTGGATGAACAATTTTACCTTTTACAGTTACTTTTGCTCCTGCAGCATTAAAGTTTTCATATTCGAGTTCACCAATCTGACTTCCATCCATTGTGTAAGCCCAGTCTGCTCCAAATTTTTCAACATCAAATTTATGTGCACCACGACCAATTTCTTCGTCTGGAGTAAACCCAACTCTTATTGTTCCGTGTTTAATCTCTGGATGCTGAATCAAGTATTCCATGGCTGAAACAATTTCGGCAATTCCTGCTTTGTCATCTGCACCAAGAAGTGTAGTTCCATCAGTTGTGATTAAGGTTTTTCCTTTGTATAACAATAAATCTTCAAAATAATCAGGAGATAAAATAATGTTTTCAGCTGCATTTAATACAATATCTTTTCCGTCGTAATTCTCAATAATTTGAGGTTTTACGTTTGCACCAGTAAAATCTGGAGTGGTATCAAAATGAGAAATAAAACCGATGGTTGGAACCTCATGATCCACATTACTAGGAAGCGTTGCCATGATATAGGCATTCTCATCAATGCTAACATCGCTCATTCCAATAGACTTTAATTCTGCAACCAATGCATTAGCTAAGTCCCATTGTTTTGCAGTACTAGGTGTCGTGTCACTTTCTGGATCTGATTCTGTATCTACAGTAACGTAACTAATGAAACGTTTTATAATGTCTTCTTTGGTAATCATATTGTATGCGGTTATAAGTGTAATAAGAGTTTGAGTGATATAAAATTAAAACCTGCAAGGTTTTGGCATGAAAGTTAGCGATTTTAATCAAATGAATGTTATTTTTGCACTAGAAAAGATTTTGCATGTATACCCTTTTATTGAGACCAATTTTATTTTGTTTTGACCCTGAAAAAGTACATCACTTTACATTCTCACTTATTCGTAATGTGTCTAAAATACCAGGAATACCATCACTTTTTAGAAGTTTGTACCAGGTAAATGACAAGGCTTTAGAGCGAGAACTTTTCGGACTTAAATTCAAGAATCCAGTTGGATTAGCTGCTGGTTTTGATAAAAATGCGGTGCTGTACAACGAATTAGCAAATTTTGGTTTTGGATTTATAGAAATAGGAACCGTAACTCCAAAAGGTCAGGTTGGCAATCCTAAGAAGCGCTTATTCAGGCTTAAAGATGATAAAGGTATCATCAATAGAATGGGTTTTAATAATGAAGGACTACAAGCTGCTATTGCACAGTTAAAAAAGAATAAAGGGAAATTGATTATTGGTGGAAATATTGGTAAAAATACTGCTACAGCACCTGAGGATTACACAAAAGATTATTTAGAATGCTTTAACGCATTGCATCCTTATGTGGATTACTTTGTTCTCAATGTCAGTTGTCCTAATGTTGGTAGTCATGCAAAATTGAATGACAAAGACTACTTGTTAGAGCTTATTTCCGAAGTACAAAAAGCTAATAATACATTTACTCAGCAAAAACCAATCTTGCTTAAAATTGCTCCAGATTTAAATACAAATCAATTAGACGAAATTATAGAGCTTATCGCAGAAACGCATTTAGATGGTGTAATAGCCAGCAATACTTCTGTAGATAGAACTGGTTTGAAAGCCTCTGAGGAACGTTTAGCCGAAATAGGAAATGGCGGACTTAGCGGTCAGCCAATTAAAGCTAAATCAACGAAAGTGATTAAATATCTGGCTGATAAGAGTCGGAAAGCGTTTCCAATTATTGGAGTAGGCGGTATACACTCTGCTGAAGATGCGTTGGAAAAGATTGAAGCAGGAGCAGATCTGGTTCAAATCTATACAGGTTTTATCTACCAAGGACCTAAACTCATTAAAGACATCAACAAAGCACTTATAAAAAAAGCGAATTGATAACTATCAATTCGCTTTTTGTTTAAACTTATCTCAGTATTAGTTTTTAATAAATGATACTGTACTAGAGTTATTTCCTTTAGAAATTTTCACGTAGTAAATACCTTCACTCAAATTCTGAGCATCAATGCTTAAATCGTCATCTTGTTGAATTATTTTACTTGTAATCACTTGACCAAGCACATTGTAAACTGTGTAAGCATCAGGAAGATCACTTGTGTTGGATAATTTGATATTTAAAATGTCTTTAGTCGGATTTGGATATACTGAAATTGGATTATTCACAAAATAGTCATCAACACCCAATAAAGCATTAGACATAAATACAGTTTCTCCAGTTCCATAATCACCACCTGTTTTGATAGTAGCACCTTCTAGAGTTGATAATCGGTATGATCCTAGTCCTTGTCCGCAGCAAATACCATCGCCAAATCCATCTGTAATTTCAAATGTGTAACAATCATTTGTTGCTACTATGAAGTTTTCTGTAACAGTTTCTCCAGCAGTTGAATATCCAGGGCTTGAATATAATGTTGTTCCAGCACTGTTCTTTAAAGTCCATGCAATTTCCCCAGGGTAATTATCAGTAGTTAATTCAAGATTAATCTGCGTTGTATTGATTTCGTTTGCGCCAACTCCAACAAACTCCTGATAGACTTTGGTTAAAGAACTTGAACCATTAGATATGGTTAAAGTCACATCATAATCTCCAGAACTCGTATAGGTATGTGTTGGATTTTGAATGGTGTAATCAATTATATCGTCACCATCAACATCCCATTGCCATGAGGTTGCACCTACACTATTATCGGTAAAAGCAACATCAACAGAAGTGCTACAGTCTTGCGTGTAATTTGCGGCAATGTCTACGTTAAAGCTTGGGCACGCCATAACAGCTCGTGAAGCTTGATATACGCTGTAAATTCTGGCATATTGTCCTTGCGAAAATTCAGTACGACAAGCTTTACGAGAATACGACATGATATTTAAGGGGTTTGGGGCAAATGTATCTCCATTAGAATCTGTGGTCGATCCTGTATATGAACAAGAGAATGATACGTTACTAAAACTCAATTGTGGGTCGGCTGGTGTATCACAAATAAAATCTCCTGCTGAATCACAATTTGAACCATCTACTAATTCGTCAGTTAATGTTCCATTTATTCCTCCATGCGTATGCGACAATGCAAAGAAGTGTCCCATTTCGTGAGATAATGTACTTCCATTGGTAGCACAAGAATTATCCATTAAAATAACTTCAGGACCACCAGGGAAATAAGCATATCCACATAATCCACCACCAGATGAACTACTAACTACAGAGTTAGCAAAATAAATATTAATAACATTATTGACATTATAGGTGTCTGTCATAGCAGTTTGCTCATCAGTTTCGAAATCGTAATATGTAGAGCTGTCAATGAAATTGATACCATCACATAGGAAAAACTCCAAATATGCATTAGCATAGTAGGAATTCATAATCGCAATAGCATTGTTAAGTTCAGCTTCTGTAAGTCCGCCATTTCCACTATCATCTCTAATAATATGAGCTTTGATAGGTACAGAGCTTATTGCGGTTGAAGAACGTCTTTGAGTTCTGATTTGGTAAAATTCCTGCTCATAACGTTTAAGTTGCGGCATTAGATTATTGAAATATTCTTCAGATTCAGCAGTTTGTACGAAACCACACTGTGGTTCATTTTGTGCTGGTAACATGATGAAACTACACAATAATGTTAGTAGGAGTAAAGTCTTTTTCATGGGGCTTATCGTTTATTGAATATGTTATGTCAAAAAAATTTAGGATGTAAACATAATAAAAAATCCGATAAAATACTCAATAAATCGATGAAATACACATTAAACTTAGTTTAGAATCACCTTTTTTGTAGAAGAAGATCCATCTTGAAACTCAATTCTAACTAAGTAAACTCCTTTGTTTAAAGCGGTTAGGTCTAAGTTGTTTTCAATTCTTGAATTTGTATTTTGCAGACTAACTACTTGTTTTCCAAGAACATCATAAATTGATGCCATTTTTAAAGGGTTTGCATTAGAAGTGCGAATATTAAGAATACCATTTGTCGGATTTGGATATACGGCAACTTCAGTTAAACTTTGCTCATCCACACTAAGTACCTGATTTAGTGTAATGGTCATCGTACCAATTGGTTTATCATTAAATGGACCTTGATTGATCAAAACTGAAATAGGCTGAAATGGAGTTGTTACTTGATTTGGTGAACCATACATTGTACCACTGTCAGTTCCAGCGTCATAAGGAAATAGAGGAATGATGATCTCGTTTCTCCAAGTGTTTCCATCTCTTAGGTTAATAGCATCGATAGCAATCATCCAATCAGGACTGGGAGCGATCATAGATACCAGACTTAACAAGGGGTAATCGGTACTTACAACAACATTACTTAATGTTGCTGAACTTATGGCAGCAAAAGGAGAAAAGCCTTGCTGGAGCCATTGGTTGGCATCTCCAGTACTATTGATTTCATTCATTAATGCGGTGTTGTTTCCCGCTTCAGCTACATTTTTAATTCCTGTAGAAGCTAACATTCCCATTCTCACCATAGTGTAATCACTGTTATGAGTAGTTCCAACTAAATTAGACCAATGAGCATTTCCTGGAATTGGCGCTGTACTATTACCTTTTACAGGATCTACAGTTTCGTTTTCCCAATCACTACTAAATGTAATATTGTAGCTAGCTGTTGATTGAGCCATTACAGTAGTTACAAAGCATAATAATGATAGGTAGATTAGAGGTTTTAAAACTAAAGTAATGTTTTTCATGTGGTTATGGATTAAGTTTAAAACATATCAGTCGTAATAGTAATTCAAATGCTTACAGTAATTTTTAATTATTTTTACAAAAAATTGATCTACTGAATTACGAACTCCTTATATCATTTGTGTTAGCTACCTCTGCTTTGGCAATTTCACCAGGTCCAGATAATATATATGTACTAATGCAAAGCATGGTCCATGGCAAAAAATTTGGATTGGCAACTGTAGCTGGTTTGATCTCAGGATGTCTGGTTCATACCACATTAGTTGCTTTTGGAGTCTCTGCTATTATTAAGGAGAATGACACCATTTTCTTCATTATTAAATTATTTGGTGCATTATACTTACTATTTCTGGCGTATAAGGTTTACATTTCAAATGCCGAATTGCATTTAGGCTCTGAAGATGTCCCAAAAAAAAGCATGCCTCAACTTTTTAAACAAGGGTTTATTATGAATGTCTTGAACCCAAAGGTCTCTATTTTCTTTTTAGCGTTTTTTCCAGGGTTTTTATTTAGCAAAACACTAAGTACTGTCGTCCAATTTTATGTATTGGGATTATTGTTTATGTTAGTTTCTACCATTATATTTTCGACTATTGCTATTTTAGCTGGATCCATTTCAGAATATACAAAGGCAAATAAGCGTGTTGGATTGTATTTTAAATGGTTGCAAATTATTGTCTTTGTTGGTATTGCAATCATCATTTTTACTTCGGAAAAATAGCCTCTGAAAAATCATCTGAATTATTATCTTTGAAGAAGATGAACAAACCTCTAAAAATAATCGAATGTCCGCGTGATGCCATGCAAGGTATTAAGGACTTTATTCCTACGGAAAAGAAAGTACAATACATTCAATCTTTATTGAGGGTTGGGTTTGATACTATCGATTTTGGAAGTTTTGTCTCACCAAAGGCTATTCCACAAATGGTTGATACAGCCGAAGTTTTAGCGCAACTGGATTTAAGTCAGACTACAAGTAAGTTGCTAGCTATCATAGCCAATACACGAGGCGCAAACGATGCTTGTAAACATCCTGAAATTGATTATTTAGGTTATCCGTTTTCTATTTCAGAAAATTTTCAAATGCGTAATACACATAAAACCATTGCACAATCTGTAGTGACTTTATCTGAAATTTTAGAGTTAGCAGATACACATCAAAAGGAAGTTGTGGTTTATATATCAATGGGATTTGGGAATCCTTATGGTGATCCATGGAATGTGGATATTGTTGGAGCATGGACCGAACGTTTAAGTAAAATGGGCGTAAAGATATTGTCACTTAGTGATACTATTGGAAGTTCTAATCCTGAAAGTATTGATTATTTATTCTCAAATTTAATTACGAAATATCCTGACATTGAGTTTGGTGCACATTTGCATACCACACCTTCCACATGGTTTGAAAAAATTGATGCTGCATTCAAAGCAGGATGTAGACGATTTGATGGTGCTATCCAAGGTTTTGGTGGATGTCCTATGGCAAAAGATGAACTCACAGGAAACATGCCTACAGAAAAATTACTATCTTATTTCACATCTAACAAGAATAATAATTTAAATGCGATGAGTTTTGAAAGCGCATATAATGAAGCTACAAAAATCTTTACGAAATACCACTAAAATAAAAGAGCCATTATTCTCATAATGACTCTTTCAAAATAATTAATTGGTTTTAGAATCGAACTTCTAATCCAGCATAAGCTCCAAAAGGATGACCAGGTCGTAATCCTGCAGGTACTCTAGATACTGCATAGGTTTCGTCTAAAAGATTAATAATGTTTCCTGTAATACTTAAATATTTAGAGAGGTGGTATTTACCTGAAAAATCAATAATAAAATTAGAGGTCACACCATTAGCATCTGTAATAGTCTCTGTTCCAGCTGTAGTTCTAAAAGCACCATTAAAACGTCCGTTTAAGTTCAGTTCGAACTTTTCATGTTCTAATGAAATTGACGTATTAAACTGATGTTTTGCAATGTAAGGAAGCTCATCACCTTTGTTTACTTCTCCCCATAGATTATCTGTACTACCAAAACTATTTAGGAATTCGGTATCAGTAAATGTATATCCAAAAGTAATAGGTAAAGCAAATTTTGGGTGATTATCCATTAGATTGTAGTTTAATAATAACTCTATTCCTCTAACGCTAACTTCACCAGCATTGAATTGCTCAAGAGATCCTGTGCCACCAGTAGCAGCTAAGTCGCTACCTAGTAGGTTGCTATAATCATTGTAGTAAGCTACAAGTTCACCTCTAATACCTTTAAAATTAAAACGTGTACCTAGTTCGTAGTTAATACTTTCTTCTGCTTTTTGACCTTCTTGATTACTAGGAGGGGAGAACCCTTTGTGTACACCTCCAAAAAGAGAAACATCGTTATTGAATTTGTAGTTGAATCCCATTCCAGGAATAAAGATGTCTACTTTGTTTTCTCGGGTTGATACATTTGAGCCTGTTCTGTTAGGATCATCAGTACCAAAATTTTCTCTACGTAACACAATGTTTTCATAGCGAAGTCCAGGAGTTACAGTCAGTTTTTTATATTTCAGCTTGTACATAAGGTAAGATGCGAAAGCATTAGCACTACTAATTCTATTAGCATCAGTACCTGGAGTTGCAGCCGTTGTTTGAATCATTTCACCATCAATGATGCTGTAGCCATCTTTCCATTGGAAACGATCTTCTTCATCATAATGGTAGCGTAAACCAATCTCCAGATCATGAAAAACCTGCTCACCAGACCAATGATAATCCAATTTGGTCTGAATCCCTTTAGAGGTATAATCTCTATTATTAGCTTTTACAAGTAGCGCATCAGCATCTGAATTTACTGATCCATTAACAATATCGATATAATTTGAAAATTCATCAGGACGTTCAAGAATATCAGCAATACCAACCTTAGTTCCGTTAACAACAACATCATTAAGTTTGTACCAGTTTCTTGAGAACCCGTTGTAATATCCTGTGGTTGTAATTCTTAATTTCTGATTAAAATCCATTTGATGGTTTATCATAAATTGGATATGATCATTAGTCATAACATCTTCTTGAGACGCAGCATACCTATCAAAAGGGTTGGTGTTAAAGTCGTTCTGACTCAAACCTAAATAAGTTTCGTTAGAGACTTCATCAGAATATTGAAATTTAAAATCTAGAGCTTGCTCAAATGTTTTACTTGCTTTACTATTTATTCTAAATTTGGCAACCACATCGTTTTTGTCAAATCCGGTATTGCTATTGTCTGGTAGATTTTTAAATCCGTCAGAGTTAAAGTTTAAGTACTCAATACTATAACCAACACGTCCTTTTTGATCTCCAATTTTGGCATGTAATTGGCTGGTATTAAAACTACCTGTACTTGCTTTCAAACGACCAGTAAATGATTCTGGAATTTGACTTGAGACGAAGTTTATTGCACCTCCAGAAGTAAAAGGACCATATTGAACCTGGCTACTTCCTTTTAAAATTTCTACTGCATCCATTCTTGCTACTGAAGGAAAATAATAAGCAGCAGGAGCACTGTAAGGAGCAGGTGCAATGAGAACACCATCTTCCATAATAGAAATTTTAGCGCTTCGTTGTGGAGATGTTCCTCTTAAGCTAATATTTGGACGTAATCCAAAGCCATCTTCCTCGTAAATATTAACTCCAGGAACAGTTCGAAGTACACGATTAATATCTGTATAATTAAATTTAGCTAATTCTTTAGGCGATATATAATACGATGAACCTGTTCGATTCTTGGCCTGGTATTTATTACCAAAAATGACACTGGTTTTTAATAAGACTTCATCTAATTTCTGAATAGAATCTTGTGGTGTTGTTTGCGGATTATTCTGAGCTTTTGCAATCCCAACAATAAGTAGGAATAATAATACAGTTTTTGTCTTCATTTTATTTAGACTGGTTTAAAATAAGTGATTTTTCGGGTGCAAATTTAAGCATGATTTTTACTTGAACAAAGTTTATTTAGAATAAATAAAAATAAAATTTATAACAATTTGGTTTTCAATAAGCTTCGAATCTATTTTTTTTAATACGACTAATTATTGTTTGCTTATTAACGCTTAAATCTTGATTAGAATGCTTAATTTAGTGGTATTAAATTTTAAATTTTCAGCTATGAATTCAACTATAGAACAACTTTTAAATGCACAGATTAAATATGAAGCTCAGGCATCAATGCAATACTTAGCCATGGCATCTTGGGCTGATGCTGAAGGCTATAACGGTGTTGCTGATTTTTTTTATAGTCAGTCTGAAGAAGAGCGCTTGCATATGACCAAATTAATCAAGTTTGTCAATGAGAGAGGCGGTAATGTAATCATACCTGAATTAGATAAGCCAAAACCAGCATTTAAGGGATTAAATGAGTTGTTTGAAAAGTTTTTAGATAGTGAAATGTTTGTGACAGAGCAGATCAATCACGTCATTTTTGAATGTTTACAGCACAAAGATTATAATGTTCATAATTTCATGCAATGGTATGTTACAGAGCAACTAGAAGAAGAAGCGATGGCGAGAACATTACTTGATAAATTAAACATTATTGGAGCAGATAAGTCTGGTCATTATTTATTTGATCGTGATATCAATACCATTGCTGCTGCTCATGAAAATGAATAGATGATTTGTTAATAATTATTTATCTAAAGATACCTAATAGGTATCTTTTTTTTATAAATTTGTATTTATTTAGAATAAATTAAAATAATGAAGTCAGATTTTACTCAAGAACCGACACCTATAATCATTACCTCCTGTATTGTCTATTGTGATATCAATAAGAAGACAAAGTGTTGTAAAAAGTATAAGAAAAAGGGAAAGTCCAACTGTAGACGTTGTCCACGTTTATAAGTAACAATATCTTCAAAAACTGATTTTTATTTTCTACATATTCAGATTTAACATAGACTTTAGAGTATTCCCTAATTAAGTTAACATTAATGGGAAAAAAATCCGTAGATTTGCATGCAATTATAACTGTAATTGCATCATGACAGCACACGAAAACAAAATTGTTGGGGAAGGACTTACCTATGACGACGTTCTATTAGTTCCAGCATTTTCAGAAGTTTTACCAAGAGAGGTAAATATCCAAACAAAATTCACACGTAACATTACAATTAATATTCCTGTAGTTTCAGCTGCTATGGATACTGTAACTGAGAGTAAAATGGCTATTGCTATGGCTCAGGAAGGTGGTATTGGTGTGTTGCATAAAAATATGACCATCGAACAGCAAGCTGATAAAGTAAGACGTGTTAAACGTGCTGAAAGCGGTATGATCATAGATCCAGTAACGCTTCCGCTTACTGCAACTGTGGCTGATGCTAAACAGAACATGGCAGAGCATAAGATTGGTGGTATTCCAATTGTTGATGAGTCTGGAACCTTAAAAGGTATTGTTACCAATCGTGATCTTCGTTTTGAACATCAAAATGATAGACCTATTGTTGAGGTCATGACCTCAGAAAATCTAGTCACTTCTGCTCAAGGCACTTCATTGAAGGATGCAGAAAAAATCCTTCAGCAAAATAAAATTGAAAAATTACTAATTGTTGATGATAACTATAAACTGGTTGGACTCATCACCTTTAGAGATATTACTAAAGTTACTCAAAAGCCTAATGCTAATAAAGATACCTATGGACGATTGCGTGTTGCAGCTGCAATTGGTGTCACAGGTGATGCGGTTGATAGAGCTTCAGCTTTGGTGAAAGCAGGTGTAGATGCTGTGATTATTGATACAGCTCATGGTCATACCAAAGGTGTGGTGATGGTTTTAAAAGCCATTAAAGAGAAATTTCCTAACCTTGAAGTTATCGTCGGAAATATCGCCACTGGTGAAGCTGCTAAATATTTGGTTGAAGCTGGAGCCGATGCTGTTAAAGTTGGAATTGGTCCTGGATCGATTTGTACAACCAGAGTGGTCGCTGGTGTTGGATTTCCGCAGTTTTCCGCAGTATTGGAAGTCGCCGAAGCCATTAAAGGATCTGGTGTTCCAGTGATTGCTGATGGAGGAATTCGATATACTGGTGATATTCCAAAAGCTATTGCTGCTGGTGCTGATAGTGTGATGTTAGGTTCACTTTTAGCTGGAACCAAGGAAAGTCCAGGAGAAACAATCATCTATGAAGGTAGGAAATTCAAATCTTATCGAGGTATGGGATCTGTAGAAGCTATGAAGCAAGGGAGTAAAGATCGTTATTTTCAAGATGTTGAAGATGATATTAAAAAACTGGTTCCCGAAGGTATTGTTGGTCGTGTACCATACAAAGGTGAATTAGTAGAAAGTATCCACCAATTTATTGGAGGCTTACGAGCAGGAATGGGATATTGTGGTTCTAAAGATATTGCGACATTAAAAGCCACAGGTAAATTTGTAAAAATAACGGCCTCTGGTATTAATGAAAGTCATCCGCATGACGTAACCATTACTAAGGAAGCTCCTAATTATTCGAGATAATATGCTGCTGAGTGAAGGCTCATGTATTATTTGAATAAATGGTATCCTTCTTCGGAAACTTCTAATTGTGGCAGCTTTTATAGGTTTTCTTTATCTAGATGAACTTGGAATTAACTAATATGTTATTATTTTTTTTCAAGCCAATTAGAAATGCGATTGTGATTTGTTAGCAACAGATAACCCAATATAATATTCATGGCAGAATAGGTCCAATTAAAGTAGTCATCAGGCGATCCAAATTCCTCTGTTATACTAAAAAGGTAATCACTTTTTGCGGAAACTTTATCTTTAAATGCCAGAAATGTATACTGTATAAAGTCGGTTAGATTTGTAATAAGCAGAAATCCTCCAATCAGAATAATACCTAGCATTAGTATTTGTTTGGTTTTAAGGTCTCCAAGTTTAATAAATTCGTCATCAAATCCCTTATCAACCTTAGTCAGATTTATGATGTTATCTGTATATTTTATTAGAGCATAATAGAACAAAACAGCAAGTAAAGTAAACAGTAAAAGACTTAAAACAGGTAGTAATTCAAATTCATAAATGGTATAGATATAGTTTGAAGGTATCCAGTAAAAGACTGTCAGAATCAAGGAATACAAAGCGAATAGCTTTATAAGTATTCGGAAAAAATCTCGTTTGGTCATGGTCTAGTTTTGTATTAATTTGACGATAGTTTTTTATTTAAGTGTCGCAAGAAATATCATCCCATTCCTGATTCATATAGTTAATAAGCCAATTCAAGGCATAATGCCTTTCATAAACAACTCCAGGATTGACCGCTTTTAATTCGTAGCCATTTATTCTGGCATCCACACAGGTCCAGTCTAAACGATAATACAAATCGTTGGCATCTAATATTTCTTTTTTAGCTCTGGAGGTTTTTGCGGCATTGATAAATAAATTAGGGTCTTCATCAGGTTTGATAGGATAGTGTTCTATCGGAATAGTATTAAGATCACACATTTCATTCGGAAAACCCAAGTCATCTATAACATTAAGTGCCCATAACAAGGTCCAGATGCCTTCACATTTCCATGACTCCTGATTTTTTTTCTCATCAGTAGGATCATTTAAAAATTCTATTTCGTCCGGAGTTACATAGTTCCATAGGTCATATCTCTTAAGATATTCTATGGCTTGATCTCCTGTCATTGCACTAAATGCAACAAGATTAGTAACCGCCAGAACTGTGACTCTTTGAGCAATGTCCTTTGGGGATCTAATTGTTGTGTCTTCATCTGATTCTATATGCGGAAGGTTATAATTGATCTTTACTCCCTTTTTTTTGAGAAACTTTTCGGTTTGCTCTTTTCGCGTGAGTACTTTCTTTTTAAATAAATTGAACATGAATTGATTTTAAATTACGTTTGGTTCTAATCAAATATATGAGCTTCATAATCTTTCCACCATTGTTTGATATCAACTTTTGGTTTTCGGCAGATATATAAAGGAATACCATTTTCTTCGCCAATGGCATATTTGTGCGTGATTATTTTAACAAGTTCTACCTCTTCAAATACATAGTTTACAGATGGTTCTTCATTACCTAAACTAATCCATACATGAGCATTCTCATTGCCATATCCCCAAGTCCAAAAACTTCCATGTCTACTAATTGGATCAGGAAGGTTATATGATTTTCCTAAAATCTTCAGGGCTCCAGCTTCACCGTAGTTTTCTGCCCATAGCACACAATTTTTTTGCTCTTTCTCACTCAACGACCGGTAGACACTATCAACTAGTTTAACTTGTTCTTCCCAGCCAAACATATCGGCGTAATCACCTGTTAATTCGATTCGCCCATCTTTCTCTTCCAAATCCGCATAGCTCACATAGGTTTCAATAGGCAAAATAGGTGTTAGGTCTGGAATAAAATAGAGTACAGGGAGAATAACACTAGCAGAAACCACATACATCCATACAGGTTTTTTGTGGAGCAAGGCTTCGATTTTTACAGCTCCAGCAGCAAAAAGTACAGGATAGATGGCAAAAAGATAATACGATTTCGAATTTAAAATCCACATGGTAAAGAAAATTACCAAAGCAGCTATAGCAATACTTCTGTATTTTTTTAAATACTTATCTGTTAATAGTGCTGCAATACCAATCAAGCTTATAAGTAGTGTGAATGGTAATTCTAACTGGTCTAGAGCAAAATCCATCGGATTGATATCATCCAATTGGTTTTCGTTGAGTGCTTCTAAATGACTTAACAAGGGAAAATCATGTTGCATCTGCCAGATGAGATTTGGTAAAAACACTAGTAATCCAATGCCAGCGGAGATATAGAGCCATTTACTTTTGAGTAGATTTCCTTTTTGATAGAAGAACAGGCTTATAAATATTCCAAAGGCCCAGACAAACATGGTGTATTTGTTTAGGAGTCCGAGTCCGAGTGTAAGACCAATCAGGAACAGAAATTTTTTATGTTTGGTATTGATGTATTTGATTAGGAAATAAAAGCCTAAAGCCCAAAAGAGTTGATCGAATGCAACAGGTTGAAACAAGGTGTGATTTCTGTAAAATGGTAAAAAAGCCAATACGCAAATACCAGAAAGTAAGATAGCTTTCGACTTTCCGCCAAGTTCTTTTGCCATAGCACAACATAGTATGAGAATTGTAATTCCAGCTAATGTTGGAAATAATCGTACACCAACCAATGAATAGTCAAACAACCAATAGGATAGTTTTCCAAATACGGCAATTAGTGGGGGAAACTCCATATATCCCCAATCCATATGCTCGCTTACAGAGAGGTGTAATAATTCGTCACGATGAAAACCATAATTTCTATTGCCTAGCCATTGTATAATGAATTTTAAAAGAGAGAGTATGAGGATTATAGGAAGATATTTTTTCATTGTAAACAGCTATTTTTTTAGTCCGATAATATCGTCGCTACCTCCCAAGTTATACATGAATATGAGTTCGGTTTTTGTAAGCTTCTTTACTTTCTGATCTACACTACCACCAGGATCAGTCATTCTAATTTCGTTACTTTCTTTGAGGTATTCCCAACTACCAACAAACTTTCGTCCAAACGACATAACTTCATGTTTTCCGTCTTTATGAAATATCATCCAGCTAATCTGATCGCCTTCTGATGGCAAATCCATTCGCTCATTTTGCATAATGACATATGCCATATTCCACTTCCCAGAACATAAAAGATCTAAATCAATATTAGGTTCCTGATCTTTAAATGGTGACGTTATACTTATTAAAAGCGAAAAAAGAATAATTATAGATTTCATATCTACTATTTTGATGATTTAGATGTATCCAAGTTAAGATTTATTGTTAAGATAAGTTTGATTCTATTTTTGTTTTTGCAAGAATTCTAATCATCCAGTCATTTATACTAGTTTCAATGCCATATTGTTTTCCTAGTTTGGAGATGATACCGTTTTTGGCACCAAGCTCGAGCGGCTTGCCTTGTCGCAAATCTGTTAGCATAGAACTCCCTTTGGTTTTAGGGTAATTCATTAATTTGTTAATCATTTTATCAGTGAAATTCTCTTCTATTTTTGCACCATCGGCTTTTGCAACTTTAATAGATTCTTCCATTAGATTCCTATAAAGATGTTTCGCTATGCTAAGTTGGAAGATCTCACAAGTACGATTATAAATACACAAAACAGCACCTAAGGTTGCACTTTCTAATAGCTTTTTCCAAGCATCTGTTTTAAAATCATTGGATTGGGTTATTTCTATTCCTGAGCGATTAAAGAGGGTTTCGAACTCTGAAGCTAGATCACTTTTTGGAACTATTAATTTTGGCATTTTGATGCAATTATAATAACCCTTTTTATCCCGCTCAGTAGGACAATCGATCAGACATTCTAGAATTTGATCTTCATTTGAAAAATCAAGCAAGGGTTCTTTTAAATTAAGTCCGTTTCTAATAACGACAACTTTGGTTGAAGGAGAGATGAGTTTTGAAAACCAATGTTTAGCTTCTTGATACTGATGCTCTTTAATACAAATGAACAACCAATCGAGTTTTAAAGTTTCCGAAGTTGTTTTACTTACAACAGGAATGTCAAAAGGTTGACTTTCAACTATTAGTTTTAGAGTCTTCTTTTTAGTTCTACTGAAATAGAACATGTCATGTGAAGGTAATCGCTGTAGCTGATAAGCCATTACTGTACCAATAGCTCCAATCCCTAAAACACCGATTTTAGTTCTTGGACTCATAATTATTTTATGGCATATTTGATATAATAGGAAAACTTAACCGTAAAGGTTTCAAAGGCAATATCATTTTCAAAAAAACTATCACTAGTATTTTGAAATCGAGCGATATTACTTTGCGCCATAATGGAAGAATTACTTCTATTACCATTACTCACATTGTATTCTCTAACTTCCATAGGTTGTCCTAATTCTTCATCAATAGCCTCCAGTAAGTAAGCGGCTTTCTCTTTAGCTGCTTTTATAGCGGCTATACGAACTTCGCGTCTGATATCTGTAATTTTTGAATTCTCAGTTTTTAAGATAGATGCCTCGTTGATATTGATATTTTTAAGTGCTCTAAACACATTGGAAACCTCTTCGGAAGTGTTTACCAAAAGTACATACTCTTTAGTAATCTTAACACCAGTTTGTCGTCTACGTCGTCTTAATATTTCAGAGTTTGAGTCAGATAAGGCTAATTGATCCAAGCTAATATTTAGAGCGTTTAGTTTAGCTTTAAGATTGTTTTCCTGTTCAACAACAGTGTAACTTTTTCTGTTAACGACCTTTTCAGATAATATAATTTCGATATAGATTTTATCTGGAATGACCTCTTGTTGTGCTGTACCAATAACTTCAATAAACGGTTGCTCTTTTTGTATCTCGTTTTGTGAATGACTTACCGAAAAGAGTAAAATTGAAATAATTAAAAATAGTGCTCTCATAAATGTATGTAGTTTAAGATTAGTCTTTTTTTGACAGTTTTAAGGCCAGTTTTCCACCAAGCCATGCCATTGGGATATAAGCTGCTACGAGATCAAAGACTGTAAACCATGTTGGACCTGAGATCATATTATGCGCTATTATTCCGAAGATAAAAAATAAGCCACCAATGACCATTGCAAATGTCATTTTACGATTTGCAGCTATCATACCAGCAATGGTTGCGCCAACAAAAGTACCTAAGGCATGAGCGAGAAAAGGAAAAATAAAATAGTTATACTCTAAAGTTGGCATGACTTCAGAAAGTGCTGCTGTGTCATTAATATCTACACCTTCAATGGGAAAAATACTATGACCAAGAACTATAAGTCCCATATTGACAACACTGCCAATAAACCAGCCCAAAACGACTGCTATTATGTTTTTAAGAATCGGATTCATAATGATTATTGTATTTAGTTAGTGATTTTGTTGATCAAATGATTAATCTCTAAGGCTATCAAATTGAAATAATTTAATTCTATCCTCTTTGGTTAAATTTTTAAAGTCATATTCTATCTGCATCATCTGGCTTGGGTGTGTAAAAAAGTAGTATTGGATCTTCTTTTTAAATAGTCCTTTTTTAATTGAATTAAACAGAATGTTAACTTTGTAGTCTTCAGGATCTTCCACTGTAGCCTTTAACGATTCTGAAAGCATAAGTTTTAGACCTTCAGCAGTTTTATCTATGATTTGATCGTTTAATTTTAGATCGAAGATTTGAATTTTTTCTACAAGTTTCGGATATGAAAAAACCTCTCTATAGATATAGCCTTTATCTTTTAGGTCTTTGAGTATTTCTGAACCAGAGATTCCTTCAGAGTCGTCGTTTGTGTCTTCAGTTTTAAAGTTTATCATGATTTGATTTTGCATGTCATGATAGAGAAAACCAGAAACAACATTGATATTTTTTTTACAATTTGAACAGGTATTGTCATTCAATTGTCCTTTGATGACTTTTGTTTTCAATTCTGGTTGAATGGTAACATTGACACTTGAATAAAATGTAAGTTGTTCTTCACTTCCACAGTTCGGACAATTCGATAAACGCTTTTGCTCTAAGCTCATATTAGTTTTAGTTAGATGTGTATAGTTTAGTCTTGTTCTTTCTTTTTACGTTTGACAATTGCCAAATATATTTTGGTCATATCTTTAAGTGCTCCAACGTCAATCACATTGTCTAGTATGTCTTGATAACCCTTAATAGCATTGTCAAAATCTTCATCAAGATCATATGTGTAGGCCAGAAAGAATTGTGCAGGAAAATAATCAGGATTTTGTTCTAAACATTGTTTAAAATCAGTTTTAGCCGATTTAAAATCATTTAATCCCAAATGCTGAGAACCACGCTCCATTCGTAATTCTAAACTGCTTGTGTTTTTATCGACTAATGCAGATAATGAATCTAAAGCTTTTTTTGAGGCATCCCTTACAAAACTTTGTCGCATTGTAGCATTCAGTTTTTTAGCGTACTCATAATACGAATCGCATTGGTCTATGAGTTGTTCCTGTAGGTTGCCAAACAAGTCACGTCCATATTTGTAACCATACTTGTAGTAGGTCTCTTCGTCAAAGCCAGTGGTGTCAACATCTTTAAGTACAACTTGTTCAAGAGCTTTGGCATTGTTTTTTAATCCATACACCAAACACTCTTCAAGAAGTTGGTAATTGATTTCACCGTTAATCTCTAATGATCCTTTATTAAAGCAGTGACAATAATCTGAGGATAATTTATCATTTAGTTCTTGGGCACTCAGTGAGTTTGAAATCAATATCAGAAGACATAAAATTCGTTTCATAAATCTGTTTTTAGCAGTATAAATCAGTGTTTGTCTCATGCTTGATGTCGTTTCCATAATACAGATACCAATCTACAATTCGATTATCAATCCTGTCATAAATATCATCGTAAGTATAGGGTTGATCTTCAATGCTTAATCGGTCTAAATCTTTATTGATTTTTTTTATTGTAGCGTTGTCAAATAAGTGTTCATCGGTTAATTTTTCTCTTAAATATGAAATGAGAATCCTATGGCACTTTTCATTAAAGTTTATATTTCCATTTCTGTGCGCTTCATCACGTAATTTCTCTATAGCTCTCAGTAGTTCTCCCTGTACAAACTCTGATTGCCCAGATTTTGGAACATAGTGTTGCCAGATATATCTTCCGTGTTCTAAGTATTCTTTTTCGGTCATTGATTTATTTTGGCTTGAACAATTGTAACATATGAATAATAATATTGTATAGAGTATGCTTTTCATATGTTGAGTACCTATTGAAGTGTCTGAGCAACTAAAATTAGCAAAAGAAACGGAGTTCGCAAGATTCTTGGTTATTAATTAAATCTAAGTTGCATAGTTTTTTGATGTGATACATCAACTAGGTTTGTGAAATTTTTACGACAATGATGGAGGTTATAGTGTAAGATTAGTTAGTATGTATGTATGGATTTTCATTCTATCGAACCACTTTCTCGTTTATCTTTTTTACCCTTCAGAAATAAGTTTAAGCCATAAAACAAAAATGCAAAGCCTAATATAGTTACGCAGATGACAACAATATTCCATGCATAGGATTCATCTGGATAGAGAAAAGTTGGAGATTTAAGCAACAGGATTCCTAAAGCCATAAAAATGTATGAGCGTCCACTTTTTTTGAGTGATTTAGGCAACGATTTTGTTGTCGTGTTTTGATTAGAAGATACGCTCATAAAGTAGATGCCGTAAACTATAAGTACAACTCCAAATATGAGTTTTATTTCTGAAGGAATAAGTTCATTGTCATTTGTACCAATGCTCATTATTACAGCAAGAAACCCGAAAAATATGAGTGAGAAAGGTTTATTCATACATCAATTTTAAGACAATTTAAATTAACAATGTTTTGCCAAACTGTTAATGGTTTGATTTTTAGTTGTTTTTGTACATGTGAGTATGTCAATTCACTGTATCAGACAACTAAAGGTAAAAAACAGTTCGGTTTTACTCCGTAAATAATTGTCCGCGATGAGGTTTCAGTGCATCTCTTATCGGTTTCATTTCATCATCTGTGACCACCATAAATGCAATGCTGTGTAGTTCATTAAGTTGTTCAAATCCAGTAATATTGAGGTTTGTATTCTCGATAGCAATATAGTCTTTGAGATGCTTTTCGTGGTGCTCTGCAATTTTGAGAGCATCAGGACCTCTAAAGTCCCATATAAGTTTTAGTTTACGCATTATTAACTGAGGTTCCGTTTTCAGCAAAGTTCTTAAAATCCTGCATGTATTTTAAAGATTGTTTTTTAAAAGTTCCTGGCATTAGAAAAAGCAGGATTCGCATGACTAGATTAAGCGGTAAAAATTCACTGTTAGATGTCCACTTTGTAAACCCATCATTTGTTTTTTCAAAATAATTCTGTTGAATATTATGCACGCTCTTACTGGTGTAATTGGCATGGAATTCATTTGGGAAGTTTCGTTTAGTGATTGTTTCAATAAGCTCCATTTTACGTTTACCAAATTTATAAGACAGTTTCATTTTAGCACCTAGTTCTCCAGGATCACCTGAGATATGCTCAGCAGATACGAGTCCGCGCTGCCAATGTTTTAAGTTCTCAACGTTATCCATTTTTTTAATGAATTCGTCCAAAGGAACATTGACCTTTATTTCTGTAGTATATTTCATTTCTGAATTTAGAGGGATAATTCAATTTTAAAGATAATTGTTTTTCAAAATAAAATGGCGATTGAAAGTTCAATCGCCATAATTTTAGTTGAGTGGTTATTTTTTAACATTAACGCGAAATTATTTTTAAGGTTTGTGTTGAGAATTCTGAGGCAACCGTAACAATATAAAGCCCTGGATTTGGAAGTTCCAGATTTATGGTTTGCCTTTGCATATCACTTAAAGTGTTTATCTTTTTTACACGTTTACCAGAAACATCATATACACTAATTACTGTAGGTCCCTGAAAATTATTCAAAGTAAGTGTATTGTTGAAATACGACACTGTATTTGAATCCAAAACTTCAGAAACACTCAATGTATCATCTTTTGGAGCATCAGCTAGATCAATATATAAGTCTAAAGTTTGGTTGTTTCCTCCACCACCAAACTGATTCTGAAATAATAAATTAAGCCCATAAACTGTAGTGCCATTTGGTACACTAGCATAATGTTGAGCAAGATTTATAGTGATGCTATAGGTGTTTGGTTGTGCATTGTTATCTGCATCAATTAATACTAGTTCAGGCTGATTGGATAAATCATTAAAATCGGGCGCACCTTGAAACCCTCCAGCATCAGTATCTAAACCTCCGTACATAAATATTGAGTTCTGAAACTGGGTATAAAAATTTTGTATAATATCTGTGTCTTCGAACACAATTGTAATGGTTTGGTTAACATTAGAAGTTGCATTAACCGATAAGATGCTTCCTGAACCATTATAGCCAGAAAATGTTACAGTTTCCTGTGCAAAAAGCGGTAAAGAGAAAATTGTCAGTAATGTGAATAAGTAAATATGTTTCATGTATTTTTTTTTGAAAAATACTAAATTCTCTTGTAAGTCATAAAATTTACCAGAAACTATAACGTTTTCGTGTTTATAAGTTTTTCCGCTTTATCAATGCCAGGTTCATGAGTATGCTGTAATTTACGAATGTGTAATCTCGTATGTGGTGTTTAAAAAACACCTTGTTTTATATGGTAATTGTATTATTTTTGCTGAACTTGATGAGTTCAAGAATAACAACAAGTTAAAACCGAAATATCTTGTTTAATAAGGTTTTGGCATAATGGATGCAACATACCATTAAATATAAAATTTAATATTCAATATGAAATTATTAGTAACTACTGTTTTTCTCTGTTTTACTGTGTTTTTACAAGCACAAGTTAAAGATAACGATGTGTTATTTACTGTGGATGACGAACCCGTAATGGCTTCTGAATTTATAAGGGTATATAACAAAAACTTAGACTTGGTTAAAGATGAAACACAAAAAGACGTTGATGCCTATCTGGATCTTTTTGTAAACTACCAACTGAAGGTCAAAGAAGCACGTCGTTTAGAGTTAGATAAAGACCCTAAATATCTAAGAGAGTTCAATAATTACAAAAGACAGCTCACAAAGAATTATATGTCTGATAGTAAAGTTACAGATGCTTTGGTAAAAGAAGCTTATGAGCGAACTACCAATGATGTTAAAGCGTCTCATATTTTAGTTCGATTAGATGAAACCCAAGCCGATACATTAGAAGTGTATAATCAATTACTTGAATTACGTGAACGTGTGATTAATGAAGGCTATGAAGCTGTTCAAAAAGATGTACATAACGGAAAAACTATTTTTGCTGAAGATCTTGGTTACTTTGGCGGATTTAAAATGGTTTATCCATTTGAAACAGCTGCGTTTAGCACTCCTGTTGGTGAAGTGTCTATGCCATTTAGAACGCGTTTTGGATATCATATTGTCAAGGTCTTTGAAAAACGTAAATCATTGGGAGAAGTTACTGTGGCTCATATCATGGTGTCAAATAAACAAAAAGATAGTACCTTAAATCCTGAAACTAGAATCAATCAGATTTACAAAAAAATCCAACAAGGGGAAAAGTTTGAGTCTTTAGCTAAACAATTTTCTGATGATAAAAGTTCATCAAAAAAAGGAGGGCTCTTATCACCTTTTACTGGAGGCCAACTGAGTTCGAGAGCATTTGAGGACATGGCTTTTTCTCTCGAAAATGGTGGTGATATTTCAAAACCATTCAAAACAGATTATGGATGGCATATCATTAAATTGATTCGCAAAAAAGGAATACAACCTTTTGAAGAAGTTAAAGCAGAGTTGCAAAATAGAGTAAAACGTGATTCAAGATCTAAACTTATTAATTCTGCTTTGGTTAAAAAGTTAGCAGCCAAATATAATGTTAAGGAACATGAAGAAGGATTGGCTTATTTTCAATCAATACTTAACGATAGCTATTTCAAACAGGCATGGAAGGCACCTGAGGATTTCAATAACGATGGAGTACTAATTGGTATTGGTGATACCACAGTAACTTACAAAGATTTTTTGGCTCATTTAATGAAAAATCAACGAAATTATTACAACAGAAGACCAGACCTTAAAGCTGTTTTAAATAAAGAGTATAAGGCTTTATATGAAGCTCAGGTTCTAAAATATCACGAAGATAATCTTGAATTTGAAAATGAAGACTTTGCTTTTGTGCTCAAAGAATACAGAGACGGTCTTCTACTTTTTGATCTTATGGAAAAAGAAGTTTGGAATGCGGCTTCTAAAGATTCTGTAGGACTTCAAGAGTTTTTTGATAAAAATAGATCTAACTATGTATGGAAAGATAGAGCAGATGCTGTAATTATTTCCTCAGCTTCGAAACAGGATATCGAAAAGGTGAAAAGTGAACTTGAGAACGGAAGTTCTGTTGAGAATATAATGACTGCGATGAATACAGGCGGAGAGTTAAATGTCTTGCCAACTGCTGATGTTTTTGAAGACGGAAATTCAACGTTACCTAATAATTTTAAATTCAAAGAAGGTGTTTCTGAAATCTATAATCATAATGATGCATTCCACGTTGTTAAGGTAAATGCTATTTTACCAGCTGGTAATAAAACACTAGAAGAGGCCAGAGGTAAAGTCGTTAGTGATTATCAAAATTATATTGAAACCAATTGGGTAAAAGATTTAAACAACCGATTTAAAGTAAAGATCAATCCATCAGTTTTAAAGCGTGTAAAAAAACAAATTCAAAAGCAATAGTTTGAGACGTATAGTTGTTATTCTTTCTTGTATCATTACTCTGGTATCTTGTGATTTTTTTAAAAGATCAGACGATAGGATTCCTGTAGCTAGAGTGGGAGTAACATACCTATACGAAGAGGATATCAACGATCTTGTTGCTGAAGGTACTCCCAGTGATGATAGTACACAAATAGTGAATAGCTTCATCAATCGTTGGGCTACACAGCAACTCTTACTGGATGGCGCAGAGCGAAACTTGCCAGAAAACAAACAAGAGGATTTCAATAAGTTGGTAGATCAATACAAGAACGATTTATATACTAAAGCCTACCTAGAGGCGTTGGTCAAAAAAAGTATAGATACTATTATAGAAGATGATCAGGCAAATGAAGTTTATGAGACTAACAAAGAGACGTTCAAACTTAACGAAGAACTGGTCAAATTTAGATACATTACGATTCCACAAAACGCAATCAACGAAGATGAAATTAAAGAGCGTTTCAAAAGGTTTGATAATGAAGATAAAGCCTACTTAGATTCAATATCTGTTCAGTTTAAAGGCTATTCACTTAACGATTCTATATGGATCAAAGCGTCACAGATCACTGAGAAAATTTCTGTTCTTAATTCTGAAAACAAAAAAGAACTGTTAAAAAAATCTAATTATGTACAGCTCAAAGATTCATTAGACCTATATTTGATGCAAATAAATGATGTACTAAAGCAAAATGATCTTGCACCTTTAGAGTACGTTAAACCTACAATTAGACAGATCATAATAAACAAAAGAAAATTAGAGTTGATCAAGCAACTTGAAAAAGATATTACCAAAGATGCAATTAAAAACAAACAATTTGAAATCTACAATTAAATCCACAATCATAACTAGTTTATTGTGTGTGTTTGCTATAAATCTCTCAGCAGCACAAGAGATCATTCCAGATGTGGAAGATGCTTCAAAAAAGACTATGGATACTACGCAATCTAACGGTCGAAAAAAAGTTGATGGTGTTGCTGCTGTAGTTGGCGACTTTGTAGTTTTAGATTCTGATATTGATAAAGAATACATTCAACTTCAAAACAGAGGTGTTTCCATACGAGAAATCACAAGATGTCAATTATTTGGAAAACTCCTCGAAGATAAGTTATATGCGCATCATGCCATTCAAGATAGTATCACTGTAAATGAACTAGAAATTCGTTCAAATATTGAACAACAAATAGATGCCTTTTTAGAACAAAAAGGAACCATGCAAGAACTATTGGAATTCTATAATAAAGACAGCGAACAAAGCTTACGTGAAGAAATGTTTGAGCTTAACAAAAACAATAAGCTGGCAAGTGATATGCAGCGAAAAATTGTTTCTGATGTTGAAGTGACTCCAGAAGAGGTTCGAGCATATTATAATAGTATTCCAAAAGATGAACGCCCTACCTTTGGTACTGAGTTAGAAGTTGCTCAAATTGTAGTGATACCAGAAGTTACCGAAGAAGCTAAGCAAGCAGCTATTGATAAGTTAAAAGAATTTAAAGCAGATGTGATTGAGAATGGTGCAAGCTTTACAACAAAAGCTGTATTTTATTCTGATGATAAAGCTGCTCGTGGAAAAGGTGGTGCGTATACTTTGAACAGAAAACGTCCTCAAATGGTTAAAGAGTTTCGTGATGTAGCATTCTCTCTTCAGGAAGGAGAAATCTCTGAGCCATTCGAAACCGATTTTGGATACCACATCATTTTATTAGAAAAGATTAGAGGTCAGGAGTATGATGTAAGACATATTTTAATTCGTCCTGAAATTACAGAAGCATCTGTTCTTGCTGCTAAAGAAGAAATAACTAAAGTGCGAGAACGTATTATTGCTGGAGATCTTGAGTTTGGAGAAGCTGCTCGCGAGTTTAGTGACGAGGAAGAAACAAAGTATGAAGGTGGTAAATTGATTAATCCTTATACTCAAGACTCTAAAATGGAACTAACTAAAATGGATCCAGAACTTTACGGACAAATACAAGATCTAAAAGATGGTGAAGTTACTTTAGTTTTAGAAGATCAGGATAGAATCAATCCTATTAAATTTAAAATATTAACAGTTACTGATAGAATTAATGAGCATGAAGCTGATTTTGCTCGTGATTATCTTAAAATCAAAGCTTTAGCTTTACAAGACAAGCAATACAAGGTAATTCAAGAATGGCAAGAAGAAAAGATTTTTGACACTTATATTAAGATAAGTGAAGATTATAAAGCTTGTGAGTTCAATAGTAACTGGTTAAAAACTGAAAAAGAATAATATGTCTGACGTAGCTGCAATAGAACAGTTTGTAAAAAAATATAAAGCCCTAAGAACCGAAGTTGCCAAAGTTATTGTTGGTCAGGATGAGGTAGTCAATCAGATTCTGATCTCTATTTTCTCTGGCGGACATTCACTACTAATCGGTGTTCCTGGTTTAGCAAAAACCTTAATGGTAAATACCATAGCGCAAGCATTGGGTCTAGATTTTAAACGTATCCAATTTACTCCAGATTTAATGCCTAGTGATATATTAGGTAGTGAGATTTTAGATGAAAACAGGCACTTTAAATTTATAAAGGGACCTATATTTGCCAACATTATTTTAGCAGATGAGATCAACCGTACTCCACCTAAAACTCAAGCTGCATTACTGGAAGCTATGCAGGAGAGAGCAGTTACTGTCTCTGGACATCATTATAAATTAAGTTTACCTTATTTTGTGTTGGCAACACAAAACCCAATAGAGCAAGAAGGTACCTATCCATTGCCAGAAGCTCAACTTGACCGTTTCATGTTTGCTATCAATTTAGAGTATCCTACATTTGATGAAGAAGTACAGGTTGTTAAAACAACAACTACAGATGTTCAGGCTACAGTAAACGCTTTATTTACTGCCCAGGAAATCATGGATTATCAACATGTTATTCGTCGTATTCCTGTGCCAGATAATGTGATAGAATACGCAGTGAAAATGGTAAGTAGAACCAGACCAAATGCATCAACAGCTTCTGAATTGGTTTCTGAGTTTGTAGATTGGGGAGCAGGACCTAGAGCATCACAAAATTTAGTGCTAGCTGCTAAGACTCATGCTGCAATTAATGGAAAGTTTTCTCCTGATATCGAAAATGTACAAGCAGTGGCATCGGGAATTCTTCGACATAGAATCATTAAAAATTATAAAGCTGAAGCTGAAGGTATTAGTGATGAGCAAATCATCAAAAGCTTATTCTAATTGATTCAGTAAAACAGTAATGTCTTTTTTCAAAAGTACGATTTCTTCGTCTTTAAGAATATCGTAAAACCCTCTTATGTGTTGATGGTTGTCTATCAAAGCTAAATAGCTTGAGTGGTAAAAATCGGTACCATCTTCATTAGGCTCAAAGTTGCTTTTTAAGAGTGTAGCGATAGCATTAAGTTGTGCTTCGGAAGGTGCTCTTAACAGCTGCCATTGTTCTGAATTTATATCATGTAATTTCGAGTAATATTGCAATTGTGCTAATGTATCTCTTTTAAAATCAATTGATATTGAGTATTGTCTGAAACTAGGATAACTAGAAAAGGTTTTTGCTATTTCTGATTGTTTGATTCGCATTGGCGGACAAATAGATGGGCAAGTCGTAAAGAAGAAATTCATAGTATGGATTTTCCCTTCAGTATTTGTAGAACTAATAGTGTCTCCATCTTGATTTATAAATTCAAATCCATCTATTTTGTAGAGTTCCTTTTTTCCGTCGATATAATTATAGCTTAATATAGGAAGTTCTGATGTAGTAGATTTACACGCTGTAGAAATAATAAAAAAAATACAAACTATTTTTAGTTTCAAAACACTACAATTTGAGTTCGCTAATTTTGTCCTTCATCTCACCATCATAGTAAAAAATAGCCATGCTTGCCATCATTTCCTGATCTTTATCTGTGGTATTGTCAATGTCTAAATGCATTTCGTAAATGTGGTCTTCATACATCCATATGCCTTTTTGACTGGCAAATGAAGGTGTGTTCTTTAAACCTATCTTATTGGTGAAATTCTCACTTTTACAATCATAAATAATTGTATTTGTGGTTTTATCTTTCAAAAGAAAACGATTAGCAAATGGATGTAAATGTGATGTGATTTGATGCAACCTAATACTGTCTGTAATGTTTAACTGAGACGAGGCATCATAAGAATATCTGTGTTTACCTGGTGATATGATCCAGTGACCAGACAGGGCGTTACCTTCTGTATCCAGATATGAATGATTTTTAGTTTCAACAGGAATGCAGGCATTCGGAATTTGTTCAGTTGGTCCCTTAAATGGATCATTTGGATCGTAAGGAAACATCATGAAAACTGTTTTTGGCTGTAATGGAATTAATGGTTTATCACGATGCTTTGTAAATCCTATTTCGATTTTGTGTTTGATATTGAAGGTTGAATCTGTAACATTGTGGTTCAATGCTTGTGCATTGATAAATAATCGCTCATTTGAAAATACAGGAAAACCAAAACCATCAGGCAATTCAAAATCTTCAACACCATTACTAATTGAGGTAATTCTTGGATATTGAGAATTGATTCGATTAGTCATATTCCAGCGGTTGTAATGCTCAGCATCACGATATTCAAAGTTGGTATGGCAAACAAAATCATTAGAAAGTTGTCGAGATTCATCAGAGGAAACCGCATTAGTTTTAAATGAGGTTAAGTATAATAATTCTTCTTTTGAATCGTCTATCACTACATATTGATCAGATTTTGGACCTTCCATAGACTTGTAAATATTACTAATAACAAAAGTGGGAGACGTAAAGACTACTTTGTTATTGTCTAGATCTTTTTTCCATTCAGAATCTACTAAATTTAGGGCGTAATAGATCTTTGATTTTATCAATTCCTGATGTCTTGTCTTGAGAGATTTAAAATAAATAAATCCAGCTCCAAGAATTAAAACCAGAAAAATTAGTATAAATTTAAACTTCCGACGCATAATACAATGTATGTAATCAAAAATAATGAAACCTTAATGATTAAAAAAATTGTGAGATAACAATGCGAATAGATTTTTCAAAACGAATTTTTGGTTTAGACATTATGCGTGCTATGGCTATCTTGTTAGTTGTGTCCTCTCATGCCGTGTGGATTTTCCCAAGAACCAAAAATGTCATGACTGACCTTATGAGTATTGCAGGTGTTTTAGGAGTGGAGATTTTTTTTGTACTCAGTGGATTTCTAATCGGACGACTCATTTATAAGTTGTTTACAGCTCCAGATTTTAGTTTTAAGGATGTGAATTATTTTTGGGTCAGACGTTGGTTTAGAACCTTACCCAATTATTATTTGATTTTAATTTTTAATGTTCTTCTGGCATTAATTTTAGGTGTTTCATTACCTGATAATTTATGGCAGTATTTTTTCTTTATACAAAATTTTGCTTGGGAAATGCCTTTATTTTTTGGCGAATCATGGAGTTTACCTATTGAAGAGTTTGCTTATATCATTGGTCCGTTATTATTGTATTTAGTTTTATTTTTAAAATTGAAGATCAGTAGATCTAAGCTGTTTTTGATGGTGACCTGCCTGATTATTTTCTTTTTCCTAGGAACAAAGGTGATGTACAATCATTTTTATACAGAAACGAATATGATGTTTTGGAATGTCAACCTCAAAGCTATAAGCATATATAGAATTGATGCCATTTACTATGGTGTACTGGCAGCTTATATCTCAATTGTATGGCAACACTTCTGGAAGACCTATCGTTATGTCTTCTTGGGTATTGGAGGTTTAATGCTTCTTGGATTAAATGTTGTAATACCTGTAAAGCAGATCTTTATTGAGACACATCCTTTGTTCTGGAATGTACTGTATTTACCAATAAATTCATTAGCAATTGCATTTACATTGCCAGTATTATCTCAAATCAAATCTGCTCCAAAATTAATTTTAGTTCCAGTAACAATCATCAGCCTGATATCCTATTCGATGTATTTAATTCACTATTCGGTAGTCATGCAAATCATGAAATACTTTTTTCCTACGGAAGGATTGCCAACCTCAATACTAATAGTCTATTTAGTGATCTATTTTATTATTACGATAGTGCTGTCCTACATACTTTATGTGATTTTTGAAAGACCAATGACTAATCTGAGGGATTCGAAGAAAATTAAGAATCATTTTAAATAAGATTAAACTGTTAATTTAATAATTATATTATATTTTTTTTACTAATTTTTCATTTTTAGTCTAAAAAAAGTGCTGTTTACTGATTTATATTCAATGTTTTTAGCTATTTGTTACACATTTTCAAATTTGCTATATAATTTGTATTTTTGCAGGACTTTAAAAATGATAATTAACCCTTTAAATAATACATATGGCTTTTGATATAGACATGATTAAAAAGGTTTATGCAAATATGTCTGAGCGTGTTGACGCTGCTCGTGATGTTGTTGGTAAACCTCTAACGCTTTCTGAAAAAATATTATACTCACATCTTTGGGATGGAACTCCTACTAAGGCATTTACCAGAGGTAAGGATTATGTAGATTTTGCACCAGATAGAGTAGCATGTCAGGATGCAACTGCTCAAATGGCTTTATTACAGTTTATGCAAGCTGGAAAGCATAAGGTAGCTGTGCCAACTACAGTACATTGTGATCACTTAATCCAGGCAAAACTTGGAGCTACTCAAGATTTACAGCATGCAATCAATACCAGTAATGAAGTATTCAATTTTTTAGAGTCTGTATCTAATAAATACGGTATCGGTTTTTGGAAACCTGGTGCTGGTATTATCCATCAGGTGGTTCTAGAAAACTACGCATTTCCAGGAGGTATGATGATTGGTACCGATTCTCATACAGTAAACGCTGGAGGACTAGGAATGGTTGCTATTGGTGTTGGTGGAGCAGATGCAGTGGATGTAATGGCAGGTATGGCTTGGGAGTTGAAATTTCCGAAGTTAATAGGTGTTAGATTAACAGGTAAATTATCTGGATGGACTGCACCAAAAGATGTGATTTTAAAAGTAGCTGATATACTAACTGTTAAAGGTGGTACTGGAGCTATTGTAGAATATTTTGGACCTGGTGCTACTGCTATGTCTTGTACTGGTAAAGGAACCATTTGTAATATGGGAGCCGAAATTGGTGCTACAACATCTACATTTGGTTATGACGAATCAATGGAGCGCTACCTACGTGCAACAGATAGACCAGATGTTGCAGATGCAGCTAATGAAGTCAAGGAGTATCTTACTGCTGATCCTGAAGTATATGCTAATCCAGAACAGTATTTTGATCAAGTGATTGATATTAATTTATCTGAGCTAGGACCATTATTAAACGGACCATTTACTCCAGATCTTTCCACACCAGTTGGCTCTACAATGACAGAAAAAGCTAAAGCTAATGATTGGCCTTTAAAAGTAGAATGGGGACTTATTGGGTCTTGCACCAATTCTTCTTACGAAGATCTATCTCGTGCATCTTCGGTTGCTCAACAGGCTTTAGATAAAGGCTTAAAAACTAAAGCTGAATTTGGAATTAATCCAGGTTCTGAAATGGTTAGATATACTACCGAAAGAGATGGGATATTAGAAATATTCGAAAAGTTAGATGCTAAGATTTTTACAAATGCTTGCGGACCATGTATTGGTCAGTGGGCACGTTATGAAGATCCTAAAAATGCACCTAAGAACAGTATCGTTCACTCGTTTAATAGAAACTTTGCTAAGCGTGCCGACGGAAATCCTAACACACATGCCTTTGTGGCATCACCAGAATTGACAGCAGCTATTGCTATTGCTGGTCGTTTGGATTTTAATCCACTTACAGATAAGTTGATCAATGAGAATGGAGAAGAAGTGATGTTAGACGAACCAACAGGATGGGAATTACCACCTAAAGGTTTTGATGTTGATGATAACGGATACTTAGAGCCAATGGAAGATGGAAGTGGTGTTGAAGTTAAAGTTGCTACAGATTCTGAAAGACTTCAATTATTAACACCTTTTGAGCCATTAGGAGATTCAATAACAGGTGCTAAACTATTGATTAAAGCGTTTGGAAAATGTACTACAGATCACATCTCTATGGCTGGACCTTGGTTACGTTTTAGAGGTCACTTAGATAACATTTCAAACAATACATTAATTGGAGCTGTAAATGCCTTCGGAAAGAAAACAAACTTTGTTAAAAATCAATTAACTGGTGAGTATGGTGGAGTACCAGATACTGCCAGAGCTTATAAAGCTGCTGGAATTAAATCTATTGTTGTTGGTGATCATAACTATGGTGAAGGTTCATCTCGTGAGCATGCTGCAATGCAACCACGTCATTTAGGTGTTGCTGCTGTGATCGTAAAATCGTTTGCACGTATTCACGAAACAAACCTTAAAAAGCAAGGGATGTTAGGATTGACATTTGCTAACGAAAATGATTACGATCTTATCCAAGAAGATGATACATTTAACTTCTTAGATTTAAATGAGTTTGCTCCAGATAAGCAATTAACAATTGAAGTTGTTCATGCAGATGGAAGTAAAGACACCATCAAAGTAAATCATACATATAACCAATCTCAGATCGATTGGTATAATGAAGGATCTGCATTGAACTTGATCAAAAAGGAAAATGCTGCTTAACAGTAGTTTCAAAATGCATAGAAAAAAGCTTCTGAGAAATCAGGAGCTTTTTTTGTCTTAAGATGTAAGTATTAATGAGTTACTGCGACTTTTTAAGTATCTAACAAAAAAACTCACCCAAATGCAGTCACTCTGGTTCTTTGATGATGTCAACCTGTTCAAGGTGCTTTGTCCTCATAAATTCAAAGCATATAAGAAAGATCATGATTTTGATGCTTACAAAAAAAAAGACTATATCTACTTTGAAGATGATTCTGCAAACAAAGTTTATCTTATAGAAAAAGGTAAAGTGAAAATTGGGTATTATAATGAAAATGGAGATGAGATTGTAAAAGCTATTCTATCAAAAGGCGAATTGTTTGGTGAGAAAGCAATATTAGGTGATAGTAAGCGTGATGAGTTTGCGCAATCCATTGATAATACAACTTCTATCTGTCCAATAGGTGTAAGCACCATGCACGATCTCATGCGAGATAATCAAACGTTTAGTTTTAAAGTCTATAAGTTTATAGGATTCAAATTTAAAAAGTTAGAACGCCGACTTCAGTTATTATTGTTTAAAGATACTAAGACACGTCTCGTTGAATTTCTGGATGAACTCTGCTCAGATTATGGATATGATTGCCCGAAAACTGGAGATCATGTTATCAAACATCCATACACGCAAAAGGATATTGCTTCCCTAATTGGAACCTCAAGACCTACACTTAATATATTACTCAATGAACTTAAAGAGGAGAATTATATTGATTTTAATAGAAGAGAAATCAGAATCCTAAAACATTCCGCATAATTTTTTTTTTCAGTTGTGTTAGGTAGCTAACATTTTATGAGAATTACTAGTTATAATTTTGAAGTATAAATTTTAAAATTATAAAGTAATGATTAAAAAAATGTTTTTAGCAGTATTAGCACTAAGTTTAATAACATCATGTAGTAATGATGATGACGCAGTGCAAGCTATTGTTCCTAACGCAGGAACATTGAGTGGAGGACCTTTTACATTTGTGGTTGATGGAACTCCAGATTTTGTAAGTGGAATCACAACCGATCCCAATGCAGTAGGTACAAACAGAACGTTCGTAGTAACCGATGATCAAGGAAATATCTTAGGACTTCCACCAACTAATGAGGCGCTTCAAGGTGTGAATTTTGATGGTGCTGGTGTAGGAACTTGTTTGATATGGTACCTACGATATGAAAATGGATTACAAGGTTTAGAAGAAGGTCAAAACGCAAATGATCTTCAAGGAAATTTTGATTTATCAAATTCGATTACCGTAAATAGACTTGGAGCTCCAGACGCTGGTACATTGTCTGGCGGACCATTCAATTTTATCGTAGATGGAACAGCAGATATGGTAAGCGGAATTTCTACAGACCCTAATGCTGTAGGGACTAATAGAACTTTTGTAATTACAGATATTAACTTAAATATTTTAGGAACACCTGGTACATTAGAGATGTTAGAAGGTGTTGATTTTGATGGTGCAGGGCGTGGTGTGTGCTTAATTTGGTATTTGCGTTATGAAGATGATACAAATATTGCTACAGTAACTAATGCTGCAGATTTGACAGGAAGCTTTGACCTGTCTAATTCTATAAGGGTAGAAAGGGGTCCTAATGCAGATGTACTTACTGGAGGTCCATTTAATTTCACAGTAGATGGTACTCCAGATATGGTAAGTGGAATTGGATTTGAGAATCCAGATAATAGAGTTGGAACCAATGCAACTTGGGTTATTACCGATGATGCTGGAATGATCTTAGGAACTCCACCAACCTTAGCCGCTGTAGAAGGCGTGGATTTTGATGCTGCTGGAACTGGAGTTTGTTTGATCTGGTATTTACGATACGAAGATGATACTAATATTTCTACAGTGACTAATGCTAACGACTTAACTGGGACTTTCCACTTGTCAAACTCAATTACTGTTACAAGAAACTAATTAAGTTAATAGAAACACAAAAATTAAAGTTTTGTTGTTAGATTTGAAGCGCGTTACCGACTATGGTAATGCGTTTCTTCATTAATAACGATATGGCTAGATCCAAAAAAGTAAACATTTCAAATCTTATCTTTATTGTAGCTTTAGTTCTATTGCTAATTCCACAAACACGACAGCCTATACAGATATTTTTGAATAAAGCTATTGCAGCTATTGTGAAACCTTCGGTAATTGATGCTTCGGAACGACAAACACTTTCTAATTATGATTGGATATTAAAAGATGTTTCAGGAAATGATTTTGATTTTCATTACGCAGAAGGTAAAGTTGTCATTATTAATTTTTGGGCTACCTGGTGTCCACCATGTATTGCAGAAATGCCAAGTCTTAATGAGCTGTATCAACATTATATACCAAATGACGATGTGGTATTCTTATTTGTGTCTAATGAAGATAAAGAGCTATTATATGAATTTATGACTCATAATAGTTATAGTTTTCAAGTCTATCAATCTTTAAGTGATTATCCTAAGGTTTTTAATGTGTCTTCAATACCGAGAACATTTATAATTAATAAAAAGGGTGAAATTGTTATTGATAAAACAGGTGCCGCAGATTGGAATAGTGAGCGTGTTAGAAATGCTATTGATCAAGCACTTAAAGCGTTTTGAAAAATGCTTTGATAAAACTCCAGGAAAATAATGACATCATAATTTTAAGTTCTTCTGAAAACATGGATTCTTCATCTAAAAAGCGAAACATGGTTTGTACGCTGTTTTTGTCATAAAATTGCTGAAAGATCCATTCGCCTTTATGATTTTCATCTTTAAGAACTTTTAGAAAGACTTTATCGTAGAATCGATATTTACTTTTAAAAAGTTGATGTGATGGTATTTTATCGGTTTTTAAATTCTCAATGATTTTAGAAACTTTCTTTTCAGTATGTTTAAACGAATATCCTGTTGATCCTTTAACCCAGCCACCACCTGTACCAATTTTGGTAATGTACTTAGTGTTGAATTTTGAAAAGTTGTAGTTAGACATTGGTATCTGACCCATTTCAGTTTCAACAATACTGTAGGTGTCTATATTTAAATAATCTTTGATATAGGTCTTAATAAAACTATCATAAACCCCTTCTTTGACCGTATGTTCAGTGAAATAAGTAAACTCTACCAATGCTTCTCTTTTAGAAAAGGGGAGGACGTAGGTAAATGTGGTTTGGTCTCCATCTTTTAAGCGATAATCCATCATGATTACCTTGTTTTCGTCAAAACTATCTTTTTCTGTTTTGATTATCCAGCCTTTAAAATGCTGAATGATTGAGATACTGTTTTTTGATGCTTTAGAAAATGTCTCAGGTACTCGACTGTCAAATACATGAGTAGCAGAGTAACTATTTCTATTTGTGGTTACAGTAACGGGGCTTTTTTCTGAAACTGTTGTAACGTGTTCAAGAATAAAATGAATGTTGTCATGCTGCTTGAGTTTAGTTTTAGCTTCTCTATAAAAGTCTATAGCACGAATGGTATTGTAACTGTAAGGTTTGAGGTCGAGCTCAATAGAGTTATCTGATGTTAATATAGCAGCTTTATTCCAGGATTTATGGATAATTGATGTCCATTGAGACGGTTGGGTTTCCCAAAAACTCCAGGTTTTATCGTTGGTGTTTTTTTCTGAAGGATCAATTAGAGCGATCGAGTGCTTATCAAAATACGGATCTGAAGCAAGTTTTAAAGCCAGTTGTAAACCAGCTAAACCATTTCCTATAATGATATAATCGAAATGGGAAGAATCAGTCATAGATGCTCGAAAAAACTATTTTTTAAAATATTTTAATGGAACAAATAACATTCCGAAGCATTCACCGTCACTTTTACCAAGATGCTTATGATGAATTTTGTGTGCTCTTCGAACACCTTTTGCATACCAATTATTCGCATTTCTGAACAGTTTGAAACGTTGGTGGATAAAAATATCATGAACTAAGAAATAAGTAGCTCCATAAGCCATAATTCCTAAACCAATGGGTAAACAATACCAGATATCTTCATAGCTCCAGAGATAGAAGCAAATCATGCTGACAACAGCATAGAATATAAAAAAGGCATCGTTCCTTTCAAACCAACTTTTATGATCTTTATGATGGTGATCTTTGTGTAAACTCCATAAAAAGCCATGCATGACATACTTATGGGTAAACCAAGCCATAAATTCCATAGTGCAGAACACACCTAAAAAAATAAGAATCCAAAATACAGTTTGCATGTTTTATAATAAATTAAGTTGATACTTTACATAACTACGTGTGAGTAACTCAAACTTTTTATAGTTTGGTACTCTTATTCTGGTTGATTTTATTTCAAGAGCTGGTGTCTTTTTTAGCTTTTTGAGTAATTGGCTGTAATACCTGTAGGCCATAAACACACCAAACTTAGCTTCAATAGGTAGTTTTTTAATACCATGAAGTCCTTTGGCAAAATCATTTTCAATATCGTCAATAATGGCTTGCTTAGATGCTTCATCTAATTGATTGAGGTCTGTATTAGGAAAGTAAGTTCTACTCAGATCTTCAAAATCAGCCTTTAGATCTCTTAAAAAATTCACCTTCTGAAATGCCGAGCCTAAACTCATTGCTGAGTCTTTAAGCGATTCATATTTTTCGTTATCACCTTTAACAAAAACTTTTAAACACATTAAACCTACTACATCCGCAGAACCATAGATATACTCTTTGTATTCAGCATCTGTAAGGTAGTCTTGTTTGTGTAAATCCAGTCGCATACTTTTCATAAAAGCATTGACTAATTCCATATCGATTTCATATTTGTGAAATGTTTCCTGAAATGAGTTTAATATTGGATTGAGACTTATTTTGTGTTCGAGAGCTAGTTCTAGATCTTTAGTAAAATTATTAAATAATAATTCTTTATCGTAATCATGAAATGTATCTACAATTTCATCTGCAAATCTTACAAAACCATAAATATTATATATATCCTGGCGTATAGAATTGGATAACATTTTGGTGGCTAACGAAAAAGAAGTACTGTAAGATTTGGTAACTGTCTTACTACATTGGTTTGAAACGGTATCAAAAATAGCTTTCATATTAGTTTTTGTGGTGTTTTTTTATTAATTCTGAGACTAACTTACCAGAAATTAATGAAGGAGGTACTCCTGGTCCTGGAACAGTTAACTGACCTGTAAAATAAAGGTTGTTTACTTTTTTACTTTTTAGTTTAGGTCTTAGAAACGCAGTCTGGGATAGTGTGTTGGCCATTCCATAGGCATTTCCTTTGTATGAATTGTACTCTTTTATAAAATCCTTAACACAGAAGGACTCTTTAAAGATAATATTATTTTTTACATTTTGCTTCGTCAATTTTTCAAAGCGGGACATGATAATGTCGAAATATTGAGCTCGTAACTCGTCAGTATCTTCGATACCTGGAGCGATTGGGATTAGAAAAAATCCGGTTTCACTGTTATCTGGAGCCATGGTTTCATCTGTAACTGAAGGGAAATTAGCGTAGAACAGTGGGTCTTCAGGCCATTTTGGATCATCATAAATCTCTTCGGCATGTGTCTCAAAATTGGTGTCAAAAAATAGGTTGTGGTGTTGTATGTTTTTAAGTTTCTTATCAAATCCTACATAAAATAAAAGTGAGGAAGGTGCAAACGTTTTATTTTCCCAGTAATCTTCTGAATATTGACGGTGTTTTTGGTCAAGTAATGTTTCAGTATGATGATAATCTGCGCCACTCAATACAACATCAAATATTTTTTCTTCTCCATGTATCTCAACAGAGATAGCATTTTTTTGTTCAACATTAATTTTGTCAACTGGACTATTTGTATGTATTTTAACTCCTAAGCTTTCTGCCAAAGCGCTCATAGCTTTTATGATTTCGTACATGCCACCTTTAGGGTGCCAGGTTCCTAGACCAAAGTCGGCATAATTCATAAAACTGTAAAATGATGGTGTATTACTTGGTTTAGCACCTAAAAATAGTACAGGGAATTCAAGTGTTGATATCAATTTAGGGTTTTTGAAATTGCGTCTCACATCACTACTAATTGTTTTAAAAAACTGATCTACTCGCATTGCTGTTTCAGGTGTTACCAGTTCAAAAGGCGATATACCTGGTTTGAGAACAACCTTGTTTATAGCGATATCATAATTGGTGGCAGCCTTATTTATAAATTTTTTGAGTGGTTTAGAACTTCCTGGCTCAATACGCTCAAATTCATCACATATTTTTTCAAGTGTGTCTCCTATAGTAATAACTTCGTCTTTGAAGAAAATTTTATATGCTGGACTCAGTTTATCAAGTTGATAGTAGTCTGATGTTTTTTTACCAAAATCTCCAAAAAACTTATCAAAAATGTCAGGCATCCAATACCAGCTCGGACCAATATCGAATGTAAAACCTTCTTTTTTAAATTGTCTGCAACGGCCACCAACTGTACTGTTTTTTTCAAACATAGTGACGTCATACCCCTCTTTTGCTAAATAACAGGATGCTGATAGTGCTGAGAATCCAGAACCGATTATGGCGATGTGTTTTTTCATTGTTTAACAAATTTATACAAAAGTTAAACAATTTTAACTTGAGCAATAAATTTTTAGAGTTTTTTAACTAAATCTTTGATGGTACTAAACGGAACAATCTGTTTTGGTAATGAATTTAAGTCAATTTCATCTAACATTCGTCCTAAAATCCATAATTTCATGGATTTATTTGCTAACATTTTCTCTTCAAACTGTTTAAGGTAGTCTGCAATTTGATCTTTTTCAGGTTTTACAGTGAAATAGGACACAAAGGTAATGTCGTCGTAATAATTAAGGAGATCTCCAAGACTGTCTAAAGGTACACTTTGGCCAAGGAAAATGGCTTGATGACCTCTAGCTATAATTTCATAATTAATGAGCATTAAGCCTAATTCATGAACTTCGTTATCTGGTAGATATAATACAAATACTTGATTTGTATCAACAGGATTTTTAGATTGTAAAAGCTCTGTGTTTATTAATATCTTTTGTCTTATTAAAGACGTTAAGAAATGCTCATGAGCCGGAGTAATAGTATCTGTTTGCCACAGTAACCCTATCTCTGAAAGTAGAGGAATAAAGTCCTCATAAAAGATATCTGTGAAATTCTTTTCTTTCAGTAAACTATTATAAGTGTCATAAAATAACTTTTGATCAAAGTTGAGCATCGATAATTTGAAAGTATCGATAGCGTGATTGTTCGTAGTGTCATTTTGAGCTACTTCTTTCACTAATTTAGTAATCTCGGTAGGGTCTAAAGATGCAATCTTAGAAATCTTAAAACCATTGTTGTTGAGGTAACTAATATTGAGTAGCTTTTGAAGATTACCCAAACTGTAATATCTAATATTAGTATCTGTTCTTTCAGGTTGTAAAAGATTATATCTTTTCTCCCAGATTCTTATGGTATGAGCCTTGATACCTGTAAGGTTTTCTAGGTCCTTGATGCTAAAAGTACTTTTTACGTTGTTCATTTTTAGAATAAAAAAGTTAAACAAAAATAAGCTTTTTTTAGGACTACACTAAATTTTATGTTTTTTTTAATAGTATCACTATTATTCTAAAAAAAGGATATTATTGAATGTAGAGGAAATTAAGGAAATAAGAGTTGAGTAAAAGTGCGCACGAGAAGATTCGAACTTCCACGACCTAAGCGGTCACTGGCCCCTCAAGCCAGCGCGTCTACCAATTCCGCCACGTGCGCATTATTTCAGTAAAGATAAAAAAAAAGTTAAGCGAGTGCTTAACTTTTTTGTAGTGACTTGGCTGGGGCTCGAACCCAGGACCCTCTCCTTAAAAGGGAGATGCTCTACCAACTGAGCTACCAAGTCAATAAGTTTCTCTAACGAGGGTGCAAATATAAAACGATTAATTAATATTCCAAACCTATTTTTAGATAATTTTTTGTTTTTTTGCTGTAAATTATCTTATGTTTTTAATAATCAATTTATAAGAGAAAAATGACCTTATTTTTAATTGGATATATGGGTTCTGGAAAATCAGTAATAGGTAAAGCTTTGGCTGATATTTTAAATTATGAATATCTGGACTTTGATAATTATATTGAGACTAAGGAGCAATCAACTATTAAGGAAATTTTTGAAACCAAAGGTGAAATTTATTTCAGAAAAGCTGAATATAACTATCTGAGAGATGTTTTAGATTTGCCTAAAACAGTTGTGTCTTTGGGAGGAGGAACACCTTGCTATGGTAATAATATGGCTACAATATTAGAGGCAAAGCACTCCACGAGTATATACCTCAAAGCTAACATTCCTACATTGTCTGAAAGACTATTTGAAGAGCGAGAAAAACGCCCCTTGATCTCACATGTATCTACTGTAAAAGAACTCAATGAGTTTATTGGTAAGCACTTATTTGAAAGAGCGCCTTATTATGAGCAATCACATATTAGTGTAAAAACAGATAATAGATCAGTAGAAGATTTAGTGAAAGCTATTTTGCTACAATTATTTTAGAAAGGCTTCGTGCGTTTTTCCTGAAAGTACAATCTCAACATGTTCATGAAGAGAAGTTGATAATGAGATGCCTTTAAAATCGGCTTTTACAGGATATTTTTTATGATTTCTATTGACGAGAACTGCTGTTTTAAATTGTTTTAATGGTACTTCTAAAAAGTGTTTGACACCATATATTAACGTACTGCCTGAGTTTAGTACATCATCAATGAGGACAATTGATTTGTTTGTGTAATCTTCTTTTTTTAGAGATGTTTTTATTTCAGTTAATGGGTTTTTTTTATCAATAGTTACTTTGCAAAGCTGAGGAGTTAGTTCGGAAATCTTTTCTAGTTGTTGTTTTAATTTTTTTGCAAGTATATATCCGTTGTCTTCAATTCCAGCCAGAATGATATCGTCTTCATAAACATTACTTTCGTAGATTTGGTAAGCAATTCGTCTTATTTTATGCTGGATCTGCTGATGATTTAGAATGATATTTTTTTCTGTGTCCATACTTGATTTAATTTATTCAAAGATAAAAAAGAGTTTTCTTAATGAGCCTATTAAACTCTAGTTATGTTCTTCAGGAGTATCATAAAAATCATCAATATCTCTTCGGTCTTTTTTTGTAGGTCGTCCAGTGCCTTTTTTTCGATAATAATCTTTAGAATATTTAAGTAATTCTTTAGCCTCAAAAGCATCTTTTGGAGTGATATCAGTTCTGTAAATATCAACCAGTTTTGCGCCAACTCTACTTTTGGGTAGATCATTAACTATTATTTGATAGTTGATTTGATCTTTTCTAAACTCTATCTTATCTGTAGCATAAACATCTCTGCTGGGTTTTACAACTTGGCCGTTGACCTTTACATGACCCTTTTTGCAAGCGTTAGTTGCTATGCTTCTTGTTTTGCAATATCTAATGCACCAAAGATATTTATCTACTCGCATATTAAATCTGTGAAATTGACGTTAATTGTATTGCACAAAAATATTATATTATTGTATCTTGCGTGCTAAAAATAAGCAATATTGAACGATTCAAATTGTATTTGAATTAAAGAAAAATGTATTCACTATGAATTTAAGAAACAACCTTATCGTTTTACTTCTTTTGATTGTGACCATCATGTCATGTAAACCAGATGATCCAGAGGTGAGTCTAGTTCCTGATAGAGATAGAACAGAACAGCAAGTCGTTGATCGTGATTCAATGATTGGCTACCTGGAAACACATTATTATAATGAATCATTTTTTGATGGTGTAACAGACCACAATATTGATGAAATTATAATAACTGAACTTCCACAAGATGACAATGGTGATTATTTGCCACTTCCTGACCCAGATAACAATACACTTTTAATTGATGCTGTAGAGACTTATACAACAACTTATGAAGAGGTTGAATATGAATACTACATTCTGAGAATTAATCAAGGACAAGGTGATTATAGCCCGAATTTTACTGATGATGTTAGATTGGTATATTCAGGTAATTTGCAAGACGAAGATATTTTTGATAGTGCAGTCAATCCTAACATTCCATTTGATCTTACAGGTTTAATTCAGGGATGGAGAAATGTAATTCCTCAATTTAACACTTCATCAGATTTTATTATCAATGAAGATGGTACAGTAGACTACTCAGGTTATGGGCTTGGAGTTATGTTCTTGCCATCTGGTCTGGCTTATTTTGCTAACCCTCCATTTGGAGTTCCGGTGTATTCTAACCTTATTTTTAAGTTTGAATTATATCAGGCAGAACCTAATGATCACGACAACGATGGTGTGTTATCACACCTAGAAGATTTAAATGAAAATTTTAACATCAATGATGATGATACTGATGAGGATAATGTACCAAACTTCTTTGATCCAGACGATGATGGTGATGGTGTTTTAACGATCAATGAAGATCTTGATGAAGATGGTGATCCAACAAATGATGATTCTGATAATGATGGTATACCAAATTATTTAGATGAGGATTCTACGGAATCAAATCTGGATAGTTAAACCTATAATTCGCAATACAAAAAAAAGACGCTTTTTCGGCGTCTTTTTTTGATTTTATAAGTCTATATTAAAAGGCAACTGATAAACTCAGTATCAATTGATCTGGTCTAGTGTCAATTCTACTTACGACACCTTCACCTAAATTGTTACCAATAAATGTAGCTTCATTGTCGCTAAAGCCTCTTTCATATCTTAAGTCTATTCCAATTTTATTCAATGAAAGTCCGATACCAAAATTTAAGCCTACAGAAAAATCATTGTCAATATTATCAATATCAATACCTTCAAACTCAGTATCGAGTATGTATTGTAATGACGGACCTCCAAACACACTTAAGGGGCCAATAACTTTAACACCGACTAATAGAGGAGCGTCAATTTTTTTCATATCAAAGACGTCGCTGTCATAATCACTTTTTGTGCTTGTGTAAACTAGTTCAGGTCTAAAATAGAGGTCATTACCAATCTTTCCGAAAAGACCAATGTGATACCCGATATTACGATCTGGGTTTTGTGCATTGTCACCAATAGATTGGAAATAATCGCCATTAGCATTGTAATTTAATCCACCTTTAATTCCAAACGAATTTCCCTTTTGTGCTTGGGCACTAAAACAAAATAGCGTTAATAAAAACGTACTAATAACTAATCTTTTGCTCACGGTACTTTTATTATTAAAGTGTTCGTGACATTTTTTGAAAATTCTCATAATATTCGTTTTTTGTGATTTTGATGTATAGTATCAAAAACGTTGCCAAACGAAAATTATTTCCTTAGTATCAGTCTAATTTATTTGAACTTTAGATTTTGAAGACACTGTTTTAACTTTAGTTTTTTCTTTTCAATACTGTTTCAGTAGCGTTCACAATGGCATTGGCATTTAGACCATACTTTTCCATCAATTGAGCTGGAGTTCCAGACTCACCAAAGGTGTCTTGTGTAGCTACAAATTCTTGAGGAGTAGGTTGGTGTTGCGCAAGTACTCTTGCCACACTTTCTCCTAAACCACCTAAATAATTGTGCTCTTCAGCAGTAACAATACAACCAGTTTTAGCAACAGAGTCTAAAATAGCTTTATCATCAAGAGGTTTAATAGTATGAATATTTATCACTTCAGCAGAGATACCTTTTTCATTTAAGGTTTTAGCAGCTTCAAGTGCTTCCCAAACCAAATGCCCAGTAGCAACAATAGTTACGTCTTTACCTTCGGTTAAATGAACAGCTTTCCCAATTTCAAAGGTTTGATTTTCGGGAGTGAAATTGGCTACTTTTGGTCTTCCAAAGCGTAGATAAACTGGTCCGTTGTATTCAGCAATAGCGATAGTGGCAGCCTTAGTTTGGTTGAAGTCACACGTGTTAATTACAGTCATTCCTGGTAACATTTTCATCAAGCCAATATCTTCTAAAATTTGGTGTGTGGCACCATCTTCACCTAATGTTAATCCTGCATGTGATGCACAGATTTTTACATTCTTATGTGAATATGCTATACTCTGTCTGATTTGATCATAAACACGACCTGTAGAAAAGTTGGCAAATGTACCAGTAAATGGAATTTTTCCTCCAATGGTCATACCAGCAGCCAGACCCATCATATTGGCTTCAGCAATTCCTACTTGAAAAAAGCGTTCTGGGTGATTCGCTTTAAAGTCGTCCATTTTTAATGAACCAATAAGGTCGGCACAAAGGGCAACGACATTTTCATTGGTTTTTCCTAATTCTGTTAATCCAGCTCCAAAACCTGAGCGTGTGTCTTTATTTCCTGTGTTAGTATATGTTTTCATTCTGTGATTTTGAAACTGTAATTAATATTAATTGTTTTTTTTCTTGTATCAATCTTGTAGGCCTCTATCATTGTATTGCCTTTATTGGTAGCTTTCATGATTAGTCCGTTTGGAAGATTCATGCCTAATAAATTAGCACTGCCTTCAGCTGCGAAAATCAATTCAAAAAGCGATTTAAATAGTGTATTATTCTGGATTTCTATCGATTCATCAAAGGCTACCGATATTATATCTGAAGGTTTATTTGATGGGTAAAGATCGTAGATGGTAGTTTTATGACCAGCTACATCAATAGATTCTTTTGTATTCTCTGAAATTAATTCAAATTCATCATCTTCATTAAAACTGATTTGTTTAGTCATCAATGTCTCTAAATCCATATTTATAAACATATCATTTTTACCCGATTCAAAGTGCATAATTAATATGCTGTTTTCAGAATCGTAAATAATATCTAAATCAGCATTTTCCATCATTTTAGAATTACTCTTAAACATCGATTTACCAAGATCTTTTGCCAGGTATTCGCTGTTTGTCCAGAGGTGTTTTCCATTTTTAGAATATCCTATAGTAATTGTATCTGCTGTACCCTTCCGATTGTTGGGGATGATGTAATCAACAGTATAGTCAATGGTAATTTTTTGCTCTTGTGAGTAACCAAAAGCAACAAATAGTAAAACAATAAGTGTATATATTTTCTTCATATTAATAGTCACCTAAAGTTTCAGCATTTTGAGATAAACCAATTTCCAATTGTTCGTCATTTGGTGCTTTCCCATGCCATGCATGTGTATGCATCATAAAGTCTACACCATTACCCATAACTGTTTTAAGTAAAACACAAACAGGTTTTCCTTTACCAGTTAAAGATTTTGCTTCAGCCATTCCTTTAAGGATAGCATCTATATTATTCCCCTCTTCAATATCTACAACGGTCCAACCAAAAGCTTCAAATTTAGCTCGAACACTTCCCATTGGTAACACATCATCAGTAGCTCCATCTATTTGTTGTCCGTTAAGATCAATAGTAGAAATAATATTATCTACATTATTAGCAGCAGCATACATGATGGCTTCCCAGTTTTGCCCTTCTTGCAATTCGCCATCTCCATGTAAGCTGTATATTAAATGGTTATCATTATTTAATTTTTTGGTTTCTGCTGCACCCAAAGCAACACTAAAACCTTGCCCAAGAGAACCAGAGGCCACTCTAATTCCAGGCAAGCCTTCGTGGGTTGTTGGATGACCTTGTAATCTGGAATTGATCAATCTGAAAGTATTCAGCTCGTCAACTGGAAAGTATCCTGATCTCGCGAGTACGCTATAAAAAACAGGTGAAATATGACCATTTGATAAGAAGAAAAGGTCTTCGCCAATTCCGTCCATATCAAAGGTGTCTTTTCTGTCCATAATCTCCTGATAGAGTGCGACAAAAAATTCGGCGCATCCTAATGAGCCTCCAGGATGACCTGAGTTTACTTTGTGAACCATTCGTAAAATGTCTCTACGAACTTGTGTTGTTAAGTCTTCTAATTGTTGTGTGTTTGGCATAAAAAAAGTGTGAGTAATTTCAGCACCAAAAATAAAGTTTTCATAAGGCTAAACAAAAATAGAAACGAGTCACTTATTAACGATTTTGGTCAGTTGCTAACAATTTAAATCAGAATTAAAATAATTCATTATTGTTTTAAGTTGGTCTCTGCATAATTTTATTAAATGTTTAAGACCTTAATACACCGATATAATTATCTTTGCTCACTGACTAAGTTTTTTTATGAATTTTGAATTAAAAGCAAGTGATCCTCAAAGTAAAGCCAGAGCAGGAGTAATTACGACTGATCATGGACAAATTGAGACACCTATATTTATGCCTGTTGGTACGGTTGCGTCTGTAAAAGGAGTGCATCAGCGTGAACTTAAAAATGATATCAATCCTGATATTATTTTAGGAAACACCTATCATTTATATCTAAGACCTCAAACACCAATTTTGGAGAAAGCTGGAGGGTTGCATAAATTCATGAATTGGGATAGAAATATTCTAACCGATTCAGGAGGTTATCAAGTATATTCATTATCTGCAAATAGAAAAATTAAAGAAGAAGGTGTGAAATTTAAATCGCATATCGATGGAAGCTACCATGTGTTCACACCAGAAAATGTCATGGAAATTCAACGTAGTATTGGAGCTGATATTATTATGGCATTCGATGAATGTACACCATATCCATGTGATTACAATTACGCCAAGCGCTCCATGCATATGACGCATCGTTGGTTAGAGCGTTGTTTAAAGCATTTAGATAAAACACCGTTCATGTATGATTATGAACAAACATTTTTTCCAATAGTTCAAGGAAGTACCTATAAAGATTTACGACAACAATCTGCTGAATATATTGCCAATGCTGGTGCACAGGGAAATGCGATTGGTGGTTTGTCTGTTGGAGAACCTGCTGAAGAAATGTATGCCATGACCGATGTGGTTTGTGAGATTCTTCCGTGGGAAAAACCACGTTACCTCATGGGAGTTGGTACACCTATAAACATACTAGAAAATATTGCTCTTGGTGTAGATATGTTTGATTGTGTTATGCCAACGCGTAATGCAAGAAACGGTATGCTATTTACTGCCCACGGAACAATTAATATTAAAAATCTAAAATGGGCAGATGATTTTTCACCCATAGATGACATGGGTATCACATTTGTTGATACTGAATATAGCAAGGCTTATTTAAGACATTTATTTACAGTTAATGAATTATTGGGTAAACAAATCGCAACCATACATAATCTCGGATTTTACCTTTGGTTGGTAAGGGAAGCCAGAAAGCATATATTAGCAGGAGATTTTAGAGCATGGAAAGATAAAATGGTTAAACAAATGGATAATCGCTTATAATTTTGAAAATACTCGATTGGTACATATTAAAACGTTATTTGTTTACATTTTTGATGATGTTGCTCTTATTTATTCCCATAGGAATAACTGTAAACCTTGCAGAGAAAATAGGTAAAATACTAGAACGTGATGTGCCCTTTGGGGCTGTTGCTCAATATTACTTAGACTTTACAATTTATTTTGCCAATTTATTATTTCCCATATTTTTATTCCTTTCAGTTATATGGTTTACTTCAAAATTGGCAAACAATACCGAAATTGTTGCTTTTTTAAGTTCAGGAGTGTCATTTTGGAGGTTTTTGAGACCTTATATGATAGGTGCAACCATTATTGCAAGTTTTGCTTTAATAATGGGACTGTATCTAGCGCCAAAAGCCAGTAAAGGGTTCAATGAATTTAAATACAAGTATTTAAAAAATAATGCTAATGTTGTTCAAACAAAAAACATTTACAAGCAAATCAATGATAACGATTACATCTATCTAAGTAGTTTTAATCCGGTAACTAAAAGAGGAAGAGATTTTCAATTAGAACATTTTGAAGGTAATAAACTCGTCTATAAAATAACGGCTAAATCAATTAAAGACAACGATAGTATGTATAGACTCAATAATTATTCAAAACGAATTTTTGGAGAAAATGAAGATATCATTGAAACTGAAAGACGAAAGGATATGATTTTTGAGTTTGATGCCGAAGATTTAACTCCAGAAGAATATATTGCAGAAACACTTCAATATGGAGAACTTGTTCGATTTATAGAAAAAGAAAGAAAAAGAGGTTCTTCAAATATTGGTCGCTATCAAGTCGTGAAGTATAAAAAATGGAGTTTACCTATATCTGTTTTCATTCTTACCATTATAGCAGTTTCAGTGTCGTCTATTAAACGTCGTGGTGGTATGGGAGTAAATCTCGCTTTTGGGATTACAATTGCTATGGTTTTTGTGTTCTTTGATAAAGTTTTTGGTGTAATGGCAGAACAGTCTAGCTTCTCACCAATTGTTGCTGTATGGTTTCCTAATATCGTTTTTGGTATCTTAGCTGCTTATCTGCTGTTCAATGCCAAACGCTAAGCTCAAGAATTATTTTCATTTACATTTTCTGGTTTTTATTGCTGGATTTACAGCTATTTTAGGTGAATTGATTTCGATTGGTTCCACAGCCTTAGTATGGTATCGTATGCTTATTGCTGGTGTACTGATGTTTACTTACATAAAAATTATTAAGCTTAAAATTCAGGTATCTGCTAAAACCAAATTGCAATTTTTTGGCGCAGGAATCATTATTGCTTTACATTGGATTACTTTTTTTGAAGCCATTAACCAATCTAATGTATCTATAACATTGGCCATGTTTTCAACAGGTGCATTTTTTGCTTCTTTTATCGAGCCATTAATTTATAAACGAAAGATTATCTGGTATGAAATTCTCTTCGGAATAATTGTTATACTAGGAGTGTTTTTGATTACGCAAAGCGAAATAAAATACCTTAATGGTATTTTACTAGGGATATCTTCAGCTTTGTTTTCTACTTTATTTGCTGTAATCAACGGACGATTTATTGAACAACACAGAGCTACTGTGATTTCATTTTATGAATTTATAAGTGGTGTTATTTTCTTGTCTTTATTCATTTTGATTTTTAACGATGGATTTTCTATAGCGTTTTTCAGTTTAAAAACTTCAGATTGGATCTACATACTTATACTGGCATCTGTTTGCACAGCCTATGCTTTTATTGGATCAGTAAAGGTTATGCGTTATATAAGTCCGTATACTGTAGTACTTACCTATAATTTAGAACCCTTGTATGGTATAGCTTTAGCACTATTGTTATTTCCTGAAACCGAAACCATGAGTACTCAATTTTATTATGGAGCCTTCCTAGTCTTAGCTACTGTTTTAGCCGATGGTATCCTCAAAAACAGAAAGAGTATTAAAAAGCGTAAATCCATAGTGAACAAACCCAATTAAAGTTTTTATATTTGCAGTGACTAACTAAGAAACTAATTAAGAACTAAATCAAAATTTCAATGGAATATTTAGATTTTGAACTACCCATAAAAGAACTCCAGGATCAACTAGAGAAATGTCAATTAATAGGCGAGGAGAGTGATGTAGACGTTACTCAAACCTGTAAAAAAATTGAAAAGAAACTCTTAGAAACTAAAAAGGAGATTTATAAAAACCTAACCGCTTGGCAACGTGTTCAACTATCTAGGCATCCTGATAGACCTTACACATTAGACCACATCAAAGCACTTTGTGGTGATTCATTTTTAGAATTGCATGGTGATCGAAATGTCAAAGATGACAAAGCCATGATTGGTGGATTGGGTAAAATTGGTGACCAAACCTATATGTTTATTGGTCAGCAAAAAGGATTTAATACCAAAACACGTCAGTATAGAAACTTTGGAATGTCAAATCCAGAAGGCTATCGTAAAGCATTGCGTTTAATGAAATCGGCAGAGAAATTTGGAATTCCTGTGGTAACACTAATCGATACACCAGGAGCTTATCCAGGTTTGGAAGCTGAAGAACGCGGACAAGGAGAAGCGATTGCCAGAAATATCTTAGAGATGACACGTCTTAAAGTGCCTATCATTACTGTCATTATTGGTGAAGGCGCATCAGGTGGAGCTTTAGGAATAGGTGTTGGTGATAAAGTACTCATGTTAGAGAATACATGGTACTCTGTTATTTCACCAGAATCATGCTCTTCAATACTTTGGAGAAGCTGGGAATACAAAGAACAAGCCGCCGAAGCATTAAAATTGACAGCACCAGATATGAAAAAACTGAAGCTGGTAGATATTATTATTAAAGAACCATTAGGTGGAGCTCATACAGATAGAGAAGCAACTTTTCTTGCTGTTAAAACAGCCATCGAAAAAAATTATGAGGAGCTAAAAAACTTATCACCAAAAGATTTAGTAAACCAACGTATGGATAAATACTTAGCAATGGGAGTTTTTAAAGGCTAATCCTTATAAAATAACGGATTAAAAAAACTGAAACCATTGGTTTCGGTTTTTTTTATCACTATTAACAATATATTTAAGTTATTAACAGTTAAATTGTTAACGAACTGTTGAGATTGAAAATAATGTAAATTCAATTTTAGGTAACAATTTATTTACATTCGCAGATATGAAACAACCCAACCAAATAAAAGGTTATCAAGTTGATAAGAGCACGATTATAAGCCTAGAGAAAGGAAAAATTCCTCCGCAAGCTATTGATTTAGAAGAAGTTGTGCTTGGGGCAATGATGATAGATAAAAAAGGTGTTGATGAGGTTATTGATATTTTAAGCCCAGACGCTTTTTATAAAGATGCACATAAACATATCTTTGAAGCTATTTTCAAATTATTTGAAAATAGTGAGCCTGTCGATTTATTAACGGTTTCTAGTCAACTAAAAAAGGATTCGAAACTAGATTTGGTTGGAGGTGATTTTTACCTCATATCATTGACCCAACGTGTGTCCTCTTCAGCACATATTGAGTTTCATGCTCGTATCATTCTTCAGAAATATATCCAACGTAGTTTAATTAAAATTTCAAACGAAATTATTGAAGAAGCTTACGATGAAACTAAAGATGTTTTTGATCTTTTAGATAATGCTGAAGCTAAACTCTATGAAGTTACTCAAGGTAACGTCAAAAAATCAACAGAAACTGCTCAGAGTCTAGTAATTCAGGCCAAAAAGAAAATTGAAGAGATTTCAAATAAAGAGGGCTTGAGTGGAATTCCTACTGGATTCACAAAATTAGATAAGTTAACTTCTGGTTGGCAACCTAGTGATTTGATTATTGTAGCTGCACGTCCTGGTATGGGTAAAACTGCTTTAACCTTGACTATGGCAAGAAATATTGCTGTAAACACCAATATTCCAGTAGCATTTTTCTCATTAGAGATGTCCTCAGTACAATTGATCACACGTTTGATCTCCTCTGAAACTGGATTATCTTCGGAAAAATTAAGAACAGGAAAATTAGAGAAGCACGAGTGGGAGCAGTTAAATGTCAAGGTTAAAACTCTAGAGAAAGCACCACTGTTTATTGATGATACACCTTCATTGTCCATTTTCGATCTTAGAGCAAAAGCTCGTCGATTAGCATCGCAGTATGGTATCAAAATGATTATGATTGATTACCTGCAATTAATGACAGCAGGTGGAAGTCAGAAAGGTGGAAACCGTGAGCAGGAGATATCTATGATCTCTCGTAACTTAAAAGCTTTAGCAAAAGAACTGAACGTTCCTGTTATTGCACTGTCTCAGTTATCACGTGCTGTAGAAACACGTGGTGGTAGTAAACGACCACTCTTATCCGATTTACGTGAGTCTGGAGCCATTGAGCAGGATGCCGATATTGTAAGTTTTATTTACAGACCCGAATATTATAAAATTGATGAATGGGATGACGAAGAACGTTCTCCTACTGAAGGTCAGGGAGAGTTTATTGTTGCTAAACACAGAAATGGTGGTTTAGAAAATATCCGACTCAAATTTATTGGTCATTTAGGTAAGTTTGATAATCTCGACGATTTTGATACACCATTTGGAGAGTTCCATTCTAAAATGAATGCAGCGGCTAATGATGACACATTCAAACCTGATAATTTCCCATCAGCAGCTGATGCTTTCGATGCACCAGAAGGTGATGATGATAATGATGTGCCATTTTAAGTTTTTTTGGGAAAATTTAACAACTTAATACCCTAAATTTGCTAATTCAGCTAAGGAAAAGATTGCCTCATGTTAGACCAAAGACGTACGACTAATATTTTATTGTTGGTCATTGTGATTCCGTTGATATTTTATTTACTTAAGATCTTATCGTTTATTTTTATTCCGTTAATTTCGTCAATGTTCATTGCGTTGTTATTCTTACCATTAATGCGCTGGTTGGGACGACGAAATGTACCAAGATTGATTAGTATTATTATTGTCATTAGTCTTGTAGCTATTGGTGTTTTTATTGGTATCGAATTGGTGCAATTATCTAGTAAGCAAATCATGTCCAATAATGTTGAATTTCTTAGTAAAGCTGAAGTAAAGATCAATGATTTAATGACCTATTTGCAACAGGAATTTGGTTTGGAATACAATACTGAAGGTAACTTCTTTGCCCAATTTTTTCAACAAGAGAATTTAGGGTCAACATTTGATTTTATAAGAAAATTCCTCACTAATATATTGATGATTACTTTTTTTACAATTTTGTGGTTGTCAGAATCTATCAATATGCATAAGGTAATGAATAATACTATTCTTAAACGAAAGCATACTTCGATAAAGACTTTCATGAAAATTGAAAAAGACTTGATTAAATTTATTAAAGTGAAATTTTTAGTGAGTTTACTTACTGGAATATTTACAGGTCTGGCATGTGTATTCTTTGATGTGAGTTTTCCTATTTTTTGGGGACTATTTGCATTTCTAATCAACTTTGTACAAATGGTAGGATCTTTTATTTCTGTGATCTTATTGTCAATATTTGCATTTGTAGAGTTAGATCCTACAAGCACCTTATTCTTCTTTATTGTTTCCATATCAGGAGTACAGGTATTATTTGGTGCCATTTTGGAGCCTATTTTTATGGGGAAATCCTTCTCAATAAATGTGATCACTGTTTTAATAATGCTTATGCTTTGGGGTTTTATTTGGGGCATACCTGGTTTGATTATGGCTATTCCAATTACTGTATTTGTCAAAATCATTCTTGAGCAATTTCAGGAAACCAAAGTCATTGCATCATTACTTTCCGGACCTGAGCGTAGTATTAAACCACTCAAAAAATAGATTGACAACTCTGGTTTTTTAATTATCTTTCTAGAATCATATTTAAACTTTTTTAAAAATGGTTCATGGAACGCATAATGCTGTCAGTGACGACAGAAATAAAGACATTAAAATCTACATTAACGGTGAATTTTTTAAACGCGAAGACGCTAAGATTTCAGTATTTGATAGTGGTTATTTAGTAGGTGATGGCATCTGGGAAGCTATGCGCTTACATCAAGGTGTTTTAGTATTTCTTGAGGATCATTTGGAACGTTTGTGGACAGCAGCTGCAACGGTTGGAATGACATTTCCGTTTTCAAAAGAAGAATTGACCCAAACCATCTGGAACGTTCTCAATGAGAACAATATGACCGATCATGTGCACGTCAGAGTTATGATCACACGTGGTGTTAAAAAAACACCATCACAAGATCCAAGATTAACTATTTATGGGCCAAATATTGTAATCATTCCTGAATATAAAAAAGCTTCTGAAACAAGTAAAGAGAAAGGCATCACCTTATTTACAAGCACCATTAGACGAGGAGCACCAGATTATTTAGACCCACGACTCAATTGTCATAGTAAATTGCACGAAGTTCAAGCACTCATTCAAGCTATAGAAGCTGGAGCAGATGAAGCATTAATGTTGGATATCAACGGATTTGTATCAACTTGTAATGCTACCAATTTCTTTATGATAAAAAATGAAGAAGTTTGGACCTCTACAGGCCAGTACTGTATGAATGGTATCACAAGAGCAAAGGTAATTGAAGCATGTTCTCGAAACGGTATTGTATGCCACCAAAAAAACTTCTCACTATTTGATGTTTATGGTGCAGATGAAGCCTTTGTTACTGGAACTTTTGGTGGATTAACGCCTGTGACCAAAATTGATGGCCGACAAATTGGAACCAAGTCTTTTGGAGATATGACCAGAACGCTTAGTGGTTTATATCAAGACCTTATCAAAGAAGCGGTGAGCCATGGGAACTGATACGATAAAACGAATTTCGGTATGGTCAGGACCTCGAAATATTTCTACAGCATTGATGTATAGCTTTGCTCAACGACAGGATACACGAGTATTTGATGAACCTTTATATGCCTATTATCTTAATAATAGCAGTGCAAAAACTTACCATCCAGGAGCTGAGGAGATTTTGAGAACTATGGAAAACGATGGCAGTGCAGTTGTAGAAATGATGCTCAACTACTCGGAGAAACCAGTCTTATTTTTTAAAAATATGACACATCATATACTTGATCTCGATCGTAGTTTCATGAAACAGCTTACCAATGTGATTTTGACCAGAGATCCGAAAGAAATGTTACCCTCTTTTGATAAAGTGATTAAAAATCCTACCATTGATGATGTTGGTTACAAACTACATATTGATTTATTAAACGAATTTGAAAAACAAGATATCGACTATGTGGTTTTAGACGCTAAGAATGTATTATTAAATCCTGAAGGTGTACTCAAACAGTTATGTGAACATGTTGGAATTTCTTTCGACAAGCACATGCTTAACTGGACTCCAGCCAAACGTCCAGAGGATGGTGTCTGGGCAAAATATTGGTACACTAATGTGCATAAGTCTTCTGGGTTCTCGACTTATACGCCTAAAACAGATCCATTTCCGCAGCATCTGATACCCTTGTTAAACGAATGTCAACCTTACTACAATCAACTACAAAAGCTAGCGTTATCTTGAAAACGTGTATTTCAGCTAAAAAAACATAAAACTATATTAAAGCGTATCGCTTAGCATTATTTTTTAAGTATATTTCAATAGTAAAAAGATAAATTTCAAATGAAAAAGATAATTGTTTTACTCTTTCTAATGTTGGTTGCTTTACCTTCATATGCATCATATATTTTAATTCCTATGGATGCGGAGGGTCAAGATAATCACCTTAAAGCTTATGGTGTTACTTTTTGGACGCTCGAAAAGCAACTCAAAGTAAAGTGGTTGCTCAACTATAAAGGTGGCTCATTTTTACTACCCGATTCTGAAGAAATTCAACGTGAATGTCAAATAAGAGGCGTGAGTTTTGAAGTCATTTCAAATGCTAAAGCAGAGGAGATTCTAAATATGATTGCCAGTCCATCTCAAAATATGGAAGCTGTTGTTTTAGAGAAAGCTCCTAAAATTGCAGTATACACGCCAAAAGGTTTGCAGCCTTGGGATGATGCTGTAACTATGGTATTGACTTATGCTGAAATTCCTTATGAAACAGTATATGATGAAGAAGTTTTAAATGATGCTTTGCTTTTATACGATTGGTTACATTTACATCATGAAGATTTTACTGGACAATACGGAAAGTTCTACAGAGCCTATCGTTCTGCATCTTGGTATATTCAAGAAAAGAAAGAAGCAGAAGAATTAGCAGCAAGATTAGGATACGCTAAAGTCTCCGAAGAGAAATTAGCAGTAGCCAAAAAAATTAGAGAATATGTTATAGGAGGCGGATTTATGTTTGCTATGTGTAGTGCAACAGATAGTTTTGATATTGCCTTATCTGCTGATGGTGTAGATATTTGCGAGCCTATGTTTGATGGTGATGGTAGTGATGCTGGTTATCAAAATAAAATAGATTACAGTAAAACATTCGCATTTAAAGATTTCTTACTGGAAAGAAGTCCAAATGTATACGAGTTTTCATCAATTGATATGACTAGAAAGCGTCGTATTCCTATGACTACAGATTATTTTTCTCTGATGGAGTTTTCGGCGAAATGGGATCCAATACCTTCAATGTTGTGCCAAAACCATACGGCTTTAGTTAAAGGATTTATGGGGCAAACAACATCATTTACACGTGATGAAATAAAATCTAATGTTCTGATTATGGGTGAAAATAAAACCAATGGTGAGGCAAAATACATACATGGAATAAAAGGAAAAGGATTTTTTACCTTTTATGGAGGACATGATCCGGAAGATTATACACACAAAGTAGGAGACCCAAAAACAGAACTGGATCTTCATCCTACATCACCAGGTTACCGATTAATTTTAAATAATGTGCTCTTTCCAGCAGCAAAAAAGAAAAAGCAAAAAACATAAAAAACTTTATTTCAGCTAGATGAATAATAGAGTTAAGGAATTCTTTTTATTACAATTCTCCTCAGTAATTTACTGGGTATTAGCCTTCATATTCTTTACAACAATTCGCTACAATGGATTAGAGGAGGAACTCAAAATATTTACAGACGATGTGTTGTATTTGCCCATAAGAGCTTATTTTGAATTCGCAATTTTAGTTGGTGCAATTATGGGGTTTGTATATGCTATTATAGAATTTTTATTTGATATCTATATCAGCAAAAAACTAATTTTAGGAGCAACAATTCTTATTAAATCAATAATCTATTTTGTACTTATAGTTATCTTGTTAAGTTCTATATCTTTTTTAATTGAGGACAGTATAGATATAGATTTACCTAATGAAAGAGGCTGGTGGCGCGAAGACCCTTTCTTTTGGAACACAGTTATTTTCTTTATCATTTCATCAGTAGTATTTTCACTTATACGTATAGCTAATGATAAGTTTGGGCGAGGCGTGTTTTTAAATATGCTTCTTGGTAAATATAAAAAACCAAAAGAAGAGAAACGAGTTCTAATGTTTCTAGACCTTAAAGATTCTACTAAGATAGCAGAACATTTAGGTCACGAAAAATATAGTCGATTCATACAAGACTGTTTTAAAGATTTAAATAACTTACTTCGGAAATATGAAGCAGAAGTCTATCAGTATGTTGGTGACGAAGCTGTTATTAACTGGACTGAGAAAAGGGGATTTAAAAATAATAACTGCACAAAGCTGTTTTTTGCATTTCAAAAATCATTGCTTGAAAAGTCACAGTATTATCAATCTGAATATGAGCATACACCAGTATTTAAAGCAGGAGTGCATTTTGGCACAATTATGATTGCTGAAGTTGGAACTGTTAAAAAAGAATTGGCTTTTCATGGCGATGTGATTAACTCAGCATCCAGAATTCAAGGCTTGTGTAAAAATTACAACGCTTCGCTTATCATCTCTAAAACAGTGTTAGCAAAACTCAATAGTAACCTAATTAACTATGAGGAAATAGATGAAGATGTTACGCTAAAAGGAAAACAAAAAAAGCTCAAAGTATATATTATCAACGCATAAAAAAATCCAATTCTATATGAATTGGATTGTTTTATTTTTAGTGAGATCCTACATGACAACCGCAACCACTTCTTGTAAAACTCTGTGAGTCTTCATGCCAAGGAAACGCTTGGTTATATTTAGAATTTTCCCAATAGAATTTACTACGTTCTTTAGGGTGGTTTCCAATTTCATTCATAGTCTCAGTATCATACATACGACCATTAATCATGGTGTAAATAATGCTTTCCGAGTTTCTGATATCGTCTAGGGGATTCTTATCCATTACAATCAGATCTGCAAGTTTTCCTTCTTTTAATGAACCAATATCATTTGCAGCTCCAATATAATTGGCACCATTGATGGTAGCAGCTTTTAAAGCCTCATGATTTGACATGCCTCCTTGTTGGAGCAACCACAATTCCCAATGCGCTCCTAGGCCTTGTAATTGTCCGTGTGCACCAAGATTTACTTTAACACCAGCGTCGTTAAGTGCTTTACAGGTTTTTGAAACCAATATGTGTCCATTGTCATATTCTTCATCTGGAATCATAATACGATGTCTTGAACGTGCATCAATAATACTTCTTGGTGTAAACTTGAGTAACTTTTCATTTTCCCACACATTAGTATTTTGATACCAAAACATTTCACCGTTCATACCTCCATAATTTACAATTAGTGTAGGTGTGTACCCAACATTACTTTGTCCCCAAAGTTCTAAAACGTCTTTATAAACAGGAGCTACCGGAATATTATGCTCAACACCTGTATGTCCATCCATAACCATAGTAATGTTATGATAAAAAGTCGATCCTCCTTCTGGAACAACAAAAATACCTTCTTCTCTTGCCGCTTGTAATACTTGCTGTCGTTGTTCACGTCTAGGTTGATTATAACTTTTTACAGACAAGGCGCCAAATGCTTTAGTACGTCTTATGGATGAGCGAGCATCTTCCAGATTATTGATAACTGCTTTAAAATCACCATCAGCACCATAAAGTATAAATCCAGTAGAGTAGAGGCGTGGACCAACTAGTGTTCCATTTTTTTGTAATTCGGAAAGTGCGAAAACAGTTTCAGAATGAGCAGAAGGGTCATGAGCAGTGGTGACACCATACGCTAGATTTGCATAGAATTGCCAATGCTTTTGTGTGGTCAGCCCGTAACGGAATCCACCTATATGTGCATGGGCATCAACCATTCCAGGCATAATAGTTTTTCCGGAAACATCATAAACCTTTGCATCTGATGGTATGGTTATTTCTGAAGAATTACCAATACGATCTATTTTGTTATTTGTAATAATGATTGTTCCATTCTCTATAACTTCATTACCTTCCATAGTGATAATTCGAGCACCTTTTAAAGCAATCTTTCCATCAGGTATATCGGTTTTTGCTTCCAGATTTATCTTAGTGCCTTTCTCAACGAGCTTAGTATCTTCTGAAGCTTGTGCCGAATAGTACATATGACCCAATGTCCAATGAATGGTTCTACTGTCTTTAGACCAATGTAAATTGATACCAGCATCTTTAGAGAGTTTGGATATAGGAACAAACTTTGATTTATCTGTAAGATCAAGCGTTTTTCCTGCTTTAGGCATTGGAGCCATATAGACTTTATGTAAATGAATAAATGCAATCCAATTGCCATCAGGACTTGGAACCAAACGGTTTCCGTGTTTAGACTTGACATGAATACGTTCCTCAAAACCGTTGAGATCTACACTTTTTAATTCTTTAGTAAGGGACCCAAAAAATTGTCCACCCTTTTGATAAATAATTCTCGTATCATCAGTATTGAATATTGGATAATCACCTTCTTTACTCACACGTTTTGGATTTGATCCATCAGCATTCATAAGATATAGACCTGTCTTCTTTGTATAGGTTCTTCCTTGTTCATTATTACCGCCTTCTTTACGATAAACAATATGTTTCCCATTATGTGAGTATGACGGATTTCTGTAAATTCCTTTTTCAGAAGATAGTCTAGTAGGAGTTCCTCCTGTTACAGGAACAGAATAGATAGCTCCCAGATTTTCATCATTCCATGTCACATAGGTAATTGTTTTTCCGTCAGGAGAGAAGGTAGGTTCAAATTCAAAATCGCTTCCAGTAGTTAAACGTTCTGCTTTTCCGTTAGGTAATTTTTGTGTGTGCAAATAGCCTAAGGCGTTAAATACAATTGATTTGCCATCAGGAGATGTCACTACATGACGAATTACTTTTGCATCAAAGGTTTTTGGTGCTACAGGTGTGTCAAACTCAATTGCTTTAGCCATTTTAATCGTAGCATCCACTTGAAAAGGGATTTCAGAAACATTGAGTGAATTGATATTAATCTTCTTTATTTTTCCACCAGACCAAATAACGATGTCTTCATCATTTGGCATCCAATTGAAATTTGTATACACTCCAAATATAGCCCAAGCCTCCTGTTGGTCTTTATTTAGCTGGTCATAGATAGGCCATTCTTCACCAGTATCCAGATCATGAATATAAAGCACAGATTTAGTACGAACACGTTTAACAAAGGCTAGTTTTTTTCCATCTCTTGAAATTTGAGGACGTGCTGCGCCACCTGGACCGCCTGTAATTCTATCAGTTTTACCAGTGTCCATATCATATCTATTAATGACATAGATTTGTTTATTAGGATCTTTATTATACTGAAAAAAGCCACCAGGATACATGTCTTCACTATAATATAGGTATTTACCATCGGGAGAAAGTGATGGCTCATTGACGTCTTGTTGATCATTTTTCTTTTTAGTAAGTTGAATACCACTACCTCCAGTTTTGTGATACATCCATAGCTCTCCAGCTCCTAACGAACGACCTGAAGTAAAGTGTTTTCTGGCAATGATATAATTTCCATCTGGAGTCCATATCGCATTGTTTAATAATCTGAAATTTTCTTTCGTGATTTGTTTGGCATCAGATCCGTCACTATTCATAATCCAAATATTATCACCACCACCTGCATCACTAGTGAAAGAAATATGTTCTCCATCTGGACTAAAACGTGGTTGGATTTCAAAAGGCAACCCCTCTCTTAGTATTTTAGCTTTTCCACCATAGATATCTAACTTATAAATATCTCCAAGGAGATCGAAAACAATAGATTGACCATCCGGACTCACATCTAAATTCATCCATGTACCTTCATTAGTTGATAGTTTTAGTTCTTTAAAGTCCCAATTACCTTCAGGGTTAGAAACGTCCCAAGACTTTTCTTTCTTTTTTTCTTGGCTAAATATGTTGAACGTGACAAGTAGAGTGAGGGTTGCAATGAGTTGAATACGCTTCATAGGATTTGTTTTAATTGATTTGTAAGTTAATTATAAAAAATGAAATGTCGTGTGATTTTGACTTTGAGAAATTAAAATAAGAACATAAAAAAACCGATTCATTTCTGAATCGGTTTTATAAGCGAATTGTTGTTATTGTTTAGGCGAAAGCCCTATTTTACTTTGTTTACTATTGCTTCAAAAGCTTCTGGGTTATTCATTGCTAAATCTGCAAGAACCTTACGGTTCAATTCGATGTTGTTAGCTTTGAGTTTTCCCATAAACTTAGAATAGCTCATTCCGTGTTGTCTAGCTCCTGCGTTGATACGCATGATCCAAAGTGAGCGGAATGTTCTTTTTTTATTTCTACGGTCTCTGTACGAATATTGCATCGCTTTATCAACCGCATTTTTAGCTACTGTCCAAACGTTTTTACGTCTTCCGAAGTAACCTTTTGCTTGCTTAAGAACCTTTTTTCTTCTGGCTCTTTTCGCTACTGAATTTACTGATCTTGGCATTTTTTAAATTGTTTTTTTGTAGTAGGCGGTCAAAAAATTGACACTTGCTAAATACTTTTGCCTAACTCCAGGGTTTATAATTTGTTTTAACCGATTAAAACCGTATTACTTTAAACGTAACATTGTTTTAATATTGTTCTCATCTGCTTTGTGTACCAAAGTGTCATGAGTTAAAGCTAACTTACGCTTTTTAGATTTTTTTGTCAAAATATGACTCTTAAAAGCGTGCTTTCTTTTAATCTTACCAGTGCCAGTTAGTTTAAAACGTTTCTTAGCACTTGATTTTGTTTTCATTTTAGGCATTGTCTCCTAGTTTTATTTACGTTTCGCTTATTATCTTAATGCTGAACTTTTCAGCAGTTATTCATTATTACATAAACCGAAGCTTTGGCGAAGGTTTATTTTGGTTTTTTTGGCGCAATGAACATCGTCATACGCTTACCTTCCAAACGAGGCATTTGTTCAACTTTACCTAATTCTTCAAGATCTTGAGCTAATCTTAATAATAAGATTTGACCTTGTTCTTTAAATATAATTGAACGTCCTTTGAAAAATACAAAGGCTTTAAGTTTTGCACCATCTTTTAAAAACTTCTCAGCGTGTTTCTTTTTAAACTCGTAATCATGGTCATCAGTTTGAGGTCCAAAACGAATTTCTTTTATAGTCACCTTAGAAGCTTTAGCTTTAAGCGCTTTTTCACGTTTCTTTTGTTCGTAAAGAAACTTTTTATAGTCCATAACTTTACAGACTGGAGGATCAGCTTTTGGCGAAATTTCAACAAGGTCTAACCCTTGCTCATCGGCAATGGCTAATGCTTCCTTTGTTGAATAAATACCAACTTCTACATTATCACCAACAAGTCTTACCTTCTCAGCTCTAATTTTAGAGTTAATTTTGTGTTGATCTTCTTTTACTACTCTTCTTGAGTTGTGTCTTCTACGTATTGCTATGACTTATATATTTTAATTAAACTTATTTATTTGAATGTTTTTAATGTCTTATTTATTTCATTTTCAACAATCTCTGAAAATTTATCTACACTAATCATGCCTAAATCTTCTCCACCATGTTGACGAACAGATATCTTGTTTTCTTTCTCTTCGTTTTCACCAATAATAATCATGAAAGGTATTTTATTCATTTCCGCTTCACGGATTTTCTTACCTATGGTCTCATTTCTATTATCTGCGAGGGCGCGAATTTCGTGATTTTCTAGCAAATTTAAAACTTTTTCCGAGTATTTTTCATATTTCTCGCTCAATGATAGTACAATTACCTGTTCAGGCATGAGCCATAATGGGAAATTACCACCAGTGTGTTCTAATAAAATGGCAATGAAACGCTCCATACTTCCAAAAGGTGCGCGATGAATCATCACAGGTCTATGAAGTTCATTGTCACTTCCTTTATAGGTTAATTCAAATCGTTCTGGTAAATTGTAATCCACCTGAATTGTACCAAGTTGCCAGTTTCTACCTAAAGCATCCTTAACCATGAAATCTAATTTTGGACCATAGAATGCAGCTTCACCTGTTTCTACAACATAATCTAGACCCTTGTCAATCGCTGCATTTAAAATAGCATCTTCAGCTTTTTTCCAATTTTCATCGCTACCTATATATTTATCAGGATTTTCGGGATCCCTAAGTGATACCTGAGCTTTAAAGTTTTCAAATCCTAAAGAACCAAAGACATACAATACAAGATCTATTACCTCTTTAAACTCAGCATCTAATTGATCTGGAGTACAGAATATATGGGCATCGTCTTGAGTAAACCCTCTTACTCTGGTTAGACCATGAAGTTCTCCACTTTGTTCATATCTGTAAACTGTGCCAAATTCGGCATATCTCTTAGGTAATTCTTTATATGAAAAAGGTCTTGAATTGTATATTTCACAATGATGTGGACAATTCATTGGCTTTAATAAGAATTCCTCGCCTTCAGCAGGTGTGTTTATAGGTTGAAAACTATCTTCACCATATTTTGCAAAATGACCAGAGGTTACATACAGTTCTTTTTGTCCAATATGTGGAGAAATTACCATTTCATATCCAGCTTTTTTCTGAGCGGCCTTCAAAAAATTTTCAAGTCTTTCCCTTAATGCGGCACCTTTTGGAAGCCATAGAGGGAGCCCTTGACCTACTTTTTGTGAAAATGTAAATAGTTCTAACTCTTTTCCTAATTTTCTGTGGTCACGTTTTTTTGCTTCTTCTAATAATTGTAAATATTCGGTTAATTCTTTTTGCTTCGGAAATGAGATGCCATAAACTCTGGTAAGTTGCTTGTTGTTCTCGTCACCTCTCCAATATGCTCCAGCAACAGACATAAGCTTAATAGCTTTGATTATTCCAGTATTTGGAATATGTCCTCCACGACATAAATCTGTAAACGTAGAATGATCACAAAATGTGATGGTACCGTCTTCTAAGTTCTCGATAAGTTCAACCTTATATTCGTTATTTTGAGATTTATAAAGTGAAAGTGCCTCAGCTTTTGTTACAGAGCGCATTTTAAAATCATGTTTACCTCGTGCTATCTCTAACATTTTATTTTCGATAGTTTTGAAGTCTTTCTCTGATATAGAGTGTTCTCCAAAATCGACATCGTAATAAAATCCATTTTCAATTGCAGGTCCAATTGATAGCTTAATACCAGGATATAGCTCTTCCAAAGCTTGAGCCATGACGTGAGAGCTTGAATGCCAAAACGCTTTTTTTCCTTCTTCATTAGACCACGTATATAGTACTAAAGATCCATCTGTATTTAAAGGTGTAGAAGTTTCTATTACTTCATCATTAAAATTTGCAGAAATAACATTTCGTGCAAACCCTTCGCTTATACTTTTGGCAACTTCCATTGGAGTAGTTCCTGCCTCAAAAGTTTTTATACTACCATCTGGTAAAGTAATATCTATCATAATATTGAGTATAATTAAGTTGGCAAAGATAGTATCTTAAATATTCAGATACAATATATATGTAATAGATAATATTATTTACTTCATAATTTTGTGGAAAAGAAAAATCTTTTACAATTACAGTAGTCTAATTCCCTCATTTATAGTTGATGTGGGATTACAAAAAAAATAAATAGAAAAAAAGATTAAAAAAGTTTTGGTGGTATAAAAATAGTGGTTGTATATTTGCACCCGCTAACGGGATAAGTTAGTGATGTTCTAACGCAATATTTTGAGTAATTAAATTGAATTAAAAATAATTTCAAAAAAAGTACAGATAAGTATTGTGGGATAAAAAAAAGGGTTTTATATTTGCACCCGCTTAAGTGATAAAGTACTTA
>NZ_CANMVN010000001.1 GCF_947501425.1 uncultured Psychroserpens sp. | reverse complement strand
ATTCTTTAACGTTAAATCTATACTCGTAATTCCATCTGGTGTACCATCATCGCAAACCTCTAATGGTGTAGGATCGACTATGGCAGGAAGTGGGTTTACTATTAAATCAAAACTACCAACATTTGTACAATTAGTGGACGTATTTGTAACATTTACATAAACGGTTTGAGGGTTGCTTGTATTGTTATAAAGGTTTAGCAACGGATTCAAACCAGTTTCTGCATCAGCCTGAGTTTCATGGTAAGATACTGTTACTCCTGTTTGACCGTTAATGGCTTCAATATCTCTCGTTGACAAATCAAAGGTTTCAATTTCATCACCAGGTATGTTGATATCACATAATGAATAATCGGAAAGTACACCAACCGCTGGAATTGGGTTCACAAGTAATAATAATTCTACGGTATCAAAACAACCAGATATATCGTCGGTTAACCTGACTATCATAGTTTGAGCGTTAGGAGATATATTACTGTAGGGACTTGATTGCGCATTAACTCCTGTATCAGCCTCAGCTTGTGTCTCATGATAAGTGACTGTCATTCCAGTTTGGGCTCCAAGTATTTCAAGATTTTTATTTGTCAAGGTAAACATCCCAAACCCATCATTATCATCATCACAAATTTCCAAAGGAGTTGGAACAACAGGAACAGGAATTGGATTTACAATAAGATCTAAAGTTGTTGTATTGTAACAACCTGCATCTGTATTTGCTTCAACTCTGATATAAACTGTTTGGTTGTCTATAACAGTGTTAGTAAAAGGAATAGGTAATGGATTGGCATCATTATCAGCATCAGCCTGAGTTTCGTGATACGACACTGTCACTGTTGCTGCATCTAATCCACCTATAACTTCGGCATTTCTATCTGTTAGGGTAAACATGGCAAAGCCATCATTATTATCATCACACTCATTAATTGGTGTCACTGCCGTATTTATAGTAAGATCTGTAAAGACTAAATCGAAAGATGTAAGATCAAAACATTCCTGTGTGTTTTCAGCAATTCGAACGTGAATGGTTTGCGGATTAGAAACATTAGTATAAGGGCTGGCAAGAGGATTTACATTGTCTATAGCATCCTGCTCAGTTAAATGGTAAGTAATAACATAGTCATTAGGATCTTGAGCTCCCAAGACGTCATCATCATTATCGGTTAGAGTAAAATCACCTGTTCCTGAAAAACTACAAATAGATAGGTCAGGAGGCGTATTTGCTACTGCATTTGACTTAAACTCTACAAGAACTGAATCTGAAGCTTGACAAGAACCAGAAAAAATAACGTCAACCGAGTAAATTCCAGGTTCAGTAACATCAAGAGTAGAACCAGTTTCTCCTGGAATCACTGCACTATCAAGGTACCAAACGTGTGTAGCATTTGGAGCTTGGGTATCTAAAGTAATCGTTTCACCACCACATTCGGCAGTTCCTGCGGCAATTGTTATATCATCACCAAGATCACCACCTAAATTGAAACTTCCTGCTTTAATAAATACTCCAGAATCTAATGCTGTATCGGAAGCATCTGCTATTACGAGTTTAATTGTATAACTATCTCCTGGGATAACTGGTGATTGTGCTGTAAAGACAGCTGTTCTCCCATCAAAACTCATTGGTGGAAGGTTATTTCCAGTGTATCCACCAAAAAACTGTTCATTTATCGCAGGACAGCCTGGGTTGGCTGGGTGAATATTAGTAACTAAAATGGGTGTTGTCGTTCCAGGTAACACAGCCAAATTGGTTGTATTTCCCATCGAATCAGTCAGCAAAAAAGCAAAAGCATCAGAAAATGTACATTCAAAAGTACCTCCAGTGCTCCCGTTATATTCCTCAGAAGCCATTAAAAAGTCAAAACTTATACTATCAGCTAATGGCACAAAGTCAAATTGTATTATGGAGGCATTATTTGAGTTTATTCCTACCGCTGCATCTAATTCTGCATCACCAGGCCATCCAAAACCACCATCACTCAAAGCATTATTGTTAGGACCTCTCACTCTACTGGCGTCACCTGATGTCATTAAGAGACCATCAGTAAAAGGAAAAATACTTCCATCGTTTGCAAAGTAACCAATTCCGTTATCATCATTAAAATCAGTTCCCGTTGACCAAGTGATATTACTTACTTCAGCACAAGGACTATCAATAAGTACATCTGTGACTAATTCTTCAACAGTATAAGTATCTTGATCAACCACTATATTTTCACCAACAACAATGACGTCAATAACGCGTCCAAAAGAACAACCAATGGGATTAGCATCTGTTACTGTAAATGTTACCTGATAAGTTCCAGGTGCAGTATAGGTATGAGTTACAGATGTTCCCATTGCAGAATTCGAATCTCCAAAATTCCATTCGTAAGTAGCTCCAGTGCCATCTATTGAAAATGTAGAACTACCATTGAATTCTACCTGTTCGCCAAGTATAACTAGTATGTTTCCAGCTCCATTAGCTTCAGGAACAGTGCTATCTATGGTTGGAAAAATATTTTGACATGGAACAGCACAGACCAGTTCTGCCTCCCAACCAGTGGTTGTACCTGAACCATCACTGACAAATTCAAAAGTGATACAGCCACTTGTATTTGTATCTGACGCAATGATTGTTCCTGGACCTGCAACACCAGAATACGTTCCTATAACTGGTGCAGATGTACTATCTCCATCATAAACTGTAAGAACATCAACATTTAACTGAGTACTGAAATCAAGAAAATTTATATACATAAATTCTCCAGCATTTTCAGGACAAATTGTAGTCACCAACGTTTCATCGCTTGAATATGCTCCTCCAGGACCACCCGAGTCATAAAATAAATCTGGTGCGCATCTGGTAAATGTCCCATCCTGCATATTTAAGTCTTGCGAAAAGGCTTGAAATGAGAGAAATATAAAAAGAATGTAGAGCTTTTTCATAGCGGTTTAAAATGGTTTTAAACTTATTACAAACGCTCTTTATTCAACATCACTTAACGTGTCGAAATCTATAACTATGAAGGTCCCTTTTCGATTTAAAAAAGTCAATCAAAATGAAGTTACAGGTAGAGGTTTATTATAATAAGAGCGAAATTTAGTAAAAATTAAGTAATTCCTTATTCTAATTTATTTTAAAAATAACAGTTTAACACTAAAAAACCCTAACTCTCATTATCAGATAACTCCTATTTTTATCATTTATTTTAGATGAAATAATTAAATTTAAGCGTTATGATATTCTTAAAACATACATTTTGATTATTTAGTTGTTTATTTTTGCAAAAAAATAAGTTATGGACAACTATTCAATATCAATAAGAGAAACTACAAATCCAACAATATTAAAATTTGAAACTGATCGCTTTATAACTAAACATGAAAGTTTTGAATTCAATAACATAGATGAAGCTAAAACATCTCCGCTAGCTCAGCAACTATTCTATTTGCCTTTTGTAAAGAAAGTATATATATCAAGTAACTTCATTGCAGTTGAGCGTTTCAACATTGTTGAATGGAGTGATGTGCAGGATGAAGTTTCCGAACAAATAGAAGCTTATCTAAATTCGGGTGGTGTGGTTGTAACTTCTTCCGAAGGAAAAAAGAAAGTTCCTGTTACGGTTTATGCCGAAAGCACGCCAAACCCAAGTGTATTAAAGTTTGTTGCGAATAAAAAGCTGGTTACTCATTCACATGAGTTTACTTCAATAGACGATACTAAATTTGCGCCAATGGCTGCCGAATTGTTTCACTTTCCATTTGTAAAGAGTGTTTTTTTTGATGAAAACTTTGTATCCATTACTAAATTTGATGTTGCCGATTGGAATGAAATAACTCCAGAAATTAGAGAATTTATAAGGGTTTACATAGAAAATGGCAAAGAAATTATCAGTGCTAATGCTCCAAAAAGTATTGAAAAAAGCCAAACGTATTTGGATGAGCAATTTGAACAAAGAGATGACGTTTCAAAAGAAATCATTAATATTTTAGAAGAGTACGTTAAACCTGCTGTAGCTAGTGATGGTGGAAATATCGAATTTAAATCTTATGATGCTCAAGAGAAAAAAGTTAAAGTAATTCTTCAAGGAGCTTGTAGTGGATGTCCTTCATCGACGTTTACTTTAAAAAATGGTATAGAAAATATGCTGAAAGAAATGCTCAAAGACAAGGTGGAAACTGTTGAAGCTATAAATGGATAATTTTAACTTTTATCCTTTTTATCTTATTGTTTTTTTTATTATTATGGGTTGAAATCCAATACAAAAATTCACAATCATGAAAAATCATCAATTCAATCTATTATTTATTACATTGCTATGTTTCAATTTAGGCAGTGCCCAAAACCCCACGTTTACTCAACCAGCAGAGCGATATGTAGAAAGTTATGGTTCTGGACAGAATTTAGGTGCTATTGATACAGCTACAGAAATGGGATTTGGATCAAAAATCATGGTAGAAAAGATACGCGCTATTGGATCTCCTTACATTCATGACGATTATCAGCCAGTTAGAATTACTAATTACGAAAACCATATTTACTATTGCAGATATAATGCGCATAGTGGTGAAATGGAAGTTAAATTAGCTGAAGACAATATTATTGCACTTAATAATAACACGCCTTTTGAAATTGAATTTACAAGAACAGGCACAAAATACAAGACGTTTTCCTTTATAGATGAAACTAATACGCTTCAAAGAGGTTTTCTGGTTGTAGTACACGAAGATGAAAATTTTTCAGTTTTAAAGAAACAAGAGGTTCAGTATCATAAAGCTGCAGAATCCTACACGTCATATAACAGCAATAAACCTGCTAAATACAGACGTAAATCTGATGTCTACTATCTCTTGAATGGAGAAAAAATAACCAGTTTACCTTTAAAAGAGCGAAAAATTTTAAGTACTTATGAAGCGCATGAAAAAAAGATTAAAAAGTTCTTTAAGAGTAATAAATTGAATCCAAAAAAAGAAAAGGATTTAATTCTAATTGCTGAATACATCTCCTCAATAACTACTAAATAGTGTAAAACTAAATCAATTATCGATAATCGCAATTGGATACTAATTTCAATAATTATTAGTATCTTTAATGTTCTATTTATTAACAAATAAAATCTAATAAAATGGCAGTATTAAAAGTAATTGAGGTATTATCAAACTCTGATAAAAGTTGGGAAGATGCAACCAGAAAAGCTGTTAAGCAAGCTTCTAAAAGTGTAAAAAACATAAGGTCAGTCTATGTTCAGGATCAAAGCGCTATTGTAAAAGACGATGACGTCACAGAATTTAGAGTGAACGTAAAACTCACCTTTGAAGTCAAATAAATTAAACCTATTATCTGATAGCACTAAAATTGGCATGTTTATTGGAGCATTTATAAAAACACTAATTATGAAAAAATCACTTTTTTTTATGGTATTACTCACTGTAGTATCATTTAATGCTATTGCTCAGGATACCGCAAGACAAAATCTTACATCGCCTGGAATGGTGTATGCATTTGACATGAATGACAATAGTATTATTGGAACACCTTACATCATTGATAAATTTATGCCAGGTAAGATTTCAGCAGATAAAGAAGGTAAACTATATAGTTTGCGTTATAATGCTTTCAATGATGTTATCGAACTGAAGAAAAACGAAAATGAAGTTGAAGCTTTGAATAGAGACCTTGTTAACGTGACTATTACCTTCAGTAACTCAAATAAATCATATCGAGCTTACAACTACATTGATGCCAAAACAAAAAAAGGTAAAAGAGGCTATTTTGTTATAGCTAGTGATGTATCTCACAAAAAACCTTTATTGATTAAAGAGCGTGTTGTATTTATTGAGAAGCAAAAAGCTAAAAGTGGGTACGCAAAAACTAAGCCTGCTCAGTATAAAAGAAAAAGCGATCAATATTACACTTTAAATGAAAGTGGAATTGCTATTGAATTGTCTACGAAGAAAAAAGATTTAGCAAATTCATTTCCAGAACATTCAAAAGCTATATTAGATTATATCAAATCTAATAAAATCAAAACTTCAAAACAAGAAGATTTAGTTAAGTTAATGGATTACATTAACTCACTATAAGACAAATAGATTAAACTATAAACCCGAACGTTTAAATTTAAAATGTTCGGGTTTTTTATTAATATTACAATCTAAATAAAAACTAGAATATGGACATACAAAAATGGATTGATAAAGGTTATGACCTTATCGTAGATTTTGGACCAAGAGTATTAGCAGCTATTGCGATATGGATTGTTGGTTCAATTATTATTAAAAATGTATTGAAAGGAATCCGTAAGGTAATGACAAAAAGAGACTATGACGAAAGTCTCAAAAAATTCTTGTTAAACCTGTTAAGTTGGGCATTAAAAATTGTTCTTATAGTTGTAGTTTTGGGAACTGTAGGAATTGAAACAACATCATTTGCAGCTATTCTTGCAGCCGCAGGTCTGGCTATTGGACTGGCTTTACAAGGATCTCTTGCTAATTTTGCTGGTGGCGTACTTATCATGATCTTCAAACCTATTAAAATTGGTGATCTAATCGAAGCTCAAGGTGAATTAGGAGTTGTTAAAGAAATAGAAATCTTTACAACTAAACTTTTATCTCCAACAAACAAAGAGATTATTATTCCAAACGGAGTATTGTCTAATGGAAATATTGTAAACTATTCTTCGGAAGGAAAGCTTAGAGTTGATCTTACCTTTGGTGTTGGTTACGAATCTGATATCAAACAAACTAAAGAGGTATTGATGAATGTATTAACATCTAACCCTAAAGTACTAAAAGACCCAGCACCTTCTGTGAACGTATCTGAACTTGCAGATAGTTCTATTAATTTTGCTGTAAGACCCTGGTCTTCTGTTGCCGACTATTGGGATGTTTACTTTGAAACTCATGAAAATGTTAAGAATGCATTAGACGCTGCTGGTATAGAAATACCTTATCCACATGCAGTTGAAATCAAAAAAGAAGGCTAAGACGATTTAGGCTTTAAAGCAATAAAATCTTTCAAATAAAAAGGTTCAAAATAGGCGACATCTTCGATGTCGCTTTTTTTATACTTAGCGTATGCTAAAGCACTCATTTGATTAGCAGATGGTAATTTACCTTCTATAAAAATTGCATTAGAGTGATCTATAAGGTCTTTGGTCTTTTCAACACCATTGCCAATAAAATAAACTTTACCTTTTTTGAGATATTCAGAAAAAGAAGTTTCATCTAGTATTTGAGCTTCAATGGCTCTTAAAGGTTTGAGAGCACTGCTATAAATTGCCGAATAAACTTCTAATCGTCTTGCATCAAGCATTGGTATGATAACACCGTCTTGAGTATTAACTTGATGAGCTAAAGCCTCTAATGTAGAAACTGATATGAGAGGAATTTCAAGTGCATAGCTCAAGCCTTTTGCTGCAGATACGCCTATTCGAAGCCCTGTATAAGAACCTGGACCTTTACTTACTGCAATTGCATCAATATCTTCCTTTTTAATTTCAGCAGATGCAATAACTTTGTCAATAAAGACATGCAAAGATTCTGCGTGCGAATAATTACTATTATTATCCTCCTTTAAAATCAAAGTCTCTCCTTTTTTAGAAAGAGAGACTGAGCAATTAGTTGTTGATGTTTCTATACTTAATATAAGAGACATATATGAAATGTTTAGGAAAATTACTCTTCAGGAGTATCTACTTTCTCTTTATTTTTATCACCTTTCTTTTCAATTTTATCACCAGACTTCAACGTTTTTGAAACGATATTGTATGGCCCAGTAATAATCTCATCTCCCTCTTGTAATCCAGATGTAATTTCAATATTAGTATCGTCTTGAATTCCTGTTTTCACTACTCTTAATTTAGCCTCTCCACCACTACTAACAAAAACACATTCAAATTTCTCTTCATTTTCTGGCTTAATTTCGTCTGAAGCTGTTTTCTCAAAATCTTTCTTAACAGAAGAGGTGTCTGTTTTAATAACGATAGAACTAATAGGAACAGCAACTGTCTTATCCCTTTTATCTGTTATAATATCAACAGTAGCAGTCATACCAGGTCTAAAAGGCGAATAGTTTTCTGGCTTACCTTCCACTAAATCTTTATATGATTCTTCTAAAATTCTAACTTTTACTCTAAAATTAGTAACTTGATCTGCAGTTAATGTTCCCGCAGCTGAGTTAGCAATTTCGGTTACAATTCCTTTAAATTCTTTCTTTAAGTAGGCATCCACCTCAACAATTGTAGAGTCTCCAATTTGAACTTTAACAATATCATTCTCGTTAACATCTACTTCAACTTCCATGTTATTAAGGTTTGCTACTCTTAAAATTTCAGTACCTGCCATTTGTTGTGTTCCCACAACACGTTCTCCTAACTCCACATTGAGAAGAGATATGGTACCACTCATTGGTGCATAGATTGTAGTACGACCTAAATTATCTTTAGCTTCATTTACTGAAGCAGCAGCGCTTTGAACACTGTAATATGCAGAACTTTTAGATGCCTGAGCTGTTTCATAGGCTGCAATTGCACGATCCCAATCTGCTTTAGAAATCACACCTCTTTCAAAAAGTGACTTATTTCTATCATAGTTTGCCTTAGCCTCTTTGAGAGTTGCTTCAGCTTGTTCTAAACCGGCTCTTACATTTTGATAAGTTGCCTGAGATCTGTTTACTGCAGATTGAATTAGATCTGGATTAACACGAACTAAAAGATCTCCTTTTTTTACTTGTTGTCCCTCTTTAAATGGTAGCTCTAAAATTTCTCCAGAAACTTCGCTAGATATTTTAACCTCAACTTCTGGTTGAATTTTTCCAGTGGCCGAAACCGTTTCAATAATATCTACAAGAGCTACTTTTTTAACATCTACTTCTTTGAAATTGCCTTTTTTACCAAAGAGTCCCATTTTGCTTCCTACTACAAGAGCCAGAAGTACAAAAATGATAATTCCAATAATAATTTTTGTTCTTTTAGTCATGGTTTTAAAACTTTAATTCAGTTGCAGGAATTCCAAAATATAATTCAAGAACCTTTAACTTAAATATATAATCGTACTTAGCACGATTAACCTCAATTCTAGCATTATCATATCTTAGTTTAGATTGGCTAAAATCGAATGCATTTGTTAATCCAACATCATAACGCTCTTTTGCATAATCATAAGCTAATTGCTGAGACTCTAAAGCTAATTCTGCGGCTTCATATGATTTAAGAGATCCTTTTGCATCAACATAAGCCTGATAAACAGTTGATTCTAAATCTAATTCCGCTTGTTCTAACTGAAATTTGCTGCGTAATAAGCTTATTTCACTTCGTTTGATATTTCCTCGTGTTGAGAATCCATTAAAAATAGGGATATTTAACTGAAGTCCGTAACCAATTCCATCATTTTGGTATAATTGGTCAATAAAAGGATCTGCAGCTACTTCTTGTAAAATCGTATTTGGGAAATCTGCAACTACTGCTTGTCCAGTAGCCTCTACAACACCTATTTGTTGTGTAGATGAAGGGTTATCTGGATCTATTGTTTGAGAGAATGACGGTGTATTAGCAAATCGTGTATTGTAACCAAAAAATGCCGAGAGTGTTGGTAAGTTTGCTCCTTTAGCAATTTGAACATCCTTTTCTGCTAAGGCTACATTTTGCTCAGCAATTTTTATTTCTGATCGAGATTCTTTAGCCTGAGCCAATATTTCGGAAACATCTTTTTCAGCAATTCCAGCATCAATGATATCATAACCTTCATCTTCAATATCAAAATTCTCATAGTCCTTAATTAGTAATAATTGTGCTAAACTAATTAATGAAATTGTGACGTTATTTTCAGCATTAATAATGGATTGCTTTTCACTTGCATCTGTTGCTTGTATTTCAAGTAGATCACCTCTGGGAATTGAGCCCGCTTCTACTAATTGCTGTGTTCTTTCAATCTGTTCCTGAGTAACTTGATTTTGAGACTTTAGGACTTCCAAATTTGCTTTATTCAAAATAACCTGTAAATAACCATTAGCTACAAAAAGTGAAATATCGTCTTTCATTTTGTCTAATCGATACTGACTCGCCAATTTAGAAATTTTAGCACGTTGCAATGCTCTAACATTTCGTAAGCCATCAAATATGGTATATCCGACGTTTATATTTCCGCTAGCTGATAAAAATGTTGTTGTTTGTGCATTATTTGTTACTGGGTTAAAACTAAGTCCTGTGTTTTCTGAAACTCCAGCTCCAGCGTTTAAACTAGGAATAAAGTTACCAAGTGCATTAAGTCTTTCTACTTCTGTAACTTCAAGATCTAACTCACTTTGCTTTATTGAAATATTGTTTTCTAAAGCGTATTCAACACACTCTATAAGTGTCCATTTTTTGTTTTGTGCCTGTGAGCTTATTGTTACTAAAACAATTAATATGCTGACTATTTTTTTCATAATTAACTATATGTCTCTATAAATATACAAGTGTTACACTAAATGTTAAAATTATTGTTGAGCGTATTTGGGAATGCCTTGTATTTGATTCCAAACTTTGATTTTATCGTCTTTGGTGATACCGCTTTTTACCTCGACAAATATACCATCACTAATACCTAACTCTACATCTTTTCTTTCAAACTTCTGATCTCCAATTTCAACTTCAACAAAAGGTTTCTTTGTTTCATTATCATACTGAACAAGGGCTTCTTTTATGGCTAAAACATCTTCAGCTCTATCCAAAATAATAGATGCATTTGCACTTAATCCTGCTCTTATAAATGTTGAATCAATTGACTTTAAAGAGCCTTTTATTTCAAACTGAATAGCACCATTCTCAGCCACACCTTTTGGAGCAATATAATCTAGAATAGCATCAAACTTTTCATTTTCAATAGCTCCAACAGTTATTTCTAAAGGAAGTCCTTCTTTAATTTTTCCTACTTCACTCTCATCAACTTTTCCTTCAAAAATCATTTTTTTCACATCTGCAAGTGATGCAATTGAAGTACCTTCATTGAAATTATTAGCTTCAATAACCTGATTACCTTCTTTAACAGGAACATCTAAAACCATCCCAGAAACTGTTGCACGAACCTGAGTTTGAGCAGCACTCCCTAATCCGGAAGTCGTTCCTGTTTTAATAATATCATAGTTTTGACGTGCTTGTGTAACATCTATTCTAGCTTGTTCAACACGTTGTTTTGCTTGTAAAAAGGTATTGTTTACCTGATCAAATTCATTAGCAGCAATAACCCCTTTATCAAATAACTCCTTTTGACGATCATAAATAGCTTTTTGAGTTTTAAAGTTAATTTCGGCTGTTTGTAGAGCATTTCTATTTGACGCTATATTATTTTTTGCGCTGGTTAGGTTAGACACATTTGGTATTACTCTTATTTGAGCAATAAGATCTCCTTGCTTTACATATTCACCAGCTTCAATGAATACCTCTTCAATTACTCCTGAAATGTTTGGCTTAATTAATATTTCCTCTTTTGGAACTATACTGCCTGTAGCAACTGTTTTAACAACAATAGTCTTTTCTGTAGGAATTTCCGAAGTGTACGTCACAGGATCTTCTTGATTCTTTTTCCATAAGTAGTATAAGGCTGCTCCAAATACAACTACGATCAATATCAATAATATTACAGTTCTTGTTCTTTTCATGAGTTGATGATTATTTTAATTTTATTCTATTCTTAATGCGTCTACAGGCTTCATTTTGGTTGCTCTATTTGCTGGAATCAATCCGGCAAGTAAACCAGAAACCACTAATATGATCAAAGCGGTGAATACAACTTGCATACTCACACTAGGATTTGCAAAATTTTCTACAGGACCAACACTATCCAAAATACTATTCATGATCCAGATAACTAATGCAGCAAAGGAAACTCCTACCATTCCTGATAGTATAGTTAGTATTAAACTTTCCTGTAAGATTTGACCTTTTACCATCCATGGGGTAGCTCCTAAAGCTCGGCGTATCCCAATTTCTTTTGTTCGCTCTTTGACCACAATAAGCATAATATTATTTATACCTATTATACCTGAGGTCAATACCAGTATGCCAACAAAATAGCCTACAAAAGACAAAATAGAAAACAAACCACTAATGCGTTCAAACTGTTCTGATAAGTCAAAGTGTCCAATCGCACGCTCGTCTTCTGGATGTACTTTATGCCTTGATTTCATCAAATCAAATACTTGTTGTTTTATAGTGGTAATAGGAATACCATCTACTGCTGTTATGGCCATCCATCCTACGCTTTCACCTCTATTAAATGCTTGCCCGAATGTTGTAAAAGGAATATAAATCGTACTTGCATCTTGCTCTCCATCACCTTGGCTATTGCTCATTTTAAAGGTACCAACCACTAAAAAATTTACTCCATTAATCTTTATATAGGTTCCAAGTGCTTCTTCTCCTTTATCATAAAGTCCTTTCAATACACCTGTTCCAATTACGCATATTTTACGCTTAGCTTCAATATCAGAATAACTAATAAAGCGACCTTGGAGAATATCCATAGGCTGCTGTTTGATATATTCTGGGTAGTCACCATAAATCTCAAATGCACCTGTTCTGGTTCCTCTAATAACATTATTTGCACCTCTAAAACCTCCTAATTGATTTCTTGGAGATACATATTTTAAGTTTGGAATCTCTGATTTTATTGCAGCAACATCTCCTATCTTATAGTTGAAATAGCGGCCTTTAGGCAGGCCTTTATAGGGTTTAGATGTTCCTTGGGTCCACATAAACATAGAGTTGGTAGCAAAATCACCGAAATCGGCAGTAACACCATTTTTTAGACCATTGGTCAACGCTAGCAGTAACACTAAAATTGTTATACCCCAAAACACACCAAAAGCGGTTAGAAAGGTTCTAACTTTATTAGCATTTAATGCTTCTAGTATCTCATTCCAACGATCTCTACTAAACATATTACTCGTCTCTTAGTGCTACAATAGGTTTAATTTTTGCTGCTCTATAGGCTGGAATAAATCCGGCTAAAGCACCCGCAGTAACTAATAAAAACACAGTAGTTAAAGCTATACTAAAGTCAACCTGAGGATATTTTATAAAATCATTTTCAATTGTTGGCCCAAAAAGTTCCAAGAGTCCCAAGCCAAAAATCAATCCAAATAAACCTGCAAACATGGTTACAAAAACTGCTTCTTGCAAAATCATACCAACAATAGACATTGGCAAAGCACCTAAGGCTTTTCTAATTCCAATTTCTTTGGTACGTTCTTTAACTATGATAAGCATAATATTTCCAACACCCACTATTCCTGCAATTATGGTTCCAATACCAACAAACCAGAAAACAGCCTGAATTGTAGCAATTAGCGAATATATCTTTTGTGCCTCTTCGAGTGTGTTGTTTACTCTTACAGCGCTTAGATCATCGGGAGCAACTGTATGGATTTCTTTAAGTGTGCTTTCAATGCCTTCTGATATGGCAGTAGACATTGCAACCGCTTCATCAAAGTTATCAGCCATTTTCACCGTAAAGCCCATATTTCTTATATTCTCTCCAGCATTAAATACTTTTTGAGCTGTAGATACAGGAATGTAAACCTGACTTTCCTCACGATCTCCACCTGGATCAAAATAAACACCAATAACCTTAAAATTCATTCCGAAGATTTGAATATTCTTATCGATAGGATCTTCTCCTTTAAAAAGATCGGTTTTCATTTTATTTCCAATAACAGCAACTTTTTTTGTGCTTTCAATATCAGACTGGCTTATAAATCTTCCAGATCCCATATCGGCATTTTCGATAAATTGATTATCAGGCAAAGTCCCTCGAACCCTGTAGTTTCCAGTTTCGTTATTATAGGATACGTTTCCTCCCCAAATGTTATAATCTTTAGTTCTGTATTCTAGGTAATCATCAAATTCATTTTCAATAGCTTCAAAACTGGAGTTTTTAAGTTGAACATATCGACCTGGATTTAATCCCTTGTATTCCTTTGTTGTTACTCCTGTCCAAACCGAAATCTCATTAGTTGCATCTTGTTCAAATTGTGATTTCACACCATTTTCAATGCCTTTACTAAAACCAAGGAGTACAACCAATATAAATATTCCAGAAGCTACGGAGAGTCCTGTTAAAAACGTACGCAATTTATTTTTGCTCAACGTTTCAAATATTTCCTGCCAACGTTCAAGATCAAACATATTGTGAGGCTCTTACTTGTTCTACTTTACTATCATCAATGATCACTCCATCTTTCAAATTCACTATGCGTTTGGTCATTTGAGCTATATCATGTTCGTGAGTAACAACTAAGATGGTTCTCCCTTCATCATTAATGCCTTGAATAAGCTCCATAACTTCATAGGAAGTTTTGGTATCTAAGGCTCCTGTAGGTTCATCTGCTAATAGAACTTTAGGATCACTGGCTAGAGCTCTGGCAATAGCTACACGCTGCTTTTGTCCACCAGATAACTCACTTGGTAAATGGTGAGACCATTGACTTAGTCCAACTTTTTCAAGGTAATGCATGGCACGTTCGTTACGCTCTTTACGTTTTACACCTTTATAGTATAACGGCATAGATACGTTATCTAATGCGCTTTTGTAATTGATAAGATTAAAAGATTGAAAAATAAACCCAAGAAATTCATTTCTGTACTTGGCTGCTATTTTTTCGTTTAAGTTTTTGATTGGAACGTTATCAAGAATATAACTTCCACTATCTGCCTCATCTAACATACCAAGAATATTGAGTAATGTTGATTTACCAGATCCTGATGAGCCCATTATAGATACGAGTTCACCCTCTTGCACATCAAAATTGATACCTTTTAAAACGTGAAGCGAATTGCTTCCCATATGATAAGATTTGTGTAAATCTTTGATTTGAATCATAGCATGGATGGTTAATTCACACAAAACTAAATAAATCCAATGCTGGATTATGCTAAGTATTTGTTAAGAATTAGATTTTGATTGATATTTATAAGACGTATAAATATCATTATTGTTACACTATGAGGTTATTTTTATGCTGTTTCTTTTTTACTACGGAAATATTTCCAGTAAATCATAAAACCAATACCTGCAACCAAAATATATGGTATAGTCATCAAATACATAATCCCATCGTTAACACCTTCAGCCGAAGACTGCCCTTCTTCGCTTTCCAGAACAGCTCTACACATAGCGCATTGTGCATTAGTTTGAATGACAAACAGAACTGAAAAAATAAAAAAAATAAGACTGCGTTTCATGCTTTATGAGTAATAAGGTGAAATCATTAAATAAACAACTACACCAGTAATAGCAACATACAACCAAATTGGAAAAGTAATTCGAGCAATCTTCTTATGTCGCTCAAAATTATTAGTAATGGCTCTCACATAGGTAATAAGAACAAATGGGATTACCACAATTGACAATAAAATATGAGTTAATAAAATAAAATAATAGACATATTTCACAGCCCCTTCTCCGCCAAACTTTGTGGATTCACTAGTCATATGATAAGCCACATACATAGCGAGAAAAGCCACAGATAATGCTATGGCAAACTTCATCAAATTTTCATGCAACTTTATCTTTTTATTTTTAATTGCCCATAGAGCAATTATTAATATTAAGGCTGTAATGGCATTTATAGTAGCATAGATAGGAGGCAAAAAAGATAAGGGTTCTACATTAGGTATTTTAACCGTAAATAAAGCAGCTACAACTAACGGAATGGCAATAGATAAAACCACAATCCATTTATTATATTTTTTTTCTTCGGAAGTATTCTCAATTGAACTCATTTACTGGTATTTCTCTTTTAAAAGTTTAGCAATATCTTGTTTTAACATACTTATTTCTTCAGTTTCACCATCATCATCTACTTTTTCTTCTTCACTAATGATGCCTTTGTAGAATATTTTTGGATTTCCGAAGTTATCTTTTCTTGATCTCATAAAACCATTTTTATCAATAAGCGCAAAGTTTCCTGAATGCTCAAAACCACCATCTACTTCAGGGTTTTCACCTGCATAGATATTGAATCCAACGTTAGCTAAGGCATAAATTGCTTCTTGGTCTCCAGTCATTAAATGCCAATTTGGATTTGTAATTCCATAGGTTTCAGCATAGGTCTTTAAAACCTCTTGAGTATCATACTCAGGGTTAATAGTGAATGAAGCCACTCCGAAATCTTCAAAATCGGAAAATGTGTTTTGAATTTGTACTAAGTTTCTATTCATTCTCGGACAAATAGTTGGACAGGTTGTGAAGAAAAACTCAACCACATATACTTTGCCTTCATAATCTTTATTTGTTATTGTTTTTCCATCTTGATTTACAAAAGAAAACTGCGGCACTTTTTTTGGCGTTCCATTGATTTCCAAAAACATAAGGTCTGAGACATAGTCGTCAGCATTTTTGGAGACATCCTCACTTCTACTTTCTGTTCTCGAAATATCTTCTCCTTTTATTCTATCAACAATTCTTGGAATGAATATAATTCCAAAAACCAATAGAGTTAAAGCGATACCTATATATGAATAATTGGTCTTTTTAGTGCTCATAGATCATTCTTTGTTTTTATCTTTTTGGATATCTTCTTTACGTCTGGATGAAGAATCAAACTTTCCTTTACGTTTTTGACGATATTCTGTAAACAATATTCTAAGGTCGTCACTCATTTTGTTTTTCACTTCAGCAACTTCTATACAATCATAAGAATAGAGTGGATAGATTGGTTCATTTCGTTCTATTTCTTTATCTGTTCTATCATCTAATCTACCACGCTGTTTTAAATCTTTATCCACAATAAACACATGGTCTGTGAATAGATTCTCATCTAGAGATTCTTCTACTTTTAAACTATTAAAAAGCGATTTAATATCATTGGGTTCCCCGTAGACATAATGCCAAAATCGCATATCTTCATAATTATTAATTTCCTTTTGTAGTTGTTTCGCACTCTCTTCTGAACCTTTAGGCAAAACAATGACTATTTGAAACTTTTTGAAACCTTTAAATTTATCGTAAACAAGTTCTTTTAGATTGGAAACAGGGATTACATTATTTATCGGCTCTTTTCCGAGGAAACCTAAAATTGTAATATGATCTTCAAGCTGGAGTTCAGCGTCAGAATTTGAGGAGAAGAATTGTAATTCGGAAACCTCCTCATCTACAATTTCCAGAGGGTCATAATTATGAGTTGAAGGGTATAACATCAATAAAAAGGCCACTGGTAAAAAGAATAAAATCCCCAATACTACATTTCGTTTTACACTACTTTTTTCCATAATGCAAAAATAAAAAAGACGGTTTAAAAAAACCGCCTTTTGATATACTTTATGCTAATAATAACATATTAAAAATCTCTTTTGATGAATCCGTTAGTATAAACACTTTCTATGTATCCACCTTCTTGTAATAAAATAAAAACAAGATAACAAATTAAGAATACACCAGTCCATACAACCATTCTTCTTAAAGCTTTGGTTTCATCTCTCATGTGCATGAAATCCCAAGTGATGTAATACGCTTTTATTATTGTTAGTACAATAAAGATCAGGTTTAGAGGTTTCATATATATAATTGGGGAAAACAATATATTTCCTAGTGTTGCTAGAAAACCACCCTCAAAAGGTGTCATCCAAGTATGCATAAAAAACTCTGGTTTGTAAATACCAAGAACAACCTCTATTGCTGTAACTATAGTTAAGAAAATAAGTACACCCCAAATTTTTTGAGTGTTAGATTTAAACTTAACTGTTCCTCTAAATATTGCTAATTTATGTTCGTGTGCCATGTTTGTTCTAATAAATAAAATTTAAACTAGGTAGAAGAATGTAAATACGAATACCCAAACTAAATCGACAAAGTGCCAGTATAAACCTACTTTCTCGACCATTTCATAGCTATTTCTTCGCTCGTAAGTACCTAAGATAACATTAAAGAATATGATAATATTGATCACTACTCCTGAAAATACGTGAAATCCGTGGAACCCAGTAATAAAGAAAAAGAAATCAGCAAATAACGATGTTCCATATTCGTTAACTTTCAGGTTAGCTCCTTCAACTACTAATTTACCGTTATTCTTTATCTGCATCAAAGATTCTTCTCTGGATAAAACTGTCTTTTCGCCTTCTTCATTGATGATTTGGGTTCTTACTAATACGTCAGGATGTGCTACCAAACCATTATAAACCTCATCAACCGTATAAGATGGAAGTGTACCTTCATCAACAAACCAAAGGCCGTTCTTGCGTTCATGCTGAACACGTTCTCCATGAGCATCAATAGCTATTGAACTTATTGCCACACGCTCACCTTCAGTATTAACCAATTGAAGTATGTTTCCGCCTTTTGTTTGTACAGCACCATAATCACCTTTAATGAAAGTTCCCCATTCCCAAGCTTGTGAGCCAACAAAAATTAAACCTCCAATAATAGTTAAGAACATATACAATGTTACTTTAGCCTTATTCATATGATGTCCTGCATCTACAGCAAGTACCATAGTAACAGATGACATAATTAAGACAAAGGTCATGAACGCTACATAAATCATAGGAGCAGGTTCATGATAAAAAGGTATGTGAGTAAACACCTCGTCTGCTATTGGCCAAGAATCAATGAATTTAAATCTTGAAAATCCGTAAGCTGCTAAAAATCCAGAAAACGTTAAGGCATCTGATACGATAAAAAACCACATCATCATTTTACCATAACTAGCTTTGAGCGGCTTATTACCACCACCCCAAGTTTTGCCTTCTGTTCCAGTATTTGCTACTGTAGTATCCATATAAAGCATTTAGTTGTTAAAAGTTGCACAAAAATAATCATTTTATCTATCTAAAAAAACATCCTTTTCTAAAATTTAAAAAATCGGTCTTAACCAGAGTGGATAGTAGCTTTTAGCTTAAAAAAATGATCTATAATTTAAACCAAATAGGCTAAAAAGAAAAATAGGAACAACCACAGTATATCAATAAAATGCCAAAAGGTAGCAGAGAGTTCCATACCTAATAATTCTGTAGCTGTATATTTTTGTTTAAAATGATTATAAATTACGACCAATAATGAAATGAGTCCTGCCACAACGTGTAAAATATGCACAAAAGCAATTACATAAATAAAACTCATGGTCACATTAGACGTTTCTCCAGTAAAATAATAGCCTGAATCTACAATTTGTCCAAATCCATAAAACTGACTGGCAATAAAAGCTATTCCCAATCCAAATGTAAGCAATAGCATTGACGTTGTTAAACCTCGATTATTAGCTTTTAGAGCTCGCTTAGCCAAAATAAACGTAATACTACTAATAACAATAATGATACAACTTATTAAAAATGCTTGAGGCATCTCAAAATCTTGTAACCAATCTTCGCGTTTTCTACTTACTAAAACAGCACTGGTCAATCCAGCAAATGACATGATTAGAGATATGATCCCAAACCAAAGCATCATTCGTTTGGCTCTATCATTTTTTTCTTTTATTGTTCCTTCGGTTAAATCCATTTATCTTATAAATTTATCTACAACATATACTATTTGCAATAGAGTGATGTATGATACACTAGACAGCATCAATTGTTTCGCAGCTTTAGCTGTTCGCTTCTTAAATAGCTCAAATGCATAATAAAGCATTACCATTCCGAGCAAAAACACAATAACTGCCGCAACAATCGACAATTTCAAATCTCCTGTAACTCCAAATACAGGAATAATAGATATTAAAATAGTCCAGATGGTATACATTATGGTTTGCACTGCTGTTCCTTTATCTCGTTTTCCTGTAGGTAGCATATAAAAACCACCTTTTTCATAATCCTCGAACAAGAACCATCCAATGGCCCAGAAGTGAGGAAATTGCCAAAAGAATTGTAAGGCGAATAGAGTACCTGGCTCTATTCCAAAGTCATTTCTAGCTGCAACCCATCCTAACATGAACGGAATCGCTCCTGGAATTGCACCAACAAACACAGCCAATGGCGTTTTTGTTTTCAAAGGTGTATACACACAAGTGTAGAGAAAAATCGAAATTGCACCATACATTGCAGTGCGCTCATTAATAATATAAAGCACTACTATTCCTGAAATAGTAAAAAGTGTTGCGATTATAAATGCCGATTGCTTACTCATTCGTCCAGCAGGAACTGGTCGATTCTTAGTACGATCCATCAATGCATCCAGATCTTTTTCAATAATTTGATTAAATGCATTAGAGGCTCCTACCATGAAGTAACCACCAAAAGCCAATAAGACCAATGTATACAGATCAACTTCAATAGCACCAAGCAAATATCCAGCAAGTGCTGAAAACACTACACTTATTGAGAGTCTCATTTTAGTAATGTCCTTGAAATCGGAGATTACAGATGCTTTTGGAATAGATGTTTTTGCAGTACTCAATACACTTGATTTTATTGCGTTTGCAAAGATACTCTGAAAAAAGCTTTTGGACAATTCTATTCACAAATAAATAAAGGCGTTGTAAGTTTGAGTATCTTTATGAGACTCTAGTTTAAACCATTTATTTTATGCAACGTATCTTTTGCTTACTTTCAATTGCTTTTTTATACTTCACAAATTCTACTAACGCTCAACGATTTGACGATGTTAAGATTGAAACCATTCAAGTTTCAGATTATGTGTACATGCTTGTTGGTGCTGGTGGAAATATTGGAGTTTCAATAGGAGACGATGGCGTATTTATTATTGATGATCAATTCGCACCACTAACTGAAAAAATCAATACAGCCATAAAGCAATTAAGCGATAAAAAGATTACATTTTTAGTCAACACCCACTATCATGGTGATCATACCGGCGGAAATGAGAACATGCAAAAGTTAGGTGCTACTATAGTTGCCCACGATAACGTAAGGCAACGTATGGCGACAACAAAAAAGCGTGATGGCACTAATCAGCCTGAGGCGGCATTACCTGTAGTTACATTTAATGATGAATTGAGCTTGCACATCAATGGCGAAAAAATAGGTGTGTTTCATGTTGGAAATGCGCATACAGATGGAGATGCCTTATTGTATTTTACCGACAGTAATGTCCTCCATACAGGTGACACTTATTTTAAAGGTCGCTATCCCTATATTGATTTAAACGCTGGTGGAAGTGTTGATGGTTACATTTCCGCAGCAAAACTCGGACTCCAACTTATTGATGATGATACCAAAATTATTCCAGGGCATGGTAATTTATCCAATAAAGCTGAATACACTTCTTTTTTAAAGATGCTTGAAGCATTGAGAACCTCTATTATTGCTGAAATTAAAGCAGGAAAAACCGAAGATGAAGTGGCTAAAAATGAAGCCATCACCAAAACTTATGATGAACTTGGTTACGGAACAGGCTTTATTAACTCCGAAAAAATTCGCCGAACGTTTTATGTCAGTTTGAAAGAATAACAAAAGAAAGCCTTTTACTACTCTCTCAAATAATACCAATTATAATAAAAAACTGTAATAGTTATTATTAAATTACACTTAAACTCTTCTAGTGAGACTAATGATACCCTTGGTTATGCGTCAATGTTGTACTACATGTTGAACAAGCTACTGCAGATCCTGCGCCACCTGGATGTCCATTAGCACAGGTATAATGCCAAACACCTGCGGCATTTTGAGCTGGCTCTGGAGTTTTAGTAGTCTTGTTTGCTGCAGTAGGAGTCGCAAACGGAGAGTTATCTGTTGTACTATTCGCTTTGGCGTGATACGCTGTATTATGGGCTAAAACAATCCCACAAGTTGCACATTTAACAGCTGATCCAGCACCTCCGGAGCAACCCATTCTACAGGTATAGTGCCAAACACCACTAGCATTTTGAGCAGGTTCTTTTGTCTTAGGTGGAGTTGTTGCTTTAGATGTTTCTGAAACGTCTGCTGACTTTTCTGTCTTTTGCTCAGGTGTTTTACTTTTTTCATTACATCCATAAAAAAAGAGAACTGAACTGCATATAAGTAGGGTTAGGATTTTAACGTATTTCATAATCAGATTTATTTTAAACAAACTTAAACTAATTTTTATACAACTATGTTAAAAGGAATATCAACTGTAAATAATCATTGATAAAACGCTTAAAAATCATTATACCAGTTAAACAAATCAGTTCTTACACCAACAGTAAACCATGTCGTATTAGTATTTAAAGCAGCTGAAGTATCGGCCTCTGGATTATAGTTTCTAAAAGTAATATTAGCAAACAATCTCAAGTTAGTTACTGGATTAATAATATATCCTCCTCCAAGATCAGCCTGAAATACATTTGTAGTATTTCCTTGTCCGACGGTTATTCCTGTATCAGCATTTCGGTCGTCTTCACTTCTGTAAATATTACTTCCATAATTAGCAAAGTCTGTTCCATCATTAAAGTCAAAACCTCGCTTTCCAAAGATCAACTTCGCATCGGCAAACCAACGTCTGTAATTATAACGACCTATCACTATCGCTTCACTAAAGTTGGCTCCCCAAAGATGCGCCATAGGTTGGTTGTTATGAGCATAGTTTAATACAATAGAATTATGCGAATAGGTATAAGGTCTTACTCTGTTGTATTCTATCTGTAGCAATAAATTATCGACCTTAAAGGCATCAAAATATTTTACACCTAATTGGTAACCAAACTTATTTTTCCAACTTTTCTCACCTCCAGTTATATCATTTAGCGAAAATTCATCAAGAATAAATTGTCCGTATAAGTTGACTTTATTATTCCATTTGTATTTTGCTGAAGCTCCTAAAATAGCGTTTCCAGCATCTTGACCTGTAGAAAATTCAATAGCTCTATAAAATATGACTGGATTAAGATAATTGATATCAAAGCCCCTGTCATTATCATTAGACCAAAGTACAGATTCGAATAAACCAATATTTAAACGCTTAGACACATTCCAACTCAAATAATGGTTAGCCATATATTTGGTTAAAAAGGCACCATCTTCTGTAACCTCTGCTCTAACATCTCTTAGCCACATCCAGGTATTGGTATATTTTATTTTCCAGAACTTTGTATTGAGTTTCAAGAAAGGATACGGACTAGTAGCATCGCTCTGTAAAAGCGACCTGTAACCATCACCTATAAAATTCTTACCATGTCCAAATTGAATATTTAAGAATTTTGCAGGTGTGTAGGATAAATACGCTTCAGCTACAGGATAATCAAAACCTCGATCTTTAAATCGTTTTGCTAGACCTCTACCAGGAACAATAGGTTCATTTTCCGAAGCAGCGAGTGCATTGGCATAATCATTAAAGTATTGAGCAAATCGCCCTTGACTTTCGTAAATAGTTGTTGTGAAATTAAATTTCTTTCCTAAACCTGCTTGGATATATATCCCTCTGGTATTATTGTAAGTTGTACTAAAATCGGCCTCAGAATCTTTACCTAACTGGAGATCGAATACCGGATCAACGGTAAACCAATAGTTTTTCCCTTGAACTTCAACTAAATGCTCGTTCCATAGTTTTCTACTCCACCAGCCATCAGAGCCTTTAACTAATGCTTGTTTTTCGGCTTTAAAATCGTAATAGGCAGCTACGTCTTCGTATATAAAAGGTTTAGCTGCAGTATGGCTATTAGTTCCCAATCCATTCATTTGTTGGTCAAATCGAGCGTAATAATTATGAGTAAATGGAATATTAAGCTGACTACTATATTCCAGTTTTTCGTATTTAACAATGCTATCATTAACACTATCAAACTCATCACTTACATCTGCATTTAAATCAGTTTCAGATGTGATATCTAATGCTGATTGCTCTTCTTGCTTAGTTTGAATTTCGGCTGGATCAACAAGTGGAATGTCAATTCCTAATGAGTATTGATAAAATGTAGGTCGTCCATTATAAGTTCCTGGAGTTAATTTTGGCAATGCGTCAAAAATACGTTTTGCCTCATCCTTAAGTTCTTCGTAAACGGCATCAATGTAAAGTATCGAAATCACGCCTTCTTTGTCAACTTCAAAAAGCACATTGACTTCTCCTTTGTAATTATTATCCAAAGCCACTTGAGGTACTTTGAAGTTGTTAAAAATGTAGGAGTTCATTTTATTATTTAAGCAAGTCTTCAACTCTTCTAGTGGCTGAGATTCACATCCTGGAAATACTGGAGGTTTTGCTGAATCTGAAAGATCCTGTGCAGATAATAAGCAAAATGAAAACAAAAAAAAGATTAAGAAGCAATTCTTCATAAAGTAAGCGCATCATTAGTTGCCGAAAGATACCATTTTTTTCAAAATGCAACTCATAAAAAAGACAGTCTAAAAATTTTCATCAGACTGTCTTTATAATAATGCTAGTGTAATGTTAATTCACTTTAAAAACTATTGGTAAATTATATACTACTGAAACAGGCTTTTTTCTCTGAAGACCTGGTTTCATTTGAGGAATCTTTTTAGTAACGCGTTCCGCTTCTTTTTCAAGACCTGGATGTGGTGCTCTGGTAAGAATCTCTGTTACCTGACCATTGGCATCAATTTTGAATTGCACATTGATACGTTGTAGTCCTGACAAACCATATTCTGAGGCTAAACCTGTATCAAATTTCTTTTGTACGAGTTTTCCAATTTTTTCACTCATGCATTTTACACGCTCTTCATTTGTGATTTTCTTTTCACAACCTGGATAAATAGGAACAACTTCTACACCTTTTAAAGTGTAATACTCTGGTGCAGGAATATCGTCCTCAGGTTTTTCTGGTGTTGTTAAGCTATTAGGATCAATAATAGGATCTGAAACAGGAACTGGATCTGTAATGAGATCGGTTGGTTCTATATCATTGTAATTGTTGTCAACTATTACTGGAGGTTTTATAATTCTAGTTTTCTTTTGTTTTTGCTTTTTTTGAACTGGAGTCTCTGGCTCGATAATAAAATCTGGCATGTGGTATACATCCTCATTTGGATCTAAGAAGACAATTTCCTTCTCGTAAGTGGTAGTCTCAAACTTCATTTCTAGGATACCATAAGAGCCTAGTAAACATAAGATGAGTCCAATTTGAAAATACAGCGTAGAGTTTTTTTGTAAATTTGCATCGTGCTTGTGTGATTTTCGCACACTTGTATTGCTCTGACCAGCAATATTGTGCGATTTTTTTAAATCTTTCATAATACTTAAGTTAAAATGTTAATATTATGAGAAAATCACAATAAGCATACCAAAGTAAAAATCCCATCTAATTAATTAGATGGGATTTTGAAATTTTATGATATGCTATATAAATATCTAGTCTTGAACCTGAAATAAGATAGGTAAAGAGTAAGGCACGTTTACTGGCTTACCTCTTTGTTTACCTGGCTTCATTTTTGGAAGCAATCCAATAACACGTTTTGCTTCTTTTTCTAAACCTGGATGTGGTGCTCTTGCCTGAATACCAACAATATTTCCAGTTTTATCTATTTTAAAGATTACATTGATACGTTGTCTTCCTGATAAACCAAGATCACCTGCAAGCTCAGTATTAAACTTTTTATTTACAAATTTGGCAATCTTATCAGACATACATTGCTTCTTAGCATTGTTACCTTTTTCTTTTTCACATCCAGGAAAAATAGGAACATTTTCAATAACGTTAAACGGTACATCAATATCTTCTTCTACTTCTTCTACTTCAATTTCTTCAACTTCAACAATCTCTTCTTCCTGATCGGTTTCAGTAGATTCAATAACTGTTTCCTCGATTTCTTTTTCATCTTCAACAATCTCAATTTCCTCTGGTACAACTGGAGGTGGTGGAGGTGGTGGAGGTGGAACTATTTCCTGTTGAGTAATTGGAATTTCTTCTTCTTCAAGATCTTCAAGATCTAATTGTCCAATATCAATGGCTTCTTTCTCATAAGACTTGTAATTAATTGTCATGTACGTTAAAGCCAACATTAATGCAAGACCAACAGCAAAATAGAGAGAACTATTTCTACTTACGTCTGCTTTAGTACTTTTTTTCGGTTCCATTTTTTTTCGGTTTAAGAATGCTAAATTAACCAATAATTTGTCAAAAAAGCAAGCTATTTAATTTAATTTAACTTTAGCTTATGTTGATATTTCAACAATACTGCTGCAAAAATTGCTCCTGAAGCATTTGCAAGTGCATCATAGAAATCAAAGGTTCTGTGAGACGTCAGTACAAATTGTAATACCTCAATAATGATGCCATAGATAGTCACAGTTATAGCTGATATAAAAATGACTTTACTGTATTTTTTTGTCACACAAAAATTATAAACTAGAAATGTAAATATGATATAAGCGACAAGATGGTAAATTTTATCATCAAAAGAAGACCCTAAACTAGGCATATCTTTTAAATGCATCAAACTCCCAATTGTTAGAGCTATAGCATATATAATAACTAGAGGCAGAGCCCATCTTTTAAGCACCAATAAGAGCTTTGTAATCATCGGCAGACATTAAACTATCTATTTCTGAAGCGTCAGAAAATTTAATTTTAATCATCCAACCGTCACCATATGGATCAGAATTTACTTTCTCTGGTTCATCTTCAAGATTCTCATTAAATTCAACAATCTCTCCAGATAAAGGCAGGAACAGATCAGAAACTGTTTTTACCGCTTCTACAGTACCAAAAACTTCTTCTATATCTAAAGTTTCATCTACTGTTTCCACTTCAACGTAAACAATATCTCCTAACTCGCCTTGAGCGAAATCTGTAATGCCAACTAAGGCTGTATCACCTTCAATTTTAACCCACTCGTGGTCTTTAGTGTACTTTAAGTCTGATGGTATATTCATCTTTTAAATTAAAATTATTGTATAGCTACAAATGTAATTTTTTTAGACTTTAATTACTACTTAATTTCCAAAATTGTAACGTAATGTAAATCCAGACCTTACTGTTGTTTGTGGAAATGCAGTAGATATTTCATATTCTGAGAATGTATAATCAAAGTAGAAAATAGCTGTGAGATTTTTACTAAATGCATATTGAGCAGAATATTTTAATCCCCAAATAGTTTGACCTTGAGTAATTTGATTGTTCTCAATATCCAGATATCTAATAATGGTTTTATTATTTCTTACTGAAATATCAGCTCTCATGTCTAAATCACTTTTTATGACTTGCCTTGGACCTGCAAGCTTAGAACGAATACGTAAATCCTTGATTCTATAACCCAAACCTAAGATATACTCGTTCCCACGAATCTCTGTAAGAAGGTTATTATCAAAACTTAACGAAAGGATTCTATCTCTACGCATCTCAGCCAATACTTTTACAGAATTCTTCATCTCGAAGTCTAATCGAAATAACGGACTAAAACTTTCTTCTAAATTGATATTACTGAAGACTGTAGCATTCTTAAAGTTTCCTGATTGATCTAATACATCAGGGTTTTGATTTTCATATTCTACTCCAGGTTGTAACAACGTTGGATCTAGATCTAAGTTAGTTCTAAATTGATTGATGGTATAACTAGAACGGTATCCATGAGTAATAGAAAAACGTTTAAAATTCTTTTTAAACCACTTCATTTTCATAAAACCAGTATACTTTAACTGCCAGTTTGGTATTGGAATATCTCTAAAGGCAGATAAACTGATTTTTTCAGGATTTGACCCTTTGTAAGCAGCTAAAAATGATGGTATCAAGACCGATTGACTATTTTTTCCAAATCCAAGTGGATACCCTTCAGCATCAACGGCAAAGTTATTGTTTCCATAAAAGTTTCTCGCTAATCGTCTTGCAACAATTAACCTGTTAGCTCTGAAATCTTCAAAGGCAGCAGATTGGTTTTCGTCACTCTTACTGAATGCTGTTTTTATTAAAGCGGTTGAAATATTAAAGTTTCCGAAGGAATTAGTGATCAGTCTATTATAAGTATCACTCAACCCATCTCCATCTAAATCTGTAGCATTGAAATTTTGCGTGGTGTTTTCAGAGTATACGCGACCACCTGTAAGATCTATATTTAAGTCTTTTATAAACTCCACGTCGGCTGAAATATCAAGGATTCTATTAGTCACTTCACTATACTGTTGATTGAAATCTGGGAAAATAGTCAGCCAACCATTTCTAGCTACTAAATCTCTAATATCTCTTTGGCTACCAAATGTATATCCTAATGTTGGTCTAAATGTCCCTATGAAACCAGGTGTTCTTAAGTATCCAGGTAAAAACGTACCATTGTTTTCTGTATAGTTTATTTGAACCCGTTTAACAGCTGTTAATAGATCAATGGCTCCATCTAAAATTTTAGAACCAGCGCCTTTTTTATTACTATTAGCAGCATTAGCTCCATCTTTTGCAGCAGGCGTTTTTCCGTCTTTAGTCAAAGCTCCTGGTGTAGCGCTACGACGACTTCTGGCATTTTTATTATTCTTTTTAGTCAGTCCTACATACTTATATAGTGTCTCTAAATTAAAAGTAGAGTTGATATTATGGGTGTTTGCATTTTGAATTGAGTTACCCAGATTATAATTGGTAAATGATCCATCTTCATTCTCAATTGGTAAATTACTATTAAGATCAGAACCTTTTTGCCACTGAAAATCTCCTGTGTACGAATATGTAGCACGCATAAAGCTCAAGGTAGGAATCTTATAAAGAGGTATTTCGTAATTGACCTGTAATTGCTGATTTTGAATGTTAGGATCTCCAAGATCAAAGAATCCATCCCAAACATCTAAATTTGGATCTTGTCTACCATTAAGAACATCGTCAACAAAATAATTCCTGACAATATTGGTATTGGCTGCTGTAAAGTTTAAACTTAAGGCTTTTGTCAAGTTGTAATTTAGAACATATTGTGTGTTGAAATTATAATTTCTTCGGAATAATTCTTCTAAACCAATATTATCTCCTGTAAGATCAACCTCTCTAAATTTTTGTTTATTAAACTGACGAATGATATCTGTATTAACTGAAAAACTCGTTGGAATTGGATTGAAATTAAAGTCTTTAAGGATTTTCCAATACTTACCTGTAAACAAGGAGTCGTTCTTTTTAAAAGGCTCTATCGTTAAAGGCTCGAAGCTGTAATTGTAGTTTACTCCAGCCCTTACATTCTGACTTAGTGAACGTTCAATTTCAAAATCACGTCGCTCTTCTTTATTATAAGAGTAATTAAAAGTTAAATTTTCAACATCGTAAAAGCGCGGCTTCTTATCAGTAGTTCTATTTTTCCTAACACCAATAAAATTGATACTCTTTCGCTTGGTATAATTCTCGTTGACCTTTAATATAGAATCCTGATTGGTTGTATTATCTAATTGGGTTTGAAGCTTTATATCTCTGTAGAATTCATCGTATTCTGGTGTAATAATCTGTTCACCAACAGCGTAGTTGAAAGGTAATTGAATGCCCCATTTCTTCGGAAGTAATTGTCCTAAATTAAGATTAGTAACAATATCATATTGTTCAACATCTTCTCGACTTCTTTCATTCGGTCTTTGTTCTACGGAACCAAAGCCAATAGTACTTTTTCGTCCTGTTGCACTAACGTTAGCAAAATCTGCAAAGTTGGCATCTAGTCCAGCAACTGCTGCCCAACCACCTTCATTATCTAGATCTGCAAGTCGGAGTTCATTAAACCAAATTTCTCCACATGCATCCATACCACTATTACCTGAATTTTTAACTCCAACCATGAGTACTCTTACTTCACCAAAGTTTGGATTTCCTTTTATGGCTATTCTTTGCTGACCAATAGTGTAAGGGTCAAATTCTGCTACCTCATTTAATTGTCCGCCAACAACATCATAGAATGTTGGGTCTATATTGGCTAATGTTCCGTTGGCAATACCTAAAGATTTCATTTGCTCCAAAACATCAAGCTCTATACTTATCTCATTTACTTCTGGCCAAACAGATTCAGGTGATGCCATACCTGATGATACTTGTAAAGGTACTTCTATTTGATAGTAGTTTTGGGTAAAGTCATTACCCATTCTAATAAAACCAACCAGATCGCCATCATTAAGCATTCCGGTTTCACCTTGTTCAGCATGAATAAACATTCGTAGTTTATTATACTGACGCATATCTACATTGATATTTTTGAATACACCTCTGGAATCTTCAGGCTCTAAATCGCAAACTTCAAGTTGTAAGGATTGTTCATTTTGCCTGATAATATTATTATTGTTATTCAACTGTTCTAAAACAACACCTGGTGGCAATACATAGTTACCATCATTTTCCTGAAGACCTACAACACCAACAGTAAATTCGGTATTATCATTATCATTATTAGGTTCCTCATCCAAGGTTAAGGTGTAACGTCTCCAATCACTTCTAACCAAATCTAAAGTAGCAAAACGCAATACCGTTGTCTCTGCAAAATCAGTCAAGAATAAACGTGCAAAACGCACTGATCTAATATCTGATATACCTCCAACAGCTGTTCTAGCTGGACCTTCACCAATAGGAATTCTAAACTGATACCAAGTCACATCTTCAGTTTGACCATTTGGCAAGGTAACTGTACGCTGCTTTACATCATTAATTTGAGGGTTGTTTTCGTTTAATGTTGTTGGATCAATATCTACTTCATATTGGAAATAACTATCAATCGTGTTCATGGTGTTATCTCTGTTGATATCCTCAACATCTGGTTGAGGCGTTGATCCACGATTGGTATCTGTAAATACATCTGGTGAATTTCCTTGTAGACCGTTATACTTCTTGTAACGCTCAAAGATATTTCCTTCTGTATTTAAGTAGTATGTATAATTATCTTTAGCTGGATCTTCTCCAAAAGCTCCTCCAAATCTTGCAATCTCTTCGGTATCGTCATATCCATCATACCCAACATCCTGATTAGATCGTTGATCCCCTCCTGTTGAGAAGGTATAAATTAATGATTGGTTCCTTGGCACAACCGTTTGATATGCTGTTTCTGGAAGTAGAGGTGTAATGTCACCATCTTCTGGTAATCCATTTTCATATTGCTTTTTACCATCTTTTAAGACATCTTCTGAAATGTTACCTAAATTAATAAACAGTTTTCCTGGAGCACCTGTTCCTGGTGCATTGTTTAAGAAAGGATCTTGCAACCAAAACTCTATGTATTCTACATTGGCTTGTTCAAAATCTGTTGAAGTGATTTGTCTGGTGATTCCAGCCCAGCTATCATCTGGATTCAAATTATCTCCAACTGCAGTAGGATCAAAATTGTATGGTCCTCTTTCAGTAGGATAATATACCAAATCAAGAGTGTTGATTACTGTTGTTTGTCCTTGAGCAATATCCAGTTCAGGAAAAACCTCATCGATAAAAACGCGTCTTGTATATAAATCTGACACGTCTTCATCACTTATATCTCCTGGTCGTTGATTGCTATAGAAAATTGGATCAATGGTGTACCAGTTCAAAAAGGCTCTATCAAATCCATTTTGAATTCCGATGCCATCCTCATCACCAAATCCACCATAAATCTTACCTAAGTTTCTTGGTCTACTTGAAAGAAACCAGGATTGAGGTGATAACAGATCGATAGCACCTTGAGTTCCTTCAAAATCATCAACATAAGCAGTTGCCTCATTATTGAAATCGGTTCCTTTTGGAGCACCTGGCGCCAAATATGCAAACTCTCCTCTTACAGAAAGATTTGAAGGCGCATCAGTATCGATGTTTGGAAGCTTATTAACTAATCTTGTAAAAAAAGGAACTTCGGTAGAGAAATTTCCATTAAATCCAAAAATGGTGTTATTAATTGGCTCTGTATTATAGTTAGCTTTTTGGGTAATTGGACGTTCGTTCAAATTCAAAAGCGTAGCTCCCAATACAAAATTCTCATTGAATTGATGCTCAACATTAATTCCAGTAAATCGTCTGGTTTGTTGCCCAAATACAGCATTGTTTTCAACAGAAACATTTATAGGAATATTGGATGATTTCAGGGCTTCATCAATAATATAAACACGACCAATCTGGTAATTTACTGTATAGTCCTGACCTTCTACAAGTGTTCGTCCTCCTGCAGTAACAATCACAGAGCCTCTTGGCACATTGAAAGCGCCTAGAGGAATACCATCTCCTCCTGAGGATTTATAACGTCCTTTAATCTGGAATTTATTTTTTTCAGCTTCATCTAAAGCAGCTGTTTTTGTTTGCTTGTAGAGAATGTCGTAAACGTACTTCTCTTGATTTAAGTTGGTATAGGTTTCTAATTCGTAATCGGCATCATTGTTATTTGGGTTTCCATCGTCATCAAGAATATCAAATAAATATCGACCAAATGGTTCAACTTTTGTAAAAATGATCTTTCCGTTTTCTGCCAGAACCGTTTGCCCTTGAACAAAATCAAAAAATCCATCTCCACCTGCTTGCGGATCATTATTAAAATTTAATCGGTCTAAATGGAATAGCCTAATTAATGGTGTATCGAGAATTTCTCCATCATCTGTTGTATCAAAAGGTGTGTTGTTCTCAAATACTGGAAATGCAGTTCCATCTACAGGCGCTATATAATTTAGAGGAGAGGCTTCAGTATAGAATATATTTAGTCTGAAATCGTCTTGATCTAGTTGAAATGCTCCAGTGTCGTAGATGTTTTTCATCATCAGATCCCAGATAGGCTGATTAACATCTGTAATAGGACTCTTCAGCATTTTTACCATAAGACTCTGACTAGAACCTTCCTGAACAGACACAAAAGTATCGTTAATACCATTGCCATCAACATCAGGTCCATTATCAATAGTTCCATCACCATCAATATCTGCATCACCTGTATCATTAATACCATCATTATCAGTATCTGGTCCATTATCAATAGTTCCATCGCCATCAACATCTGAATCGATATCATTTGGAATACCATCTGCATCAACATCATTACCTGAAGCAGTAGAATTAACACCATCATTGGCAAACTCTCCTACTTGATATACTTCTCCTCCAACTGTATACTGAAAAGCGACAGCTAGAATTTCATCATTTAATAAACGCTGGCTTAAGGATATATAACCTAGTTGTTGATTGAGTGTATAATCTCTTCCTTGTTCCAGTTTTCTAGCATTTTCTAATTTTCCAAAGTCAAACCCTTCATTTGCTGTAGTTAAGATCCCTTGTTCTACTGTTGTGATATCTCTAACTGCAGGCGACAGAAAAGAACCTGCATTACCAATATCAGTTGGATCAAAAGCATTATTATCATTATCTGGAAATTCAGAACCTGCGGCATTTATAAAACCTGGAGGAGCTACACCACCATTAAGTCCGATAGTTTCAAACTCACCTAAATCCTGAAATGCGACAACATTTCTAACATTGTCGGTTTGGTTACTTCTGTTTGTTACCCATACTTCAATTCTGGTGACCTGAATATTGTTATTAATAAATGGATAACGAAGCATGGCTTCATCATAGGTATTTCTAAAATACTGTGCTAAGAAATAGTGTCTATTCTCATCATAATCTCTTGCAAAAAACTCAAACTCCTCTAAAGTTCCGCCACCTTGCGCAACGACTGATTGCGATTGCGAACGTTGTTCCGAGAAAATTGCAGTTACTGTAGTTTTTCCGAATTGTAATTCAGTCTTAACACCAAATAAACTTTGAGCTCCTGTGATCAATGAGCTGTTAAGAGGCATATTTACGTTACCAACTTCAATCTTTCTAACAATATCATCTTCCGTTGGTGTATATTCTAACTTTGTTAATTGTTGAAAGTCAAAAGTTGATTCGGTATCATAATTAGCAGTTACCTGTAAACGTGTTCCTACTTTACCTAATAAACTAACGCTAATACGTTGATCGAAATCAAATGTGAAATTACTTCGGTTCCTTGGAGAAAATGTTGGATTATCTTGCTTCGTAAATAATATTCCTAAGTCTACCTCTGCAGAACCTTGTGGAATTACTTCAATAGTATTTCCTCCAAAAAGTGTTTCAAAAAATCCTGAGTTGACATAAAACTCAGGTAATAAATTTCTACGTTCTTCCTCTGCACCATCTTTTTTCCCGTCGGCAGCATCAATTTTTTGCTTGTAATACATTTGCTGCTGTTCAAGTAAGATGAGTTTTTGAAATTCTGCAGGTGTTAAAATAATAGGATAATTGATATTGAAACTTCCAACTTTTTCGGTGTAAATGTATCTATCTGTGATAGGGTCGTAGGTATATTTTGAAACAATACTCTGAGGATTTGGTATGCTTAATTTACCTAATGAGAAGCCCGTTTTGGTTGAATCTTGAGTAGCAGGATTGGTTTGAGCGTAGCCTAGACCACTAACCAATACAAATACAAGGGCAACAATAAGGCGATATGATTTTGATAAAGTAAAGTTAGTTGTAATCAAATTTTATAAATTTTTTAAAGCTTCTTTAATAATTGATTCTACACTTGCATCAGGTTGTTGAGACACAATTTTATCCACAATTCGTTCGGACTGCTTTTTAGCAAATCCTAAAACTTCTAAAGCAGATAACGCTTCATCTCTATTTGTATTGTTTTTATTAACAGAAACTTCATCTATATCGTAAACTTTAAGCACTTTGTCTTTTAGATCTAATATAACACGAGCTGCGGTTTTGGCTCCAATCCCTTTTATTGATTGAATTAAGGCAACATCTCCATGGGCAATTCCTTCTTTAACTTGTTGCGGAGATAGTGAGGATAGCATTGTTCTTGCAGTATTTGCTCCAATGCCACTAACAGATATTAAAAGTTTAAAAATTTCGCGCTCAGCTATTGATGAAAACCCAAATAATGTATGAGAATCTTCTCTAACTATTAAATGAGAATATAACTTCAGAGCTTCACTGTCTGGTATCTCAGAATAGGTGTGTAACGATATGTTTAAAAGATAGCCAACTCCATTGCAATCTATTACTACATCTGTTGGATTCTTCTCAACTAATCTTCCTTGAATATGCGTGATCATTTACTCACTTGGGTTAAAAACTCAAATGTAATAAAATTATTTACATTTCAAAGGTGATTATTAAGCTAAAGCATTACGTTTATCAGCTTCTCGTTTTTCCTTTTGTTGAGCATCTATTACTGCAATGGCTGCCATGTTTACAATCTCATCTACACTTGCATCTAATTGTAGAATATGAACGGGTTTTCTCATTCCCATCATAATAGGACCTATGGAGTCTGCTTTATTTAGCTCCTTGAGTAATTTGTAAGTAATGTTTGCTGATTCTAAATTCGGAAATATTAGTGTATTCACCTTTCGTCCTGCTAATTTAGAAAATGGAAAAATATCTTGAAGCATTTCTTTGTTCAACGCAAAATCTGTTTGCAATTCGCCATCAACAATAAGGTCTGGATGTCTTTTATGTAAATAACTTACAGCTTCCCTAACTTTAGTTGCTGTTTGATCTTTAGAAGAGCCAAAGTTAGAATAAGAAATCATTGCCATAACAGGTTCCATTCCAAACATTTTTACGATACTTGCCGTCATTTGTGCAATTCGGGTGAGATCATTTGCTGAGGGATTAATATTGATAGCTGTATCACTCAAAAACATTGGACCGCGTTGGGTCATCATAATATTAGTTGCAGCAACTCTTGTTGCGCCTGGAGCCAGACCAATAAGTTCCATCATTGGTTTTACTACGGAAGGATAACTTCTTGAATACCCTGAAATCATGGCGTCTGCATCACCTTCATTAACCATCATGGCAGCAAAATAATTACGTTCTCGCATTATTTTACTTGCCGAATAGAATGTAACTCCACTGCGTTTATGTTGTTCCCAGTAGACTTTGGCATATTTATTTTTACGGTCTTCCTCTTCATCAGATTTTGGATCAATAATCTCTAAATCATACTCAAATTCAAGTTCTTCCATTAGACTGAGGATCTTATCGCGACGCCCTAAAAGAATAGGAGTTGCAATCCCTTCATCATGTACAATTTGAGCTGCTTTTAGAACATCTAATTGATCTGCTTCAGCAAAAACAACACGCTTAGGATTTAATTTTGCTCTATTGAATAATAGTCTTACAAGCTTATTATCAGATCCTAAACGTTCTAGCAATTCATCTTTATATTTGTCCCAATCCTCTATTGGTTCTTGAGCAATTCCACTTTCCATAGCTGCTTTAGCAACTGCTGGTGGCACTTCGGCAATAAGTCTTGGGTCAAAAGGTTTTGGGATGATATAATCACGACCAAAAGTTAGACGTGTTTCTCCATATGCAATATTAACTTGTTCTGGCACAGGCTCTTTAGCCAAATTAGCTAAAGCATGAACCGCAGCCATTTTCATAGCTTCATTGATCTTTGTAGCTCTTACATCGAGAGCGCCTCTGAATATAAAAGGAAAGCCTAATACATTATTTACCTGATTAGGATGATCGCTTCGCCCTGTTGCCATAATGATGTCCTTACGTGCTGCAATAGCAACATTATATGGAATTTCCGGATTTGGGTTTGCCATTGCAAAAACAATAGGGTTGTCAGACATTGATTTTAGCATCTCTGTATTGACAATATCAGCTTTAGACAGACCAATAAATACATCAGCATTTTGCATTGCCTCTTCTAATGTATCGATCTTTCGGTGTGTTGCAAATTCAGCTTTTTGAGACGTTAGATCATCACGATCGTCTCTTATAACACCTTTACTATCTAACATCACCATATGCTCACGCTTAGCACCACAAGCTTGATACAAGCGAGAACAAGAGATTGCAGCAGCTCCTGCGCCACTGATTACAATGTTGACATCTTCAATATTTTTTTCAGCAATTTCTAATGCATTGATTAATGCAGCAGCAGAAATGATGGCTGTTCCATGCTGATCGTCGTGCATTACAGGAATGTCTAATTCTTCTTTGAGGCGACGTTCAATTTCAAAGGCTTCGGGTGCTTTTATATCTTCAAGATTGATACCTCCAAATGTTGGCGCAATCATTTTTACAGTTTGAATAAACTCATCCACATTTTCAGTATCAACTTCAATGTCAAATACATCGATATCAGCAAATATTTTAAACAGAACACCTTTCCCCTCCATTACAGGTTTAGAAGCCTCTGGGCCAATATTTCCCAAGCCAAGCACAGCTGTCCCGTTAGATATGACTGCTACCAAATTCCCCTTAGCAGTGTATCGATACACATTGTTTTTGTCCTTTTCAATTTCCAGACAAGGCTCGGCAACACCTGGAGAGTAAGCTAATGATAAATCCCTTTGTGTGGCATATTTTTTTGTTGGTAATACCTGTATTTTTCCAGGAATTGGTTTGGCGTGATAAACCAATGCTTCTCTACGTTTACTCTGCTTGCTCATATTTCTTTTATCTATTAATCAATTTGTATTTGCACCTGACAACAAATCGAATTACAAATGTAAGTGTTTTATGAGAAAGTGATAGATTAGTAATTGGAAAATTACTTCTTAATAAACCTAATATTACGTTGTAGTCCTTCGTACTTTGTACGCTTAACTGCAGAGTTTTTAAAGACTTTGTTAAACGTATCTTTCGTGATGTCTTCCCAATCTTTTTTAGACATTGACATCAACTCTGGATGTGGATTAAATAGCGGTTCATTATGTGCTTTTGAAAAGCGATTCCACGGACAAACATCCTGACATACATCACAACCAAACATCCAATCGTCAAATTGTCCTTTAAAGTCTGATGGGATATTATCCTTAAGTTCAATTGTGAAATAGGAAATGCATTTACTACCATCTACAATATAGGGTTCTGTAATGGCTTCGGTAGGACAAGCATCAATACAGGCAGTACAGGTTCCACAATGATCTGTTGTTGCGTGATCATAGTCGAGTTCTAAATCGATAATAAGTTCGGCAATAAAATAGAAAGAGCCTATTTGCTGAGTTAATAGATTACTATGCTTTCCAATCCATCCAAGACCAGATCTTGCAGCCCAGGCTTTATCTAATACTGGAGCCGAATCTACAAAAGCGCGTCCATGAACATCTCCAATTTCAGATTGAATGGTGTATAATAAAGCTTTCAATTTGTCTTTAATGATAAAATGATAGTCAGTTCCGTAAGCGTACTTTGAGAGTTTGTAACTTTCAGGATTTTGAATTTCCGAAGGATAATAATTTAATAACAGAGACACGACACTTTTAGAGCCTTCAACCAGTTTAGTTGGATCCAAACGCTTATCAAAATGGTTCTCCATGTAACGCATTTCGCCATGTGCATTATTTTTTAGCCATGTTTCTAATCTTGGAGCTTCATTTTCTAGAAACTCAGCCTTACTGATTCCGCAGGACAAAAAGCCTAAACGCTTAGCTTCAGCTTTGATAAATTTTGATCGTTCAGTTGTATTCACAATCAAATTTAAAACATCTCATTAAATTTTTGTGTTTATCCTTATCTAAATGTGATTATTCGCAACCCATATCCTCAGATGACATTGTATCTGCATTAGGGAAACAATAGCCAGTAGGCAATGCTTCAGGAACGTAACGTTGTAAGTTGCTATCATACAGTGCATTTTCTAAAAACGCAGTAATGGCATCTACTTGAGAATCTGTAAGATTTAGTGGTTCAAACATAGCTGACAACTGTGCAGATGGCACGTCTTGATTTTCTGCTACAGCTATATTTTTATAGCGAATAACCTCTTCTATAGTTTGAAAACTTCCGCCATGACCATAAAATGAAACATCCTTTAAATTATAAAGTTGTGGTGTTTTAAATTTGTAATCATCTTCTGGGTTACCTGTAAATCCACCACGTCCTCGCTTTGTGGCATCATCAATTGTAGTTAAAATATCTTCTCCAGCAAGATCGTTCATTCCTATGGCATGGAACTCCATACCATTTAATGCTGGTCCAGCGTGACATGAGAAACATTTAGCCTCATTGAAAAATAACAACGCGCCTTCGGTTTCCTGCTCATTCATGGCATTAACATTTCCGTTTAACCACTGCTGAAAAGGTGCCTGATTAGGAAGTAATGTACGTTCATAAGCTGCAATAGCTAACGCAGCATTTATCTTTGAATAGCGCTCGGAGACATCAACATCTGGAAAAGCTTCATCAAACATATCTTTATATTCTGAATTGATAATAAAATCTTCATCGATAACTAATCTATGTACATCTAAACCTGCTATAGCTTGCGTTTCAACACCTTCAAAACCTAAATTATTAGCTTCTTTGGGTGTTCCAGGAGTCCAGTTAGCTTCTGTACCAGCATTTGTTCCTGTAGCACCAAACTGACCATTCCAAAGCATCACATCCTGATAGGCCACATTAAGCGCACTCGGAGTTCTTATTGGTTGAACATCCAGATCTGCCTCAGGATATAACGTATTTTTAAATCGTCCTTCTCCACTGAGTCCAAAGCCCATTCCGCCTTCTCCTATACCTTGTAAGATACCACTTTGAAAACCAGCTTTAGCATGATGGCAACTTGCACAAGAATAAGTATGCATCCCTTCATCCATATTAGGATTTGTTGCAAGTCCTGTTTCATGAAATAATAGTTGGCCAAGCGACACTTTAGCTTCTGTAATTGGGTTATTAGCATCGTTAGGTATCAAATTATAATCTGTAGATAATGGTTGGATTAGTGCCGTCTTAGAACCATAAAGTTCAATAATTCGATTCTCTAAAATATCCTGTCCAGGGATTGGCACGTAGTTATCATCATCTGATGCGCAAGACATTAACAAAGCCATTGTGGCAACAATAAGATAAGTGGGACGTTGTAACTTTTTCATTTTGATTACATTTAATAGGCTCGTGAAAAGTAAATCAAAATAAAAATGCATCTAAATTTAACAGACGAAACACCTGTTTTTTAGTTCAGGTAATTTTCTAAAAGATAAAGTGTGGGTTTTTACGGATAAATGAAGTAAGAAAAATCTACGATCGTGGTGCAAACCTTAAACGTGCATTTTTAGGCTTTAAAGTAATTAGAGGTGTAATTTCAATTGCTTCAAATTCGGGATGTATCTTAAATTTCGAAACAAGTGTTGTTACTGCAATGATCATTTCAAACATGGCAAAATTATTTCCAATACATTTTCTTGGTCCTGCACCAAAAGGAAAATATTGTGACGAGAATTTCCGTTCACCTTCACTGAACCGTTCAGGTAAAAATTTATTTGGTTGTTCCCATAAATCTGGGTGACGATGCATTTCATGCACCGAAAACAATAAATTTGAGCCTGGTTTAAAAGTCATTCCATTAAAATGGTCTTCCTTGAGATTAACACGATCAATAAAATAGGCTGGAGGATACAAACGCATCGATTCTTCAAGTACTTGTTGACAAACTTTAGAAGAAGTGACCAAGGTCATCAAATCTTGAGTTTGTTCTTTAATGTGTTTATTCTCGTCAAAAATTTGGTCTTGCCATTCTGGATGTAAGGCTAACAATTGAAAGGTAAATGTTAAGGCGTTAGATGTGGTTTCGTGTCCAGCTGTAAAAATGATTAAAATCTCGTCAATCAATTGTTCCTCAGTCATTCCTTTACCGTCATCATAACGTGTTTCTAATAACATGTCTAACAAATCGCCATACGTTTTCCCTGAAGCCTTTCGTTCATCTACAATCCCTTTTAAAATGGTTCGTGCTTCTTTAGAAAGCTTCAAATACTTGTCTATAGTTCCACTTATTTTAAACCACCAAGCGAGATACGGCTGACGTAATTCTCTAACCAACATCTTCTGATTCATTTCAGTAATATATTGGAGTCTTTCCATATCATCTTCCTTGGCAGCTTTAGTGAATAGTGACTTTACAACAGTTTGAAATGCCAAATCATTCAGAATAGGAAACAGGTCTATGTCTTGATTTGGTGTTATCTTGTTGAATTCTGAGATAATAGTGTCTTGCATTCCTAGTAACAAGTTCTGCAATTGCTTTTTATGGAAGGCTGGCTGCATCATTTTCCGTTGCTTCTTCCATTTGTCACCTTCTGAAGTCAATAAACCTTCTCCTACATATTTTACCAAATCTTCGGTTTGTATTTTAGATTTTACGTAGTTTTTTTGATTTTTCTGAAGTACATATTGAGCAAAACCAGTATCTCTTACAAAAAAGACTTCATTTTTAAACCCAATTTTTAGACGGAATATATCTCCTTTTTCATTAAAATTTTTATGATGAAAGGGAAGGGGATTTTTTAAAATTTCAAGAGAATGTTTTAGGAATCGAAGTAATGGAACTGTAGGTATGTTTTTTGGACTACTCATAAGGTCATTTAGAATAATCCGCCTTGAATTGGACCTTTAATTTTACCTAGATGTTTATACGCAAGTTCAGTCACTTCACGACCACGAGGTGTACGCATGATAAAGCCTTGCTGAATTAAAAACGGTTCATAAACTTCTTCAATAGTTTCTGCACTTTCACTTACGGCTGTTGCCAAAGTAGTAATACCAACTGGTCCTCCTTTAAATTTGTCAATGATGGTTTCCAGAATTTTATTGTCCATTTCGTCTAAACCATGAGCATCTACATTGAGTGCTTCTAAAGCAAATTTAGCAATCTTGATATCTATACTTCCATTGCCCTTAATTTGAGCAAAGTCTCTAACTCGTCTAAGTAGGGCATTAGCAATTCTTGGAGTACCTCGGCTACGTCCAGCAATTTCTACAGCCGCTTCCATTGAAATTGGCACATCTAGAATAGATGCACTACGTTGAACAATGGTGGTTAATAATTCGGTATTATAATATTGTAGCCTGCTTTGAATTCCGAAACGTGCTCTCATTGGAGAGGTTAATAGTCCAGAACGTGTAGTTGCGCCAACTAATGTAAATGGATTTAGGTTGATTTGAACAGTTCTGGCATTTGGCCCAGATTCTATCATGATATCGATCTTATAGTCTTCCATTGCAGAATACAAATACTCTTCAACAATAGGACTCAATCGATGAATCTCATCAATGAATAAGACATCACGTTCATCTAAGTTGGTTAATAAACCAGCCAGATCACCTGGCTTATCCAATACAGGACCAGAAGTCACTTTGATCCCAACACTAAGCTCACTAGCTAAAATATGAGCTAAGGTTGTTTTACCCAATCCTGGAGGTCCATGAAATAGTGTATGATCAAGAGCTTCATCTCTTCCATTAGCTGCCTGAACAAAAACCTGAAGGTTCTCCAATACCTGATCCTGACCTGTAAAATCATCAAAGGATAAGGGTCTTAACTTTTTTTCTACATCGAGTTCTTCGGGAGAAAAATTATCGTTTGTTGGATCAAGGTTTTCGTTCATATAACACAAATATAAACAAAAAGCCTCTCGATATTAACGAAAGGCTTTTCAATATTTTTCATAAGAATTTTAATGCTGTAATTCTTCTTCTCCATCGTAAAGTGGAACATTTTGAGGCACAAAATCTTCGTCATGTCCTGGTTTACTGTAATCATAAGCCCATCTGTGCACATGAGGAATTTCTCCTGGCCAGTTACCATGTATATGCTCAACTGGAGCAGTCCACTCTAATGTATTTGATTTCCATGGGTTTTGTTCGGCCTTTTTTCCGTAGAATATACTTCTTACAAAGTTATATAAAAATACCAATTGTACTGCACCACCTAATAAGGCAAACATAGTAATTAATACATTAGCATTAGCAACATCATCAAAAAGTGGGAAGTTAGAGTTTGTATAATAACGTCTTGGCAATCCTGCCATACCTATAAAGTGCATTGGAAAAAATACACCGTAGGCAGCTATAGCTGTTACCCAGAAGTGTATGTAGCCTAAATTCTTATTCATCATTCTACCAAACATCTTTGGGAACCAATGATAAATACCAGCAAACACACCATAAAGTGCAGAAATACCCATAACCAAATGGAAATGCGCCACAACAAAGTATGTATCGTGAACATTTATATCTAGGGCACTATCTCCTAAAATAATACCAGTAAGTCCACCTGTGATGAATGTAGATACTAATCCAATAGAAAATAGCATTGCAGGATTCATCTGGAGATTACCTTTCCAAAGCGTGGTAATATAATTAAAAGCTTTTACCGCTGATGGAATTGCAATTAATAAGGTTGTGAATGTAAATACAGAACCTAGGAATGGATTCATTCCTGAAATGAACATATGGTGCCCCCAAACAATGGTTGATAAAAATGCAATAGCAAGAATAGACATCACCATTGCTCTATAACCAAAGATTGGTTTACGTGAATTTGTAGCAATAATTTCAGATGTAATACCTAATGCTGGTAATAAAACGATATATACTTCTGGGTGTCCTAGGAACCAGAACAAGTGTTCAAACAATACTGGCGAACCTCCTTGATAATGTAGTACTTCACCTTGGATAAATATATCTGACAAAAAGAAAGACGTACCAAAGCTTCTATCCATTATTAATAATAATGCCGCAGATAATAATACTGGGAAAGACACAACACCAATGATAGCTGTTACGAAGAAAGCCCAAATTGTTAATGGCAATCTTGTCATCGACATCCCTTTTGTACGTAAGTTGATAACAGTAACGATATAGTTTAATGAACCTAGTAATGACGAGGCAATAAATATAGCCATAGATACTAGCCATAGCGTCATTCCCATACCAGAACCTCCTTGAGCCATTGGCAATGCACTTAACGGTGGATAGATTGTCCAACCAGCTGCTGCAGGACCAAATTCAACAAAAAATGATAATATCATGATTACACAAGACAAAAAGAATAACCAATAAGATATCATATTTAAAAATCCAGAAGCCATATCACGTGCTCCAATCTGCAACGGTATCAATAAGTTACTAAAGGTACCACTCAATCCAGCTGTTAATACAAAAAATACCATTAAAGTACCATGTATGGTGACTAATGCTAAATAAATATCTGCATCCATGACACCGTCTGGCGCCCATTTTCCTAATAATGCCTCAAAGATTACATTAGGCTCTTCTGGCCATGCAATTTGCATACGCATCATTAGAGACATAAGAATACCAATAATTCCCATAACAATTACTCCAGTAATTAAATACTGTTTGGCAATCATTTTATGGTCTTGACTAAATATATATTTAGTAACAAAAGTCTCTTTATGATGATGTCCGTGGTCGTCGTGTGCGTGAGTATCTGCGTGTGCTGACATAATCTATTTTCTTTTAAATCTTTTTTAGTTAGTTAAAGAATTTTTGAATGTTTTTTGCTCTTTAATCCAAGCATCGTATTCTTCCTGAGTTTCTACAACAATCTTCATTTGCATGTTGTAATGAGATTTACCGCATATTTTGTTACATAATAACAGATAATCAAACTCATATAATAATTCTTGTCCTTTTTCTTCTATTTCTTCTTTTCTTTCTGCTCTTAGTGCATTGATATTTGCAACTTTCTCTTTGATTTCATCTCGTTCTCTCATTTGAGCAGTTGTTACTGTTGGTGTAAAACCAAACTGAGTAATCATACCCGGCACACAGTTCATTTGTGCTCTAAAGTGAGGCATGTAAGCTGAATGTAATACATCTTGAGAACGCATTTTAAACAATACTGGTCGTCCTACTGGTAAATGCAACTCTGTAGTAATGATATCATCTTGAGCATTCGGGTCTGATTCGTCTACACCAAGTATGTTAGCACGATCAATATCAATTAATCTTACATTGGCCATACCTAAGGTATTATCTTCTCCTCCATAACGTGCTTTCCAGTTAAACTGTTGTGCGTATAGCTCAATCACTAAAGGATCTTCACTTTCATCAATATTCATGATACTTGTCCAAGTAAATAATCCATAAATAATTAGACCTGCTAGAACAATTACAGGAATGAATGTCCAGATAGCTTCTAAGGTATTATTGTCAGCATAGAATAAAGCCTTACGTCCTTTTTCACCTTTGTATTTATAAGCAAAGTAGTGCAATAAGAATTGAGTAAATGTTTGAACAATAAAAATGATAACCATTGATATAATCATCAAGTTATCAATTTGTGGTCCATGCTCTGAAGCTGAATTTGACACTAATGGAAGATCTCCTAAATACCAAAAACTAAGTATAGTTATGACATATATAAAGACCAAGAATCCCATCATCAAATATCCATTGATTTTGTTGTCTTTATCTGTAGCTACCTGATTGTTTGACGCACCTACTTGAGCTAAATCAAAGATTTTAACCATTTGCCAGATGGCAACAGCTATGAAAAGTACTATTATAATTGTTAAAAAAGCAGTCATTGTTGTTTCTGTTCTTTATATATTTTATTAATAATGGAAATGTTCACTTTCTTTAATGAAAGGATTACGTTTTGCCAATAATGGTGCTTTTGTCAAAGCAGTAAAGACAATAAATATGAATAATCCTGCGAATAAAAGAATTGAGCTTATTTCTGGAATTCCGATAAACCATCTGTCTCCAACAGTTGCTGGCATAATCATATTAAATACATCAATGTAGTGTCCACAAAGAATTACTATACCTGCCATAACAACAAACCAAGGAATTCGTTTATAATCACTGTTCATTAATACTAATAACGGAAATACGAAGTTCATCACTACCATACCTAAGAACGGTAATTGATAATCTTGGAATCTTGTCACAAAGTAAGTTACTTCTTCAGGAATATTAGAGTACCAGATTAACATAAACTGAGAGAACCATAAATATGTCCAGAAAATACTAATACCAAACATGAATTTTGCTAAATCGTGTAAGTGACTATCATTAACAAAAGGTAGATGGCCTCTAGATTTTAAATACATGGTCATCATTGCAATTACAGTAATACCACTTACAAACATAGAAGCAAAAACATACCATCCAAATAAAGTAGAGAACCAGTGAGGGTCAACACTCATTATCCAATCCCAAGACATCATAGATTCTGTGTATATATAGAATACTAAAAATCCAGCTGCAATTCTAAATGACTTCTTGAAATTTCTATTATCATCGGCATTGTCTTGTGCAATAGAAAATTTACGCGCAAAATGTCTATATAAACTCCATCCAGCAATAAAAATTAAACCTCTAATGATGAAACCTGTCATATTTAAGAATCCTGATTTACCAGCTACTAATGCATCATACTTCTCACTTGTAGGATCAACCATATCAGGGTCCATCCAGATAAAGATATTGTAATGTCCGATTATTCCAGAAGCCACAGCAATAGCTAATACAATTAAGGCTCCGGGCAATACGTAAGCCGTAATTGCCTCCATAACTCTAAAAAGAACTGGTGACCAACCTGCTTGTGCAGCGAATTGAATGGCATAGAATGCTAACACTCCCAGTGCAATCATAAAGAAGAAAAAAGCGGCTACATATAATGCAGACCATGGTCTGTTTTCTAATTGGTGTTGTACATGTTTTGCATGCTCGTCACCATGATGCTCACCTGCTTCTGCATGGGAATCTGCTCCTTCATCGTGAGTCCCTTCATGAGCTTCAGCTACCGAATGTGTATCTGAATTTGCTTCATGACCACCTCCATGATGTCCAGCTTCCTCATGAGCAATCATCTCTTTTACTTCATCTAAAGATTTGTGAGATGTCATAAAACCATAAGCAACACCAATGGCTCCTATTATAATAAGGGCTATTGCTACTACTCTTAATTTACTTGAAAATGTATACATATCTATATATAATCTTTATCTATCTTATTTTTCTAAGTCTGCTTTTAACTTTAGCACGTAATCTACAACCTGCCAACGCTCTTCTTCATTTAATTGATTAGCATATGAACCCATTGCATTTTTTCCGTAGTAAATAGTGTGGTAAATACTACCTGCTGTAATTGCTCTTCCTGCATCATCATAACTAGGTACACCAAGTATTTTTTCTCTTTTCACCAAAGTTCCTTGACCTTTACCGTTTCTTCCGTGACAAATTCCGCAATAGATATCATATAGTTGACCACCTCTTGGTGAGTCAATCTGTGTTGAATCGAGAGGACTTTGTAACGTAGCTTTTGCAAGTTCATATCCTGCATTTGTATTTTCAATTTCAAAAGGCATATGATCGCCTCTAGGAATTGAACCTTCAGCAGGTAATTGAGCTTCTACTCCTCCCGGAAAAGCATCAGATTCCTGATAAGCTTCATATGATACTGGCTCGTACATATTTGGCATAAATTGGTAGTTAGGTCTTGAATTCTTCTGACAAGAAACAACACTTGCAAATACCATTAATACTATTACTATTTTAAATAAGCTTTTCATCTGTATAAATTAATGCGCTTTATCAATTAAATTAATCTCTACTGCTCCAGTTTCTTTTAATAAATCAGAGAGTTCTTTTTCGTTATTATGAACAGGGATTTCCATTAAAAAATGATCATCTGTTGTTCTAGGATCTGGATTCTCTGCTTTTTTAAATGGCCACATTCTACTTCTTAAATAAAACGTGATTACCATTAAGTGAGCAGCAAAAAATACAGTTAGCTCAAACATGATTGGAACAAAAGCCGGCATGTTTTCGATATAACTAAAACTTGGTTTACCACCAATATTTTGAGGCCAGTCTTGTATCATAATGAAATTCATCATAACAATTGCGACTGTTAGACCAACACAACCATATAAAAATGATGTAATGGCTATTCTTGTAGGAGCTAATCCCATCGCTTTGTCTAGTCCGTGAACTGGAAAAGGCGTGTATATTTCTTCAATATGATGATGTGCAGACTTTACCTTTTTAACGGCAGCCATTAAAACGTCATCATCTGTATAAATAGCGTGAATTACTTTTGAAGCTTCCATGTACTATTCTTAGTTTATTAATTTTTTAGCTTGTCCAGACCAATCATCACGTTCTGCTCTTCCTGGGAAAGAACCTGTAATAGAATCCAGCAAATCATATTCTCTTTTCGTCATCTTACTTACCTGTAAGAAGGTATAGATACCAATGCTATTAAGCACTTCTTCCATTTTTGGACCGATACCATTAATCTGTTTCAAATCATCAGCAGTTTGCGTGTTAGAATCGAATGCTCCAATACTACCTAAAAGGTCGTTTACTTTTGCTGAATTATCTTCTTCTGATGCCGATACTTCGGAAACAGTACTTGTTACAGCAGCAGCTCCTGATGTTCTTGCATCTGCACCAGTTCCAACTAAACTATCACCTCTTTCTCTGATATTCTTGTAACGTTCTCCTGAAGATTTCAGGATGGTTTTTACTTCAGCCTGAGCAATCACAGGGAATGTTCTGGCATACAATAAGAATAATACAAAGAAGAATCCGATAGTTCCAATGAATATTCCAATATCTACAAAGGTAGGAGAGAACATTGTCCATGATGATGGTAAATAATCTCTGTGTAATGATGTTACAATAATTACAAAACGCTCGAACCACATTCCCACATTTACCACAATTGAGATAAAGAATGAGAACATAATACTTGTTCTTAATTTTTTAAACCACATGAACTGCGGTGAGAATACATTACATGACATCATCATCCAGTATGCCCATGCATAAGGTCCGGTTGCTCTATTCAAGAATGCGTATTGTTCGTATTCAACTCCAGAATACCATGCAATGAATAGCTCAGTAATATAAGCCACACCAACTATAGAACCCGTAATCATAATAACAATGTTCATTAACTCGATGTGCTGTACCGTAATATAATCTTCAAGATTACATACTTTTCTCATAATGATAAGAAGTGTATTCACCATAGCAAATCCAGAGAAAATCGCTCCAGCAACAAAGTATGGAGGGAAGATTGTGGTATGCCAACCAGGTATCACCGAAGTTGCGAAGTCAAACGATACAATAGTATGTACAGAAAGTACTAATGGTGTTGCTAAACCTGCAAGTACTAATGACACTTCTTCAAAACGTTGCCAATCTTTAGCACGTCCTGACCAACCAAAACTCAATAAAGAGTAGATTTTCTTTTGGAAAGGTTTAACTGCTCTGTCACGAATCATCGCAAAATCAGGTAACAAACCAGTCCACCAGAATACCAATGAAACTGATAAATATGTAGAGATCGCAAATACATCCCAAAGTAATGGAGAATTAAAGTTTACCCATAATGATCCAAATTGGTTTGGTATAGGTAATACCCAGTATCCTAACCATGGACGACCCATGTGAATGATTGGGAATAAACCTGCTTGCACTACTGAGAATATTGTCATAGCTTCAGCAGAACGGTTAATTGCCATTCTCCACTTTTGACGGAATAGCAACAGTACAGCAGAAATCAGTGTTCCTGCGTGACCAATACCAACCCACCAAACGAAGTTAGTAATATCCCAGGCCCAACCAACGGTTTTATTTAAACCCCAAGTTCCAATACCTGTAGAAATTGTATAGATAATACACCCAATTCCCCAAAGGAATGCGACTAATGAAATTGAAAATACAATCCACCAGGCTTTATTTGCTTTTCCTTCAACAGGTGCTGCCACATCTACCGATACATCGTGATATGATTTCTCTCCTGTAACTAAGGGTCTTCTAATAGGTGCTTCGTAATGAGACGCCATAATCTATTATAATTGTTTCTTAATTAATTTTTATGCTTCGGTTGTATTTCTCACTTTAGTTTGATACTGAACATTTGGTTTAGTACCTACGCTTTCTAATAAGTGATACATACGATCATTTTCTTTAAGTTTTGCAACTTCACTTTCCTTATCATTGATGTCTCCAAATTTAATTGCTCCACTACTACAAGCTGCAGAACAAGCTGTTTTAAATTCGCCATCTTTGATAACTCTTCCATCACGTTTTGCATCAAGAATTGTTTTTTGTGTCATTTGAATACACATAGAACATTTTTCCATCACACCACGAGAACGTACTGTTACATCTGGATTTAATACCATTCTTCCTAAGTCATCATTCATGTAGTAATCGAACTCATCATTTTGAGCATACAGGAACCAGTTGAAACGACGAACTTTGTACGGACAGTTATTTGCACAGTAACGTGTACCTACACAACGGTTATACGCCATGTGGTTTTGACCTTGACGACCATGTGATGTTGCTGCCACAGGACATACTGTTTCACAAGGTGCGTGATTACAATGCTGACACATTACTGGTTGGAAAGCAACTTGAGGATTATCAGCAGCAATTTCTAATTCTGCAAAACCACCAAGTGATCCTTTATCTCCAGTAAGCCCAGAAAATTCTTCTTTTTTCGTATCATCTTCAGCAAATGTATCTTCTGAAGAATAATATCTATCAATACGTAACCAGTGCATATCACGACTACGTCTAATTTCTTCTTTACCAACTACAGGTACATTGTTTTCAGCATGACATGCTATAACACATGCACCACATCCTGTACAAGAGTTTAGGTCTATTGATAAGTTAAAATGATGTCCTATTGAACGATCAAACTCATCCCATAAATCAACTTCAGGAGATGTTACTGGTGTTTCCTCATGGTTTAATGATACCTTCGGAACTTTATTCCAGCCATATTTGTGATCTTCTCTATCGTAAGTATTGAATATCTCTAGAGTGGTTTCTTTAATAATATCACCACGACCCATAAGCGTGTTTTGCAACTGAACACATGCAAATTCATGCATTCCTGCTGCCTTAGTGATAGATACACTTTGAGCTGTATTGAAATTCTGATATAATGGATAAGCACTAATACCAGTCATCATTTCTTCTTTTAAACCAGAAGTTCTACCGTATCCAAAAGATAATCCAACAGATCCTTTTGCTTGTCCTGGCTGAATGATTACTGGCACATTTTTAACAGTAACACCATTAACAGTTATATCTACATAACTCCCGTTTAAAGCTCCAGTGGCTTCATATTCGTTTACTAATCCTAAATCTTTTGCATCTGCAGCAGAAATAGTTAGGTAGTTATCCCAAGATGTTCTGGTAATTGGATCAGGGAATTCTTGTAACCAAGGGTTATTAGCTTGTTGACCATCTCCCATTCCAACTTTGGTATACAAAGAAAGCTCCATACCTTCCGACTTTGCAGAAGATGCTAAAGCTCTAGCTGCACTTCCTGCAGAAGTTGCTGGTGCAGGCTCGTCTGACACTTCAGAAGCATCTACAGCATCAGCTGTATCTTCTATTTCAGTAGCAATGCTTCCTACATAAACACCATCTTGTAGCGCTTTGTTGAATGAAGATCCGGATAAAATTCCTGTTCCCCAGGTTTCTTTTATATATTCACGGTAACTCATGTCGTTACCAGTCCATTTTAATAATGCTTCCTGAAATTGACGTGTATCAAACAACGTACGAATTGCAGGCTGCATTAAACTGTAATGGCCTTTTTTAAGCTCAACATCTCCCCATGATTCTAAATAGTGAGGTGCCGCAGCTATATATTGTGTTGCAGACGATGTTTCGTCCGCTTTCATTGAAAATGAAATTGATAATTCTGTTTTCTCTAGCCCTTCAGTAAAATCAGCAGCATTTGGAAGTGTATATAATGGATTGACACCACTCATGATGATACCACCAACACGTCCAGCTTTCATATCAGCTACTAATTTAGCAACTGCATTATTATTACCTTGTCTTGTTAAGATTGGCGTAGAAGGGTCAAATGCTTTACTTCCTAATGACTCATTGATGGCTAAAGCGACTGTTTGTGCATTGACATCTTGAATACCAGTAACTAAAACGCCATTACTTCCTGCTCTTTTTAATTCTGAAGCAGCTTTTTGAACTGCCTGATCTATATGTTGTGGTAAATCTGTAGAAACCGATCCACCTACAACCAAACTATATAATTTTGCTAATACCTGTTTCTGTTGACTTGGTGTTAAAGGCACACGCTTATCAGCATTGGCACCAGATAACGACATGTTAGATTCAAACTGAATATGGCGTGACATTTTACCGTCTTTAGGAACTCGTCCTTGGGCATATCCTGCATCAAATCCTCCACCTTGCCAATCTCCTAAGAAATCTGCTCCAACAGAGACTATCGTCATTGCCTTAGAGAAATCATAACTTGCCATTCCACGAACATTGTACTTCGCTTCATAAGCATCAAGAGTTGCCGATTCTGAAACAGCATCATACACAACATGACGCACATTTCCATAAGCTTCTTTGAATTCGGAAATCAACTTAGACGTTGAAGGACTGGCATACGTTTGTGTTAGTAAGACAATCTCTTTACCAGCATTTTTTAAATCTGTTAACTTCTGATTAGTCTCAGTATCGAAAGTAGACCATAAGATGTCTTTACCATCTTTCATCGCACTTTTAACTCTCAAACTATCATACAATCCTAAAACAGAAGCATTAACTCTGGCATTAGCGCCATTATGTGTTTTTGCTAAGTTGTTGTTTTCAATTTTGATAGGACGACCTTCACGTGTTTTAACTAAAACACTTGCAAAATCAAATCCGTTAGCAATAGTTGTTGCATAGTAGTTAGCAACACCAGGAATGATAGATTCTGGTTGAACTACGTAAGGAATTGATTTAATTACTGGTCCTTCACAAGCTGCCAAAGATGCTGCAGCAGTACTAAAACCAACATACTTCAAAAAGTCACGACGCGTAGTAGAAGAAGCCTCTAAAGACTCTTTATTACCCAAAAATTCATCCGTAGGTATTTCGTTTACGAATTCATTTTGTTGTAGCGTCTCAACAATAGAGCTATTTTCGTTTAGCTCTTCAACACTTTTCCAGTATTTCTTGTTTGATGACATATTATATAATTGAATTACTTCTTAATTAATATTAATAGTGACACTTACCACATTCTAATCCACCCATTTGAGCAGCTGTAAGTTTATCTACACCATATTTCTTAGATAATTGCTCGTGTATTTTTGTGTAATACGCATTATCTTCAACTTTAACATTTGTTTCTCTGTGACAGTTGATACACCATCCCATGGTTAATGGCGCATGCTGATACATTACTTCCATTTCTTCAACTGGACCATGACATGTTTGACATTGCACACCTGCAACAGAAACGTGTTGTGAGTGGTTGAAATAAGCAAAATCTGGAAGGTTGTGTATTCTCACCCATTTAACTGGCTGAGTTTCTCCTGTGTATTGTTGCTCGTCTTCATCCCATCCAACGGCTTTGTATAACTTCTGAATTTCAGCATTGTAATCTACACCATATTCGTCAATCCCCATTTGCTGTGTTTCTTCAGCAACCTGATAAATAGATTTATGACAATTCATACAGATATTCAATGAAGGAATACCTGAATGCTTACTTACTCTTGCTGATGAATGACAGTATTTACAATCGATACCATTTTCACCTGCGTGAATTCTGTGAGAGTAATGAATTGGTTGAACTGGCTCGTAACCTTGATCTACACCAATTTGAGACAAATAACCATAGACAAAATATGCACTTGCCAACATTAAGAAAATGACCGACACTAAAACCAAGAATTGATTTTTAACAAAAGCTTTCCAGATTGGAAGCCCTTTATCCTGCGCAGCAATCTCAACACCTTTTTCTTCAGCAAAACGATTTAAGGTTTGTCTTACTAAAACTAAAGCAATAGCTAATAACGCAAATAAGATGGCTAAAGCACCAAGTATCAATTTGTTTGAAATTCCTCCTTCTACTTGACCACCAGTTCCTCCTGTATCTGGACCTGGAGTTGGAGCAGGCTCAGCTTTTGGCTCAGCTGTGTATGCCAAAATATCAGAAATATCCTGATCAGACAACTGCGGAAATGCAGTCATTGCTACCTGATTGTACTCATTGTAAATCTGATTAGCATAAGCATCTCCAGATTTGATTAAACCTGCACTGTTTCTAATCCATTTGTTTAACCACTCTCGGTCTAACCCTTGTTCTTCTGCCAATCTTGCTTCTACATTACGCAATGCGGGACCTGTCATTTTTCTATCAAGTTGATGACAAGCAGCACAATTGGTATTGTATAGTGTTTTTCCTTTTGCAGGATCGCCTTCCTGGGCAGTAAGTGAAGTAGTAAACGTAAGTAAAATAACCAGTCCTAAGTAAGGAATCTTTGAGGCTAATTGACGGTAAATCACCTGTATCATATTGTTAGTTGAATTATCTTCTAAACTTTGGTATGATTTTTTCAGTATTGCTATTGAAAAAAACGTTTGTAAAATCTCAGGCAAAAATAATACTTAAAGTCCATTTTATAAATGTTAGATAAGTGTTAATTGCTAATTTATAAGGATTCTAAATAATAAGTTAACACCTAATTTAGTTAATAATAAAGATTAACAAAACAAGACATAAAAAAATTTGTTTTCTTTGTATCAAATTTCAAAAAATATGAAACTAAATAATTTGAAAATCGTCATAGCTGTCTTAGCATTCTTTAGTATTGCTAATCAAGCAATTGCCCAAGAAGGCGTTGTTACCATTGAGCAAGATAGCGACATCACAAAACTTCTGGAATACAAAAAAGATGTAAAAACTACTGATCTATTCAGAATACAATTAGATTTTGGTTCACGATCTAAAGCAATGGCATTAGAACAAAAGTTTCTAAATACATTTTCTCAATGGCCTACTGATGTTGTTTATGAAACGCCTAATTACAAAGTTTGGGTTGGAAATTTTAGTACGCGACTAGAGGCAGATATTGCGCTTCTAAAAATCAAAAAGAAGTTCTCAAAAGCTATGGTTTTCGAACCAAAAAAGGATAAATAACAAGGTATCTTAAATACACAGACCAAAAAAAAGCGACTCGTTTGAGTCGCTTTTTTTGGTCTTATAATTATTTAAGTTTTTTCTTAACCTCAACTTCTTGAAAGGCTTCTAAAACGTCGTCAACTTGGATGTCATTATAATTCTTAAGTTGCATACCACAATCATACCCTTTTGAAACTTCTTTAACATCATCTTTAAAACGTTTCAATGATACGAGTTCTCCTGTGTGAATTACCACACCATCTCTAATAAGTCGAATTCCTGAGTTTCTGTAGATTTTTCCGTTAGTAACCATACAACCAGCAATAGTACCGATTTTTGAGATTTTAAATGTTTCTCTAATTTCAGCAGTACCAGTAATTTCCTCTTTCAACTCTGGAGACAACATGCCTTCCATTGCATCTTTAAGATCATTGATGGCATCATAAATAATGGAATACATTCTGATATCGATTTCTTCCTTATCAGCAATTTGACGTGCATTACCCATTGGTCTTACGTTAAATCCGATAATAATCGCATCTGATGCTGTTGCCAACAATACATCACTTTCAGTAATGGCACCAACACCTTTATGTATAATATTTACTTGTATTTCTTCGGTAGACAGCTTCTGGAACGAATCGGTTAAGGCTTCCACAGAACCATCCACATCACCTTTAAGGATGATATTCAATTCTTGGAAATCACCTAAAGCGATACGACGTCCTATTTCATCTAGAGTAATGTGACGTTGTGTTCTAACAGATTGCTCACGTTGCAATTGCGTTCGTTTTGCAGCAATTTGTTTAGCCTCACGTTCATCTTCAAACACATTAAACTTGTCACCTGCCTGAGGCGCACCATCTAATCCTAAAATAGATACAGGTGTCGACGGTCCGGCAGCAACAACTTCTTTTCCGCGTTCATCATGCATGGCTTTTACTTTACCACTATTCTTTCCAGCGAGAACGTAATCCCCAACTTTTAATGTTCCAGCCTGAACCAGAATTGTTGACACATAACCACGTCCTTTATCCAAGAAAGCTTCCACAACTGTTCCAGTTGCATTTTTATTTGGATTAGCTTTAAGCTCTAATAATTCGGCTTCAAGCAATACTTTTTCTAATAATTCTTTAACACCTGTTCCATTTTTAGCTGAAATATCATGGGATTGGATTTTTCCTCCCCAATCTTCAACTAATAAATTCATGTTAGCTAATCCTTCTTTTACTTTATCAGGATTTGCTCCAGGCTTATCAATTTTATTAATTGCAAAAACAATTGGTACTTCTGCAGCTTGAGCGTGTGCAATTGCTTCTTTTGTTTGCGGCATTATTGCATCATCGGCAGCAATAACAATTATAGCTATATCTGTAACTTGAGCTCCACGAGCACGCATGGCTGTAAAGGCCTCGTGACCAGGAGTATCTAGGAACGCTATTTTTTGTCCGTTATCTAATTGAACACCATAAGCGCCAATATGCTGTGTTATACCACCAGATTCTCCAGCAATAACATTTTCTTTACGAATGTAATCCAGAAGTGATGTTTTACCATGATCTACGTGACCCATAACAGTTACGATTGGTGCACGAGGTTTTAAATCTTCTGGCTTATCTTCTACTTCTTCAATAGATTCTTCGATATCAGCAGTTACGAAGTCTACTTCATAACCAAACTCATCAGCTACAACAGATAAAGTTTCAGCATCCAGACGTTGATTCATGGTAACCATCATACCAAGCGACATACATGCTGAGATAATTTCAGTAACAGATACATTCATCATTGTAGCAACTTCACTTGCTGTAACAAACTCAGTTACCTTAAGGATTTTGCTTTCTGCTGCTTCAGCTTGCAGATCTTTCTCTGTTTGTTCTCTATGCTGTTCTCTTTTCTCTCTACGATATTTAGCTCCTTTACCTTTACTGGATTTTCCTTGAAGCTTCTCTAGGGTTTCACGTACTTGTTTCTGTACTTCTTCAGCACTAGGCTCTTCTTTAACTACAGTACGTTTTTGACCTTTTCCTTTATATCCACCTCTTTGGTTTCCGCCTCTATTGTTAGATCTATTATCACCACCTGATGATGGTCCTTTGCTAATACGACGTCTTTTCTTTTTATTATCGGTATCTGAGTCAGATTTTTTCTCTTCTTTTTTCTTTTTAGGCTTATTAAACTTAGAAAGATCAATTTTGTCTCCAGCAATTTTAGGACCTGAAAGTTTCTTGTATTGTGTTTTCAGGGTTTCTTCGGCTGGCTCCTGATCAGCAGGAGTCTCAACTTCTTTTTTAGGAGCTACTTTAGGTTTTGTTTTCTCTACCGCTTTCACCTCTTTTTTAACAGAAGGCTTTTTAGGTGTTTCTTTAACCTTAGGCGCTTCCTCTTTTGGTGTCTCCTCTTGCTTAGGCGTTTCAGCTTTTACCTCTTCAGTTTTAGCTTCTACTTCTTTCTCCTTATTCAAGTCAATTTTTCCAACTTGTTTAGGACCGCTTAATTCTGCTTTGGCCTTTACAATTTCTCGACTCTTAGCCTCTTTTTGAGCTTTTTCTTCCAATTCACGCTCACGTTGTTCACGCAACTCTTCCTTTTCTTTTAACTTTGCTTCACTAACTTCTAAAGAAGCTACTTTTTTACTAGCGTCAGTTTGAAATTCGTTGGAAAGAATTGTGTAAACCTCTTCTGATATTTTCGTATTAGGACTCTTCTCTATTTCGACACCTTTTGATTCTAAAAAATCAACAGCGCGATCTATAGAGATATTTAGTTCCCTTAATACTTTATTTAATCTAGTTTGAGCCATAAATTGCTTGTAATATAACTTAAAAATCTATTCTACCAAATTAACTTTTTACTGTTAAGCTGGTATTATTCTTCGAATTCTTCTTTAAGAATTCTTATAACATCTAAAATTGTTTCTTCTTCTAAATCGGTACGTTTTACAAGATCTACTACATCTTGTTCGAGTACACTTTTTGCGGTATCTAAACCAACTTTACTGAATTCTTCTATAATCCAGCCTTCTATTTCATCTGAGAATTCTGATAACTCAACATCTTCTTCTGCACCTTCTCTAAAGACATCAATCTCATAACCGGTAAGCTTACCAGCTAATCTGATATTGTGTCCGCCTCTACCAATGGCTTTAGAAACCTCTTCTGGTTTTAACAGAACTTCTGCCCGCTTGTTTTCTTCATCTAATTTTATAGATGTAACTCTTGCTGGACTTAAGGCTCTAGTGATAAACAGTTGTAAGTTATTGGTGTAATTGATAACATCAATATTTTCATTACCTAACTCTCGAACTATGCCATGAATTCTTGATCCTTTCATACCAACACATGCACCAACAGGATCAATTCTATCATCATAAGAGTCCACAGCTACTTTTGCTTTCTCACCTGGTATTCTTACCACATTTTTAATGGTGATTAAACCGTCAAATACTTCAGGTATTTCCTGCTCAAATAATTTCTCTAAAAATGCTGGTGCAGTTCTAGACATAATAATTGCAGGCTTATTTCCTTTTAATTCTACACTTTCAATAATACCACGAACATTTTCTCCTTTTCTAAAAAAGTCGGATGGTATTTGCTTATCCTTTGGAAGGATAATCTCATTGCCTTCATCATCAAGTAGAATAATTGCTCTATGACGAATATGGTGAACTTCAGCTGAATAAATCTCTCCTTCAAGTTCTTTAAACTGCTTGTAGATATTAGTGTTATCGTGTTCGTGAATCTTAGAAATTAAGTTTTGGCGTAATGCTAAAATAGAACGACGCCCTAAATCTACTAGCTTCACCTCTTCTGCAACATCTTCACCTACTTCAAAATCTGGTTCAATTTTTTGTGCCTCAGATAATTCTATTTCCTGATTAGGCTCTTCTACCTCTCCGTCAGCAACTACAATTCTATTTCTCCAAATTTCTAAATCTCCTTTATCTGGATTAATAATTATATCAAAATTATCGTCATCGCCATACTTCTTTTTCAGTGCATTTCTTAATACATCCTCTAAAATCGCCATTAATGTTACACGATCTATTAATTTATCGTCTTTAAATTCTGAAAAAGAATCAATTAACGCAATATTTTCCATAACTATGAATTAAAATTTTATTACAACTTGAGCTTTTGATATCGAATCATACGATATTTCAGCTTGCTTTTTTACGGTTACTTTTCCCTTACCAACTGGTTTAGGTTCTCTTGCTTTCCACTCTAAAAGAATCTTATCCTCATTTGCCTGAGTAAGAGTCCCTTCAAACGTTTCGTTTTCTGCTGTTTTCACACTAAGTGTTCTACCAATATTCTTTTGATACTGTCTTTTGTTAGTAAAAGGCGCAGTTGCTCCTGCAGACAACACTTCTAAAGAGAAATCCTGCTCCTCTCTGTCTAAGTTGTGTTCTATGGCACGACTTATAAACATGCAATCTTCTACCAAAACACCATTATCACCATCGATAACCACCTTAATTGTGTTATCGCTTAGTACATCAAAATCAATTAAAAACAGGTCTTCGCGTTGGCTCAAACCTTCGTCTAATAATTTTTTTACGGTATCTCTAAACATTTACTAGTATAAAAAGAGCGGACTTTCCGTCCGCTCATTATTCTTTTTTCTTCAAACAACGCTGCAAATATACAACATTTTAATTGATTTTCACAAGTGTGCAGGTTTCGATTTTTATTATTAAATTTATAGAACACTAAACTACTCAATCAAATGAAAAAAATATTAGTTCCAACAGATTTTTCACAAGAAGCAGAAAATGCTTTAAAAGTGGCTTCACAAATCGCGAAAAAACATGGCAGTGAAATTTACTTGCTGCACATGCTGGAAATTCCATTGCAGGAAATTGATGCTGTAAGTACTCATGCAGATGTTCCTGAAGTTATGTTTTTCATGAAAATGGCACATCAAAAATTTGAAGACATAATGAACAGTGAGTATTTAAAAGGACTTACCGTACATGAAATTGTAAAGCCTGATGGGTCTTTTAACGGAATTTCAAACATCTGTAAAGAACATGGTATTACCATGATTACAATGGGTTCTCATGGTGCAAGTGGTATCAAAGAGATGTTTGTTGGGTCTAATGCTGAAAAAGCAGTTCGAAACTCTGATGTCCCTGTTTTAGTGATTAAAAATGATCATGACGATTTTAGTGTTGATGACATTGTCTTTGCATCTGATTTCAAAAAAGACAATAAAGAAACCTACAGGCAAGCTACTGAATTTGCCATGGCCTTTGGAGCTCAAATACATTTACTGATGGTTAATACAGCTAGTAATTTTACAACTACAGCTAAAGCTAATGATAGGATTAGTAAATTTATTGAAGATTATAGTTTTAAAAACTACACGGTAAATATTTACAATGATGAATCTATAGAAAAGGGAGTGCTTAATTTTTCAAAACAAATTGATGCAGATCTTATTGGTATCAGTACACACGGTAGACAAGGTATTGCACATTTCTTCAATGGAAGTATTAGTGAGGATCTTGTAAATCATGCAAATCGACCCGTAATTACATTTAAAATCTAGGATTAAAAAACCATAAAAAGAAAAAGTCTTCCAGTGCTGGAAGACTTTTTGTTGGCCTACTAGGGCTTACCGAAATTCTTTTCGGTATGAACTTCTCGCCATGAAAAACTATTAGAAAACAAAAAAGCCCTTGCTGTGAAAGCAAAGACTTTTTGTATTTAGTTGGCCTACTAGGGCTCGAACCTAGACTCTTCTGGACCAAAACCAGACGTGTTGCCAGTTACACCATAGGCCATTCTCTAAATGAGGATGCAAATTTAGTACAAAGTTTTATTTGCACAAATAATTTTATATAAAATAATCAAAAAATGGTAACGTTTACTTAAAATCTGTAGTGTTTATCATAATTATTACTAAATTCGCTCGCATTAAATAGACTAGTTTTATGACACATTTCAACTTCAAGAAATGGAATACCATCTTAGGATGGCTCGCTTTTGCGATTGCTTTAATCACCTATGCGTTAACCATAGAACCAACGGTAAGCTTCTGGGATGCTGGAGAATATATATTAACCTCATCTAAATTACAAGTTGGACATCCACCTGGAGCTCCTTTATTTCAAATGTTAGGTGCATTTTTTTCAATGTTTGCCCTAGAGCCAGCTCAAATTGGTGCTATGTTGAATATGATGAGTGCTGTTTCAAGTGCTTTTACAATACTATTCATGTTTTGGACCATCACAATACTATTGCGTAAACTCGTCAAAGAAGAAGATGATCAATTATCAACAAATGCCTCTATTGCTATTTTAGGTAGTGCACTCGTTGGTAGCTTAGCATTTACGTTTACTGACTCATTTTGGTTCAATGCGGTAGAAACTGAAGTTTATGCCATGGCAACCCTAATCATGTCTATTCTTTTCTATCTAGGATTACGTTGGGAAAAGGATATGCACAAACCGAGAGGTCATAGATGGCTGATTCTTATTGCTTTTGTAATTGGTTTATCTTTTGGAGTCCACTTTATGGGATTACTCACAATTCCTGCTTTAGGACTGATTTATTACTTTAAGAATTACAAAACTATCACAGTTAAAAATTTCATTCTTGCCAACGTAATTTCAGCTGCTATATTACTTTTTATATTCAAATTACTACTTCCAAATGCACTTAGACTATTTAGTGTTTCGGAAATTTTCTTTGTCAATACTGTTGGTCTGCCATTTAATTCTGGATCTATCATTGCTGGAGTAGTTGTTATTGCTGCATTTTACTTCGGTTTAAAACACACTCGAAAAAAAGGCTATAAATATGCTAACACACTCACATTGTGTTTGATTTTTATTTTCATTGGATTCTCGTCATGGATCATGTTACCTATTAGAGCCAATGCTAATGTTATTATCAATGAGAATAATCCTTCTAGTGCAAGAGAACTTCTAGCGTATTATAACCTTGAACAATACCCAAAAACTCATTTGTTTTATGGTCCTTTATTTACAGACCAATACTCTGGGTTAGATGAAAATGATCCTTATACAGATGCCAAGCCTAAATATGAAAAAGACTATGAAAAAGGCAAATATATAATTGTAAATGATTGGGAAAACGCCGAACAAAATTACAATTCTAAACATGCTGCGGCATTACCAAGAATGTGGAGTTTTGAGCATGCTGAAAACTACATGATGTTTACAGGGTTGTTGGATTTCAAAATTAAACCTGAATACCAAATGGAAAATCAGGTAAGAACGCTAGTTAATGACTTTAGGAATGAGGTTGCTCAAGGAAAAATAGATTATGAAGACTACAATAGCTTTCTGAAACAATTTGGTAGAGACTTTCTCGACGTTGAAAAGCCATCGTTTGGAGATAATCTGTGGTATATGATGGAATATCAGTTTGGATATATGTACTGGCGTTATTTTATGTGGAATTTCTCTGGAAGACAAGATGATATTCAAGGAAAATATAACGATCTACATGGGAATTGGATTACTGGAATAAAAGCTATTGATGAAATTCATTTAGGTATGTCTCAAGATAATTTACCTAGTGATGTAGCCAACAATAAAGCAAGAAACACCTACTACATGCTTCCATTGATTCTTGGAATTTTTGGATTTTTATTTGTGCTTTCAAAAGATCCAAAACGCTTTTGGTTATTACTTGTTTTCTTTTTAATGACAGGCTTAGCCATACAGTTTTATACCAATGTAAGACCATTTGAGCCTCGTGAAAGAGATTACTCTGTAGTTGGTTCTTTCTACGTATTTGCTATTTGGATTGGCTTTGGTGTGTATGCTATTTTTGACCTTCTTCGGAAATATGCCAACTCCAAATTTTTAGCTCCTGCAGTAACCTTAGTTTGCCTGGTTTTAGTTCCTGGAATTCTAGCAGCTGAAAATTGGGATGATCACGACAGGTCTGAAAAATATACAGCTCAAGCAATGGCCAGAAAATATTTAGAATCCTGTGCTCCAAATGCCATATTATTTACCATTGGTGACAATGATAGTTTCCCATTGTGGTACCTTCAAGAAATTGAAGGGGTTAGAACAGATGTTAGAGTAGTGAATACTAGTTTATTTCAAACAGATTGGTATATAGATCAAATGAAACGCAAGGCTTATGAGAGTGATCCAATTCCGTCACAATTAACTCATGATCAATATAAATATGGCACTCGTGATTACATCATGAAAAATGAGATTACCAAAGACACATTTCTAATCAAAGACTTTGTTGATTTCATTTCAAATGATGATCCAAAATATAAACTTGCCTATGCTTTAAGAGCAACAGGGGAAGACCCATCGGGCTATCCTAAACAATTAAGAAACGCCAATTATCTTCCAACAAGCAATGTACGCGTTCCGGTTAATAAAGCGAATGTTCGTGAAAGTGGAATAGTAAAACCAAAAGACGAAGATAATATAGAGCCATATCTAGACATAAAAATCACTAATGGAGGCTTATACAAAAATCGTCTCTTAATGCTTGATATCATTGCCAATAACGAATGGAAACGTCCAATTTATTTTACTGGCGGAGCGTTTAGTGATGAGGATTATATATGGATGAAAGACTATTTACAATTAGATGGTTTATGCTACAAACTTGTACCAATAAAAACACCAGTAGATAGAGCAAATCCTTTTGATATGGGTCGAATTGATTCTGAACTCATGTATGAAAAAGTAATGTCTTGGGATTGGGGTAACAGTGGTAGTGATGAGATTTATCACGATGTAGAAACTCGAAAAAATGGAATTACTTACAGAGGTAATCTCGCCAGACTGATGGAACTATTAATTAATGAGGATCAACTTGACAAAGCAGAAAATGTCGCCGATCTGGCAATGGAAAAAATGCCAGTAGACAAATTTGGTTATTACACACTTCTTGATCCGTATATTAGTGGTTACTATGAAATAGGCAATAAAGAAAAAGCCAGAAAACTTTACACTGAGGTGTCTAGGGTTTATCAGGAAAAACTAACCTATTGGAGTGGACTCACCATTGAAAACCAAACCAGATATCTCGACGAGATTGTTACAGATATTGAATGGTACAGGAATTTAGTAGATATCCTCGTGATATATAACGATAAGGAGTTTGCTATTCAGGAAACTGAAAAATTCAATAACTATCTCAAGCTTTTTACGCATTTCATAAGTGATGAAGACACACAATCAAAACCTGTAAGAGAAGATAGAGACATACCCAAAGATACTATAGATAGCATTTTAGGTATTCAACAATAGACGTTTTGAAAATTGCTCCTATAAAAACACCATTAGTTGCCAAGAAGCTTTTCCCAAATTATATTTGGGATGTTTCTACTAAAAACAAGGAGTTATATCTCACTTTTGATGATGGTCCAACTCCAGAGATAACAACATGGACTCTTGAGACACTAAAAGCATACAATGCAAAAGCTACCTTTTTCTGTATTGGGTCTAATATTGAAAAATATCCTGCAATTTTTCGAGATATTCTTAGTCAGGGTCATCTAATTGGTAACCACACTCAACATCATGTCAAGGGCTGGAAAACTAAGACTAAAGATTATTTGATAGATATTGATAAAGCTCAGTCTATTATTGATCAACAAATTAAAACTTTAAATACATCTCACGACAAACTCTTTCGTCCACCTTACGGACAAATAAAACCTCAACAAGGGAAAAAACTAATAGAACTAGGTTATAAAATTATCATGTGGGATGTGCTATCTTTTGATTGGGAGCAAGATATTTCCGAAGAAAAATGTTTAGAAAATGTAATTTCAAAAGCAAAAAAAGGAAGTATCATTGTTTTTCACGACAGTGTTAAAGCATCAAAAAATATGAAATATACGCTTCCAAAGGTATTAGAAGTCTTTAGCAAAAAGGGATTTGAATTTAAGACACTTGACGTTTAGATATACTCCTGAACAATACCAATTAATGTATTGGCATCTTGCTCACCGCTATGCCTCCATTTCATCTCTCCATTTTTATAAATAATGAGTGTTGGTAGACCTTTAACGCGTAATGCTTCGGCTAGCTCTTTATTTTTATCAACGTCAATTTTGATGACTTTAGCTTTGTCACCTAAAGCAGCAGCAACATCTCGCATTACTGGATGCATTGCAGTAGATTGTTCATTCCATTCTGTAAAAAAATCCAACAGAACAGGAATATCCACATCTATAAGTTCCCCAAATTTTGACATACGTTTAAACTTTTAAATCAAATATGTATATACAAACCTACATAATTTTTTTGGTAATACTTTAAATAGTATCACTCATTAGGTTCACTCTGACATGTTTATAAAAATAAACAATTTCAAAGTAAATATAACATTTCCATGTCATTATACAGTATTTGAACCTTTTTTAAGGGTAATTACTGTAACTTCAGGCCAAATTCCAACTCGACCAGGATACGCTAAATAACCAAATCCGCGATTTACATTAAGGTATTGTCCTAGTTGCTCATAAATTCCTGCCCAATGCTTATAACGCCATTTTACTGGACTCCATTTAATCCAGCCTGGTATTTCTATTCCAAATTGCATACCATGAGTATGACCACTTAAGGTCAAATGATAATGGTAATCATCATGAATGACGCATTCCTCCCAATGGCTTGGATCATGGCTCATTAATATTTTAAAGTCATCAGCATGGATACTTTCTGTAGCTTTTCTAAGATCTCCTGCCTTCTTAAATCCGCCTTTTCCCCAATTCTCAACACCTACAACAGCTATTCGTTGTCCATTTCTCTCAATATATCTGCTTTCATTAAGTAGCAGGTCATAGCCCATTTCCTTCTGTAAGGATTTAAGATCTTCTAGATTTTGTCTATATGCGTCATCAGATTCCCAATTGACATAATCGCCATAATCGTGATTTCCTAAAACCGAAAACACGCCATCCTTAGCTTTTAAAGTAGAGAACAGATCTTTCCATGGAAGCATTTCAGAAGCCTTATTATTAACCAAATCACCTGTAAACATAATAGCATCTGACTCTTGCTCATTGATGAGATTAACACCATAAGCTATCTTTTCAGCATTATCAAAACTTCCTGAATGTACGTCACTTATTTGAGTAATCTTGTACCCATCAAAAGCATCAGGGAGGTCTTCAAAATGAAGGACATACTCCAAAACTCTAAACTTATATTTGCCTTTGTACATTCCGTAAAGTAAAGATGTAAACGGAATAGCAGCCAAGCCAAGTGCTATTTGACTTATAAACTTTCGTCTTGATGGCAGATAGAATTCTTCTTTGGTCACCAATTTATCATATAAGCCTAAAACACTTCTAATAATATCTTCACCAAGTAATACAGGTACTGTAATCAAATTCAAGGACATAAATGCTAACAGAAATCCAAAAGCATAACTTTTAGCTGGATTAAGAACACGACCCTCTGTACCAGACGATATTTGATAGATGAAGTTTCCTGCAATAATAACAGCAACTGTAATGAATAGATAATGTAACCATGTGGCTTTAGTAACCGTCTTAACAGCTTGAAATCCGTAAAATGAAAAAAAACTATAGATTAAAATAAATATAATCCAACGAAGCATAGGTGAAGTTTTTCCAAAGATACGGCATTTTGAAAAGGAAGTAACTCGTTGAAATATATTTAACGATACGTTAAGATTTAGTATCTTTTGGATCGAATAAAGACATCCTCTATGAAATATCTATGTTCTATTGTTTTGATAGCTCTAATTCTAACTAGCTGCAAACCCGACCCATCAATAGAAATTGCTAAAAAAGATAAGCCTCTTATTACACATGTAAATCCGTTTATTGGTACTGGTGGACATGGACATACCTATCCTGGGGCAACTATGCCATTTGGAATGATGCAACTAAGTCCAGACACAAGACTAGACGGTTGGGATGGTTGCTCTGGTTATCATTACAGTGATGAATACATTTATGGCTTTTCTCATACACACCTTAGTGGAACTGGCGTAAGCGATTATGGAGACATACTACTCATGCCAACTAATGGCGTTTATTTTAACAACGGTAGTGATAACAGTAAAGGCTATCGAGATCATTTCTCTCACAATAACGAAACAGCAGAACCTGGTTACTACAAAGTACATCTAGACTCAACCAATATTGATGTAGAACTTACAGTGTCTAATAGAAGTGGTATTCATAAATATCAATTTCCTTCGGCTAAAAATCAATACGTAATTTTAGATCTGGAGCATCGTGATGAAGTTTTAGATTACAAAATCCAAAAAATTAACGACTCTACCATTTCAGGTTTTAGACATTCTAAAGCATGGGCTACCGATCAACGCTTATTTTATCATATTGAGTTTTCAAAGCCCATTAAAAATATGACTTACGAGGAAAAGGGTACTGCAATCTCTAAAAACTACAAATACCAAAGCAAAAAAGCGGCTGTAGAATTTGATAACCCAAACAATGAGCCGATTTATATTAGAGTTGGAATTTCAGCAGTTGATAATGAAGGTGCTAAAAACAACTTACATCAGGAGATTGGTAACAGTTCATTTGAAGATATAAAATCGAAAGCCCAAAACCTTTGGGAAACGCAACTCGAAAAAATAGTCATAGAATCATCAAATGAAGATTACAAAACAAACTTCTACACTTCATTATATCATAGCATGATTGCTCCTAATCTTTATCAGGATGTTGATGGTCGCTATCGTGGTATGGACTTGGAGGTTCATCAGACCAAAGATTTTGACTATTACACGGTCTTTTCACTTTGGGACACCTATCGGGCTGCACATCCGCTTTACACCATAATTGAACAAGACAGAACTAACGACTTTATCAATACGTTTCTAGCCAAATATGCTGAAGGTGGCATTATGCCAATTTGGGATCTTTCCGCTTGTTATACAGGATGTATGATTGGTTATCACGCTGTTCCTGTAATATCTGACGCTTATATGAAAGGCATTAAAGACTACGATGTTGAAAAAGCTTTTGAGGCCATGAAGCATTCAGCTACAAGAGATAAATTAGGACTTAAATCCTATAAACAATTTGGCTTTATCCCAGTGGAAGAAGAAAGTGAGTCAGTATCTAAAACTTTAGAGTATGCATATGACGATTGGACCATTGCACAAATGGCGAAAGCTATGGGAAAGGAGGATGATTTTAAATTGTATTCGGAAAGAGCGCAATACTATAAAAACATCTACGATCCTGAAACCAAGTTCATGCGAGGTCGCTTTAGAAATACATGGTTTGCGCCTTTTGATCCTTACGAAGTCAATTTTAATTACACCGAAGCTAACTCATGGCAATATAGCTTTTATGTCCCTCAGGACATCTCTGGTTTTATGTCGCTTCTTGGCGGAAAAGATAAACTCGAAGCACAATTAGATGAATTATTTACTGCCAATGCTGAAACTTCTGGACGAAATCAAGCGGATATCACAGGACTTATAGGACAATATGCACACGGAAATGAGCCAAGTCATCACATGGCTTACCTCTACAACTTTGTCAATGCGCCACATAAAACACAGGAAAAAGTACACCAGATACTCACTGAATTGTATACTAATGCACCAGATGGTATTTCTGGCAATGAAGATTGTGGTCAAATGAGTGCGTGGTATGTCTTTTCATCTATGGGATTCTACCCTGTAACACCTGCTTCAAATCAATATATAATTGGTACACCTTTATTTGATAAAGCTACAATACATCTGGAAAACGGAAATCAATTTACTATTATAGCTCATAATTTAAGTGATAAAAACATCTATATTAAATCTGCCTACCTTAACGGAATATCACTAGATAAGACCTATATTACTCATGAAGACATCATGAGAGGCGGATCTCTGGAATTTACGATGACTGATAATCCTGCGGTTTGGGGTAGTCGTGAAGGACAAGAACCTAAAACTGAGATTAATGAACATGTGATTGTTCCTGTGCCTTTTATAGCCAAAGGTGATGTCGCATTTAAATCAGAAACTGAAGTGGTATTAGCCAATGTTGATAATGATGCTGAGATTTACTACAGACTTGGCTACAAAGGCGGTTTTAAAAAATATGATCAACCTTTTAACATAGATAAGGCCATTGCGTTATCTGTTTATGCTGAAAAAAATGGTCGCAAAAGTGCTACTGTAGAAACTATCTTTTATAAAATCGATCCTAATCTTTCTATTAAACTCGATACAGAATATGCCAATCAATACAATGCTGGCGGAAATGATGCACTCATAGATGGTATTTTTGGCACTCAGGATTTCAGAACAGGCACCTGGCAAGGCTATTGGAACGAAGATGTCATTGCAACAGTTGACCTTGGAAACATAAAACCATTCTCGCAAGTCAAGATTAACTTTCTAGAAGATCAAAGAAGTTGGATTTTCTTGCCAAATAGTGTAGAGTGCTTGTACTCTGTAAACGGTAAAGATTTTAAGACTATTGAAAACGTCACAATGGAGAACACTATTCCTTCTGAAAATTCCAAAATTAAAACGATAGCATTCAATATTCCATCTAATCATAAAATTAGATATATTAAAATCATCGCCAAAAAAATGGGAGAGTTACCTGAATGGCATTTAGGCCATGCACATGATGGAAGAAGCTGGATCTTTGTGGATGAAATTTCGATTAAATAAATACTAACTAAACTTATGACGCAACAAAAATCTTATCGCTCCTCCTTTATTCTACTCACAACTTTATTCTTTCTTTGGGGATTTATTACCGTTTTGGTAGACTCTTTAATTCCGCGTTTACGTGAATTGTTTACACTCTCTTATTTTCAGGCTGGAATGGTTCAGTTTGCGTTTTTTGGCGCTTACTTTTTACTATCTATACCAGCAAGCTATATTCTGTCTAAAATAGGATACAAACGCGGTATCATATTAGGTCTATTTACCATGGCTTTAGGTTGCTTATTGTTTTATCCAGCTGCATCCTATAGAGTTTTTGGGGTGTTTATGTTGGCCTATTTTATTTTAGCAGGAGGCATGACCATTTTACAGGTGGCTGCCAACCCTTATGTAGCAGTTTTAGGTTCAGAAGATGGAGCCTCAAGCCGATTAAACCTCTCTCAAGCTTTTAACTCTCTAGGAACTGCAATTGCACCTGCTGTAGGCGCTTTATTCATTCTTAGTGATAAAATAAAAACCACTGATGAAATTGCAGCACTATCCGAAACAGCCAAAGCATCTTATTTAGCTAGCGAAGCTTCCGCAGTACAAAAACCGTTCATTGGATTGGCTTTATTTATCATGTTTATTGCTGGTGTCTTCTTATTTGCAAAACTTCCTAAATTAATAAGTGAAACATCAGAAGGCTCATATTCAGAAGCCTTTAAACAAAAAAATCTAATGCTAGGAGTCCTTGGCATTTTCTTTTATGTTGGTGCCGAAGTAGCTATAGGTAGTTACTTAGTCAACTACTTTTTAGACATGAATCTCGTGGAAGTCATTAAAGAAAATGGGATTATGACTACTATTGCCGAAGGGATTCTTAACTCCGGACTTACAGATAACGATAATAAAGCTATAGTAGGTGTATTTGTAACTTTTTATTGGTCTGGTGCTATGATTGGCCGTTTTGTTGGTTCTTATCTCACTAAAATCATGAAGCCAGGGAAAGTCTTAGGTGTTTTTGCAACTATAGCTATTGCCTTAATTGTGATTTCAATTAGTACCTCAGGATTAGTGAGTATGTGGAGTATTCTTGCGGTTGGTTTGTTTAACTCCATCATGTTCCCAACTATTTTTACTCTAGCAATAGATGGCATAGGTGATCTTAAACCTAAAGGCTCTGGATTATTATGTACTGCTATTGTTGGTGGTGCGCTAATCCCTCCTCTTTATGGTTATTTTACTGACCAAATAGGTTTTAAATCAGCACTGTTTTTTATCATAATTTGCTATGCCTATATATTATGGTATGGTTATAACAACTCTAAAAAAATTATCTCATGAAACGAAGACACTTTATTAAAAACGCTTCTTTAACTGGTGTTGGTTTAGCTGTAGGAAGCACCCTTGTGGGCTGTGCAGAGAACACGTCAGAGAAAACTTCATCCACCACAATAGCATCAAGTGATGATAAAAAGGCAACACTACCTTTGGTTATTGCCACTTGGCATGTTAAAGATGCTACAGCAAAAGCCATGGAGATTTTACAAGCTGGAGGTAATGCTCTAGATGCTGTAGAACAAGGTTGCATGGTAGAAGAGGCTAATGAAAAAGGGCAATCTGTTGGTAAAGGCGGATTACCAGATCGTGATGGTAATGTTACTTTAGATGCTTGTATAATGGATAAGCATGGAAATTGTGGTTCTGTGGTATATCTTCAGAATATTACACATGCTGTTTCTGTAGCGCGTAAAGTGATGGAAGACACGCCACACGTTATGCTTGCTGGTGAAGGTGCTAAACAATTTGCTGTATCCAAAGGTTTTAAACCAGAAGATTTGCTTACTGAAGCTTCAAAAGAGGCCTGGGAAAAATGGAAAATCGAAGCAAAATATAAACCTATTATCAATATCGAAAACCATGATACCATTGGCATGCTGGCCATAGATAAAAATGGTGATATCTCAGGTGCGTGTACCACAAGTGGACTGGCTTATAAAATGGGTGGACGTGTAGGTGATTCTCCTATTATTGGCTCTGGTCTTTTTGTAGATAATGAAATAGGCGCTTGTGTTGCAACTGGCTTGGGAGAAGAAGTCGTCAAAACTGTTGGTAGTTTTTTAGTTGTAGAATTGATGCGTCAAGGAAAGTCACCTCAAGACGCTTGTGAAGAAGCAATAAGTAGAATTGTCAACAAACCCAATAGCAACTATAAAGATTTTCAGGTTGGTTATATTGCTGTGAATAAAAAAGGAGAAACGGGTAGTTATTCCATTCATCAATGGTTTAGTATGACTAAATTCCAGAATGGAGTTAATGAGCAAATCCAGTCGGATTATTTCAATAAGACTAAAACCACTTAATCGTCGCGTTAACAATCTTCTGCTTAAAGTTATTGTAAGGCGGCATTAACAGATCTACTGCACCGAAGGTATGTTGCTTTAGTACAGAGCGCTGATTGGCAAATTCTAGAAATCCAAAATACCCATGAGATTTTCCTATCCCACTATTATTAGAACCTCCAAAAGGTAAATTATGGTTTAAAAACTGTAGCAGATTATGGTTGATACAAGTACTTCCAGCCCTTGTGTTATTTAAAATCTCATTGATGCGTTTTTTATTCTTACTGAATATGTAAAGTGCCAAGGGTTTCTCTCTTGAATTGATATAATCGATAACCTCATCAGTCGATTGATATGTTTTTACAGGAAGTATTGGTCCAAAAATTTCATTTTGCATGAGTTCACTTTCTTCGGAAATATCAAACACCAGAGTTGGCGAAATAAAGTTGTCGGTATCGTCAGTTACTCCTCCCAGCACAATATTCGAATTCCTTTCAGCAGCATCTTCCAAATAGGTTTTTAAACGCTTGAAATGTTTCTGATTTACAACCCTTGAAAATGAATCTGAAGTTTTGGGGTCTTCAGAATAGAATTCAGTAATATACTTTTTGAAAGCAGAGGTAAACTCAGATTTGATCTTTTCGTTAACAAATACATAATCTGGAGCAATACAGGTTTGGCCTGCATTTAAAAACTTTCCGAAGACCACCTTCTTTACCGCTTTATCCAAATTAGATGTGTCATCGATAATGACTGGCGACTTTCCGCCTAACTCCAAAGTTACTGAAGTCAAATGCTCTGACGCTGCTTTCATCACTATTTTTCCCACTTGTGGAGATCCTGTAAAAAAGATATGGTTAAAAGGAAGCTTTAAGAGCTCTTGTGCAACCTCAACTTCGCCTTCTACAAGCGAAACTTCATTATCATCAAAGAGATCATTGACAATATCTTTCATCACTTTAGACGTGTGAGGTGTCATTTCGCTAGGTTTTAAAATCACTGTATTTCCAGCAGCAATTGCAGACACCATTGGACCAAATGTGAGATTGACCGGAAAATTCCATGGCGAAATAATCAAACACACGCCTTTAGCTTCGTTTTTTATCCAAGATGAACTTCCTATCAAAGCTATTGGTGTGTCGACCCTTTGCTTCTTTAACCAAGACCTTAAATGCTTTGACACAAAGTTGATCTCGTCAATAACAGGATAAATCTCAGTGAGGTCGACTTCTAATTTAGGCTTCTTAAAGTCTTTATAAAGCGCCTCTCTCAATTTATTCTTGTAAGTTTTCTCTAAAGCTAACTTTAGCGCTTTCAATTTTTTAAGACGTGCTTTATAAGTTGTATTTCCAATGTGAAATTGATTCGCTTTTTGCTTATCAAACAATTTCGAATACCTGTTATCTGAATAATTTATCATTTAATCCTTAACGTTTTTATTGGGCTGCGAGCCGATTTTGTGCATTTCATCGATGTTTTTTACGAACAACTTCATCTTATCTAATAATCATCCGTTTTGTCTAATATATTCATAATCACTTTATAAGTTGTGTTTCTTTGAACTGAGTTTAAAACAAAATCCCTCGACGATTATGAAAAAAGTATTAACAATATTAGCCTTTACAATGTTACCTCTACTATCAGTAGGTCAGGACACCAATGTGGATATCAAAAATAATGATACTGTTGAAACTGTAATCGAAAAGACAACAGAAACTCAAAACATTAAAAAGGAAACTACTTCTAATTCTGCAGCAAAAGCTCAATTATTAAAGATCAACAGAAAGAAAAGTTCTGAGATCATTAGCATTAAAGCTTACAGAAAAAGTTTACAGATTAAAGTAAAAACGATTAAACTTTGTTAATCGACAACACATAAATAAAAATCCGAAACTAACGTTTCGGATTTTTTATATCTCAATCAAACTACGATAAACTTAATTCACCTCTAGCTTCCTGTTCTTTAAATTGCTTTACAAGATCAAGTGCATCTGGTATCACATCACTACACAATATAATCAGAGATCCTTTTACAGCATTTTTCACAGCGTAAGTGATGGCTTCTTTTTCCGAAGGAATAATTGTTGTTTTCTTGTTAGGGTCTTTCATCTTAATACCATCATCTAACATCTTTATCAATTCTTCTTCAGTTTTTCCTCTCAGACGTTTATCCTGACGAATGATAATCTCATCAAACATCTCTGCAGCAATAGCTCCCATTTCGTTGTTATCCTCTACTCGTCTATCACCTATTCCTGCAATAATTCCAACTTTAACTGTCGCTTCTAACTCATCTGTAAATTTCTGTAAAGCACGCATTCCAGCTGGATTATGCGCATAATCCAATAGGATATTGAAGTCATTAAATTCAAATAAGTTCAATCGTCCAGGTGTTTGTGATGCAGATGGAATAAAGGTTTCTAAACCAGCTTTCATATCTTCAATACTAATGCCTTGAACATGGGTTGCTAATACAGCTGCCAGTACATTTTGAATCATGAATTTTGCTTTTCCACCGTAAGTTAATGGAATCTCCTCAGCTCTCATGATTCTCATTTTCCATTCCCCTCTGCAAATAGTGACATAACCATTTTCGTAAACAGCAGTAATTCCATGAAGTCGCTGGAGCGCTTTAACCCTTGGGTTATTTTCATCCATAGAAAATAGGGCAACATTACAGTCTACACTTCTACGCATATCATACACAAGATCATCATCTGCATTTAAGATGGCGTATCCATCTGGTAGTACCGTTTCAGGAACAACACCTTTCACTTTAGCTAATTGTTCAACCGTATGAATGCCTTTTAGACCTAAATGATCTGCTGCAACATTAGTAACAATAGCCACATCACACTTTTTAAATCCTAAACCTGCTCGAAGTAAACCTCCTCTGGCACATTCTAAAACTGCAAAGTTGACCGTTGGATCTTTAAGTACAAATTCTGCACTGGAAGGACCAGTACAATCGCCTGTCATCAATAATCTATTCTGAATATACACACCATCACTAGTCGTATAACCTACACGATAACCTTTCATTTTTGCAATGTGTGATACGAGTCTTGACGTTGTTGTTTTTCCGTTCGTTCCAGTAATGGCAACAATAGGAATTCGTCCTGTGTCACCTTTTTGTGGAAATAATTTATCTATTACTGGTGCTGCAACATTTCGGGGTAATCCTGTAGTTGGTGCCAAGTGCATTCTAAAACCAGGACCAGCATTAACCTCTAAAACTGCACCTCCTGTTTCTGATAGAGGTTTGGTAATATCAGTGGTCATAATATCTATTCCGCAGATATCTAGATCGATGATCTTTGAAATTCGTTCAGCCATGGATACATTTGCAGGATGGACAATATCTGTAACATCCTCAGCAGTTCCTCCAGTACTTAGATTAGCTGTATCTTTTAAAACGAGTCGTTCTCCATCAGGAAGTACTGAATCTAACGTATAGCCTGCATCTTTTATGATCGTTTTTGTAAGTTCATTAGTGGTGATTTGAGTCAGTACTTTTTCATGACCATAACCACGTCTCGGATCCTTATTGACCTCATCAATCAATTCTTGTACTGTTGATGTACCATCACCAATAACATGAGCAGGTGTTCTGATAGCAGCAGCGACCAATTTATTATTGATGACCAATAATCTGTAATCATCGCCAGTGATAAATTTTTCTACGATAATAGCACCACTGCGAGAACTGTCTTTAGCATGTTTGAAAGCCACAAGCGCATCATCGTAATTTTGTATATCTACAGTGATGCCGCGACCATGATTACCATCAATTGGTTTTATCACCAACGGATAGCCAACATAGCGACAGGCCTCTTCCAAGCTGCGTTCCCGACGAATAATATCCCCTTTAGGAACTTCTACTTCAGCTTGTTCTAATAGGTATTTGGTATCTTCTTTATCACAAGCCAATTCAACACCTATACTACTCGTTTCACTTGTAACCGTAGCTTGAATTCGTTTTTGATTTGCACCATAACCCAATTGACACAGCGAGTATTTATTTAATCTAATCCAAGGAATTCCTCGTGCTTCAGCTTCAGCAACAATAGATCCAGTACTTGGACCTAAACGGTCAGCTTCACGAAGTTCCCGCATTTCCTGAATATCATCAGACAAATCATAATCTTCACCGCTAATTAAGGCTTCACATATTCTCACTGAGGCTTTTGCAGCATAGCGTCCAACAGATTCCTCCATGTAAGCAAAAACCACATTGTAAACCCCTTCTTCTCCATAACCTCTGGTTCTTCCAAAACCTACATCCATTCCAGCGAGTGTTTGTATCTCTAAAGCAATATGTTCAATGATATGTCCCATCCATGTACCTTCATCAACACGTTGAAAAAATCCGCCAGGCTCACCTACAGAACAGCGATGTTCATACATTCCAGGAAACATAGTTTTGAGGCGATCATAAAACCCATCTACTTTGTTTGATGGTCGTTCTTCCATCTCCTGAAGATCCAAAACCATTACAATTAATTTGTGTCGTCTAACAGACCAGTAGTTAGGCCCTCGCATTGCATTTATACTGCGTATTTCCATTTGGTTGATTTTTTAGGTGAAAGATTATAAATATAGACATTTTCAATAGAAAATTTAGCTTATTTTTGCCCAAGATTCAAAATTTAGATTGAAATTTATGCAGATGGCAAAAGGCACATTAATCCCTATTGGTGGAAATGAAGATAAAGGTATAGAAGATCATGAGCAATACACCCTAGAGTTTATTGAAGAAGGCATTTTATATCATGTTGTAAAAGAAGCGGGAGGTACCAATGCAAAAATTGTAGTTATACCTACTGCATCGAGTATTCCTGAAGAAGTTGGTGAAAATTATTTAGAAGCTTTTTCTACTTTAGGCTGTAAAAATGTGACTATTCTTGATATAAAGACCAAAGAAGATTCTGAAAAAGAAGAGGCTATTGCTACGGTTAAATCTGCAAATTGTATCATGTTTTCCGGAGGAGATCAATCAAAAATCACTGATAAGATTGGAGGCACTACCATTCATAACATACTAAAGGATCGCTACCAGAACGAAGAAGGATTTGTGATTGCCGGAACTAGCGCTGGTGCTATGGCCATGTCTGACGAAATGATTGCTGGAGGAAGTGCATCGGAAGCATTTGTAAAAGGTGCCGTTGTGATGTATAAAGGACTTGGTCTAATTCCAAACTTAGTTATCGATACTCATTTTATCAGAAGAGGACGTTTTGGAAGACAAAGTGAAGCGATTGCGAAACATCCTAATTTAATCGGATTTGGTCTTGCAGAAGACACAGGTATTATCATTAAAAATGGTAATGATTGTACTGTAATTGGCTCAGGAATGATTATTGTTTTCGACGGAAGTAAACTCACACATAATAACGAAAAGGTTTTGCCAGAAGGCACACCAATGACCATGGCTAATCTAACAGTTCATGTGTTGTCTAATGGTGATCAATACGACATCAAAAACAGAAAAGTTACTGTTCTTCCTATTGAAGCTCCTTTTATCTAATTTTTTTGACAACCAAGTCAATTTCTTTTAGATTTCAATCTTATGAAGACTAGGTTTTACATAGGAATATTATTTCTCTTGCTCCAAGTAGGATCTATTATCTATGCTCGTTTTATTCCTGAACGCTTTTTTTGTTGGGCGCCTTATGACAGTCATACTCTATTTGAAACTTTTGTTACTATAGACGGAAAAACATTATCTCAACAAGAAGCTGAAGCACGTTACAACTATAAAATGAGAGGCTGGGAACAACGCTCTATTGACAATATTTTCTTAATCATATCTCAGTATGAAAGTACTTATGGTAAAGATGATAACGCAACTGTTGTTGTAAAATATGCTACCAATGGTCATGAAGAAAAAGAATGGACATATCAGCGATGAATAACAGTATAAAATTCATATCGCGATTGTTTCAGTTTGAAGGCACTAAAATGCATCCTAATGTTTTATTGATGTGCAAATTAACTGTCATTTTACTCACAGTACACCATATCTTTTTCAAAATAGACGATCCATTTATTCCATTTATTCCTGCTTTGGATATCTTCAACGAGTATCCAAATGTCTTTAAATACATTTTGAGATCTTTATATGTGCTAGGTGCGTTTGCTTTGCTTTTTAACATTAAAGTAAGAACCGCAAGTATTGTTACTGGTAGTGTGGTCTTGTTGAGCGTATTGGCTTCCATCCCTTTATTCTTTAATCATGTGGTTATTTGTGCATGTGCATTATTTCTGGCAGGATTAACCAATGATAGAGAACCGCCTTATCTTTTGTTTTTACAAATAAGTCTGGTCTATCTTGGTGCTTCAATCAACAAATTTCTAGAACCCGATTGGTGGTCTGGTGCATTTATGGATACCTGGCTTGGAGATGCCAGAGAGAACCCTGTCTATCTATATGTGGCTCAATTTTTACCAGATTTGGTCTTAGCAAAATTATTGTCCTATATCGCTATGCTTACCGAGTTTGCAATTGCTGTTTTAATTTTATTTAAAAGAACACGAAATTTAACGCTTTGGTTCATTATTATATTCCATACCACATTATTCACACTTACTGCTTTTAGGTTTGGACATTTTATAGAATCACTTGCCATAATTCTATTGGCTTTTTTAAGCATTCCGAAGACAAAATTACATATTCATTACAACGCAAAACGTTCAAATACATTAAAACGTTTTTTTAATCTATTAGATTTTGACAAAAAACAAATCTGGACTCAGATGCCAGCTAAAAACCCTCACTGGCTTAGTTTAAAAACTGAAGATAAAACCTTGTATAATCACAATGCCTTAAAAGATATTTTACTCTACACGCCTAATTTCTTTATGCTTTTAATGTTTATAGATATCGTGATCTATATCATTCTTTACAATCATAGAACAGCACTATTTGTAGTTAATGCCATTTTCATTTGGAGTATGATCTTTTATTTTTTTCGTGTTAGATGGTCTAAATTGAAGACTAAATAACTATTTATAAATCGCAATGATTTCTTCACCTTCTGAAGTTTTACAAGCACGATACATCCCTTCCGTATTAAAAGGCATCGCAATATGACCTTGAGCATCAACAGCAATTAGCCCTCCATCACCTTTAATATCGAGAATACGTTTGTGGATGACTTCTTCTGAAGCCTCTTGTAAAGTCATCCCTTTATGCTCTATTAAACACGACACATCGTAAGCTACTACACCTCGAATGAAAAACTCTCCACTTCCAGTGCAACTTACAGCACAGGTTTTATTATTCGCATAATTTCCAGCACCTACCATAGGACTATCACCTACGCGACCCCATTTTTTATTGGTCATGCCTCCTGTGGATGTCGCTGCAGCAACATTTCCATCCTGATCACAAGCTACAGCACCTACAGTTCCAAACTTCCCATCTTTTTTCACACTATGGTCTAACTGAAACGTTTCGCTGTCTTTTATCCCTTGCCATTGCTGATAACGCACCTCATCATAAAAATACTCAGGAGATTCAATCGTATAACCTTGCCCTTTAGCAAATTGCATAGCACCTTCACCAGCTAAGAACACATGATAACTTTTATCCATCACATCTCTTGCCAGAGCTATTGGATTTTTAATTCCAGTAACCAGCGAGACAGATCCTGCATTTAATGTTTGTCCGTCCATAATACTGGCATCCATTTCATGAGTGCCTTCAGCAGTGAATACAGAACCTTTTCCTGCATTGAACAAAGGAGTATCTTCCAGAGATTTTACCGCTATTTCTACAGCATCTACAGCACTTCCACCTGTTCTTAAAAGCTCATATCCTAAATGTAACGCTTGTTTTAATGCGTTTTTATACTGTGCTTCTAATTCTGAAGTCATCAAACCTTTAACTAAGGTTCCTGCACCTCCATGAATGGCAATTGAGAATTTTTTCATTATTCTTGATTTTTAAAATTCAAAAATACATTTTTGAATTTTCATTGGAAAGCCGTTACAATTAATAAAAGTTATGACTTAAGCACAAAGTCTTTCTTTTACAGAAAAGAATTATATTGTATTTTTAATTAAAACTAACCATCAAATCATTTCATGAGGCGTAACTATTTTCTTTTAATTTTAGTTATAGTTTTAAGACTTGCATTTATTGAGGCCCAAAACTTCACCTTTTATCATTATGGACTGGATGATGGATTGTCTCAAGAAACTGTAAGAACCATATTAAAAGATTCCAACGGTTTTCTATGGCTGGGTACACAAGATGGTTTAAACAGATTTGATGGCACTTCATTTACAGTATACAAAAATCAAAAAAAAGACAGCTTAACCATCTCTGGTAATTTTATAAATACACTTACAGAAGATAATGATGGTAACATTTGGATTGGCACCAATGACAATGGCATTTCTATTTATGATTCTCAGATTAATAGCTTTAAATCAACAGCCATTAGGACAGGAAATTGCAGCAGCTTATTCAAGACTTCAACGGGAACTATCATAGCAACTATATTAAACGAAAGCATTGTTGTTTTTGATAAGAAAGGAGAGAATTATTCTTATCGAAAAATTACTGAAATCAATGGTGAAAAGTTGAAGTTTAACAAGACTTTTGTTCAAAATGATATTTTGTACGTAAGCACACAAGATGGACGCCTATTTATCTCTAGAAGTGTTTTGAGCGATCACATAACATTCACTGAAATTGAACTAGATAATTCCGTTCGGAGTATTAACACGCTTTTTGTGTATAATGATAATATTTGGTTAGGCACTTCAAATGGTTTATTTGTCTTTAACACTAACAAAAAACAACTTTCTAAAATACTATTAGAAGAAAAAAATGAGAGATATGAAAGTTTATATATTTCGTCCATCAATATCCACAATGATACGTTTTACATTGGCACCTATGATGGCCTTTTTGTTGCAAACTATTTTAATGAAGACAACCTTGAATTCCAGAAAATCGTTAGCTATAAAGGTGAACAAAGCGACAGTAATTCTATAACTTCTAATCGTGTTTATGACACCTTTACTGATGGAAATTTACTTTGGATTGGCACCAATAATCTTGATGTTGTAACCTTGACCGAACCTGTTTTTAAAAATATTAATACTACGTCCTCTATTGCACTTAATAATGCCTTTATTTTATCATTCGCTAAAAAAGATGATTACCTTTTTGTTGGTACACGAAAAGGCATCAATTGTATTGAACCTAATGGTGAAGTTACATACATTACCAAAGAAAATACTAAGCAGGCCTTAGCATTTAATGTTATTAGAAGCATGAGTGTTGACAAAAATAATTATTTATGGATAGGTACTATAAAAGGAGCTTCAATAATTGATCTTAATAACTTTAACCCTAAGTCTCCAAAAGTCATAAGCTTTTATCATGATAGTAATAATCCTAAATCATTAAGTTCTGATGCAACTCGTGGTGTATTTATTGACCATAAAGGAACTGTCTGGATTATGACTTATGGAGGTGGTGTTAATCGATTTACAGGTGATATAAAGAACAACATCATAACTTTTGAACACTATAAAACTAATACCCATTCCATTAGTTCTGATTTCACATACAATATGTCACAAGACAAGGATTTAAATTATTGGATTACTTCTGAGGATGGTTTAAATAAACTACAGTTTGAAGCTTCTAATTACCAAAAACCCAAGTTCACAAGTTACTTTCACGACAAAAACGATTCAACAAGTTTGAGCAGTAATACAACGTTGCACACATGGCATGACGCTAATAAAGTCTTATGGGTGGCAACACAAGATGGTTTTAATAAATTTAATTCAAAAGATGAAACGTTTACCCGTTATGGCAAAGAAGACGGACTTACAAATACTTTTGTCTATAGCATTACTGAAGATAAGGATAATGATTTATGGCTCACAACAAACAGTGGACTTTTTAGATTTAATAAAATTACTGAACAATTTACCAACTATAACCAAAGTGATGGAGTACAAAGTTCAGAATTTAACCTTGGTGCACATTTTTACAATCAAGACACCAATGAAATTTATGTTGGTGGAATTAACGGATTCAATATTTTCAATCCAAGAAAAGTACCGCAACTCGATTTAGCTGGAAACCTCACATTTACATCGTTAAGGATAAAAGATCGAGTCGTAAATCCAGCAATAAATTATGAGATAATTAAACAGAGTATTACCAAAACTGATGAAATCACTCTCAATCACACAGATTTCCCATGCTATATCTCCTTTTCAGATTTAGATTTACGTCCAACTAAAAATAATCAGTTTGTGTATTCGTTAAATAATACCGATTGGAATAATTTAACAGATTCAAGAGAAATTCCATTATTGGATTTACCTAAAGGTAGACATACCATAAAAATTCAAGGTAAATCAAGACACAACTTATGGCAGAAACCACCTTTAGAATTAGATATTAATGTGATACCACCATGGTACAAAAGTAACTTGGCATATTTTATTTACCTGCTTCTGTTTCTTGCTATTGTCTATGCGTTTTATACCATTAGTTTGCAGCGTCAAATTGCTGGGCAAGAATCAAAACGTCTCAAAGATTTAGATGATTTAAAATCTCGTTTAATTACTAATATCACTCACGAATTTAGAACACCGCTTACTATAATTCTAGGATATCTCGGAAATTTAAAAGAACGTTTTTCTAATAAAGATGATATTAATACGTCGCTTCAAACCATTGAACAGAACAGTAATAATCTCCTGAATTTGGTCAATCAAATGTTAGACCTTACAAAACTGGAACAAGGGAGTTTATCAATTAATATGATTCAAAATGACATAGTAAATTATGTTAAACATTTAATTAATAGTTTCTCTGGTATCACAAATGAAAAATCCATAGCTCTAAAATTTGAATCAGAAGAAGAGGCATTGCTCATGGATTTTGATGTTGAAAAAATACGTCAGATCATTTCAAACCTCATTTCAAACGCTATTAAATTCTCTTCGGAAAACTCTACTATCACTATTCATCTGAAAAGAGAAAAAGATACAGCTTTCATTAGTATAGAAGATCAAGGTGTTGGTATTTCTGAGGAAGAGTTGCCTCACATTTTTGATCGCTTTTTTCAGGTAGAAAATCAAGGTCATAAAGTATCACAAGGCACTGGTATTGGTTTAGCACTCACTAAAGAATTAGTAAATGTATTAAATGGAACAATTACTGTAACATCTAAAGTTAATAAAGGAACCACCTTCACTATTAAGCTTCCTATCACAAATTCTGCTGAACAAACCTCTCTTGAGTTTTTAGAACACCATATTAAAACCAGTAGTGCTTTTGTTCCTGAAACAGACGATGTCATTACACAAGAGGATACCAACTCTGTACTTATTGTAGAAGATAATAGAGATATGGCTCGCTATATCGCATCCTGCCTTCAGCCTCAGTATTCAGTATCTTTTGCTAAAAATGGCTTAGAGGGTTTTGGAAAGGCACAACAACTCATTCCAGATATCATCATAACTGATGTCATGATGCCTGTAATGGACGGATTTGAATTGACTCAAAAACTCCAATCGCAGTTGACCACTAATCATATTCCAATTATCATGCTCACTTCAAAAGCTACACATGATGATAAAATGGAAGGCATATTCAGTGGTGCAGATGCTTATTTGACCAAACCATTTGAAAAACAAGAATTACTATTGCGTATGCAAATGCTAATTTCAAAGCGTGAACGTTTACAAAAATCATACGCAATTGATAACATTAAAAATAGAACCGCTCAAGAAGTACCCGATAAGAATATGGTATTTTTGAATAAGGTCATTGCAATTATCCACGAACATATTGAAGACTCGTCATTTAATGCAACACAATTAGCAAAAACCTTGGCGATGAGCGATTCGCAATTGTACCGAAAACTGAAAGCTATATCAAATTCTAGTACTGCAATTTTTATTCGAAAAGTACGTCTCGAAAAAGGAAAAGAATTATTAAAAACTACAGATTTATCCATTTCAGAAATTGCTTATGCGATAGGATTTAACGATCCTAATTGGTTTAGTAAGACTTTTAAAGAAGCATTTGAACAAAGCCCTTCTGAATTTCGTAATTAACTGATTTTCATATTCTTATTTGTATTTTGAACAAATACTACTTGTCATTTTTCTTCATCTTGACAAAATACTCCTTGCTTTTGACAAAATACTCCCTCTTCATATTAGTACCGGTTTATAGTTTTGAATTCTTGTAAAACAGTTTTAAACCCAAAATAATTATGTCACGAAAATTAATATTATTGCTTTGTAGTCTCATAGCTATAGAAACTATATATGCCAGTGGTATATCCGTAAACGATGTAAGCCTTGAAAACTTTAATGAATCTGAAGGTTGGGTACATGTTCAGTGTGATATTAGCTGGAATCATTCCTGGCGTTTAGATACAGGGCCAAGTAATTGGGATGCTGCTTGGGTCTTTGTAAAATATAGAGCCAATGGAGGACCCTGGCTACATGCCACCTTAGATCCTACAAATACCGATGTCTGGAGTTCCATAGCCGTATTTGATGTGAGTAGTGATGGTAAAGGAGCTTTCTTTTACAAATCTGACGTGGGAAGTGGTAATACAATAATAGACAATGCTCAATTAGCCTGGAATTATCAAACCGATGGTGTTACCATAAACGATGTCATAGAGGTAAAGGTTTTTGCCATAGAAATGGTCTACGTGCCACAAGGCGCTTTTTATATAGGTAATGGTGGCTCAGGACCTGAAACAGATGCTTTTAAAAAAGGCAATACAGCCTACAGTGAATATTTAGTTGCATCAGAAGCAGAGATAGCGATTGGCAATACCAGTTTTTCACAGCTTAATTACGATAACAATAGTTCTTATGCAGGTGACGGGCTAGGTCCTGTTCCTGATGCTTTTCCAAAAGGCTATAATGCTTTTTATTGTATGAAATATGAAATATCCGAAGAACAATATGCTGCATTTTTTAACACACTAAACATTGAGCAACAGGAAGATAGGGACATTACAAATAATTATGGTAAGGATACCGACGATGAGGTTGATGGCAATACCATTGCATGGGATGGTCCAGGTAACGAAATGACAACTTTAACTCCTGATAGAGCTTGTAGTTTTTTATCAGGCACTGATGTTACTGGATACTTGCATTGGGCTGCATTGCGCCCTATGACAGAATTAGAATATGAAAAAGTAGCCAGAGGTCCAGGTACGCCTGTAGCAGGAGTGTATGCCTGGGGAACAGAGTTTATTCTTGATACCCCTTACAATCTTTGGTCACCCGACACAGGCCTTGAATACATAAGTTCAGGATCTGCCGCAAATCTAGGAAGAGCAAATTATAATTTAACCAACACTTTGTATCCGCGACCAGTTCGCTGTGGCATGTTCTCTTATGGCACAACCGGAACAAGAGAAAAAGCAGGAGCAAGTTATTATGGAGTTATGGAATTGTCGGGCAATTTAGCAGAACGGGTTATATCTGTGGGCTCACCAAATGAAAGAGGATATCAAGGAATCCACGGTAATGGCATTATAGGTGATTATGGTCCTGGAACATTTGTTAATTTATTGATTTATGCCATTAGAGGAGGGAGTTGGATTGATGATGCCAATTTATTGCTTATAGCTGATAGAACTAGAGGTGGTGGATTTGGTGGAGGCGTTAATGTAAGACAAAACTATATTGGAGGACGTGGTGTTCGTACAGCAGATTAAAAAATGTCTATGAAAAAAATTGCAGTCATACTCATTTTTATTTTTTCCTTAAAAGCTACCGCACAATACAATGGAGGTGCTGGTGATGGATTTGCCTATGATGGGACAGCCCAAACCACCTTAACCAACACAGATTTATCCGTAGCTTATAACGGAGGCGGTGGTGATGGGTTTGCATTTTCAAGTCTTGCTCAAACAACACTTAACAATACAGATTTATCTGTAGCATATAATGGAGGTGCTGGTGATGGGTTTGCATTTTCAAGTCTTGCTCAAACAACACTTAACAATACAGATTTATCTATCCTATATCAAGGAGGTGCGGGTGATGGATTTGACACGAATATTGCAGACCCAGTTATTCTAGATGACTTCCCAAGAATAAAATTGGCCATTAATGTCATTTTACAAGGTGCTACTTTTAATCCTAACCCTGGAGAAAACAATCTGATGCGAGATAATCTTCGTATCAACAATTATTTACCAACCACTTCGCCTTATGGTGATGGCACAACTTGTCAGGCAGATGTTTTTAACACTGGCGGAAGCAATGGCAACGGACTTAGTAATGATGATATTGTAGATTGGGTATTTGTAGAACTTCGCAACTTTAGTGACGCAAGTAGTATTGATAGTTCAAAATCAGCTTTATTACAACGTGATGGTGATGTGGTAGATATCGATGGGGTCTCTGATTTAGTGATTCCGTTTACTCCAGGAGAATATTATGTTGCGATAAGGCATCGCAACCACTTAGGCGTCATGACAGCAAGTTCAACATTTCTATCTCAAGAGACCAGAGACGCCAATTTCATCAGCAGTAATTTTAACACCTACGGTTCAAACGCAAGAGTGTCTTTAGGGAATGGTAAAATGGCACTATGGACTGGTGATGTGAATAGCGATAAATCTTTAAAATTCTCAGGGTCTAATAACGATACCAACGCCATTAAAGATTCTATTCTGTCTGATCCTCTGAATGTTTTAAATTTTATCACCTTTTCTTCCTCAGGATACCTCAATGGTGATATTGACCTTAATGGTACAGCTCGATTTTCAGGAGCTCCAAATGACAGTAACCCAATTAAAGACAACATACTTAGTCATCCAGGAAACTTTCTTGGCTTATCCACATTTATAATAACCGAACAACTTCCAAATAATTAAATCTCATGTATACTATGAAACATATTTACACTTTTCTTTTATTTTTAATGTTCTCATCACTTACCTGGTCTCAGAACTATCAATTTGGTTTGGTGCATGATGGCGGATATAGTTTTTCTGTCATAGCAGTTCCAAATTTTAATGCAAGCAATGTAGATATTTCCGATGTAGGTTTTGCACTTATGCTACCTGCTGGTGACGTTAATATTAGCAACCTTACAAGCTTTAATGGCCGTCCATGGTCACTAACCGAAGTCTCTGCAGCCCAATTGTCTGGTCTTGGATTAGGTGATGGTTCTCGTGATGCATTTGCTATGAATTTACCTCCAGGTCAAACCATACTCTCACATGCCGATGGTTCGAGCATTACACTCCTAAGTTTTGAATTAACAAATATGCCTGATTCTGGTCTTTTAGAAATTTTAAGTAATACAGATCCTATTGCCATTGGTTTAGGTGGCGTTGTTGATGGCTTCTTTAATGCTAATATTGATAATACCTCAACACAAAATTATTTTGGCGGACTCATTTCTGGTCAAGACAGTTTTTCTTTGGAAACGCTAAGCAGTCCAGAAATTGAAAATGGGAGTAATACTATTCTTGTGTATCCAAATCCAGCTAAAGACTACATCTCAATTAAATCTTCAAAACAGATTACAAGTATCGACCTCTATGATGTCTTGGGGAAGAAAGTACTTTCGTTCTCAATGAAAAGTACAATCCCTGTTAATAATTTACCTAATGGTATGTATATCCTAAAGATAAGTACAGAAGATACTCAAATAACGAAAACTATTATTAAACATTAAACCCTAACATAATGATTTGAAGAATCTGAACATTTAAACTCTCAAAAACTATAAAAATGAAGACTAAATTACTATTTGTGATTATATTTTCTTTTGCTATACATTGGGTGTCAGCTCAAGTAGGTATAGGGACAACCGAACCTAAGGCTAGTCTAGATGTCGCTTCAAGTGATATGACTAACCCTTCAAATACAGACGGTTTACTGATTCCGAAAATAGATAATTTCCCAAGCACAAATCCTGGAACAGATCAAGATGGAATGATGGTATTTGTTACAGGAAATGGAGTTCCTGCAAAAGGCTTTTATTATTGGAATAATGGAACGACATCTTGGGTAAACATTCAAGGAATTCAAGATACAGATTGGCTAGGATCTGGAACAGGAGCACCAGCAAATAACATTACCGACAATATTTACACCCTTGGCCAAGTCCAAATTGGGAGTGTTAGTGCTACAAATACCTCAAGCCTTAGAGTAACAAGTGATTTAAGTTCAAACTTTACAGGTCTTGAGCTTTTACATTCAGGAAGTGATGCAGGAAAAATAGGCTATGGAATTTATAACCAATCTACTATTTCAAACGCCATTCGTTTTTCGAACTTTTATAATATCAATAGTGGTACTCATAACGCAGCACATTACGGATTTGAAAATTTCTTTATTAATAATGGTACGGGAGAAAAAGTAGGGTTATATAATGAATTTGATTTAAGCGCTCCTAATGGTAATAAGAAAGGGGTGTATAATCGATTTGAAGGTGGTAATGGCACTGTATTTGGCTTAGATAATAACATGCCTGCTGCTTGGAGTATTACTGGCACAGTGCATGGCATTAATAATAATATAAGATCTAATGGAAATAGTCAACATTATGGTGTTAGAACCGAACTCGCAGGTTTAGGGTCTGGTAATAAATACGGTTATTTTGTAGATATTAGTAGTACTGCTGGAGGAACTCACTATGGCATATTTAGTGACGTAAGAAACGTATCTGGTTTTGCTGCTTACTTCAGAGGCCGTGTCTCTTTTGGAACCGAAGGTATTGATCGCTATGTCATGCCAACACAAGATGGATCAACAAATCAAGTCATCACTACAGATGGTTTCGGACAACTAAGTTTTACTTCTATTCCAACAGGAGTCGAAAAAATTGACGATTTAATAGATGCTAAATCAGATAGTGATGGAACAGACGATGGTTCTTCAATTTTCTTTGGCTTGAATGCTGGTGCTTCAGATGACAGCTCTAATAATTTTAATGTAGGTATTGGTTATGACGCACTAACCTCAAATATTTCAGGCACTTTAAACGTGGCTGTTGGTTGGGGAAGTCTTTCAGCAAATATTGCGAATAGCAATACAGCCATTGGTTATCTAAGTGCAGGTGGCAATACTACTGGCATAAATAATACGGCTATTGGGAGAAATGCATTGTTAGCAAATGATACAGGAGATAATAATACAGCTGTAGGATTTTATGCTGGTTGGCAAGCTAGAGGTACAGGCAACGTGTTTTTGGGAGCAAATTCAGGTTTTAATCAAGCTGTTGTTAATAACAAGCTTTTTATTGAAAATTCAGATGCAAATGAAGATAATGCATTAATCTATGGCGATTTCGGTTCCGATAATACAACTATTGGTAACATGTTACGTGTTAATGGCGAACTTCAAATAGGAAATCCAATACTATCAGGTTATGTCTTACCTATATTAGATGGAACGTCTGGCCAAGTTATGACAACCGATGGCGCTGGAAATATAACGTTTCAAAATAGTGTAGGCGATGGAATAGGAACTGACGATCAAACAGTAGACACTTTCGGACTTATTGGTGATACCATTGGAATTTCAATAGAAGACGATGGTCAACCTGTTCAAACGGTAGACCTTTCAAACCTCTCTTTTAATGTGAATAATTTTGCGCTTGCGAAAATACGTATGTCGGCAGATCAGGTACCAGCAATAATAGGTGCAAGTAATAAAGTAAACTTTGATACTGTAGAATTTGACACCAACTCCAATTTCAATACAACACTTGATCGTTTCGAAGTAACTCAAGCAGGATACTACAGAATAGATGCAAGCCTATGTGATTTAACAAATACATCGACCTCTGTTTTTGGAATTCAAATACGAGTCAATGGAGTAATCGTTAAAACTACTCAAGAAAATCATAGTGGCTCTGGAATACTCAATCTATCAGTGAGTTCAATCCAAGAGCTCTCTGCAAATGATTACGTTGAAATTTATGTCTTTGTCAATGGCGCCATGACCATAACTAGTAATAATACAAGAACGTCCTTCGAAGTTGAACGCATTAGATAACTAGTCAAATTTAGTGCTAACTATGCTTTGAGTAGAAAAGTTGGTATTGACTTTCTATTCAAGAACTGAAAAAAGTAAACCAAAAATTAGCCTTGTAAGCACATTAAAATTTTAAAATTATGAAGAGACAACATTTTATTAAATCATTAACCGGATTAGGGATCTTATCATTAATACCGCAAAACACATTTGCCAGAACTATAACAACATTTTTAAAAGATTTAAAACCAAAGATTATTAGAAAAAATGACGGGAAATTACTCAATGTAATTGGTGATATACAAACGCATAAGTTAGTTGGAAGTGACACCAATAATCAAATTGTAGAATGGGTAGATAACGTAGAACCAGGTGTTGGAATACCACCTCATGTTCATACGAAAGAGGATGAAATTTTTAGAGTTATAAAAGGACAAATTGAACTAATGATAGATAATAAAATCACTGTTTTAGAAGCTGGCGACACAGCCTTTGCTCCTAAAAACATACCACATTCATGGAAAGTCGTAGGTGTTGAAAAAGCACAAATGATAACTACTGCCTTTCCTGCTGGAATAGAGTTTATGTTTAATGAGCTTCACAAATTGCCTCAAGGCCCTCCAGATTTTAACAAAGTAGCCGAAATATGTGGCAAATATGGTATCACATTTATAGTATAGTTAAATTTAGTAATAACTATGTTTTTGAGTAGAAAAGCCGTTCGTGGGGAGCGGCTTTTCTTTTTTGTTAATTTTTTAAAGCGCTTATACTTCGTTTGAAGTCTTAAGTTTTGTAGTTTTATAAACTTCAAAATTTGATAACAATGTCAGACCAAAAACGTTTATTCCTCGTAGATGCTTATGCTCTTATCTTTCGTGGATATTATGCCTTTATAAAAAACCCTAGAATTAACTCCAAAGGCGAAGACACTTCAGCCATCATGGGCTTTATGAATTCTTTATTGGATGTCATAAAACGTGAACGTCCTGATCATTTAGCCGTTTGTTTTGATAAAGGCGGAAGTGCAGATCGTGTGGAACTATTTGAAGCGTATAAAGCCAATCGCGATGAAACTCCTGAAGGGATTAGAACAGCCATTCCGCACATCTACAATATTCTAAAAGCCATGCATATTCCTATTATGGTAAAGGAAGGTTATGAGGCCGACGATGTTATTGGGACATTGTCTCGTCAGGCAGAAAAAGAAGGTTACAAGACCTACATGGTAACTCCTGATAAGGATTTTGCACAACTGGTAACTGATAATATTTTCATATACAGACCTGTCTTTGGTGGTGGCTATGAAACCTGGGGAATTCCTGAAGTTCAGAAAAAATTCGAAGTCGAAACACCTGATCAGGTCATTGACTTTTTAGGCATGATGGGAGATGCTTCAGATAATATTCCAGGACTTCCAGGCGTAGGTGAAAAAACAGCTAAAAAATTCATTAAGCAATTTGGTAGTATGGAAGGTTTGCTTGCCAATACAGACCAGCTCAAAGGTAAAATGAAAGAAAAAGTAGAAGCCAATGCCGATCTTGGACGATTGTCTAAAAAGTTAGCCAAGATCATGTTGGATGTGCCTGTAACGTTTGATGCCACCGATTTTGAATTAAACCATCCAGATGTAGAAAAAGTAAAGGAGATCTTTCAGGAATTAGAATTTAGACGACTCACTGATAACTTCTTAAAAGCATTCCCTTCGGAAACTGAAACACCTGAAGCGACAGCTAATAATAACAATAAACCGACACCAAAAGAACAAAAAACATCCAGCGCTAAAGCTAAGGATGCTAAATCAGCTGGAGCTGGACAATTCTCGCTTTTTGGAGGCGACCCTTCAGATGCTTCTGAAACCGTTTCAGAATATACTAGAAAAACGGCCGAAACCACATCGCACTTTTATCAAAGTGTGGCTTCCGGAATGGCCACAAAATTGTTTGTCAAGAACCTAATGCATCAAACGTCGGTATGTTTCGATACGGAAACCACTGGATTAAATCCGTTAACCGCTGAACTCGTTGGCATAGCGTTTTCATGGGAAGCTGGCAAAGGCTTTTACATCCCATTTCCGCAAGATAAAAACGAAGCACAAGAGCTTATTGAAGTCTTACGTCCATTCTTTGAAAATGAAGCCATTGAAAAAATCGGTCAGAATTTAAAATACGATATTAAAGTTCTTGCTAAATACAATGTTGAGGTCAAAGGCAAACTTTTTGATACCATGTTAGCGCATTATTTGATTAATCCAGACATGCGACATAATATGGATGTGTTGGCAGAAACCTATTTGAACTATACACCAATTTCTATTACGGAATTGATTGGTAAAAAAGGAAAGAATCAGCTCTCCATGCGCGACGTTCCACTCGAGAAACAAACTGAATATGCTGTTGAAGATGCAGACATCACGCTTCAATTAAAAGAACATTTCGAAAAGGAACTCGGAGAAGCCAATACCAAAAAATTATTTGACGAGATTGAAATCCCACTGCTTCGTGTATTAGCAGCCATGGAATTAGAAGGTATCAATTTGGATAAAGACTTTTTAAATTCCTTATCTGAACAGCTCAATTCAGACATTGCTAGTCTTGAACAAAAAATCTACGAAGCTGCAGGTGAAGAATTCAATATTGCTTCACCGAAACAAATGGGAATCATTTTGTTTGAAAAAATGAAATTGGTAGACAAACCCAAAAAGACAAAAACTGGTCAATACTCTACTTCGGAAGATGTCTTAAGCTATTTAGCAAAAGACCATGAGATTATTCGTAATATTTTGGAATATCGCGGACTAGCAAAACTGAAGAGTACTTATGTAGATGCTTTACCTCAACAGGTCGATGAATCTACAGGACGTGTGCATACCGATTATATGCAAACCGTTGCAGCTACAGGACGACTCAGTAGTAATAATCCGAATTTGCAGAACATTCCAATTCGTACTGAGCGTGGACGACAAGTGCGTAAAGCCTTTGTGCCGAGAAACGACGACTACACTTTACTCGCTGCCGATTATTCACAAATAGAACTGCGTATTATAGCAGCATTGAGTAAAGAAGAAACCATGATTGAAGCCTTTAAGAATGGTGAAGATATTCACGCCTCTACTGCTTCTAAAGTCTTTAATGTTCCTATTTCTGAAGTCACTCGTGAGCAACGTAGTAATGCCAAAACGGTTAACTTCGGAATCATCTATGGTGTATCTGCATTTGGATTAAGCAACCAAACCAACTTATCACGTTCTGAATCCAAAGAGCTTATTGACACCTATTATGCCACCTATCCGAAATTGCGCAGTTACATTCATGAGCAAGTCGATTTTGCCAGAGATAACGGTTATGTACAAACCGTTTTAGGACGACGACGTTATTTAAAAGATATCAATTCTCGTAATGCAGTGGTTAGAGGCGCTGCCGAGCGAAATGCGGTCAATGCACCAATACAAGGTAGCGCAGCTGATATCATTAAAATTGCCATGATTAAGATTTATGATAAGCTACAGGAAGGCAATTACAAATCAAAAATGCTGTTACAAGTGCATGATGAATTGGTATTTGATATCTATAAACCAGAACTAGAAACCATGAAATCGCTTATCAAAACGGAAATGGAAAATGCCTATAAACTAGAAGTCCCTCTAGATGTCGATTTAGATATTGGTGATAACTGGTTGGAGGCGCATTAAGATTTCGATTATGAAAAAAATAGAAGTTGTTGCTGGAATAATATATTTTGGAAATGAAATTTTATGTGTTCAAAGACCTAAAAACAAGTTGACATATATTTCGGAAAAATTCGAATTCCCAGGAGGTAAGATTGAAAAAGAAGAATCTAAAAAAGATGCTTTAAAAAGAGAATTAATTGAAGAGCTGAATTTTGTTCCTACTGCAATTGGCGATTTATTTCTAACAGTTGTTCATAGGTATCCTGACTTTGAATTAACTATGCATTGCTTTAAATGTTATGCTAAAACTAAAGACATTCAATTAAATGAACACATATCGTCTGAATGGCTAACAATAAAGGACTTAAGTAAACTTGATTGGGCTGAGGCAGATATTCCAATAGTAAATAGATTAATTGAGGATGGAGAAATCGTTTAACGATAATTTTAAAGATAGTATACTAACAGGATTCGTTGATAAGTCATTAGAATCAGATTCTCTATTTCAACCTGAATTACTTGTTAATAGGAAAATACCAAGAAAAAAAGTACTATCCACAATTATAAAGGAATTAGAAACCTGTGAAAGCTTTTACATATCTGTTGCTTTTGTTACCACAAATGGTGTAGCTACTTTAATAAATACTTTCAAAAGTCTTGACGAAAATGGAATAAAAGGTAAAATTCTTGTTTCCCAATATCTTAATTTTACACAGCCTGAAGCTTTAAAAAGATTATCACAATTCAAAAACATTGAATTAAAAATAATAACAAAAGAAAATTCACATTCTAAAGGTTACATTTTTAAACATTCTGAATATTATAATTTAATTGTTGGAAGTAGTAATTTAACCTCATCAGCATTATCGACAAATAAAGAATGGAACATGAAAGTTTCGGCTAGAAACTCTAGTTCGATTGTAAATAAAGTAATCAATGAATTTGAGAGTGATTTTAGTGTTGGAGAAATTGTAAATGAAGCTTACATAAAAAAATATGAAGAAGTTTATAAAAAGCAATATCTCGTTTACAGAAAAAGTCAGGAAGAATTATCTGAAGAGCTTCCTTTAGAAATAACTCCTAACTCAATGCAAAGTGAAGCATTGAAAAACTTAGAGGTAATAAGGGTAAATAATAACAAAGCTTTAATAATTTCTGCAACAGGTACAGGAAAAACATTTTTAGCCGCTTTTGATGCAAAAGCATTTAATCCTAAAAAACTTTTATTTGTAGTCCATAGATTAAACATTGCAAAAAAAGCAATGGAGACGTTCCAAATAATTTTTGGTAACACAAAAACAATGGGTTTGTACTCTGGTAACAAAAGAGAATTAGATTGTGACTTTGTTTTTTCTACCGTTCAAACAATATCTAAATCAACTCATTTAAAACAATTTGACAGAGCTTGTTTTGACTATATCATTATCGATGAATCTCATCGCTCTGGAGCTGAATCATACATTCGATTAATAGATTATTTCCAACCAAAGTTTCTTCTTGGCATGACTGCAACACCTGACAGAACTGATGGAAATGATATTTATAGCCTATTTGACCACAACATAGCTTATGAAATTAGATTAAGTAAAGCTATGGAAGAAGACATGCTTATTCCTTTTCACTACTATGGTGTTACAGATTTATCTGTTAATGATGAAATACTTGAAAATGAATCTGACTTTAGGTTATTAACTGCTGACGAAAGAGTAAAAAAAATCATTGAAAAAATTGAATTTTATGGTTCCGATAATGGGATAACCAGAGGTTTGATTTTTTGTTCAAAAAAAGCAGAAGCAAAAGAATTATCTGATAAATTTAATCAAAGAGGTTACAATACTGTTGCTTTGACTGGAGACAGTTCAGAAGAAGAAAGAGCATTAGCCATTGAAAAATTAGAGAGTAACAACTTATCAATAAAATTAGACTACATATTTACTGTTGATATATTTAATGAAGGAATAGATATTCCTAAAATTAATCAAGTTGTAATGATACGTCCAACACAATCTGCTATTATTTTCATTCAGCAATTAGGAAGAGGATTGAGAAAAACTAATGAAAAACACTATTTAACAGTCATTGATTTTATTGGTAATTACAAAAACAATTATCTGATTCCTATTGCCTTATATGGAGATACTTCCTTCAATAAGGACAAAATAAGAAAGTTAATTTCTGAAGGCAGTAGCATGATACCCGGCGAATCCACTATTAACTTTGATGAAATTACAAAAGAAAGAATATACACTTCAATTGATTCTGCTAACATGCAATTGCTTACAGACCTAAAGATTGACTATAATAATTTAAAGAGTAGACTTGGTCGAATACCAATGATGATGGATTTTGTTAAAAATAATGCAAGAGACCCATTCTCATTCGTTGATTATTCAAAGTCTTATTTTAATTTTATTAATAAAGTTGATAATACTTTTGATAAAGTTTTAGATAAAAATTTATCAAGTTTATTAGAACTTTTTTCAATGGAAATAAACAATTCTAAAAGAATCGAAGAAAGTTTAATTTTAAAGGAATTATTAAGCGATAATGAATTAAGCATTTCTCAACTTAATGAATTAATTTTTAAAAAGTATAATTACACTCCAAGTACAGAAACTATAGAATCTAGTATTTCTAATATTAATTTTAGTTTTATTAGAAAGGAAAAGAAAGTTATCTACTTGGAAAATAATTCTTTCAAATTCCATCATGAATTTATAAAATTACTTGAAAATGATATCTTCAAAGATTTTCTACTTGATTCAATAAATTATTCAATATATACCTTCGACAGTACTTTTAACAAAAAAAATTATAAAGACGGCCTATTGCTTTTTAATAAATATAGTCGAAAAGATGTTTGTAGATTATTGAACTGGGAGAATGATATCAGCAGCACAGTTTACGGTTACAGAACCAGAAATGAAGTAACTCCCTGTTTTGTAACTTATCATAAGTCAGATGACATTGATGATACTATTAAATACAACGACCATTTTATTTCACCTTCAATTTTTGCCTGGGAATCTAGGTCTAATAGAAAATTAAATAGTCCTGAGATTCAAAATGTAATTAATTCTAAACGCATATTACTTTTTGTAAAAAAAGAAGATGCTGAAGGTACAGACTTTTATTACATGGGTGACGCATCAATAATAAAAAATTCAATCCAAGAAGCAGAAATGCCTGAGTCTGGCAAACCAGTCGTTCATTTTAAATTTCAATTAGAACAACCGGTTAAAGATGATTTATATAATTATATAACTGCTGTTAATAGAGAAAAACTACCTCAAATAAATCTTAAGTCTGAAATACAATTAACAGAGAATGTTGAAGAAACAACTAAATTCAGAATTCCTTTATACGACTTTTACGCAGCTGCTGGAAGCTTCAGTGAAATGCAAGATGAAAAAGAATATGAGCTAATAAATGTTCCTGAAAGATATGCTAATGACGATTATTTTGCTTGTAAAGTAATTGGCGAATCAATGAATAAGGTAATTCCCAATAATTCAATTTGTATATTCAAAAAGTATTATGCAGGTTCTCGTAGCGGTAAAATTCTTCTCATAGAAAACAGAGATACTTATGACCCAGATTTCAATTCAGCATTTACTGTGAAAACATATGTAAGTGATAAAACTGTAACAGAAGAAGGCTATCAGCATAATTCTATAATGTTGAAACCTAACTCTTATGATAAAAGTTTTGAAAGTATAATTCTTGATAAAGAAAACAGTAAAGAAATGAGAGTCATTGGAGAATTTGTAAAAGTTTTAGAAAATTAATTAAAATAATTATCGTCTTTTTTTATTCTTCCCCTTCTTAAACGTCACCTTAGTCTTCCGCTGATTAAAAGGCACCGCATCATTAAAGGTGTTTTTAGCTTCACCTTTCGGTTTGTTCTTGCGCCACTTTTCGTCTTTCTTAGGTAATAAAACATCCAACAGATCTTGACGACCGAGTTTATTTAAGGTCTTTTTAATCCAGGCCTTGTTTTCATTTTTATACCAGAAGAAAAAACGATGTTGCTCATCTTTTTCTTTACGTGTTTTTGGCGTATTGACCTTTTTTAAAGTATATGGATGATAGCCACTGTAATAAATCACCGTCGCAACCGTCATAGGTGTTGGTGTAAACCCTTGTACCTGCTCTAACTGAAAGCCCATATCTTTGGTTTCGGCAGCGAGATTGGCCATATCTTCCACTTCACAGGCTGGATGATTGGAAATAAAATAAGGTATCAATTGTAGTTTTAAGCCTTTCTTAATATTAATTCGGTCAAAGCGCTCTTTAAATTTATGGAAATACGAAAACGATGGTTTCCGCATAAGTTTCAATACAGGATCACTCGTATGTTCTGGCGCTACTTTGAGTCGCCCAGACACATGCTTGGTCATCACTTCTTCGGTGTAATCATCTAATTCTTTTGGATCTGCATTTTTATTAAATTCGGGCACGAGCATGTCATGACGAATTCCAGAACCAATAAAGGATTTCTTGACTTTCGGATGACTATCAACAGCCTGATACAATTCGGTTAAGGGTTTGTGCGACGTATCTAGATTACTACAAATCACTGGCGAAATACAACTAGGCGCCACACACTTGTCGCAAATAGATTGGACTTTCCCTTTCATTTGATACATGTTAGCACTTGGTCCACCAATGTCAGATAAATAGCCTTTAAAATCTGGCATATTCGCCACTTTATCAACTTCTTTTAATATCGATTCTTTACTACGACTTGCTATAAATTTTCCTTGATGTGCCGAAATAGTACAAAAACTACAACCTCCAAAACATCCACGATGAATGTTGATAGAAGTCTTAATCATTTCATAAGCAGGAATTGGTCCACGCTTGTTATATTTTGGATGTGGTAATCGTGTGTAAGGTAAATCGAAAGAGGCATCAATTTCTTTCTCAGTCATGGTTGGATACGGCGGGTTAATCATCAAGGTTCTATCTCCAACGTTTTGAAAAATACGTCGCGCTGCCAATTTATTAGATTCCTGCTCAATGATTTTAAAGTTAGACGCGTATTTTTTCTTGTCTTTTAAGCACACTTCATGTGATGCAATTTCCACATCATCCCAATTACTATTCTTCGGAATTTTAGCATCTCTATCTAAAAGCACAGCAGTTTGCTTCACTGTAGTAATGCTCGAAAACGGTACCCCTTTCTGCATTAAACGAACAACCTCTCTTAAAGGCTGTTCTCCCATACCATACACTAACAAATCGGCTTTCGAGCTTTCTAAAATGGTAGGCATTAATTTGTCACTCCAATAATCGTAATGCGTCACACGACGTAATGAGGCTTCAATTCCACCCAGCAGCACAGGCACATCAGGCCATTTGTCTTTTAAAATATTGGAATATACTGTAGTAGCATAATCAGGTCGAAATCCGATATCACCATTTGGTGTATACGCATCTTTATCACGACGCTTTTTATTAGCGTTATAATTGCTAATCATAGGATCCATACAGCCTCCAGTCACACCGAAAAATAATTTTGGTGCACCAAGTTTTACAAAATCCTGAAGATTGTCATTCACATTAGGTTGCGGAACAATAGCCACACGTAATCCCATACTTTCAAGTAGTCGTCCGATAACGGCAGGACCAAAGGTTGGATGATCTACATAGGCATCACCACTAAACAAAATAACATCTAGCGCATCCCATCCACGAATTTTAACCTCTTTATTCGTAGTAGGCAACCAATCTGAAAGTCTTAATTCACTCATACCTTTGCAAAAGTAACTAAAATTGCTGTGCTTCTAGCAATATCAGAGATATCAACATATGACTTATATTAATTTTTTGAAGTAATATTGCACATTGTAACCTTATATGAGTATCATTTCAAAAGACATATCAAAAGCTGCCGACTTATTAACTGCGGAAGAATTGGTCGCTATTCCAACCGAAACGGTCTATGGATTAGCAGGAAATATCTATTCTGAAAAAGCGATCAAATGTATATTTGAGACGAAACAACGTCCGTTTTTTAATCCGTTGATTGTACATATCCCATCTGTTGAAGCGTTAGAAAATATTGTGAGTTATGTTCCTGAAAAAGCAACACAACTTGCTGATGCGTTTTGGCCTGGACCTCTGACTTTGGTTCTAAAGAAGAATTCCAGAATCCCTGATTTGATCACTGCTGGAAAAGATACGGTTGCTGTTCGCGTGCCAAATCACCCAACCACATTAGAATTACTGGAAGCTTTAGATTTTCCGTTGGCTGCACCAAGCGCCAATCCGTTTGGAAGTATCAGTCCGACGACTGCACAACACGTCGACGACTATTTCAAAGAAAAAATTCAAATGGTTTTAGATGGTGGCCCTTGTCAACGCGGTATTGAATCTACAATTATTGGTTTTGAAGGCGATGAGCCCGTTATCTATCGTTTAGGATCCACTTCCATTGAAGCCATTGAAGCGATTGTTGGTCCTGTTGACATTAAAAATAAGAAAGAGATTGCGCCAGATGCACCTGGTATGCTTGACAGACATTATGCACCTTCAACCTTAACCATCTTGACGACTGATATTTCCGAAGCTATTGAATTACATCAAGATAAACGTATTGGTGTTTTAGCATTTCAGAACGCTCATAAACACGATGCGATTACATTTCAAATTGTATTATCTGAAGCTAACGATTTATCAGAAGCTGCGTCAAAACTTTATGATGCTTTACACCAATTAGACAAGCAAGATTTAGACATCATCATTGCTGAACGTTGTCCTGATGTTGGATTAGGAACATCGATTAATGATAGGCTTCAGCGTGCTACTGTTAGTAGTTAGTCTTTGTCTTTCAAAAAACTAACTACAAAAGGTTAAATGCCGAAGTGCAGACAGCTATTAAGTGATTATATCTTACCATTTAAAGATGTAATACCTAAATATAACCTGCTTATTAATACATGAGTTATCATTTTTTTTATATTTAGCAAATATTAAAACTTAAAATCCCCACACTATGAAAACTCAAACCGTATATTTCACAATCATTTTTATGGCTACTTTAGCTTTATTTTCATGTAGTGATAGTGACGACAATAATACTACAAATGCCTGGTCTTGTGGTGACTCCATTGTTGATGTAGATGGCAATACCTATAGCACTGTTAATATTGATGGACAATGTTGGACTGTTCAGAATTTAGACGTTTCTAAATATAATGACGGCTCTATGATACCAAACATTACAGATCAAACAGAATGGGTCAATACTACTGAAGGTGCTTGGTCCTATTACAATAATGATATTACACTTGGGGTTGCTCATGGAAAACTCTACAATTGGTTTGCCATAGAAACAGAACAATTATGCCCTGAAGGATGGCATGTAGCATCTTCTAATGAGTGGAATACCCTTGTAAACAATCTTGGAGGAGCTTCTATTGCTGGTGAGGCTATGAAATTTACAACGGGTTGGAATAATTCCCCTGACAATGCATCCAATAGTAGTGGACTTTCTGTTGTTCCATCAGGAAATAGAGATATTTTTGGTGGGTTCTTAGGAATGGGAGAAAATGTATGGTTTTTTACTTCCACAGAAGACAGCAATGATGATACTCGAGCTAATTATTTAAAAGTGTCTTCAGGTACTGAAACTTCTACTGGTACAGCATCTAAAAACGATGGACTACCTTGTCGATGTGTACTTGATTAATTGCCATTGATCTCAATTTAAAGTACAAAGCGATAGGTTGCTTTAATTAAAAATGTGTTTTCAGGTTTCTGATTAATAAGAACATACCCATTAATTTGATTGATGAGTTCGTGTTGTAAAGACTTCAAATTAGACAGATTGTTAGAGTCTAACATGATGTTTCAGAAAAATTTAACGAATTCCTTAATCGCCAAGGGAATAGGAAAACAAAACTAATTTATACAATACTTAAAATTATGCATAAATAGGATTTGGTAATCAAATATTTAATCGTAAATTTGCAAACTCTTTTCGAGAGAGAAAGTTTAACCGTCTGTCGTGTACAGACAACTAATATTAATAAGTGTGGACACATTAAGCTACAAAACGATTTCAGCAAACAAAGCTACTGTTAATAAAGAGTGGGTTTTAGTTGACGCTGAAAATCAAACGCTAGGTCGTTTAGCTTCTAAAGTAGCAATACTTTTAAGAGGTAAACACAAGCCTAACTTCACACCACATGTTGATTGTGGAGATAACGTTATTGTTATCAACGCAGAGAAGATCAACTTATCAGGAAACAAGTGGAATGACAAAACGTACATTCGTCACACAGGTTATCCAGGTGGTCAAAGAAGTTTAACTGCGAATGAATTGTTTGGAAAAGATCCTGCAAGAATCGTAGAAAAATCAGTAAAAGGAATGCTCCCTAAAAACAAATTAGGTGCAGATTTATTCCGTAATTTAAATGTTGTTGTTGGTTCTGAGCACAAACACGAAGCTCAAAAGCCAAAAGCAATAGACTTAAACAAAGTTAACTAATGGAAGTAATTCACAAAATTGGCCGTAGAAAGACGGCTGTTGCTCGTGTGTATGTTGCCAAAGGAAAAGGGAACATCACGGTGAACAAAAAAGACATGGCGGTTTATTTTCCTACTGCAACATTGCAGTATAAGGTAAACCAACCTTTAGCTATGACTAACAATGATGGCAACTTTGATATTACAGTAAACGTTTACGGTGGAGGTATTACAGGCCAAGCCGAAGCGATCCGTTTAGCATTATCTCGCGCTATGTGTGAGCTTGATGCAGAAAACAGACTAATATTAAAGCCAGAAGGATTATTAACAAGAGACCCTAGAATGGTTGAGCGTAAGAAATTCGGACAGAAGAAAGCGCGTAAGAAATTCCAGTTCTCGAAACGTTAATCCTATCCTTTTTTATTATTCTGAATTTTCTTCGGAATATAAAAATCTCAAAGCTGTTCTGGTCAACCATCAGAACAGCTTTAAATTAAAACCGCTGAATTTGCATTCAGCAACAATTAAAAAAATCCTGAAACGAGTTCAGGTACAGTTTAGCATCTAAATGGTTAAGGCGAGCGAGTTACTTTAGATAAAACATTGAGAATGTTTAAAAAAAACAACCTTAAGGTTTTGAAATAATTTAAGAAGTAATTAAACCTCGATTATCGAGAGCAACCACTCAACCATTGCTAATTTAATAGAACGTAAACAATTACAACATGGAAAAAGTAGAAGTAAAAGATTTACTTGAAGCAGGTGTACACTTTGGTCACTTGACAAGAAAATGGGATCCAAACATGGCTCCTTACATTTATATGGAGCGTAACGGTATCCATATCATCAACCTTTACAAAACAGCAGCAAAAATTCAGGAAACTTCAGATGCACTTCACAAGATTGCAGCATCAGGAAAGAAGATCTTATTTGTTGCTACAAAAAAACAAGCTAAAGACATAGTTGCTGAAAAAGCAGGTGCTGTAAACATGCCTTACATCACTGAAAGATGGCCTGGTGGAATGTTGACAAACTTCGTAACAATTAGAAAAGCTGTTAAGAAAATGGCTATGATCGATCGTATGAAAAAAGACGGTACGTTCAATTCATTATCTAAAAAAGAGCGTTTACAAGTTGATCGTCAAAGAGCTAAATTAGAAAAGAACTTAGGTTCTATTTCTGATATGACACGTTTACCAGGAGCCTTATTTGTTGTAGATATCAAGCGTGAGCATATCGCTATCAAAGAAGCACAGAAATTAAACATTCCAATCTTCGCAATGGTAGATACTAACTCAGATCCACGTGAAGTAGATTACTTGATACCTGCTAATGATGATGCATCTAAGTCAATTGACAAGATCTTATCAGTAGTAACTTCAGCGGTAGCCGATGGTTTAGCTGAAAGAAAATCAGACAAAGCGGAAAGAGACGCTAAAAGTGAAAAATCACCAGCAGCGAAAAAAGAAGTGAAAGCTGAAGCAAAAGTTGAGAAAAAAGCTGAAGTAGTAGCACCAGTTGCCACTAACGAAGAAGAATAAATAACAATTACACAATATAAATAAGTCGTTTAGTTATTTTCTTCGGAAATATGAAATTAAACGACTTTTTTAAATTTTATAACACTATGGAAAATACTGTAAAAATTACAGCCGCAGAAGTAAACAAATTAAGACAAGCTACTGGAGCTGGTATGATGGATTGTAAAAAAGCCTTAGTTGAAGCTGGAGGTGATTTTGACAAAGCCATTGAAGTACTTCGTAAAAAAGGACAAAAAGTTGCAGAAAAAAGAGCTGACAGAGATTCTTCTGAAGGTGCTGCAATTGCAAAAATTAATGCTGATAACACGTCAGGTGTCGCTATCGTATTAGGATGTGAGACTGATTTCGTTGGAAAAAACGAAAACTTTGTAGCATTAGCTAATCAATTTGCAGAGATTGCTTTAAACTACAACACTAAGGAAGAGTTTTTAGCTGCTGACTTTGGTGGAATGACTGTTGCTGAAAAGTTAACAGAACAAACTGGAGTAATTGGTGAAAAATTAGACATCACTGCTTTTGAAAAATTAGAAGCACCTTATGTTGGACAATATGTTCACATTAATAAAATTGCTGCTTTGGTTGGATTGTCAGCAAAAGTTGATAATGCAGAAGTTTTAGTAAAAGACTTAGCAATGCAAGTCGCTTCTATGGGAGCAACAACATTATCTTACAAAGATTTTGACCCAGCATATGTTGCTTCAGAAACTGAAGCTAGAATTGCTGTTATTGAAAAAGATAATGAAGAATTAGCGCGTTTAGGTAAAACTTTAAAAAATGTACCACAGTACATCTCAATGGCGCAATTAACTCCTGAAGTTTTAGCTCAAGCTGAAGAAGCTGCTAAAGCAGAATTGAAAGCTGAGGGTAAACCAGAACAAATCTGGGATAGAATCTTACCAGGAAAAATGGAACGTTTCATTTCTGATAACACTACTTTAGATCAAGAACAATGTTTATTAGATCAAAAGTTTATTAAGGATGAAAAGAAAACTGTTGCTCAGTATGTAGAATCTTATGGTGACGTTACTGTTACAGGATTTAAACGTGCTACAGTAGGATAAATAATTCCTTTAGAAACAAGGAATCTTATTATAGAAAAGCCACTACTCTTATTTAAGATGTAGTGGTTTTTTATTTAAAGCTTATGCTCATATAACCCGAGTTGATATAAGCATTATTGGTTGCCGAATAGACTCTTATTTTGTATTTACCAGCTTTGTAAAACGCATGAGAAAAATGGGTAATATCAGCATTACTATTAACTTGAGTCACATTAAACACTTCAACTTGTTTATATATCCCACTAGCATCCATTTTATCTACATAAACCCTTAGTTTATTTGTATAAAGCGGGTTACCAAGACCGTTGTCAACATAGGTCCAAATAAGACCTCCTTTAACCTTATCGATAGTAAAACTTGTGTATCGCTTACTCGTATTAGGAATTAAATTGTTATTTGAAGCAGCCGACATATTGGAGAAAAAGATTTTCGATTTTACATAATTGCCATACTTAATTGGCGGATTTTTGATTTGATTCTCTTTTTTTACTCTTAAAGCTATTGCTGCATTAATCAGTGCTTTACTTTTTAAAGGCTGCTTGTCACCTTTAATTGTATTAATAGAAGTAGAACGCGTAGGCAAGGTTAAGCCTAAATTAATCAGCGCCCTATGTGCTTTACTATCGATTGCCGAAATGTAGTACATCCCATTAATTCCACCTACAAGCCCAATTCCAGTTTTATTTCCTTTGGCAGTTGCAATACCAATCACTTTATTGTTTTCATCAAAAACTGGTCCTCCACTATTTCCAGGATGGATTTCTGCATCTGTTTTTATGTAGCCATAATCCGTATTCATGACAAAATCGCTACCACTCATAATCCCTACGCTTAAAGTACTCATGTCTTTAAGCAACATTTCCGAAGAGCCATTAAACTGAGATGGATAACCAAATACACAGAGTTTTTCACCTTGTGAAACATTGTCGGAATTGCCTAATGGCAAAGCTGTAAAATTTGTATTTACAGTTTGATCGTTAATATCACTAACAATCTTAAGTAATGCACCATCAAAGGCACCTGCACCAATAGCAACTACTTCTGCTTTATATAAGGTATAATCATTTTCACTTTTTCCGTTAAACACCTGAATCAAGGGAATTGTATGTCCTACTCTATGGACCTTTAAAAGATTTTTATTGTTAATAATGTCATCTGAATAGACATCAATCTTGGATTTTTTTTCTTTACCGATGATATAATCATAATAAATATACCCTTTGACTGCTGTTTCAACAACATGCTTATTTGTGAAAATATAGCCATCTTTAGTAACTACAAATCCTGAACCTCGGCTCAAATAACCTTTTCCAGGTTTTTCTTTTTCTAATTCAGGGTCAGCCATAATAATCTTTACAACACCTTTACTATACTCTGAAGCAATAAGCTTGGTATCTAAACCCTTTGGTGTAGGTTTGGGATCGACACAAGAACAAACGGTAATTAAAGCGAAAAGTAAAAAAGGCAGACTGTTTTTCATCATGGTTGGCATTGTAAACAGTATAAAAAAACGAAAATTATTTATTCTATGAAAATTAAATCGCTTATTATCAATAATTAAACACCAACCCGAACACTAAATGAAATACATTGACTGGTACACTGTAAACGATAAGACATAAATAAAAACAATTGCCAAGTAAAAAATAATTTTGTTTATTTTTGTCGCAATCTAATTACCTTTATAAATATTCATTCTACAAATGACAAAATACAAAAGAATCCTCCTAAAATTATCTGGTGAAGCACTTATGGGCTCACGCCAATACGGAATTGATCCAGAACGTTTAGCAGAATACGCCAAAGACATCAAGGAAATTACTGATCTGGGTGTTGAAGTGGCAATTGTCATTGGCGGAGGGAATATTTTCAGAGGTGTTGCTGGTGCAATGCATGGCATGGATCGTGTTCAAGGAGATCATATGGGAATGCTAGCTACGGTAATTAATGGTTTAGCATTACAAAATGCCTTAGAAGATGCTGGTGTCAAAACCAGACTACAAACTGCTATAAAAATCAATGAAGTTGCCGAGCCCTTCATTAGACGTAAAGCGATGAGTCACCTTAATAAGGGGAGAGTCGTTATTTTTGGTGGAGGTACTGGAAATCCATATTTTACAACAGACTCAGCAGCTGTATTACGAGCTATTGAAATTGAAGCAGATGTCATTTTAAAAGGAACACGTGTAGATGGAATCTATAATGACGATCCAGAAAAGAACGCTGATGCGATAAAGTTTGATCATATCACTTTTGATGATGTGTTAAGACAAGGACTTAAGGTTATGGACACAACAGCTTTTACATTGAGTCAGGAAAACAAACTACCAATTATTGTATTTGATATGAATAAAAAAGGAAATCTACTAAAAGTCGTTTCCGGAGAAAATATTGGTACAAAGGTTAATCTATAAAGTTTGGCTTATTTTTTGGTAAGCTTTTTACAAATTAAAGTTTTTTAAATATGAACGAAGACATAAAATTTATATTAGATACAGCTAAGGAAGCAATGGATGCTGCAATAAAGCATCTCGAAAAACAATTTGTAAACATTAGAGCAGGTAAAGCAAGTCCTGCAATGTTAGGAAGTGTTATGGTAGATTACTATGGCACACAAACTCCTTTAAATCAGGTGGCTAATGTCAATACTCCCGATGGTAGAACTATCACTGTTCAGCCTTGGGAAAAAAGTATGCTACAAGAAATTGAGCGTGGTATCATGGTTGCTAATCTTGGATTTAATCCAATGAATAATGGAGAAACCATCATTATAAATGTACCACCTCTAACTGAAGAACGAAGAAAAGAGTTGTCAAAACAAGCTAAGGCTGAAGCTGAAGACGCTAAAGTAGGTGTTAGAAATGCACGAAAAGAAGCAATGCATGATATTAAGAATCTTGACGATGTTTCTGAAGACCTACAAGGCAATGCCGAAATTGATGTACAACAAATGACAGACAATCACGTTAAAAGGATAGACGAGATTTTTGAAGTCAAGGAAAACGAGATCATGACCGTATAAACCTCAAAAAAGCGACTACACTCAATGTCGCTTTTTTTTATTAATCCATTTTTATCCAACGATACATGCATAAGACACTTTGCTTGATCCTATTTACGCTAATTACTTGTGCATTATATTCACAGAATCCTAATTCTGAACAAGATTCTACTAAAATTAAAAATGATTCGTTAAGAAAACGAGAATTTCTAAAACAGCTAGGGAATGGTTTTTATCCCACTAAAGTTCTAAATATTGATCTTAAATATTTGATAAAATTTAATCAGTATGAAGGCTTAAGAACAGGCCTTGGTGGTGAAACCAATGATGGCTTTTCAGAAAAATACCGTATCAACAGCTATCTCGTGTATGGTTTTAAAGATCATAGATTTAAATATAAAATTGGTGGTGGTTTTAGAGTTAATGAAGCAACTAATACATGGATTAACTTATCTTACACAGATGATTTGCAAGAAACTGGAAGCTCAACTTTTTTAACAGATAAACGCTTTTTTTCATTTTTTGAGCCTCGCTTATTAAACATTGACCTTTTTCATAAACACATTACTAAATCTATATCTGTTGAACATAAATTTTCACCAAATCTAATTTCAGAATTTGAGATTGCAACTAGTAAAATTGAACCAACTTACGACTATAGGTTTAATATTGATAATATGTCTTTTAGGAGTTTTGACATTACCAGCGCTAAATTAGCCTTGCAATGGAATCCTTTTAATACTAGTGAGGTCAATGAAAAAGGTATTTCTTTAGTAAATGAAGGGTATCCAAAATTTACGCTACAATTATCTCAGAGTATCAAAAACAACATTAAAGGGGACTTCAATTTCTTTAAGACAGATTTTAGAATGGTACAACGATTTATCTTTAATGACAAAGTATTTACAGAAGCCACATTAACTTCTGGACTTGCTTTAGGAAACACACCGCTTACGCACCTTTATCATGCCTATCCAAATAACATTACTAAAGAAACGGTACTTCAACGTTTCTCTGTTGCTGGAATCAATAGTTTTGAAACTATGTTTTTTAACGAGTTCTTTTCTGATCGATTTACAACACTCCAGATCAAACATTTTGTGAGACCATTTAAAATCACTAATCGTTACAGACCACAATTAGTACTGATTTCCAGGCATGCTATTGGAGACATGAGTAATATAGAACGGCATGAAAATATTAATTTTAACACGCTGTCGAAAGGCTATTCTGAAGCGGGTTTTGAGCTTAATAAACTACTCTTTGGTTTCGGACTTAGTTTCGCTTATCGTTATGGTGGTTATCATTTACCTTCCTTTGCCGATAATTTAGCGGCTAAGTTTACATTTAACGTCACCTTGTAGATCAATTACTACCTTCTTTAACTGAGTAGAATAGTCTCTGATATCCAATTTCTCCCGAACTGGTAATACCTTCAATAATTACCTCAAAATCACCAGTATTATCAGAATGATAATAACTGATAAAGGCTTTTCCTTCATCATTTACAAGTAATTCTGGTTCCCAATATATCGGTAATCGTAAATCAGGACTTGCAACGTCATAATAACTATTGGAGTCATGCTGTGGTGCATAGAATTCTTTTTCAACCGAATACACGGGAATTGTATGAAAATCGAATGCAGATCTCGGTGCTTGCAGTGCACTATACATGCCGTTTCCTGATCTGGTGTGAATACTAACAATACTGCCCCAAAATGGTCCAGGAGGTGGTAATGCTGAATATATAATACTATAGAGTTTTCTTAATTGTTTCGGATTATCGATAATTTCAAAGCTCGCAATTTCTTCCGGTATTAAATATTGCAATAAAAATATGTTCTGAGAGAGTACTGGTTCGCCATCAACGATATATAAATTAATGTGGTCTTTTCCCCCACGTCGTGTTTCTGCGTAAAGATTATTAGTGGAATCCCTTTTAATTAATACTCTATCTCTGAAACTATATAGTAATATATTATATAAGCCGCTTGACGTTTCTCCTTTTGCTTCTAGAATCTCATCGCCTTCAATAACTGTATATGGTTTTCCATAACGTTGCATTGCTTTTTTACGTGTTGGTGTCATTTTATATCCTTCAATTATAACCTCGTCTAATTCAGTCATTCCTGTCGTATCGAAATAATATTGATCTTTTTTCTGTTTGAAGCTTCTATTGTCATCAACAACCTTAGTATCTAAACTGTCGATTATAGATTCAACTTTCGAATACTCAAATGTAATTGGAACTGGTTTTCTTTGATATACGGCTACGCGGTATTTTTTCTTGTCTTTATCGGAAAGTCCAACAGGTTGTATAAGTACGCGTTCCGTTTTTCCATAAATATCATCTAACTGAAAATTGAATGTTCCTGGAACTTTCACCGAGTTGGTATATACAGAACGTTCATCATCAAAAGTCATTAACATCAAGTCCATTTGTTCTTGAGACACATCTCCTTTTGCAGAATTTATTACTCCAGTTACACTTAAACGAGATTCTATTTGATGGTTCAATTTCCTTGTTGGTTCTGTGTACTTATAATTTCGCCATCCTTGGGTCAACATTAAATGATCTAAATCCTGATCATTTCCGAAAGTAAAATAAAATCCAGGTTGTTCGATAGTTCCCCTTAAATCTGAACTCAGTAATAAATGTGAAAGTAAATTTGAACGTGACTGCTCTGATTTTAAGGTTGATGTGTCAACAACCAATAGCGATAGATTTGCTACCAGTGGATCACCATTTGAGTCAGATGCCGAAACATCAACACGCACCTTATCTCGTGTATTTAAAATGTTTTTATTCAATCGAGCATCTAAGCTAATGCGTTGGTCTGGTCGCTTATTAAATACCAAACGTTCTGCAACAGGATTTGAATTGGGGTCATTCAATGTAAATACAACTATACCTTCAGGAAAGGTTGTATTGGGAATTACAAAGGTGTATTGACCATTTTTCAGCAGTCCAATTTGAGAATAATACTGATAGCCTCTGCTCTGTCCTTTCAATTGAAGAGACTCGTTATTGAACAGTGAAGAATTCACCTGTACAATGATATTATCCCGAACCGCCCCAACTGTCATAACCGTTCCAGTAGTATGCACTTTAGGGAAAGGAATATTATGCTCTGTAATGCCATTATCAGTTCTTACCTGAACTTTATACTTTGAATTGGAACTGACGTTACTCAGAATGAAACTTCCCATTCCCAATGCGTTACTTTTAAACGTAGTGATAAGTTCATCTTCATTTGTATAGACTTCACCTTCTACAAACAGTCCTTTACCATTAGAATCAATTGCTTTGAAACCCACTTTACTCGTTAGTCCGTCAACCAGTTTTCCACTTTCAGGAAAAAATTGAATATCCACTGTCTGAGCATTCATTGAAACTTCAGATTGATAGGCTATCCCATTGTGAGTTGTCATGCCCAATGAAATTCTATCACCTTCCTGATCGAGATCATATTCAAGGAGGTATTCATCATTCCTTCCCTTTCGAATCTTTACAGAATCCACTCGTGTTCCTGATTGCACAAATACAGTTAAGGGGCCTTTATGAGATGTGTCAATATATTCGGGATGCAATCGTGCTGATATACGTCGCATAGTTGCTGTCGAATCAAGAAGTGTTATATTCTGGATTGGCATTAAGCCATTAAAATTTTCAATTTGAGGATAAACACGAATATACTTTTCAAAAACAAAGTCTTTATCAAAATTCTTATTCCATTCTGTGTAGGCTCTAATCTTATAAATTCCTCGTTTAAAGCTACGATCTAGATCAAAATGACCGTGTCCAATCCCTTCATTAATCCTGATCAACTTAGAATATACAATCTCAGACTCTGCATTTATAAGATCTACATATAGAACACCACTTGAAAACGTAGGCTCATGTGTTACTGCGTTTACCAAAATAGCCTTAAACCATATAGTTTTATCTGCAGTATATACCTCGTTATCGAGTTGTAAATATATTTTTTCAGCAAGTGAATTGTGTGCATATTGCTTTGATTGTTGACTACAAAGTGGTTGCTGCGCCATTAGAAAATAAAGCAACAGTATCGAGAAATTTCTAAAATATACAGCCATAGTGATTCTTTTTACTTAAAGTTAAGGAATAATTCAATTTCAAAGTGCTATTGAAATGTTAAATAGGCTTCAAAAATGATACCAAGGTTTAAATCATAAATCGAAATTAATTAACCTTAAATTTAACACACAATCCCTAGGTTTTTTCTAACTTTGCGCTTCTTTTACAGAGCAGATGTTTAAATTGTTTACTAAGGATTTTTGGGAAGTCGTTGCGCGATTGATTTTGCGTAACAAAATTGGTATACTAGTGGCCATAATTTTGGCAACTGTATTCTTTAGCTCAAAATGGGACAACATGCGTTTTACCTATACTGAAGCTAACTTACTCCCAGATGATCACGAGGTAAATGTTACCTACAATGAGTTTCTAAAAGTCTTTGGTGAAGAAGGTAATCTCATTATCCTTGGAGTCAAAGATTCAACACTTTTTACTGTTGAAAAACTAAATGCATGGAATCGTCTTTCAGAAAAATTCAAAACTTTTGAGGAAGTAGAGACTGTTGTTAGTATTCAGGATCTTCAAAAGCTCATTAAAAATAATAAAGAAGAACGCTTCGATCTCGTTCCGTTTATAAAAGATTCTATTACTTCGGTGGCACAAATTGATGTGTTACAAGAAGAGCTATTTAAGAAGTATCCGTTTTATGATAATTTCTTGTTCAATACGAAAACAAAAACCATTAGAACTGCTATATATCTTAAGAAAGATATTGTTAATACAGCAGCTAGAAAAGATTTTATTTTACAAACACTTGAAGATGAGATAAGAACCTTTGAAGCTATTAATAGTTTAGATGTTCGGGTTTCTGGAATGCCATACATTAGAACACTGAACTCGCAAAATATTGTTGATGAAATTGGGCTCTTTATTGGTTTAGCTCTTGGAGTTACCTCATTGATTTTCTTTCTCTTTTTTAGATCATTTAGAGCAACATTCATTTCTCTCATTGTTGTATGTGTTGGTGTTATGTGGACCTTTGGAATCCTGGGATTACTCAATTATGAAATTACTGTTCTTACAGCTTTAATTCCACCATTGATTATTGTTATTGGAATTCCTAATTGTATTTTCCTCATTAACAAATACCAACATGAAGTTAAACTTCACGGAAATAAAGTGAAATCATTACAACGTGTAATTACCAAAATTGGTAATGCCACATTGATGACCAACGTCACGACAGCTTCAGGATTTGCAACCTTCATTTTAACTGAAAGCAAACTATTGAAAGAGTTTGGTATCGTAGCATCTTTAAGTATTCTAGCTATATTTATGTTGTGTTTGTTGGTTATTCCAATCATATACACCTTTTTACCTTATCCTAAAGATCGTCATCTTGAGCACTTGAACAAGCGCTGGATTGGTGGTTTCGTTAATTGGATTGAACGCATGGTAAAAGAGAAAAAAATTGCCATTTATGTCACCTCTCTCGTACTTATCATTGCTAGTATTATCGGAATTTATAAAATAGAAATTTCCGGTAGTCTTATTGAAGATATGCCCAAAGAGGAAGCCTTTTTTAAAGATATTAGATTTTTTGAAGAGGAGTTCAACGGTATTATGCCTCTTGAGATCATGGTAGATACCAAACGTAAAAAAGGTGTGATGAAGCTAAGCACTCTAAAGCGAATGGAAGAGCTTGAAGACCTCATTAGTGAAACACCTGAACTATCTCGTCCCATTTCCGTAGTAAGCTTAGTAAAGTACAGTAAACAGGCTTATTATAATGGAAATCCTAAATACTATCAGTTGCCGACTAGTCAGGAAAACAGCTTTATTTTATCCTATGCTAAAAATTCTTCATCAGACGTAGACCTACTCCAGAATTTTGTGGATAGTACTGGTCAGTATGCACGAATTACAACCTTCATGAAAGATATTGGTACAGATAAAATGGAGCGTATTGAAGAAGATCTTCAAAATAAAATAGATAAAGTTTTCCAGCCCGAAGATCGTTACAACGTTACCATGACTGGAAAAGCATTAGTGTTTCAAAAGGGAACAAAATACCTTGTCAAGAACTTAGCTATATCGCTATCTCTAGCCATATTTTTAATTTCTTTATTCATGGCCTACATGTTTAGATCGGTTAGAATGATTATTGTGTCACTCATTCCAAACGTATTACCTCTAGTGGTAACAGCAGGGTTAATGGGTTATTTAGGAGTTCCGATCAAGCCATCAACTATTTTGGTATTTAGTATTGCCTTTGGTATTTCTGTAGATGATACTATTCACTTCCTAGCAAAATACCGTCAAGAATTGCAAGCAAATCACTGGAAAATACGTAAATCGGTTTACGCTGCCTTACGCGAAACAGGAGTGAGTATGTTCTACACCTCTATAGTACTATTCTTTGGTTTTATTGTATTTACAACCTCAAGTTTTGGTGGTACTGTGGCATTAGGCGCTTTGGTATCGGCTACATTGTTATTCGCCATGCTATCAAATTTATTGCTATTACCTTCGCTCTTATTATCGCTAGAACGCAGTATTGCCAACAAAGAAGTTATGCGTGAGCCTTCGATAAATATTATTCCTGAAGAAGATGATGACTCAGAAGAGCATAAAATTTCATAAACATTTATATTTGCATAAAATTTCAAAATAATGAGCTACACAGTTTCACAATTATTAACACAAGACATTACGTTTCAACCTATAGAAATAAAAGGTTGGGTAAGAACCTTTAGAGCTAATCGATTTATTGCTTTAAATGATGGTTCAACAATAAATAATATCCAATGTGTTGTTGATTTTGAAAACACAGATGAAGCTTTATTAAAGCGCATTACAACTGGTGCAGCTATTCACGTAAAAGGAGAATTAGTTGAAAGTCAAGGAAAAGGTCAAAAAGTAGAGATTCAAGTACATTCTTTAGAGATTTTAGGTGATTCTCATCCAGACGAATATCCTATTCAACCAAAGAAACATACCTTCGAATTTTTACGCGAAAATGCACATCTACGTACACGAACAAACACATTTAGTGCTGTTATGCGTTTGCGTTCTGCATTGTCATTTGCCATCCATAAATACTTCAACGATAATGGATTTTATCACATGCATACACCAATCATTACTGGTAGTGATGCCGAAGGTGCTGGTGAAATGTTTAGAGTTACCAATTTAGATGCTAAACATCCGCCATTAGATGATGACGGAACTATAAATTACAAGGAAGATTTCTTCGGAAAAGAAACCAATCTAACAGTATCTGGACAATTAGAAGCTGAAACCTATGCGATGTCATTAGGTAAAGTGTATACCTTTGGACCAACATTCAGAGCTGAAAACTCTAATACCTCTCGTCACTTAGCAGAATTCTGGATGATAGAACCTGAAGTAGCCTTTATGGATCTTGATGGAAATATGGATCTGGCTGAAGACTTTATGAAATCAGTATTGAGTTATGTCTTAGAACACAATAGGGAAGACCTTGAGTTTTTAGAAAAGCGATTACTGGACGAAGAAAAAACAAAACCTCAGGCAGAGCGTTCTGAAATGAGTTTGATTGAAAAGATCAAGTTTGTTATTGATAACAACTTCAAACGTGTAAGCTATACCGAAGCTATAGATATTTTAAAGAATTGTAAGCCAAATAAGAAAAAGAAATTCAAGTACATTATTAAAGAATGGGGAGCAGACCTACAAAGTGAGCATGAACGTTTCTTAGTAGAAAAGCACTTTAAGTGCCCTGTGATCTTATTTGATTATCCTGCCAATATCAAAGCATTTTACATGCGTTTAAATGAAGATGGTAAAACCGTTCGTGCTATGGATATTTTATTTCCGGGTATTGGAGAAATGGTTGGTGGTTCACAACGTGAGGAGCGCTTAGAGGTCTTAAAAGAAAAAATGAAAGCCCTCGACATTCCTGAAGAGGAATTATGGTGGTATCTAGACTTACGTAAATATGGAACAGCTGTTCACTCTGGTTTCGGATTAGGTTTTGAACGTTTAGTGATGTTTGCCACTGGAATGGGTAATATAAGAGATGTGATCCCTTACCCGAGAACACCACAAAATGCAGAATTTTAAAAAAAAATAAAAAGCCTGTAGGTAATAAACCCACAGGTTTTTTTAGTTTTATATATAGAATCATTACAAATAGAAAACATCAGGTTTGTTGGAATAATTCTTGTAGATTTATGTGAATTATATAAGAATTCAAATTTGGTTCATTCGATATGGCTTTAAAACAATACTTACAGTTTAAACTATCTCAGAAGTTGTCACCGCAACAGATTCAGCTTATGAAGCTGATTCAGTTGCCTACACAAGCATTTGAACAACGTATCAAACAGGAATTGGAAGAGAATCCTGCTTTGGATACAGGTAAAGACACTAAAGATGAAGACAAGTTTGACGAGTTTGATAATTCAGCTGATGAGTATGATGATAATGAAACCATCAATACTGAAGACATCAATATTGATGAATATTTAAGTGATGATGATGTACCAGAGTATCGCACACAAGCTAACAATTACAGTGCTGATGACGAAGAAAAGAATGTTCCATATGCTGCAGGCACCTCATTTACACAACATCTTAGAAATCAACTAAACACCTTTAGACTCAACGAGGAGGAACGTGAAATTGCTGAATTCCTGGTTGGTAGTGTCGATGAAAGTGGATATATCCGTCGTTCATTGAGTGACATTATGGATGATTTGGCGTTCACTCAAAATGTATTTACCACTGAAGATAAAATTGAAGCGGTATTACACAAAGTACATCAATTAGATCCTGCTGGAGTTGGTGCTAGAAATCTTCAGGAATGTTTAAGCATCCAATTGCATAGAAAAGAGAAACATCCTGATGTAGAACTCGCGATTGATATTATTGACAAGGCTTTTGATCAATTTACAAAGAAGCACTACAAAAAATTACTTCAAAAGTTTGATATTACTGAAGTCCAGTTAAGAGATGCTATTGAAGAAATTGAGCGTTTGAACCCTAAACCAGGCGGTTCTTATGCAGGAAACAATAAAATGGTGGAACATGTGGTTCCCGATTTTGCGATCAAAATTGTAGATGGTGAATTAGAATTAACCCTCAATGGTCGAAATGCACCTGAGCTTCACGTATCACGTGAGTATAGTGATATGATGAAAGGTTATAAAGCCACAAAAGATAAGAGCAAATCTCAAAAAGATGCTGTGATGTTTATCAAACAGAAGTTAGATGCTGCCAAATGGTTTATAGAGGCTATTAAACAGCGTCAGCAGACACTTTTTGTAACGATGAGTGCCATTATGCAATATCAAAAAGAATACTTTCTTACAGGCGATGAGAGAAAACTCAAACCTATGATCTTAAAAGATATTGCCGATGAAATTGATATGGATGTCTCTACAGTATCGCGTGTGGCCAATAGTAAATATGTAGATACACCTTACGGAACCAAATTGATTAAAGAATTTTTTAGCGAGTCTATGACCAATGACCAAGGTGAAGAAGTCTCTACTCGTGAGATCAAAAAAATTCTGGAAACCGTTATCGAAGAAGAAGACAAGAAAAAACCACTCACCGACGAGAAATTGGCGACAATACTCAAAGAAAAGGGTTACCCTATCGCACGTAGAACGGTTGCAAAATATAGAGAGCAATTAGATATCCCTGTAGCACGTTTGAGGAAAAAGATATAATGAAACATATCCTCAAAAGCATATCATATATTTTTCATCCATTGTTGATGCCACTATTAGGTGTCATTTTTTATTTTCATAAGACACCTCGGTTTATTCCTGATCCGTTAATGAAGGCTAAGCTTTTTTCTGTGACCATACTTACGATAATATTACCAATATTAATGTACTATTTGCTTAAAACCATAAAAAAAGTAAAATCAATTCATCTGGAAACTGTTGAAGAACGAAGACTTCCATTGATCATCAATAGCTTGATTATAATATTAATCTTAATTAGGGTATTGCCATCTAATGAGATCCCAGAGTTGTATTTCTTCTTTATTGGTATTTTGATTTCAACCATCACCTGCTTTGCTTTAGCCGTTGCTAAATTCAAAGCCAGTATTCACATGATAGCTTCTGCTGGATTCTTTATGTTTGCTGTGGCATTAGCCATTCATTTTAAAATCAATATTAATGGCACCATTGCTTTAATGTGTATCATATTAGGTGCTATTGCAACATCGAGATTACATTTAAGAGCACACACACCTATAGAATTAGGTGTTGGTTTTTTTGTTGGATTATTACCTCAACTTATCTTGCTAAATTATTGGATGTAGTCTTATAGAATGTAGAAGATCAAACCAATTTTAACGGCATTCATTTCAACCGAATTGGAATTCTCACTCAACTTAGCATCAGTGTCAAAAATGGTATTTAAACCGTAATACAGATGAAAATTAACATTAGAATAGCCTGCGCTTAAAGTTAATCCGTACTGGAATGCATTAAAATTGTCAATATTAGATATTTTTATGTCATCAGGACTACCATTAAACTTTGAAGAATTATACACCACATATCCTACTTTAATTCCAGTATAGATTCGCCAGAAATCATAATCTTTTGCAGTAGAAGTACGCCATCTAAATTCAAATGGCATTTCAACTAAGTACGTTGTAAATTTATTTTTATTAAAAGATACATCATCCTCTAAAACCGTATAATTAAGACTGCCATTATCTTCGGAAATTAATAGATTTTGATTATATGAATTTGTTGATATTCCTAGTCCAATTCCAATAGCTACATTTCGTCTTTCATTAATTGGCATATCTCTGATAAATCCAAAATGAAAACCACTTGAAAATCCACTTTGCGATACACCACTCGGCTTATTTCCGAGTAAATTGTAGGTTACAGAGGCATAAAACTGATCTTCCCTGTACTTTCTATCAACTATTGAATCTGTCTTCTTAACACCTTCTTGTGAAGACTGAGCAGATAATGTTTGAAAACTAACCAGTACTATTATTAAATATAAAATAGGCTTCATCTTACAAATATAACTCAATACTTATTTAAAAATTTTGAATATTATCATAAAAAAAGCATCCAGATTGGATGCTTTTTTTTATAAAATATGTGAGAATGACTAATTATCCATTGCACTACCAGTTCCAGTAGTATAATTGATTTTTAATGCATTTGCTTCTCTGAGCTCTTGTTTGATATCACCAACAATACCCATATTAGCATCTCTATCTACTTTTAAAGATATCGTTAGATATGGTACCAGCTCTTCTCTAAGAGCTGCTCTTTCAGCATTTATGAAAGCTTGAATCTCTTTAATATCTGCAAATTTATCATTAAGCTGTAGTCTTGCTTCTGTACCAAACTTCTCATAACCTCTTGCAGGTTTTCCAGCATAGATATAACTAATTGGATTTTTCTTGTCCAGTTTCTCAACTTGATCTGCCAGAGGCAACTTATTCTCAATTAATAAATTATCTTCTCTCATTACAGTAACAACCATAAAGAAAAACAACAGCATAAAAACAATATCTGGTAGAGATGCTGTATTTACAGCTGGTAATGCATTGTCTTTTTTGTTCTTAAATTTAGACATATTGTTAATGTTTTTTTATTGTACTTCAGAGAGTTTTTCTGGATACTCATTTCTGATTTGATCGATAACTTCTTTGAGCTTTTCTTTGTTTCCGTTAAACTTTGGATCTTTATATTCTTTCTCCATCTTAACGAAATCCATATCTCTAAATCCTCTTTTAGGACCTATTTGTAAAGCTCTTTTATTACGTAAATCATTGTAAGCAGCTACCAACTCATTCTGTACTGAAATGTATGCAGAATAAGATGTTTCTCTTTCATTTTTTAGAGATATAATCGCTTTGTCAGGATTATCAGAAGACTTTGGATCTTTCGCACCATTACAGTAATCGCAAGAACCGTCACCTCCATTATCTAAAAACTTAATCGCAGCAGCTCTCAAATCTTTGAGTTCCATCAGCTCATCTTCAACTAATAATTGATCTTTACCGTTTAATAATACAGTAAAAATATTCTTTTCCTTGATAACAACTTCTTCATCGTTTGGCGGCTCCATTGGAGGTAGCTTACGGTTGATTCCTGAATCTTTAGGGATCGTCGTAGTTACTAGGAAAAATATAAGAAGTAGGAATGCAATATCTGCCATAGATCCTGCATTAACTTCTGGTGCTGATCGCTTTGCCATAATTTATAATTATTTACTAAGCATTTTCTTAACTCCGAAAAACAACATTAAGCCTGCTGCCATCAAAATTAAAATATAGAATGCTTTGATTCCTGCTTCAATAAGTTGAGATTGTCCAGCTGTAAGTGTTGTACCATCACTAAGAGTTCTTTCAACTCCTGACGATGCAAACCAAGCTATAACTAGAACTAAAGCAAATACTCCTAAAGACATTAAAGCCTTTTTCAATTTATCTGGATTACTTACTAAGTTAACTAAGCTAAATGCAACAGCAGATATAGCAGCAATAGCTAAAACTACATATGCTAGCGTCGCAAAGTTTGATAAAACACCTTGATTAGCTACATCAGCCTCAATCGCTTCATCACCAATCATCATTATTCTTACTAAGAAGAATACTGCAATTAGACCTATTACTAAAGCAACAATTTTGATTATTTTTTGAATATTCATATGATGTTCGATTTAATAATTGGTTTATTATTTCTTGTGTCTTACTAATAAATCCATTAGTGAGATAGATGCATCTTCCATATCGTTAACGATGCTATCAATTTTAGAGATAATGTAATTGTAAAAGATTTGTAATATAATAGCAACAATCAGACCAAATACTGTTGTTAATAAGGCTACTTTAATACCACCTGCTACTAATGAAGGGTTCATATCACCTGCAGCTTCAATTTTATCAAAGGCATCAATCATACCAAGTACAGTTCCCATGAAACCAAGCATTGGTGCTAATGCAATAAATAACGAAATCCAAGATACGTTCTTCTCTAATTGTCCCATTTGAACTCCACCATAAGCTACTACAGCTTTTTCAGCAGCATCAATATCTTCGTCTGCTCTATCTAATCCTTGGTAGAATATAGATGCAACAGGTCCTTTTGTGTTTCTACAAACTTCCTTAGCAGCTTCAATTCCTCCAGAATTAAGTGCATCCTCTACATTTGCAGTTAACTTCTTTGAATTGGTAGTTGCAAGATTTAAATAGATAATTCTTTCAATAGCAATAGCTAATCCTAGAATTAAACATAGCAATACAATTCCCATAAAAAATGGACCACCTTCAATAAAACGCTCTTTTACCTGTTGTGTAAAAGACTTCTCTGGTTCAGCAGTTGTTGTGTCTTCTTGAAATGATGTGGTAACTGCTGTAGTTGCAGCTTCTACTGTGTAAGCATTTGTACTTGCATTAACAGTACCGAAAGCCATGATACATGCTATGGCTAAGATAGAAAATAGTCTTTTCATCGTTCTTGTTCTTAATTTTTATTAGTTAAAGTGTTAAAGATATAAAAAAATTGTAATTAAAAAATAAAAATCCCCATTGAGGCGCAAGGTTTAACGTTGTTTAACTCAATTTGAATTTTATATCGACGAATTTAATTAAAATGTTTTGGATTTCTTGTCCGGATTAGAAAAAAACTTTTTTAAAAAGTAATTAAAAAATAAACATCTCTCCATAACGCTATACTATATACTAAGGTGTATAAAGAGTCACGCCCTGTACGTCAATTACTTAAATCTAATTCAAAAAAGATATCAATAACTTCAGCCTTTATTTCTAAAATTTTTAGTGGGTTAATTTATTGAACTAGGTTATCACTTAGCTGAGATTATAGATTCATATTATATAGTTCTATAAAACAAATCTTCAATCAGCAAACCTACGTTTGCGGATGAAAACACCCTTAAGAATTTACTGAAGCAAGCTTCGACATCATTAGGATTAGCTTTCAACTTCGCTAAAGCTCCGTTGAACAGAGACGCTGATCCTAATTAGCTATGCTGGTAATACATCGTAAATCAGCAAACCTACGTTTGCTGATGAAAACACCCTTAAGAATTTACTGAAGCAAGCTTCGACAAATTCTTAAGGGTGTTTTCATGTATTCGCAGAGAGGAAGGGATTCGAACCCTCGATACCCTTTTGGAGTATACACACTTTCCAGGCGTGCGCCTTCGACCACTCGGCCACCTCTCTAGTTTAAGTCATCTCACCTCGCAATGAGGTTTCAAATATAGTTTTAAATGTTTTGATAGACACTCGTGCGCCTAACAAAAACATTAATTTCGCAAGAGCTGCTTCTGTAGTAATATCTTTTCCAGAAATAACTCCTATAGTTTTTAATTGTGTACTGGTTTCATATTGCCCCATATTTACACTTCCTCCTGAACACTGAGTTACATTAATAACTGGAACTCCTCTTTTAATGGTTTTCTTTAATAATTCAATAAACCAAGATTCTGAAGTGGTATTGCCAGCACCATACGTTTCTAATACTATACCTTTAATATGACTCATTTCAAACATTGGTTCTAAGATTGATTTACAAATACCAGGAAACAACTTTATCAATAAAATATTAGTTTCAAAGGTCTTATGAACCACTAGCTTTTTCCTAGTATTAGGCTTATATAAATCATCGTATTCAATTTTTAAATGAACACCAGACTCTGCTAAATGGGGATAATTTAACGACTCGAAAGCTTCAAAATGCTCAGCATTAATTTTTGTCGTTCTATTTCCGCGATATAATTTATATTCAAAGTATAATCCTACTTCTTTAATTACTGGCTTTCCTCCTTTTTGTAAAGATGCCATTTGAATTGAAGTGATCAAATTCTCCTTTGCATCAGTTCGTAAATCACCAATAGGTAATTGAGATCCCGTAAGAATAATAGGTTTGGCTAAATTCTCAAAAATAAAACTTAATGCCGAAGCAGAATAGCTCATGGTATCACTTCCATGAAGTACCACAAAACCGTCAAAATCATCATAATGCTTTTCAATAATTTCGGCCATTTTCACCCAATACTCAGGATTCATATTACTAGAATCTATGGGGTCCTCAAACGAAACCGTCTCGATATTACAATCTAAAAGATTCAACTCAGGTATTTGTTCCAATAAATTATTGAAGTCAAATGCTTTCAAAGCGCCAGTTTCAGGATCCTTGATCATACCAATGGTTCCTCCTGTATATATTAATAATATGTTGGGTTGATAACTGGACATTTTATACGCCAAATATTTCTTTGGAATTCTGGGTGGTAATTTCGGCAATTTTTTCTTCGGAAACCGAATATATTTCAGCTAATTTTTCTAAAATCTTAATAATGTAAGCACTTTCATTACGTTTCCCTCTGTAAGGTTTTGGAGCAAGATATGGTGAATCGGTCTCAAGCACAATGTGTTTGAGATCAATCTCTTTTAAAAACTGATCTATCTTTCCATTTTTAAAGGTAGCAACACCTCCAATTCCTAGCTTCATATTATAGGATATAGCACGATGAGCTTGTTCTAAAGTTCCGGTGAAGCAATGAAATATTCCAAAAAGTTTATCATCTTTCTCCGTTTCTAATACTTCGAAAATTTCATCAAAAGCGTTTCTGCAATGAATAACAATTGGTAATTCATACTGTTTTGCAAGCTGAATTTGATGCCTGAATGCTTTCTTTTGTATATCTAAAGTTGATGTATCCCAATAGAGATCAATTCCTATTTCTCCAACAGCATAAAAATGACGTTTGGCCAGCATGTCTTCCACATGTTGCAGTTCTTCTTGATAATTTTCCTTTACTGAAGTAGGATGCAAACCCATCATTAAAAAAGTATGATCAGGAAAATCTGCTTCTAATTTCAACATAGCTTCTGTATAACCAGAATCTATTGCTGGAATAAAAAAACGAGACACATTCTCAGCAATCGCTCGCTTAATCATGTCATGTCTGTCTTCGTCAAAAGCATCACTATATAAATGTGTGTGCGTATCTGTTATAATCATAGTGCAAAAATAATCGTTTTATAGAATTATATTTGCAAAAAAAATAGTTATGGAAACTTTACAGGAGTATTTATTGGATAAAGGGTACACTAAGGTAAAATTAAAGCTCACTAAAACCAATCATTTTGAGATGAAAGCATCCATTAATGGTGTCAAAGGACTATTTATTTTAGACACTGGCGCCTCAAGTTCATGTGTTGGTTTTGAGGCTATAGAAACCTTTAAACTCAATGCCAAAGACTCTAAAATTAAAGCTGCTGGTGCAGGTGCTACTGATATGATGACCCAATTATCAAAAAAGAATACGATTAAAATTGGAAAATGGAAAAAGGACAAGGTGGCTCTTATCTTATTCAATTTAATACATGTAAATACTGCGTTAAAAAATCATGATGCAAAACCTGTAGATGGAATTATAGGTGCCGACATTTTAAAAAAATCTAAAGCCATAATAGATTACGAAAAGAAATACTTGTATTTAAAATTATAAAATTATGTATAAAGGTTAGCAAAAACTCTTTATCTTTATACAACAATCCCTCAGATTAATAGCCCAATGTCCACGTCAATAATAATAGCAGACGACCATCCACTAATTCTTAAAGGTCTTAACGATTTTCTTTTAGAAAAAGAATTTAATGTCATTGCCAGTGCCAAGAATGGTAAAGAAGCGTTCACACTAATTAATGCTCATCAACCTGATATAGCTATTTTGGATATACAAATGCCTATACTTACAGGGCTGCAAGTTGCTGAAAAATGTAAAGCCGAAGAATTAAACACAAAGATTATTATCATCACTTTCGAAAAAAGCGAAGACATCTACAACAAAGCAAAGTCTCTTGGCATTTACGGATATATCTTAAAAGAATTTGCAATTGCTGAGATAGAAAACTGCATAGCTTCTGTGCTTCAAGAGAAGTCTTACTTTAGTCCTGAGCTGATAGAATACCTGGAAATAAAAGAAACACCAGAGGCATTGAAAACTTTAACTGATGCTGAAATGAAAGTCTTTAAGCTAACTGCAGAAAACAAGACAGCTAAAGAAATTGCCAATATTTTATTCATCTCAGATCGTACCGTAGAAAAACATAAAAGTAATATCAGAACTAAGTTGAAATTAGAATCAAAGGCTAATAGCATTGTTCTGTATGCTAAAGAATATGAAGAATTTTTATCAAAATATACGTAGAACTACGTATTGACTCTATTTGTTTTAATACTGATATTTGTATTAGCTATTAATCTTTATAGGGAGGATTTAATAACTAAAGCTCTGGATTGTTTATCGATTCAGAGTTTTTTTATGTTAAAGCCAAAAAATACGTAGAACTACGTATTGATTGACTTTAATTTATTAGCTAAGTTTGTGACGCTATTAATCAATTTCCTTTCATAAAACAGAGGAATAAAAGCTCTAGATCATTTTGGTTTAGAGCTTTTTTGTGTTTTAAACCACCGTAATCCTAACTCATCTCAAATTTTAACACTTTAAATATGAAATATACGTAGAACTACGTATTGTTTGATGTTGGATTAATGGCGAATTTTACACCAGAGTTATTAATATTAGAGGGATTTATTTATAGTAACTCTATTAATTAATTAGGGTATATAAGGCTCTGAGTGTCTTCATAAGCTCAGAGCTTTATTGAAATCGAAAAGTATAATTTAAAAATATATAAAAATGGAAACGATGAAAAACAAACACAGCCTCACTAACAAACTATTTATAGCAGGCTTAATCTTTAGTGCCATTTTAATTATATCAATAAATATTCTTGTGAATTTTTTTTAGTTATTAGTTAGTTATTTTTTATTAGGGAGAAAAAGCGCAATCCAAATTTTGAATTGCGCTTTTTTGTATAAGGTTATTATGTGAATAAGATTACATCTCTAAGGCTTTCTTCACATCATTATTCATTAATAATTCTACCGGATTTTCTAAAGCTTCTTTAACAGCTACTAAGAATCCAACACTTTCTTTACCATCAATAATTCTATGATCGTAAGATAATGCTACATACATAATTGGTCTAATCTCTACCTTACCATCAATAGCTACAGGACGCTCAACAATATTGTGCATTCCTAAAATACCACTTTGAGGAGGATTAATGATAGGCGTTGACAACATGCTTCCAAATACACCTCCATTTGAAATGGTAAATGTTCCACCTGTCATTTCATCAACAGTTATTTGTCCGTCACGAGCTCTAATAGCTAGACGCTTAACCTCAGACTCAACTCCTCTAAAGCTTAAATTTTCAGCATTTCTAATTACAGGTACCATAAGACCTTTTGGTCCAGACACTGCAATAGATACATCTACAAAATCATAAGTTATCATTTCTTTACCGTCAATCATAGAATTAACAGCTGGGTATAATTTTAATGCTCTCACTACTGCCAATGTAAAGAAACTCATAAACCCAAGGCTTACACCATGTTTCGCTTTAAAGTCTTCTTTATATTGTTTACGCAATTCAAAAATAGGTGACATATCCACCTCATTAAATGTAGTCAACATTGCTGTTGTATTCTTTGCTTCAACCAAACGCTCTGCTACTTTACGACGTAACATGGACATTTTACTACGAGATGATCCTCGGTTTCCACCAGTAGGAGTTCCCATAGAAGGCACTGCATTGACAGCGTCGTCTTTGGTAATACGTCCATCTTTCCCTGTACCTTTTACAGATGAGGCATCAATCCCTTTTTCATCTAATATCTTTTTTGCTGCAGGACTGGCAACACCAGAGGCATAGGTTTGTGAAGCTGGGTTTGGTGCTTTTTCGTGATTTGCTTTTGTCTCTCCTGAGTTAAGGTCTTTCATTAACTCTTTAGTCTCCTGCTTCGTAGCACCTCCTTCGTCACCTCCACCTTTATAAGTTTCAGGCGCATCCTCAGATGTGTCTCCTGAAGGCTTTTCTGCTGATGTATCAATTAAACAGACAACAGCTCCAACCTCAACAGCATCACCTTCCTCAGCTTTTAAAGTAATTGTACCACTAGCCTCTGCAGGTAATTCCAGTGTAGCTTTATCACTATCGACTTCAGCAATAGCTTGATCTTTTTCAACATAGTCTCCATCTTGCACTAGCCATTCAGCAATTTCTACTTCTGTGATTGATTCTCCTGGTGAAGGAACTTTCATTTCTAAAATCATCGTTCTATAATTTTATTTTAAGCGTTTGTATCAGTTTATATTTTTTATAAAATCTTCTTTTACCGGAAGATAATCTTCTTTAATTTTTCCATTGACAAGTATCTTATCAAAGTAAATCTTTCCTCCTGTAGATATGTTCATATCAACAGCGTTTTGTAGACTCAAATGTAAATGAGCTTCTGTGGTATTACCTGAATTTCCACATTGCCCCATGACATCTCCTTGTTTTATCATTTGCCCTTCTTTAACTAGAATAGAATTCTCTTTCAAGTGGGCAAACAATATATATTCCTCAGCTTCGGTTTGTAATACAATTGTATTCCCTGTGAGTTGCTCTGGATTAAGCTCTCCTGGAATATTATCTTTAACTCCAGTGATCACTTTTACCACTTTTGCATCACAAGGTGCAATAATATCTTTTCCGAAAACATAATAATTTTCGTTTTTCTTCGGATCTCCACTATATGAAGAACCATCCTTAACCATTAATATGTCGTAAGCATACTGTTGATCTTCATAAGCCACATGATAGTTTTGCGCAACAGTTGTACCTCCCCAAAACACAAACCATTCTTCTTTAAATGGCAATATCATCTTCGTGGTGTTTCGTTCTATGATTGGTAGATCATTTGGCTTATGAGGTGTGACGAGTAAACCTCCTATTTTATCAGAATTATCTAAATATAAAAGCATATCTCTAGACTCAGATTCATAAGTAACTTTGTAAATATGTGCTACGCCTTGTTTTAATCTATTAAATTCAAATGCCTTAATGTCTCCTAATCTGGATTTCATATCAGTAAAAAAGGCTTCAGTCTTATCAATTGGTAATGCCGTTTGCATGTCGGCATTAAACAACTCGAAAACACCATTATAATCACTAGCATTATAAAGGTCTTTGAATTGAGATACAATGAGGTTATAGTTTTCTTTTTCCTGAGAAAATGAAAACAGCGTAAAAATAAAAGCAATTATGAAACCTATTTTTTTCACCTATCGTTGGTTGTTTTTAGTTTTATCAAAAACATAATCTATAACTTCCTGATGACGCTTTTTAGACCTCACACTACTACCTGCTGCTGGCGCTCCATAAGGTCGTCTTGATGCTGCTCTAAATGTTTTCGCTTCATCTAAATGCATAAGTATGTGACTATACGCTCCCATATTTCTAGGTTCTTCCTGAGCCCAGACAATATCATTGGCATTTTTATATTTAGCAATAGCTTCTTTCATTTGTTTTTCTGGTAATGGGAATAGTTGTTCTACTCTTACCAAGGCTACGTCATCTCTTTTCAGCTCTTCCCGTTGTTCAAGCAAATCATAGTAAAACTTACCTGTAACGAAAACTAATGTTTTGACTTTATCTGCTTTTACAGTAGCATCATCAATAACCATTTGGAAACTGCCATTAGCAAACTCATCAACAGTTGACACTACCAATGGATGGCGCAACAAACTCTTAGGTGTAAATACAATTAAAGGTTTTCTAAACTCTGCTTTCATTTGTTTACGTAACAAATGATACATGTTTGCAGGTGTTGTACAATCCATGACAAACATATTGTCCTTAGCGCAAAGCTGTAAATAACGCTCCATACGTCCAGAAGAGTGTTCTGCTCCTTGACCTTCATAACCATGAGGTAATAACATGACCAATCCGTTTTGTAGCTTCCATTTATCTTCAGCAGCTGAAATATATTGATCTAGCATAATCTGTGCTCCATTACTGAAGTCGCCAAATTGTGCTTCCCATATAGTTAAAGTTTTCGGACTCGCCATAGCATACCCATAATCAAAACCTACAACACCATATTCTGATAGTAAGGAATTATATATATAGAACTGACCTTGATTTTCACTAATTTGATTGAGCAGTAAGATTTCCTCTTCACTATCTTCCACCTTCACTACAGCATGTCGATGAGAGAACGTACCTCGCTCTACATCCTGACCAGAAATACGAACATCGTAACCTTCTTCCAATAGAGTTCCGTAAGCCAGATGCTCTGCCATTGCCCAGTCTAGTTTATCTTCATCAAACATTTTTTGACGTGATTGTACCAAACGCTCAATTTTACGGATGAATTTTTTATTCTCAGGTAATGTTGAAATTACTTTAGTTATTTTTTCTAACCCTTCTTTAGAGTAAGTAGTATCAACAGGCTGCATCATTTTATCCTCCACAACCGTCTGAAAATCGACCCATTTATCTTGCATAAATGGTGTGATCACTGTTTTGTCCTCTTTACGAGAATCTTCTAATTTTTCTTCAAGCTTATCCTTATACTGCTTTTCTAATTCGGAGACATAGTCTTTATTGATTACACCTTCAGCAATTAACTTTTCAGCATATATATCTCTTGGATTTTGGTGCTTAGAGATCGCTTTATATAATTTAGGTTGTGTAAAACGTGGCTCATCACCTTCGTTATGCCCATATTTTCTGTATCCGAGAAGATCAATAAATACATCACGTCTAAATTTCATCCTAAAATGAAGTGCAAATAACATCGCATGAACCACTGCCTCAGCATCATCAGCATTAACGTGCATTACAGGAGATAGGGTTACTTTACCAACATCTGTACAGTATGTGCTTGATCTTCCGTCTAGATAATTGGTTGTAAATCCAATTTGATTATTAACTACAATATGGATGGTACCATTAGTTCGATAACCATCAAGCTTGGCCATTTGTACGACTTCGTACACCAAACCTTGACCAGAAATTGCTGCATCTCCATGCACTACAATTGGTAAGACTTGTGATGGATTATCACTATATTTTTCGTCTTGTTTTGCTCTTGCTATTCCCTCTACAACAGCACCAACAGTCTCTAAATGAGATGGGTTTGGAGCAATGTTAAGGTTAATTTTCTTTCCACCATCTGTCACACGATTACTCGTCCATCCTAAATGGTATTTTACATCACCATCAAATACTTCTTGTTCATAATCTTTTCCATCAAACTCACTAAAGATATCCTTGGCAGATTTTCCGAAGATATTTGTCAGCGTACTTAAACGACCACGATGCGCCATACCCATAACAAATTCTTTAACACCATGATTTGCAGCATTTTCAATTAGCGAATCTAAGGCAGGAATAAGCGACTCATTACCTTCTAGAGAAAATCGTTTCTGACCAACATATTTTGTGTGTAGAAAGCTTTCAAAAGATACCGCTTCATTTAATTTTTTTAGAATGTGCTTTTTTTGTTCAGCAGAAAACTGAGGTTGATTATCATTAATGTTCAACTTATTTTGAATCCATTCAATCTCCTCGGGCTTTCTAATGTACATATACTCAACACCGATAGAATCACAATAAATACGTTCTAGATGTCCTATAATATTTCTTAAGGTCGATTTCCCAATACCAATAATTTCTCCTGCTGAAAACACGGTATCCATGTCACTTTGTGACAGACCAAACGTTTCAATAGCTAAGGTTGGCGAGTACTTTCTACGTTCTCTAACCGGATTGGTTCGGGTAAATAAATGTCCTCGATTTCTGTAACCATCAATCAATTTCACTACCTGAAACTCCTTCTGTACGTGTTCTGGAATTTGCGTGGAAACACCATCTACAATGTCATCTTGTATTCCATAACTTTCACTACCAAAATCGTAACCTTGAAAAAAGGCTCTCCAACTTGGTTCTACAGAATCTGGATTTTTTAGGTATTGTTCGTATAAATCAGCAAAGTATGCTGTGTGTGCTGCGTTTAAAAAGGAATATTTATCCATTATATGGTGTAAGTCGTTTTCGCTTCAACAAAATTTAGACAAAAATACAACATTTACTAAAATTAGTAGTGGTTTTGTTATATTTATAGATGTTATTTAACGCAAATTTTTGAATATGAAATTTTCAAGTCTTTTTAAAATCAAAACCCTAATGGTTTTGGTGATTTTTATAAATTTCTCAATGGTCTCATTTTCGCAAACCAACACTAATGAGAATAGTAATGATACCTTTTGGAAAAATGTGAGATTTGGTGGTGGGATTGGATTGAGTTTTGGAGATGGTTTTTTTAGCGGTACTTTGGCTCCTAGTGCTATCTATCAATTTAATCCTGATTTTGCTCTAGGATTGGGGCTTAATGGCACATATAATAAGCAAAGAGACTTTTTTAAATCTACCATATTAGGCGCCAGTGTTATTAGTCTATATAATCCAATTCAAGAACTACAGGTCTCTGGTGAGTTTGAGCAACTCAATGTCAATCAAACTTTTGACAACAATGCGTTTCAGGATCGTAATTACTGGGTTCCAGCACTATTTGTAGGATTAGGATACAGAACTAATAATGTCATTTTTGGAATGCGCTATGATGTTCTCTATGATAGAGATAAAAGTGTTTATGCAGATCCTTGGATGCCTTTTGTAAGAGTCTTCTTTTAATCTCAAGAAGCTTTAAATGTGTATCCTCAAGAATAAGTATTTCGAAACCATACTTTTTGCCATTCACGTTGCAATACTAAAAACGTAACCTGCTCAGAGAGTTTTAAAGTATCATTACCATCAAGTTGTTTTATTTTAGCTTCGGAAACATCTATGATGTAGAGCAGATTGAGATAATCAGCAAATTTTTCTTGTATCAATTTATAAATCACTTCATGAAGTAGATATTTCAAACTAGAAGGCAAAATATCTTCTTCAAAATCTAGATCGATATTAGCTAATAAAAAGTCTTTATTGACTTGCTTTATGAGTTTTTTATAGAGATTTAAACGTTCGGCCTCAGTAATTAAACTCTCAAAAGTAGTGGGTAGTTTAGACATTGCGTTTCATTAAGTCATTTCCAAAAGCTTTTAAAGCGGCTTTATTTTCTTCGGAAATTTTAATCGCATCTAAAACAGAAAAGGCTTTAATTGTATAAGTCTCAATTTCTTTTTTGGTAGCCTCTGCTGAACCACTAGACACAAATAATTGTTTAACTGTATCTATTTTATCTGATGGGTCAGATGGACTAATCCCATAGAGATACTCTAATTGTAACTTATCATCTTCATTTGAAAATTCTAGTGCTTTGAGATAGAGATACGTTTTTTTATTCTCAATAATATCACCTCCAACTTGTTTCCCAAAAGTTTCAGGATCCCCAAAAGCGTCTAAATAATCATCTTGTAATTGAAATGCAATTCCTAGGTGTCTCCCGAAGTCATAAATAGAGTTTTGACATTCCTTAGATGCATTAGCTACAATAGCTCCCATTTTCATGGCTGCTCCTACAAGAACTGCAGTTTTATATTCTATCATTTTAAGATATTCTGGAATGGTCACATCGTCCCGAGTTTCAAAATCAACATCGTATTGCTGACCTTCACATACCTCTAATGCTGTCTTACTAAATAATTTAGCTAGATCCTGAAAGGCCTTTGAGTCATAATTCTCGAATAGCTGATATGCCATAATCAACATAGCATCTCCTGAAAGGATTCCTGTATTGACATCCCACTTTTCATGTACAGTATCCTGACCACGTCTCAAAGGTGCATCATCCATAATATCGTCATGTACCAGAGAAAAATTATGAAATACCTCAACGCTCAATGCAGCATTGAGTGCCTTTTTGTAATCACATCCAAAAATTTCAGCTGTCATCAACGTTAATATTGGTCTTAGACGTTTTCCTCCAAGCTGTAAAATATAGTGGATAGGCTCATAAAGTGTTTCAGGTTCTTTAGGTTGAACAAACGCTTCAAGATGTTCTAAAAAAGCACTGTGGTAAGATTGAATATTCTGCATTGTGCAAAAATAATGCAAATGGATAAATCAACCACAACACTTTAACGCAATGTTAAAAAAACATTAAAACTTTGGAAACTATTTTTGTTTTTAAAGTTTCCATACATATCTTTGCACCTGATTATGAGAGATAAAATTATACATAAGTCGGCTGAATTATTTCTAAACCTAGGGTTTAAAAGTGTTACAATGGACGACATTGCTACCGAAATGGGCATTTCCAAAAAAACGATATATGTTCACTTTAAGAATAAAACAAAGTTAGTTGAAGCGGTAACATTCAATCTATTTGATACTATTTGTGATGGTATTGATTCCATTTGTGATAATGCACCTAACCCAATTGAAGAACTATATTCAATAAAGATGTTTGTGATGCATCACTTGAAAAATGAAAAGTCATCACCTCAGTATCAACTTAAAAAATATTACCCGCAGATATATGATGTTCTTAAATACAAACAATTTGAAAAAATGCATCAATCTGTTAAAGACAGTTTAAATCATGGTGTTGAAACAGGTGTTTTTAGAAAATCAATAGATGTTGACTTTATATCACGTATGTATTTTACAGGTATGACTGGTATTAAAGACAATATGTTTTTCCCTACTGAAACATACAATATGAATTATCTCATGGAAAGCTATCTGGAGTATCACTTACGTGCTATCGTCTCAGAAAAAGGAATGACAATACTTAATAATTTCATACACAATCAATCATAAATTTAAATGAAACATTTACCAATCATACTGTTACTAATGTGTTTTAGTTTGGGATTTACCCAAAACACACCTTCTAGCTTTACATTGCAAGAAGCTATAGATTATGCATTAGAAAATAACAGACAAGCAAAAAATGCTGCTCGAGATATCGAAGCTGCCAAACAACAAAAATGGGAAACTACTGCAACAGGTTTACCTCAACTAAATACTAATATCAATTATCAAAACTTCTTAAAACAGCAAGTATCTGTAATTCCAGCAGAATTTTTTGGAGGAAATCCAGGTGAATTTGCAGAAGTTATATTTGGAACAAAACAAAGTGCTTCAGCAACAGCGACTTTAAATCAAATGCTTTTTGATGGGTCTTATATTGTTGGATTACAGTCTGCTAAAGTATTCTTAGAAATTTCAGAAAATGCCAAAGTAAAAACTGATCTTGAGGTAAGAAAAGCTGTTATTAACGCTTACGGAAATGTATTACTTGCAGAAGAAAATATCATCATCCTTGAGAAAAACCTGAAAGTTTTAGAAAAAAACCTCTTCGAGACCAATAAAATTTATGAAAACGGACTAGAAGAACAAGAGAGTGTTGAACAACTTCAAATTACTTTATCCAATGTAAAGAGTAATCTTAATAATGTCAACAGACTTAAGAAGATTGCCTATCAAATGCTAAATATCACTTTAGGAATCGATTTTGATACAGAAATCTCTTTAACCGATAATCTAGAATCTCTAGCTATGAGAAATATAACAATGGATATTTTAGATGAAGCTAACGATGTCTCAACTACTATAGATTACAAGATTGCAGAAAATGACACAAGAGCTAAAGAGTTGATGGTGAAACTTGAAAAAAGTAGAGCTTTGCCAACACTTAACGCCTTTATAAATGGAAGTTATACAGCATTTGATAATGAGTTTGTATTCCTTGATAGCAATACAAAATGGTTTGGTGCATCTTTATTTGGACTAAACTTAGACATTCCTATTTTCAGCTCAGGTAAACGAAGTGCAGCAACTCAACGCGCTAAAATAAATCTTGAAAAAGCTAAAGATGACCTCACGGAAACTGAACAACGACTAAATCTTGAAATAGCAACTGCAAAAAGTAATTTCAAATTTGCTGTTGAAGACTACGATAATAAAAAACAAAACTTAGACCTCGCTGAACGAATTGAACAAAAAAATCAAACTAAATTCTTCGAAGGTGTAGGCTCAAGCTTTGAACTTAGACAAGCACAAACACAATTATATACAGCTCAACAAGAATTTATTCAAGCCATGCTAGATGTTATCAATACCAAAGCTGAACTTGAAACTGTATTAAATAAACCAATCAACAACTAAAAAAATTGCCAAATGAAATATATTGTAACCTTATTTTTTATCACTCTATTTGTTGTTTCCTGCGGAAATAAGAAAACACAAAGTGTAGAAGATATTATTGCTTCTAATGATTTGGAGCAAATTCGTCAAAAGAAAACGCAACTTGATGCGCAACAACAGGAATTGTCTCAGCAGTTAAAAGAATTAAGTGCTAAGATCAAAGAATTAGACCCACAAGAAAAAATTCCATTAATCACCACTTTTACTGCAAAAGAAACTGTATTTACACACTTTGTTGAATTACAAGGTAGTGTTGACACCAAGAAAAACTTAGTGATCTATCCAGAATACTCAGGTATTCTAACTAATGTTTTTGTAAAGGAAGGTCAAAAGGTGAGAAAAGGACAAACCTTAGCAAAAATTGATGATGGCGGATTAAGTCAGCAAGTTTCTCAATTACAGATCCAGGCAGATCTGGCAAAAACCACTTTTGAACGTCAAAAGCGTTTATGGGAACAAAATATAGGAAGTGAAATTCAATATTTACAAGCTAAATCTAATTATGAAGCACAACAAAAAGCTGTTGGACAATTACAACAGCAAGTTGCCAGAACGTTAGTTAAAGCCCCTTTTTCAGGAACTATAGATGATGTTATTACAGAGCAAGGAAGTGTTGTAGCTCCTGGACAATCTCAATTATTTAGAATTGTAAACTTAGATGAAATGTATATTGAAACTGATGTTCCAGAAAGCTACATTACCAATGTAACAGAAGGTAAAATGGTAGAAGTAGAATTTCCGGTATTAGGAAAAAGTATGGAAGCAAAAGTTCGTCAGGCTGGTAGTTTTATAAATCCAGCGAATAGAACCTTTAAAGTAGAAGTGGCCATACCAAACGGAAATAAAAACATCAAACCAAATCTTACGGCAAAATTGAAAATCAATGATTACACCAATGAAAAAGCCATTTTAATTCCGTTGAGTATCATTTCAGAAAATGCACAAGGCGAGCAATATGTATATACCATTTCAGATAAGTCTGAAGATAAAGCCACTGCAAAACGCACCATTATCACTACTGGCAAAACGCAAGGCGACAATATTGAAGTGCTCTCTGGCTTGTCAAATTCAGATGAAATTATTCAAGAAGGCGCCAGAAGTGTAAAAGATGGACAAGAAGTAAAGGTCATCACATTAGAAACTAACTAGTCTACAAAAAACACAACCAAAATGACTGAGAAAAAGAAGAAAAAAGTAGATAAAGAATTTATACTGTCGTCCTGGGCCATCAATAATAAAACCACGATGTATGTATTGATTACCCTGATTCTAATTTTGGGTGCTGGAGCTTACTTTAGTATGCCTCGTGAAAATTTCCCTGAAATAAAAGAAACTAAAATTTACATTAGTTCTATTTATCCAGGAAATACAGCCGAAGATATTGAAAAACTAATTACCGATCCTATTGAGGATAAGTTAAAAACGGTAAGTAATGTAGTTGAGATCACCTCAACTTCTCAAGAAGATTACTCCATTGTTATTGTGGAGTTTGATGAAAACATTTCTGTTGAAGCAGCAAAGCAAAAAGTGAAAGATGAAGTCGATTCTGAAACCGCTAGCGAAGACTGGCCAACATTTAATGGTGCAAAAGTGGAGCCCAATGTGTTTGACTTGAGTATGTCTGAAGAGATTCCAATTCTTAATATTAATATTTCGGGAGATTACCCAGTTGATGTCCTTAAAGACTTTGGCGAATATCTTGAAGATGAGATAGAAAGTTTAATTGAAATCAAACAAGTTGATATTAGAGGTGCTCAGGACAAAGAGGTTGAAGTTGCCGTAGACATTTATAAAATGATGGCTGCACAAGTAAGCTTTAATGACATCATCAATACCATCAGTAACGAGAACATGACCATGTCTGCAGGAAATCTAATTTCTAGTGGACAACGACGAACCATAAGAATACTTGGTGAAATTGAAGACCCTAAAGAATTAGAGAACTTTGTGGTTAAAAGTGAACGTGATAATCCAATCTACCTAAAAGATATTGCAAAAGTCACGTTCAAAGATGAAGATAAAACTACCTATGCCAGAGAATTTGGTGACCCTGTTGTGATGCTTGATGTTAAAAAACGAGCAGGAAAAAACATGGTAGATGCTGCAGAAAAAATACAGGTAATGGTTGATGATGCCATAAAGAATGTATTTCCAGCCGATTTAAAAGTCACCATTACCAATGACCAATCAGAAAAAACGATTGGTCAGGTAGATGACCTTGTGAATAATATCATCTTCGGAATTATCTTAGTTGTAACTGTATTAATGTTCTTCTTAGGATTTAAAAATGCACTATTTGTTGGATTTGCCATTCCTATGTCGATGTTTATGTCCTTAATGATTCTAAACCTCTTAGGATATACCATGAATACTATGATTCTGTTTGGATTAATTATGGGACTTGGGATGTTAGTAGATAACGGAATTGTAGTTGTTGAAAATGTTTATCGTTTGATGCAGGAAGAAGGCATGTCCAGAGTGGAAGCTGCCAAAAAAGGAATTGGAGAAATCGCTTTTCCTATTATCATTTCTACTGCAACAACAGTAGCTGCTTTTATTCCTCTCGGACTTTGGCCTGGTGTGATGGGACAATTTATGATCTATTTCCCAGTTACTTTGTCTGTTGTTTTAGGATCGTCTCTCTTTGTGGCCATATTTTTTAATTCGGTTTTAGTATCGCAATACATGACTATCGAAGATAAGGAAATGCCATTGCAACAAATCATCAAAATATCTATCATATTAGGCGTTATTGGTTTGTTGATTTTATTCTTTGGAGGTTCTTATAGAGGATTAGGTTCAGTCATGGTATTTACCGTTGTTTTACTTTGGCTATATCGATTATTCCTCAGAAACTGGGCTAATAGTTTTCAAACGAAAACCTTGCCTAAGTTGGAAAATTTTTATGAGCAAACATTAAGAGCTGCTCTATCTGGCAAACGTCCAATTTTTATAACTGTAGCTACAGTAATTTTATTATTTGTTGCATTTGGTGGTTTTGGAGCTTCTGTTGGAAGTCAGCGTACAAAAGTAGAATTCTTTCCAGATAATACGCCTAACCAGATCATTGCATATATCGAATATCCAGAAGGTACTGATATAGAAAAAACTAATGCAATAACTAAAGATATAGAGTCGCGTATGTACAAAATCATTAATGATGATGCTTACATGAATGGCGATTATAATTTCTTAACTGAAAGTGCTGTATCGCAAGTTGGTGAAGGTGCTGGAAACCCTCAAACTGATGGAGGTTCAGCTGCCGAAATGCCACACAGAGGAAAGATCACAGCAACCATGCGTGAGTACAAGTATCGAAAAGGTGCCGATAGCAATGAACTCTTGAAAAAAATTCAGAATGACCTCGATGGTATTTATCCAGGTGTTGCCATTTCCGTAGAAAAAGATGCCGTTGGTCCTCCTGCAGGATATCCAATTAACATTGAATTAGAAGGTAAAAATTATGAAGAGTTAATTGCCACTGCCGAACGTATGAGAGATTTTATCAATACCAAAAATATTCAGGGAATTGAGGAATTGAAAATTGATGTGAACCGTTCGAAACCTTCCATGCAAGTTAATGTAGATCGTAAAAAAGCTGGTGAATTAGGCATCACTTCTGGTCAGGTGGGTCAACAACTGAGAAACTCAATATTTGGAGCCAAAGCTGGAATTTACAAAGAAGGTGGTGACGATTATGATATTTATGTAAGATTCAACGAAGAGAACCGCTACAATAAAAGCGCCATTTTTAATCAGAAGATCACGTTTAGAGACATGGCTTCTGGCCAGATCAAGGAAATTCCAGTATCTGCTGTGGCAAGTCAGAGCAACTCTTCAGGATTTAGTGCTATTAAACATAAAGATGTAAAACGAGTGGTTACGGTGTATTCCGCATTAGCCGCAGGATACACTGATGCAGGTGCTATTGTTTCTGAAATTCAGAATGAAATGAAATCCTTCGATGGGAAACCTGATAATGTGAAAATTGATTTTACAGGACAGATAGAAGAACAAAATAAACAAATGGCATTTTTAATGTCGGCGTTTTTTATTGGTCTCGGACTCATTTTCTTTCTGCTGATATTTCAGTTTAATTCAATATCTAAACCAGGTATTATTATGCTGGCTATTTTTCTCAGTTTAATTGGTGTATTTGGAGGATTGATTATTACAGGAAAAGCATTCGTGATTATGATGACCATGATGGGAATTATCTCCTTAGCTGGAATTGTAGTAAATAACGGTGTGGTACTCTTAGATTATACACAACTACTTCTGGATAGGAAAAAGATTGCACGCAACCTTGATGAGGACCAATATCTTGAAAATAGTGATCTGCTTGAAGCCATTATCAAAGGTGGAAAAGCGCGTCTACGTCCAGTATTATTAACAGCTATTACAACCATTTTAGGATTGATACCATTAGCAACAGGATTAAATATTAACTTCTTTACACTATTTAGTGAGTTTGATGCTAACATCTATGTTGGTGGTGATAACGTAATATTTTGGGGACCACTAGCCTGGACCGTAATCTACGGATTATTTATTGCAACATTCTTAACCTTGGTCGTAGTTCCTATCCTATTTTACTTAGTGACACGTTTTAAAATGTGGATGAGAGGTGCAAACACTTCTGAACTAACTATACAAGAAGATGGCTTTAATGTAGATACTGCAATTGAAAGTTAATACTAACAATACACATAGATTTTATCTATGTAACACGAGCCTTTTAGGGAATTAGAAAAGGTTTGATTAATAGCAGGAAAGGCCATAACAAATGTTATGGCTTTTTCATTTTAATAATCGGTTAACTTCACTAAATTTGCACCTTTATCGCCCAAGCTTGAGCAAAGGCGAAGTTTTTTAAATATTTACTATGTACAGAAGTCATAATTGTGGTGAACTAAGAGCATCACATATCAATACAGAAGTTACACTTGCGGGTTGGGTTCAAAAATCTCGTGATAAAGGGTTTATAGTTTGGGTCGATCTAAGAGATCGCTACGGACTCACACAATTGGTATTTGATGAAGAGCGCACATCTAAAGACATGATGAAACAAGCGCAGGAGTTAGGTCGCGAATTCGTTATTCAAGTAACAGGAAAAGTTATTGAACGTGCCTCTAAAAATCCAAATATGCCTACTGGTGATATTGAGATCCTAGTATCTGAATTAACCATTTTAAATGAAGCGCAATTGCCACCTTTTACTATTGAAGATGAGACTGATGGTGGTGAAGAATTACGAATGAAATATCGCTATTTAGATATTCGTCGTAACCCTGTAAAAGATAGTTTGATCTTCAGACACAAAGTAACTCAGGAAGTGCGAAACTATCTGTCTAATGAAGGGTTTATCGAAATAGAGACACCATATTTAATAAAATCTACACCTGAAGGTGCTCGTGATTTTGTAGTACCATCACGTATGAATGAAGGTCAGTTTTATGCGCTTCCACAATCACCTCAAACCTTCAAGCAGTTATTGATGGTAGGTGGAATGGATAAGTATTTCCAGATTGTAAAATGCTTTAGAGATGAAGATCTTCGTGCAGATAGACAACCTGAATTTACTCAGATTGACTGCGAAATGGCATTCATAGAACAAGAAGATATACTTAATGCTTTTGAAGGCTTAACTCGTCATTTACTAAAAGAAGTTAATGGTGTTGAAGTCGATAAATTCCCTAGAATGCTTTATGATGATGCCATGCGTCTCTACGGAAATGATAAACCAGATATCCGTTTTGGGATGGAATTTGGAGAACTAAATACCGTAGCTCAACATAAAGATTTTAATGTATTCAATTCTGCTGAATTAGTGGTTGGAATTGCAGTTCCTGGTGGAAATAGTTACACTAGAAAAGAGATTGACAAACTAATCGATTGGGTAAAGCGTCCTCAAATTGGTGCTTTAGGAATGGTATATTGTAGATGTAATGACGATGGAACATATAAGTCTTCAGTAGACAAATTTTACGATCAGGAGGATCTTGCCAAATGGGCAGAATTCACTGGAGCAAAAGCTGGAGATCTCATTTGTGTACTTTCTGGAAACACCAATAAAGTAAGAGCACAACTCAGTGCTTTACGTATGGAATTGGCAGAACGCTTAGGTTTACGTAAACCAGATGAGTTTGCACCACTATGGGTAATGGATTTCCCATTATTAGAATGGGATGAAGATACTGAACGCTACCATGCGATGCACCATCCCTTCACTTCACCTAAACCTGGACAGATAGAGTTATTGAAAACCGATCCTGGAGCTGTAAAAGCTAATGCTTATGATCTTGTTCTTAACGGAAATGAGATTGGTGGTGGTTCTATCCGTATTCATGATAAAGCTACGCAAGCCTTAATGTTTGACTATTTAGGATTTACTCCTGAAGAAGCAAAAGCACAATTTGGATTCTTAATGGATGCTTTTCAATATGGAGCACCTCCACATGGTGGTTTAGCTTTTGGCTTGGATAGATTGGTTGCGATTCTTGGTGGTCAAGAGACCATTCGTGATTTTATAGCGTTTCCAAAAAATAATAATGGTCGAGATGTAATGATTGACGCTCCTGCTCCAATTGACGATGAGCAATTGGCAGAGCTAAGTTTGAAACTCAACTTAAAATCATAAATTAAAAATCCTGCCCTAGTGCAGGATTTTTTAGTAGATTTAATCTATGCCAATCAAAAAGGTTATTAAACGCTTACTCATTTTGCGGTATAAATACATATCGCAAAAAAACTTCGTATTTTTATTAGCCATACTTATCGGACTTCTATCTGGTTTAGTCTCTGTAACCATAAAGAATATAACGTATGGTATTGAATGGGTCTTAGATCATTTAGCGATCGTTTCCCGAAATAGTATTTATTTCATTTTACCAGTAATCGGACTTTGGTTGGTCTATCTATTTGTAAAATATGTCTCCAAACGATCTGTAGAACATGCCATTCCAAGCATTTTATTTTCCTTATCGAAAAAAGACGGACTCCTGAAACGCAGCAAGATTTATCTGCCAATGATCACTGCACCTTTAACTGCTGGTTTTGGAGGATCGGTTGGACTACTTGGACCTGCTATTGCTTCGGCTTCGGCAGTAAGCTCTAATATTGGTCAGTTGTTTCATGTGGATCGAAAAACAAGAACCTTACTTATTGGCTGTGCTGCTGCAGGTGCTATCGCTTCTATATTTCAATCGCCAATTGCAGCTATCATTTTTGCAGTTGAAGTCTTTAGTTTAGATCTTACTTTTGCATCGTTGTTACCTTTACTCATAGCATCAGTGTCTTCAGTATTAACGTCCTATTTCTTTGTTGGTAATGGTGTGTTGTTCAATTATAACGTGTCACAACCATTTGTGCTTAGCGATACTTTATTTTTTATCATTTTAGGTATAGGTACTGGAATCGCTTCGATCTATTTCTCTAAGATATATTTTGCTGTATATAAGTTTTTTGAACGTTTTAAAACTAATGGTCAAAAACTCATTGTTGGCGGATTAGCCATTGGTGTCATGCTTTATTTTATTCCTCCTCTCTATGGTGAAGGTTTCGGATTTATTAATGATCTCCTAAGCGGCAATCATTTACACGCTTTAGGAAACACCCCTTTTGATGATCACTTAGACAATATTTGGGTGGTGATTGCTTTACTTTTTGGGATTACTATTTTTAAAGCGGTTGCCATGACAACAACTTTTGCTGCTGGTGGAGCAGGTGGAATTATCATTCCAACCATGGTCATGGGAAGTGCTTTAGGTAATGTTGTGGCCAAGGTGATCAATAATATCGGATTGGGTTTTCAGGTATCCGAATCTAATTTCACCTTAATTGGTATGGCTGGATTGATCGCTGGTGTACTTCATGCACCATTAACCGCTACTTTCTTGATTGCTGAAATAACAGGTGGATACCAATTGTTCGTCCCCTTAATGATTACTGTATCTATGTCGTTCATCATTACAAAAAATGCAGTAGACCATACCATTTATACGAAAGAACTCGCCGAAAAAGGCGCTTTACTCACACACAATAAAGACCAATCGGTATTGACCTTGATGAAATTAGATAGTGTTATCGAGCAAGACTTCACCATTTTAAAACCTGATATGTCATTAGGTGATATGTTGCATCAAGGTGTGGCTAAATCGAGTCGGAATCTCTTTCCTGTAGTAGATGAAAATCATCGTTTGGTTGGTATTATTCTATTGGATAATATCAGAACTGTTATGTTTGACCAATCACTTTATGAGACCACTTCCGTAGAAACATTTATGCATAATCCACCAGAGCATATCCATTATGAAACCGATTCTATGAAAGGCGTCATGAAGAAATTTCAGGATACAAGTGCTTGGAATCTTCCAGTCATAAAAGATGGAAAATACTACGGTTTTGTGTCAAAATCTAAATTATTAACGGCTTACAGGCGCGAATTGATTAATTTTACATCCTAATCTTACTAGAGGTATTTTACACATGAAGTACATTATTTTTTTAGCATTTTTAGCCTCATTAGCAAGTATCGTTTGCGGATTTCTGCTAGAAGTAGATTATTCAGAAAAACTCATAGGCTTTGGAGTTTTGGGTTTGTTTCTTGTTGTATTCCCACTGTTTATTTATCATCGCTGGAAAGACAGAGACATCAAAGACTACATGCTCACTCAGGAAAATCTGGAAAAGATGCGTGACAACCAAAAAGACAAAAAATATTAGTCAGTTTTAGCTACTATATTAAAAACGATTTTCAAGCCTGATTTCAACTCATTAATTTTCAATAATTTAAAATATTACAATTAATTAACACTTTGCATTATTTTATAGCGTACATTTGTAGCTTAATTAACATATATTTTTTTACAATGACTGGAACAGTTAAATTTTTCAATGATTCAAAAGGATTTGGATTCATTACCAACGACGAAACAGGAAAAGACATTTTCGTACACGTATCAAACCTTAATGGTGTTGAGTTACGCGAAGGCGATAATGTAGAGTACACAGAAGAAGAAGGAAGAAAAGGGATGGTTGCCGCTAATGTGCAAGTTCTCTAAGAGATATACTTTATACAGTTTCAACGTCTAACGAAAGTTAGGCGTTTTTTTTATGTTTTATTTTGGGCGTTTACTACTTCGCTAGCCTACTTCGCCGTAGTGGCTAAAGAGGCTGAAAAGCTACGTAGCACTGCGCTTTCACTACTCGCTTCCTCCGAAGTGCATAGCACGAAGGAGGAGAGCTCAAACAGACCGTTCAATCGCTAACGCGAGAAATACTGAAACAAGTTCAGTATGACAAATCAAGGATTTTTCAATTCAAATTTCGTTTCTGAATAAAAAATCGTTTCAGTAATTCAGAGGCTTCATCTGCCAGAATACCTCCAACCATTTTAGTCTTTGGATGTAATTTGGTTTTTAGAGCAATACAACCACGTTCCTTGTCTCTTGCACCATAAACAATCTTAGAAATCTGACTCCAATATAAAGCGCCAGCACACATTTGGCAAGGCTCTAAGGTCACGTACAAGGTACAATTCTGAAGATATTTTCCGCCTAAAAAATTGGCAGCAGCCGTAATGGCCTGCATTTCGGCATGCGCTGTAACATCATTTAACAACTCCGTCAAATTATGGGCTCGTGCAATTATTCGATCGTTGATGACCACCACAGCGCCAACAGGAATCTCTCCTTTTTCAAAAGCGTCTTCGGCCTCTTGCAAGGCTTTCTTCATAAAATAGGTGTCGTCAAACGGGTTTTCCATAGTTGTAAAAATACAATTCTTAATGAATTCGTTCCAAACATGGCAAGACATTTGATGCTATTCAAGAAACTTATCAACTATGAAACCACGCTATGCACTCTCTATTCCTAAACCATGTCACGAGAACTGGTCTGATATGACACCTAACGTGAAAGGACGATTTTGTCAATCCTGCTCAAAAACGGTTGTCGATTTTACGGCAATGTCAACTTCCGAAGTACAGGAATTTATTCATTTCAACAAGAACCAACGCATTTGCGGACACATCAAAAAATCGCAATTAGATACTATTAATTTAAAGATTTATGACACAGTATTTGAACAACGAATGCCGTTTCATAAACTCTTCTTAGTCGCCTTATTACTAGCTATGGGAACCTCGCTATTGAGCTGTTCTGATGAGAAAGGACAAACTAAAAAAATAGATAGTGTGGAGATTATTGAACAGGCAATAGACTCGACCAAAACTAGAGTTGAGCAAGCCATCGATTCTTCGGCTAATTCTACTTCGACCAAAAAGACAGATAGCCTTATTGTAAAAACATCTAAAACGCCTACAATTCCAGTCATGGGAGATATTGTTATGGTAGAAGGTATAATGATTGTAGAAGAAGTAAATCCGAATCAACCCATGTCATGGCATTCTGTAGATGAAAAGCCAAATTTTATAGACGCTCCTAAAGATCTTTCAGGAAAAGACATCAAAACATATTTTACGGATAGGTTACATGACTTCGTTATCGCTAATTTTAAAGTTCCTCAAGGAGATTTAGGGTTAAAGGGCAGACAACGCATCAATACACAGTTCACCATTGACAAGAACGGACAGGTGAGTGCTATAAAAGTTAGAGCACCACACCAACAGTTTGAAAAAGAAGCAAAACGAGTTATTAGTTTACTACCACAATTTAGTCCTGCAAAGTACAATGACCAGCACGTAGCACTCACTTATAATTTACCTATTACTTTTGTTATTGAAGAGTGATTAATTCTCGTATTTTTGCAATGTGCAAAATCCACTATTAGACCATATCAATTTCCCAAAAGATCTGAGACAATTAGATCAGGAGCAACTGCCGCAACTCGCTCAAGAGTTGCGTGAGTTTATCATTGATATTGTAGCCACAAAAGAAGGCCATTTAGGGGCTAGTTTAGGCGTTGTAGAATTGACCTTGGCGTTGCACTATGTGTTCAATACACCAAAAGATCAACTCATTTGGGATGTAGGACATCAAGCTTATGGTCATAAGATTATAACAGGCAGAAAAGATATTTTCCATACCAACAGACAGGAAGGTGGCATCAGTGGTTTTCCAAAACGTGAGGAAAGTGACTACGATACCTTTGGTGTTGGGCACTCCTCAACCTCAATTTCGGCAGCCTTAGGTATGGCCATCGCTTCCCAACTAAAAGGCGAAGATAAACATCATATTGCTGTCATTGGCGACGCCTCCATTGCTAGCGGAATGGCTTTTGAAGGTCTTAATCATGCTGGTGTTACTAATGCTAACTTATTGGTAGTTTTAAATGATAATGCCATTGGTATCGATCCCAGTGTTGGTGCTTTAAAACAATATTTGACCAACGTTAAAAAAGGAAAAGAGAAACAAGACAATATTTTTGAAGCCTTGAATTTTGATTATTCCGGACCTATAGATGGTCACGATCTTAAGGCTTTAATTTCAGAATTAGAACGCTTAAAAACTGTCAAAGGACCAAAGTTCTTGCATGTCATTACCACCAAAGGGAAAGGACTAAAACAAGCCGAAGTTGATCAGGTGAAATATCATGCTCCTGGTAAATTTGATGCTCGTACTGGTGAAGTTTATGCCAAATCTGCCACTGAGCAAGAGCCTCCGAAATTTCAAGATGTATTTGGACATACCATTGTGGAACTGGCTAAAACCAATACCAATATTATAGGAATTACACCTGCAATGCCAACGGGAAGTTCTTTAAAATATATGATGGAACAAATTCCCGATCGTGCGTTTGATGTTGGTATTGCCGAACAACATGCAGTCACCTTAGCCGCAGGAATGGCAACTCAAGGCTTGATTCCGTTTTGTAATATCTACTCTACATTTTTACAACGTGCCTATGATCAAGTGATTCACGATGTAGCGCTTCAAAATCTTCCTGTCATTTTTTGTTTGGATCGTGCAGGTCTGGTTGGTGAAGATGGTGCCACACATCATGGTGTGTTCGATTTGGCCTATTTAAGGTGCATTCCAAATATGATTATTGTTGCACCACGTAATGAAGTTGAATTACGAAACATCATGTATACGGCTCAGCTAGGTTTAAATCATCCCATCGCCATTCGATATCCAAGAGGTCGCGGACGCATGATAAACTGGAAACAACCCTTTTCAACAATTGATATTGGAAAAGGTGTAGAACTTAAAAAAGGACATAAAATTGCTGTGTTATCTATTGGTACTATGGCCAATAATGCAGAAGAAGCCATTGCTAAAAGCGAGGTAAGTGAGATGATTTCTCATTATGACATGCGGTTTGTAAAACCTCTAGATGAGACGTTATTACATTCTATTTTCAAAACTCACGAGTATATTGTAACCCTGGAAGATGGCGTGATAGCTGGCGGATTTGGAAGTGCAGTCTTAGAATTTGCTGCAAAGCATGATTATACCATTCCAATACAAGCCTTAGGAATTCCAGATACGTTTATAGAACATGCTTCTGTAAAACAACAACATCAATCGGTTAAGATTGATGCTGAAAGTTTAAATATGTTGTTTAATTCTATTGCTCGTCTTCATCTAAAGTAGCAATATCTGGCTGATTGTTCTGGTCGTAAACCTCAACTTGACTTGTAGTTTGTGGTTCATGATTTCCATTACTCGTAATATCATCTATCATTAATAAAAATGCTAGCGTTACGAAAAAAATAACAGCAGCTCCAAGTATGTTCTTTCTCATCATTGTAGGTTTAAAAGATTATGGTTAAACAAATATAGTCAATTATCGTTTAAATACAAATTTAATCGATGAAATGCATAAAATAAATAAAGAGAACTTTAAAAATTCCCTACTTTGGCATTAAAGGTCATACTTATTTAGTGAGGTTTTTCCTGATATGAAAGATAATTATCAACAGGTATATCAACAAATTTAATATCGACGTAACCTAAATTTGATATTAAATTGATTTATAGATGATTACCCTTTAAATTTTGATAGGTCATCATGGCATTACTATCAGACATTTTAGATACATAAAAACATACAGAAAGTAGACTGTTATAAAGCGCTTCATTGTTTAAGTCGACATGCGGCTTTATAGATTTCAGAATTAACCGATCAAAATTAGATAACTCACCCTTTAGGTTGTTTGTGACCGCTTTAGTAAACACACTTAAGAGTTCATTAATCACGCGATAACCTACAATTTCTTTATTAACGACTTCCGTAGATTGGTATACATTTTTGATACTTAAGGTGATGATATCTTTAATCTGAGCTTCATAAGCACTATAATCCATCAAGGCTTTAGGAAATTCTCCAGACAATATCGCTTCTTCATGCGTCATAAAGATGTCTACCGCTTCATTAATAAGTGTATTTATTGCTAAGGCTCTCAGATAACTCAATCGGTCTTGGGTACTTTCAAGAGCGTTATAGGTTTTTGTTTGTATCGAATCTCGCACTAAATTAATGAGGTATTCAAGTGCATATTCCTCTTGAATGAGTCCGAGATTGATTCCATCTTCAAAATCAATAATAGTATAACAAATATCATCAGCAGCTTCTACGAGATACACCAAAGGATGTCTACAATAACTGACATCGGAAGCATCACCTCGTTTTACCAATCCTAAGTCTTGAGCAATATCTTCAAAAACCGTTTTATCATTTTGAAAAAAGCCATACTTCTTATCAGCAATATGATTTGTAGGTTTCTTCGGAAGGGATTCTTTTGGATATTTCGTAAACGCACCTAATGTGGCATAGCTTAAACGCAGTCCGCCAACACGACCTTGACGACTTTCGGTTAATATTTTAAATCCGTTGGCATTACCTTCAAAACTGCATAGATCTTCATATTGTTTTTTGGTAAGTTGATCTTCAAAATAGCGACCTTCACCTGCTTTAAAAAACTCACCAATAGCTTTCTCTCCCGAATGACCAAAAGGTGGATTTCCAATATCATGAGCTAACGCTGCTCCTGCAACTATAGCACCAAAATCATTGATTTGATACCCATGAACATCTCTAAGATGCGGATGTTTTTCAAGAAGCTTCTGACCCACTTTTCGTCCTAAAGATCTCCCAACAACACTAACTTCCAAACTATGCGTTAATCGCGTATGAACAAAATCGGTTTTGGATAGAGGAACCACCTGAGTTTTATCCTGAAGGCTTCTAAATTCCGAAGAAAAAATAATACGATCATAATCTACTTCAAATCCTAATCGTGTTTCGTCTTGTTCTTTTCTCAAACGCTTGTGTGTATCTCCATATCGCTTTAAAGAGAGTAATTGTTCCCAGTTCATACCATAATTTTAACAGCTGCAAGATAGACTTTTTCAATGTTAATTTAATGTTTCCTATTCACAAAAAAGTGTCTTTTCACATAATACTCCCTTAACGGTTTTATGATTTAGGTTTAATGTGGTATTAACCTAAACTTTACATTATGCAGCTTTCTTTGCACCATCATTATTACTAAACAAAAAAACTATTTAATAAAGAATATCATGAAAAAATTAGTACTAACTGCATTGATCGCTTCTACACTTGTATTTACTGGATGTTTTAAAGACGATGACACTCCAATTATTATTCAAGAAACTACTATTATCCAGAACCCTGGTGGTGGTGGAGAAGAATGTCCAATAGTTGCTATAACCGGAGCTATTACTTCAGATGTCACATGGACAAATGATAATATCTATCAACTCAATCAAAAAGTAGTTGTAGACAATGGTGCGACTTTAACTATAGAAGCTGGAACAATCATTAAAGGATCTCCAGGAACAGGATCTTTAGCTTCTGCTTTAATTATTGCAAGAGGATCAAAAATTAATGCTGTTGGAACTGCGACAGAGCCAATTATTTTTACATCTACAAGTGATAATATTCTTTGTGGTGAAACTGCTGGTACAAATTTAGATCAAAATGACAGAGGTCTTTGGGGTGGTTTAATTGTTTTAGGGAATGCACCATGTTCTTTTTCAGGTGACATTACTGAAGCACAAATTGAAGGAATTCCTGCAGATGATACATTCGGATTATATGGTGGTGCAGATGCTGCTGATAATTCGGGTATTATATCATACGTATCTATAAGACACGGAGGTGCCTTAATTGGTGAAGGAAACGAAATCAACGGTCTGACTTTAGGTGGAGTTGGAAACGGAACAGTAATCAACAATGTAGAAGTTGTTGCTAATGTTGATGATGGTATCGAATTTTTTGGAGGAACAGTTAACGCTTCAAACTTATTAGTTTGGGCTCAGGGAGATGACGCTTTAGATATTGATCAAGCTTACTCAGGTACTATTGACAATGCTGTTGTTGTATTAGGAGATTTCTCAGATCATGCATTCGAAATCGATGGTCCTGAAGGATCTGCAACTGGATCATTCCTACTACAAAATGCCACTATTATTGGTAACCTTACCACTGAAAATGGTGAATACGCTGACTACAGAAGTGGAGCAACAGGAACTACAAATAATGTTTATGCTTTTGGGTTTAAAGACTCTTCTGATGTAGAATTAGATAACGATGGTGTTGCTACCAACTACAATAACGGATTATTAACTTTTGGGACTTGGGAAATTGTTTTACCTACTGGTGTTACAGATGTTACAAGTATTTTCGTTAATAAAGCTGAAAATGTAATGGTTACTGGTTTTGGATCTACTGCAAGTGCCGTTGCTGAAGGTGCTAATACAGTTGGAGCTACAACTTCAGAGTTAGCATGGACCTTTGCTAATACAGCTGGTGGATTAGGATTTTAATTCTTCTCCTATCAACAAGTTAAACCTTACTTAATATAATGTAAACAACTGCTAGTTCCTTAAAACAAGCAGTTGTTTAGATAATAAACTAAATATGAAAAAAAAGACATTCTCTCTATTAATACTGCTGGTATTTGCCATTGGCTTTATTAATGCTCAGAAAGGAACAGTTTCAGGTACAGTAATTGACGGAGAGTTCGTAGAGCCTATGGCTTTTGCTAATATCTTAGTGAAAGGCACAACAACAGGTACAAATTCTGATTTTGACGGAAAGTATACTTTAGAATTAGAACCAGGAACTTATACTTTAGTGTTTTCTTACGTTGGTTATGCTACTCAAGAAATTACTGAGGTTGTTGTAGAAGCTGGACAAGTGGTAACACTTGATGTGACTTTAAAAACTAACTCACTTGATACTGTTGTTATTACAACTTCAGTGAAACGAAATACTGAAAATGCTGTTTTAGATTTACAAAAGAAATCTGTTGTCGTATTAGACGGTCTTTCAGCTCAAGCCATAAAAAGTACAGGTGCCAGTAACCTTGCAAGCGCTGTAAAAAGTGTTCCAGGCGTATCTATTGAAGGTGGAAAATACGTATACGTACGTGGTCTTGGTGATCGCTACACAAAATCTATATTAAATGGTATTGATATTCCTGGTTTAGATCCAGATCGAAATACTATCCAGATGGATTTATTTCCAACAAACATTTTAGATAATGTGATTGTATTAAAATCGGCTTCAGCAGAATATCCTGCAGATTTCACTGGAGGTATTGTGGATATTGTTACTAAAGATTTCCCAACAAAAGCAGAATATACCATTTCATTAGGTTCTGGGTATAATCCTGATATGCACTTTAATGACAAGTATTTAACCTATACTGGAAGTGATACGGATTTCTTAGGTTTTGATGATGGTACACGAAACTTGCCAATTAACAGATACCAACAAATTCCTGGTACTTTTGATAATCAATTGCTACTTACATCTTTAACTAATAGATTTCAGAAAGAGCTACAAGCTAAACAAGAACAAAGTGCTATGAACTTTGATTTTGGATTTACATTAGGTAATCAGTATGATATTGGTGATGACAAAATTGGATACCAAGCTTCATTCTCCTATAAGAACACAACCACTTTTTATGAAAATAGAAATGATGGTGCATGGGTAAAAGACTTTTCAGATTCATCTAATAATAATCTAAACTTTGTATTGGATTCTCGTGGTTCTGAAGGTATTAATAACGTTATATTAAATGGTATGTTAGGGTTGACTTACAAAACTGATAAGTCAAAGTATAAAGCAAACTTTTTACATATTCAAAACGGTGAATCCACTGCTGGTTTTTTTGATCAGGACATATCACAAGATGGTGTTGGTGGAGGTTTAGAGCCATTAATAAAAAATTCATTAACTTATACTGAGCGTTCAATAACTAATCTATTGGTTAGCGGAAAGCATCGTTTAAGTGATGATGAAAATGCATTCAACTTAGAATGGAAAATCGCTCCAACATTTTCTAAGGTGATGGATAAAGATCATAGAATTACACCTTTACAACAATCTGGTGAAGGTCAGTTCTTTGTAAGTCCGAGTGCATCTACTTTCCCAATTCAATTATGGAGAAATCTTATTGAAGAGAGTTGGTCTGGAAAAGTAGATTTAGACAAAACAGTTGATTTTCTTGGGAGATCAGCAAAGTTAAAGTTTGGTGCTGCATATACTTACAAGTTTAGAGATTTCAGTACAGATGATTACACCTTTAATATTCAAGGGGATGACTCATTTATTGCTAATGGTGATGTAGATCAATTATTAGCTCCTGAAAACATATGGAACCCAACAACTGACTCAGGAACGTTTTTAGTATTTGGAGATCAGTTTAATCCAAATGATGCTTATGAAGGAGAGCAAGTTATAGCAGCTAGTTACTTTTCCGCAGAATTTAATGTCAGTGAGAAATTAAAAACCGTTTTAGGAATAAGAACTGAATTTTTTAATTCATTCTATACTGGACAGGATAACGAAACTCAATTTGACAGAGAACTTATTCTGGATGAATATGACTTCTTCCCGTCAGCTAACTTGATTTATTCAATTAATGATGACTCAAACCTTAGAACGTCTTATTCTAGAACAACTGCCAGACCATCATTTAAAGAAGCTTCTGTAGCGCAAATTTTTGATCCAATTACCAGTCGTTTATTTATTGGTAATCTAAATCTGGTTCCAACTTATGTCAATAACTTTGACTTAAGATATGAGCGTTTTGGAGATAACGGACAAATGTTTGCGGTAAGTGGGTTTTATAAAGATTTTAAAGACCCGATAGAGCAGTCTTTCTTTTTACAAGCACCTACGCAATTAACTGTAGCTAACTTAGGTAATGCCAATGTTTATGGTGTTGAGTTTGAAGTAAGACAACGTTTAGGATTCATCACAGAAGGATTAAACAACCTGAAATTTAACGCTAATGTATCGTTTATCAAATCTGAGCTAACGATGTCTGATGGTGAATTTGAAAGTAGACAATTGGCAGCCAGAGATGGAGAACGTATAGAACGAGAAAGAGATCTTCAAGGACAAGCACCTTATCTTATAAATGTTGGTTTTGATTATAGTAATAATGATCTTGGATTACAAACTGGTTTGTTTTTTAACGTTCAGGGAGAGACATTAGAAGTTGTAGGTATTGGATTAGTGCCTGATGTATACACTAAGCCATTCAATAGTTTAAATTTTACATTTAATAAAGCTTTTGGAGAAAATAGAAACTCTTCAATAGATTTCAAAGTATCAAACATATTGAATAGCGTTAGACAAAGTGATTATGTATCATTTGGAGCAGAAGATCAAATCTTTTCTCTGAGAGAACCTGGTACAGAAATTTCACTAGGATATTCTTACAAATTTTAAACACAAATTTTGAATTAGTCTACAAAAAAGCTCTCATACATTATGAGAGCTTTTTAATTATAATAGGGTTATACTATTGATTAGTAGTATTTAATTATTTAGGGCAACCTGTACTTTATCAGTCCACTCGCTTACACTGGTAATCTTTGAATCTACATAATCTACTTCTCTTAACACATTACCAGACCAAAATAACCATTTTCCTGTTTTCTTACCATCTACATAATTTCCAACCATGACTTTATTTCCATTGGCATCGTAACTTGTCCAAACACCATGCAACTGTCCTTCTTGATTAAAAGTCCCTTGCTGTTCTACTTGCCCGTTATCATGATAATATGTGGCAACTGTAAGGTCTCCATCCTTGTTTAACTCTACTTTAGGTTTTTCCTGTGCAAAAGTAAAAGTCACGCTTAGTAGTAATAGTATTGCAAATATCTTTTTCATAATTTCTGAATTTGGGATTTATATAACACTGTAACATCAAAGTTAAATAAAAGTTTACAATATTCAAACATTTACGTAACATTAAATTAACATTAGATAACTAATAAGCTCTTTATTATTGGTTTATAACCTTAACATAGCATATTTATAAGTTAATAATTATATAATATTGACATTACATTTAAATTACCTAGCATGCCCATATTTGCAGTGTGTTTCAGAACACAATTAGTATTTCATATAATTGAATTAGTTTTTGTCGACTAAATGATTATGAATTCTAATGAGGCTGCTTTTTTATAAAGCAGTCTTTTTTTTTGAAAAATCTTAAAAAGATAAACATTAGGAAACATTCAGTTAATATTAAAATTGGTTATTTGCAGCGACAAAAACTAATAAATTAATGAAATCAAAATTTACCCTAGCGCTACTATTGTGCGTTGTATCGTATTCATTCTCTCAAGAAATTAGTGATACATCTTTCGGAAAAGGTTTAATCAACTTCACAGCAAAAGACAGTTCTTTCAGCATTAAATTTGCACCACGTTTTCAGGTTCGTTCCATTTCATCTTGGGATTATGATGGAAATCAATATGAAAGCCCTGAACATAATTTTATTGTGAGACGTGCTCGTTTGAAGTTTGATGGTTATGCTTACAGCAAAAAACTTAGATATAAAATTGAGTTGGGATTATCAAACAGAGATATCTCAGGTGCCAATGAATTTAACCGAAACACACCACGTTATATATTAGATGCCGTTCTGATGTGGAATTTTGCAGAAAACTGGGAGCTTTGGGCTGGACAAACTAAGTTGCCTGGAAATGTAGAGCGTGTGGTATCTTCAGGAAACTTACAATTAATAGACCGTTCACTATTAAACAGTCGTTTTAATATAGATCGTGATCTCGGTGTTCAGCTACGTCATAAAACCAAATTAGGTAATGATTTTTTAATGCGTGAAAAACTATCCTTATCCCAAGGTGAAGGTCGAAATGTTACTGAAGGTAACGAAGGTGGTCTTCAATATACAGCTCGTATTGAGTTTTTACCTTTTGGCACTTTTAAGTCAAAAGGAGATTACAGCCATTCTGATCTAAAGCGTGAAGAAACACCAAAACTTATGCTTGGTTTTACTTATAACTATAACCAAGATGCCGTTAGAGAAAGAGGTTTTGCTGGTGATTACATGATCAGAACCGATGGAACGATTTACGAGACAGATCAAACTACTATTTTTGCAGATGCTGTATTTAAATACAACGGATTCTCTTTTATGGGAGAATATGCCAAACGAACAGCAGACGACCCTGTAGCTACAGAAGCCGATGGTGTTACACCAACAGGAGATATTGTTTTAACAGGTAATGCTTTAAATTTACAAGCTGGTTATTTATTCAAAAGCAATTATGAAATTGCAGCTCGTTTTACAACTGTAGACTTTGAAAGTGTAACAGGTGTTTTACCTTCTGACCAATACACGTTGGGTTTTAATAAATTTATTGTTGGTCATAAATTAAAGGTGCAGTCTGATATTAGTTATACTACTCTGGATGGAAATGAAGATAATATTACCTTTAGACTAGGATTTGATTTTCATTTTTAAGCAATAAAAACATAACAATAAGGTAACGTTCTACCGAAATTGTATAAAGATATTTGCAAACTATTTAGATTTAAAAATTATGGATAATATTTACTTATTTATGTTGATCGCCATTACTGTATTAGCTGTAGCTGATATAGTTGTAGGTGTTAGTAATGATGCAATCAACTTCTTGAACTCCGCTATTGGCTCTAAAGCAATTTCATTAAGAACAATAATGATTGTAGCTAGTTTAGGAATCTTCATTGGAGCTGTATTCTCGAGTGGAATGATGGAAGTGGCTAGAAAAGGAATTTTTGTACCTGCGCAATTTGAGTTTGGCGAAATCATGCTCATCTTTATGGCAGTGATGATCACAGATATTCTATTATTAGATTTCTTTAACACACTGGGATTACCAACGTCTACAACTGTTTCTATTGTATTCAATTTATTGGGAGCTGCAGTAGTTATGGCATTGATAAAAATTAGTCATTTGGAAGATCAATCGTTTGCTGATTTGACAAACTACATAGATACAGAGTCTGCTACAAAAATCATCAGTGGTATTCTCTTATCTGTACTCATTGCTTTTACGGTAGGCGCTTTAGTGCAATGGGTTTCAAGACTTATTTTCACTTTTAATTATGAGAATAAAATAAAAAATTTCGGAATAGTATTTGGCGGTGTAGCATTAACTGCTATTACTTATTTTATATTTCTAAAAGGGCTTAAGGGTACACCATACTACAGTGATCTTAAAGGTCTTCTTGAAGGTAACGAAATATACATCATACTGGGAAGCTTTGTTTTTTGGACTTTATTCTCTTTTATTTTTGAAAAAATAACAAAGAAAACTGTATTGTTAGTGGTTATTGCTATTGGTACTTTTGGATTGGCTTTAGCTTTCTCTGGTAATGATTTAGTAAACTTCATTGGTGTACCTATGGCGGCTTATCATTCTTATGAAGCATGGGTAGCTGGTGGAATGGACGTCACAATGTCGATGGATGTACTTGACAGAAAAGTACCAGCAGAACCCTTCTTATTATTTATTGCTGGTGCGATTATGGTCGTAACGCTTTGGTTTTCTAAGAAAGCTAAAACAGTTGCTGAAACAGAAATTAGCTTGTCTCGTCAAGGTGACACGCACGAGAAATTTGAGCCAAATAGACTTTCAAGAGCAGTTGTAAAAGGAACAACACAATTATCTGAATATTTTAGTATCATTATCCCAAAATCAGTACAAGAAAGTATAGGTAAAAGCTTTGAGAAACCTAATGTTATTATGACTAAAGATCAAAGTATTCAGGCTCCTGCATTCGATATGATCAGAGCGTCTGTAAACTTAATGGTAGCTGGTGTATTGATTGCTATTGCAACATCAATGAAATTACCACTATCTACTACTTATGTGACTTTTATGGTGGCTATGGGTACTTCTCTAGCCGATCGTGCTTGGGGAAGAGAAAGTGCTGTTTACAGAGTAGCTGGTGTATTAAATGTGATTGGTGGATGGTTTGGTACTGCAATTGGAGCATTTATTGCGGCAGGTACTGTAGTTTTTCTTATTAACTGGAATCCAAGTGTAATTATTCCAATTTTACTACTATTAACTGTGATCTTATTATATAGAAACTACACATCTCATAAGAAAAAATCTAATAAGGTTGTTGATGAAGATAGTTTGACAACATCAGAAGAGATCAGTTCTGTACAGGGTGTGATTCATCAAAGTGCAAAAAATATTTCTAAAGTTGTTAAACGTACAAATAGAATTTACTCCAACTCTATTGTAGGTCTTGCCAGACAAGATTTAGCTATACTAAATAAAAGTAAAAAACAAGTTGTGAAGCTATCTAACGAAATTGATGTTTTACGTGATAACATTTTCTATTTCATTAAAAATCTTGACGAGTCAAGTGTTGGTGCTAGTAACTTTTATATCAATATATTAGGCTATTTACAGGATATGTCTCAATCTTTAGAATATATTTCTAAAGTGAGTCATAAACACATCAACAATAATCACAAGAAATTAAAACTGAGTCAGATCAAAGAGTTAAAGCAAATCGATGATAAATTAGAAGTTTTATTTAGCGATACTGAAAAAGCCTTCAAATCTGAGTCATTCGAAGAAATTGGGACGATTCTAAACGAAAAGAAAGTGGTTTATGACTTAGTGAAAGAAAAAATTCAAACGCAGGTAGCTCGCACACGTAATGAAGAATCCAGCCCAAAGAATACAACTTTATATTTTAGTATTCTTCTGGAGACTAAAGATCTAATGAATGCTACAATGAGTTTATTGGATGAGTATCACAGTGCTCATGACAGTTCTGTTGAACCAGCAACTGTAAATGAATCTGTTGATTCAAATGATGAGCCAGCTATTCAAAATAAATCAGAATCAGCGACTTTAAGTGATGAGTCAACGACAACGACTCCAGATTCAGATGAACCAACTGATGCAAATGATGAGTCAGCAGCGCCAAATAAGCCTACTGAATAAAGCATATCAATATACGTTTAAAAAGCGACCATATGGTCGCTTTTTTTATACTCTATTAGTTCGGCGCTTAAAGAATGATATTCAAAATGAGCTAATCAAAATATATCCCAGAACTGAACCTACTACAATCGTCCAAATAGAACTTAGTTTAGTTCCGAATACTAAGTAGACAGACACCAGAGCAACTGCTACAGATTGCCAATTCACTAATGTTTCTTTGGACATAACAAAAAGTACCGCAAGCATTAAAGCTACTGCTGCTACATTAACGGCATCCAGAAAATATCTGAACAGTTTAGATTGTCTCATTCTAGGGATGAAGGGGTTCAAAATCAAAACAAATAAAAATGATGGTAAAAATATTCCCGCTGTTGCTGCCAGAGCTCCAGTAAAACCAGATAGCTGGTATCCAATAAATGTTGATGTTGATAATATGGGACCAGGAGTGAATTGTCCAACAGCTATAGCATCAATAAGTTCTGCTCTTGTAAGCCAACCTCTTGACACCAATTCAGCATCTAAAAATGCAAATAACACATAACCACTTCCGTATAATATTGCGCCAACTTTTAAGAATACCAAAAATATTTTTACACTGGACACCTTGGTCAATACGCTATTAAAAATTGTCAAACCAATTAAAGGGTTGAAACTATTTAAACGTGATTTAAATTTAGACTTTGTTTGAAAGTAGATAACTCCTATAATACCTGCTGAAAACAGTACTAAAATTTCATTGATACCTAACAAGCTAGCAGTTAAAACCAAAACCCCTAGTACAATTAACTCATTACTTTTTACAGCTTTTTCACCTAACTTCAATATAGCTGAGGCAATAATTGCAAGTACTGCAGGTTTAATTCCAAAAATAAAAGGCTCTACTTCGGGTAAGTTTCCATATTTAACATAGAGATACGCCAGGATTGCAGTAATAACTGTTGCTGGAAAAATAAAACATATACCTGCTACAAAAAGCCCTTTTTTACCTGCATACTCAAAACCACAATGCATGGTCATTTCGGTTGAATTTGGCCCTGGAATTAAATTGGTTGCACCCATAAGATCCAGAAAATGTTCTCTGGACATCCATTTTCGCTTTGCGATAATTTCATCATCCATCATTGCTATATGAGCTGCTGGGCCACCAAAAGCGAAACAACCCAATTTAAAAAAAACTAAAGCAACTTCTTTTAATCTTTTATTTTGTAATGACATTTTACTTTCTGTTATTCTCCTATTCTACCTATCTCTTCTAAACCTTCCAAAGTTTCTTTTTTCGCTTTAAATTTTTCAACATGTACAACATACGTTTTAGATATTGAATCATGCCATCCTTTTCCATCTTCACCCAAAAATGAAAATGCATTAAATGGAATCATACGGCATAAAGAACGTACCAAAATTTCATTAAACGTAGGATCTGAGCCATCATGTAGAACCACTTTTGTATTGGTTATAAATTTTCCAATAGAACGGCCAGTTAAGGTTTCAAAAGTTGTGTAATAAATCAACATCACAATGTAGCCAAAGATCCAATCCATAATGGTTCCGGATTCAAATAAAAATTCAATCAATCCATAATTTCCAGTCATTTCAGCGATGATACCAAGTACAAATCCGATAGCAAAACCTAATCCAAATTGAAGGAGGTAATCAATAATATAATTTGCAAAACGAAGCCCTTTAGTCGCTAAGACATCTTTGCCAACAGTGTATTTAATTTGATTCATAAGTAGTAGATCAGTAAGTCGAGTCCCAAATATAACATTCTCCAATTAAATCAAATAGTGTAACTTCGTGTTCTAAATTGATCTCTATGAAAATTCTAGCAACGGTTATTATTGGTCTTATCAGTTTTCAGTTTGTCATTGCTCAGGATCTAACTGGCAATGCGCTTCTTGAAAAAGCGATCAAACACCACGATCCAAATCAAAATTGGTCAACATTTAATGGAGAGCTATTTGTGACTATGAGTACGCCTAATAATTCTACTCGCGACAGTCATATCACCATCAACTTACCGAAAGAATTTTTTCAGGTTAAAGCCACTCGTGATTCTGTGACCACGACATTAACTTTAGATAAATCTACGTTCACTAGAGGGCTCTTTGGAAATGATCAGCCTTCAGACCAAGAGATCAAGCAATACAATCTCACTAAAGAAAGAGCAACGCTTTATAAAAATTACTACACCTACCTTTATGGATTACCTATGAAATTAAAAGATCCGGGAACTATTATTGATAACAACGTAGAACGCAAAACTTTTAAAGGAAAAGACTATCTCGTACTTAAAGCCTCATACGATAAAACCACAGGTAGCGATGTCTGGTTCTTCTATTTTGATCCTGAAACCTATGCTATGGAAATCTATCAGTTTTTTAAAACTGATGAGAATGGAGCAATTCAACCAGATTCTGGAGAGTATATTCTGTTATCGGAAACCACGACGATCAATGGTATAAAAATGCCAAAAATAAGAGCCTGGTATTACAATAAAGATGATGGCTATTTAGGAACCGACACGCTTACGAATTAGGCGAGTTTCCATTTTCTAACAGCGTATCTTTTTTACCATAGAGCAATGCTGCTACACTAATTAAGTTTTTGATGATATCATTCACATTATCGGTATCATTCACGAGTGAGGACGCCATATCAACTGTAATGAGATCTTTTCTTATGATAGCATCAAGCTCTAAGTTGTCTCTGTATTTATTAGCTCGTGCCTCCTGTTCTAGTTTTTTTAGGGTTTTATAATACGACTCATTATCTTTTTCAGTTCTGAACAAATGAATAACTCGCAATACTTTTGCTACTCGCTTACGCAACTTATTATACTCTTTCTTGATATGCTTATTATCAGAATTGAGATACAAGGTAATATTTCGACTTAATTCACTCACATCTCTAATGATCTCAACCATTTTCCGATTAGCCACTTTAACCTGACTAATCTGTCCATTTTGTTGTTCGGTTAAATCAAGCCCACTTTGAGCTTTCGTAGCATAACTAATGATCTGTCCGTAAATACTTTTTACTTTTCTGATATATTCCTCACGAACATTGAGATCAAAAAGTACATTCGATTTTTTAATGACTCTTTTGAGTTTCTCATCAGACTTGATGTCTGTTCTATGGATATTTAAAGCATGTGCAACAATTTCAAAAATGGTCTTTTTAAATAAATATTTTGATTCATTTTGAAGCGCAGAAATCGCAGTTTCAGGATATTTTAAAACATCTTTTGTTATAAATTTTGGTTCATCCACCTGTAACTCTGACTCTATACGTTCTGGTACTATTTTCTCTACCAAATGTGCAATAGGTTTGATAAACCATATCAACACAAAGGTATTGATGATATTAAATGCGGTATGGAATAAGGATATGGCTACTGGAATTGCTGCAGCTGTTACATATGGTGATTCTGAGCCTAAGGCTTCACTTAGCCATCCTACAAATCGTAAAAAAGGATAAAAAAGAATAAGCACCCAAATAACACCTATGATATTAAACACCAAATGGGCTCTTGCTGTTCGTTTCGCTTTAAAACTCGCTACCAATGCTGCTAAATTTGCAGTTATGGTTGTACCAATATTTTCACCTAATACCATAGCTGCAGCTAATTCGAAAGGAATCCATCCTTCAGCAGTCATGATTAAGGTCAAGGCCATTGTGGCGCTCGACGACTGGATGACTACAGTTAGTATGGTACCAATTAATAAGAATAATAACACGGATAAAAATCCGAGATCAGTATAGCGACTTAAAAATTCAAGGAGTTCAGGGTTACTTTTTATATCAGGCATGGCATCTTTTAAAAACTGAAGACCAATAAAAAGCAGTGCAAATCCAATGATGAAGTTTCCCCAATGACCAAGGTTCTTTTTCTTAGAGAATGTAAATAAGAACCCAAATCCAACTAAAGGCAATGCCATGGTACTCATACTCACTTTAAATCCTAGAATTGTAATAAGCCAGGCTGTAATCGTCGTTCCTATGTTAGCTCCCATGATGACACTAATAGATTCAACAAGTGTCAATAAACCTGCATTAGAAAAGCTTACCACCATTAAGGTAGTAGCCGAAGAGGATTGAATAACTGAGGTGATAAAAAATCCTGTAATCACTCCAAATACACGATTGGAGGTCATGGATGCTAAAATAGATCGTAGTTTGTTTCCTGCTAATTTCAGCAAGGCATCACTCATCACCTTCATTCCAAAAAGGAATAAACCTAAAGCGCCTATAAGCTGTAAAATATCGTAAAGACCGTAAGTCATTAAGTGTTAATAGAAGTTTAACGCAATGTAAATTTAATGTAAAATAAAAACATTCTCAATCTATTCAACAAAAAAAGCCTCCCAATAATTCTATTGAGAGGCTTTTTACATATAACACTTAATTATTAAGAACCACACATCAGGCAATCATCACCTTCGGCTTCTTTAGCCTGAGCAATTAATGCTTTCATTTCTTCAGGACTCATGGGTTCTACTTCTACTTTGTCTGTAGTTTGTTTTGCAAATTTTGCAGCTGTTTCTGCAGCTTTTTGCTGTTTCTGAGCCACGTTTTCAACTACAGTTTCCTGAGTTTTAGCTACAGGTTGTGCTTTTGACGTATTGGCAATTGTTACTTTTTTAGCATCTACGGCACTCTTTGTACGTAAGTAGTACATTCCTGTTTTTAATCCGCTCTTCCATGCATAGAAATGCATTGAAGTTAGTTTAGCCATAGTAGCACCTTCCATAAATAGGTTGAGCGACTGCGACTGATCAATGAAATATCCTCTGTGACGAGACATATCAATAATATCTTTCATACTTAACTCCCAAACGGTTTTGTAAAGCTCTTTAATATCCTGTGGGATAGCATCTACATGTTGGATAGATCCGTTTGCACGCATGATCTCATTCTTAAGATTTTCATCCCAAAGCCCGAGGTCTACAAGATCTTCTAATAAATGCTTGTTCACTACAATAAACTCACCAGATAATACACGACGTGTATAAATGTTAGAGGTGTAAGGCTCGAAGCATTCGTTATTTCCAAGAATTTGTGATGTTGATGCTGTTGGCATTGGCGCTACTAATAATGAGTTACGCACACCATGTTTTGCAACTTGCTTACGTAGTTTAGCCCAATCCCAAAGTCCGCTTAATTCTTCATCTTTAATTCCCCAAAGGTTATGCTGGAACTCACCTTGACTAATTGGAGATCCTTCATAAGATTCGTAAGGACCATCTGCTTTAGCCTCTTCCATACTTGCAGTTACAGCAGCATAGTATAAGGTTTCAAAAATATCTTGGTTTAATTTTTTAGCATCATCACTAGTAAATGGTAGTCGCAGTTTGATAAAGGTATCAGCTAATCCTTGCACACCTAAACCAACTGGTCTGTGACGGAAATTTGAGTTTTCAGCTTCTTTAACAGGATAGTAATTTCTGTCGATAACTCTGTTTAAGTTTTTAGTCACACGCTTTGTGATTCTAAATAACTCTTTATGATCAAACTCACCATTTTTAACAAACATTGGTAATGCAATTGACGCCAGGTTACAAACCGCTACCTCATCTTTAGAGGTGTACTCCATGATCTCAGTACATAAATTTGAAGAACGGATGGTTCCTAAATTTTTCTGATTCGACTTACGGTTAGCTGCATCTTTGTACAACATGTAAGGCGTTCCTGTTTCAATTTGAGACTCTAAGATTTTCTCCCAAAGCTCACGTGCTTTAATTGATTTACGTCCTTTACCTTGTTCTTCGTATTTAGTGTATAGTGCTTCAAATTCTTCACTGTGCACATCGCATAATCCTGGACATTCGTTAGGACACATTAAAGTCCATTGTCCATCTTCCTGAACACGTTTCATGAATAGATCTGGCATCCACATCGCGTAGAACAGGTCACGAGCACGTAATTCTTCGGCACCATGGTTTTTCTTAAGGTCTAAGAAACTCATGATATCTGCATGCCATGGTTCTATGTACATAGCGAAGCTTCCTTTACGTTTTCCTCCACCTTGATCTACATAACGTGCAGTATCATTAAATACTTTTAGCATTGGCACAATACCATTACTTGTTCCGTTTGTTCCAGCGATATAACTTCCTGTAGCACGAATATTATGGATAGATAATCCTATTCCACCTGCAGATTGTGAGATTTTTGCTGTTTGCTTTAATGTATCGTAAATACCATCAATACTATCATCTTTCATAGTTAATAAGAAACAAGATGACATCTGAGGTTTTGGAGTACCAGAGTTAAATAATGTAGGTGTAGCGTGTGTAAAGTATTTTTTAGACATTAACTCATACGTCTCAATTGCAGCATCCAGATCGTTAAGGTGAATACCAATAGATACTCTCATTAACATATGTTGTGGACGTTCAGCAATTTTTCCATTTAATTTTAAAAGGTATGAGCGTTCTAGAGTTTTAAATCCAAAGTAATCATATCCAAAATCGCGGTTATAGATAATAGAAGAATCTAATTTATCTTTATTATCCATGATGACTTTATACACTTCATCACTTAATAATGGTGCTTTTTTATTAGTTCTCGGGTTGACATATGTATAGAGATCTGTCATGACCTCACTAAAGGTCTTTTTAGTGTTTTTGTGTAAGTTAGATACAGAAATACGTGCTGCCAATCTTGCATAATCTGGATGAGCAGTCGTCATTGTTGCTGCTTGCTCTGCTGCTAAATTATCCAGTTCACTTGTGGTTACACCATCATATAAACCATCAATAACTCGCATAGCCACTTTAATTGGATCTACAAGTTCATTAAGTCCATAACATAATTTACGAACTCTCGCCGTAATTTTGTCGAACATTATCGGCTCTTTTCTTCCGTCTCTTTTTACTACATACATACGTTACACTTTTTTTAGTTTTTCTGAAGCTACCATTCAGAAAAAGGGTTAGTTAGCTTTTACTAATTAGCTAGGGAGCTGATTAGCAATGAATTAATTATTAGGTTTTATTCTGAAATTAAAACTGGCCACATTTATTTGTTCTGTAGTCTGGTGACTGCTGAAATGTTAAGCCAATTAAAATTATGTTTTTGATTTATGATTTGGTTCTAGAAATCAAAGCTATCTGAACCGAAATCGTATTTATTTTCTTCTTCCTCTTTGTTCAAAACACCAGCTTTTTGATATTCTGACACTCGTTTTTCGAAGAAGTTTGTTTTTCCTTGTAGTGAAATCATATCCATGAAATCAAAAGGATTTGCTGTATTATACACTTTTTCACATCCTAAATCTGCAAGTAACCCGTCGGTTACAAACTCTAAGTACTGAGACATAAGCTTAGCATTCATACCAATCAAACTTACTGGAAGAGACTCAGTGATAAATTCTCTTTCAATATTTAAGGCATCAACAATAATTTCTTTGATACGCTCTTTTGGCACTTTATTAATTAAATGGTTTTCATGTAAGTGTACTGCGAAATCACAGTGCATTCCTTCGTCACGAGAAATTAATTCGTTAGAAAACGTCAAACCTGGCATCAAACCACGTTTTTTCAACCAAAATATTGAGCAAAAAGAACCTGAAAAGAAAATACCTTCTACTGCTGCAAAAGCAATCAAACGTTCAGCAAAACTTGGAGACTCAATCCATTTCAATGCCCAATCAGCTTTCTTTTTAATGGCAGGAAAGGTTTCAATAGCATTAAAAAGCATTGCTTTTTCCTTTTCGTCTTTTACATAGGTATCAATTAATAATGAATAGGTTTCACTATGAATGTTTTCCATCATAATTTGGAACCCATAGAAAAACTTAGCCTCACTATATTGTACCTCATTCACAAAGTTTTCAGCTAAATTTTCATTAACAATACCATCACTTGCAGCAAAAAACGCTAAAACATGCTTGATAAAGTAACGTTCATCATCAGTTAGTTTTTCTGTCCAATCTGTTATATCTTGATGTAAATCAATCTCTTCTGCCGTCCACATACTCGCTTCAGACTTTTTATACCATTCCCATAAATCATGATGTTGGATAGGGAAAATCACGAATCTATCTTTGTTTTCTTGCAAAATTGGTTCTACAACTTGAGACATATTAATTGGTTTTTTTAAAATTAAAAATTAGCTGAAAAATTTAGTGTGATTTGGGACTAACAAAGATTGAAAAATGTATGAGATATTTTGATGTTTTTTTGGAAAGCTTTTCAACAAGTTTTTAACAATTAAAGATTTGATAAAAAAATCAAAGAATTGTTAAAAATAATTTCAACTATTTGATATTCAATTATTTATAAAATTATAATTTAATTAAAAAACGTAAGTATAATCCTATTAAAAAATTAGCCACAAGTGATGTTTACTGCAAAATATTGTTTCAAAAAAAAGCATCAAAAGACAATAAAAAAAAGAGAGCCGAAAGCTCTCTTTTTTTACCCTAATAATTAACTAAACTAACTAAACTATTTACTAATATGAAGTTTTGTTACATGACAATAAGGCTAAAAAAAAGTCAGGATTACACCTGACTTTTTTATGATTAATAGCGTTTAATCAAAATAGTGAATCCCCACGATCACCCTATTTTTTTCTATTAATTGGTTGGTCACCTTAATCTCATGTCAAATATGAAAAAAAATATGCGGCCTAAAGTTTCAATTTGTATGGTTGGTAAGAAATAGTGTATAACTGGTAAAACAATATTCAAACATTTAAGTCAATACATACTTTAAAACACTTTACACAGGAAATTGTGCTAACTATACATAATACAATCATTGTATTGTATTATCTTTTATATTTGGTATATGATTAAAGCAGTAATAGTTGATGACGAACCAAAAGCCATTCAAGGTCTTTCATGGGAACTCACAAATTTTAGTAACGATATCGAAATTATTGAAACCTTTTCTAATCCAGAGGAGGCTATTACCTATTTAAATACGAATACTCCTGACTGTTTATTTCTTGATATACAGATGCCTACAATGGATGGCTTTCAATTTCTGGAAAAATTATCAAACAAGGACTTTGCTGTAGTGATTACCACTGCTTATGATGAATACGCTATTAAAGCTCTAAAGCACGAGGCTATTGATTACCTATTGAAACCCATAGACACTGACGACCTACAAGATACTATCAAAAAAATCAAAAAATTTAATAGCAGATTAGTCAACTCTTCAAAGATAGAAGAGGTCTTAGTTAGTTTTAACGAGAAATTTGATAAAAAGAAAATCACTATAAATACAGATGGTAAGCTTATATTCCTAGATATAGATGATATTTTATTTGTTGAGTCTGATGGCAACTACAGTACCATAGTAACATCAAAACAACAAAATATTGTCATCACTAAAAAGCTTAAAGAAGTGGATGCCATTCTTCCTCAACACTATTTCTTTAGGATACATAACTCATTTATTATTAACTTGAATAAAATTAAAGAGTTTATCAAAAGCGAAGGTTACGTCATTATGGAGTCTAATCATAAAATTCCTGTTGCAAGACAACGCAAATCTGACTTTTTAGAAAAACTATAGTTTGAAACGTCTCAAATCTCATACAAACAAAGTAACAACTATTGCTTTTTTAGCACTTCTCCTCTTGTGTTTTTTAAGTTCCAATAGATCTTATAGCCAGGATGATCCCATTTCAGAATTTGAAAAAACCCTCAGCACATTAATCTCGTCAAAGCCAATTCAATATGCCAGTATAGACTCCATTATAAGAGATCATACACGTGATAGCATTAAAATGAAGCGTTTGATAAGCGTTTCAAAAGCAAACAACTATTTAGAAGGTGAGAGTTACGCTCTTAATGCACTAGGCGTTATTTACAGAAATGTTTCCTATTATGAGCAATCTATATCAACACATGAAGACGCTAAGACTGTAGCAGATGAAGCTAATAATACCGAACTAAAAATTGTTAGTTTAAATAATATAGGTGTTGCCTATCGAAGAATGGACCTTGTAAAGCCAGCTTTAGATTTTCACTCTAAAGCATTAGACATAGCACGTTCTGTTGAAAATCCTTCTGAAACCATTTCCTATAATATAGCGGTATCACAAAATAGTATTGGTAATATCTATCTCATTTTAGAGCAATATGAATTGGCATCAAAACAATTTCAGAAGTCATTAGTTATTGAGAAAAAATCTGGTAACCGATTAGGATTAGCCATCAATTACCAAAATATTGGTTATGCTTACGAAGCGCAAGGTGATTTGGAGAATGCACTTCGAAATTATAAGTTGTCTTTGGAATACAATGAACAGATCGACTCTAATTTAGGTCGTGTGATTTGTTATAACAGTATCGGTCAAGTGTATATCAAACAACGAAAATATACCGATGCTAAAGTTATCATTGAAAAAGCTTTAGAAAAGGCACTACAGATTGGAGATCAGTTTTACATTGCCTCGTCATTTATCAACTTAGGTTGGACTCAAAAAGAAATGGGCGAACTCAATGCTTCGGAAAAAAATTTAAAGCGCGGACTAGAAGTTGCGAAGCAATACAACCTTAACCTGTCTATTGTTGAAGCCGACAAGCGGCTTTCAGAGTTATATAATGAAACTGGTAATTACCAATTAGCCTATACCCATTATAAAGAATCTGTTGACATAGAAAAAACCATTAATAATGACCGAAATCTGCGCTATGTGAACGATGTTATTATTCAATATGAAAATGAAGCAAAAAATAAAGAAATCAAAGCACTAGCCAGTGAAAACCAAATTGTAAAATCTAAACTGGAGCGCAACAAAAAGATTTTTTGGTACTCCATGCTTGCTCTGGCTATTATTGTGGGTGTATTGGTTTCATTATACCGAAACCGTCAATTACAACAGGAAAAACAAATATTGACTTTAGAGCAGGACATGCTTCGCAGTCAGATGAATCCGCATTTTATTTTTAATTCTTTAAACTCCATAAAGCTGTATATCATTAACAACGAAAAGGAAAATGCGGTGTATTACCTCAATAAATTTTCTAAACTTATCAGGAAGATTCTGGTAGCTTCTACAGAAAAAGAGAATTCTTTAGAAGACGAATTAGAAACCATGAAGTTGTATATGAATATTGAAAACATCAGATTCTCTAATGAAATAGATTTTGAGATTATTGTTGATGATGTGATCAATACAGCCAATATTAAAGTCCCTTCATTGGTATTGCAGCCCTTTTTAGAAAATGCACTTTGGCATGGATTGTCTTCAAAAAAAGAAGGCAAGAAAACAATTGAACTTCATGTTTACAGAACTAAAGAGGATTCGGTAACCATCTCAATAACCGATAATGGCATAGGAAGGGTTGAAGCTGATAAAATTAACAGAGACAAACTACTCAAACGAAAATCTGTTGGTATCGCCATCACAAAAGCCAGATTAACCAACTTTTCTAAAAGCTATACCAACGACTATAATATTTCTATTGAGGATCTTTATGACGATCAACAAAAAGCTATTGGGACAAAAGTTATAGTGGATATTCCAACGCGTTCCTCAATTTTACAAACGGCTTAATTATCCACCAAAAGCAGACATCATAGAACCATATTTAGAAGTATCTATTGAAAAATCGGTTTTATCCAATCCTGTACACTGCATGGTCATATTGTTTTTAGATTTCTTTTTATCCACAAAAATCATCTCCATCATGAGACCATTGTCCTCATATTTTTTCATCCAAGCAGGATTAAACCCTTTTGGAATATTCTTCTTGTTAACACCCCAAACCTGATTAAAACTTACAGGAACTTCATCAGTGATATAAAAGGTGATTTTAACCTCATCATTTTCACTTACAAAACCTTCACATGCATAACCCAAAATGGTTTTTGAGTCTATTTTACTAAAATTATATTTACTATTGTCTGTGTCATCTTTAAAGTCTGAACCCTTTAATTTGGTCTTCTGAACTACTTTTTTACCCATCATTTCCATAAACATAGCTGTAATTCCAAGATCATTGTCCATAACCATAAATACTTTCGCATCTGGATTGGCTTTGCTCATTTCCGCAGAATCAAACCCAAAGTACTTGGCACCTTCTTTTAAATAATAATCAAAGGTCATGTCACCTTTTTTATGGGTCATTTTAAGTTTGTAGATATAGTTAAACTCATAATTGGAAGGCAATTGAACCTTAGATGCTTTTTGCGCATAGCCATTATTGAAAAAGACAAAAAATGCTAGGAAAAGAGTAATTTTTGTAATGTGTTGCGTTTTCATTGTTTTTGAAGGTTTAAGAATTAATAGTCTGAAAACCTTCAAATTACACAAGAATTGTGTATATGTAAAACACTAATGTATAGGTGGTTAAAAATTGTGTGTGATTGGAGCTATAAAAATCTAGCGATAATTTTCAGCCACTTTTTCCAACTCAGAATACCAATCTTCTCCAAACTTTCGAATCAAAGCTTCCTTAACAAATTTATAGATAGGCACTTGTAATTCTTTACCTAAGGCACAGGCATCATCACAAATCTCCCATTTATCATAATTGACTGCAGAAAATTCAGAGTAGTCTTTAACACGAATAGGGTAGAGATGGCAAGACACTGGTTTTTTCCATGAGATCTCACCTTGATTGTATGCTTCTTCAATTCCGCAGAGCGCAGTTTTTTTATCATCAAAAATAACATAGGCACAATCAGCTCCATTGATCAACGGTGTTTCAAAATCGCCAAAATCTGTTGTAATATGAGTGCCTTGTTTCTCAATGGCTTCTATTCCTTCTTGTCGTAAAAAAGGTTTCACCTTAGGATAAATCTCTTTTAAGATCTGAACCTCATCGTTATCCAAAGGAGCTCCAGCATCGCCATCGATACAACAAGCGCCTTTGCATGCCGATAAATTACACACAAAGTCTTTTTCTATGATATCTTCTGAAACTATTGTTTTTCCTAACTGAAACATACGTTTTTACACTAAAAATGCTGCCAGCAAAAATAGTTAAACTTTACGATTTAATAATGTTATATATCTGTATTAAAGACCTACTTTTGCCGAAAATTGGAAATTATGGACATTCAATTAAATTTTAAAGAAATATTTACAGCATTTATGGTATTATTTGCTGTAATTGATATTATTGGAAATATTCCTATTATCATCGATTTACGAAAAAAAGTAGGACATATACAAAGTGAAAAAGCCTCGATTATAGCAGGTGTGATTATGGTTGTATTCTTATTTATAGGAAAAACCATTTTATCCCTTATTGGTGTAGGAGTAAACTCTTTTGCTGTTGCTGGAGCGTTCATCCTGTTCTTTATTGCTTTAGAAATGATCTTAGGTATTACATTATATAAGCAAGATGAAGATGCAGCAATGACTGCTTCTGTATTTCCATTAGCCTTTCCTCTTATTGCAGGTCCTGGTAGCTTAACAACCTTACTATCACTAAGAGCAGAGTACAGAATTGAAAATATTATTATTGCCGTTATACTGAATGTTATCATTATCTTTGTAGTCTTAAAAACATCTGCAAGAATTGAACGCATGATCGGTCAAAACGGGATTAATATTATCCGTAAAGTATTTGGTGTGATCTTGTTGGCAATTGCAGTAAAATTATTTGCTCACAATATTAAAGCGCTTTTTGAACTTGCGTAATTATATAAGATAAGAACAGATGAAATATTTCACCATTTTAGTTACTATTGTTGCATTAGGACTTATTGTTTACAATGCAAGAATGCTTGATTTTGACAATCTTTTTGAAGGTCAGAGTATTGTTGCCTTGATCACCATATTTGCATCTCTTTGTGCCATTGCATTACTACAGATCTTACGATTATCTAAACGCGTAGATAACAAACTAAAAGGTCGCGACTAATGTATAACGCTCTAATTATTGGTGGTGGAGCGGCTGGCATGTCATGTGCTTTGGTTTTAGGTTCAGCAAAGTTTAAACCTTTTGCCTCAGATAAGCGTATTGGCATTATCATGCATCAAAAGACCTCGCATTTACAAAATGCTTTATTTAATAATGTGCTTGGCCTCGCTCCTGGCACCTTAGGTGCTGATATTTTAAACAATGGTAAAGCTCAACTTGATACGTTATATCCTCATGTTGAACAGATAGAGAAAGAAAAGGTGACTTCGGTCATACGATCTGAACACCACTTTATCGTTACAACTAATAAAAATGTATATCAATCGGAACTCGTTGTGATTGCAGTAGGCTATACAAGTCTAATGACTATAAAAGGACTCGAAGATTACATTGAGCCACATCCAAGAGCGGTAATTGAAAAAGATCGCATCTGGTTAAAAAATCAGGATCATCTTGTTGATAATGGACTGTATGTAGCTGGAACTCTAGCGGGTTGGCGAAGTCAGTTTGCTATTGCATCAGGAAGTGGTGCACAAGTTGCTACTGATATCTTAACACTTTGGAATAACGGAAAGCATACCAAGGTTCACGATAAAGTATAATACATTTCATACTAGATAAATTACAAAATGCAGTCTTAAGCTTACTAATATTGGATTAATCCTCTTGGCCTTCGGAAGGTTCCGTTTCAAAAAGCTCGTCACCGCGACTTAAAAGAATTACCTCTTCAATCATATCATCAGTCTCATTTAGAATTTTTTCAGCAACATTACTTCCATAGAGCTGTTCGGCTAATTCTGATTTTATGAGTCGGCGCATTTGATCATGGTAAGCTACAAAAGTAATATTGGTGCGCTCTTTCTCATTGATATAATCCTGAAACTTGATCACAATATCATCACTAACTTCAAAATTTTCTATGAAGTCTTCAGCTTCTACACCGTCGTAGATACTTCGGTCTTTATCCAGTTCTATAAACACAAAATTGCTGATATACTCTCTACGTTTCAGATAATTAAGCGTTTCATTTTGATGCGATGTATTTAATGGCACAAAAATATCAGGAATGATACCACCTCCACCATATACTACCTTGCCTTCTGGAGTTTTAAACTTTAAAGAATCGGCAATTTCAATACTTTCAGGATTCTCTAATTCTCCACTGCTTAAACGTTTGTAGTAATCATTATAGTAGTCGGAATTTTTACCATTATCATATGGTCGTTGGATAGAGCGTCCAGTTGGTGTGTAATATCTTGAAACTGTTAATCTCACTGCGCTACCATCACCAAGAGACATTTCACGTTGCACCAAACCTTTACCATAGCTTCGTCTTCCTACGATGGTTCCTTTATCATTATCCTGAAGTGCACCTGCTACAATTTCACTGGCAGAAGCTGAACTTTCATTGATAAGAATATAGACTTCGCCTTCTTCAAAATCACCGCGTTTGGTCGCATAGAATTTTTCCACTCTACCCTTTTTATTTTTAGTGAACAAAATCAATTTGTCATCTTCTAGGAATTCGTCTACAATTTGTTCAGCAATACCTAAAAATCCACCAGGATTATTTCGAAGATCCAATGCCAATTGCGTAGCGCCTTGATCTTGCAATTGATCTAATGCCTTTTTAAATTCTTTATAGGTGGACTCTGCAAAACGGTTGATCTTAATATAGCCTAATTTATCAGTGAGCATATAAGCTGCGTCAACACTCTTAATAGGAACCACATCACGTTTAACCGTAAACTTTAATATGTCGTCCTCACCTTTTCTATAGACTGAAAGTTTAACTTTTGAATTGATTTCTCCTTTCAGTTTATTGATAATATCTCTGTTACTCCATTCTTTTCCGAAGATAGAATCGCCATCAGCAGTTAAAATTCTGTCTCCAGCTTTTATACCAGCTTTTTCACTTGGTCCGCCTTCAATAGTTCTAATCACTGTAATTGTGTCATTATAGGTATAGAAATTAACACCTAAGCCAACAAAATCACCTTTCATATTATTGGTAACCCGTTCTAATTCGCTTTTAGGAATATAAGTAGAATGCGGATCTAGATTATCGAGAATACCATTAACAGTGACATCTACAATACTATCGGTATTGACCTCATCCACATATTCATAATCAATATAATCTATGAGTCGGTTGAGTTTGTCTTTTTTGCTGTTAGACGTAAACAAACGATCAGAGGTATCAGAGAAATTCAACTTTCCGCCAATAAAAACACCAGCTGCTATCGCAACACCAACAATAAGTGGTATGTATTTCTTTTCAAATGCCATTATACAGTTACATCTTCTATAAGTGCCAGATCAATTCCAGCTTTTTCTAAAAATTCTATTCCTGAGCAGTCTTTATAGGCTTCATGATACACCACTCTTACGATTCCAGCCTGATGAATCAATTTGCTGCATTCCTTACAAGGTGATAAGGTGATATACAATGTTGCTCCTCTGCAAGATTGTGTTGACGACGCTACTTTTAATATCGCATTAGCTTCGGCATGCAATACATACCATTTGGTATAACCTTTGTCATCTTCACAGTAATTCTCAAAACCAGTTGGTGTACCATTGTAACCATCGGATATGATCATTCTATCTTTTACAATAAGTGCGCCAACCTGTTTACGCTTGCAATGGGATAATTTACCCCATTCTTTCGCTATTCTAAGGTAGGCTTTGTCGTATCGTAATTGTTTGTCTTTAGGCATTTATTTTGAATGCTTTTTATTCATCCTAGATTTATTTAAAATAGTCCTCTAAATAATGTTCATCAAATTCTTTTAATTCACCAACATAAATATATGATGAGTTCTTTGCAATTACAAGCTTAGCCCTTTCATTTGTTCTTAGAATTGCATCTACAAAAAGTGTATCAGACCTTGATTTTACAAGATAAGCCATATAACTAGTGATTGGTTTTATATGTAAACCAATAAAAGTATTTGCTTTCATATTTTGATTTATAGTAACATTTAGAGATAAATCATCTTCATTGGTGTTGTATTGCTTTAATAATCTACTAAAAACATTTAATACAACTACACTATCATTTAATCTGGATGCTAACATTTTAGTTCTATAGCTTGATATTCCAGACAAATCACACCCTATAGATCTTAATATGTTATATCTTTCAAAGCTTATACTTTTTAACTTACTCAAAAGCTTATATTTCTCTGATAATCTCGTTAATGATTGTAAATCTAACTCTTCGTTTAACATTCTGAATTGCTTCAAATTGAGCGTAGAGATATTTTCTTTAAAAAAATTTAATTTTAGATTAATTGAATCAATAGATTCTGATTTCAGTACAAAACTTTCAAATTCAGAAACAAGAAAATTAATATTTTTAGCTTCTTTATACATTATTTCAAACTCTTGCGGCTTTTCTTCTGCCAAAACCTCCAGAGCAGATACTTCGTATTCTTTTCTATTCTTATTAATCCTAATATCTTCATCTACATAAGCTTCAAGTTCAGTCTTGTATTCATTTCCTTGAAAACAGGATACTAATATGAGTGATAGTAAGAGGAATAATCTCTTCGTGACAATAAATCTGCGTAATAAAAAATTGCTCATTTCAGTTTAACGAAGATAAAAGGTTAGAATTGTATGGGCTGTTTACATTTCGTTAAAGTTTTATCAAATCTTACGTTGGGATTCTAATTTCAGGATAATAATTCATGATGAATAAGCATTGGTAAGATAAATCCAACCACAATAGCCGAAATGACCATGACCCAATCGCGTTTAGAAAATCTAAAAATGGTTTGACACAGAAAACTCAAAAATAGGACTACAAAAGCCACAATAAGTTGACCAACTTCAATCCCAAGTCCGATTTCTAAAAGTGCTAATAATTTACTTTCTGAAGATGAAATCATTTGTTCAAAAGCACCTACAAATCCTAATCCGTGAATCAAACCAAAAAACAGCGTTGCAAAAAATAGGAGTCCGACTTTAGTGCCATGTGATTTTTTTCCTGCTGTAAACACATTGAATAAGGCCACCACTAAAATGGTTAACGGAATTAAAAACTCCACCAATTTTACATTGACTCTGATAATGTCGTAAGTTGTTAATGCCAATGAAATACAGTGACCAATGGTAAACACTGTTACTAACAACAATACACGTTTCCAATCATTAAATAGATAGGCGATAACGAGTACGATTAAAAATAAGATGTGGTCGTAGGCGTTTAGATGAAGCACATGGAAGACTCCATCTTGAAAATTTGACAGAACATTGTCAATCATAGCGTTTTTTATTTGGGTTGAACCAAAGTTACAGGATTTAATTGATTTGAAAAATAAAAAAGCTTCCAACGTTAGTGTTAAGGGCATTTGTACTCAAAGTGGGATTAACTCACTTTGTTCGTTGTTCCCAAAGCGTCGCTTTGAACATCATCAAAGAAAACACCTCTCTATATTTCAAAAAAGAAGCGAGCTTCATTTTGAAACTCGCTTGTATTTTCATCCTTTGATGATGTATTCGTACTCAAGGTGGGAATCGAACCCACACGACCGAAGTCACTGGATTTTGAATCCAGCGCGTCTACCAATTCCGCCACTTGAGCAAATTAGGACTGCAAAATTATAAAATAATTTATTACAATCTAGCAAAAATAGTAGGTTTTATGCTTTTTCAGTTGAAATAAATTCATAAATTTGCACCTCGTTAAAACAAAGCGAATTAAAAACCTTAAATAATTAATTACCAATGCCAACTGGAGCAACAGAAGCAAAAATTTTTGCATGTGGACAAAGTAAAGAACTTGCAGAGAAAATCGCAGCCACTTTTGGTGTGCCTTTAGGTAATGTAATTACATCAACGTATAGTGATGGTGAATTTCAACCATCTTACGAAGAATCTATAAGAGGAACACGAATCTTTATCATTGGTTCTACACATCCTGGTCCTGAAAATTTAATGGAAATGTTGTTAATGATTGATGCTGCTAAACGTGCATCGGCCAGACATATCACAGCTGTATTACCATATTTTGGATGGGCAAGACAAGATCGAAAAGATAAACCTAGAGTTCCTATTGCTGCTAAATTAGTAGCAAAGATGTTGGAAGCTGCTGGTGCAACTCGAATCATCACTATGGATTTACATGCAGATCAGATTCAAGGATTTTTTGAAAAACCAGTTGATCACTTATTCGCTTCAACCATATTTTTACCGTATTTGAAGTCTTTAAATTTAGACAACCTCACAATTGCTTCACCAGATATGGGTGGTTCTAAAAGAGCCTACGCTTATTCTAAAGCTTTAGAGAGTGATGTGGTTATTTGCTACAAACAACGTGCAAAAGCTAATGTAATCTCTCATATGGAACTTATTGGAGATGTTACAGGTAAGAATGTTGTCTTGGTAGATGATATGGTGGATACAGCCGGAACTTTAACGAAAGCTGCAGATCTTATGATGGAAAAAGGAGCACTTAGCGTAAGAGCTATTTGTACACACCCTATTTTATCTGGAGATGCTTACAAGAAACTTGAAAATTCTAAACTGGAAGAATTGATTGTAACAGATTCAATTCCGCTGAAACAAAAAAGTGAAAAGATTAGAGTTTTGAGTTGTGCCGATTTATTTGCTGAAGTCATGCATAATGTACACTACAACAAATCAATTAGCTCTAAATTTTTAATGTAATTTAATATTAATATAAACACAGAAAATGAAATCAATTACAATCAATGGATCTCAAAGAGAAAGCGTGGGCAAGAAGGCAACGAAAGCCCTACGTAATGCTGGTCAGGTTCCTTGCGTATTATACGGAGGAGACCAAAACGTGCATTTCTCTGCACCAGAATTGGCTTTCTCAAAACTTGTATACACGCCTAATGCGCATACAGTTGTGATTGCCTTAGACAATGGCGAAACTTATGATGCTGTTTTACAAGACATCCAGTTTCACCCAGTAACAGATAGAATCTTACACATAGATTTCTACCGTCTATTTGAAGACAAAGAAATTGCTATGGACATTCCTGTACACATTATTGGAACGTCTAGAGGCGTTTTAAATGGAGGTGTTCTTCGTAGAAACAGACGTAAATTAAGAGTGAAAGCGCTCCCTAAAAATTTACCTGATTTCTTAGAAGCAGATATCACACCACTTAAAATTGGTAACAAGCTTTATGTAACAGCACTAGAAGGTGAAGGTTACACTTTATTACATTCTGACAACACTGTTGTAGTACAAATTAAAACTGCTAGAACTGCTATTGTTGAAGATGACGATGAAGATGAAGAATTAGAAGAAGGAGCTGAAGGAACTGCAGCAGCAACTGAAGGAGGAGATGCTCCAGCAGCTGATGCGCCAGCTCAAGAATAGAACATATATATTCTATAATTATAAAAAGCATTCTATTTATTTAGAATGCTTTTTTATTTTTACACAAACACTTTAATTATCTGGAAGTTTATACGTAATTTATTTAATTGGAACTCTACATCTTTAGATGTTGATGATACTGATCCTATGAAAAAATTTCTCATCGTCGGACTTGGCAATATTGGAGACAAATATGCTAATACAAGACACAATATAGGGTTCAAAATTTTAGATGCTTTAGCAGAAAAAGAAGATCTTAAATTTGAAACTCAAAAGCTGGGTGACCTCACCTCCTTTAGATTCAAAGGCCGCACATTTATTCTTTTAAAACCCAGCACCTACATGAATTTAAGCGGTAAAGCAGTAAAGTATTGGTTGACTAAGGAGAAAGTACCTCTTGAAAATGTATTGATTATTACTGATGATCTCAATCTTCCCTTCGGAAGTCTAAGGCTAAAAACAAAAGGTAGTGATGGTGGTCATAATGGGTTGAGAGATATTCAAAACACACTACAAACGACAAAATACAATCGGTTTAGATTTGGAATTAGTGACCAATTCAGTAAAGGTAGACAAGTGGATTATGTCTTAGGCGAATGGACCAGTGAAGAGACTGAAAAGCTATCCGAACGTCTAGATAAATCCATTGAACTTATTAAATCTTTTGGTACAGCTGGAGTAAGTAATACCATGAATACATTTAACGGCAAATAAAAAAGAGAAGCTGTATTAGCCTCTCTTTTTATTATATATATTTCAGTGATTTACTCTATCACTATTTTCTTCGTCACTTGTTGATTTCCGTCTTTAACAGTCACCAAATACATTCCTGACTGAACAGAATTTAATGTAATGGCTTGATTAAAATTAGAATCATTCTCATAACTATTTTTAAATATCCTTCGTCCTCTAATATCATGAACTGAAATTTCAATTCGGTCAGAGATCGCATTATTGAGTTTTACATTGAACGATCCATTATTAGGGTTTGGATAAATCCCGAAATCAATAGTATCAATACCTACATTCTCCACGGATAATGTTGGCTCAATACAGAGCTCTAAAGTAAACTCTAATATTTGTCCGCCATCAGCTGTGCCAAAATCATCATCAACAGATAATGTCCAATTACCACCAGATGTTTCGCCATAAAGTACAGACAAATCTCCCTCAGGAATAAAAGTTCCTGTAAATGGAGACGTCCCACTAGTTATAGGTGTTACCGCTTCTTGATCAAAAACGGTATTAGTATAATCGTCATCACCTGCATCACCATTGTCTGTAGATAGCTCTACTACTGTTCCTGACGGACTAATTAAAAAGATATCCAAATCATTGTTCCATGTATGTTCAATATTAATAGTGACATTGACATCTGTAACAGGTTCATTATCTGTAATAGTAATCACAGATGTGTAATTATCTGTAGCATTACCTGTTTCTAAAATAGCAATTGGTGTATCCGTTGCACTTGGTGTTAGGCAGATGATGTTAGCAGTTGTAAAATTAAATACAGTTGAAGGACTTGCATTACCACATAAATTAGACGCAGTGACTCTCCAGAAATACTGTGTATTAGCAGATAACCCAGAAACAGCATACGATGTACTTTGAACTGTGGCACTATCAAAAATACTAGCAAAATTAGATTGAGTTGAAATTTCAACTAAATAGTCCTGTGCATTAGCATCTCCTGTCCACATTAAATCTACTTCATCATCCAAACCTAAAGCTCCATTTGCAGGAGATGTTAATACGGCCGAACTTAAACTATTACTCAACACATTTAAGGTTAAATCTACAGTTTGATTAATCCCTCCTGAATTCCCCTCAAAAGTAAAAGGATAACTTCCTTCAGCTAAACTACCAGTACCACTTATAGTGACAGTTCCTGTAGTACCATCAGCTGAAGCAGTAGTTGGATTAATTACTGCTGAAACCTCCACTGGTAATCCATTAACGCTAAATGTAGTCGTATCAGTAAATCCTAAAAACGTATTATAAGTAAAATTGAATATCGCATTATCTGGCTGACATACATCCAATTCAGTATTATCAAACGTGATAACAAACTCAGAACTCTGAATTGTGAAATCACTAGAATTCACAGCATAAAAAATATTATTATTCCCCTCAACAATAACTCTGGCTTCAGAGGTGTCTCCTGTTTGAGGTACTGTGATATCTGCTGTTCCATTATTAGGAATATTAGAGGCTAAGGTAAACGGAAATGTTTGTCCGCCATCAATTGAAAGCAGTATATTCACCGTTGGAGTATTGACTAACCCTATATCAGTTCCAGCAACGTCCCATGTTACAGTCTGAGTAGAACCAGCATCCCAGATGACATTAGAAGTTTGAGATGTCACAGCAAATGGTCCAGATGTTCCATCGACAGTAACTGTCATAAAATCAAAATCAGACTGAGGTGTTTGTCCAACGCCTCCAGCTTCAGATCGATCTCTAACCGTAAGTGCGAAATTTAAACTTCTTCCAACTGTTGAAACCGTTTCCCATGATGTATTATCTACAGTCTCTACTGGATTAGACTCTGTTAATTGTCCAGCAAGAACGCGCTCTAAAATTGGCATATATCTATTTGGCGACACACTTGGTGGTCTTGATCTCCAAACAGCACCAGTTGTCTTAGTAGGACCAAAATTGGTGTTTGTAGTTACACCATCATCAATTTGCTCCCAAGTATAAGTTAGTACATCACCTCCATTAGGATCAGTAGCATCTCCTTTTAAAATAAATGCTGTGCCTTGTGGTATGATATAATCGTCTCCAGCATCGGCTACTGGAGGATCATTCGTAATCCCTGTCGGTACTGCACAAGTATTAGGAGAAGTTGTCACATTATCTAATATTTGGTCAATACTGTAAAAGTGAAAATATGGGTCAGAATGATCTTGAATATCGTCAGGACCTGTAATTCCTGCATACCCCATAATGGTGGTACCACTTCCTGGTTCGGCATTAACTCCTGTTCCCTCAGAACCAAATGACCAGGTATGGTTTGCTCCCATTTGATGACCAATTTCATGTGGTACATAATCAATATCAAAAAAATCTGCCATATATGGTCCGCCATCATTATCTAAAAAACTATGAGATGAAAATCCACTCCCTTTTCCATTAGTACATACACAACCAATACAACCTGCATTACCGTTATTACCTCCAAAAGCTAACAAATGTCCAATATCATAATCAGATTCTCCAACCGTTGCTGTGAGGTTAGTTTGTAGATCTCCATTTAAATCTCCACCATAAGGATCTGGAAATGTTGGTGAATAAATAAGATCAAGAGCAGGATCATCAGCTGTATCAACCAGTTGAAAGGTGATAGCCATGTCTACTTCAAAAACTTCGTTAGTTCTATTGAGGGTTGAAATCATTTGAGCAAGTGCATCTGCTCTATTATTACCATTAGCATTGTTTCCGTCATCCCAGAAATTGGTATACTCCTGAGTCACTGAAATGGCAATTCTAAACGTTCTTAAAACTTGATCGTTAGCATCTCTATTAAGAGTTGTTCTCTCTGATCGCGTTGGAATATTAAGGTCTTCCGTTAGACACTCGAAAGAGTCCATAGGACTTTGTTTGGCATTTCGATTGTATATCAAATATTGCCCATTTGCCACTTTGGTAGCTGGTTGTATATAATAATTTTCTTTTCCGGGTTCTGTGATCATGGCATTTAACCCTAAAGGTGTTACACTAAATCGGACTCTTGTCCCAGAATTATCTAGTCTTGATCCTAAGTAAGTTTTAATATCTGGATGTTGATTTTCATTATCTTCAGAAGAAAAAATCTGAGTTTCAACTACTCGGTATTGTTTAAGTTTTCCACTGACATCTGGAAATTGAACAATCGTGTTTGATTGTCCATTTGATGCTTTTCGCTTGGGTGCATCAGTCAATTTCAATTTGAAATTTTCAATATCCAATTGAAACACACTAAAATTAGTGTTGTCTAAAACCTGTAATTCGATTTTATTAATGGCTTTATCAGGATTGATAAATTGCCAGTCTCTTGTTTGTGCGTAAGTAGATACAACAAAGAGCAAGAAGAAAACTGTTGAAATTTGGGTTAGTGTTTTTCTCATAAGTTGATGGCTTTATGTTAAAAAAATGATTAGTCGTTAAATAATTGACAGCTTACAATTTAAAGAAGGTTTAAAAAAAAAGAGAGACAATAGGCCTCTCTTTTTATTAGATATATATGTATTATTCTACTACTATTTTCTTGGTAGCTTTTTTGTCTCCGTCACTAACTGTAACAAGATACATTCCAGATTGAACATTATTCAATCTAACTACTTCACTAAAATCTGCAGTATTAGCATAGCTATTATTGAAGATTCGTCGTCCTCTGATATCAAATACATCAATTGTGATATCATTACTAGACGAAGAATTTAAGTTAACTGTAAATTCACCTGTATTTGGGTTAGGGAAAATTGAGAAGTCTTCAACTAAAAACTCTTCAGTGCTTAATGATTGTAATGAACAAATTTCAATAGACCAATCATTTAAAACACCTGTGTCTTGTTCGAAGAAATCTTGTATAGTAATGGTCCAATCACCCTGTGAATCTAAGCCATAAAAAGTACTCAGTGCAGTATTAGGTGCAAATGTACCTGTAGTTGGACTTCCACAATTAATAACTCCACCTGCATCATCAAAAGTTACATCAAAGTCATCATTACTACCACAATCGCCATTCCAAACATCAATAATTGTTGTTCCGTCAGGATGTGTAATAAGAACTAATAAGTCACTAATATAAGTATGTGAAATATCTACGTTGATCTTAATATCTTCTATTGTGTTGGAATCTGGCACATTAATGACATGAGTAAGTGGTGTACCTGGTTGAGTTCCAGTGAAACCAGTTCCATCTGGAATTGACAAGTTCAATCCTGTCGCTGATCCGTAAGTATCACATACAATTTCTGTACATGAGTTATCAAGAACAACATCAACAGTTTCAACTATATTTCCTGGAGATGATGTCCCAGTAACAGTAATCGTGTATACACCTTGAGCTGTTGCTCCTAAATTACCTATAGTCATTGTAAAGTTTCCATCTGAACTTAAAGATCCAGGAGTAAATGTCACTGTTGCTCCAGCTGGTGCACCAGTTGCAGAAAATGTAGTAGATTCATTAAATCCTGATACTGTTGTAAAGGTCAAATCAAATACTGCTTGAGTATCTGTAGTTGGACAACTCAATATAGGACTATTATTAGCTGTAAGATTAAATCCTGGGCTGGCAGGTGTACAAACATTTGGTTTCAGTTGAGACTGTAACACTCCAGAAACATAAGCATCCACTCTGGTGGTTTGACCTGCACTAAACATATACATACAAGCATCATCAACATAATCCATATAACTCATAGTAAGAGATGGTGTTGCAGTACATCCGGCAACACTACCAGCAGCAGGACAACCATAAGTTGGATTGACAATGTTAGGTGTATCGGCAACACCATCATCTGTAGCACATGATCCTGTAAATGTATGATCAAGGTTATAAAAATGTCCTAATTCGTGCGTTACGGTTCTACCTAAGTTAAAAGGCGCTCCTGGAACGATACCAGAACCTGGACAACCCGCTCCTGAACCAAAAGCAAATGTATTCATAGTTACCGCTTGTCCTGCAGCTATACTTCCAGGGAATGGTGAAAATCCTAAGGTACCGCCTCCTAGTGGCTTAATTAAGAAATTCATATATCCTCCCCAAGCTGGATCAGTTTCAGTTCCTCCACCAAAGTTGTAACCAATGGTTACAGCTGGATTTCCTTCAAGTAATTCTGGATCTAAACCTACAGGGTGATTTGATACAGCAATACAAAATGAGATATTTGCTGAACCAGTATTTATCCCTGGATAATTTGCACTAGCTGAAGTCCATTGAGATATATCAGCATTCGTACCTGAGTAATCAGCGTTTAAAATATCTATTTGGTTTTGAGCCAATGCCTCCAGACAGTCTCTATCAGCTTCATTTCCTGTTGGAAAATGCACTGCTACAGGTATAACGATTGTAGCTCCTCTCTGACTGAAATCTTCCTGAGATAACATCTCTTGAAGTCTAGCCTTAAATTTTTTCTGATTTAACTCATATTCTTTCGCAAAAACTGGATCCTGCATCTGCTGCTCCATATACTCAACCATTCCACAAGTTCGTTCTTGGGAATAACTGCTAATAACACAGAAAAGCATAAGTATTGCGAAAATTGATTTTAAAGTAAAATTCTTTTTCATAGACGATTTTATTAGTTAAAAATGTAAGTATTTTGAATATTGACGTCAAATCTAATGAAAATCAATGATTTTATTAACAAAAAATTAAGTTTTTAACTAAAACAATGTGCTTAAAATCATAATTCTATGAATAAATGTCTAAGAAGCTAAAACCTTGAAAATTAATTGACATTAATTTTTTCATTCGTCTTGGGTTTATAGTTATTTTTATCAAAAAAATTAACGTTGAATCAACATCTCAATTCTAATCCAGATATAAATGAAGCTTCGGTAATCACCATTGGCACTTTTGATGGTGTACATATAGGTCATCAAAAAATTATTCAACGATTAATAAATACAGGGAAATCAAAAAACTTAAAATCGGTGGTTTTAACTTTTTTTCCTCATCCCAGAATGGTAATTCAACCTGATTTTGACATTAAACTACTTAATACTATTGAAGAACGTCGAGAAATTCTATTGAAATTTGGTATAGACCAACTCGTAATCAAAACATTTAACATGGACTTTGCGAACCTATCTGCTTATGACTATGTGAAAACTATATTGGTTGACGAGCTCAACGCTAAACACATTATTATTGGTTACGATCATCACTTTGGAAAAAACAGAACTGCTAACATTGATGACCTTAGACTTTTTGGTAAAGAATTTGGATTTACAGTTGAGGAAATCTCAGTTCAAGACATTAAAGATGTTGCTGTTAGTTCGACTAAAATAAGACAATCGCTTAAAGATGGAGACATTCAAACAGCTAATGCCTACCTTGGGTATCCATATTTTTTAACAGGCTGTGTTATTAAAGGGAAAGGAATTGGTAAAACCATTGACTTTCCAACGGCAAATATCGATATCGAAAAACCTTATAAACTTATACCGAAACATGGTGTTTATGCCGTCAAGTCTATTATAAATGACCAAACTGTTTTTGGTATGATGAATATTGGAACAAATCCAACTTTTGACGAAAAGAAACAATCTATTGAGGTTAATTTTTTTGATATTGATACTAATTTATACGGAAAAACACTAAAAATTGAGATTTTACACCGTTTAAGAAATGAACGAAAGTTTAACTCTGTAGAGCAACTTCAATCACAACTCAAAAAAGATAAAGACCAAACGTTAAAGTTTATTCAAACCTATGATGAATAAGTTTCTATTTAAACATATCGATAATAGTGCGCTTGTAGTTTTTAGAATGTTTTTTGGTGCTTTGATCTTTTTAGAAAGCTTTGGAGCCATCTTGACGGGTTGGGTTAAAAGAACACTTATAGACCCACAATTCACGTTTAATTTTATAGGTTTTGACTGGCTCCAGCCACTCCCTGGTCCTTGGATGTATGTTTACTATGGAACTATGGCTATTTGTGGCATTTTTGTAATGGTAGGCTATAAATACAGAATAAACATGTTAGCCTTTACATTGTTGTGGGCCGGAACCTACTTCATGCAAAAATCATCCTACAATAATCATTACTACTTTTTAATGATCCTAAGTGCGGTTATGGTCGTAATGCCTGCACATCGATATGCTTCCATAGATGCAAAACAGAATCCTGAAATTAAAACTAACTCAATGCCTAATTGGTGTCGTTGGTTTTTCTTTATTCAATTATTTATTCTGTATACGTATGCTTCCATCGCAAAAATGTATCCTGATTGGATTGACCTGACCGTTCCTGAATTACTCATGAAAGCCAAACAGAATTATATTTTGGTTGGAGAACTGCTTCAAGAAAAATGGGTACATTACTTTGTGGCTTACGGCGGAATCTTGTTTGATGGATTGGTCATCCCTCTTTTACTTTGGAAACGAACCCGTAAGCTAGCTTTTTTTGCATCTATATTCTTTCATTTATTTAATTCATTCATTTTTCAAGTTGGTATATTTCCTTATTTATCACTCGCTTTTGCAGTATTCTTTTTTGAACCTAAAAGCATACAAAAGCTGTTCTTAAAACGAAAAATATTTTATTCCGAAGGTGAGGTAAAAACACCACGTTATGCTAAATCATTTAAAGCTGTTTTTGTAATCTACTTTATTGTTCAAATACTACTTCCTTTGCGCCATCATGTTATCGCTGGAGATGTTTTATGGACTGAAGAAGGACACCGATTATCCTGGCGAATGATGTTACGTTCAAAAAGCGCAAGAACGAGTTTTAGAGTTGTAGATAAAGCATCAAAAGCTGTTATTCCTGTTAAACTAGATGATTATGTTACAAAAAAGCAACAGCGATCACTGAGTTCTAAACCAGATTTTATCTGGCAATTTGCTCAACATCTTAAACGTGATTATGCCAAAAAAGGAGTAGATATTGAAGTCTATGTTAGAGCTTTTGTGAGTGTCAATGGTAAGCCGTCCAAACAATTGATCAACCCAGAAGTTGATCTGGCTAATGAAGAGTGGAGTCATTTTAGTCATCATGATTGGATTTTACTTCCAAATCAAGACGAAAATAACTGACAATTCATTAAATTTGGCGTTTCAAAAATAATAGATCCTTAATGTGATAAGGATGTATATAAATTAAAGAATACCATGCTACAAGTTGCTTTTATTAGAGAACACAGAGACGAGGTCATTGAACGTTTACAACAACGAAATATGGATGCCTCTCAGATGATAGATAATGTCATTACACTTGATGAACAACGTAGAAAATTACAAACCCAACTTGATAATACATTAGCAGAAAGTAACACTATTGCTAAGGAAATTGGTAATCTTTATAAATCTGGAAAAGCATCTGAAGCCAATGCTTTGAAAGAAAAAGGCGCCCAACTTAAAGAAGATTCTAAAGGTTTAGAAGACCAACTTAATAGGAAAGCTGAGGAGCTTACAGAGCTTTTGTATCAAATTCCAAATATACCTCACCACACGGTTCCTGCAGGAAATACAGACGAAGATAATGAGGAGGTCTTTAAAGAAGGAGACATTCCAAAACTTCACGCCAATGCAAAACCACACTGGGAATTAGTTAAAGAGCTAGATATCATTGATTTTGAATTAGGAAATAAAATTACAGGAGCTGGATTTCCAGTCTATAAAGGGAAAGGTGCAAAATTACAACGTGCATTGATTGCTTATTTTTTAGATAAAAATACTGCTGCTGGTTATAACGAAGTTCAAGTGCCTCACCTTGTAAATGAAGCCTCTGGCTTTGGAACTGGTCAATTACCAGATAAAGAGGGTCAAATGTATCATGCAACCAATGTAGAACCTAGTTTATACTTAATTCCAACTGGAGAGGTGCCTGCTACTAATATTTATCGCGACGATATACTAAGCCTATCTCAATTACCCCAACAATTAACAACCTATACACCTTGCTTTAGAGTTGAAGCTGGTAGCTATGGTGCAGATGTAAGAGGGTTAAATCGATTACATCAATTCGATAAGGTAGAAATTTTACGTGTAGAGCATCCTGAGCAATCATATAAGGCTTTTGAGGGGATGATAGAACACGTCAAAGATATTTTAAGAGAACTTAAGCTTCCTTATAGAATTTTAAGGCTTTGTGGTGGAGATCTAGGATTTGCTGCTGCTTTAACTTACGATTTTGAGGTATTCTCAACAGCTCAGGATCGCTGGTTGGAAATATCTAGTGTCTCAAATTTTGAAACCTTTCAGTCTAACCGCTTAAAATTGCGTTTCAGGAATCAAGACGGTAAAACTCAATTGTGCCATACTTTGAACGGAAGCTCTTTGGCATTACCAAGGGTACTAGCTGGTATTATTGAAAACTATCAAACTGAAGATGGGATACAAATACCTGAAGTTTTAATTCCATACACAGGATTTGATAAAATCTAAATTTGTAAGAATTTTACATGTATTTATCGTTTAAATGCTAAAAAAAGACGTTGTTCAACGATTTTTTAGCATTTTTCTTTGTTTTTTTAATAATAATTGAGAAGTTAGTATTCCAAATAAGAACTAACCTACTTATTATGAAAAACATTAAACGCATCGTATTGCTTGTAACTCTTATTGTTATGGCAAGCAAAGTCTTTTTTTAAAGCATACAGACATCTCACAAGACCTACAAAAAAAGCCACAGCAGAATAACTGAATCATTTTAAAAAATAGTGATTAATAGCACATTTATTTTGGTTGGTAATGCCTGAACTCACGTTTAGGCATTTTTTTTACGATTTTAACGAATTAATTATAAAAACATTCACAATATCTCGTAATTGCATTTGTTATATTTACATAAATTATTGAATATGCGTCGTCTTTTAGTTTTACTGTTTATTTGTAGTTACTCTCTGGTTTTTGCACAGAGTGAGCAATTAGCAGACGATTATTTTAAACGTGGTGAATTTGAAAAAGCACTGTTAACATATCAAAAGTTAAACGAAAAGAAAAAAAGCTCTAAGTATATCTATAAAATTATAGAGACCTTCCAACAACTGGAGCGCTATGACGAAGCTCAAGCGTTGATTGAGCAACGAATGAAAGAAATTAATTACCCTCCACTTTTGGTGGAACTAGGCTATAACTACCAACTTAAAGACAGTATAAATCTAGCAAATGATTACTACAATAGAGCCTTACTTAAAGTTGAAGAAAAACCAAGCTATACCTACGGAATAGCCAAAAAATTTGAGGATCATTCACTTCTGGACCTGGCATTAGAGACCTATAAAAAAGGAATGGAACTCAATCCTGATTTCAACTTTAATATGCAAATGGCTCGTATCTATGGTGAACAAGGAAATATCGAACAATTATTTGCTAACTATATAAACTACATTGAAGTCAAGCCAAGTTTCTTGAATAATGCCAAACGCGCTTTTAGTGATTTCGTCTCAGAGAATAAAGACAATGAAAACAATCTAATTTTAAGAAAGATATTACTTAAAAAACTACAGGCACAACCCGATCCTTATTGGTATGATTTACTAAGTTGGTTATACATTCAACAAAAAGAATACAATAAAGCTTTTATACAGGAAAAGGCTCTATATCGTAGAAGTCAAGAAAGTCTGAGTCGTATTTTAGATCTTGCCCTCACAACTGTAAAAGAAAAGCAAAATAACATTGCTAACTCCATTTTTGAATTTGTATTAGATAATTCTCAAGACATAGAAACAAGGCTGACTGCCCATCAATATATGCTTGAAATTGAAATCAATAATGCTGAAAAAAAACAGATGGATGATATTGATAAAAAATTCAATGCACTGTTTGATCAGTATGGTAAATACGAACAAACTATTGCTCTACAAATTGCCTATGGTGATTTTCTTGCCTTCTATAAACATGAACCAAAAATGGCAAGTGACTTCTTAAAAAAGAGTCTGGATTTGCAACTTTCTGCATTTCAGGAAGCCACTGTAAAACTAAAATTAGGTGACATTCTAGTATTTCAAGAGCGTTTTAATGAAGCTTTGATTTATTATTCTCAAATTCAACTTAATTTAAAGAATAGTACCATTTCTCAGGAAGCAAGATTCAAAGTAGCAAAAACAAGCTATTACAAAGGTGATTTTGAATGGGCAGAATCTCAATTAAAGATTCTAAAATCTTCTACATCACAACTCATAGCGAATGATGCTCTGGAACTCAAACTGCTCATTTCAGATAATAAAGATGAAGATTCACTACAAACCGCTCTAAGGTTATATTCTAAGGCTGACCTGATGTCTTTTCAAAACAAAAACGAAGAAGCCATTTTTCTTTTAGATAAAATTCTAACGGAACACAAAGGTGAAACCATAGAAGACCAAGCCCTGTTTATGCAAGCAAAACTGTATGAAAAGACCAATCAGATCGAAAAAGCTGTAACAAGCTACGAATATATTATTGCGAATTACAGAGATGAAATTTTAGCAGATGATGCTCATTTTTATTTAGCTGAACTTTACCAATATCAGTTGAATCAGCCAGAGAAAGCTAAAGCTCTCTACGAACATATCATATTCAACCATGAAGACAGCATCTATTTTATTGAAGCCAGAAAACGTTTCAGAATGCTACGTGGTGATGCTATAAATTAATTCAAATGATAATTGCCGAAACCAACCGACTTATACTTTCCAAAATCACAGTCGATGATGCACCAATGATCTTGGAGTTAATGAATTCACCTGATTGGTTAAAGTACATTGGAGACCGAAATATCAAAACAGTTGAAGACGCTGCTAATTATATTCAGAACAATCAGTTAAAATGCTACGAATTATATGACTACGGCTACTATAAAATTCAGGTGAAATCTGAAAACTTAAAAGCTATTGGTACTACTGGATTATTGAAACGCGAACAACTTGAACATGTAGATATTGGGTTTTCTATACTTCCCGACTATCATGGAAAAGGTTATGGTTATGAAGCTGCCAGTGAAATTATAAAACTTGCCAAAACCACATTTAATATCAAAACACTTTGTGCTATTACACTTCCAATAAATAAACCATCCATTAATTTGTTGGAAAAATTAGGCTTATCTTACCAAAAAAGAGTAAAACCCTTTGAAGAGGACGAAGAACTTCTGTTATTTGCAAAAGATCTATAGAAATTTATATTCTGTGCTAATAGCAGAATCTGTTAAATTAATACAATGATTATTTATAACGTTACAGTCAATATTGACGATACTGTTCATGCCGAGTGGCTAGAATGGATGAAAACCGAACATATTCCTCAAGTATTGGGAACAGGAAAATTTGACAGAGCAACCTTATCCCAAGTATTGGTTGAAGAAGACATGGGCGGACAAACCTATTCTATTCAATACCGTTCTTACTCCAGAGAAGCTTTAGACGCTTATTACAGAGAAGATGCTGATAAACTACGTCAGGAAGGTCTTAAAAAGTTTGCAGATAAAATGTTAGCCTTTAGAACTGAACTTCAAATTGTAGATGAGTATACTGTAAAATTTAAGTAACGTGGCAAATAACTATCAAGTAAAAGCAAAAAAACACTTAGGTCAACATTTCCTAACAGATGAGTCGGTATCTCAAAAGATTGCCAACACATTAAGTCTGGAAGGCTATAAGCACGTACTGGAAATTGGACCTGGAATGGGTGTTTTAACTAAGTATTTACTTCAAAAGCCAATTAAAACGCATGTTATTGAGATTGATACAGAATCTGTAGCGTATCTAAAAGCCAACTTCCTTAATTTGGCAGATCGAGTATATGAACAAGATTTCTTAAAATATGATCTCACATCCATTTTCAATGATGAACCTTTTGCAATCATAGGAAATTTCCCTTACAATATTTCAACTCAGATTGTTTTTAAGACATTGGAAATGCGCAAGCAGATTCCTGAATTTTCAGGTATGTTTCAAAAGGAAGTAGCACAACGTATTTGCTCAAAAGAAGGTTCTAAAGTCTATGGCATACTTTCAGTATTAACTCAGGCTTTTTATGATGCTGAATATGTATTTACTGTACCTCCAACAGTATTTAATCCACCTCCAAAAGTAGATTCTGGTGTATTAGTATTGAAAAGAAAAGACAACTTCACTTTACCATGTGATGAAAAACTATTTTTCAGAGTTGTAAAAACCGCTTTCCAACAACGTAGAAAAACATTGCGAAACAGTTTAAAAACCTTTAATCTTTCAGATAATTTAAAAGCAAATGTTATATTTGGCAAACGTCCGGAACAACTGAGTGTAGATTCATTTTTAGAACTTACACAACTCATTGAGAACGACCATGTAGATTAGTAAAACCATCAAGTTTGATTGAAGAAAAAGAAAACATCCAATTTGAGCTTACCGATGAACTTATTGATAAAGTAGAACGTCTTGTTGAACTTAAGAACGACAAAGAACTAAAACTACTTTTAAATGAGTTTCACTATGCCGATGTTGCCGAAATCCTGGACGAGTTAAGTCTTGAGGATTCGGTATATCTTATCAAATTATTAGATTCTGAAACCACTTCAGATATCTTAACAGAACTTGATGAAGATACCAGAGAGAAAGTTCTTGAAAAACTATCTGCTAAAGAAATTGCCGAAGAAGTTGAAGAGTTAGACACCGATGATGCTGCTGATATTATTGCCGAATTACCCGAAAAACGACAAGCTGAAGTTATTTCCCAAATTGAAGATGAAGAACACCGAGAGGAAATTACCGAATTACTTACCTATGAAGACGATTCTGCAGGTGGTTTGATGGCAAAAGAGTTGGTTAAGGTATATGAAACTTGGACTGTAGCAGGTTGCTTACGTCGTATCAGAGGTCAGGCAAAAGAGGTCACCAGAGTACATTCTATATACGTTGTTAACAAAGAAGAAAAACTAATAGGCAGATTATCACTTAAAGATCTAATTGTAGCAAAAAGTGAACAAAAGATAGCTGATATTGCTAAAGATAATGTGGATTATGTTCATGTCAATGATGATGTGGAAGATGTGGCAAAGGTCATGTCAAAATACGATCTAGAAGCTATTCCTGTAGTTGATGACGAGCAAACCTTATTAGGGAGAATCACAATTGATGATATTGTTGATGTTTTAAAAGAAGAAGCCGAAAAAGATTATCAGTTAGCTGCAGGTATCACACAAGATGTAGAAGCTGATGATACTGTTTGGGAACTTACCAAAGCACGTTTACCTTGGTTGGTATTGGGGCTTTTTGGCGGTTTAGGTTCTGTCTTTATTATGAAAGGTTATGAAGACATTATGGCTACTGTACCTTCATTATTTTTCTACACACCACTTATTGCCGCAATGGCTGGAAATGTAGGTGTACAATCCAGTGCTATTATTGTTCAGGGACTTGCTAACGACAACGTAAAGGGAAGCATCTTCAACCGTTTGGTAAAAGAGGTAGGATTAAGTCTTATCAATGGTTTTGCCTTGGCAATACTCGTTATTTTATTTGGTTTTGCTATCAATCAAAATGCCACCGAAAGTCTCGCTATTGCTGTTTCCATGATGAGTGTTATTATAGTTGCTGCATTGGTTGGGACCTTTGTTCCAATTATTTTAGACAAACGAGGTATCGATCCAGCGATTGCCACAGGACCATTTATCACAACAAGTAATGATATATTAGGTATCTATTTGTTTTTTGTACTCTCCGGACTCATCATTGGGTTCTAATAAGCGCGTTTACTGCTTCGCTTATTTTACACCTTCAAAATATTTTAGCAAAAAAGCTCCGCAGCACCGTGCTTTACGCTACAATCTTTTGTAATACAAAAGGATTTTCACTGCAATCACTAACGCAAAACTTTGTAACTTTAAACTCAAATCATAGCCAAAGATTATGAAACCTATAAATATCAAAGAAAAACATACGCAATTTACCAAGCAATGGCATCCGCATCGAATAGCTACAGTGGATAACATGCAGGTAATACTAGCCAAAATAAAAGGTGAATTTGTATGGCATAGCCATGATGATGAAGATGAGTTATTTCAAGTCATAAAAGGCACATTGTACATGCAATTTAGAGACAGAACTGAAGTAATTAAAGAAGGAGAGCTAATTGTTGTTCCTAAAGGTGTAGAACATAATCCGTCTACAAAAGACGGCGAAGAAGTACACTTATTACTTTTTGAAAAACTCAGTACTGCACACACTGGAACAGTTGAACACGACATGACACAAACTGAATATCCAGAAATTTAAACACCAGCTAATCATATTGTGCTCTGTCTAAACACCTTAAAAACAAATATCGAAAACAATGAAAATCCTTCACCTCGATACAAATCATCCATTACTCATTAATCAGCTCAATACACTTGGATTTACTAATGATGAAGATTATACATCCTCAAAAGACACTATAGAAAAGATCATTCATGAATACGACGGATTTGTAATTCGTAGCCGATTTAAAATCGATCGTCAGTTTTTAGATGCTGCAAAGCATTTAAAATTCATAGGTCGTGTTGGTGCTGGACTTGAAAATATTGATTGCGATTATGCTACTCAAAAAGGCATAAAACTTATTGCTGCTCCTGAAGGTAACCGCAATGCTGTTGGCGAACATAGTTTAGCTATGTTATTGTCTTTATTTAATAAACTAAATAAAGCAGATCGTGAAGTAAGACAGGGGAAATGGCAACGTGAAGACAATCGTGGTTTAGAACTTGATGGAAAAACTGTTGGTCTCATTGGATATGGTAATATGGGAAAAGCTTTTGCTAAAAAACTCCGCGGTTTTGATGTTGATGTAATCTTCTACGACATTAAAGCTAATGTTGGTGATGAGAACGCAAAACAAGCTTCGCTTCAGGAACTGAAAGATAGAACTGATATTCTAAGTTTACACACACCCGAAACACCACTAACTATTAATATGGTCAATTCAGAATTCATCAAGGGTTTCAAAAAACCATTCTGGTTAATTAACACGGCTCGTGGCAAAAGTGTGGTCACCAAAGATTTAGTTTCGGCATTAGACAAAGGTCTAATTCTTGGTGCTGGATTAGATGTATTAGAATACGAAAAATCATCTTTTGAGAACTTATTCACCAATAAAATGCCTGAGGCTTTCAAGTATCTTATTTCCGCAGACAATGTAATTCTAACACCTCATGTAGCAGGTTGGACCAAAGAAAGCAAAGAAAAACTGGCACAAACTATTGTTGACAAAATAAAAGCAGATTTTTGCTAAATTTAAAGCATGAAAAAAACCATTCTAGTTTTTGGATTGCTCATTTTAGCATTGTTATTACTATTTCAGTTTAGTAAATATGCTTTGATTTCAAGCAACTTAAACATTGAGATCATTATTGGTATTATTGCCATTGTTTTCTTTTTTATTGGCATTTTTATCAATAAGAAAAGTTTACAGAAACAAGCTCAAACTTCCAAAGAGATTGATCATCAAAAAATAAAGGACTTGGACATTAGCAAGAGAGAATATGAAGTACTATTAAGTATTTCAGAAGGTTTATCGAACAAAGAAATTGGAACCAAACTTTTTGTTTCAGAAAGTACTGTAAAAACTCATGTTTCAAATCTATTGTCAAAACTAAACGCCAAACGTCGCACGCAAGCACTTCAAATCGCAAAAGACCTTCGTATTATTTAAAAAAGAGCATTCAGAACTAAAGAATGAGTGTTTTTGGTACTTTAGTATGAGTGCGAATTCTGAACATTATTTTAGTTTTGGTACACGAAAACTTAAAACTCTGTATTATGAAAAACACAATTATTAAATACGGAATCTATGCATTTATTACAGCATCTGTATTATTCTTAGCTGGATTCCTGATAGGCAAACAAATAGATTTGGATTTTAATACCATGGCTGTTTTTGGATATGCCTCTATGGTGTTATCCTTATTGTTTGTTTTCTTCGGAATAAAGCATTTTAGAGACCATGTTAATGATGGTAAAGTTAGTTTAGGGAAAGCCATTATTATCGGACTCCTGATTTCATTATTTGCAGCAATAGGTTTCGGGATTGTAGATTATATTTACACCACTTCAATTAATCCGGATTTTGCTGTGCAATACAAAGAATACACCATCAACCAACTTCAGGAAGCTAATCTTTCCGCAGAAGAATTGAAAGCTCAAACTGACCAATTAGAAGCGTCTATGGAAATGATGTCAAGTCCTACAATTATGGCATTTATCATGTTTGTCACTGTGTTAATTATCGGATTTATTATATCTTTAATTTCTGCATTAATTCTACAACGTAAAAACTAAATATCATGCAATACGAAGCTAAATCTCCTGAGGATTATATTAGTCAAGTTCCAGAGGAACGTCAGGGCACATTAAAAAAATTACGAAAAGTTATTAATGATAATCTGCCCAAAGGTTTTGAAGAAGGAATGATTTATAAAATGATAGGCTATTATGTACCACATTCTGTTTATCCCGATGGCTATCATTGTGATCCTAAGACCCCGTTACCATTTATGAGTTTTGCTTCTCAAAAGAACTCAGTAAACTTATATCACAGCGGAATTTATGCAAAAAAAGAACTTCATGATTGGTTTGTAGGAGAATACCCAAAACACTGCAAACGAAAACTCGATATGGGAAAAAGCTGTATTCGCTTTAAAAACTTAGATGAATTTCCATTTGAACTTATTGGCGAACTTACAAGAAAAATGACTTCAGAAGAGTATATAGGAATTTATGAAAACGCAATAAAGAAAAAATGAAAAAACGTGTCACAGGAATAGGCGGATTATTTTTTAAATCTAAAAATCCAAAAGCCTCAAAAGATTGGTATAAGAAGCATTTAGGTTTCAATACTGATGATTATGGTTGTACATTTTGGTGGAAAGATAAAGATGGTAACGACTGTTCAACCCAATGGAGTCCATTTAAAGACGACACCAAATACTTTGAGCCTTCAAAAAAAGAGTTCATGTTCAACTATCGTGTTGAAAACTTAAAAGAATTATTAGTGACTTTAAAAGAAGAAGGTGTCACAATAGTAGGAGATATGGAAGAATATGACTACGGAAAGTTTGGTTGGATATTGGATAACGAGGGAAACAAAATTGAACTCTGGGAACCCATTGATCAGGCATTTAAGTAGTAGTGTAACAAATATCTTATCAAAACTACTCATAAATAAACAACAACAATGACTGAAGAAAATAAAAGCTTAGAAGATAATATAAACCATACTGTTGGATCTGCAGAAGATACTGCCAATGATACAACTGACGCAATTGACAATAAAGCTAATGATATTAAAGAGAAAGCTAATGAATTAGCTGCCGACGCTAAGGAGGTTTTAAGTAATGTCAAAGACAAGGCCAATGAATTCATACAAGGAGACGGAAAAGAGATGCTGAATAACGCCAAAGACAAAGCAAATGAACTGGCAAATGAGGCTGGTGAAAAACTTGGTGAATTTACTGATGTTGCCAAGGATAAGGCTACTGATTTTGCCGAGGATGCCAAAGAAACCTATACAGAAGCCAAAGAAAAAGCTTCTGTGTTTGTCGATGAAGCTGGAGAAAAATTAGAGGAATTTGCAGATACAGCGAAAGAGAAAGCAACAAAATTTGCCGGAGAAGCAAAAGAAGCTTTGGGTAGTGCCGTAGATAAAGCTTCAGAATTAGCTGATGTAGCCGAAGATAAGCTAGAAGATCTGGCAGAAGATGTCAAGGAAACCTACACAGAAACAAAAGAAAAAACCAAAGGTTTCTTTCAAAGACTGTTTGGAAAAAAATAAGTCTAATTAGCTGATTTTTATTAACTTTATACGCATAACCAAAAAACATTAAATCAAATGTCTGACGATAGTAAAAGCCTAGGCGATGACCTTAACGATATGTTAGGAGATGCCAAAGAAGGTGCAAAAAAAGCAGCCGATAAAGTAAGTGAAAAAGCAAGTGAATTTGCAGATGATGCGAAAGAGTTTGCTGGTGAGGCTAAAGAAAAAGCCTCTGAATTCGCTGAAGACGCCAAGGCCTCTGCAAAAGAATTTGCAAATGACGCCAAGGAAGTACTAAGTGACGGTAAAAATGTAGCAATTATAAGTCACCTTACACTGATAGGATGGATTATAGCCTTAGTTATGAATAATCCAAAATCTGAATTAGGCTCATTTTACATTAGACAAGTATTAGGAATTATGCTTTTAGCTTTTGTATGTGCAATTATTCCTATTGTTAATCTTGTAGCATGGATTTTACCATTTGCCATGTGGATTATGAGTTTAGTTGGAGCATTTAGCGGAGAGAAAAAACCTGTTTTCTTACTTGGCAATCAGTTTCAAGACTGGTTTAAATCATTATAAATACAAGGCCAGAATTCACCTTCTGGCTTTTTTTATTAATATATTATCGTAATATTGCAATATTACGATAATTATGATTACCTTTACCTCACAAAGTTATATTATGGGAGTTACGAAACGTTTTATTTTTCCTGAAAGCATTAATCAAATTGCCAGTTTTGCAAAAGTTTTTGCTCATCCAGCGCGTGTAGCTATTTTAAAATACATTAGCGAACAGGAAGGTTGTATTTGTAATGACCTTGTGGATGAAATAGGTTTATCACAAGCTACCATATCTCAACATCTTGCTGTTATTGGAGATACCGGACTCCTGAAAGGAACATTTGAAGGCAAAAAGAAATATTATTGTTTGAATATTGAACGATTTCAGGAAGTTCAACTCTTACTGAATTCATTTTTTAATAAAACGACATCCAACTGTTGTTAGAAGACATTCCATTTTACTTAACTCACTCATGACATGAACTAAAATTTAAATTAAGATGAAAACACAAGAATTATTTTCAATACTGGATCAACATAATAATAAAGAATTATGGTTTGAATATGCTCCTAACGTTTTTGTAGCTGCAAATTATCATATCACAGAAGTAAAACATATTACTGTTGATTCTGTTGATTGTGGCGCGCAAACCGATTCTTGGAAAGAAACCATTATCCAACTATGGGAAAGTCCAAATGATGAGAATAAAACAGAATGCATGTCTGTGTTCAAAGCAATGGGTATTCTCAAGAAAGTAGGTAATATGAAACCTTACACACTTGATGCTGAAGTAAAATTTGAATACAGTAATCCTACATTTCATACAGCACAACTTTTTGTAAACGATTACCAGATACAAGACAATAAGCTTATCCTTAAATTAGCCATTGAAAAAACAGATTGCAAAGCCAAAGAACTATGTGGTGTTCCTGAGACTATTACTACAGAAAGTGAAGCTCCTTGTTGTTCTCCAGAAGGAAACTGCTGTTAATTTATAAACATTCTAACTATGGAAACTCTGTATTATTTATCATCTTTATGTCTTATCTTTTTTATGGTTTTAGCAACCTATGACGGTTTCTATCTTCATATATGGAAATATGAACTTTTTAATAAAAAAGAGAGCCTGTTTGAGCATAAAACACATACTATTAGAGCCATTCTATTTCCTTTGATCATTTGCTTTTTATTTATTAATACTGTATATCCATGGAGTTTTTATATTGGATTAAGTTTGGTCATACTTGATCTTATTACGCTTGGAATTGATGCTTATGTAGAAAATGATAGCAGAGCATTTATGAATGGTTTGCCTAAATGGGAATATATCATTCATCTTTTTTCTAACAGTTTTCATTTTGCAGCTATTATCCTGATCATAGCTACACGAATTTCTATAAGCGATGGCGCATTAACTTTAACTTATGGTTTAGATCCTGGTTTTGGAAAAGACGTGATGCAGTTTATTGCTATTAATATTATTCCAGGTAGTATTGTATTAGCTTTAATTCATTTGATCTTGATCCTTCCACAAGGAAAATCATTGTGGAATGCTCACCGCTTAAAAATAACCTGTTGTTAAATAAAAGTGTCTTTTCATACACAGTAAAAACGCTATGCTACTACATCATAATTTTTGATGCTTTTATAGTAAAATACCTTTTCAAAAAGCAAGAGAAGGAATTAAATAATTAAGAAAAAATTTGTGGCAAACTACTTATCGCCTTCTACATTATAATCTAGGGGCAAGCTGTCTCCTACTCTAAGGTTTCCCATATATCCAACGAGATAAAAGGCGCTTATAGGACTATAGTTTCCAAATCGATCGACATAGAATTCAATATTAAAAAATGGATCTTGTAAAATATTTGATTGCGATAATTTAATCTCTGTTTGTTTATCTCCTTTGTATAAAACGGTTAATGGACCTTTCATTTTAACAAGAAAAAGTCCAGTGATATCCACTGTTGATACTGAAATATATTTATCGGGTTTTACACCTAAACCATCTCTGAAAATTGAAAACTTTTCTTTTTTTAGTTGTTCTGCAGTCAGTGCTCGCATAAAATGCAATACTGATCCTTTGTAGACTCTCTCTCTTTTCTTTTCTGTTCGTCTGTTCTTTGAGCTCTCCATGGGTTTATAAAACGACGTGCCTAAGTAGAACATAGACCGAATTCTAAATTGTTCTTTCAATAAGTTGGCGTAACTAAAATAAAGTTCAAAAGCTTCAAGTTCAAAAGTTATAAGGTATTGTAAGTCTTCATTTTTAACCTGAATAGGGTTTAATGCTGAAGCCGAAAGTTGTTTTTTCTCTTTATCATACTTCAGGATCAAATCATCTTCATTAAGGATTATACAGGATTCTGCCAGTTTCGATTTTCCTAAAAATTGTTCTCTAAAAAACTGTAATTTTAAGGCTTTAGACATCCCATCAAAACTAGATATCACAACCTCATCTAAAGCATCAGGAGCTTCTTTTAAAAGAATTTCTAAATTGATTTTATCATTGTAATCAGTAATCAGGACTTTTTCATATCCCAGAAATGAAATGACCAGTGTAGCATTAATATGATCTCCTTTTTCAATTTCAAACTCACCTTTATCATTTGTTGATGTTCCAATAGTTGTATTGTCAAAATAGACTGATGCACTTTCAATTGGCATTCTGGTTTGAGCATCAAGTACAACACCTGTTATACTCTGGGAAAAAGAAAGAAAAGTTGAAAGTAGGAGTGTTAAAACTGAAAAACTAACCTTCATTGTTACTTGAAAATTTACGTTCCAATTCAGCTTGAAATTCTTCCATAACAGGTTTTACAGTACTTTCGGGTAAGTCGGCAATTTTGATATACATCAAGCCATCGACAGAGTTATTAAACAACGGATCGACATTGAATGCCACTAACTTAGCATTTTGCTTAATATATTTTTTTAGTAGTACTGGTAATCGTAATGCTCCTGGCTCTATCTCATCAATAATTTTATCAAACTTATTGAGATCAGCCTCCGTAGCATCAAACACAAAGTCTTTATCTGCATCCTTAAGTTTTACCTTGAATTCTTTTTTAGGGTGTACATACTGTGCAACATAAGGATCGTAGTAATGAGACTTCATAAACTCAATCATCAAAGATTTTGAAAAATTTGAAAATTGATTACTAATACTCACACCTCCAATTAGATATTTGTGTTCTGGATAGCGCAAAGTAGTATGAACAATACCTTTCCAAAGTAAAAATAAAGGCATTGGTTTTTGCTGATACTCTTTGATGATGAAAGCTCTACCCATTTCAATAGATTCACTCATCATTTTGTACAACTCTGGCTCAAATCTAAAGAGATCTTGCAAGTAAAAACCGTCAATGCCATAGCGTGCATAAATTTTTGAACCTAATCCCATTCTATAAGCACCTGCAAGCTTTTTGAAGTCAGCATCCCATAAAAACATATGATGATAGTAAGTATCAAAACTATCTAAATCGATGGCTTCATTAGTACCCTCACCAATTTCTCTAAATGTGATCTCACGCAATCGGCCTATTTCATGAAGAATATTAGGAATTCGGTCTGCAGGTGTAAGATACACCTCATAATTTTTACTAACTAAAAGTCTGAGATCTGCCTCACGAAGAGCATCAACTTCAGTAGCCATTTTTTCAGCACTTACAGAGCCTACAATCCGTTTTGGAGGTTTTGCTGGTGGCTTTAAGGTGTTTGACAAATTATCTAATATTTTAGGTTTGTCTTCAAACGCATTAGATAACATGTATGTTTTTCGTCTTATAAACTCAGAAAAATCAGCAATTGTTGTTTGCTCTTTTTGGTCATTTACTGAAATAGGCTTTCCTATTCTAACCTTGATAATTCGGTTTTTTTGAGTGAGTAATTCCGATGGTAACTTTGCCGTTCTAAACGTATCGCTAATCTTGGAAAGCTTATAAAATAACTTACTATTTTTTGCGTGGAAATATATTGGAACCACAGGTACTTCAGCCTTTTTTATTAATTTCATTGCAGCTTCTTCCCATGGTTTATCAACCACTAATTTTCCATCTTTATAAGTTGACACTTCACCTGCTGGGAATACACCTAATGGATGTCCTTCACGTAAATGCAAAATTGCATTCTTGAAACCTGCAACACTCGATTTTACATCTTTTCTGTCTTCAAAAGGGTTAACAGGCATAATGTAAGGTTTCAAAGGTTCAATACGATGTAATAAGAAATTCGCAATAATTTTAAAATCCTGACGCTGCTCAATCATAAGCTTGAGTAGCAAGATACCATCAATACCTCCTAGAGGATGATTAGACACTGTGATATAGGCGCCATCTTTTGGTAAACGCTTAAGATCTTCTTCAGGAATCTCAAATTTAATTTGAAAATCGTCCAGAATAGCATCTAAAAACTCAACATCGCTTAGATGCTTATTTCGTTTATAAATTCTATTAAGCGTTGATATTTTTAATACCTTCATTAGTAACCAGCCAAAGAAAGTCCCTATAAAACCATACTTGTCAGCCTTAATTGCTTTTGCAACTTCTTTTGCGGTAACTAATCCTGTATCTTGTTGTTTGGTCATGAGTGTAAATGTACTAAATAAACTATTTAGTTACGATTTGAATGGTTTCTTGAGTTAACTGTTTTAACAGCAATTCTTTACCGCTTTCTATAGAGGTAATTGCTTGTTCGTTATAATGCCTAACAGTATAAAGACTTACGTTTTCGTGAAATGTTACTTTAAATTTTGCTTTTAAGTGTTGAAGCAGTCGGTCAAGATTATTGTAGGTGTTTTCAAAACACACCGAAAAACTAATTGCCGAATTCTGTATCACATCTACCTTCATTTTATAGAGATGTAGTAATTTAAAGATCTCACTAATATTCTCTTCAACGATATAACTAAAATCTAAGGAAGACAAGGATATCAATACTTGATTTTTCTTAACAATATAACAAGGAATATCAGGCTCTAAACCTATACCTTTGCCAACCATGGTTCCTGAATTCTTCGGATTTAAAAATGATTTTACAAACAACGGAATTTCCTTTTGCTGTAAAGGTTGAAGTGTTTTAGGGTGAATAACAGAGGCACCATAAAATGCTAACTCTATCGCCTCTCTGTATGAAATACTGTTGAGCAATTGGGCGTTTTCAAAATATCGTGGATCAGCATTTAAAACACCTGGAACATCTTTCCAGATCGTAACACTTTCGGCATTTAAACAATAGGCAAAAATTGCTGCTGTATAGTCACTTCCTTCTCTTCCTAAAGTAGTAGTGAAATTATTGGCGTCACTTCCTAAAAACCCTTGTGTGATATTGAGCACACTGGAGTCAAAATTGGTTTTAATTTTGTATTGAGTGTGTTCCCAATCAACATTGGCTCTTCTATAGTAATCATCAGTCTTGATAAATTCTCTAACATCCAACCAGTTGTTTTTTAATCCAATCTCATTAAGGTATGTACTGATAATAGTTGTTGATGTCAATTCTCCAAAACCAATAACCTGGTCGTAAACAAAATTGTAATCTGGAGATTTGTTGCGACTTAAAAAATAATCAAGATCTTCAAAAATCGAAGACACTTTTTTAAATACAGCGTGTTGTGTATTTTCAAAAAGTTCTAAAAGAATCTCATTGTGATACTTTTTGACATCTTGGATAGAACTTTGTAATTCTGACTTATTATCAAAATAGTTTTTTATTACAATTTCAAGTGCATTAGTAGTTTTACCCATTGCCGAAACTACTACAAGTGTATTTTCATAACCAACTTGTTGCAACACCGAAGCTAAATTTTTAACACCTTCAGCATTTTTAACTGAGGCTCCTCCAAATTTAAATACTTGCATTCTAAATATTTGCTATATAATTTTTCATTCCATCTTTTGTAAGATGTACAATATGCCAATCACGTTTGATATCTGCACCTTTTTTCTCATAAAAGTCAATAGCAGATTGATTCCAATCTAATACTTCCCAGCCGATACGTTTCACCCCTAAACTTTGACCATACCTAACCACTTCGTCTAAAAGTGCCGTTCCCAAACCAGAACCTCTCATGTTATGGCTTACTATCAAATCTTCCAAATGAAGCACAACTCCTTTCCATGTAGAAAAACGGTTATAGACCAATGCAATTCCTTCAATACGATTGTTACACTCGGCAACAAAACACACAAACTGAACGGGCTCTTCAAAACCACCCTTGATTAATTCTTCAATAGTCACCTCAACTGCCTCTGGTTCTTTTTCAAAATCAGCTAGTTCCTTGATAAGCTCCAGAACTCTAGGCATATCCTGTTTAATTGCTTTTCTGATGGAAAATGTCATGGCTTTTCTTTAGCTCAAATATAGTCTAAAACTTAATAATTTTATCATATAATAATCTAACGATAACGTTGTAGTTGAATAAAAAAATAAGATATTTGTAAAAACAACCCAACTGCATGTCTCGAAAAAATCAAACACTAGGTGAATTTATCATTGAAAATCAATCCTCTTTTAAATACACCTCAGGTGAGTTATCACGTTTAATAAATTCAATCCGATTGGCTGCCAAAGTCGTCAACCATGAAGTTAATAAAGCTGGTTTAGTTGACATTATTGGTACTGCCGGAGACACGAACATTCAAGGTGAAGATCAACAAAAACTGGATGTTTATGCCAATGATAAGTTTATTCAAACCATGACAAAACGTAATATTGTTTGTGGTATTGCAAGCGAAGAAGAAGACGATTTTATTTCTATCAATAGTCAGGATGAAAATCACCAAAATAAATATGTGGTATTAATTGATCCTCTGGATGGCTCCTCCAATATCGATGTCAATGTATCGGTTGGAACAATTTTTTCTATTTACAGACGTGTAACTCCAGTTGGAACTCCAGTAACCATCGACGACTTTCTTCAAAAGGGAAATCAGCAAGTTGCTGCTGGTTATATTGTTTATGGAACATCGACCATGCTTGTCTACACTACTGGCGACGGTGTTAATGGATTTACCTTAAATCCAGCAATAGGTAGTTTCTACCTCTCACATCCTGATATGCAATTTCCTGAAAATGGAAAAATTTATTCTGTAAATGAAGGAAATTACACACATTTCCCACAAGGCATAAAAAACTACATTAAATACTGCCAAATGGAAGAAGGCGACAGACCATATACAAGTAGATATATTGGGTCTTTAGTTTCTGATTTCCACAGAAATATGATTAAAGGTGGTATCTATTTATATCCTAAAAGTTCAGTAAATTCTGAAGGTAAACTACGCTTACTTTACGAATGTAACCCAATGGCATTTTTAGCAGAACAAGCTAACGGTAAAGCCAGTGACGGATTTACAAGAATTTTGGATATCGAACCTACTGAATTACACCAACGTGTGCCGTTTATCTGCGGAAGCAAAAATATGGTAGATAAAGCTGAAGAATTTATGCGCAACGCATAAAAAAAGCAACCTGAAAAGGTTGCTTATATTTCAATATATAAATCTCTTATTGATTCATATTCTTCATTTTTTCAATAAAATCATCTAAATCTACTTCGTAATGTACTAAAGTTAGTGCCTTATCTGTAATGTATTTTACATTATCCTGATTGAACCCTAAACCAATACATAATTTTTCTAACAATCTAACCTGATCTTCACCTTCAATGTGATCTGCCCAAACCATACGCGCCAAATCATAAAGACGCTCTAATCGCATATCATATGATAATGGTGGATTGATTGGGTGACTTTGATAGTCTTTAAGTATTGTTTTATAATCGGCTTCGGTGATATCTAAACGTGTCGCTAAACGGTCTAAAAATGCTTTTTCTGCATCATTGATAATTCCATCACTCATAGCAACTCTAACAATTGCAGCAAAATGATCTTCGTTACGCTTTTTAAATCCGCTTTCGAATAATTCTGAAAATGACATATATTTTGTTTTTTTAGTGCCACAAAGATAGTTTTATTAATACATTTTAACAATAACCTGTGTCACAAAAATTTTATATTTGCACAAAATAAAATGCCTTGAGTAAAACCATTCTCTCGCAAACGTATGCACAGGCTTTGCAAATGCAAAATCTGCAGACAGCTATTACCCATTCTGAAGCAAAAATACATCTAAAAGGTCTTGTTGGCTCTTCATTATCACTAGTTATCAGTGAAGCTTTTAAAGTCACAGAATCACCTTACCTACTCGTATTTAATGATAAGGAAGAAGCGGCATTCTACCTTAATGACCTCGAAGTATTGCTCAACGATAAAGATGTTCTCTTCTATCCTGGAAGTTACAGACGACCATACCAAATAGAAGAAACCGACAATGCTAATGTCTTACTTCGTGCCGAAGTACTTAACCGTATCAATTCGCGAAAAAAACCTGCTATTATTGTTACGTATCCTGATGCCTTATTTGAAAAAGTGGTGACGCGTCGTGAACTTGAGAAGAATACGTTAAAAATTGCAGTAAATGACGAATTATCGATAGATTTTGTAAATGAAGTATTATTTGAATACCAATTTAAACGTGTAGATTTTGTTACTGAACCTGGCGAATTCTCAGTTCGTGGTGGCATTGTTGATGTATTTTCTTTTTCTCATGATGAACCTTACAGGATTGAGTTTTTTGGTGATGAAGTAGATAGCATCAGAACCTTTGATGTAGAGACACAACTCTCCACAGAACAAATCAAAAAAATTGGGATCATACCAAATGTTGCTAATAAATTTCTTGAGGAAAGCAGACAGAGTTTCTTAAAATATATTGCTCAAAAAACAGTCATTTTTTCAAAAAATACCGATTTGCTATTTTCACGAATTGATGACAACTTCAGAAAAGCTGAAGAGGCATTTAAAGCCTTGTCTTCAGAATTAAAACATTCAGAACCTGAGGAACTCTTTTGCAATTCTCAATTACTGAAACAACAATTACTGGATTTCAGACTCATAGAATTTGGGACATCAAGCTTATTTTCCGAAGAACATATTGTCTTCAATACGACACCTCAACCTTCATTTAATAAGCAATTTAACTTATTAATTGATGATCTCAATACCAACCATAATAAAGGATACACCAATTATATTGCTTGTGTGAGTGAGCAACAGGCCAAACGTTTCCATGATATTTTTGAGGATGTGGATCAGGAGGTACATTACCAAACTATAGTCCTTTCGCTTTACCAAGGTTTTATTGATCATGACCAAAAGATCACCTGTTATACAGACCATCAGATCTTTGAACGCTATCATAAGTTTCATCTCAAAAATGGCTATGCAAAAAAGCAAGCCATTACACTCAAAGAATTAACCAATCTGGATATTGGTGATTATGTTACACATATTGATCATGGGATTGGAAAGTTTGGCGGACTCCAGAAAATTGATGTCGAAGGCAAAAAACAAGAAGCCATCAAACTGGTCTATGGCGAACGTGATGTCTTGTATTTGAGCATCCACTCGCTACACAAGATCACAAAATTTAATGGGAAAGATGGAAAACCGCCTAAAGTCTATAAACTTGGTAGTAAAGCCTGGAAAAATCTCAAGCAAAAAACGAAGTCGCGTGTTAAGGAGATTGCCTTTAATTTGATTCAGGTGTATGCCAAACGCAAGCTGGAAAAAGGCTATCAATATAAACCCGATAGTTACCTTCAACATGAATTGGAAGCCTCGTTTATATACGAAGACACACCAGACCAAACCACTTCTACAGCTGACATTAAAGCAGATATGGAAAGTGAGCGTCCTATGGATCGCCTCGTTTGTGGAGATGTTGGTTTTGGTAAAACAGAGGTGGCTATTCGCGCTGCTTTCAAGGCTGTTGATAATGGTAAACAGGTGGCTGTATTGGTCCCAACAACGATTCTGGCTTATCAGCATCACAAAACATTTTCAGAACGTCTTAAAGACTTTCCGGTTACTGTAGATTACCTCAACCGTTTTAGAACAGCAAAAGAGAAACGCATCACCTTAGAGAAATTAGAAAAGGGTCATGTAGATATCATTATTGGGACGCATCAATTGGTCAATAAAAATGTAAAATTTAAAGACTTAGGCTTGCTCATTGTTGATGAAGAACAAAAATTTGGTGTAGCGGTTAAAGAGAAATTAAAAACACTCAAAGAGAATGTGGATGTGCTCACACTTACTGCAACTCCAATTCCCAGAACGTTACAATTTAGCCTAATGGCAGCCAGAGATCTATCGGTTATTACTACGCCTCCACCTAACCGTTATCCTATTGAGAGTCATGTGATACGATTTAATGAAGAGACCATTAGAGATGCGGTTACTTATGAAATTCAACGTGGCGGACAAATTTTCTTTATTCACAACCGAATAGAAAACATTAAAGAAGTCGCTGGTATGATTCAACGTCTTGTGCCTGACGCAAAAATAGGTATTGGACATGGTCAACTCGACGGTAAGAAACTAGAGCAATTGATGCTTGCATTTATGAATGGGGAATTTGATGTATTGGTAAGTACAACCATTGTTGAAAGTGGATTAGATGTGCCAAACGCAAATACTATTTTTATCAATAACGCCAATAATTTTGGATTAAGTGACCTTCATCAAATGCGCGGACGAGTTGGACGTAGTAATAAAAAAGCCTTCTGTTATTTTATCACTCCAGAATACTCTGCAATGACCAACGACGCTAGAAAACGTATTACAGCTTTAGAGCAGTTTACCGAACTGGGAAGTGGTTTTAATATTGCCATGAAAGATTTAGAAATCCGTGGTGCTGGTGATCTTTTAGGTGGTGAACAAAGTGGATTTATCAACGATATAGGCTTTGATACTTACCAAAAGATCTTGAATGAAGCCATTGAAGAACTCAAGGAAAATGAATTCAAAGATTTATATAAAGACGACGGAAAAGAAAAAGATTATGTCAAAGATATCACTATTGATACCGATTTTGAATTGTTGTTCCCTGATGACTATGTCAATAACATTACCGAACGCCTTAACCTATACACCAAACTCAACACGCTCAAAACTGAAGACGAATTACAAACTTTTGAAACCGAGATTCTCGACCGTTTTGGTGAACTCCCAGTACAAGTTATAGATTTACTCAACAGTGTCCGTATTAAATGGATTGCTACAAAAATTGGCCTGGAAAAGATCATCATGAAGAAAGGACGATTTGTTGGGTATTTTATCAACGACCAGCAAAGTCCGTTTTATCAAAGTGATAATTTCACTAAAGTGCTGCAGTACATCCAAAGCCGCCCAAAAGATTGTAAAATGAAAGAAAAACAAACCAGAAACGGTTTACGACTGTTGATTACTTTTGAACATATCAACTCTGTTAAACAAGCTTTGAGCAGACTTCAAGAGATTTAAAAACCATAGGACAACTATGATCAAATCCTCTTCAGTAATTACATTCTGCAAAGTTTTAGACGGAAAAGAAAAAAATCCTGATATTTGGCTTGATATTTGAAATTGAACCTGTGTTTATAAAAATTACATACTAATGAAACGATTTGCTTTATTATTAACATTGATTCCTACATTCATTTTTGCACAACATAGCATTAGCGGCACGTTTACACCTGCTGAACAATACACCTATGCTTTTTTATATCACGCTACACCTACTGGAGCAGAATATGTCAACAGAGCCGAACTTGCCGAAGATGGCAGTTTCAGCATGGCACTGGATTCTACTATGAATGCTGGTATTTATAAAATCGTATATGCGCTTCCTCCAGAGGAAAACAACTTTGATTTCATTTATAATGGAAGAGAATCTATTGCGTTTAATTTCAATTTAGAGAATGGTCTCGATTTTACCGATAGTCGAGAGAATCAACTTTGGGCATCTTACATTAAAAGTATGGAGATGATCAATATGACTTTAAGTAATTTTTATACTCAGGAAAGCACAGATAAAAAAGCCTATGCTGATATTGTTAAAACACTTAACGATACGCAAAATGCCTACGAAGATGCTTCAAAAGATCTAATGTCTTCGGCATTTGTAAAAGCCAACACACCTTATATTCCTGAAGGTTTTGAAGACCTCTCAACCTATTCTAAAAACTTAAAGCGCACCTATCTAGACCATGTTGATTTTGGTAATACACTACTACAAAGTTCAGACTTTATGGTAGATCGTGTCTTGGCCTATATCTTCGGAATGAGTGCCAATACTAGTAACGCCACTTACAAAAAAGATGTGGACCATTTAATGACGAGTATTGGCGAAGGAAATATTCAACTAAAAACAATTTTATACGAAATGATCTGGAGTCGTTTCAAAAGTATGGATAATCCAGAATTAGCAAATTATGTCACTGATAACCACTTACTGGAACTTACCAAACAAACGGGTTATGAGGCCTTGACGGAGAAACTCCTCGTTTATAAAAACAATACCGTTGGAAATAAAGCTGCTAACTTTGATCTTGCCATTACAAAGGATGGTAAAACAAAAACCACAACACTTCACGATCTGGATATTGCAGATCAATACCTGGTTATCTTTTGGAGCAGTACTTGCGGACATTGCATTGATGAACTTCCAAAAGTAAAGGCGCTTTTAGCTGATAATACAGATCTTAAGGTGATTGCTTTCGGACTCGAGGATGAAGCCGATAACTGGTCAAAAATGATTGGTGATTATCCCGATTTTATTCATGTGCTAGGTTTAGGAAAATGGGACAACCCAACCTCTAATGCTTATGGCATTGAATCTACACCTTCGTATTTTGTATTAGATAAAGACAAAACCATCACAGCCAAACCTTATGATGTAGAAGCTTTAAAAGCTATCCTAAAATAGAAACAATACAAACAAAAAAAAGCGCAACCAATAGTTGCGCTTTTTTTTATCGTAAAATTAAACTTAGTAAGCCAAAGCTATTTGGTCTACCAAGCCGCTTAGGCGAAGTAGATGCGTAGGCTTAGTCTAAGTTTGGAATACGTAATACCTGCCCTGGATAAATTTTATCAGGATCAGTTAACATGGGTTTATTGGCTTCAAAAATCTCAGGATATTTCATGGCGTTTCCGTAGTAATGCTTTGCAATTTTTCCTAAAGTATCACCACTGGCAACCGTATGAAATTGTGCTTCTGGCTCTACATGCTCAACCGTCATTTGATCGTCTACTGTAGAAATTCCAGCTGTATTACCAATAACCAATACGACTTTCTCTTTTGTAGCCTGATCGTAAGCCATTCCAGATACTCTCGCCATGTCATCATCCACAAAAACACTTAAATTCTCTACCTGTAGTTGTAAGTCGGTTATCGTTTCTTCTAAATTTCTTGCTGCAGCTTCCTCTAATCGTAATTCGGCAGCATCAGCTTCTCTTGCGGCTTTTGCTCTAGCTTCAGCAGCTTCTTCTTCAGTTGTTTTTCCTATTCCGAAAACTTTAGCGCCTGCGTTTTTAATAAATGAAAATAGTCCCATAGTTGTTTGTTTTTAATGTTATTACTGTCTTTATAAAGTTGGTGAAATTATGTGGCAATTCCAATTAAAGCACCAACTTCATATATAAGACACCAGAGCTCATCAAGAAGTCACTTTCCGAAGTAAAAAAGAGACCAAAGAAAAACGCCCAACTCAAACGAATGAGTTGGACGTTTCTGGAAACTAAATAACCAACCAAAATTTAGCTCCTTGTATTGTCTCTTGGGTTATCTTTCTTAGCAGTTTTCTGCTTACGTTTTTTCAACTTCTTTGTATCATCTAAACGATCTTCAGAAGGACCAGATTCTCTCAGGAATTGAATGTATCCTCGACCTGTAAATTCATAAATGGTTTCAGACGATGGATGAAATAATTCTATCCTTTGATCATTTATAACGCTCAATTCGAAGTATTCATTGTCAAAGAAATCATAATCTAGTGTTAATGTTTTCAAGTACATGTTATTGCTAATGTCTCCAACACCATAAACGCCTGTATAATCCCAGTATATATTTGCTGGATCAGCGATATTAACATCCTGAGAACTTCTAAATTCTGAGTCATTTCCGCCAGCTAAAAACTGAAGGTAGTTCTCATCATCAAACTCATTGATTACTCCCATTTCACTGGTATAGGTCTTTTCCCATGCTTCATACTCCTGTAAGAAATAATGAATATTATCATAGAATACAAAGTCGTAATCAAAGGTATTTCTCTGGTATCCATTCAAGAAATAAGACGTATCATTGAACGGATTGTATAATTCTATCGTGTTGTTATCAATTTGGTACACATCAAAGGTTTCAAAACCATCAATATCATGGTTGACATCTAAAATCATATTATACGCATCGTAGGTTCCAACATCAATACCATACCCATTTCCCTGACTACCAAAACCAACCAAATTGTTATTAGCATAGAGTACTCCATTTCTAAACGATACTGTAAATGCAATTTGTAAAAACGGCGTTTCGCCAGGACCTAAAGTCTGATTAATATCTACATACCATAACTCATATGAGCTCAACAACTGGTTTAATGTGATACCAGGCTGATTATTAAAGTCATTTATGATGACTTCCTCCTGATAGCAAGAGGTCAATAATGTTGCTGTTAAAGCAAATCCTAAAAGTAGTTTCATCGTTTTCATAGTCGTCCGTTTTATGATTTCTATTAATGAAGATTCAAAACGCGTGCCAAATATGAAAGTCTGCTGAATTCTCTTCGGAAAACGCACATAAAATGCTTATTTTTGAATAACTGAAATTGATAATCCATTTATGAATCAACCGTTAAAATATGCTGTGTTTGGTGCAGGAAGCTGGGCAACAGCTATTGTAAAGATGCTTTCAGAAAATCTGGACGAAATTGGTTGGTATATGCGAAGTGTATACACCAAAGAGCATTTGATTAAAGAACAACATAACCCAAGTTATTTAAGCTCTGTAGAGTTTCATATGGAGCAACTCAAGTTGAGCAATGACATCAATGAGATTGCTGATTGGGCTGATGTGTTGATTTTTGTAATTCCATCTGCTTTCATACATTCTGAATTAGAAAAACTCGATGTCGATATCTCCAAAAAAATTGTGGTCTCAGCGGTTAAAGGGATCATGCCAGAATCGGGATTATTAGTGGGTGAGCATTTTCATGATATTTACCATATTCCGTTTGAAAATATTGCAGTCATTGCAGGACCTTGTCACGCAGAAGAGGTTGCATTGGAGCGTTTATCATACTTAACTATTTCTTGTGCAGATGCCGAAAAAGCACAAGCCATTGCCGACGCCTTATCCAGTAACTATATCAGAACAAAAATTAGTGATGATATTATTGGTACCGAATATGCAGTGATGTTGAAAAATATTTATGCCATTGCTGCTGGTATTGCTCACGGATTGGGTTATGGTGATAACTTCCAAAGCGTACTAATGAGCAATGCCATTAGAGAAATGAAGCGTTTTATCAAAAAAATGCATAAGATGAAGCGTAACATTAATAACTCGGCATATTTAGGTGATTTGCTGGTAACGGGTTATTCTACATTTTCGCGTAATCGTATGTTTGGTAACATGATTGGAAAAGGCTACACTGTAAAATCTGCTCAAATGGAAATGAGTATGGTGGCTGAAGGCTATTACGCTACAAAAAGTGCTCACGACCTCAATATTAGAAACAAGAAGAAAACGCGACTACCTATCATTGAAGCTGTTTATGAGATTTTGTATGAGAATAAAAATCCTAAAAAGGTTTTTAAAAAGTTAACAGAAAAATTAGATTGATTACTCGTCTTCATAATCATCTAAATCATCGATCTGTTGTTGGGTTTCACTAATTTTTTTACGCAAAAAATAAGTCCATCCAAAAATTGAAAATAGAGACATCAGGTTTAACGGGATATACAACCACAGTGCCCATCTTACCCATAGATATTCCCAAAACAGATAAAACAAGACTACTGAGATACTTGTTCTTATGAGATACATGATGAGTCGTTGTCGTCTATATTCGGGAGAGAGAACTGTATCTTCTTGAATGTTCTTTAGTTCATTACTTAGGTCTTGTTTAAAATCTGACATCTTATATTATTTTACTAAAACACCTTTTAATTGCATTAAGGGAACTGTCTGTAAGGCTTTAATATTGATGGTGTTTTTTCTGAAAAGATAGGTTTTATCAAACATTTGATTCCCTTCAAAAAATGTCACTTTAAACTCATTATTTAATTGCAATACATCATGTTGCATGAATTCTATTTTAGCATAGCTTCTTGCAGGCAATAACTTAATCGTATGACGCATGACTGGTGTGATCTTTTCTTCGGAATAGCCTCTGGATACAATAAGAACCGTATCAAGATCAACATCTTTATTGTTAATGATATAGGCATTCCAGTCATCGGTTTTGTACTCTGGATGTTGCTCTTGAACTACAGCTACAAAGACGTCTTTGACTTCTGGTATTTGGATGTCTTTTTTCATGATAGCTAAATTAATACAATATGTTTAGACGCTCCTTAGATTTTTATATTTCCTTTTAAAAACCGAACTTAGCCATAGTCAATTCTCAAAACCATGGACGCACTTGATGCTTTTAAAAAGACATTTACAGATAATTCGGAAGCGCAAAAGATAGGACTTAAATTACGAGATATTGTCATTTCCTTTTTCCCTGAAGCGAAAGAATCTATTGTTGGAGGTGCTAAAGTGAAATTAGCTTTGTACACCCGAAATGGAACAAACAATGTGCTTTGTGGCATACAACAAGCAGCTAATGACACCTGCATGCTATATGTACACCATGTGGATAGTATAAGTCATGAACGGCTTAAGTTTAGTGGTAAAGGTAAGCATGCCAAACGTATCAAATTCGAAAATGCATCAGACGTTATGGAAGGTGATATAACGTGGTTATTAAAACAGGTTAATGAGAATGCACCTTATTAACTACAACGCACTCTTAAACTGCTCCAAGAAACGCACATCGTTTTCACTCAACATGCGAATATCACTGATTTGGTGAAGTAGTAAGGCAATACGATCAATTCCCATTCCGAAAGCAAAACCAGAGTATTCTTTAGAATCAATACCACAGTTTTCCAAGACATTAGGATCAACCATACCACAACCCATAATTTCCAACCAACCTGTACCTTTGGTCATTTTATAGTCGGTTTCGGTCTCTAATCCCCAATACACATCAACTTCAGCGCTTGGCTCAGTAAACGGGAAATATGATGGACGTAGGCGAATCTTTGACTTACCAAACATCTCAGTAGTAAAATATTGCAAGGTCTGTTTTAAATCTGCAAAACTTACATCTTTATCAATGTACAACCCTTCTACCTGATGAAAGAAACAATGTGAACGTGCTGAAATGGCTTCATTACGAAATACACGACCAGGAGAAATGGTACGAATAGGAGGTGTATTATTTTCCATATAACGCACTTGTACCGAACTGGTATGTGTACGCAACAATACATCTGGATTGGTTTGAATAAAAAACGTGTCTTGCATATCACGTGCTGGATGGTATTCAGGTAAGTTCAATGCGGTAAAATTATGCCAATCGTCTTCAATCTCAGGACCTTCACTGACATTAAAACCAATTCGTGAAAAGATGTCGATGATTTGGTTTTTTACTATGGAAATAGGATGACGTGCACCAATCTCTATAGGTTCTCCAGGACGAGATAAATCGCCATAAACACCTACAGTTTCTTCTTTACTTTCCAGTTCTTCTTTTAAGGCATTAACTTTATCCTCTGCAGTTTTTTTAAGTTGGTTAATGGTTTGACCAAACTCTTTCTTCTGCTCATTGGCTACATTTTTAAACTCAGCAAAATAGTGTTTTAAAAGCCCTTTTGAACCTAAATATTTTATACGGAATGCCTCAACCTCTTCTTTAGATTGTGCTTTAAATGCTTCAGCTTCTGCTATGAGTTCTTTTATCTTATCTATCATAATACCTGAAAATGAACCGCAAATTTATGAATTTTATCGAGATATGCGTTAAGGATCGAGGTTTTGTTGGAGCTCTTCTCCTTAGTTTACAGAACTATGGAGAAAGCGACTACCGAGAGCCTGACCTCTACTTCGCGAAACACTTCGTTGAGCGTACGAGGAAACGCCAAAACAACTAATCTATAAATTCGGTTTCTAAGAAATAGTTGACAATAGCATCTTTCATGAGGATGCTTTGTTCGCCTGCTTTTAAGTGTGGTAATTCTTCTTTTACTTTATAATGCGGCCAACCATCTTCATCAACATAATCAAACTCGTAAAATCCATAGGGTGTCAATAGTTTGCATATAGCAATATGCATCAGATCCAGCTTGTGATCTTTTTTGAATCTTCGGTCTAATTGTCCTAATTCTTGTACACCAATGAGATAAATAATAGCGTCAAGATCTAACGGGTCGCCATCAGAAAATTTTGCTGAAAGGCGCTCTACAATAAGTTCCCAACGTTGTTTTAATAATTCGTCTCTTGCCATTATATCTATTCAAAAAAATTAGTTTGTAAAGTTAATAAACTATAAGTTCATGTTATGCGTTATTATTTTAAAATGAGAAAATTTGTGTACGTTTGCTAAAACTGACTAAACTATGGCTTTAATTGATATTATTTTAGGCGCACTTTTATTGTTTGGCCTGATCAGAGGTTTTATGAAAGGGCTTTTTGTAGAAGTTGCTTCTTTAGTGGCATTGGTTGCTGGTGTTTATGGCGCAATTCACTTTAGTAATTTTGCTGCAGAATTTTTGGATAGTCGTCTCGACTGGGATGAAAAATATATCAATATTGTAGCTTTTGCAATCACCTTCGTCATTATTGTTTTAATCATTGCTCTTGCTGGAAAAGCCTTGACTAAATTGGCTGACTTTGCGGCTTTGGGCATTCTAAATAAACTGTTGGGTGGTGTGTTTGGTGCTTTAAAGATAGGATTGATCTTAAGTGTATTGCTTATTGTATTTGATAATATGAATAATACGATTCCTTTTGCTGATGAAGAGGACCTGGAAGACTCAATTCTTTATGAGCCTGTTAAAAGTTTAGCACCTATGATTTTCCCTAGTATTTTGAACAAAGGGAAGGAAGATCCAGATGAGACTGAAGACAACACTACTGAGGCATAAAAAAACTGCCTACTAAGCTGTAGACAGTTTGTTTTACTATTATGAATAATCTATTATAACATATTCACTTTTCCAGTATGCAGACTATACACGCCTCCAACGATTTTGATTTCACCATTATCTTCCATTTCGGTTAATATCTGACTTTTCTCACGAATACGTTCTATCGTTAATCGTACGTTATTTTCGACAGTCTTAGCTACAAAAGCCTTATTAGATGAGTTAGCTTCGCCTTCTACTTCAACTGCAGATTTTTTTACCGCAGGCATAATATTATCCAGCATCGCTGTAATATTTCCAAGTTCAACTCCATCACAAGCTGCTTTTACTGCGCCACAACTCTCATGACCCAGTACGAGTATCAGTTTGCTTCCCGCAACATTGCAAGAGTATTCTAAACTTCCTAAAATGTCTACATTTTCGAAGTTACCAGCAACTCTGGCTACAAAAATGTCACCAATAGCCTGATCTAAAACTGTTTCAACAGGTACACGTGAATCAATACACGACAACACTACAGCTTTTGGATATTGCCCTGTAGTGGTTTGGTTGACTAATGCAGAGTTATCAGTTGCTTCTGTATTGCCGTTAACAAAACGATTATTTCCTTCTAAAAGATCTTGCAATACACCATCTGGTGTAAATGCGCCTTGTACTTCTTTAGTAATTGCTGTATTTTTCATATTGTGTTTCTTTTTATTCTCTTATGAGTGTTATTAATATTCATCTTCAACATTTGATTTGATCCATTTTAAACAGGAATCAAAGTTTTTAAAAATGTGCTCTTTTGGTATCAAATCCGGAATGATATCAATTCGTTCCATCATATATCTTGGTTGTTTTAATAGATCAACCATTAAAACATTCATGTTTTGTTTTCTGAGATCTACCAGTACATCTTCCATCGCATACAATCCTGATTGATCCATATATTGCATTCTACCTAAACGAATCACAACCGTTTTTGCTGTATCAGGAATCTGTTTGGCTAATTGTTGAAATTCTGATGTTGATCCAAAAAATAATGGTCCTTTGATATGCTTTATAAAAACTTCTTCTTTTAAGCTCATAGGAAATCCGGATTCATCAGGCCACGCTTCTTCTTTGAGGGGTTTTACATCAGACCGCTTAGCAGTTAGATCTCCAATCTTTTTCATAAACATTAGTGAGGCAATGACTAAACCAATACCAACAGCATAAACAAGGTCCCAAAACGTTGACAGGACTAATACTACGAGCATGATTAATACTTCTGAACTAAACTTTACAGGCCCTATTTTAATGTCTTTTGGTAATGCAGGAATTGCTTTTAAGCCTTTATAATCCATGACGCCTATACCAACAGTAATTAATATTCCAGCTAACACAGCAGCAGGAATTTTAGAGGCTACAGGCCCTAAAGCCAATAAAATAAACAATAGCATTACACCAGCAATCATACCTGATAATTTGGTCTTACCTCCTGCATTGATATTTACTACAGTTCTGATAGTTGCTCCTGCTCCAGGAATACCTCCAAAAATAGCACCAATACTATTACCAATCCCTTGTCCTACTAATTCCTTATTAGGTTTGTGCTTGGTTTTAGTCATATTATCTGCAACGACACTGGTTAATAAAGAATCTATGGCTCCTAACAACGCCAAAGTTATTGCTGTAAAAATATAAGGTGAAATAGTGGCAAAATTAAAACCAGTGAACATCTCAAGTTGAGGCATTGGAAACCCTGTTGGGATTTGTTCTATGGGTTTATAATCTAAACCAAATCCATACGCAACACCTGAGACTACTGCTAAGGCAACTAATGCACTCGGAATTTTAGTAGTAATTCGCTTAAAACCGTAAACAATAAAAATGGTTGACAATGCTAAAGCCAACTCTAACCAATTGATATTTTGAAGAGCTCTTGGAAGCATTTTAATGACGCCCAAGGTCTTTTTTCCTTCATTTTTAGCCATAGATCTGGCCTCTTTTAAAATATCATCTTCGGTAATTTGATTGGCTCTTGCGTAGGTTTCATTAAAATTTTCTAATACTAGAATACCTTCGTTGGCCTCGGCATCGATAATGTTCTTTAGGATAACATCTTCAGCTTTGGTCTTAAACTTCTCCACAAATTCCTGATCATCTTTTGGATAATAGCCAATAGACGGAAGTATCTGAGTTACTAATATAATCACTCCAATGGCTGTCATAAATCCAGACACAACTGGATATGGAATGTACTTTATATATTTTCCAAAGCCTAAAACTCCCAGACCAACTTGTATCAATCCGGCTAATAAGAATACTGTTAAGATGGCTGGAAGTGCTTTATCTATACTGCCATCATTAGCAGCAACAATTCCTGCAATAACAACCATACTTACAGCTGTCATTGGTGCCGTTGGCCCTGAGATCTGTGTATTGGTTCCACCAAAAAGTGCCGCAAAGAAACTAATGAAGATTGCTCCATATAATCCTGCACTTGGACCCAGACCAGAGGATACACCAAAAGCCAGTGCTAATGGTAATGCAACGATACCAGCTGTAATACCACCAAAAGCGTCACCTTTGATATTGGAAAATAAGTTCTTCATATTTGATTCGTTAGGATCAATCTAAAATTAAGACTTTTTAGTTATAAAAACAGTAAAATAATGACATTCAACTTCAATTAACAAGAAGTTCTGATCACATCTAAATTAAAAGACCTTGTTAAATCGAACTTTGGTTTTGCCCATTGGTTATCAACAGTGAGACATTAAGTGTATCTATGGCATTTTTAACTTCAGATTTAGCCAGACTATCTTGTCCATTGGTTGCTCTATTGAAACAGAGCAAGTTAACATCACTCTTTGATAAGTAATTGGACAAGCTTTTCATTGAGTTACTCCCTTGATCAAAAGCATATTCGATGGTTTTTTTTCCAAAGATTTCCTTTTGAGTTTCCGATGCACTTGAATCTTTATATATTTTGAAAGATTTTAATGGTTTTTGGCTGTGTTCAATTAAACTATGTGCAAAATCCATATTAAAAGACTTCTCAATACCATTGAGTGCTCCAAGAGAGAGTTCAGAATTAGGCTCTAGGGTTTTATCATCAGCTGCAATCATAATCACACCATCATGCTGTGCTATTACAAAATCTGAAATATTATCTCCTATGAAACTAAGTGGTTTTGATTTTCGCTGTCCGAGAACAATGATATCAGGATTTGTCTTCTTGATGTATTCACCAATCTCATTTTTCACATTTCCGAAGGCATGTTTATACGTTATAGGAATATTATAAGCTTCGGAAATTGGAGTAATAATTTGTTCAATTTCATTGGTTGTAGCAGTATGCAATTTATTTATAGTTCTAATAGCCGACAGTTGACTTTCTTGCCCAACAATTTCAGTTGGCTTTTTCACATGGAAAAAATCGATGTCTCCATTAATAATTTGAGCAAGACTAATACTACTCTTAAGCAAGTTGGTTGTCGATTTTTTTAAATCGGAAAGCACTAGAATTTTATATGTGTTGGCATTAGTTTTCATAATGTTTTTGTTTTCAAGCAGTTTTTGGTCTTAATCGGAAAAACTCAATAAAACTTTCTGGGTTTTCAACGGTGCCGCGTTCTGAGACTAATTGAATATCAATATGTCGCTCTTTAGCTTTAATTGCGAAATCATCAAGTATTTCAATAATATCATTATCAAGATATCTTGTTTTCCTAACATCTAGCTCGAGATAGGTATCTCTTGGTAAACTATCCAGTTCCTTAAGAATGGCTCCTTTGTTAAAAAAAGTCACCTCTTCAGCAAGTGTCATTTTTATTTTATGTTTCCCGTTACTTTTATCTTCAATATGTAAGAAGTGAGAGTTTTGGTAGCTCTTTATTAAGATTACCACAATACCTACAGCTAATCCCATTCCAATTCCAACGAGTAAGTCTGTAAATACTATACCAAGCACAGTTATTGTAAAAGGCACCCATTGCTTCCAACCTAGTTCGTACATTTTTTTAAACAATGAAGGTTTAGCTAATTTAAATCCTACTATAAATAATACAGCTGCCAGTACAGATAATGGGATCATGTTTAATAGTTTTGGAATTAAAATCACTGAGATCAATAAGAAAAATCCGTGAATCACAGCTGATGCTTTACTACGACCTCCAGACTGGATATTAGCCGAACTTCTTACAATTACTTGTGTAATTGGCAAACCTCCAATCAAACCAGAAATTATATTTCCAGTACCTTGAGCAAGCAATTCTCTGTTAGTTGGTGTCACGTTTTTATGTGGATCTAATTTGTCTGTGGCTTCAACACAAAGTAAGGTCTCTAGACTAGCAACTAAGGCAATAGTAAATGCAACAACCCAAATCTCTGGGTTAGTAATGGCTGAAAAATTTGGAAAACTAAATTGTCCAATGAACGAATCAAAGTTTTCAGGCACTGGTACACTTACCAAGTGTGAAGATTGAAGGGCTAGTGCGTCATTAGATTTTGTCAATACATAGAATATAATACCTACAACTACCGCTACTAATGGTCCTTGGATAACTTCAAAAAACTTACCTTTTTTACTCAATACATTGCTCCAAAGCAGGAGTATTCCAAGTGCAACAAGGGCAATAAGTGTTGCACCTTTATCAAAGTTTCCACTTATTAATGCATTTATTGCTTTAAGTAATTCGGTGAACGTATTCTCTCCATCAAGTTGCAAGAATGCAAAATCACCTTCTGGATTTTTGTCAAGTCCGAAGAAATAAGGAATCTGTTTTAAGATAATAATGATTCCAATTCCAGTAAGCATTCCTTTGATAACCGATGACGGAAAGTAATATCCAATAATACCAGCCTTTAATAAGCCAAATATCAACTGAATCAATCCTCCAAGAACAACAGCAAGTAAAAAGTTTTGAAAGCCTCCAAGTGTTCCAATTGCAGTTAATACAATTGCGGCTAATCCTGCTGCAGGACCACTAACTCCAATCTTGGAGCCACTTAAACTTCCAACAACAATTCCTCCAATAATTCCTGCAATAAGCCCTGAAAATAATGGCGCTCCACTTGCTAGTGCAATACCAAGGCATAATGGTAATGCGACAAAAAATACGACTATACTCGCTGGTAAGTCATTCTTAATAGTTTTAAACATATATGTATTGATTTGGGCTAAAGAGTAAACTCGTTAGCTAATTTGGTAATTAGTTAGGACAATAGAGTCCAGTTTTTTGTAAAAATTACGAAATGAATTCGGGAGGAGGGGAAATTAAATTAAGATGAGGCTTGGGATAATTTTTAAAAGCATATACTAGATACTTGTTCCTGTTTGTGGAGATAAAACTTTCTTCATTTTCTCCTGTACAATCAACAAAAACCTCAAGTTCTTTATTTTTTTCACTTTCTTTTTCTTCCTCTTCTTCAGAAATATTATAAAGACAGGACATGTCCATAGATTCATCAATAGCCATGATGACTGCTGGTGCTACTATTAGCATCATAAAGATGGTTGAAAAAAAAATAACTATTAAATTTCGTCTCATAAATAGAGCATAAAGAAACAAATATAAAATTAGATTTTAATAATTTGGTTAAATAATGTTTAAATATTCTTCAACATTTTAACGTCATTTTTTAAAATCCAACCTGTTTTTCCGTCTGAAAGCTTGATTTTTTTCCAATTATCAACGGTATCAATTATTTGAACCTTAGTCCCTTCATGTAGTTTAAATGACTCTGGACTTCGCAGATTTGGCTCACTCTTAATTTGGGCCTCCTGAGCAAAAACTATAGCAGGCTGATCCCTCTCTACTAGTTCAAATTTATGGAAAGCAAAGGCAACAGCTACACACGATAAGAAAAGACAAGACAAACTTGTCACAAAAGCAAATCGTTTTTTAGCAGTGCTATGAGAAAAATAATATAGAAGAAATAACAGGACAAACCCAATGATTAAACCAACAGATAATTTTGCCCAATTATCAAAACTCATCGTATTGGTAACATTTTTGATTAATCTGGAAAAGCCTACTTCAGGTAGTGTTTCAATATCATCAACAGTCATGTTTCTAGCATAAGCAATATTATTTTTTATATCCTTATCATTCGGTTTTAACAATAAGGCCTTTTCGTAATAATAGATACTTGGTGCTATATGATTGAGCTTATAGTGCGAATTTGCGATATTGAAATATAATTCGGCAGAGTGTTCTCCCGAATCTAAAATGGATGTATACTTCTCTAGGGCTTCGGTATATTTTGCTTGATTATATAATGCATTTGCTTGCTCAAAAATAGTTTGATTTTGAGCATGAGACATTGTGCTCAACAAAAAAACCAGTATGTACATTAATCTCATCACTATCTAATCTCTTTATCAATGATTGCTATTGCTGATGCTGCTTTATCATAATCCTGTTGCATCTCAACGTTGGTAATTGGTGTATACCTTGCTAGCTCACAATGCTCCAAAATACTTATAAACTCTTTTACTGTGGTGTCATTGACTTGCTTTTCTAACAAGGTACTTTCTATTTTTTCTTTACTGAAATCGGTTGTTTCAATATGTAACTTCGCCTTTAAATAATTATGAAATGCTTTTTCTAAAGCCACATAAAAAGCTTCTTTTTCACCTAATGCCTTTTTAGCTTCACTTAGATAGCGTCTTGCCAGTTTATCGGCTTTCCTAATTTTATTTCCGAAGACATCTGCGCTACGCTCTTCTTTCTTCTTACGGTATACCATTGCTAATGGAATAGCCAGTAAAGGCAATAATAATGAACTCCAAAACTTGGCGGATTTAAAGAAATTTTCTGAAGCAATGGGCTTTAATTTGGCATCAGTTTTTATAAATGCAAATTGATCGCTACTTAAAACCTTTTCTTTTTCATTAGATTCTGTTGTTACTAAATTATTATCACCTGAGGAGGTATTAACAGGTCCTTCAATGACATCGATCACTATTTCACCCGAAGAAATTCGCTTATACGTTTCTGTTTCGAGATCAAAATATGAAAATGAAATACTCGGTATTGGATATTTCCCTTTATACTGTGGTACAATAGTATAATTATCTGAAATAGATCCTTGGATTCCTGTAAGATTTGTTCTAATATTTTCGTTGTGCTCTGGTTCATAAACCTCAAGAGAGCTTGGCACAGTTAATTTTGGTAATTGGAATAGGTTTAAATTTCCTTTTCCAGTCACTTCAACTCTAGCTTGTAAAGATTCTGAAGCATTCAATTCGGTTTTAGAGGTGATTACGTTAAATTTAAAATCACCTACAGCACCAGCAAAATCCTCTGGTTTTCCAGCTTCAGGTAAAGGTTTAACATTGATAACTCGACTTCCTGCGGATACCGTTCTATTGACTTCTGCCATATGACGTCCACCAAATATATTCCGTCTGTTTGTTGGGACTTCTACAGTAATATCCAACGTAAGCGGTTCTATTTCCAGTTTTCCTGTTTTCTGAGGATATAGCACTGTTTTTCGGAGTACAACATATCGATAATCTTCGCCTTTATATTTACCATTTTGAATTTTCAATCCTTTGGTTTCAATTTTCTGGCTCCAAAAATCATTGTATCTCGGATTATCGATTTCTCTCCAATTACTAACACCTGTATTTGAAGAGACATATAACTTATAGACTACAGTAATAGCCTCATTGATGTAAGGATTAGTTTTAGAGATCTCGGCCACCAAATGTATGCTTTCTGAGGCAACACCTTCAACATTATCTGGATCATTTGGTCGTTTAACCGCTTTGGTCACTTCAACATTAACAACCTGAGTTTTATAAATCTCTCCTTCAATTTCTATAGTAGCTTGGTTGATTCTAATTTTTCCTCTTTTTTTAGGTGACAAAAAATAACTATAGGTTTTGGTGTATGAGTGCTGACCATTAAGCCAGGAATTACTTACAGAGGTGTTAGGACCGCCTACAACTGTAAAATTGGCAAAGTCTGGCGGATTAAAATTATCCCCATCTTTGTTCATAACGAAATCAATACGCAAACGCTCGTTAATTCCTAATTTTTTCTTGCTAACCTTAGCTTCAAATTTTACTTGAGCAAATGTCATGCTTGTAGTGAGTACAACCAGTAAAAATACTATGTGTTTTAAAGCTTTCATCTTCTTTCTACGATACCTGATTATAAAACATTAATAATAATATTATCTGTTTGAAATGATCTAACTTCTTTTTGCATCACTTTGCTACCAAAAATGTCTCTTCTAGGAGTGGGCATTTCGGCTGAAACACTGATTTCAAAAGAATCTATCTCAATTTGTCCTTTTTGTTTTGGTATTAACCTCATCTCTCTAAAAACAATAAACCGAAACTCTTTATCATTAACCATCTTCTTTTGAATAACTGCTCTGTCTTCTTTAATACTTTCAGAGTTGAAACCTTCAAATTGTGGTATTTCCATCTCTTTATAATTAGAAACTCCAAATTCTGGAGAGACATACAACTTATAGGTTATTGTTAAAGAATCCCCTAAGGCAACTTCATTTTTAGAAACTTCTGTTACAACATAAATGTTACTATTTATAATACTTGTAATAGAATCTTTTTCTTTACCAGTAAACCTATCCTTCTCCCCAACCTTGATTAATATTGGTTTTGTTGTGTAAGTTGCATCATCGATATCAGCAGATGCCTCTTCAATTTTCAATGTTCCTTTTTTTCTAGGAGCTAAGTAATAGGTAATTGTTTTGGTGTAGGTTTTTTTGCCTCTAACCCAAGAGGTATGGATATTTTGGTTAGGTCCGTCAACTATAATAAAATCTTCAAAATCGGGAGCAGCAAACTGATCTTCCTCTTTGTTCATGATAAAGTCCACACGCAATCGTTCATTAATCCCCATTCTTTTTTTTGCAACCTCAGCTTCAAATTTCACCTGAGCAAACGTGAAACTTGACAAAAATATGGCTAATAAAACAGCTGACTTTTTCATTAGTATCGTTTTAGACTACCAATCTTTCTCTGGTTTAACTTTAACACCTTTTTGCTTTTCGGCATTCATTTTTTCCTGAACTTTCTGTTCCTGATTATTCATGGCTTCTAACAAATTTCTAATTTGTTGAGGCGACAATTGTCCTTCTTTAGGTTTTGGTTTTCCTTTTTGTTCCTTATCATCTTTCTTGTCTCCCTTACCTTGATCTTTTTCATCTTTAGGTTTTCCTTCTTCATCTTGCTCATCCTCGCCTTCTTTCTTATCCTGGTCACCTTTATCCTCAGGGTCTTCTTTCTTCTCTTCTTCCTTTTTATCCTGATCTTTATTTTCGTCTTCTTTGTCTTCGTCGTTTTTTTCCTCTTCCTGATCTTTTTCCTGCTGTTGTTGAGCTGCACATTCTTTGGCTATGGCGAGGTTATATCTTGTTTCATCATCAGTTGGGTCATTTCTTAATGCATTTTTATAAGCTTCTACCGCTTCTTGACACAATTCTTCTTTCATTAAGATATTACCAATATTATGATATGCTTTATGCTTTTCGGTTTTAGTTGATGCATTTTCTGCAGCTTGTGTATGACGATAAAGTGCTTCATCGTAATTTCCCTTTTCGTAATATGTATTGCCAAGATTGTAGCTTCCAGCCACAACTGATGGTGCTTTTGAAATGGCTTTTCTATATTCCATTTCGGCAGAAATATAATTATCTGCATCTACCAATTCATTAGCTTCAAAAACATAATTTTTAGCGGTATCAACTTTGAGTTGTTTCTCCCTTTCTTTGTCTTTGTCTTGACTAAAAGACGTTGTAGTCATTAAAATTGCACAAATAATTAAAAATCTTTTCATTTTAATTCTTTTCTTTAAATACGGTTTCAAGATAAATCTCTTCCCATGTTCCATTCTTATAACTACCTACTTTAAAATTATAGGTAGATGCATCTACATACTCCCACATATCGGTTACAGTAGTATCTCCATATTTATATTGATATATAACATTCTTTCCTTCAGCATACACGTTCCCTTCTGTTACATTTCCGAAGATATCAAACTCCCAAAATTTTATGGTATTGGTTGCTGTATCGTATTGTCTAACACCATGGTTTCTATTCCCAAATTTAGTTTGCTCTTTGTTTACAAACCCTTTTGATTTAGATACTACTATAGCCTTATCTAGATCATAATGGAAGCTTACTTCTTGCTTAAACTCAGTTCCATTATTCCATTTTCCTTGTGCACTCCAGGTTTTATCAACAAAATTTCTGAATAACGAAAGATCTCTTGTTTGACCAATAGCAAACAATGGTAGTAAAAAGATTAGTAATATGTGTTTAATTCGGTTCATTTTCATCGCATCTAAATAGCAATATAAAAAACTGTGTGACGCTATATAGTTAAAGAATTTATAAAATATTGATTGCTAGTGAAGCGCTATATATTCTCGTTGAAAAGATTGAGACGTTTTAACCATTCGGTTTTACGTTCTAGTAAGAAAATATCGATGAATAAAAAGAAAATTCCAAAACCAAGAAACCATTGAAATTGATCTTTGTAATCTGCAAACTCTTTAGCTTCAAATTCGGTTTTATCCATTCGGTTTAAGATATTTTTTATCTCTTCAATCACTTCGGAAGTATTATTCCCTTTAATATAGGCACCATTAGCTTCTTCTGCAATTTGCTGCAAGGTCTCCTCATTAAGTTTAGTAATAACGGTTTCACCTTGACTGTCTTTTTTGTAGTTTAATAAAATCCCATTTCGCTTTATTGGAATTGGTCCACCTTCAGTCTCACCAACACCTATGGTAAAGATTCTTATGCCTTCATCGGCAGCTTCCTCTGCAACGTTACTTGCTATATCACTATGATCTTCGCCATCTGAAATAATGATTAACACACGGTTTGTTTGCTCTTCATCATCAAAATAGGTCTTTGCTAATTCTATGGCTTCATTGATTGCTGTACCCTGAGAAGACAGCATATCTGTATTCATGCTTTTAAGAAACATTTTAGCAGATGCGTAATCTGTTGTGATTGGTAATTGTGGAAATGCTTTTCCTGCATAAGCAATAATTCCAACTCTATCACTTGCTAAATTATTGATGATTTGATTTACCAATTGCTTAGATTTTTCCAGTCGGTTAGGAGAGATATCTTCGGCAAGCATACTTTTAGAGACGTCGACTGCAAATACAATATCTACACCTTGTCGTTTAACAGTTTCTAATTTGGTTCCAATTTTTGGATTTACTAATGCTATGGCCAAAGACCCAAAAGCAAGACATAGAACTACAACCTTTAAAATCGATTTAAAAAGCGACTGGTTTGGGCTTAATCGACTAAGTAATTTATTACTGGAAAATCGTTTTTGTGTTCTATATTTCCAAAACTGAAGTATGGTGTACAGGAAGACTATTACCGGAATAATCAGTAACATCCAAAACCAAACTTTTTCTTCTAATTGAAAATCAAACATAATATCTAGACAAAACTTCTAAAAACTGTCAATCGTAAAAGTGCTTCCAAAAGCAAAAACCCTAAAGCAATCAATACCAACGAACGATATTTTTCATCATAAGTTGTATATTTTATTTCTTCGATTTCAGTTTTTTCCAGTTTATTTATTTCATTATAAATTTCTTTTAATTTCTTATTATCTGTAGCTCTAAAATAATTTCCACCAGTAACATCTGCTATTTCTTTCAGTAAGTCTTCATCAATTTCAACTTGAACTCTTCGATACTGAAAATTTCCGTTGGGTAAAATCTGATATGGAGATAAAGCCATACCATTAGTTCCAATACCAATAGTATAGACTTTGATGCCGTATTCAACCGCTAACTCACTAGCAATCTTTGGATCTATAAATCCCGAGTTATTGACACCATCAGTTAGTAAAATAATAATCTTACTCTTAGCTTTACTATCCTTTAATCGATTAACAGATGTGGCTAACCCCATACCAATAGCAGTTCCGCCTTCAATTATTGTATTGTATTTAATGTCTCTGAGAGAACGAAGAACAATACTTTTATCACTTGTTATTGGGGTTTTAGTATAACTTTCTCCTGCATACTCAACAAGACCTATTCTATCATTTGGTCGGCCTTGGATAAATTCGGCAGCTACTTTCTTTAGAGCTTCTAATCGGTTAGGCAATAGATCTTTAGCTAACATACTTGCAGACACATCAATTGCCATAACAATATCAATCCCTTTTGTGGTTTTCGTTTTCGTAGTTTCATCCGAAGTTCTTGGTCTGGCTATAGCAACAATTAATAGTGATAATGCTAAGAGTCGGAAAACAAATAACAACGGACGAAGTTTAGGAAGCAGAGAACTCCCTACTTTAAAGCCCTTAATACTCGAAATCTTAAGCTCGGCTGTTTGGCGTTTTCTCTTGAAAACATACCACAGGATAGCCAATGGCAGTAATAGAAACAACCAAAAAAACTCTTTATTTAAAAACTCTATTCCTTCAAACATCAGTCCTCTACTTTTTTAAGTTCAATGGAGTCGATAATACGATCTATTGTATCATTGGTATATTCATCCTGATTGTCCCATACCAATACTATTTGCTGTAATACATTTTCAGCAGTAAACACTAAGATCACATATTCTCCTGGACGTGTCTCATTTTGTGTTTCTCCCGGAAAATCTGCAGTACCAAACACTTTGAGTCCTTCAGCTGCATTAGGTGTGATAAATTGTTCGCGTTTTACAAACAAATTCTTAACTCCATTGTTCTCAAGTGTTTTTAAGCTTCCCTCTATTGCAAGATTTAAATCAATCTCATTGTCGCCTTGATTTAAAAATTTAGTTGTACTCAATAGTACATTCATTGGGCTATTGAGATCTCCATAAGAAAACATTGTTGTTTTAATCTGTTGAATAGTATCAATAGCTTTGCTTTCCATGCGTTCCAAAACTACTGGAGTTGAGATCATTATTGGTGGCACACCGTATTCACTTCGTACCCAATCGCCTTCTAAAAGTTCTTTGTTTTCATTACCTATAATGGTATCTACCACATATTTAAATCCGTATTTCACACCAAACCCAACAAAGGTTGCGACTAAGATTAAAACACTTGCTGCTACAGTTATGATGATTTTTTTACGCTTTTTCTTTCGCTCTTGTTCTTCTCTATATTGTTGATCTAGAAGCTTCTCTTCTTCAGTTGGTTCTGGCAACGCTTCTTTAACCTGATCTATCTCAGCATCAATAGTCTCTCTATCTAACTTTGCCAGTTCGATATCTGGAGCAGACTTGGCAAATTTCACAAGGTCGGCACGCTTTAAGATGGTTTCAATATTAATAATATCATTCTTACTCAACTCGATCTGTCTTGCATCACTAAGCAGATTTAAACGGTCAATTAGTTCATCGGTTGTGCTTTCAAGAGCACGATCGTATACTTTTTCGTCGAGGTATTTTCTGATAATAAAAGTTAATTCAGAATAATAGTCTTTGAGTTCTTCCCTCTGCAGATAGTTACTCTCATCCAGTTTTTGAAGGGCTAGTTTTGCTCTATCATAAGGTGGAAGTAATGCAATTTCCTCCTCCTCAGTCAATGGCTTCTTTCGCCAAATAAACCAATACAATACAAAGGCAACTAAAGCAATACATAGTAAACCAATAAGTAGATATTTCCACAAATTACTCGATGCTTTTTCGACCTCAATCATTGGCTTGATATCATATAACTTTTGTTTGGTGGTATCAACTGCAACAGTATTTACTTTTACACGTAATGAATCTGTAAAAAAGGTTTTATCGCCAATAACTATTTTTTGCTTCGGAATGGTATACGAACCTGAATCGAACTGCGTTAGTCCATAAGCTTTAATCAATTTGAGTCTGGCATCATTTTTTGTGGTATCGACATCATAAGATTCAATCATTTCCAAAGGCATGAATGTTTGTCCTTCAGGAAAAACAATCAGATTGGTAGAATCTGCTTCTACTTGAATTTTATAAGTAATTTGCTCTCCTATTTTTATGCTTGTAGTATCGATTGAGGAGGTGACCTGAGCATTTGTATTTATTGTAAACAATAAAGCGCAAACAATTACAAGTAGCATCTGCTGCTTACAATTATTAATGATATATCTTAACTTACAATAGCTCACTTATCCTCTTCTTTTAAAATATCCAAGTAATTTTTTAACATAACTCTCATCAGTGCGGCAGTCAATTGTACCTGATCCAGATTTTGTAAATGTATCTTTAAAATAATCTACTTTTTCATTGTAGTACTTACTGTAATTAAGTCGTACCGATTTAGATGCTGTATTGACTAACATGAGCTCTCCCGATTCTTCATCTTCCATTTCAACCATTCCTAAATTTGGTATTGTAGCTTCATGTTTGTCATAAACTCTTATCCCAGTTATATCATGTCGACCAGCTGCAATTTTCAAATTCTGTTCATAGTCATCAGCAATAAAATCACTAAGCACAAAAACGATAGCCTTCTTTTTCATCACATTAGATAAAAATTTCAAGGCTTCGGCAATATTGGTTAGTTTGCTTTTAGGCTCAAATTCTATAAGCTCACGAATGATTCTAAGCACATGTGATCTTCCCTTTTTCGGAGGAATGTATAATTCAATCTGGTCTGAAAATAATATGAGACCAATTTTATCATTATTTTGAGTAGCCGAAAACGCTAATGTTGCTGCTATTTCAGTGACAATCTCTATTTTAAATTGATCTACTGTACCAAACAGCTTAGATCCAGAAATGTCAACCATTAACATCATGGTCAATTCACGTTCTTCTTCGAATACCTTCACAAAGGGTTCATTGTAACGAGCTGTAACATTCCAGTCAATATTACGAACGTCGTCACCAAATTGATACTGGCGAACTTCAGAAAATGTCATACCTCTTCCTTTGAAGGTTGAGTGGTATTCACCTCCAAAAATATGATCAGACAACCGTCGTGTCTTGATCTCAATTTTTCGTACTTTTTTCAGTAATTCCTTAGTATCCATTTTCTATTTGCAGAGTGTAGCCTTCTAATTTTTGTAACGATTACAGTCCACTCATTTATGGTACTTCGATTTGGTTTACAATCTTATTGATAATATCTTCTGAAGTGACATTCTCGGCTTCAGCTTCATAAGTAATTCCTATTCTATGACGTAAAACATCGTGAACTACAGCACGCACATCTTCTGGAATCACATAACCACGACGCTTTATGAACGCATAACATTTTGCTGCAGTAGCCAAATTAATACTACCACGAGGAGATGCTCCAAACGAAATAAGTGGTTTTAAATCTGCCAATCTATATTGATCTGGATATCGTGTGGCAAAAATAATATCGAGTATGTATTTTTCAATTTTCTCGTCCATGTAGACCTCTCTGACAACTTCTTGAGCTTTTAAAATTTGAGCAACCGAGACTACAGGATTTACTTTGTCCCAGTGGCCTTTAAGATTTGCTCTCATGATCAGTTGCTCTTCAGCTTGTTTAGGATAATCAATGACGGTCTTTAGCATAAAACGGTCAACCTGAGCTTCTGGCAAAGGATATGTTCCTTCTTGTTCAACAGGGTTTTGAGTTGCCATTACTAAGAATGGCTTATCTAAAATAAAGGTCTCATCACCAATGGTTACCTGTTTTTCTTGCATGGCTTCTAATAATGCCGATTGAACTTTTGCTGGAGCTCTATTAATCTCATCTGCCAAAACGAAATTGGCAAAAATTGGTCCTTTTTTGATTGAGAAGTCATTGACTTTCATATTGTATATCAACGTACCAACAACATCAGCTGGTAATAGATCTGGTGTAAACTGGATTCTACTAAAACTTCCGTCAACAGCTTGTGACAAAGTATTAATTGCCAATGTTTTTGCTAAACCAGGCACACCTTCTAAAAGTATATGACCTTGTCCTAGCAAGCCAATAAGCAATCGTTCTACCATGTGTTTTTGTCCAACGATGACTTTATTCATTTCCATCATTAACAAATCAACAAAAGCACTTTCCTTCTCTATTTTTTCATTAATGCTCTTAATGTCAATTGTTCCAGTTTCTTCCATTATATATGTGTTTTAAACGCTGTGATTATCTCAGTTTTATTAAGTATCGCAAATTGTTAAAATTTTTGCTGTATTGCTGTTAAGAATTGGTTAAAAGTTAGATATATATAATACGTTACGATTTTAGACAAAAAAAGAGCAGCACATAATGTACTGCTCAATATTTTATTATTAAAAAAAAGTTGTGTCTAAAACAATTCAAAACGTCTTAGAAGTGTATTCATTTTGGGGTCGAGGAGAACAGTTCCCTGAGATAAAAACTCTACCGAACCATCGATATCAAACTCGATAAGGAAATCATACAATTTATTAGTCTCTAATTGTTTTGCAACAATATTAGTAGATTGATAATCGCAATCTTGAGCCATATCTAAAGTATACTCAACTCCGTTTTTAACTATTGAATTCTCGTCGCCTAAAACAAGTTTAATACTGTATATAAACCCTGTTGGAATTTCTTCAAAATCAACTAAAGTAACTACATCATTTCCTGTAATATTTACTAAGTCATGATTACCTGTATTAATTGTATTTAAACTTAGCCATGCATTAGGATTGTTCTCGTCTTCTAAAATCTGAAACTGAACATCTAAAATTGTAATATTGGCTCTACTTAAGACACTTTGAGTACCTTGAAGCTTAACGCTAATCAAACTACTGTTTTCAAAGGTTTCTGTCTCATATTCTTTTGAGCAACTGCTGAGAAAGAATACAAATATAATACTGTATAAAGCGGTTTTGTGTAGACTAAAAAATTTCATGATTGGGACATTGAATTAATTACACAACAATGATACACTCTTCTTCATTATTTGACTATTTTTATACACGAATTGCAAAAAAACCCTTACAAACTGAAAAAAAAGTGAAATATTCTCGATTAATTGCAGGTACTATGACTTGGGGACTTTGGGGAAAACAACTCCAAAAACATGAAATGATAGACCTGATATATCATTGTTTAGAACAAAACATTACAACCTTTGATCATGCTGACATCTATGGAGGTTATACAACAGAATCTGATTTTGGTAAAGCTTTTGTAGAAAGTAATGTTCAGCGTGATAATATTCAACTCATTAGTAAATGTGGTATACAGTATTTGAGTGATACCAGAACTAATACTGTGAAGCATTATGATTACAGCAAATCTTACATTATCTGGTCTGTTGAAGAATCATTAAAACATTTAAAAACTCAATATCTAGACTTATTACTACTGCATAGACCCAGTCCGTTAATGCAACCAAATGAAATTGCAGAGGCTATTTCAGAATTAAAAACCAGAGGATTAATAAGAGATTTCGGTGTGTCTAATTTCACCCCTTCGCAAGTTAATCTTTTATCCAAATCAGTAGATATTTCAGTAAATCAAATAGAGTTTTCATTAACTCAACATACAGCGATGCATAATGGCTTATTGGATCATATGATGACCAACATGATTACACCAATGGCATGGTCGCCTTTAGGCTGTGTATTTAGAGAAGATACTGAACAAACCCGTCGTATCCACAGTCAGCTTGGTGAATTATTAGATAAATACAACGCCACAGAAGACCAACTACTACTTGCTTGGATCTTAAAACATCCATCTCAAATCCATCCAGTTATAGGCACCACCAACAAACAGCGTATTTCTAATGCTATGGACGCAACAGATATACATTTGGAACTTGAAGATTGGTTTAAAATTTTAGTGGCTTGTCAAGGTCATAAAGTCCCTTAAAAAACTATTAAAATGAATAAAACAGCATTAATAACAGGAGCAACAAGTGGAATTGGTAGAGCAACAGCTCACGAATTTGCAAAACACGGTATCAAATTAATTCTATGTGGAAGACGTCAGGAGCGTTTGGACACCATACACAAAGCGCTCAGTAAACAAACGGATGTATACACGCTTAACTTTGATGTTCGCGATAAAAAAGCCACTTTTGATGCTATTGATTCTCTTCCTAGCAACTTTAAAACCATTGATGTTCTAATCAATAATGCAGGAAATGCTCATGGTCTTGATCCTATTCAAACAGGTAATCTTGAAGATTGGGATGCCATGATGGACATTAATGTAAAAGGTTTATTGTATGTCAGTAAAGCTATCATCCCTCAAATGACTGAGCGAAAGTCAGGACATATCATAAATATTGGATCATCAGCAGGAAAAGAAGTGTATCCAAAAGGAAACGTATACTGCGGAAGCAAGCATGCTGTGTTAGCAATTACTGAAGGCATGAGAATTGACTTGAACCCTTTTGGTATAAAGGTTACAGCTATAAACCCTGGACTTGTTGAAACCGAATTTTCTCAAGTACGTTTTAAAGGAGACCCTATTGCTGATAATGTCTATAAAGGGTATAAAGCATTACAGCCAGAGGATATTGCCGAAGTTATTCAGTTTGCTATATCTAGACCTGCACATGTAAACATTGCAGATGTATTAATGTTTTGTACAGCGCAAGCCAACTCTACCATTGTGAAAAAAGATATATGACAGATTGGTTAAAAAAAGAATGGTATTCTCTAACTTCAATATATACTGAAGACCAACAACTCATCTCCAAGTATTGGAATGAAATTGTAACACAATACACGTCAAAAAACAGACATTATCACAATTTGACACATATCTACAAGATGCTAATTCAAGCTGAAGACGTTAAGGCTTCTATTGTTGATTATGATGCATTTAGATTTGCTATTTGGTATCATGATATCATATATAAATCTACAAAAAAGAACAATGAACTAAAAAGTGCAGAATTTGCTCAAAAACGATTAAAATCAATCAATTTTGAAGAAAAAAGAATAAAAAACGTCGAAATTTTGATAAAATCTACTCAAAAACACGATATTGTTTTAGACGAAAATAATGACAATGCCTTCTTATTAGATATTGATCTTTCAATTCTAGGATCCCATTGGAATATTTATGAGACCTATATCAAAAATATAAGACGCGAATATGCCATATATCCTGATTTCATGTATCACAAAGCCCGTAAAAAAATAATGTCACATTTTTTAGAACGTAACCGTATTTATTTTACTGACTTATATTATAACACACTTGAAGCAAAGGCCAGAGAAAATATCAAACAGGAAATTAGGTTAGTGTAATATGAAACATTTAATAGTTGCTATTATTTTAATGCTGATGACTTCATGTACCTCATCGGCCCAACAAATTGATGACGACAGATTTATTAGTCATGTAGTAGATCTAAAAACACAAACGTTAAAATTCTATTTAAAAGACAGTCTAGGTAATAACTATAGTAATTTCCTTAATCTAAAGACTTCTCTGGAACATGATAATCAAAGCTTGATATTTGCAATGAACGGAGGGATGTATTTAAGAGATGGCTCTCCTCAGGGCTTATACATTGAAAACGGAATTACAAAAACACCATTAGATACTCTAAACAAACTTAAAACTAACTTCTACCTTAAACCAAATGGTGTTTTTTATCTCACCAACGATAATAAAGGAGCTGTTTGCCAGACCTCAGAATACAAAGCTAGTTCAACAATTACCTACGCAACTCAATCAGGTCCTATGTTGGTCATAAACGACAGTATCCATCCTATATTTAAGAAAGACTCCAAACACTTTAATGTTAGAAATGGTGTAGGTGTTTTACCTAATGGAAATTTAATCTTTGCTATGTCTAAAGACACTATTACTTTATACGACTTTGCCGATTTCTTTAAAACCCAAGGTTGTAAAAATGCATTATATCTTGACGGATTTGTATCACGTACCTATCTTCCGAAGAAAAAATGGGTACAATTAGACGGTAATTTTGGAGTTATAATAGCTGAAACTAAACACATGAATTAAAGCCGTCCACAGCTGTGGAAAACAACTATGATCAATAAACGATTGCTTATTAAAAATCTATTAGCTCATAATGATGAGAATAGTTTTTATGATAAAAAGCGTAAAGTTGATATCACTCATAAAGAGGGAAAAGCAAAATTTTTAAAACATATTTGTGCACTTTCAAATAGCAATCCTAAAAATAACTCTTACATAGTTATTGGTGTTGAAGATGAGGACAACAAGATTATTGGTGTTAACTTTTTTGACGATAGCAAGATTCAAAATCTTATCAATGCCTATCTAACAAATCCACCAATTGTACAGTATGAAAACATCCCGTTTCCTCATTTACCAGATGATAAAGTGGTTGGACTAGTTACTATTAGACCTATCAATCAAATAACATCGCTACGTAAGAATATTTGGAAATATTATGGTGGCTCCGTGTTTTTTAGAGATGGCAGTATGAGTATGCCTAAGGTGTTTGATATTGAGGTCAAAGATGTAAATTCTAAAATTGTAAATGCTATAGAGTCTCATGCTCAAAACAATATTGAATATACTTTAGATGGCGTATTTGATTTTATGACCAAACGTAAAGACTTTGATCCTCAATATAAGGTATTTAAAGAGTATTTTGTACTGTGCTGGTCTGGTCAAAAAAAGAAGGTGAAAAACGAAACCTTCTTCTCTAGAGTAGATATTGAATTAATAAATGAGCAAGTTAGATTGTTCTTTTCTACGTTGGATGAAGTATCAATAATGTATGACAGCAATACGTTTAAAATAATTGAATATGTAAATTTAGGTCTTCAAAATAAAAACAAATACTATCAACTTGAAGAGACCATCATCCATTTTGAAGATAATGCACATTATAATATCGAGACCAATTTACTTTTTGAACCTCCTCAATTTGACAAAAAGGTATTGCATCACATTTACAATTCCAATAACGCCATTTTAGAAAAATTGAAAAAGGGATTAATTTTGAATAAACATGAAGAATTAGATCTGAAAAACCTCCCAACCACATATCTTCTGTGCTATCTCAACCTTTTCCATGAGGCCATAAACAAATTAACTGAAGCTAAGCCGTATTTAAAAAATCATAGCAAAGAAGTTTATACCTATTACCAAGAAGCTGTCCGAATACTGCGCAAAGTGAAGTACAGTTGAAGCTAAAAAATTATTAACTGCACTTCAAATATTATTTAATTCCTAATTTTTTTTGAATGGACAAACCACTGCATGAGCAATGATATATATTTGACCCTCAACATTATCAATTTTATAATTATCATTTAATGAGCCATCTGGGTAATTATTGCTTTCCGTATATTGGCCTGGAGCTACAGTAAACTGACCATTCCTTTTTCTTGGATATTTTTCATTACCAACAAATAAATGAGTTTCAAAAAAACCATATCCTTCATTAGCAACAAAATCTACTAATACATAGTCTGATTCATAAACAACATGGAGCGTTCCAATAAGCTCACCATTATCCAGATTACACCCTCCAGCAGACTGATATATAAGGTATGACTCACTATGATTAACAGAAATTGGTCCAATTGACCAACCCCATCTGTTAGAGTTTAACTCGTCATCATCTAAAAAACAAATCGCTTCTTCTGGTTTACCATATGCGAAAGCAGTCTCGCATTCATCTTTTTCCTTTTCGTTTTTTATTTCCCTATTGATATTGTCTTCAGACATCGAATCATCTTTTTCACAAGATGTAAATGAAATAAAAAAGGAAAGCATAATTAACTTTAGTAATAATTTCATAATAATAATTGTTTGATTAATAGCATCTTAAATTTAAATAAAAATTTGCTTTGAAACCTTTTTTAAGCATTTAAATCGTTGAAAATATTAAAATTATACTTGATTTTCGTTCTCAATTGAATTTTTTGATGAAAAGCCTTACATCATCAAAAACTTATTTTTCAAAAAATTACAGAGTTCCGTTAATCTTAAAAAAAATCAAAAAAATACCATTCATACAGTTTTTTTAACCAATCATAGTTTTTTTTCCAGACCAAGTCTAATTTTTACGACTTTAGCATTGCTATTAATCAATTACACATAACCTTGTTTCTAATTTGACGTATTGTCAATGATGAAACAAGGTTTTTGTCTTTTTATATATTCTTGATTAAACAGATAAAAAAATCTAATTTTCAATACATTGAATTAGGATCATCTTATGAGATTTTTTGATAATTACCATTCATACAGATTTTTTTACCACTCATAGTTTTTTTTGTAAAGCCTTCCTAATTTTTACGATTTTAGCCTTGCTATTAATCAATTACATATAACCTTGTTTCAATCTCGATGCATCGAAAATGAAACAGGGTTTTTGTTTTTAAATGATTATATGAAGTCTAGTTTTGAAAAAGATGTATTTAAAACCTTTTGATCCTCAACAGCTAACCATTTATCCAAGACTGTGGCATAAACAGACCTGAAATCTACTGTATATTTCAAATCTCCATTCGCGTCTAAATCATTCAAACTAGCTAGATCGTTATAGAATCCAGGAGTTTTTAATTGGTTTCCAATAATGAAAAGGTTACTTGCTGCTCCATGATCTGTTCCATTAGCAGCGTTTTGTTTGACACGTCTTCCAAATTCTGAAAACGTTAAAATGAGTGTATCGTTAAAGGTACCTTGATCTTTAAGGTCTTTTACAAAAGACTCAATCCCTTCAGCATATATTTTTAACAAACGAGCTTGGCTATTTATCTGCTTTGCATGTGTATCAAAACCACCAAGAGACGAATAAAAGACTTTTGTATCTATCCCAGAGTTTATCAATTTTGCTGTAGTTTTTAATTGATTTGAAAATTCATTGTTTGGGTATTCCTGGTGTGTAGTTGCCGTTTTATGCTTTTCGTAGATATATTTTGCAGACGATTCGGCTGCAATCATAGTTTTGTATAAATATCCCAAATTATGCTCGCTTAAGTGCTCGTCCTGATAATACTTTAAGACATTTTTAAAGTAAGGATCTTGAGAGGTCTTAAAAAGAACATAAGGGTTTCTTGCGGCTATACCATTCTTATTTTGACCTTTGAGTGCTAGTGATAAACTATCATCTATTTCAATGGCACTGTATGGTTTTTTTCCGTAGCTATCTAAATAACGTCCTATCCATCCTGTTTGTAAAAACTGATTCGAATGACTTGCCGTTTGCCAGATATCTGTTGCTCTGAAGTGTGAACGATTTGGATTTGGATAACCTACATTATTAATAATTGACAAATGTCCTTGATCATATAGTCGCTTTAATGGTAACAAACTATTATGAAAGCCAAGTTCATCAGTTGCCTTTAGTACATTGTTTTTTGAAATAGCAATGGTTGGACGACTGCGATAATAGGTATCATTATTAAAAGGAATAATAGTATTGAGACCATCATTTCCTCCCGATAATTGAATAATCACCAGACGCTTATATCCTAATGCTTTTGTTGGTAAGCTTTCAAAAGCTTTCACAAAATTTGGCACAAAAAATAAACTACTTGCTAAGGCAGATTGCTTTAAAAAATATCTTCTATCCATAATTAACACATTTGATATTCTGGTAACGACATTAACTGAACACAATAATCTTGTTTTGAGGTCTTGCTCAATGTCTTTAAATAGGTTTCGGTTCCAACACTCAATTTTGGCATGATTAACTGTGCTGTAAAACCTGTAAGTGATGCTGACTTATACTGTCTTTCAAAAGTGTTCCAATCTACTTTTGTCTTTATAAATTTATTTTTTCGGTTCTTACCATAATACTTTTTAAAACTATCTTCAAATTCTCCTTTTTCTCTGGTGGAAATATTAGCATTTGTCAGTATTATAGATGGTAATTTCAATCGTAGCATAATCGTATTACCATCTATCCAGCTTTTTCCTCCTTTCCAACCAGCAACATTTGGTGGATATAATAGTATTTGTCCCAGAAGCTTCTGGATTTTAATAAGATCCTTTTCTTCCTGAAATTTCACTGGAACTGTTCTGGTCAAGCCTACTAAAAATTCAATTGGCGACTTGATTTTTGCTCCAATATTCTCTTCTGCACTAAACCAATCAGACATAAAAATATATCGCATTAGTTTTTCGATATTATAATTTTTATAAAAAACAGATGTAAGTTCTTCTACTTTGTTTTCATCTATTGTTTCATTTACAAAGTAGCTGTAAATCTTTCTGCAGATAAAACGTGCGCATTGCTTTTGTTCAAGAATAATATCAATAATGTCGTCACCATCATAACGGCCTGTGTGTCCAAAAAAGGTTTTAAATCCATAATCATGCTGCCGTTTTCTCAGAACAAACTCTCCTCGAAAGTTAGCATATCCTGTAAAGGCTCTTGCACTTTCTTTTATGTCGTTTTCGGTATAATGTCCTTCGCCTAAAGTAAAAAGCTCCATAAGCTCACGTGCGAAGTTTTCGTTGGGTTTTCGTTTTACATTCTGGTTATTATTTAAATACTTCAACATCGCAGCTTCTTTTGAGATGGCTTTAACGAAATCGCCAAAATTGCCTAAAGCATGTTTTCGTAAAGTATTATTATAACTTTGTACATGATATATGTGATTGTCCTGACAAACAAAAAGGTTCGCCCAAAATAAAGTCATGCGCTCTCTTAAGACCTCATCAGTATTTATAAGTCTATCTATCCATAATAGGTTAAGCTCTTTGATTTTCTCACGACTTTTATTTCTAAATTCCTTTTGTTTTCTTTTATCTCCTAATAAAATTTCTTTTGTAAAACCATCTAAATAACTGGTATTAGCTAACAATGGCGTCATACGCTTTGACTTTTTGAATAAAGAGTTGACAATATACTTTTTATCTTTTTGAGACAGTGAATTGAGTTCTGTAGGTGTAATCCCAAAACCTGCTCGCCAATATAAATGCTGAATTTCTCGCTGTTTCATATACATAAGACCTAAAAACTTAACCTTCGTTTAAATATACCTTCTCAAAAATGATTCCAAAACAATGTAATTGTTAGTAAATCAACAGATTTAAATATAAATACATTATGTCATTGTATCAAAATATTTCGCAGTTAAGAATGAATCTGTAAAGTTTTTACTGCGTTGTTCATTATATATCTGAGGACTTCATGTAAAATAGAGTGTAGACAAACTAAAAAAGCCATATCGATTTTGATATGGCTTTCATTTTTATAATTTAAATACGTCTTAGAGATCAAACTTAATTCCTTGTGCTAATGGCAACTCGGTAGTATAGTTGATGGTGTTTGTTTGGCGACGCATATAAATTTTCCATGCATCAGAACCAGACTCACGTCCTCCTCCAGTGTCTTTTTCACCACCAAAAGCGCCTCCAATTTCAGCACCTGATGTTCCTATATTTACGTTTGCAATTCCGCAGTCGGATCCTTGAACAGATAAGAAACGTTCAGCCTCACGCAAATTGTTAGTCATGATAGCCGACGATAAGCCTTGAGCTACTTCATTTTGAATGTCAATAGCATTTTCAACATCTCCAGAGTATTTCAATAAGTATAATACTGGAGCAAAGGTCTCGTGTTGAACGATTTCATAATGTGGTTGAGCTTCAGCAATTGCAGGTTTTACGTAACAACCACTTTCATAACCTTCACCTTCAAGAACACCGCCTTCAACAACGATATTTCCACCTTCTTCAACAACTTTCTCTAAAGCGTGTTGGTACATTTTCACTGCATCTTTATCAATTAAAGGTCCAACATGATTATTTTCGTCTAATGGGTTTCCAATACGTAACTGCTTGTAAGCATCAACAACAGCATTCTTTACTTTGTCATAAATACTCTCATGAATGATCAAACGACGTGTAGATGTACAACGTTGTCCACATGTTCCTACAGCTCCAAACACAGCACCTATCACAGTCATTTTCACATCTGCATCAGGAGTGACAATAATAGCATTATTTCCACCAAGCTCTAGTAATGATTTTCCTAATCGTGCTGCAACTTCCTGAGCTACAATTTTACCCATTCTCGTTGATCCTGTTGCCGATACTAAAGGCACACGCTTATCTTTAGTCATAAATTCTCCAACTCTATAATCACCATTAATCAAACATGAAATCCCTTCAGGTAAATTGTTTTCAGCAAAGACTTCTGCTGCAATATTTTGACAAGCTACACCACAAACTGGTGCTTTTTCAGATGGTTTCCATATACACACATCACCACAAATCCACGCTAAAGCAGTATTCCATGACCAAACAGCTACCGGAAAGTTAAATGCCGAAATAATTCCAACAACCCCTAATGGATGGTATTGTTCATACATTCTATGTCCTGGACGTTCAGAATGCATGGTTAAACCGTGAAGCTGACGTGATAATCCAACAGCGAAATCACAGATATCAATCATCTCCTGAACTTCACCTAAGCCTTCCTGATATGATTTTCCCATCTCATAAGACACCAATTTACCAAGTGCTTCTTTTTTCTCTCTTAACTTGTCTCCAAACTGTCTTACAATTTCACCGCGTTGTGGAGCAGGCATTGTTCTCCAACTCTTGAACGCTTCTGTTGCAGCTGACATTGCTCTTTCATAATCTTCTTTTGTAGACGACTTCACCTTAGCGATCAATTGTCCGTCAACAGGAGAATAAGATTCAATAATCTCTCCATTAGAAAAATTGTTAGAGCCAGTAGATGTTCCTTCATTAATATCGTTAACACCTAATTCTTTCAAGGCATCTTTTATTCCGAAATCGGTAGCAATAGCTTCCATATTTGTATGTTTTTTATGATTTATTAGATTTTGACGCGAAGTTACTAATAAAAAGTCATTTTTACTTGAAGCATTTTGTTTAATAATGTAACTTTAAAGCACTTATAAATTTAATATAATCATGAAACAATCCATCCTTTACTTTTTCGTTTTTATCATGTGTTTTGGTTGTGCTGAAAAAGCTAAAAACACTGAAACTGAAGTTGAAAATTCTACAATAAATTCTTCGGAAAACCTTAATGAATCAAAAGCTGAATTTGCCATAATTATTCATGGAGGTGCAGGAACCATTCTCAGAAAAAACATGACACCAGAGCGTGAAGCGGCTTACAAAGCCAAATTGGAAGAAGCGATAAGAGTTGGATATGATATTTTAGAAAAAGGTGGTTCAAGCCTTGATGCCGTTCAAAAAACAATTAATGTTATGGAGGATTCTCCATTGTTCAATGCAGGAAAAGGTGCTGTGTTTACCAATGCGGAAACCAATGAACTCGATGCTTCAATAATGGATGGAAACACACTTAATGCTGGAGCATCAGCAGGCACAACAACTGTTAGAAACCCCATAGACCTTGCAAGGGTAATTATGGAGAAATCACCACATGTGATGATGGCTGGATCTGGAGCCGAAACTTATGCTAAAGAGCAAGGTTTAACCATTGTAGAGCCTAGCTACTTTTATACTGAAAATCGATTTAAATCTTTAGAACGTGTAAAAGCTTCCGAAGCAAAAAAAGAAAATGATGCAAAAACAGCATTCTATGATGCTGATATAAAAAATGCCAAATTTGGAACTGTTGGTTGTGCTGCACTAGATAAAAATGGTAATCTGGCTGCTGGAACCTCAACAGGTGGCATGACCAATAAGCGTTATGGTCGTGTTGGAGATGCACCAATAATTGGAGCCGGAACTTACGCTAATAACAATTCCTGTGCAGTATCAAGTACAGGCTGGGGCGAATATTTTATCAGAGCTATGGTTGCCCATGATATTTCTGCATTGATGCAATACAAAGGTCTGTCTCTTAAAGAAGCTGCTCAGGAGGTTATTCAAAAGAAAGTTCCAGAATTAGGCGGCAATGGAGGTATCGTTGCCGTAGATAAAAATGGTAACATGGTAGCCGAATTTAATACTGCTGGTATGTATAGGGCAACAATGAATGATAAGGGAGAACTGGAGATTGGAATTTATAAAGAATAACGAATTCTTGACATAACATGACGAATTCTATTTTATCTGTAACAGATAAAATAACCTACGCATGGAACCCTTTTAAATCCTGTAATTTTATGATGTTCAACTATCAATTTGATGGTTTGAATCTATCATACAAACCAATATAATATGTCCATAACCATGAAACTAAAATATCTTTCTGCACTCATTTTTTGTATCACCATTATCTTTTCCTGTAAGAAAAAAGATGAAATCACTCAGGACACTGATAGTCTATTTAAGTTTAGAGATTATATAAGCTATACCTCCTCAGGCATGCAATCTGTTACTAAACCAATTACAATAAACTTATCGAACGATGTTGAAGGTTGGGAAATGGGACAAGACATCACAGATGACATTATTCGCGTATCTCCAGATGTTGATGGGACACTTAAAGCCAGTAATAAACATACTCTGATATTTACTCCTGACGAATATTTGGATCCCGCAACCGAGTATACTGTAGTTGTCAAACTTGACAAAATATACAAGGATATGCCTAAAGATTATGAAGATTATGTATTTCGATTTAAAACCATAACTCCAAATTTCAGCATCAACACTAATGATTTACAATCTTACAGTAAAAAATGGCAATATTTAGAAGCTGTTATCAAATCGGCAGATGTGATTTCTCTGGATGAAGCAAAGACATTAGTAGAGGCTACACAAAATGGCAAAAAGCTAAAATTACAGTTTAATGAGCTAAATGATCATTCAACATATTTCGATTTCAAAATTGATAGTATTAATCGTTTAGTAGATGATTCTGAAATCATTATAAAATGGAATGGAAAACCTATCAAAGCAGACAATAAAGGCGAAAACAAAATTAAAATTCCTGGTATTAATAACTTCACTATAGTTAATGTACAGGCTTACAAAACACCTGAACAATTTTTATATATCAACTTTTCAGACCCAATCAAAACCCAACAAAATTTTGACGGTCTGGTCACCATTCAAAATGTAAAAAATCCAAAATTTAGTGTTATTGGTAATGTTTTAAAAGTATATCCAGACACAAAATTAGTTGGTAATATTCAGGTGGATGTCTTTCAGGGCATCACCAATATTGATGGTTACAAGCTCAAAAAACCATTTTCTGAGGCCATCTCTTTTGAAGAAATCAAACCTCAGGTTAGACTCATTAGTAACGGAACTATTTTACCAAATTCTAACGAGCTTAAGTTTAATTTTGAAGCAGTTAATCTAAGTGCTGTTGATGTTAGGATTATCAAAATATTTGAAGATAATGTTTTACAGTTTCTTCAAGATAATCCAATGAATAGCAATAATCGAAATGAGATCAAACGTGTTGGTCGAAGAATAGCCAAACAAACTATTGAACTACAATCTGCTGCTGAAAACTCTGGAAAATGGAAAGCTTACAGTATTGATTTATCAAAATATTTTAAAGCAGACCCTGGAGCAATATATCGTGTTGAACTAGATTTTAACAGAAGCTATTCGCTCTATGATTGTACTGCAAATCCTGATAGCGCACTAAATGAAGATGATGAATATGACGATTACTATTATGAGGAAGATTATTATTACGAAGACAATTACGCAAATACCAACACCGAAGACGATGATTTAAGAGAAGAGGAATACTGGGATAACCGTACTTACAGATATAGAAATTACAGCTATAACTGGAGACAACGTGAGAACCCGTGTCATGATGCTTACTACAACGAAAATCGTATAGTCACTCAAAATCTATTGGCTTCCAATCTTGGAATTATTGTAAAACAAGGTGCAAAAAACACCTATTATTTTGCAGTTACAAATCTTCTAAATACTACTCCTGAAGCTAACGCTACCATTACGCTATATAATTTCCAACAACAGGAAATAGGCTCTGTAACTACAAACAGTGAAGGTTTAGCTGTCTATGAAACTAATAAATATGCGGCCTTTGCAATTGCAACCAAAGGCAATAACAGTAGTTATTTAAGGCTCACCGATGGAAATTCACTGTCATTGAGCAAGTTTGATGTCTCTGGTAACCGATTGCAACGTGGACTCAAAGGCTACATTTATGGTGAACGTGGTGTCTGGCGACCAGGAGATTCTTTGTTTTTAACTTTTATGTTGAATGATAAAGCTAATACGCTTCCTAAAGGACATCCAGTAAAACTTGAGGTAACTGATCCTAATGGAAAACTCATCTATAAAAATGTAACCTCTGATAATATCAATAACTTCTATAAATTTATAGTGCCTACAGTTTCCGAAGGAACAACAGGAAACTACAATGCTAAAGTGTCTGTAGGCGGTGCACAATTCTATAAATCATTAAAAGTTGAAACCGTAAAACCTAACCGACTTAAGATCAAGATCGATTTTAATCAGGATGTGCTCTCAAGTACCGAACCTCTTAATGGATCTCTGGACGTTAAATGGTTACATGGTGCACCTGCAAAAAATATAAAAACAGAAGTTAAAGCAAAATTCAGCACCTCATATACAAGCTTTAAAAATTATAAAGGCTATGTCTTTACTGATCCTGCTCGCCAATTTAATACCGAAGAACTAAATGTGTTCGAAGGTAATCTTGATGAATCTGGAAAAGCGACAATCGACACCAAATTAGACATTGGAAAAAATGCTCCAGGAATGCTTAACGCACAATTTTTAGTAAGAGCTTTTGAAAATGGAGGCGATTTTTCTTTAGATGCATTTACAAAAACATACTCCCCCTATGAATCTTATGTTGGCTTACGTTCTCCAAAAGGCAACTACTACGGCTCCTACTTTACAGACACCAATCAAACATTTGATTTGGCAGTTGTTGATAAAGATGGAAATCCTGTAAAACGTGATAATCTTGAAATTAAAGTCTACAAAGTAGAATGGCGTTGGTGGTGGAACTCTTCTTATGACAATCTTTCTAACTATGTATCTAGCAGTTATCACAGACCCATATTAGACCAAAAAGCCTCTACTGGCGCAAATGGCAAAACAACATTCACCATTAAAATTCCAGAAAAAGAACGAGGTCGCTACCTCATTAGAATTTATGATCCTGTAAGTGGTCATGCAACAGGTCGCACAGCATATTTTTACAGAAACTGGTCTGGAATGTCAACAGGAAACGACAAAGAAGCGGCTAAAATGTTGGTGTTTGCTTCAGATAAAGATAAGTATACTGTTGGAGAAACTGCTCAAATTAAATTCCCATCTGGTAATGAGGGAAGGGCTCTTGTTAGTATAGAAAATGGGTCAGATGTGATCGATTATAAATGGGTAAAAACCACAAAAGGAGAAACCACAGTTGATATTCCTGTCACTTCAGAAATGGCACCAAATGTATTTGTCAATATTTCATTATTACAACCTCACGCTATAACAAGTAATGATCTTCCTATACGTTTATATGGTGTGATTCCAATTTTGGTAGAAGACCCTAAAACCATCTTAGAACCAGAATTACGTATGGCAAGTGTTTTAAGACCAGAACAGGAATTTGAAGTGTTTATTTCAGAAAAGAATAAAAAACCAATGACCTATACCATTGCTATGGTTGAAGAAGGCCTGTTAGATCTTACCCGATTTAAAACACCAAATGCCTGGAATGCATTTTATGCTCGAGAAGCGCTGGGTGTGAAAACATGGGATATTTTTGATGATGTGATTGGCGCCTATTCAGGTAGTGTTGATCAGGTATTTGCTATTGGCGGTGATGGAAGCGCTGCCAAAGGAAAGAACAAAAAGGCAAACCGATTCAAACCCGTTGTTACTTATTTAGGTCCTTTTGAACTTGAAGCTGGTAAACGAGCTTCGCATAAAATTAAATTACCAAACTACGTTGGTGCTGTAAGGACTATGGTTGTTGCAGGAAATAATCAAACCGAAGCTTATGGAAGTACAGACAAATCTGTGGAGGTTAAAAAACCATTAATGGTCTTAGCAACCTTACCAAGGAAACTAAGTCCTGGTGAAAAAGTAACACTCCCAGTAACCGTCTTTGCTATGGAACCAAAGGTGAAAAATGTAAATCTGAGCTTGAAACTCAGTGATGGTATTTCTGTAGTTGGAAATAGTTCTCAAAAACTCACATTTGCCAAGCCAGATGAAAAAATGGCGTATTTCGAATTGGATGTCAGCAAAGCAAAAGGTGTAAATACTGTTGAAGTAATTGCAACAGGAAATGGCGAAACGTCAACTTATAAAGTAGAATTAGATGTGGTAAACCCTAATCCGATTACATCATTATACGAAAACGCAAGACTTGAGCCTAACGCTTCACAATCATTAGAGTTTAACACATTTGGAGTACCAGGAACTAATACAGCAACTGTAGAGTTTTCTACACTTCCGCCAATGGATTTCTCTAAACGACTACAATACTTAATCAAGTATCCTCATGGTTGTGTTGAACAAACCACGTCTGGCGTATTTCCGCAGTTATATTTGAGTGATATTTTCGATTTAAAGTATGAGAAAAAACAGGAAATTCAATCCAATATTGAAAACGGTATCAAGCGTTTGGGTAATTTCCAACGTCCTAACGGAGGGATGAGCTACTGGATGGGAGAAAACACTGCTAATGATTGGGGAACTAGCTATGCAGGACATTTTATGATAGAAGCTGAAAAGAAAGGATTTGTATTGCCATTAACGTTTAAAAGTAACTGGTTGAGATACCAAAAACAAGCAGCTAGGGATTGGAGACCAAGTTATAGACGTTACAACTCTGATCTGGCACAAGCTTACAGACTTTACACATTAGCATTAGCTGGAAGCCCAGATCTCGCCTCTATGAACCGACTTAGAGAATTTACCGAGATTTCAAATGAAGCCAAATGGCGATTAGCAGCAGCCTATGCTTTAGCAGGTCAAAAAGAGGCAAGTGATCAATTATCAAGAACGGCAAACATTAATTTTGAACCTTCTGAAAGTAATTATTACACCTATGGTTCGGTAAATAGAAATCGAGCTATGGCACTGGAAACTATGATCATCACTGAAAATCCGAAAGCTAAAGCAATTGCTGAGTCTATTGCTAAAGAATTATCTAGTGACGACTGGATGAGTACGCAAACCACTGCCTACAGTCTATTGGCTATGGCAAAGCTGGTAGAGGCAAATGGTGGAAAGGATATGAATTTCAGCTATAGTTTTAATGGAAAAACAGAAACCATCACTACAAAAAACACTATTGCCCAGCGTCGATTAGAGGTAAAAGATGGTTCAAATACATTAAAGCTAGAAAACGCATTAGATAATTTGGTGTATGTTAGAGTCCTTAATTCAGGTAAGCTACCACTTGGCGAAGAACTCGCAGAACAACGTGGATTGAGCGTGTCTGTGGTTTATACCGACTTAAAAGGAAATCGCTTAAACATTTCCGAATTACAGCAAGGACAAGACATTGTAGCAAGAATAAGTGTTAGTAATTTAAAAAATCAATACTTGAATGATGTGGCACTAACACAAATATTCCCTTCAGGTTGGGAAATTGTCAATACACGTTTCACTGCTTTTGGTGATACAACTACCAGCACAGCAAGATATACAGACATAAGAGATGATCGAGTGAATTTCTATTTCGATTTACCAAGAAAGGGTAAACACGGAACAAAAGTATTTACAGTTATGCTCAATGCAGCTTATTTAGGTACGTATTATTTACCAGGAACACAAGTTGAAGGCATGTATGACAATGACTTTTTTGTGAGGAATAAAGGGCGTTGGATCACAGTTAAAAAATAAGCGATGACCATGAAAAAATACATCATCTTGTTGTTAATAATGGTATGCTATTCGTGCGGCATTGACAATTCAAAAGTGGAAACTCTAAACTGGAAACACGGTGGAGGTCATCATGTTGGAGATATGATCTCATTTGAAGATGACTATGAAATCAAAAACGATACGATTTATAAAAACGAAACTCCCGTTGGTATAAAGGTGTCTACAATACGACGATTAGATAACAGTCAGGTACTAATTATAAAAGCAATTAAAAAAGATCAAACAGGCACATATCATGCAAAATAACAAACCCTATTATGCAGTCATCTTTACCTCAACTCAGGCTGAAGATACCGAAGGCTATTCCGAAATGGCTCAGCTCATGGAAACACTTGCCAAACAGCAGCATGGGTTTTTGGGTATTGAAAGTGCCAGAAATGACATAGGAATTACGATAAGTTATTGGGATAACTTAGAGTCCATTAAGCAATGGAAACAACATACAGATCATTTGATCGCTCAGCAACAAGGTAGAGCGCAATGGTATAGTTGGTATAAGGTGAGAATTTGCAAGGTAGAACGAGACTATGAATTTTTAAGTAATTAATAATCTCACTCTGGGAACACAAATGAAACTAGTTAACTACATAAAACGACATAAAAAAAGGTCTATTGTCTTTACAATACTCCTGATCATGTATGTGTTTTGTTTACCTGGAGAATTATTTAAAGATCCAACTGCAACTGTTATTACCAGTAAAACAAATGAGCTTTTAGGTGCTCAAATAGCTTCTGATGGTCAATGGCGGTTTCCACACAATGATAGTATTCCTGAGAAATTCAAAACCTGTATCATACAGTTTGAGGATGAATATTTCTATGATCATCCAGGTTTTAATCCTATATCGATAGCTAAAGCACTAAGCGATAATATTAGCTCTGGAGAAGTCAAGCGTGGTGGAAGCACACTAACACAACAGGTGATTCGTTTATCTCGAAAAGGACAAGCACGAACCTATTTTGAAAAGATAAAAGAGATCATTCTGGCTACACGTTTAGAATTTCGGCATTCTAAAGAAAAGATTCTAGCCTATTACACTAGTAATGCTCCTTTTGGAGGTAATGTTGTTGGTCTTGATGCAGCTTCATGGCGTTATTTTAATAGAGATGCCAACCAGTTATCTTGGGCTGAAAGCGCAACTCTTGCTGTTTTACCTAATGCTCCAAGTCTGATTTATCCAGGGAAAAATCAAAAGCGCTTATTAGAAAAACGAGATCGCTTGCTCAAAAAACTTTTGGATAACGAGATCATCGATTCTCTTACTTATGAGTTATCAATTGCAGAAGGCTTACCTCAAAAACCTTATGCACTACCTCAAATTGCACCTCATCTCTTACAAAAAGTGGCAATATCGAATCGAGGGAAACGCATTCAAACCACCATTGATAGTAAACTTCAGGAACGTGTAAATCATATAGTTAAAAACCAGTATAATCTTCTTAAGCAAAATGAAATACATAATGCTGCAGTCTTGGTTTTAGATGTACACACTAGAGAAGTTCTGGCTTATATTGGTAATACCCCAACTGATAGAGCGCATCAAAAAGATGTGGATATTATTGATAAGCCTAGAAGCACAGGAAGTATTCTAAAACCTTTTTTATATGCTGCTATGCTTGATGCTGGCGACATTTTACCCAATACTCTGGTTACAGATATCCCAAGTCAGTTTGGAAGCTACAATCCAGAGAATTTCAATAAAGAATTTGATGGTGTAGTTCCTGCAAGTCGCGCATTATCACGTTCGTTAAATGTTCCAGCTGTGCGAATGTTACAAGATTTCGGATTGGACAGATTCCATCAATATTTAAAACAACTACAGTTAAAAGATCTCAAATATAATGCTAATCATTATGGTTTGTCTCTAATTCTGGGAGGCGCTGAAAGTAATCTTTGGGATTTATGTAAGAGTTATGCTGCGCTATCTTCTACATTGAATCATTTTTCTGAAACCTCAAGTGAATATTATACCCATGAATTCTTAGAACCTACATTTTTAGCTTCGGAAATGGTAAACTTTGGAAGCACCTCAACAGACAAAACGTTATTTGATGCGGCTTCTATTTATCTCACTTATGAAAGTTTAAAAAAAGTGAACAGACCAGAAGGTGATGAAAGCTGGGAGTTTTTTGATGATTCAAAACAAATTGCATGGAAGACAGGTACAAGTTTCGGTTTTAGAGATGCATGGGCAATTGGCACTACAAAAGATTATGTGGTTGGAGTTTGGGTTGGCAATGCAGATGGTGAAGGTCGTCCTGGATTAGTTGGTGTGCAGACAGCTGCGCCTATTTTATTTGATGTATTTGATCTGTTACCAAATAGCGAATGGTTTTCAAAACCGTATGACGAGATGCAAGCCGTTAATATCTGTTCTAAAAGTGGACATCGAGCTTCTACTATTTGTGATGAAACAGAACAACGTTACATTCAGTTAAGTGGTTTAAAAACACAACCTTGTCCGTATCATATTCTTGCCCATGTTGATGCTACAGAAACCTATCAGGTCAATTCGTCTTGTGAAGACCTTAGCAATATTAAGCACAAACCCTGGTTTGTATTATCACCTATAAAAGAATACTACTATAAAACTAAAAACCCATTTTATAAACCATTGCCAAAATTGAGGTTAGATTGTTTGGGAGAACCTCAGGAGGCTATGAATTTTATTTATCCGAAGCGGAATAACACGGTCTTTTTACCTAAGGATTTTGACGGAGAAACCAATGATCTGGTATTAAAAATTGCCCACTCCAAACCAGAGGCTAAGGTGTTCTGGTATCTCGATCAAACTTACGTAGGCACCACAAGAGATATACATGAGCTTGCTATTGTTCCTGAAACAGGAGAACACCTTATCACAGTCGTTGATGAGTATGGAAATGAAACCAAACGGCAGATTTCTATTTCGGAATAACACAATATTGATTAATCTGCTTTTTAGTATTTTACAGTACTAAAACTACATTATGATAGGTATACTTTCTTTTGTTGGCTTCACTGCTTTAGTTGCTATTATCTCTTACTTCGCTACCAAAAAAACTGATGAAACCTCATCTGATGGCTACTTTCTTGGAGGCAGAAGTCTTACTGCAGGTGTTATTGCAGGTTCTTTACTGTTGACCAATTTATCTACTGAACAATTGGTAGGTCTTAATGGCTCTGCGTTTACTGAAGGTATATTAGTTATGGCATGGGAAACCCTTGCTGCTATTGCCATGGTCGTTACAGCATTATACTTACTGCCTAAGTATTTGAAAGGTGGACTGACTACCATTCCTCAGTTTTTAGCAAAACGCTTTGACGTTACCACTAAAACATTGACATCTGCACTATTTTTAACAGGTTATGTAGTGGTCTTGCTTCCTACCATTCTATACTCTGGATCTTTAGCTATAAGTGCTATGTTTGATGTTCCGGAACTCTTAAACGTTTCAGAAAAAGCTGCACTATGGATCTGTGTTTGGGGAATAGGAATTATTGGCTCAATCTATGCTGTATTTGGCGGACTTAAAGCCGTAGCGGTTTCTGACACCATAAATGCCATTGGTTTACTCATTGGAGGTGTCATGATTCCGGTTTTTGGCTTAATGCTTATTGGCGACGGAAGTGTATTTGATGGCATTGCAAGACTGCAAACTGAAATTCCTGAAAAATTTGATTCTATTGGATCTAAAACCGCTTCGGTTCCATTTGCTACCATATTTACAGGAATGATGCTTGTACAACTATTTTATTGGGGAACCAATCAGCAAATTATCCAACGTGCATTAGGCGCAAAAAACTTAAAGGAAGGTCAGAAAGGGTTGCTTTTAGGATCTTTTATTAAAATATTAGGGCCATTAATTGTTGTTGTACCTGGAATTATTGCTTATTACATGCATCAAAAAGGACTTTTAAATGTATCTGCTCCAGATCAGGCTTATGGAGAATTGGTAAAAAAAGTACTACCTCCAGAACTCATTGGTTTCTTTGCTGCTGTGTTATTTGGTGCTATTTTGAGTTCATTCAATAGTGTTCTTAATAGTTCGGTGACCCTATTTGGTATAGATATTTACAAGCAACATATCAATCCCGAAGCCAATGAAAAGACAACTGTAAAATATGGTAAACTCTTCGGCATAATTCTCGCTATAGGAGCCATGTTAATTGCACCTTTCCTATCAGATCTGGAGAGTATTTTTGATTATCTCCAGCAAGTCAATGGTATTTATAGTATTCCTATTCTAACTATTATTTTTGTTGGATTTGTTACCAAAAGAGTGCCAGCCCTTGCTGCAAAAATCGGATTATTATCTGGCTCCATTCTCTATATTATCAGTGAGTTTATCATTAGGCCTAAACTAACGAACAATGCTTTGGAGGAAGCTAAAATTAACGGTGTTACAAATCCAGAGGCTTTAAAAATTATTGAAGTTGATACTTATCCACATTTTTTACATATCATGGCCATACTGTTTGTATTGAATGTCGTTATCATGTTGCTCATTGGTTACTTTAAGCCAAGACCAGAAGTGTATAAGCAAGAATTCACAGAAGACGTAGACATCTCCCCATGGAAATATGCAAAAAGTGCAGGAGCAATTATTGTAGCTATAGTGATTGGCGTCTATATATATTACTCTTAGTTAAGGATTTACGGACTTCACAATTAGTTTGGAAGAATAATTACATATAATTCATACCTTTGTTGTTGTAATATTTAAACTATACAACATGTACGATATTGTTAAAATGCTTCACTCTTACTGGGCTTACCTAGTACTGTTAATGCTAGTTATAGCAACATTTAATGCGTTAATAAAGTTGTTCAGTGGGAAAGAATTCCAAGCTGTAGATTTTAGAATTTCACTATTCACATTAATTGTTACTCATATTCAATTGCTTATTGGTATTGTAGTATTCTTTGCTTCAAATTACCTTTCAGTAATAAGCGACACTGGAATGGGCGAAGTCATGAAAAATAAAACGTTGCGTTCTAATATTATTGAGCATCCTATTACAATGATAATTGCAGTTGTTTTAATAACAATTGGATATTCAAAACATAAAAAGAAATTAACCTCAAAACCAAAATTTAAAATGCTAGCTATTTTTTACACTTTAGCTTTAATTTTAGTACTGGCAAAAATTCCTTGGAATACATGGTTTTAAAACATAAAAAAAGCGCTATTTATAAATAGCGCTTTTTTTATATTGTATTGTATCTTATGATTTAGTCCACTTGTTTAATTAAGTATACATATACTGGGAAGTGGTCACTAAAGCCTCCTGTAAAGCCACCATCTGCAAAACTTCTGAAAGGATACCCTCTATAACGCCCTCTTTTGTTGGTAAGGTATGCTTTGTTATAAATTCCAGCTTTGTAGAATCTAAAAGATGAATAATCATCTTTTTTTATTAAAGGCTCAGTCATCATAATCTGATCAAATAAACTCCAGGCATCTCTGTAGGCTGTCGTTCCGTAGCCTTTATCAGTAAACATTCTTTCAAAAGGATTGTATATCTCTTTTAATTTCAAATCTTCTTTATCACTTTTCGCTTTTAAAACATCTTTTACACTTGCATTAGTTGGGTCGTCATTTAAATCTCCCATTGTAAATATTTTAGCGTAAGGATCTTTAGACTGGATAGAATCAATAATACGTTTGTTGAGTTTTGCTGCTCCTACACGTTTTGATCGACTTCTAGCTTCTCCTCCACTTCTGGAAGGCCAGTGATTAACAATGACATGAATGGGATCTCCGTCAAGCTCTCCGCTGACTAAAAGTTGATCTCTGGTAATCACACGCTTTCTACTTAAATCATCATAAATTAATAGTTCATAAGAGTCGTGGCTAGTAGGTTTAAATAAATCTTTTTGATATAAAAGTGCTACATCAATTCCTCTAACATCTGGAGATTCGTAGTGTATAATTCCATAATTCTTAGGCAGTAACAAAGGATGATTTACCACATCAACTAATACTTGCCTGTTTTCAATTTCACAAACACCTATCAAAGCTGGAGAGTTACCTGTTGTACTTGCGCCAATATCAGCAATTACTCTAGCCATATTATTAACTTTCTTGTTGTAGATACCAGCTCTGTCAGCCTTGATTTCCATAATAGGACTGCGCTCATCAAACTTGGTAACGTCGTTGATAGTGTCAAATAAATTCTCTAAATTGTAGAAGGCTAAAGTGTGAATTTTAAAGCGCTTCTCTTTTTTTTCCTCTTGTGAGAAACTATTAAATGTCAATAGAAAACAAATAATTGTCAGAGAAAAATGTAATGGTTTCATAGTTTGAATATTATGTTATCGTTATCTTGATTACAAATGTCGAGCCAAAAGTATGTATTTATTATAAATAATGTAAATTTGCACGCCTTAAATAACTATTATTTAATGCACCTAAACTATTAATCATAATATTAAGCATGAAAAAAAGTTTTTTTATTTTTTTATTCGGAATGTTCTCCGTGTTAACATCCTTCGCTCAGGAGACTATTGTCAAAGGTAGCGTTCTAGATGGCACAACAGGGGAGCCGATTCCAGATGTAACTATCACCATTGAAGAAACTGGTCAGTCTGTTAAAACTGACGCTATGGGTGAATTCCAATTTGAAACTATTGTTCCTTTAGGAGAGCAAGTTTTAAAAGTTGAAAAGGTAGGTTATGTTACAAAACGTTATCCTATTGTTGTAAATGAAGGTAAAACTGTTGATATAAGCGGTATGACCCTCGATTATGACTCTAGTGACAAGACAGATTTATTCATTATTTCAATTTCTGATGACAATTTAAATAGTGAAGACGATGGTTTGACAGATAATATTTCTGGTTTATTACAGGCATCTAGAGATCAATTTTTAAGTGCTGCTGCATTTGACTTTAGTGCAACGTTCTTCAGACCTAGAGGTTTAGACAATGCCAATGGTAAAGTACTTATCAATGGTATTGAAATGAACAAACAATTTAATGGTAGACCACAATGGGGAAATTGGGGTGGATTGAATGATGTTCAAAGAAACCAAGAATTCTCAATGGGTATGTCGGCTAATGACTATACTTTTGGAGATTTAGCAGGTACCAACAATATTGTAATGCGTGCTTCTAAATACAGAAAAGGAGGTAGAGTTTCTTATGCTTCTGCAAATAGAAGTTATACAGGTCGTATCATGGCTAGCTATAATTCAGGATTACTGCAAGGAGGATGGTCTTATTCTATCTTAGCCTCAAGACGTTTTGGTAATGAAGGTTTCATAGATGGAACACTTTATGACTCTAATTCGTTTTTTGCTGCAGTAGAGAAAAAAATCAATGATAAACACAGTATCAACTTTACTGGTATTTATGCACAAAACAGACGTGGACGTTCTACAGCGATTACTGATGAAGTTTTAAATTTAAAAGGAAGAGAATACAATCCGTTTTGGGGAGAATTAGATGGAGATATCAGAAATTCAAGAGTTAGAGAGATTGAAGAACCAATTTTAATGCTAAACCACTTCTGGGATATTTCTTCTAAAACCAAATTAAATACAAACATTGCTTATCAGTTTGGTAAAATTGGTAATACAAGAATAGATAATGGTGGAACGCGACTAGTAAATTTTAATGGTCAAGCGAGTTATTTAGGAGGTGCTAGAAATCCTGATCCAACCTACTATCAAAATCTACCAAGTTATTTTTTAAGAGATCAAAACCCAACAGCTTACGACTATGAACAAGCCTATATTGCTGAGCAGCAATTTGTTAATGATGGTCAATTAGATTGGAATGCTTTATACAGTGCAAATGCTACTGTTAGAGCTCAAGGTGGAAACTCTATTTATGCTATCCAAGAGGATAGAAATGATGACTCACAATTTACTATAAACTCTATCTTAGACACCGAATTAACTGAGCGCATTAGATTAAATGCGATGGTAAGCTATAGAAAACTTAAAAGTGAAAACTTTGCTAACCTTAAAGATCTTTTAGGTGGAACAGGATATTTAGATGTTGATTTCTTTGCTGAAGAAGACGCTAATGTTATCCAATCATTGGAAGATATTGCTCAAAGTGACCTTAATAATCCTAACAGAATTGTCACAGAAGGAGACCGTTACAAATATAACTATGAAATCGATGCTGACGTTGTTACTGGATTTGCACAAGCTCAATTTAAATATAACAAAATCGACTTTTATTTAGGAGCTAACATTTCACAAACAACATACCAAAGAAATGGTTTATTCAATAATGGAAACTTCGCAGGAGCTCGTTCATTTGGTAAAAGTGAAAAATTAGACTTTTCAAATTATGGAATAAAAGCTGGAGGTACATACAAAATCACTGGCCGTCACTTAATAGATTTTAACGCAAGCTACTTTACAAAAGCACCATCAATTAGAAATTCATTTAGTAATGCTAGACAGAACAATGATGTTGTGATTGGTTTAGAGAGTGAAAAAATAAGATCTGTTGATGCAAGTTATATCTTTAGATCTCCAATAATCAAAGCAAGACTTACAGGTTTCTATTCAGGGTTTGAGGATGGAACTGATATTGGATTCTTCTTTACCGAAGATCTCGCCGGACTTGGTTTAGATACTGGAGATGCATTTGTTCAAGAAATACTAACTAATGTAGAGAAAAGACATGTAGGAGTAGAATTAGGTTTTGAGGCTCAAGTGACGCCAACCATTAAATTAAAAGCTGCGGCTTCGGTTGGACAATACACCTTCAATAATAATCCTAACTTATATTTAACTAGTGATGATTTTGATGGTCCACTTACTTTTGGTGACGGAACAACAAACATCAAAGACTATCACGTAGCTGGTGGACCAGAACGTGCTTACCAAATTGGATTTGAATATCGTGATCCTGACTTTTGGAATGTTGGTTTAACAACTAACTACTTCTCTAATGCGTATATTGACGTAAGTAACTTAGCAAGATCTGCAAACTTTACTTCAGATTTTGATGGCCAACCTATTGTTGGTTACAATGAAGATGTTGCAAGAGAATTGTTAAAACAAGAACAATTTGACGATTATGTACTTGTCAATGTAGTAGGAGGAAAATCATGGAGAGTTGGTGATTATTTCATCGGGTTCTTTGCAACCATTAATAACATCTTTGATCAAGAATATAAAACTGGTGGATTTGAGCAATCAAGATTGGCCACTTATGATCGTGTATTAGAGGATAAATCTAGAGATAATGGTCCTGTTTTTGGTTCGCGTTATTTCAACGGAAATGGAACAACTTACTACTTAAACGTATACTTAAGATTCTAAAAAAATAAATTTCAAAATAATGTCCTTTTTAAGGATGAGATAAAAAAAGAAAAAATGAAAACAATTAAATTAAACAAAATCATACTACTTGCCTTAAGTTTAGTGGTATTTAATGCTTGTGTTCAGGACGATGATTTTGACACTCCAAATACTAATGTTGTAGACCCAACAATAGATGGAAACATTATAGATATAGATGCTGTTATTGGTAATTTAGTGCAATCTGGTGAAGATATCATCACATTTGAAAATACCAATAACTTTATGGAAGGTTATGTAATCTCAAGTGACGAAGGTGGTAATTTTTTCGAAGAAATTGTATTACAAGATAAGGCTGAAAACCCAACAGCAGGTATTGTTGTTCAAATTGATGTAAATCCTTTATTTACTGTGTATGATTTCGGAAGAAAAGTGTACGTCAAATTAGATGGTTTATCTGTTGCTGTTGATAATGGAGTAGTTCAATTAGGAAGACGTGAAGGAAACGAACTTGCTAAGATCTCTGCTGCCGACATGTCAGAAACTGTACTACGTACGTCTGAAGTTGCTACTATTGTTCCTTTGGAAGTAAGTATCAGTGATTTTTCTAATGATCTTGAAAACTTATTTATTCGTTTAAACGATGTACAATTTAACAGAAATGATGTATTAGGCGACGATTTAAAGACCTTTGCTGCTGAAGATGATGATCAATTTGATGGAGAGCGTCTTTTAGAAAGCTGTGCAAGCAGTTCGTCTGTAATCTTAAGCACAAGTACCTTTTCAGATTTTAAATCGTTACTACTGCCTGCAAATAGAGGATCAATTGACGGTATCTTAACAAGAGATTTCTTTGATGAGTTTTACACATTAGTAATCAACTCACCAGAAGATATCAACTTTACTAATGATGTACGTTGTGATCCAATTGAATTATCTTGTGGTTTAGCAAGTACAACTGGAATGAATAACTTATTTGAAGATGATTTTGAAGGACAAACCATTAACTCATTGATTTCTGGAAACGGATGGACTAACTTTATTGAAGCAGGATCTGAAGGATGGGAAGCTTATACTCAAGGTGGAACAAATGCTTCACAAGGAATTTCTGCAAGAGTAGGATCATTTAACTCTGGTGATGCAAGTACTGTAGCATGGTTAATTACACCTCAAATTGATTTAGATGCTAATTCTGGAGTAACATTAAACTTCGAAACATCTAACAGTTTCTCTGATGGAAGTACATTAGAAATCTTATTCTCTAACGATTGGGATGGTACCGAAGCTGGTATTGGAACTGCAACTTGGGGAATTATCACTGATGCTTATGTGACTCAAGACAGTGATTTCTTCGGAGATTGGTTTGACTCAGGAAACGTAGACCTTTCATGTGGATCTGGTCAAATCTATATCGCATTTAAATATGTAGGTAGTGGTCAATCAGATTTTGATGGAACTTATGAATTAGATTTTGTTAGCATAGACGCACAATAATTTATTTTGAATATATTTGGAAAGCCACATCCAGTTTGGATGTGGCTTTTTTTGTAAATGAATCCTTATGACTGTTTTCGATGTATTGTTTTATAATGTGTTCACATATTATAAACCCACTAAAAAAAAGAAAGCCAATACTATTGCATTATTCTACATTTCTACGCTTCAATGTAGTTTAATATTACTATCAGGTATTATGCTGTCCATATTTTTAAAGCGTATGAATACAGTAACTATGTCTTCAGGAAAAGCCTGGGCCTTATTTTTTATGACTTGTATTTTTATCTATTTCAAAAACTGGATTCAGTATAGTGGTAAAAAAAGAAAGGTGTTAAATGCAAAAAATATTAATAAAAGTAAACCACAACATTATAACATTTGGGTTTTATGGTTCTTACTAATTTGCTGTATTGCCTTATCAGTTATACTATTGGTTTAGTAGTACTACATTATAAAATGGTTTGATATCAAAAAGCCTCTAACTAAACTGTTAGAGGCTTTTTTAATTTATAAAAAAAGTGTCGATTAATTTAGACGTTGAATATATACCCAAGCACTTCTTCGTTTACCATCTTCATATTCCATCGTATAGAAATAAGTCCCTACAGGCAATTCGTTACCATCTTGATCCTGACCAAACCATTCGTCAAGATAATTAGTTTTAGAATACACTAAGGTACCATATCTGTTAAAGATCTCTAATTTACTTACTCTATAACTGCTTAGGTCGAATGTATCATTCATTCCATCTCCATTAGGAGAAATACCTTGCGGAATAACACAACTTTCTAATTCTATTACTGTTTGACTTGTAATATTAGAGCATCCTGTATCATTAAAGATTACTTCAATTTCATAATCACCAGCTAGAAGTACTGGGAATGTCAATCCATTTTCTCCTGGTTGTAAGACACCATCTAAATACCAATTGATAGTCACTTCCGACGCTGTATAATTCACAGGTGTAGCTTCAATTATAATTGGTACTGTAGCATTAGGACATACTTCATAGTCGAAGTCTTGCGTAAAGGTTGTTGCCGGTTCAATACCTAATACTAAATTAAAACTCGTAGTGTTAATACATCCTGTAACGTTATTAGTTATCTGAGCATATACTGTTTGTGGATCTGATATACTTGTATAAGGACTCACAAGAGGGTCAACACCATCAATGGCATCCTGTTCAGTTAAGTGATAGGTTACAGTAAAGTCAGCTGGACTTTGATCTCCTAAGATTTCAGCATCATTGTCAGACAATGTAAATACTGCTGTATCATTTCCAATAGAACATCCTACAAGATCTGGTGGTGTATTTGCAATTGGTAATGGTAAGAACTCCACAACAATTTCATCAGAGATAATACATGATGAAGAGAATATAATTTGAGTAGTGTAAGTACCATCTTCTGTAACAACTAATTGATTAGAGGTTTCACCTTCAATAACAAAACCATCTTTAAACCAGACATGGTCTACAGATAAAGCTTGAGTTTCAAGAACAATTTGCTCTCCAATACATGCTGCGGTTCCTGCTTCAATAGTGATATCATCTCCTAATTCAACTTCACCGATATCAAAACTTCCTGCTTTTAAGAATACTCCAGAATCCAGTGCTGTATCAGTTGCATCAGCAATTACTAACTTAATACGATAGGTTTCACCAATATTAACCTCTGAAAATGCAGTAAATACAGTAGTTCTACCGTCAAATGACATTGGAGGAAGGTTTTGCGGAACATAACCTCCAAAGTATTCTTCGTTAATCGCTGGACACCCAGGGTTTTCCGGGTGAATATTAGTTACAAGAATTGGTGTAGTCGTACCTGGTAATACTGCTAAGTTAGTAGTCACATTATTTTCATCGGTCAATAAAAATGCAAAGGCGTCAGAGAATGTACATTCAAATGTACCTCCTGTACTACCGTTGTATTCTTCGGAAGCCATTAGGAAATCAAAACTAATCTCATCAGATAATGGCACAAAATCAAACTCTATAATGGTAGCATTGTTAGAATTAATTCCAACAACAGCATCCAATTCAGGATCTCCAGGCCAGCCAAAACCACCAGCACTCATAGCATTAAAGTTTGGTCCTGCTGCTTCACTAGCATCTCCTGAAGTTAATAGCAATCCTTCTTCAAACGGAAAACTACCTTCTTCAGCAGAAAAATATCCAATACCATTAGTACTACCAAAGTTTGTTCCTGTTGAGAACGTAATGTTATCAATTTGTGCACACGGACTGTCAATTAAAACATCAATCACTAACTCTTCCACAGTGTATGTAGTTTGATCTACAGAAACATTTCCAGTTCCTGGTCTGATACATAAATCGAATGTATAATCTACTGGTTCATCTCCAGCCGAAAATACTCTAATGTAGTATGTATTTCCAACTGTTAATGCAGGCGTTAAGCTTGCATCATTATCAGAACAGTATAACTCTACTAGTGCATCACAGGCACCTTCGTATACTGCATGATCTAAATCCTGGAAGAAACCTCCTCCATTGATATTGGTGAATTGGATGATCTGGAATTCATTAAGCGCTGTAAATTCAAACCAAACATCATCATCTGGATCTGTTCCACATGATCCAACTGGTACACCAGAATCTGTTGCCTCCAATAAAGTTCCAGACGTAATGATATCACAACTGTCATCAGCATTGACTCCTGCGACTGTAGCATCACAAGGATTGTCATTATCCGGTGGACAAGCAAGAAGTATAATTGGTGAACTGTTAATTACACAATTGACATCCTGATCGTTGCTTAAGGTAATGATCACATCCACTCCAAATGGGAATGGACCAACTTGATACACACCTTCTGCAGGTGCCGAAACAGTATTAGTATCAATATTATTGGATATAGTAAGTGATGTTGCATCTCCTAGCGATGTCACATTAACACCGATAAGGAATTGATCTCCATTATCACAATCGTCAATAACCTGATATGTTGCTGCTGGATTGATACACGTTGCACAAGCTACTGTATAATCGATTCCTGCGGAACAACAGAAGCTTCCAGATTCACAACTTACTGATCCATCCGATTGAACTTGCCATGAAATCGTATCTCCTGTAGATTGGAAAGTTAATCCTGAAATATCGCCATCATTTCCTTCATCGTTATATAAGACTGTACCATCAGTATCAAATACGACTAAGAAATCAAATGGTGCGCCTTCTACTTCTCCTGCATTAAATGTCAGATTCACAGGTGAACCATCTGAACTCGTGTATGTAAATATTTCCGAATCATTATTTCCGTAACATACAGAACCTGTAATTGGTCCTACTGAACAATCAACTGTAAAATCTGTTTGTATTGTTGTTGTAAAGACCACTGGCCCTGACCATATACTAAATTCTGAACCACAATCGGCTCTTACCCATATCTCATATTCTGTTTCAAATTCTAAACCAGATATAGGTGTATTAGTTGCTCCAACTGTTGTTCCTGCTCCTGTTGGCTCTCCTGTTCCTGAGGGTACAACAACAAACTCCCAAGAAGACTCTCCATTATTCGCATCCCAATTGATGTCTGCTGATGTCCCTGTAATATTTGACACTGTAATTCCACTTGGTGGTATACAGAATGATCCACATGATTCTACTCTAACAAAATCAATTGACAAATCACCTTCAAAACCTGTTCCTGCTCCGCCATAACTAAACTCTAAATAAATCACTTGTCCTAAATAAGCATCTAAATTGATCCCTACTGGAACCCATGCTTCATCATCAGAAATCTGTAAATCTCCAACCCAAGTAAATAAGTTAGTAAATGGTCCTGCTGCATCATTAGCTATTCCTACATTTAAGGTTCCCATATCTGCTCCAAATGCATGGAAGAAAAAGGATAATTCTGCACCATCAATAGCTGCTGATAAATCTATGGCTGGACTTATAGCCACTGCAATATCAGTGGCATTACCAGAAGCCTCATATTCTAAATGCGTTCCAGCGCCTCCATCAAAAGCATTTGCCGGACCAGTTCCAAACGAATTGGCTCCCGCTGCTGCGATATCCCAGTTACCATTAGAACCATCAAACCCTGTTCCCGTCCATCCTGCAGGAGGGTTTTCGTCAAAGTTTTCTGTAAATATAAATGAAGATGATCCACTAGTACATGTCACTCCATTTGGTGGTGGTGGTGGGGTATTTAATGTTGAAAAATCAATTGGACCTGTCCAACTACTTAATCCATTTGCGCCACAATCGGCTCTTACCCAAACCTCATAATCAGTACTTGGATCAATTGGAGTGGCTGTATACGGATTATCTGTTGTGGCTGTACCTGCACCTGTAGGAACACCTGTTCCCTGAGGTTGAACAACAACTTCCCACGATGCTTCAGCACCTCCTGGAGTCCAACTTACATCTACTGATGTATCAGTTATATTATCTACTCCTAAACCTGTCGGCTCTTGACAGGATGGAATTGCTCTAACTCTAAAGTTATCGACAAATACGTCGTTATCTTCCGGATCATCTACAGTTCCTTCGGAACCTAATATTCCAAACTGCACTGTTTGTCCAGCGTATGCAGTAAGATCAAATACAACCTGTGTTCCTGTTGCTGGTACTACACTTGTATTATCGAAAGTAACTAAACTTGTCCAAGTTGCACCATTATCTGTTGATATTAATAATTGAACTGTGTCATCTGAACCAAGAGTTCCTGCATTGGTACTACTTCCAAACTGCATGATTCCAAAATCAAAATCGACTTGGAATGGTCCTCCTGTGAGATCAAATTGAGGGGATAAGATCCAATCGCTCTTAAAAGCTTGCCATAAGTTGATCTTATAAGCACCATCAAAACCGTTATTTAAAAATCCGTCTGGCGCCCAATCTCCAGCACCTAATCCTGTAGGCCCTGTAGTAGCATCTCCATCTCCTGCTTCATCCCAACAGTTAGGGATAATAGTCCCAAAAGTCTCTAAGTAGTCTGGCACAAATACATCACATGCAGTTTGAAAATTAATCGGTCCAGCCCAAATACTAAATCCGTCAGTTCCACAATCTGCTCTTACATAAATTTCATAGTCTGTTATAGCTGTTAAACCAGTTACTGTGTAAGGATTAGTGTTTGTCACTATTCCTGACCCAGTAGGTTCACCAGAACCTACAGGTTGTACAACGACTTCCCAGGTAGTTTCTGTACCAACAGCTGTCCAACTGATGTCTGCTGTGTTAGCAGTTATGTTTGTTACTATAATATCAGTAGGAAAATCACAAGTAGAATTATATACCTGTACATTATCTACCAGCCAGTACCATGCCCAAACATTCCCATCATTATAAATGAATCGAACTTGCATAGCAGCATTTGAATAGGCTGTAATGTCAATGTGTTGCTGATCTGGAGCTCCAAAAGCACCTGCATCAGCCGTTTGGTTTAAAACTTCAATCCAGTTTGTACCATCAAAAACTTCAACCACTGCTGTATCAGCACCAATATTGTTATAAAACTGGTCAAAATCTAAATATAAAGTTGTGGCTCCAGTAGTATCAAAAACCGGAGACGTTAAGGTTTCTATAAGCTCAGTTCCATTTCCGTTTGAGTCACTATCAACAATAGCACAATTTGTTCCGTCGAGGCTATTACCTCCTCCTTGCTGACCAGATGCCCAAGAATCTCCTGTAGCACCACCACCATCAGTAATAGTCCAAGTTGCAGGGATTTCAGTATCAAAGTTTTCTTGTAAATACGTTTGCGCTTCAACCCAAGAGCAGGTGAATATTAGCGCAATTATTAAGATGATTTTTTTCATTTGTGTCGGTTGTTTTATACTTTTCTTTTTTACATCATTAAAGGTTGATGTTGAGCAATTATTTTTTTGAATATGAACAATAAAAGCCCTGTTGATTAGTTCAGGGCTTTTATATTGGTTAGTTATTCATTTTATAATAGGTTTTTATTATTGTGCTTGTGGTCCTCCACTAACGATAATAAATTCTGATCTTCTGTTCATTTGATGTTCTTCATCAGTACAATTAGAACCACAATTTACTTTAGGTTCGTTTTCTCCTTTACCCATCCCTGAAATTCGAGATTTATCAATCCCTTTTGAAATTACATACTGAACAGTTGTTTTAGCTCTTCTATCAGATAATCGTTCATTATAAGAAGCAGAACCTCTACTATCTGTGTGGGATGTTGCATTGATAACCATGTCAGGATATTTGTTCATGATTTGTACCAGTTTATCTAACTCAAAAGCAGCTTGAGCTGTGATATTAGATTTATCGAAATCAAAATAAATCGGATTAAGATTTACGGTTTCTGGTCCTACTATTTCTTCAATAGGGTCTAAAGCGATAGATACTTCTACTTCTTCTTCTTCGGAAGCACCAACGGTCACTTTTCTACTTTCATATCCATCCATGGTTACTTCTAACTCTGAAGTTTTACCACACTCAACTATAAACTCTACAGTTCCATCAGAGTTAGTAACTTTAGATAATACCTTATTACCTTGATCGTCATACATGGTTACTGAGGCAGCATTTATAGGCTGTCTGGTTTTTGAATCCATTACCATTCCCGAGATTAGCACATCGCATAATGGTTGTAATTTTTTAATTGCATAGATGTCATCTCCACCTAATCCACCTTCTCTGTTTGAGGATACAAACCCTTCTTCAGTTTCTTCATCTAAATGAAAGGCAAAATCATCAGCACTACTGTTGATAGGGATTCCAACATTTCTAATTGGAGCCATTTTCCCATCTACTTCTTTCGTGTAGAACACATCTAAGTTTCCAAGGCCAAGGTGACCGTTGGAAGAAAAATACAATGTATTATTACTACTGATATAAGGGAACATTTCATGTCCTTGCGTATTTACTTTTTGACCTAAGTTCTCAGGTTCGCCTAAAGAACCATCATCATTGATACTTGCTTTGTAGATATCAAATAATCCATAACCTCCTGGCATATTTGAGGCAAAGTATAGTGTCTTACCATCTGCACTTACTGATGGATTCTTTACTGTATAGTTCTCACTGTTGATTGGGAAACCTTCAACATTACCCCAACCATCGCTACTTTTTGTTGCTTTAAATAATTGCAACTGGCTAATTCTATAATTAGTTACAGAATCCTTTTCATATTCCTTTTCAAAATAGCTTTCACGTGAAAAGTACATTGTGTTTCCGTCAGGTGAAAAAGCAACAACGCCTTCATGATACTTTGTATTGATATCTCCGCTTACTAAAGCACCTGCCTGATAAGTTCCATCATCATTTTTAGACATTTCATAAATATCTAGGAATGGTTCTTCGTTCCAACCGTAAGTTTTACGTGATGTGTTTCTAGCAGATGTGATGTATAATTTTCCATCTTGAAGTGTTCCTCCGAAATCAGAATACTGTGTGTTCAATCCTAAATTTTGAATATTGAACTTTTTACCTTTTTCTAAAATCTTTGGTAAATAATCTGGGTTTTTATTAAAGGCTATTGCTCTATCGTCACTTGGGCGCATTGAAGCAAACTTTGCCATTTGAGTATTTGATTCCTCATATTTACCATTAGCTTTTAGCATTTGAGAATACTTGAAAATCATTTCTGGGCTATCAGAGCTTTCTAATGCTTTTGCATACCAACGCTCAGCCTCTTGTGTATTAAATACGTTATAGTAAGATTCTGCTAACTGTGCATATACGTAAGGATCTCCTTTTCCGTCCTCAACTAATTTTGCATAATCTTCAGCAGCTTCAACAAATTCAAATCTGTTGAAATGTTTATCTGCTTTTTTTGTGTCTTTATTCTGAGCAATTAAGCTGAAACTACTTAATGCTGCTATTGTGAAAAGTGTCAATAATTTTTTCATAATTGTTTAGCTTAACTGTTTAGAAATATCTTGGTGAACGAGAAACTCTCTTTGGAAAGTTTAAATCAAATAATAACATAAATTCGTGAGATGCTGGTGCGTATCTTCTGATATCAGAAGTAACACTATCATAAGCATACCCAATTCTTACTGAAGGCGTGATCGCAAAATTTATTAGTCCTGAAAATGAATCATCTAATCTGTAAGATGCACCAATCTCGAATTTTTCATAAAACAAGGCGTTAAGGTTAACATCAAATGATGTAGGTGCGCTAAATGCAGATTTCACTAAGAACGAAGGCTTGAGCTTTGCGTTAGGAGATAATTGAAATACATATCCACCAGTGAAAAAATAATGTGCTTCCTCAGAACCTAGTTTATTCCCATTAGCATCTAAATGGACAGAATTCAAAATATTTGGAACAGATCCTGCTAAGTAGTAGTTATCTGTATAATAAAAGAATCCTGCTCCTATATTAGGAGTTGTTGTATTAATGTTCTGAAAAAATGGATCGTTAGGATCTATTAAATCAATTCCTGCTAGTCCTATGTCATGAAATGTTGCTCCTGCTTTAACACCAAATGCTAATCTATGTTCTCCTCCTAATTGTAGGGTGTATGAGAAATCAGCGTAAGCATTAGTTTCTTTAATAGGTCCTACCTCATCAGAGATTACAGATAAACCTATACCTACTTTTTCTCCAACAGGTAAATGACCAAAAAAGGTTCCTGTTTTTGGAGCTCCGTCAATACCTGTCCATTGTGTACGGTAAAGTAACCCAAACGACAGATTCTCTTTTGAACCTGCATAAGCCGGATTGATGACATTCATATTATACATGTACTGTGTATATTGAGGGTCTTGCTGGCCATACACTTGTGTTGCTATGAGCAATACAATAATGATATAAAATTTTTTCATTTGTTAGTTGTTTGATTTAGTTGTTTTTGGTTGAATTCAATGAATTCATATCGTTGATTATAATTGGTTATTTAATTTAGTCGTTGAATGTAAACCCAAGCACTTCTTTGCTTTCCGTCTTCATATTCCATAGTATAAAAATATGTACCTACAGGTAACTCATCACCATCATTGGATTGACCATACCACTCATTCGTATAGTTCTCCTTTGAATAGACTAATGTACCATTTCGGTTAAATATTTCAAGTTTACTTACATCATAGCTGCTTAAATCAAAAGTATCATTCATACCATCTCCATTAGGAGATATACCTTGTGGTATTACACAGCTTTCAAGCTCAATAACATCCTGAGCAGTTATACTAGAACACTGTGTTCCGTCATTGAAGGTCACTTCAATTTCGTAAAGTCCAGCTTCTAATACTGGTAATGTCAATCCATTTTCACCAGCAATAAGTCCGCCATCCTGATACCAAGCTATAGTAACTTCGGAAGCATTGTAGTTGTTTGGCGTTGCCGTTATTAAAATTGGTACTGTTGCATTTGGACAAACTTCATAATCAAAGTCGGTAGTAAATGACGTACTAGGTAATGGCTTAACTATTAAATCAAATGGTGTTGTTGAGAAACAGTCGAAAGCAACATTACTTTCTACTCTTGCATAAATAGTTTGAGACGAGCTACTATATAATACTGAAGTATCAATAGCTCCTGTTCCTGCAATAGCATCTGCTTCACTTTCATAATAACTTACCGTGAAATCAGCAGCATTTTGTCCATTTAAAATATTGGCATCATGAGCCGCCAAATCAAATAGAGTTACACCATCGGTATCGTCATCACATTCTTCAATTGGAACACTTGTAGCATCTGGTGTTGGACCAGAAATAATCAAATCAAATGTTGTAGTTGCAGAACAAAACTCTGCATTAGCATCCTCTATTCTCACATAAATGGTTTGTGGGTTAGATGTATTAGTATAGTTTAATGGTAATGGGTTCATATCAGACTGAGCATCTGATAACGTTAAGTGATATGTAACATTAAAATCTGAAGCCGATTGTCCTCCTAAAATCCCATCGGTTTGAATACTTAAATCAAAGTCTTCAATTTCATCTGCGGAGATATCATCACAAGTAATAATATCAGCTACATCATTTGCTGTTGGTTCGTCTCCAAAGGTAATCGTAACAGAATCCTGAGCCTGAGCATCACATTGTTCGTCATAAACAATAACGGTGTATGTACATGATTCCGTTACTATTAAAGAAGAAGATGTTTCTCCATCAATTATAAACCCATCACAGTACCACTCCCATGTATCAGCAAATGGAGAATCAGCAATGATCTCATAAGAATCAAATCCACAAAACTCTTGATCTGGTCCTAAATCTACTTCAATTTCAGCTGTAATATTTCCATCATCAGTACCACCAGTATTGGTCTGACTTATAGAAATCGTTCCAGGGTCATCAGAGAAATTTGTAACCAATAAAATATAGATTTCACCTGATAGAGCATTATCTATAGTAAGGTTTTCTGTTGGAGCCGCTGAATAACTACAATCCACAATATTACCAAATGGATAGAAATCAGGATTTCCTGTATTGTTTGGACAATCACCACCTGGATTAGGGCAACCAAGATCTAAGTTTCCACAAGCGTCATCTAGTGAAGCAAATGGTCCCCAAAGAACAAAATCTACATCTAGTCCATTTCCAGCATCATCAACCTGAGCAATTTCTATTTCAATTAATCCAGGATCTCCAATTTGAATGATATTCCAAGTTGGATTTGGTGCAGAGAATAAACATGCAATATCTGTAGGGTCTGGAATACCAATAATATTTGAAGTTGTTAAAGCTCCTCCTGGTTCAGCACAGAAGTTTTCTGCATTTTCACATATAATATTTGTTGGTGCTTCTTTGATACAAAGGTCAAATGTTGTTGTTTCAGAATCATTTCCACCAGAGAACACTCTAATATAGTATGTGTTTCCTATAACCAATTGTGGAGACACCATAGCATCTGCATCCGAACATTCTAACTCTACAAGAGCATCACAAGCACCTTCATATAAAGCAATATCTGTATTAAATCCACCACCTGCTATATTAACAAGTGAAATTAACTGTACTTCACTTAATGCTGTAAATTCAAACCATACATCATCATCTGGATTACCTCCACATGATCCACTAGGGACTCCAGAATCTGTTGCTTCAACTAAAGTTCCAGGTGTTGTTTGATCACAAGATTCGTCATCATTAACCACTGCAATTGTTGCGTTACATGGATTATCATTTTCAGGAGGACAAGCGAGCAGTTGAATAGCACTACTAGTAATCACACAGTTAACATCCTGATCATTACTTACAGATACAATCACATCTACTAAAAATGGGAAAGGTCCAATTTGATATATTCCTGGTGTAGTTACCGGAACCGTTGTTGCATCAATATTATTAGAGATTGTAAGTGATGTTGCATCACCTAGTGATGTCACGTTAACATCAATAAGGAATTGATCTCCATTATCACAATCGTCAATAACCTGATATGTTGCTGCTGGATTGATACACGTTGCACATGCTACGGTATAATCAATTCCTGCGGAACAACAGAAACTTCCAGATTCACAACTTACTGATCCATCCGATTGGACTTGCCATGAAATCGTATCTCCTGTAGATTGGAAAGTTAATCCTGAAATATCGCCATCATTTCCTTCATCGTTATATAAGACTGTACCATCGGTATCAAATACGACTAAGAAATCAAATGGTGCGCCTTCTACTTCTCCTGCATTAAATGTTAGATTCACAGGTGAACCATCTGAACTTGTGTATGTAAAAATTTCCGAATCATTATTTCCGTAACATACAGAACCTGTAATAGGCCCAGCTGCACAATCAACATCAAAGTTAGTTTGTATCGTTGTAGTAAAGACCACTGGTCCAGACCATATACTAAATTCTGAACCACAATCGGCTCTTATCCATATTTCATATTCTGTTTCAAATTCTAAACCAGATATAGGTGTATTAGTTGCTCCAACTGTTGTTCCAGCACCAGTTGGCTCTCCTGTTCCTGAGGGTACAACAACAAACTCCCATGAAGACTCTCCATTGTTAGCATCCCAGTTGATGTCTGCTGATGTCCCTGTAATATTTGACACTGTAATTCCACTTGGTGGTATACAGAATGATCCACATGATTCTACTCTAACAAAATCAATTGACAAATCACCTTCAAAACCTGTTCCTGCTCCGCCATAACTAAACTCTAAATAAATCACTTGTCCTAAATAAGCATCTAAATTGATTCCTACTGGAACCCATGCTTCATCATCAGAAATCTGTAAATCTCCAACCCAAGTAAATAAGTTAGTAAATGGTCCTGCTGCATCATTAGCTATTCCTACATTTAAGGTTCCCATATCTTCTCCAAAAGCGTGGAAGAAGAATGATAATTCTGCGCCATCTGTGGCTGTGGTTAAATCAATTGCGGGACTTATAGCAGATGCAATATCAGTAGAATTACCTGAAGCTTCATATTCTAAATGCGTTCCAGTACCTCCATCAAATGCATTTGCTGGACCAGTTCCAAACGAATTGGCTCCTGCTGCTGCGATATCCCAATTACCATTTGAACCATCAAACCCTGTTCCTGTCCATCCAGCTGGAGGATTTTGATCAAAGTTTTCTGTGAATATAAATGAGGATGATCCCGAGGCACACGTTACTCCATTTGGAGGTGGAGGCGGTGTATTTAAACTTGAAAAATCAACAGGACCAGTCCAACTACTTAATCCATTTGCGCCACAATCGGCTCTTACCCATACTTCATATGCTGTACTTGGATCAATTGGAGTGGCTGTATACGGATTATCTGTTGTGGCTGTACCTGCACCTGTAGGAACACCTGTTCCCTGAGGTTGAACAACAACTTCCCACGATGCTTCAGCACCTCCTGGAGTCCAACTTACCTCTACTGATGTATCAGTTATATTATCTACTCCTAAACCTGTCGGCTCTTGACAGGATGGAATTGCTCTAACTCTAAAGTTATCGACAAATACGTCGTTATCTTCCGGATCATCTACAGTTCCTTCGGAACCTAATATTCCAAACTGCACTGTTTGTCCAGCGTATGCAGTAAGATCAAATACAACCTGTGTTCCTGTTGCTGGTACTACACTTGTATTATCGAAAGTAACTAAACTTGTCCAAGTTGCACCATTATCTGTTGATATTAATAATTGAACTGTGTCATCTGAACCAAGAGTTCCTGCATTGGTATTACTTCCAAACTGCATGATTCCAAAATCAAAATCGACTTGGAATGGTCCTCCTGTGAGATCAAATTGAGGGGATAAGATCCAATCGCTCTTAAAAGCTTGCCATAAGTTGATCTTATAAGCACCATCAAAACCGTTATTTAAAAATCCATCTGGCGCCCAATCTCCAGCACCTAATCCTGTAGGCCCTGTAGTAGCATCTCCATCTCCTGCTTCATCCCAGCAATTTGGTATGATAGTCCCAAACGACTCTAAATAATCTGGAACAAATACATCACATCCTGATAAAAAGTTCACTGGACCAACCCAACTACTAGTTCCATCAGCACCACAATCGGCTCGTACCCATACTTCATAATCGGTTACAGGAGTTAAGCCTCCTGCTGTGTAAGGGTTATCCATTGTCATTGTACCTGAACCTGTAGGCTCTCCAGTACCAACTGGTTGAACAACTACCTCCCATGCTGTTTCAGAACCACCAGCTGTCCAACTGATGTCTGCACCAGTTGCTGTAATTCCAGCAACGGTAATTCCAGATGGTTCTGGACAACTGACGTCAAATATTGAAACTGTATCGAATGCTACTCCTTCATCTTGAACTGAACCATCAGAACCAAAAGCAACTCTAAGAATTACATTTGCTTCTCCTCCTAATCCATTCAAAGCATGTCTGGCAACAACCCAGCCACCAGATCCAGTAGCTCCTCTACCAGTCCAACCTTCTTGTTGACCTCCTGGATTACCAGCTATGGTACCATCATTGTACCAGTTGTTAGGATCTCCATTTGCTCCTACGTTAACCCATGTGGTTCCACCGTCAATTGACGATTGAAGAACCATACCGTCCCAACTAAATTCTGAATTCCACCAAACACTCATCTCAATAGATGGCGCATTTAAAGATGAAAAATCAAAAACCGGACTTACAACAATACCGTTTTCGTTGGCACTGTAATTATCTGTTAAATTGGTAACCCATGCATTGGTTCCAGTATCTGCACTGTTAATGACAGCTGCTGCTGGTGTTCCCAATGCCCAGCTACCTGAGTTAGTACCATCTACAGTCCAACCTCCATCACCAGACTCAAAATCTTCTAAGTATGGATATGAAGTAATTTGCGCATCAGCACACCAAATTGAAAAAGCAAATAGGAATGTTAACGAGAGGATAATTTTTTTCATGTTAATGAATGCTATTAAATTATTTTAATTAATTGATAGTTAGCGTCTTAAATTTAGTCCGTTGGGGAGTTTGGAATATTCTCGACAAAAATGGTCTTAATGTCTAAGACTCATATAAGTAACCGAAGATAAAAAAAATGATAGTTAACATACTGTTAACAATGTTATAATAGATAAAGCGCAATTATTATCGACAAAAAGAAAAAGACTTTAAGAACTTATAATTCAGTTATATTCAATTGAACATACACAGGGAAATGATCGCTGTATCCTCCTTTGTATTTTCTTCCAACAAAAGTTCTGAATGGTTGACCTTTAAACTTACCCTTATATTGCGTTAAAAATTTTTCATCAAAAATATCAGCCTCATCAAATCTTAGGGCATTTTTTTCAGTTTCAAAAAAGTTAGTTGAAAATAATATTTGGTCAAATAAATTCCATTTAAAATTATGATTCAACGTTCCTCTATTGTAGGATAGTAGTGTTTCCATTGGATTATAAAGTGAAGCTTGCTGAGTTAAGAATTTTATACTATCATTTCCGGGGTTATCGTTAAAATCTCCCATAACTAAAATCTTTGCATCAGACTCTACAGATTTGATTTCATCTATAATCTCAATAACCTTTTGAGCTGCTTTTAATCTTTTGTGATTAGACTCTTTTTCACCTTCTCTTCTCGATGGCCAATGATTAACAATACAGTGCACTTTTTCAGAATGAAGAATACCAGATACCAACAAGATGTCTCGAGTGTAATCTTGATCTCCAATGTCGTCTTCTAAATAAACAGAATAAGTTTTAGAATTTAGAACTTTAAACGCCGATTTATCATAAATTAAAGCGACATCAATTCCTCTTTCATCTTGAGAATCATAATGAACAAAATCATAGGAAAAAGATTCCAAATCTTCACTCTCAATTAAATCTCGAAGTACATTTTTGTTTTCAACTTCTGCCAAACCAACTATTGAGGGTGGCTTTTGAGTGTTTTCAAAACCAATTTTTGAAATAACCTGACCTAGTTTGTAGATTTTTCGATCGTACCGCTTTTTAGTCCAGCGACGTTCTGATCTTGGAAGAAAGTCATCGTCATACTTAGTTGCATCATTATAGATGTCGAAAAGATTTTCGAGATTATAGAATGCAATTGTATGGGTTATAGTTTTAGGTTTCTGAGAATTCACATCACAAATTTAAGTTTTAAAATGCAATAGACGAACATTCAATTATGTAACTTTGTCTTTAATTTGCATATATGATTGAAAAAAAGAATATTGAACTAGAGAAAGCCGTTCTTATTGGTGTTGTTACCAGAGATCAAAACGAAGAACAATCTAAAGAATATTTAGATGAATTGGAGTTTTTGACCTACACTGCTGGTGGTGACGTTTTAAAACGTTTTACTCAAAAAATGGATATGCCTAACCCTAAGACCTTCATTGGCTCGGGTAAGATGGAAGAAGTCCAAAAATACATTAAAGACCATGAGGTCGGGACAGCTATTTTTGATGATGAACTGTCTGCTGCACAAGAACGAAATATCAGTAAAATATTAGATTGTAAAGTACTGGATCGAACAAATTTAATCCTTGATATTTTTGCTCAAAGAGCTCAGACCAGCTATGCTCGTACTCAAGTAGAATTAGCCCAGTGTGAGTATTTACTCCCACGATTAAAAGGGATGTGGACACACCTTGAAAGACAAAAAGGTGGTATTGGAATGCGTGGACCTGGTGAAACTGAAATAGAAACCGATAGACGTATTGTAAGAGATAAGATTGCTTTATTGAAAGCAAAAATAAAAACCATTGATAAACAAATGGCTGTTCAGCGTGGTAATCGTGGTAAAATGGTTCGTGTTGCTTTAGTTGGTTACACCAATGTAGGTAAATCTACGTTGATGAATGTTGTTAGTAAAAGTGACGTTTTTGCTGAAAATAAGCTCTTTGCTACATTAGATACTACAGTTAGAAAAGTGGTCATCCAGAATCTTCCATTTTTGCTTACCGATACTGTTGGATTCATAAGAAAACTTCCAACGCAATTGGTGGAGTCTTTTAAAAGTACGTTAGATGAAGTTCGTGAGGCTGATCTTTTGCTTCATGTAGTTGATATTTCGCATCCTAATTTTGAAGAGCACATTGAGTCTGTTAATAAAATTCTGGGTGAGATTGATAGCTCTGATAAACCAACAATAATGGTCTTCAATAAAATTGATGCTTATAAAGCCGAACCTTTTGATGATGACGATTTGGTTACCGAAAGAACCTCATCTCACTATTCGCTTGAAGAGTGGAAAAAAACATGGATGAATAGGGTTGGGAATAATGCACTATTCATTTCAGCATTGAACAAAAAGAATCTTGACACTTTTAAAAAACGAGTGTACGATGAAGTAAGAGAGATCCATGTTACACGGTTTCCTTACAATCATTTTTTATATCCCGATTACTCTGAAGAAGATTTTGACTAAATAAAAAAAGCATCCTGAGATTATCAGGATGCTTTTTTAAATATGTAAACTAATACTTAGAATTTATAGGTTAATCCAAGTGTGTAGTATGTTTGTAAGTCGTTATCTACATTGTCAAACGTAGGAGCATCTTCAGCATCACCTGTAAAGTTTGCCAAAGCAAAATTAAGTGCTTCTTGTTTGTTGTTTCTTAAACCAAAATCAAAACCTACACCAATGTTTTTCCATAAAGTATAGCTAAATGAGTTCGTCCAAGTCCAATTCGATAAATCGCCACTCTTATAACTTTGGAATGCTGATAAATTTGTTTTAAAGTTCACAGCACCAATAGATCTTGTGTAATCTGCAACAATCTTTGCTCCTAAAGATGATTCAAATACGGTATCATTATCGGCAAATACAAAGTTATAGTTTAATGGGTGAACTACTACAATTAAATTTTCAATTGGAGTCCATGTCGCACCAATACCAAGATCTAAATATCCAGGATCATTAAAATTATTTAAAATTGTAGTTCTATATTCTAGTAATGCAGAAGCCGCCAATTTATCGGTTAAATTTCTTCCGTATAAAGATGAAATATTAAACACATCTGTTGTAGGTTCGAAATCATCACTATCATTCGGATTATCTTTATTGTCTAGTTTAGTCCAGTTTAAATTAGTGGTTAATGCATTTCTCCAGAAAAATTTATCCTGGATTAAGTTAGCATAACCGTTTACTGTAAAACCAATGTTACCAGATGAGTTATTAGGAGCACCTTGTGCATACCAATTATTGAAGTCAGATAAGCTTCCTCCAATGACACCAAATGCACCAACTCTCCAACCAGGTAAAGCGTCTATTTGTGCCTGTAAAGCGTTTGCCTCAGCTTGAGCAGCATCTGCTTCTGCTTGTTTTTCAGCTTTTTGAGCTTCTAATTCTTCTTTAGTTTGAGAGAAACCAAAAGAGATTGATAACATCAATACAAATGTTAAAAGTAATTTTTTAGTCATAATTTAAATTTTAATAATTTTTAATTTATTAATTAATGTGCAAATATAATTCTTTAGCTACTTGAACACCAATAATTTACAGTAAAAATCAGGTTTTTAATACTCTTTTACCTGATATAAGACACTTGTAATTTGTAAAAGTCACAAAAGCATATCATTATTTTCTTTTGAAAAGAGGCACAGAAGAACATGCTTCTCCATACATAATAGATTTGGCTATGGGCTTAAGCATATTTGAGAGCATAATATAAGCATTGGTAGGCACAGGCTTGTTAGCACAACCTTTTATGATTACAGGTTTATCTCTGTATGGTTCTGGGTCGAGTGCATTTATAACATCCTGATAAATTGAAGTTTCAAGGGTTTCAAGGTCACCTACACAAACCTTTTTGGTATAGGATTGCAACTCAATAGTGAGCAACATAAAAGCCCAAGCAGGAATTATAGCATCAGAAGAGCAGGTTAGTGCTACAAATTGATCTTGATGTGCAGACCAATTGTAATCTTTAACATATTGTCTAAACTCTTTTTCTCTTAGCACTAGGCCTTCATAGAGCCAATCTTTGATGTCAAAAACAAAACGCTCTCCTTCTGGATAATAGTCTTCTAGATCTACAACCATAAGTTTACTGAGAGCAACTCTATTAACAATTTCTTCAGCCATACTATAACATGCCTAATTCTAATTTTGCTTCTTCACTCATAAGATCCTGACTCCAAGGTGGATCAAAAGTAATCTCAACCTCAGCCGACTTAACATCATTTAAAGATTTTACCTTTTCTTCAACTTCTAGTGGAAGGGTTTCAGCAACAGGACAATTTGGTGTTGTTAAGGTCATTAAGATTTTTACATCATAATCTTCATTTACAAATACATCATAAATAAGACCCAGCTCATAAATATCTACAGGAATTTCGGGGTCATAAATAGTTTTTAAAACTCTTACTATTTTCTCTCCTAATATATTGGTGTCAATTGTTGTATCACTCATTAGTATTAGTTTAACTGTGTTTGGTATGCCAATGCATACATTTTAATTTGTTTGATCATACTTACCAATCCGTTAGCACGTGTTGGTGATAAATGTTCTTTTAAACCAATTTGGTCGATAAAATCAGTATTACTTTCAATAATAGCTTTAGGATGTTGATTTGAAAAGGCTCTGATTAGAATGGCGATAATACCTTTGGTAATAATAGCATCACTATCTGCTGTAAAAACAACTTTATCATCTTTCATTTCTGCATGCACCCAAACTTTACTTTGACATCCTTTAATGATGTTATCTTCAGTTTTATATTGTTCTTCAATGAGTGGCAAAGTTTTGCCCAGATCAATCATATATTGGTAACGTTCTTCCCAATCATCAAACATTGAAAACTCATCTATAATATCTTCTTGTATTTCTGAAATTGTCATATTAAGTCTTGCATTATTGGTTTAATTAAAACCCTTCAAAATTATTGTTGCAAAGATACGACATCTCTATTGGTTCTCAAGCATGGTTTTGATTGATAGTATTTTTTCTACTAACTCGTAAATTGCTTTAGGTGGCTTTCCATGATCAAAAATATTGGTTTTGTAGACCTCCTCGTCTTTTGTAATCTCTAGCCAAGCCATTTGAGCACCATCATAACGATGTGCGCTAGTAGGTGCTTTCAATTCAGGAAGATTGGTTTCATCAATTTCACTCAATAGTTTTAAAAAGGTTTCTTTCTCTTCCTGCGGAAATGCATACCTATTAACTTCCTTTAAATTATAGTCTTTTGAAATCATAACAGAATCTCCTTCAAACCATATTCTCATGAAAAAGCCTCTTGTTGATGCCTGATAGGTAATTCTTGTACTGTCCTGCATTTTTCGTTCTGAAATTTCGGTAGTTGTCTCAGATGACACTACATTATTAGATAGTTCTGTTTTGTTTTTATCACATTCTTTTGCCGAAATGAGCATAAGAACAATACATAGTGCTAGTTTCATAATTTACTGTTACGTGTTATTATGAGTAATAATACAAAAAAGAAGCCAAAGTGAATATGAATACAAATCAAATAAAAAAGGATGCCTTGAAAAGACATCCTTTCTGATATTTATAAAACTGAATTCTAGTTAGCCATAGCTGCTCTTGGTCCTCCAGATTCAAAAATCGTTCTCATACGTGCTTTTTGCCCTTCAGAAAACATATACATACAATCATCATTAACATAATCCATGTAATTCATAGTCATATCATTTGATCTACAATTTACAGTTGGATAAGAAGGACAGCCGTAATTAGGAGCATCTGATGAAGGCGTATCAGCCACAAAGTCATCTCGTTTGCATCTGCCATCACCCCAAATATGACGTAAGTTTAGGTAGTGTCCAACTTCGTGAGTTAAAGTTCTACCTCCATCAAAAGGAGCAGATACAAATCCTGTGGTTCCGAAATATTGTGGAGAGACTACTACACCATCTGTTGCAGAAGGTCCACCAGGGAACTGTGCATATCCTAAGATTCCACCACCAATATTACATACCCAAATATTTAAGTGTGTTTCAGGAGTTACAGGAGGGTAAGCTGCTTTCATAGCATCATTAGTTCCCCATGATGATGTAGAGTTTGCATATCTAAATGTGCCAGCTAAAGTGAATTGAATTTCGCTATCAGCTACTAATCCAGAGAATTCTCCAGGAACTTGATTTACATCATTATTTGTTGCTCTAAAATCATCATTAAGCACATTCATTTGAGAGTTAATTTGTGTGCTGCTAATATTCTGCTGAGAATTACTATAAATAACATGAACATATACAGGAATAGTAATTACACCAAGATTATCTGGAGTACCACCACCTCCATCGCCGCCGTCGCCGCCATTATTTCCATTTCCATTTCCGTTTCCATTTCCGTTTCCTGGTTTAAATAAAATGTTTGATCTCGTTTGGTATTCGATATCGTACATTTTTTTATACAACTGTGGATCTTCGTTTAAAAGCCTATTCAAATTGGTCATTGAATAACATTGTGTTAAACCGTTTCTTTGTTCACCACCATTTTCATTGGTTTCAGTATACACAAAGAAGTCGCTCATGTCTACTTTGTTTTGTTCTTGAGAAATTTCATTTTGGTCATTTTCACATGAGGTGAAAATCAGGGCTAGAGCCGCTAAGCTCAATAACATTTTCTTCATATTTATACATTTTAATTAAAAATTCTGCTGAATATATAATTTTTAATACGCAATACTAAATAAAATGTTAAAAAAATATTAATATTTTAAAAAATAATGTTTACAACAGTCTGAATTATGGTTTTTCCGTAGTTTTAAGACAGAGTTTTCTGTTTTTGGGATCATGTAATTAATAAAATAGAATCTAGCTCAACATTAGTTTCGCTTTCTTAACCCCTTCAACTAAAGCATCAATTTCAGCCTTTGTATTGTAGAATGCAAAAGACGCTCTAACTGTTCCTGGAATGTTATAGAAATCCATTATAGGCTGTGCGCAATGGTGTCCTGTTCTAACCGCTATTCCCATTTTGTCTAGAATTGTGCCAATATCATAAGGATGAATCCCTTCAATATTAAAAGAAATCACAGACGTCTTTTCTTTAGCAGTTCCGTAGAACTTTAAACCCTCTATTTTAGACAAGGCATCTGTAGCATAATGCAGAAGTTCATTTTCGTAAGCGGCTATTTGATCAAACCCAACTGTATTCATGTAATCTACAGCAGTTCCAAAAGCAATACCTCCACAGATATTTGGCGTACCAGCTTCAAACTTATGAGGTAATCCAGCATAAGTTGTTTTTTCAAAAGTCACCTGATCAATCATTTCACCTCCACCTTGATAAGGTGGTAATTTTTCCAGCCACTCCTCTTTTCCGTAGAGCATACCAACTCCTGTTGGTCCGCACATTTTGTGAGCACCACAGACATAAAAATCGACATCCAAGGCTTGAAGGTCTGGTTTTAAGTGTGGACATGCCTGTGCTCCATCAACTACAACAGCTGCTCCAACCTCATGAGCACTTTGTATCATGGCTTCAATAGGATTAATAGTTCCTAAGGCATTTGAGATATGATTAACAAAAACGAGTTTGGTACGTTCAGAGAGTAGGGCTTTATAATCACTCAAGATCAGTTCACCGTTAGTATTCATAGGAATGACTTTTAGAGTTGCTCCTGTTCTCTCACATAGCATTTGCCATGGTACAATATTACTGTGATGTTCTAATGCAGACACGAGTACTTCGTCTTCCTTACTGAGTAAATCTGAAAACCCTTGAGCTACCAAATTTAATCCGTGAGTAGTACCAGAAGTTAGAATGATCTCATAGTTGTGTTTGGCATTAAAATGCTTCTGAATTTTTAGTCTTGCCTGCTCATAAAGATCAGTAGCTTCCTGACTGAGTGTATGGACACCTCTATGGATATTAGCGTTGTAATTTGTATAATAATCCACAATAACATCAATCACCTGCTGTGGTGTTTGAGAGGTTGCAGCATTATCAAAATATATTAAAGGTTTTCCGTTAATCTCACGATTTAAGATTGGGAAATCTTCTCTGATTTTTTCGATGTTTATCATAGCTGCAAAGGTACGAGATGTTTGATTAAAATGATATTCAGAAAATAAAACTTATAAATTTTTTAATATTTTATTCAAATACATTTAAATAAAATGTATATTTGTCATATGTATAATAAAGAACTCACAAAAGGAACATTACAACCCATCATTTTAAAATTAATAAGTAGTAGAGAAAAAATGTATGGTTATGAGATTACACAAGAGGTAAAAAAAATGACCTCTGGTAAAATCGATATTTCAGAAGGCGCTTTGTATCCAATATTGCATAAGCTGGAAGCAAAAGGTGTACTGGATACCGAAAAAGTGTTTATAGGTAAACGTGTTAGAAAATACTACAAGGTGACTAAAGAAGGCAGGCAAAAAGTCAAGGAAGTCACAAATGAAATGAACGATTTTATAGATACGTTACATCTCATTTTTAATTCTGAAACTCAAAAATTATGATATTATCTGAGCAACAAATTGAATTTATAGAAAAAAACTTAATCCTTTATGGTGTTGAATCTAAGGACTTAAGAGAAGATGTATTGGACCATATTTGCACCTATATTGAAGCAAAAGAGTCTGGTGATTTTGATTCCTTATATCAAGAAGCACTTCAAAAGTTTGGTGGCTATGCTAGTTTTCAAAATTTACAGCGAGAAACTAATATGCAGAAATTTGCGAGAGAGATAATAACGATAAATAAGTTGAAATTTTCTGCTGGCTTTATAGTCATTTTCCTTTTAATTATGAGTTTAGTGTTTCAAATGATGCAATGGCCTTATGCTAATATCTGGTTACTTGGAGCAATACTCATTTCTATTTTGGTAATACTTCCTATTCATTTTTATTCTAGATATAAAAAATCAATCCATAAAATCTCTTGAATCACACAGCTATGAAAAAATCATTTTATATTCTCGGGTTTATCACCTTCTTTATTCTTGGCATTGGCGCCATGTTTGAATTTTTAACATGGCCTTACAGAGGAATCATTGTCTTTATTGGGTTCTTATTTTTAAATTTCGGTTTAATTCCAACCTACTTTTATCAAAAATACAAGCAATGTCAAAGTTAAAAGTTCTTTGCCTAATCATTGCTGCATTGTATCCTACAATCAGTAGCGCACAAAATCAACTAGAGAATCGCATTGATACGCTCATACAAAATTACACCAAGCTAAATGAACCAGGATTAGCCATTAGTGTTATTAGATCTAATGATGTCTTATATTCAAAGGGGATCGGAATAGCAAATTTAGACTACAGTATAAAAAACACAGACTCTACCGTTTTTAGTTTAGCATCAGTGAGTAAACAATTTACAGCTGCTGCCATATGGACTTTGATTAAAGAGGATAAACTAGATTTGGAAGATAATATATTGCAATTTTTTCCAGGATTTCCTGAGTATGGTAAATCTATAAAAATCAAACATCTACTAAATCATACAAGTGGTATACGTAATTATCATACCTTAATGTATTTATCGGGTTTTAATTATGATAGAGATTATTATGACAATCAAACGGTTTTAGAGCTTGCCAAGCGACAAAAACATCTCAATAATATTCCTGGAGAAAAATTCATTTATTCAAATACAAACTATAATCTTTTAGCATTAATTGTTGAACAAATAACCAACCAAAATTTAGATGATTATTTAAAAGCGAAAGTTCTCATCCCTTTGGAAATGAAAGATACATTTGTAAGAGTCTCTCTAGGAAAGACTATTAAGAATAAAGCTGTAGGCTATCAAAAACAAAATGATAATTTCATAAGTAATACTAACCCTCAACTAAGTTATGGTGCTGGAAGTATGGGAAGCCACCTCAACGATATGATTATCTGGATGAAGATGCTTAATGGGCAAATCCCTCAATTTGTAGAGCTAGCAGAGTTCTTAAAAACCCAAGACACCCTTATTGGTGGAAAAAAAGTCTCTTATGGAAGAGGGTTAATGATAGATGATTATAAAGGTTATGAAGTTGTTAGCCATAGCGGATTTGGTTATGGAGGCCAATCACAATTAATAACAGTTCCTGAAGAAAAAATAGGCATCATTATTATGACCAATTTACAATCTATAAATCCAGTTCCAATCTCATACAAAATTTTAGACATGTTGCTAGTATCTAAAGAAAAAGATGTAAAAATAACAAATACACCTGTCGTTTTTACACCACAAAACATAAAGCAATTTATTGGTGATTATAAAGAGTTAAATAGTGACATGATTATGTATATAACTAACGACAATGATACCTTAAAAGCGAAAAGCTCTTTAGGAAAAACCCCATACCACTAATTCAAAGTGATAAAAATCTATTTGTTAGATTTAATTCACAAAATGTAAAGTATGACTTCAACAAAACTGAGCATTATGATATGATAGTTACATTTGGAGGGACACCTTTTTATTTTAAACGTGCTAAAATAACTACTGAAACTCCTTCTAATTTGAACGATTTTGTGGGTAACTATTATTCCGAAGAATTAAAAACTGTTTATCATTTTTATACTGACAAAAACACGCTCAAGTTAAGCTATAAGAATCATGAAGACCTCTCATTATATCCTATTCAATTAAATAGTTTTGGAAATCGTAACAGAACACTATATCATTTTACACACAACAAGAATGGCAAAATAACAGGCATGTTATTGTCTTGTGACGGACAAGTAAGCAACATTGAATTTGTTAAAGATCAAACCCAATATTAACTCCTAATTTGTTTGCAATAATCTTTGTAATACGCTGTTTGATCTCAGGAATTTTCACTGAATCTAAAACGTTATTACTAAAGGCAAACATCAATAAGGCTTTTGCTTCTTTTTCTGGTATACCACGAGATCTCATATAAAACATAGCACTTTCATCTAATTGTCCAATAGTACAACCGTGAGAACATTTTACATCATCTGCAAAAATCTCTAATTGAGGCTTAGTGTTTATAGATGCTTTGTCACTTAGTAAGATATTGTTATTGGCTTGGAAAGCATTGGTTTTTTGAGCTATTTTATCCACAACTACTTTCCCATTAAACACACCTGTAGATTTATCTGAAAAAATACCTTTATAATCCTGATGACTTTCGCAATTAGGTTCAATATGATGTACTAAAGTATTATGATCTACATGTTGTTTATCTCCTATAATCGTTACTCCTTTTAAGGTAGAATCTATGCGCTCGCCTTCCTGATAGAAATTAAGGTTATTACGAGTTAATTGTCCACCAAAAGAGAAGGTATGTACTGAGGCATGACTTTCACGTTTTTGTTTGATAAACGTGTTGTCAATTAATGATGCTTTATGGTTATCGTTTTGAATTTTATAATAATCTACAATAGCGCGTTTATTCGTAAAAATTTCGGTAACACTGTTAGTCAAAACCGGATTCTCTGTTAAACTCTGATGACGCTCAATTATTTGAACATGTGAGTTTTCATCAACAACAATAAGATTACGTGGTTGTAACATCAATGCCGATTCATTTCCAGTAGAAAAATGTAGAATCTGAATTGGTTTTTCAACTACTTTATTCTTTGGAATATGAATGTAAGCGCCTTCTTGGGAGAATGCTGTGTTTAATGATGATAAACTATCTTTTGTTGCTGCCTTGTTAAAATAATTCTCGATAATTAATCTGTACTTTGGCTTCGTTAATGCCGCAGACATCAAACATACATCAATTCCATCGTGAGTCGTTTGTGATAAATGTGATGAATACTTTCCATTGACAAATACAATCTTATAAGAATCAATATCGTGAATAAAATATTTCTTAATTTCACTGTATTCCAGAGCATTTTCTTGCTTCGGAAATACGCTGTAATCATGTTTGAGAACCGTATTTAACGATGTATACTTCCAAGCTTCATTGCGCTTTGTTGGGAAGCCTTTATCTTCAAATGACTTTATCGCCTCACTACGAACATCATGAACGGGAGCATCTAAATCTACCGAGTTCTCAAATGCCATAAATGACGATACTAACTTATCTTTTAAATCCATGTGTCAATCTTCAGTGTTTAGTCCTAAAGTTTAAGCGTTTATCTCTTCTTTAATCCAATCGTAACCTTTTTCTTCCAGCTCATGTGCTAGCTCTTTGGTTCCAGATTTTACAATTCTTCCATTGTATAGAACATGTACATAATCTGGCACAATATAATCCAGTAAGCGTTGGTAATGTGTAATCACAATTACAGCATTATCTTTACTTTTTAGTTTATTGACGCCATTAGCAACAATTCGTAACGCATCAATATCTAAACCAGAGTCTGTTTCATCAAGAATGGCTAATTTAGGTTCCAACATTGCCATTTGGAATATCTCATTACGCTTTTTTTCTCCTCCAGAAAATCCTTCATTTAGAGAACGTGATAAGAACTTTCTGTCAATTTCAAGCAACTCAGATTTCTCACGAATCATTTTTAGCATTTCATTAGCAGGCATGTCATCTAAACCTTTAGCTTTTCTTGTCTCGTTGATGGCAGTTTTCATAAAGTTAGTTACACTAACACCTGGTATTTCTACAGGGTATTGAAATGATAAAAACACACCTTTGTGTGCGCGCTCTTCAGCAGCTAACTCATCTATATTTTCACCATTAAGGATAATTTCACCTTTATCAACTTCATACTCTTCTTTTCCTGCAACAACAGAAGCCAAAGTACTTTTTCCAGAACCGTTTGGTCCCATAATGGCATGAACTTCTCCAGGTTTAACTTCTAAGTTAATTCCTCTTAAAATGGCTTTATCTTCTACACTTGCGTGTAAATCATTTATTTTTAACATAGCTATTTACTTCCTAATTTTATTACGTCGTTTTCTTCTGGGTCTGGTTTAGAAACTTTTAGTATTTCTTTAATTTCAATTTTATTTTCCCATTCCTGATCGTTAGCTTCATTTTTAAAAATACGGCCACGAATGGTAACTGGAACCATCTCATATGGTTCACTTTTATGTTCTTCAACTAGTGTATTTAACTCCTCTACTTTGTCATTTACAACGATACCATACATCAATGTTGGTGTTTGTAATACTGCAGCATTCTGAGTAGCATCATAAAGGTAATTACCATGAATAGCAATTAATCCATCACTCTGCTTCAAAGTTTTTCCAGGTTCAGCTATTAAAGTATCTGTGGAAACCTCTACCTCTTCTTTGGTTGTCTTTTGATCTGATTTGCAGCTAAAAATTACTGCAAACACAACAAGTAGTATACTTAGATTTTTCATAGTAATTGATTTATCCAACAGAACCTTCTAAACTTATTTCTAATAGTTTTTGAGCTTCCACAGCAAACTCCATTGGTAACTTGTTTAATACTTCTTTACTAAACCCGTTTACAATTAAAGCAATAGCTTTTTCTGTGTCTATACCACGTTGGTTACAATAGAAAATCTGATCTTCACCAATCTTGCTGGTTGTTGCTTCGTGTTCTATTTGAGCTGATTTGTTTTTTGCTTCTATGTACGGAAACGTATGTGCACCACACTCGTTACCCATAAGCAAGCTATCACATTGCGAAAAATTACGGGCATTATCAGCTCTTGAGCTAATTTGCACTAGTCCGCGATAAGAGTTTTGAGATTTCCCTGCTGAAATTCCTTTGGAAATGATTGTTGATTTCGTATTCTTTCCTAAGTGAATCATCTTAGTTCCTGTATCTGCCTGCTGATAGTTATTAGTAACCGCTATAGAATAAAATTCTCCTACAGAATTATCACCTTTCAATACACATGAAGGATATTTCCAGGTCACAGCACTTCCGGTTTCTACTTGTGTCCATGAGATTTTTGCATTTTTCTCACATAGACCTCTTTTAGTAACAAAATTGTAAACACCACCTTTACCTTCGGCATTTCCAGGGTACCAATTTTGAACTGTAGAGTATTTTATTTCCGCATCGTCTAAGGCGATTAATTCTACAACAGCTGCATGCAATTGATTTTCATCTCTACTAGGAGCAGTACATCCTTCCAAATAACTTACATAACTACCTTCGTCTGCAATAACCAATGTTCTTTCAAACTGACCTGTTCCAGCCTGATTGATTCTAAAGTATGTGGACAGTTCCATAGGACATCTAACCCCTTTTGGAATGTAACAAAAGCTACCATCACTAAATACTGCACTATTTAAAGCAGCATAGAAATTATCTTTCTGAGGAACTACAGTTCCAATGTATTTTTTGACGAGTTCAGGATGCTCTTTAATAGCTTCGGAGATGCTCATAAAAATGATTCCTTTTTCTCCTAGTGTCTTTTTGAAAGTTGTAGCTACTGAAACAGAATCTACTACAACATCCATGGCAACACCTGCTAATTTTTTCTGCTCATCCAAAGAAATTCCTAATTTTTCAAAAGTGGCTAAAAGCTCAGGATCTACTTCGTCTAAGCTATCGTATTTAGGTTTACTATTAGGAGCAGAGTAATAAGAGATTGCCTGAAAATCTGGTTTTTCGTAATGTACATTTGCCCACTCAGGCTCAGCCATTTCTTTCCAAACGCGAAATGCTTCTAATCGCCATTCAGTCATCCAGTCTGGCTCCTCTTTCTTCTTAGAAATAGCGCGAACAATATCTTCATTCAGCCCATTAGGAAAGGTATCAGACTCAATATCTGTATAAAAACCATATTCGTATTCTTTGGTCTTTAATTCTTCTCTTAAATCGTCTTCAGTATACTTACTCATAAATCTTTTTTAAAGTGAGAATGATTCGCCACAACCACAAGTTCGGTTGGCATTAGGGTTATTAAATACAAATCCAGCACCATTTAAGCCACCTGAATATTCTAGAGTTGTTCCTATTAAGTATAAAAAACTCTTTTTATCAACAATGATCTTAACACCATTGTCCTCAAAGACTTTATCATCTTCTTTTTGTTCTTTGTCAAACTTCAAATCATATGACAAACCAGAGCATCCACCGCTCTTCACTCCAACTCTTATAAAGTCGGTTGCAGTGCTAAAGCCATCTTCAGTCATCAACTCGATGACTTTCTTTTTTGCTGATTCTGATACTTTAATCATGTCTTATATAGATTTTATCTAAATAGAGTGCAAATATAAGACATAAGTAGCCTTAATCCATAGCTCCTAACATTATATTAGCAAATAATAACATAGAATCTCATTATGAAGATTATAAGATCTACAAATGATTAAACGAAATTAGATAAATAAGTAATTTTAAACTGAAAGCTGCTTGCGTGAATATTGGCTCCCAAGAAGAAATAATTGTCGCAATGCCACCTTAATACTACGATTCTGAATAGGAAAATTTTGGAATTCTCCTTGAGCATCAATTGCTACTTTAGAATTACAGGTCTTGCAAAACAACTCATTAGAATTTGAAATTCCTGAAGATGAGCGTTCTAAATTATGTCCAAAAACTGAGCATGGTAACTCGTTGGTTATTGTGGCTTGCATAGTAGGTTAAAAAGATTTGGGATTGCTAACTTAGAAAAATAAATCCAAAACACCGATAAAATACTTATTTTTTCGTTGAAATGCATACTTATTCATTTCGATCATCCGTAAAAAAACAGAGTTATCAATGTATCTCTTCAAAAAAGCTACTATTTTTGCAGTATGATAGAAGATAAAAATCCACAGCGTACCTCATTAGAAGAGCTTGGAGAGTTTGGACTTATTGACCATCTCACCAGAAATTTTGAAATCAAACAAACATCTACAATTAAAAGTATTGGAGATGACGCAGCTGTACTGGATTTTGAGTCCAGTCAAGTTGTTGTTACAACCGATCTGCTTATTGAAAATGTACATTTCGATCTAAGCTACGTACCACTCAAACATCTTGGCTATAAAGCAGTAATGGTCAATTTAAGTGATGTCTACGCTATGAACGCCAATGCCACACAAATAACAGTGTCTATTGCAGTATCCAATCGTTTTCCACTTGAAGCTTTAGAAGATTTGTATGCAGGAATAGAAACTGCTGCAAAGCTCTACAATATTGATGTTGTTGGAGGAGATACGACTTCATCAACCACTGGTTTGATTATTTCTATTACAGCAATTGGAACCGCTAAAAAAGATAAACTCGTTTATAGATCTGGCGCTAAACCAAATGATCTATTGGTTGTGACTGGAGATTTAGGCGCAGCCTATATGGGATTACAGGTCTTAGAACGCGAAAAGGAAGTCTTCAAAGTCAATCCTCAAAATCAACCTGACCTTAGTCCGTACACCTATATTGTGGAACGTCAATTAAAACCAGAGGCCAGAAAAGATATTATTGAACTTCTTGATAAACTAGAGGTAAAACCAACGTCAATGATTGACATTAGTGACGGACTATCATCTGAGGTATTACATTTATGTAAACACAGTGATTTGGGTGTAGAAATCTATGAGAATAAGATTCCTTTGGACCCTCAGGTGATTTCAACTTGTGAAGAATTTAATATCGATAGCACTACCATTGCACTTAATGGTGGAGAAGATTATGAGTTATTAATGACCATCTCTCAGGATGATTTCCCAAAGATTAAAGGAAATCCTAATCTGACTGTGATTGGTTATATGACTGAAAAGGACAGGGGAACACTACTTATTACCAGAGGAGAACAAGCGATACCAATTATTGCTAAAGGGTGGAATGCTATGAAAAATGAGGACTAAAGTCTAACAAAGCCTCATCATTGGCTTTTGCAAGTTCTTTATTTTTTATTCTACAGACGCGTCTGTTATGAATACGTTCTAATACCGAATTGATTTCTTTGTATTTCGGAGTTAAAGGTGTAAGACCACCATTTCCATTTGTGGTAACCTGAGATTTACAATGCGAACATTTGTATTCTTTAACGTGATAAGTAATGTGTTTTGAGACTTCGTATTGATGTCCAAAAATTGTGCAGTAGAGACTTTTCACCTATTTATGGTTTTTAGTTATTAATTTAGAGGATGTCTAAATATATGAAAACCATGTAATAAGGTAAGATTTTACGCTAATATATCGACGAACTGAGTGTTTTCTTCTTTAAACGAGACATTCTACGTGTATAAATATCTTCTAAAATGGCATTTATTTCTTTGTACTTTGGTGTCAGTTCAGTGAGCTTACCATTTCCACTTGTAGTTAATTGACGTTTACAACATTTACAAGTATACTCTTTTACATGAGATGTTACCTTTTTAGTCATCTCATAATTGTGTCCAAAAATATCGCAGTAAATTTTTAACGGACCTGTAGTCTTTGTAGTTTTTTTCATGGCTGTTAGATTTGGGGACTATAAACTTAGAAAAAAAAGTTGTTAAATGCGTCTAAAAGTATTTTTATTCGACAAAGTGATTTATAATGTAAGATAATTCTGATTTATTTTCAATATGACTCATATGCCCATAAGCTAATGCTTCACAAACAATATCAGTTCCATCTGTATCTTTTAATATACGGTCGTAATGTATTATTGGATCTTTTCGTCCAATGATTATAAGTTTCTTCGCTTTTAAAGTTTTAAAAAACTCAAATGCATCAAATCTCGCACTCATCCCTTTCTGAGCTGCTATATAACCTTGAAGCGATGTTTGTAATGCAATTGTTAATGCCGCTTCCATCTCGTCTTTGTAGGTTATTCTACTTTCCGAAGAAAACAAATTAGTAAACGATAGCCGAACAACACTTTCAAAATTAATCTTGGCCATTTCATTAGCGCGTTCACGAATAGTTTTACGCTCTGTATCATCAGCGATGTAAGTAGAGTTCATTAAGCACAATCCATTAATAGACTTGGGCGTCTTCTTGGCTAATGCCAGAGCTACATAACCTCCCATCGAATGCCCAACCACTGTAAAATTTTTAATTTTTAAATGATCAAGGACTGCAAAAACCGCATTAGCCATGTCTTCCATGGTATGAATATATCCCAAACAGCCTGTTTGTCCGTGACCCAAAAGGTCAACTGTAACGACTCTATGAGTTTCTTTAATAATAGGTTTTAAATTGTCCCACATACTTGAATTTTCAAGAAAGCCATGAAGTAGTAGAACAACGTCTCCTCGTCCGTCGTCTTTGTAAAATACAGGTGTGTTTTTGTAGTGTAAAACCATAGACTACAAAGATACTATTTGAATAGCTGATTCAAACCAGAAACATGCATAAGTATTTATTATATTTGAACACAATCTCTAAATTACATCTCATGATCTTAAAAAGATGCATTCTGTTTGTTTTGCTTGTTTCATTTCTAACTGCCAACGCTCAAATTGAAGAACAGAAATTAGATGAATTAATTCAGAAAACTTTAACCACCTTTGATGTACCAGGCATCTCTGTAGGTGTTTTAAAAGACGGAGAACTCATATATACAAAAGGACATGGAGTGCGGTCTCTAACTACAAACAAAGACATGAATGCGAACACCTTAGTTGGTGTAGCTTCAAACAGTAAGGGATTTACCTGTTTTGCATTAGCAATGTTGGTTGATGAGGGACAACTCAAATGGGATGATCCCGTTAGAAAATATATTCCTGAATTTCAATTACACGACCCATGGGTAACCGAACATTTTACAGTTAGAGATCTTGTCACGCACAGAAGCGGACTTGGTCTTGGCGCTGGAGATTTGATGTTCTTTCCTGAAGGTAATAATTTTGATACCAATGATATCATAGCCAATGTCAAACATCTAAAACCTGAAAGTTCTTTTAGAAGCCAATTTCAGTATAACAACAATATGTTTATCATAGCTGGCGAAGTTTTAAAACGCGTAAGCGGATTATCATGGGAAGATTTTATTGAAACCAGAATCATGGCACCTGTGGGCATGAGCAGCAGTAAAGCGTCTTATAATCGTGTTTCCGATAGATCAAATATTATCGATGCACATACCAGAGCTGATGGTAAGGTGATTCAAATCCCTCATGATTGGAGTGAAACAGCAAATCCAGCAGGCGGTATTATGAGTAATGTAGTTGATATGCTGACTTGGGCAAAGTTTTTAATGAATGATGGTGTGACGGCTGATGGACAACGTCTCATTAGCTCTGAACAACTTCATGAACTTTGGCAACTTCAAACGCCATTACGAGTTAGAAAGGGAGATTGGTACAATTCTAATTTTCGAGGTTATGGACTAGGCTGGTTTTTAACCGATGTTAAAGGAGGTTACAAACAAGTCTACCACACTGGAGGACTTATTGGAACTGTGACACAATTTACTATGATTCCTGATTTGGATCTGGCCATTGTAGTGCTTACTAACCAAATGGTTGGTTCGGCATTCAACACCATTACCAATACCATAAAAGATAGTTATTTAGGTTATGACAATAGAGATTGGTTACAACGTTATGGCAAGAGACATACAGATTATTTAAAATATAATGACAGTATTAAAGTAGATGTATATACTAAGATTGAAACTGCTAAAACACAAACTGATCTTCCAAAACCATCTCAAATTACGGGAACTTACACAGATAATTGGTTTGGAAATATTATGATTTCTCACAACGGAAATAGTTATACCATAACATGCGAACGCTCTCCTTACCTTACTGGAGAATTACTCCCATACAACCCAACAACATATGTAGCTAAATGGAACAACCGAAGCTACGATGCCGATGTTTTTGTTTTGTTTACTTTTGACGAATCTGGAAACGCTACTGGAGCCAAAATGAAATACATTGCACCCATTACAGATTTCAGTTTTGATTTTCACGACCTCAACCTAAAAAAGACCAACTAATTGAATTCAAGAAAAGAACTTTTTATAACAAGCTTTGCATTATTTTCCCTATTTTTTGGAGCAGGAAACTTACTCCTTCCACCACTTTTGGGCTACAATGCAGGAGATAACTGGTTTTGGGTAGCCATAGGGTTTATGATCACTGCTGTAGTGATTCCAATTATTGGAATTTTAGCACATGCTAAACTTCAAGGGACCTTATATGACTTTGGAAAAAAAGTGTCGCCTCAGTTTAGTCTCATATACTGTATCCTTATTTATGTTATTGCAGTAGCTATACCTTCACCAAGAACTGCAGCCGCTACGCACGAAATTGCCATTCATCCATCGTTTGGCACAAGTCCGGTACTAACCAGCGCTATCTACTTTGCATTGGTTTTGGTATTTGTGCTCAATCGCTCTAAAATATTAAGTTTTATTGGTAAATTCCTAACACCTCTAATTGTAATTATGCTTTTGTTGGTGATAGGCATCGGACTCTTTTCTTCGGAAATGCTTACGAGCACATCACAATTTGACACACCAGTTGTTGCTGGAATCTTAGAAGGTTATCAAACCTTTGATGCTATTGGAGCTGTCGTTGTTGGAGCTGTAATTATCATCTCTATCAACATGCGCCATCAAGGTAGTTTTGAAGACAAAAAAGTATTAATCGCAAAATCGGGATGGATTGCTGGTTTCGGACTATTTATTATTTATGCCGGACTCATTTCGGTTGGGGCGTATTACGGTTCTGAAATTAATATCAACGAAGAACTGAGCAGTGACATGCAACGCGCTAATTTGCTTAGAGGTATCAGTATTGCTTCCTTAGGAACTTTTGGAAACACAGTATTAAGTATACTTATTTCGCTAGCTTGTTTCACCACAGCAGTAGGAATTATTGCTGGAACAGCCGACTATTTTAAAGGCTTGTTAGGCAATTCTCAATCCGTATATATTACCACAGCTGTTATTGCCTGTGTGTTAGGTGTTGTTGTTGGTCAGTTGGATTTCAACTCCATAATACTATTCGCTGTGCCTGTGTTACTATTAATTTATCCAATTACAATTGTTTTGATCTTACTCAATGTATTACCTAAACAATTCTCAACACCATTGGTGTTTAGAGCTGTGGTTATAGTCACTTTTATTTTTAGCATTCCAGATGTGATTGGTTTCATACGTCCGTCGGAAGGTCTAAAAACACTTATCGGTTATATTCCTTTAGCCCAACATAGTCTGGGTTGGGTATTGCCTGCGCTCCTGACTTGTTTGGGAGTTGGATTGGTTGGAAATAGAAAAGCCTAAAGTTCACACTTTAGACTTCTAAATATCTCAACTGATTTAATTACCCATTCATCAGTTCCTCAATCTCTTCAGCTTCAATTGGAATATTTCGCATGAGATTAAATGGTTCTCCTTTTTCCTGTATGACCACATCATCTTCTAAACGAATACCAAAACCTTCATCTGGAATATAAATTCCAGGCTCTACAGTAAATACCATATTGGCTTGCATAGGTTCAGTCAAAATCCCATAATCATGTGTGTCTAGTCCCATATGATGAGACGTGCCATGCATGAAATACTTCTTATAAGCTGGCCAATCCTTGTTTTCATTTTGAACATCGGCTTTGTCTAATAATCCAAGTCCGAGCAATTCCGAAGTCATCAGTTTTCCAACCTCAACATGATAGTCGGCCCAGAGTGTTCCAGGAACTAATAGTTTTGTAGCTTCATTCTTTACGCGATTCACCGCATTATACACCTCTTTTTGACGGTCGGTAAATCGTCCGGATACAGGAATGGTACGAGACATATCGCTAGAGTAGTTAGCGTATTCTGCACCTATATCCATAAGAATGAGGTCTCCAGTCTTACACTGTTGGTTGTTTTCAATATAGTGTAAGACATTGGCATTATTACCACTTGCTATGATTGGTGTGTATGCAAATTTCTTTGATCGGTTACGTAAAAATTCATGCATAAATTCAGCTTCAATCTCAAACTCCCAAACATCAGGCTTTACAAAATTCAATACGCGACGAAAGCCTTTTTCAGTAATGTCACAAGCTTGTTGCAAAAGGTCTAATTCAATCTGATCTTTAACTGAGCGTAAGCGTTGTAAGATAGGATTACTTTTTGCTACAGCATGTGCTGGATATTTATCTTTTAGCCACTTAGTATATCGGTCTTCACGCGTTTCAGTTTCTACCGAAGCGCGATAATGCTCATTAGTATTAATATAAACTGTATCGCATTGGGTCATAAGTTCAAACATGATTTTTTCCATATCCTGAAGCCAATACACGGTTTTTATCCCACTGGTTTCAAAAGCGGCATCTTTTGTTAATTTTTCACCTTCCCAAACAGCAATATGTTCATTGGTCTCTTTTAAAAATAAGATTTCACGATGGTGTGCTTTTGGACAATCGGGAAATAACACCAAAATACTTTCCTCCTGGTCTACACCACTCAAATAAAATATATCGCGATGCTGTTCAAACGGCATTGTGCTATCAGCACTTATAGGGTATATGTCATTAGAATTAAAAACCGCTAAACTACCAGGTTTCATTTTAGACATGAAGTTTTTACGATTTTTGACAAACAAGTTGCGATCTATTTTGTGATATTTCATAAGTCATATTTTATGATGGTAAAGATAAGTAGATTATAGAAAAGAAAAAGGTGTTCAAAATAATATTGAACACCTTTTATCTAAGATATACTAGTAAGCTATTTACTCATAGCTTTCTTTATCATTCCCACTATAGCCATGAGAACGCCTCCTCCTACACCACCTCCTGCAACACTGCCAAGGATACTTGATAGGTCCATACTTGTTGAAGCTTCTGCTGCTTCGGCACCTCCAACTAGCATACCTAAAAGCTGACCACCAAGTCCGCCTCCTAAAATGCCTAAAATTGAGTTACCAAGGGTTCCTAAAGAAAACTTTTTCATAAGGGATCCAGCTAAGTTTCCGCCAACGGCTCCACTTACTAATTGGATAATTAAAGGTAAATACTCTTCCATTTTCAATAAAGTTATTAGTTAATATTTTGAAAAGTAGTGAATTTTTTAGTTAAAAAAATAAATATTATTCAATTTAATTAACATTTTTACACAAAATTTATAAGTAAGGTTATCGCTACTATAAATTTCTGACAAGTCCGTCATCTATATTTATTACCTTTAGTGCACATTAAAATCAACCATCATGTTAAAACATATTTGCTATCTTTTTTTAGGTGCCTCTTTACTTCTAAACGCACAACAACCATCAACATCAGCACAAATTATTGAGGATGCTCTCAATAAAAAAGAGCAACTTGTTAAGTCATCTCTTGTCAAAAATGTAGCCTTTAAAAACATGGGGCCAACCATCATGAGTGGTCGTGTTGTAGATCTGGCTGTAAATCCAGATAATCCAACTGAATTCTATGTTGGATATGCCTCTGGAGGTGTGTGGCACACAACTAATAATGGTACAACTTTTTCACCAATTCTTGACACTTCAGACACTCAAAATGTTGGCGACATCGCTGTAGATTGGAACAGTAAAACCATTTGGGTAGGTACAGGAGAAAATAATAGTTCCAGATCCAGCTATGCAGGAATTGGGATCCTAAAATCTACAGATAATGGTGAGACCTGGCAAAATATGGGATTAAAAGATTCTCACCATATTGGTCGTATTTTGATCAACCCAAATAATCCTGATGAAGTTGTTGTTGGAGTTACTGGACATCTATATTCTCCAAATCAGGAGCGTGGGATATACAAAACCACAGATGGAGGTAAGACTTGGTCTCAAAAACTTTTTGTTGATAATATGAGTGGTATTATCGATGTTCAAACCAATCCTAACAATTACAATGTGATGTTTGCATCGTCATGGACCAAAGACAGAAAAGCTTGGAATTTTGATGGCAGCGGAAATAATTCAGGAATTTATAAAAGTACAGATGCTGGTAACACATGGACTAAAGTTTCAACTGAAAACAGCGGTTTCCCAACAGGTCAAGGTGTTGGAAGAATTGGCTTAGCGATTTATGATGACAATGTTGTGTATGCCGTTCACGATAGTCAATTCCGTAGAGTTTCCGAAGACAAAAAGGAACAATCAAATACCTTGAATAAAGACGATTTCAAATCAATGACCACCGAATCATTTTTAGCACTTGACAACAAAAAGCTTAACGCGTATTTAAAAACAAATGGTTTCCAAGAGAAATATAGAGCAGATAACGTTAAACAAATGGTGCGTAGTGGAAATGTAGAACCTATCGATCTTGCTAAATACCTTGAAGACGCTAATTCTATGTTGTTTGATACGCCTGTTATTGGAACCGAGGTTTACAAAAGTACAGACGGAGGCATCACCTGGAAAAAAACACATGATGACTATTTAGACGACATCTATTACAGTTATGGGTATTATTTCGGACACATTTATGTAGCACCAAATAATGCAGATCATATTTACATTTATGGTGTTCCAATCGTAAAATCAAAAGATGGAGGTAAAACTTTCACTTCAATAAGTGCTGAAAATGTACATGCCGATCACCACGCGCTTTGGATCAATCCTAAAAATCCAGATCATTTGATCAACGGCAATGATGGTGGTGTCAATATCACTTATGATGATGGTGAAAATTGGATTAAGAACAACTCGCCTTCTGTAGGACAGTTTTATGCCATCAATGTAGATAATGCAAAACCTTATAACATCTATGGAGGTTTACAAGATAATGGTGTTTGGGTTGGTGCCTACGGTTCTCCAGAAAACAAAAGCTGGCATCAAAATGGTCAATATCCATGGAAAAGTATCATGGGTGGTGATGGTATGCAAATACAAATAGACAGTAGAAATAACAACATTGTATATACTGGGTTTCAATTTGGAAATTACTACAGATTAAACCTCGAAACTCAAGACCAAAGATACATTCAACCAAAACATAAATTAGGAGAAAACCCTTATCGTTTTAATTGGCAAACACCAATCCTGTTATCATCTCACAATCAGGATATCCTATACTTAGGTGGCAACAAATTAATGCGTTCTATGAATCAAGGTGATGACTTCACTGCTATTAGTGATGATTTGACCAATGGTGGAAAAAAAGGAAATGTAGCCTATGGAACTTTAACAACCATTAGCGAATCTCCATTTCAGTTCGGATTAATTTACACAGGAAGTGATGACGGCTTAATACATGTTACAAAAGATGGTGGTGGAAGCTGGTCTAATATTTCTAACACACTACCCAAAGATCTTTGGGTGAGTCGTTTGGTAGCATCTCAACATAAAAAAGAACGCGTATATGCAACACTTAACGGTTATCGTTGGGATGATTTCAAAGTCTATGCTTATATGAGTAATGACTACGGACAAACCTGGAAAAGTATAAGTTCAAATATTCCTGCGTCTCCTGTAAATGTTATTAAAGAAGATCCTGAAAACGAAAATGTACTGTATCTGGGAACAGACAATGGCGCTTATGTCTCATTCGATCAAGGGGATAGTTGGGAAGCATTTAGCAATGGATTACCTAATGTTGCTGTGCACGATATTGTGGTTCAGGCAGATGCCAAACACTTATTACTTGGTACTCACGGACGAAGTATTTACCAAACCGATATTGCACCTCTTCAGCAAATGAACGAGACTATGAGATCTAAATCTGAAACGGTATTCAAAATCTATGACACTAGATATTCGTCACGATGGGGAAGTGCATGGAGCAAATGGTTTGATCCGTATGAACCAGAAGTTGATATAACTTTTTATTCTAATGTTTCCGAAGAAAAAACCATTAAAGTATTGTCTGAAAAAGGGGCATTATTAAATGAGATGAAAGTTAATGCCGACAAAGGGTTCAATTATACAAGTTATGATCTAACACTTACAGAAAAAGGACGGAAAGCACTACTTAAAGAGAACTCTAGTATAGACATTAATAAAGCTAAAAATGACAAATATTATGTGCCTAAAGGCATATATACAATTCAAATTGGCGATGAAAAAACGACGTTTGAAGTAAAATAAAAACCGTTGGACTTTCAGATTAAAAAATAACGGGAAGTCCAACGGTTTCAAAAGAATAAAAGATGGTTGATGAAACCTACATAACCATTAAACCAAAATTAGATACGCTTCGTAAGTATATTGCTTACTACTATTTTAATACATCAGAAGAAAAAAATTATACAAAAGAATACATCTTTTATCCACATTTTAGAAATGCTATAACGGTTTACAAACACTCTAAAATTTCCTTTTCAGATAATAGATCTACCGTAACTCCAAATTCAAAAAAAGCCTTAGAAATCATTTACACAGGGATTCATTCTCAAAGTAGAATTGGAAAGATCCATGCACCTTTTGATAAGATAGGTATTGTGTTTCAGCCTTTAGGTATTAATAATTTTATATCTGAGTCGTTGAGTGCAATTGTTACTGAAGATCCAAAATCTGATTTTGATTACTTCGGAAATGAGCTAAACAAAACCTTGGAGCAGGTCTATGCGCTTTCTGATCCCAAAGAAAAAGTCTATGAACTAGATTGTTTTTTTGACGCCAGGATTCAACCGTTCAAAGACCAAAGACTATTAAAGGCTATAGATCTTATGTTTGATAGTCATCTCGGAGTCTCAGAAATCTCGGAAACATTAAACATTAGCAGAAAAACGCTACAGCGTTTATTCAAAAAGCACCTCAACTGTGCTCCAAAGGAGTTTTCTAATTTGATAAAATTTAGAAAAGCCATCGACATCTATCAAAAACAGAAACCTGCATTAACTGATCTAGCTTATCAAAATGATTACTATGATCAATCTGATTTTATAAAACATTTTAAAAAAGTAACTGGCTTTAATCCCAAACAATTTTTTGGTAACTTATCTCACCTGGGATCTGAAGATACCTTTTGGACAGTATTAAATTCAAAATAGTGTAATGTCCCATTTTTACAATTTTTAATGCATTTACCCACTTACATTTGTAATGTTCAATATCAAAAAACAACATTATGAAACGTTTATCCTTGTTCGCTATTTTTATTTTCTCTTGTCTAATAGCTAATGCCCAAGAGTACTCTGGAGTTTCTAAAACTCATAAGATAGACTCAAAAGTTTTTGAATCAGAACGCGAAATCCGTGTATTTGTACCCTTTTCTTATACTGAAAATAACACACAAAAGTATCCAAGCATTTATTTGTTTGACGGCCAGTTTGATGCTTTTTTTGATATGACCAGCGGCACAATGGATTATATGTCGCAAATGGGTGAGCTTAACGAATACATTATTATTGGTATTAAAACTACCTACAGGTCGCGAGAATTTACACCTATGTATGCAGATGAGAGAACTAAAAAAGATTGGGGAGATACAGAAATAGGACAAGCCCAGCTTTTAGAAGATCATCTGGAAAAAGAAGTATTCCCATTGGTTGAAAACAATTACAGGGTAGAACCATTTAAATTAGCTATTGGTCATTCGTTAGGAGGCACATTTGTACTCAACGCCTTACTCTCTCGACCAGACTTTTTTCAAGCTGTAATTGCTATTAGCCCAAACTTGTCTTACGATTATGAGCAGATCGTCACTCGTTTTGACAACTACTTTAAATCAAATGCATCTATGAAGAAATTTATCTATATGTCTGCAGGAACTATAGGTAGTATGGAAAATAGATTTAGAAGTTCTGCTGAAAAATTAGATCGTGTAATCAAATATCACAATCCAAAAGAATTGATGTATTACTACACGGTTATGGATGGTGAAAACCATAGTACCACACCTTTGTTTACAATTAGTAAAGGGTTTCAGGAAATGGCTAAAATCTGGACGATTTCCGAAGACAAAAAGAAAACACTTATTGATGACGCCTCACAACCATTTGTTAAAGACCTAAAACTATTTTACAATAATTTGTCTGAATGGGCAAATTATAAGGTGTTGCCATCAATAAACGAAATTAATAGTTTTGGGTATGACTGTTTAGCTCTGGACAAAACAGATGAAGCTTTAAAAGTTTTTAATTGGGCCATTGAGTTATATCCAGATGATGCTAATATTTACGATAGCAAAGCCGAAGCTCTTGCAAAATCAGGTGACATGAAGCAAGCTAAAGTGTTTTATAAAAAAGCGATAGATGTTCTAGAAAAAACAAAAAGCAATTATGATTCTGAAAACTACGAATACTATAAAGATATGTTCAATAAAAATCTAAATGCATTAGATAAGTCCTAATCTTATAATTTTTTAATAATATTTGAGTTATAATACAAACTCTTAATTAATGAAAGCTTTTAAATTACTTACACTTCTGTTTCTGGGACTACTTTTGTCTTGTAGTGATAATCAGGATGATACACTACAAACAGCAACACCTAACTTGATTATTAAATTAAAATTTGACCCTGATCAGGAGCGTCTGGGAAATCTTGGTCAGCCAGTTTCAGTGGCTCAAGGTAATGCTGCTCAAACACCTACAATAAATCGTATGAGTGCCAACTATATTGAATTTGCACCAACAGCAACAACTGCGCTTGGTACAGGTGAAATTATTTTTGAAGGAGATGAAACTACTGCTGGTGGTGCACAAGCAATACATTTTCAAAATTCAATATTTGCAGGTAATAATGATACATTTTTAACTATTCCGCTTAGTGAAGTGTCTTCAGGGAGTTACGAATGGGTAAGAGTGTCTTTAGCCTATCAGGAAGGCAATATTGATTTACGTGTTAACAATCAAGACATTACTGGAACCTTGGCGAGTTTTGTTGGCTATAATTCTTATATTTCTTCTTTTGATCTCAACGGAAACACTATTGCTGTTAATGGCAATAGAGCTCAGGGATTTTGGGCTTTTGAAGCTTTGGGCTTTACAACTCAAGGTCAGGCACCAGAAGGAGCAACTACTGTTCCAAATCCTCTATTTGACTCCTCGCCTATTCCACAAGGTTCATGTGTAGTAACAGGTGAATTTGAGAATGGGTTTACAATTACAGGCAATGAAACACAAGATATTACTGTGACCTTATCATTTTCAATAAATAATAGTTTCGAATGGACAGAAGTTAACACAGATGGTAAATACGAGCCAGAAGCAGGAGAACAAGTTGTCGATATGGGACTAAGAGGATTAATTCCTATAGTATCAGAATAATATGTTTCACTAAAACTAAGTCCATTATTTTTAAGTCAAAAAAAAAGAATGTGTTCTAAAAGATTGACATTTCTTTTACACTTTTTTGACACTTATCTATAATACGCTTGTTAGTTTTATCATCAGTTACATACACTTAAAAGTTTTTAAATCAGGAAGACTATTACATTTTAATATATCATATTTGCACACTAACTAAAATCAACTATGCTAAAGTCCGCCTTACTACTTATAGCATTGTTCATCACTTCTTTTGTGTTTTCACAAGATAATTTGAACAATGATCTCAAAATATTTCTCGATTGTAATGTATGTGATAATACTTACATGCGACAAAATCTAGGTAATGTGCAATTTGTAAGAGATCAAGGACTTAGTGATGTTCACCTCTTTTTTGTAACTCAAAGAAATGGAAGCGGAGGACGACTCTATGAAATTGATTTTATTGGTAAAAATGAATTTGAAAACATCAACTACAAGTTAAAGTTTTCAACAGATTCTAACATGACACGCGATGATGAACGAAGACGCACATTGGAGTACATTAAACTTGGGTTAGTTCGTTTTTGGATTGCTAATGATAATCTATCTGATGTGACTGTCTCTGTTCCAAGTCCTGAGGATGAAACCACAGATGTTGTTGAAAAAGACCCCTGGAATTACTGGGTGTTCAGAGTAGGAGCCAATGGCTTTTTTGACGGACAAGAGTCTAACACATTTAGCAGACTCAATGTTAACCTTTCAGCACGACGTGTGACTGAAAAAAATAAATTTTCTTTCAGAGCTAATTTCGGTGAAAATAAATCGGTATTTACTTTTGATGGTGAAGATATTGTAGCCATCAACAATAATAAATCTCTTAATATAAGTGATGTAATAAGCATCAACGATCATTGGTCTTATGGTGTCTTCGGAAATATCGGCACCTCAACATTTAGCAATTACGATTTATTTTGGAGACTTAGACCTGCCTTAGAATACAACTTCTTTAGATATGCAGAATCTGCAAAAAAACAACTCATTGTATCCTACAGAAACGGAATGGTATTCAACGACTATATTGAACGAACAGTTTTTGCTGAAGAAAAAGAGCTGCTATTTCAACATTCATTTTTATTAGGAGGGAGTTTCAGACAAGAATGGGGAAACATTAACGGAGAAGCTTCTTTTAATCAATATTTACACGATACATCATTGCACTCTTTTGGTTTTTTCCTAGGCGCTAACATCCGAATATTTAAGGGATTTAATTTTAATGTAAGTGGAAGTTACAGAATTACAAGAGATCAAATTAATCTTCCAGCAGGTGACATATCGCTTGAAGAGCTACTGCTTCAACAACAACAATTGCAATCAGGTTACAATTATTTTGTAAGTCTTGGTTTTAGCTATCAGTTTGGCTCTATATACAATTCAATTGTAAATCCGAGATTCAACTTTTAATTATACCCATTCTAAATAACTAAAATAAAAGCGAAAATTTGTAGTACAGTGCTATCTACACTATCTTTGTTGTACAAATAATTAACTACAATTATAATGAGCGGAATTTTTAATTCGTCGATAGGAAGAAAGTTTGCCATGGCACTTTCGGCACTCTTCCTCATGATTTTCATTTTACAACATTTTGCAATTAACATCCTTTCGGTATTCAGTCCTGACACATTTAATGATGTTTCGCACTTTATGGGAACATTTTGGGTCATTCAATACCTACTGCAACCTGTATTAATCTTTGGTGTGATTTTCCATTTTGTAATGGGATTTGTATTGGAAATCAAAAACAACAGAGCACGTGCTGTTGGATATGCAAAAAATAGTCCATCTGGTAACTCTACGTGGATGAGTAGAAACATGATCTGGAGTGGAGGTTTTATTCTGGTATTTCTTGTTATTCATTTTATTGATTTCTGGATTCCAGAAATAAACACCAAGTACATTGCTGGTGACATGTCAGGATTAGTAGACCCTAATGTTGCTGATAGCGGTTACAGGTACTATGAAGAATTGGTTCATAAATTTGAGCCTATCTGGAGAGTCGCACTATACTGTATAGGTTTTGTGTTCTTAGCACTTCACCTTTTACATGGTTTTAATTCTTCGTTCCAATCTGTTGGAGCAAATAATAAATACACAAAAGGATTAAAGGGATTTGGAAAAGTATATTCAATTGCTGTTCCATTAGGATTCATTTTCATTGCATTATTCCATCATTTTAATCACTAAAAAACACATCTAAATATGGCTTTAGATTCTAAAATACCTAAAGGACCACTGGCAGAAAAGTGGACTAATCATAAAAACGAAATCAATCTTGTTAACCCAGCTAACAAACGTCTCATAGATGTAATCATTGTTGGAACTGGTTTAGCAGGTGGTTCGGCTGCAGCAACCTTAGCAGAATTAGGTTACAATGTAAAAGCATTTTGCTTTCAGGATTCTCCAAGACGTGCACACTCAATTGCTGCCCAAGGAGGAATTAACGCTGCAAAAAACTACCAAGGTGACGGAGATTCAACTTATAGATTATTCTATGACACTGTAAAAGGAGGCGATTATCGTTCACGAGAAGCCAACGTATACCGTTTAGCAGAAGTCTCTACAAATATTATTGATCAATGTGTGGCACAAGGTGTCCCTTTTGCAAGAGAATATGGAGGGCTTTTAGATAACCGATCGTTTGGAGGTGTACTAGTATCACGTACTTTTTACGCTAAAGGACAAACTGGTCAGCAATTATTATTAGGTGCTTATTCTGCTATGAACCGTCAAATTGGACGTGGTAAAATAAAAATGTACACACGTCACGAAATGTTAGACGTTGTCATAGTAGATGGAAAAGCCAGAGGTATTATTGCTCGTGATCTTGTTACTGGTGAAATTGAACGTCATTCTGCTCATGCAGTTGTTCTTGGAACAGGTGGTTACGGTAATGCTTTCTATTTATCAACTTATGCTATGGGTAGCAACGTTACTGCTGCATGGAAAGCCCACAAACGCGGTGCCTTTTTTGCAAATCCTTGCTATACGCAAATTCACCCAACTTGTATCCCTGTTTCCGGAGATCATCAGTCTAAATTAACATTGATGTCTGAGTCGTTAAGAAATGATGGACGAATCTGGGTGCCTAAACACATGAAAGATGTTGAGGCTATTAGAAACGGAAGCTTAAAACCAACTCAACTTGCTGAAGAAGATAGAGATTACTACCTAGAGCGTCGTTATCCAGCCTTTGGTAACTTAGTGCCTAGAGATGTGGCATCAAGAGCAGCTAAAGAGCGTTGTGATGCTGGGTATGGTGTAAATCAAACTGGAGAAGCTGTGTATTTAGATTTTTCTGCCGCTATTGAACGCTACGGAAAAGAGCAAGCTCACGTTAAAGGTCTCAATGAAAATGATAATGCACTTGTTCAAAAACTAGGTAAAGAAGTTATTGCCAATAAATATGGAAACTTATTCCAGATGTACGAGAAAATCGTAGATCAAAATCCATATGAAACTCCTATGATGATTTATCCTGCTGTTCATTATACAATGGGCGGACTTTGGGTAGATTACAATTTAATGACCACTGTTCCTGGTTTATATGCCATTGGAGAAGCAAACTTCTCTGACCATGGTGCTAACCGACTTGGTGCTTCAGCATTAATGCAAGGATTAGCTGATGGATACTTTGTATTACCTTACACTATTGGTGATTATCTGGCTCATGATATTAGAACTGGAACTATTCCAACAAACTCACCTGAATTTGATGAAGCTGAGAAAAAAGTTCGAAATGATATTGATAAGTTAGTCAACAATCAAGGAACAAAATCTGTTGATCACTTCCACAAACGCTTAGGAAAAATTATGTGGAACAAATGTGGTATGGCACGTAACGCTGAAGATCTTAAATCAGCTATTACTGAAATTGCCGAACTCAGAGCTGAGTTCTATAAAGATGTTTATGTTCCAGGAACAGAAAATGAATACAACGAAGAGCTAGCAAAAGCTGGTCGTGTAGCAGACTTTTTAGAGCTGGGTGAATTATTTGCCAAAGACGCTCTTGAACGTGAAGAATCTGCAGGTGGACACTTTAGAGAAGAATATCAAACTGAAAGCGGTGAAGCTTTAAGAAAACCTGAATATCAATATGTATCAGCATGGGAATATAAAGGTCAACCAAGTGAAGCTATACATCACAAAGAACAGTTGACTTATGAGAATATTGAAGTTAAAGAGAGAAGTTACAAATAAAAAAACAAGCTATGAATTTAAAATTGAAAATCTGGCGTCAGAAGAATGATAGTGAAAAAGGACGCATGGTTGATTACGATGTTACTGATGTATCACCAGATATGTCTTTTTTGGAAATGCTTGATGTGCTTAATCAAGAATTAATCGAAAAACAAGAAGAACCCGTTGCCTTTGATCACGATTGTAGAGAAGGAATCTGCGGTACATGTTCGTTATATATCAATGGTAGAGCTCATGGACCACAAACTAAAATTACAGCATGCCAATTACATATGCGTAGTTTTAATGATGGTGATACCATTTATATTGAGCCATGGAGAGCTAAAGCGTTTCCAGTGGTAAAAGATCTTATCGTAGATCGAACAGCTTTTGATCGTATCCAACAAGCTGGAGGATTTATTTCAGTAAATACTTCAGGAAACACACAAGATGCTAATGCTATTCCTATTGAAAAGGAACATGCAGATAAAGCCTTTGATGCTGCAACTTGTATTGGCTGTGGTGCTTGTGTTGCAACATGTAAAAACTCGAGTGCAATGCTCTTTGTTGGTGCTAAGGTATCTCAATTTGCATTATTACCACAAGGACAGGTTGAAGCTACAGATCGTGTTTTAAACATGGTGAAGCAAATGGACGAAGAAGGGTTTGGAAACTGTACCAATACTGGAGCATGTGAAGTAGAATGTCCTAAAGGAATTTCATTAGAGAACATTGCTCGAATGAATCAAGAGTACCTTAAAGCTAGTCTTAAAGGCTAAATAAAAACGACAGACATACGTCTTAAATAAACAAAAATCTCAGGAGCAATCTTGGGATTTTTTGTTTCTTTATATTTTACATTTAAATATGACAGACCCAAATATATTTTATAAAGATAAATTACAAACCTATCAACAAGTGGTTAGTGATTTACAAAAGCGATTAGTAGTATTAAGCACTTTACGATTACTCACGTTTGTAATTACAGGTATTGTTATCTACTTCACAATTCCAAATTGGTCAACAGTTGCAGCTTGTACAATTGTAGGTTTAGCTATTTTTATTTTTTTCTTATCAAAATATACAGACACAAAATCAAAACGAGAACTCCATAAAGCCTTAGTTAATATTAACGAAGAGGAGCTCAAAATTAGTTCAGGAGATTTTCATCATAGAATTTCAGGAGATACATTTCAAGATCCTAAACATTTTTACAGTTTAGATATTGATCTCTTCGGAATAGGATCTTTTTTTCAATACATCAATCGTACAAGTTCTAAGGAGGGACAGGTTCAGCTTGCTAATGCTTTAAAAGCAAATAATGTCTCTAATATTAAAGAACGTCAGGAAGCCATAAAAGAACTATCTCAAAAAACAGAATGGACTCAGCTTTATGCTGCAACAGCCAGTCTGATAAATACAGAAACACCAGCTCTAGCAATAATTCATTGGTTAAAGACTCATAAAAATGTCATCCCAAAATATATGAAATGGCTGCCATGGGTATTTACCATTGTCTCTCTAATTTTGTTGGTTTTAGCAATAGTTAAAGTTCTAGACATTGCATTTTTTGGCTATTGGCTTTTTGCTGGATTGGCAATAACAGGACGTTATTTAAAGAAAATTAATGTTCTGGCTGCCAATTCAGATAAAACTAAAGACACTTTTAAACAATATGCTTCCTTATTATTACAAATTGAGAACGAAACCTTTTCCTCTGAACTTCTTCAGAAAAAGCAAGAACAGATTAGGTCTGAAAGCAAAAAAGCTTCTACCATCTTTACTGAGTTCTCAAAACATTTAGATGCATTAGATAATCGTAATAATCTTATTGGAGCAATTTTTGGCAACGGATATTTACTTTCAGACATTAAAAACACCTATAAGGTAGAGCAATGGATCTCAGAATATGCATACAAAGTCGAAGACTGGTTTGAAGTCGTGTCATTTTTTGACGCTTACAATAGTTTAGGAAACTATGCATTTAATCATCCATCACATGTGTTTCCTGAGATTTCTAAAGAAGCCCCTGTAATTCAAGCTAAAAATCTAGGACATCCTTTGCTTAATATTGATAAGCGAGTTGATAGTGATCTCACTATTGATAATCAACAGTTCTTTATTGTTACTGGAGCCAATATGGCTGGAAAAAGTACATTTCTCCGTACAGTATCATTACATATCGTCATGGCAAATGTTGGTTTGCCTGTATGTGCAGAAACCAGCATCTACTCTCCTGTAAAGCTCATTACAAGTATGCGTACCAGTGATTCGCTAACTGATGATAGTAGTTACTTCTTTTCAGAGTTAACACGCTTAAAATTTATTGTTGATGCTATTGATAAAGAACCTTATTTTATCATTCTGGATGAAATATTAAAAGGCACCAATAGTACTGATAAAGCCATAGGATCTCGAAAATTTGTCGAAAAATTAGTTGCTGGCAATGCAACAGGCATCATCGCCACACACGATTTAAGTCTGTGTGAAATTTCTGAAGAATTGAACGACGTCAAAAACTATTATTTTGATGCTGAAATTGTAAACGATGAGCTCTACTTCGACTACAAACTCAAAAAAGGTATTTGTCAAAATATGAATGCCAGCTTTCTATTGAAGAAGATGAAGATAGTGGATTAACATATGTCATTCAGAGCGCAGCGAAGAATCTCATATTATCTGAGTTTTTATAAATGATTCATCGCTACGCTCTGAATGACAGTCTATAAATAAAAACCCATTCTAATTAGAATGGGTTTTAAATATTTTGAGATAAAATTCTTGAAGAACTTTTTCGATTAAGCTTCAAAAGGCTCAACAGAAACAAATGACTTACCGTCTTTTTTCTTTGTGAATTTTACAACACCATCAACTTTAGCGTGTAAAGTGTGGTCTTTTCCTCCATACACATTTTCACCTGGGTGGTGTGTATTACCTCTTTGTCTTACGATAATGTTACCAGCTATTGCAGCTTGTCCACCAAAAATCTTTACACCTAAGCGTTTCGATTCTGATTCTCTACCGTTTTTAGAACTACCTACTCCTTTTTTATGAGCCATTGTCTTAAGGTTTTATATTGTTATACTTAAGTGATTTAGCAATTAAGCTTTACCACCATCTAATTCGTCTTGCCATTTCTTTAACTCATCCCACTTACCATCAGCAGCTAATTGAGCTTGCTCTGGCCATGTGTCAGTCACGTGATTTCCACGAACACCTGCGATGATTTCAGAAATTTTTGCTGGTTTAGTTTTTGCCAAATCTGCAAATGTTGCAATTCCTGCCTCAACTAATGTTGACGCGATCTTTGGTCCAATACCTTCAATTTTCTTTAAATCGTCAGCTTTACCAGTAGCTTTCTTTGCTGCAGCTTTAGGTGCTGCTTTTTTAGCTTCTGCTTTTGGAGCAGCAGCTTTTGCCTCAGCTTTCTTTGGTTCAGCTTTTTTAGCCTCTTTCTTTGGCTCAGCCTTTTTAGTCGGCTTAGCTCCTGAAGCAACGATGCTTTCGATTACGATTTCAGATAAAGATTGTCTGTGTCCGTTTTTTACACGGTAACCTTTTCTTCTTTTCTTTTTGAAAACTATCACTTTGTCACCTTTAAGGTGCTTTAAGACTTTAGCACTTACTTGTGCTCCGTCTATAGCTGGGGCGCCTAAAGTTACATTGTTACCATCTCCAATTAAAAGAACGTTGTCGAAAGAAACTTTCTTACCTTCTTCTGTTGCTAAACGGTTAACAAAAACTTTTTGGTCTTTTTCAACTTTAAATTGATGCCCTGCTATCTCTACAATTGCGTACATAGCGTAACGTTTTTATTAATTATTTTGTTTAAAATACATGCTATCTCTTCAGAAAGCGGGTGCAAATATACATTCTAATTAATTAATCTACAAACGTTTTTCTACGTTTTACAATAGATTATCGTGTTTTTTAGCATTTCAGAAAACACAGATGAATTCAAATTGAAATCTGTAGCATACAAAAATGATTCTTTTCGAGATATTTTTAACCTTAAAATCATTAAAAAAGCAATGCTATTCGCTATTTTTGTGGAAATTGTGTAACATTTCATTAAAATGAAACACTCATAACACATCTGAAAAAATTAAAACAAACTCACATTAATTAAAACAAACTCAAAATGAAAAAATGCTTATTATTTTTGGCTTCTTTGATGGTTGTTGGATTTTCTGCCAATGCTCAAAAAGTTGAATTTGAAGAATTTGATTTAGATAACGGTCTTCATGTTATCTTACACCAAGATAATACTGCACCAGTGGTCACCGTAGGTGTAATGTACGATGTTGGTGGAAAAGATTTAGGTGGAAGTCCTGAAGCTCCTAGAACAGGTTTTGCTCACTTTTTTGAACACCTTTTATTTGAAGGCACAAAAAATATTGACAGAGGCGAATGGTTTACTATTGTATCTTCCAATGGTGGAAGCAATAATGCAAACACATCTCTTGATCGTACATATTATTACGAAGTTTTTCCGTCAAATAATCTAGAGTTAGGATTATGGATGGAATCAGAACGAATGCTACACCCTGTGATTGACCAAGTTGGTGTTGACACACAAAATGAGGTTGTAAAAGAAGAAAAACGTCTGCGTTATGACAACTCTCCTTATGGTCAGTTTTTATTCGCTGTAAGTGAAAACTTGTTCAAAGCTCATCCTTATAAGAACAAAAACATTGGTGAAATGGCTGATCTTGATGCGTCAACTTTAGCAGAATTTCAAGATTACTTTAAAAAATGGTATGGTCCTAACAACGCCGCTTTAGTTGTTGCTGGCGATATTGACAGTGCTGAAGCCAAAGAAATGATCAAAAAATATTTTAGTGATATTCCAAGCAGACCTGTACCGACGAGAAGTTTTGCAAAAGAAGCACCTATTACCCAAACAATTAAGGCAGAATACCGTGATCCTAATATTCAAATTCCAGCCATTATCACTGCTTACAGAACACCTGGTTTTAAAGAACGTGATTCTTATGTGCTAAATATGGTTTCTGCATACTTAAGTGATGGTAAAACATCTAAGTTGTACAAAAAATTAGTGGATGATAAAAAAATGGCATTACAGGCTGGCGCTATCAATGTTGCGCAAATGGATTATAGTATTTATGCTGTTTATGGATTACCTTTAGGAGACACATCACTTGATGATTTGCTTGCTGAAATGGATGAAGAAATAGCAAAAATGCAAACAGAATTAATTTCTGAAAAAGACTATCAAAAACTTCAGAATAAATTTGAAAACAGATTTGTAAACTCAAACTCTGGCGTTCAGGGTATAGCTAATTCTCTGGTAAGATACTACATGCTTTACGATGATATCAATTTGATAAATAATGAAATTGATATTTACCGATCTATTACAAGACAAGAGATTCAAGATGTGGTTAAAAAATACCTAAACCCAAACCAACGTGTTGAGTTAGAATACTTACCAAAAGAAAAAAGTGACAACTAAAAAATAAAATGAAAATGAAATTAAACATATCAGTATTAATTGTAGCATTTTTAATGTCGGTTGGTGTATCTGCACAAGTTGACCGTTCAAAAATGCCTGAACCAGGACCAGCTCCAAAAATTTCTTTGGAAAAGCCTAATGAGTTTACTCTAAAAAACGGGATGACTGTTTTGGTTGTAGAAAACCATAAATTACCAAGAGTCTCTTACTCATTAACTATAGACAATAAGCCAATGACTGTTGGAGAAAAGGCAGGCGTTGAAAGTCTATTAGGAAGTATGCTAGGAAATGGAACAACAAATATTCCTAAAGATGAATTTAATGAAGAAGTGGACTTCCTTGGTGCTAATATCAACTTTGGATTTAGTGGAGCTTTTGCAGGATCTTTATCTAAATACTCAGATCGTATTTTAGAATTAATGGCAGATGCAGCCATCAATCCTTTACTAACTGAGGAAGAGTTTGAAAAAGAAAAAGAAAAACTTATTGAAGGTTTAAAATCTAACGAAAAAAGTGTTGACGCTGTTGCAGGACGAGTAGGATCTGCATTAGCTTACGGAAAAAAACACCCTTATGGTGAGTTTACTACCGAAGAGACTGTTAATAATGTGTCGTTTGGTGATGTGGTTGCATTTTATGAAACATACTTTAATCCAAATAATGCATACCTAGTTGTTGTTGGCGATGTAGATTTTAAAGATGTACAAAAGCAAATCAAAAAGCACTTTGGAAAATGGGAAAAATCTGTTAACATAGATTACAACGTTCCTGAAGAGGCACCTAATGCTCAGTATACACAAATTAACTTTGTAGACATGCCTAATGCCGTTCAGTCTAATATTTCATTGACAAACAATGTAGATTTAGAAATGAAAGATGATGACTACCATTCGGTATTAATTGCTAATAAGATTTTAGGAGGTGGATTTAATAGTTATTTAAACATGAACCTTCGTGAGGAGCATGGTTATACTTATGGAGCTCGTTCTAGTATTGGCACAGATAAATATGCAGCACGTTTTAGAGCTGGTGCAGCTGTAAGAAATATGGTAACTGATAGTGCAGTAGTTCAAACACTTAAAGAAATTAATCGTATCAAAACAGAACCTGTAGAACAAGACATGCTTAAAAACGCAAAAGCGAAATATGTTGGCGACTTTGTATTGGCTCTTGAAAGTCCACAAACCATAGCCAGATATGCTTTAAATATTAAGCTTAATGACCTTCCAGACGATTTCTACACAACATACTTACAGAAAATCAATGCAGTTACTACTGATGATGTAAAACGTGTGGCAAACAAATATTTTAAAACTGAAAATGCACGTTTTGTAGTTGTAGGTAAAGGCAGTGAGGTATTAGAAAACCTTGAAAAAACAGGAATTCCAATCAAATACTATGATGCCTATGCTAATGAAACTAAGAAGCCTGAGTATGAGATAGAAATGCCAGCTGATATGGATGCTACTAAGGTGATGCAAGCTTATATTGACGCTATCGGAGGAAAAGATGCGTTAGATAAAGTTAATTCTGTTTACATGACAGCTGAGGCAGAACTTCAACCAGGAGTAATGATGAATTTAGAGATGAAAAAAACCTCTAAAAATCAATCTATGTCTGAAGTTACTGCTATGGGTCAATCATTTGTAAAATCTGTTGTTAGTCCTGAAGGTGGATATATTGTTCAACAAGGCCAACGTAAAGATATGACCGATGAAGAATTGAAAGAGGCTAAAGTAGAATCATCTCCTTTCCCAGAAGTAAATTACCTTAACGGTGGAGTAACTTTAGAAAAAATCGAAAATGTTGACGGAGAGAATGCTTATAAAATCAATGTTGGAGAAAATAAGTCCTTATATTACAGTGTAGAAACTGGATTGAAAATCAAGCAAGTAGAATCATCTCCTGCAGGATCACAATCGGTGTTCTATTCAGAGTATAAAGATGTTGGAGGCATCAAGTTTCCGTTTAAAATTGGACAAACTGCTGGTCCACGTCGTTTTGATTTCATTGTAAAATCAGTAAAAGTAAACGAAGGTGTTAGTGATGCAGATTTCGACTAAATCTTAAATTATTGAAATACAAAAATCCGAAGTCATTATTGCTTCGGATTTTTTTATGCATGTCTTTTATTGGCCAAGTAAACACCGATTAAAATAATAAGACTGGCAACAACTTGAATCCATCCAAACGATTCGCCGTCCAGTAATCCCCAAACTAAGGCAACAACTGGCATCAGGTAAGTAACTGAAGAAGCGAATACAGGTGTAGATATTTGTATCAGTGTATTAAATAATACTTTAGCGAGGGCAGTTCCAAACAACGATAAAATTGCAACATAAACAACAGACATTTGAAAATCTGGTTGTGAATAGGTGCTTTCAGAAAAGAAATCGGTACATAGTAAAATAATAATTGCGGGTATAACAATAGCAACATAGTTTCCTGTAGCAATACTAAGTGGTTTGACATTCTGAAGGTATTTCTTAATGATATTGACATTAAGAGCATACATGACTGTTGAAACTATAACAAATCCAGCATACAAGTAATTTTGATTTGGATTGAGATCTGCACCTCTCAAGATTAAAATACTAGTTCCAATAAAACCAATAACCACACCCAAAAACTGCCGTTTTGTAAACCCTATTTTGAATATTGCAAATCCTAATAGTATAGCATTTAATGGTACAAGTGAGTTGAGAACTGAAGTAATCGCACTGTCGATTTCAGTTTCCGCAATAGCAAATAGAAATGCAGGAATAAACGAGCCTAAAAACCCAGAGAGTACCACCCATTTCCATTCTCTTTTATCTATAGATTTTATGCTCTTAAGACCTACAGCAAACAAAAATAAACCTGTAATTATTGTACGTAAAGCTCCTAATTGATAAGGTGATAACCCTAGAAGCGATTTCTTAATTAGTATAAAAGAACTACCCCAAATGAGAGATAAAATAAGCAGAAATAACCATTTCTTAGTTGTGTTTTGCATGAGGATTCTTAACTAATTCACAAAAATCGTTAATTATAGTGCAAGGAACATCAATATTTATTAAGTTTGTTCACAATATTATTATTTTTAACTATGAAGACATTTAGAAACATATTAGCTATCGCATGTATTTCAGTTGCCATGATTGCCTGTAAAGACGATAAAACACCTGAAGTAAAAACGATAGACACTGAAGAAACAGCAATTAATACTAATGCTGCAAAGAAATTAGATCCTAATGCAACATATGCGAAAGCAGAATTTGGCATTGAAGGTATGACTTGCGCTATGGGTTGTGCAAAAACCATTGAAAAGAAAATTGCCAAAATGGATGGTGTAAAATCTGCAAAAGTAGATTTCGAAAAAGAATTAGCAATGGTTGAATATGACGAAGCCATGGTTACGCCAAATTCATTAGAAGAAGCTGTAGCAAAAGCAGGAGACACTTACAAAGTAAAAGACATGAAAACTGTAGAGTCTTTTTCTTCTGAAAAACATGAATGTAATGCTGATTGCGATAAAGAAGCTTGTGCAAAAATGACAGCAGCTGAAAAAGCGGCTTGCAAGAAAGATTGCAAAATGGCATGTTGCGAAATGAAGGCTTAATTTAAGTCACTCAATACTACAATAAAAAAACCACTCAAATTGAGTGGTTTTTTTATATCCAAGATTTAAAAGGTTGCTTACTTAATTGTGCATTGTAATAACGTATATCTCCAGTAACCTCTTGACCTAACCAATCTGGTTTCTCAAAAATATCTTCTTCATGTTCTAACTCGACTTCAGCAATTATTAATCCATGGTTATCGTCATAGAACTCATCCACTTCAAATAAATGACTCCCAACAGAAACTTCATATCGTATTTTATTAATCACTCCTTTTTCGCATAATTGCAATAAGGCTTCAGCATCGGTTTTAGAAATTTCCTGTTCCCATTCAAAACGGGATAAACCGTCATCAGAAGACATACCTTTGACAGTCAGGATTCCTTTTTCACCTTTCAATCGTATCCTAACCGTTCGTTCAGGATCTGTATTTAAAAACCCTTGAATGATTCTATACTGTGTATGCGCTTCTGATTTAAACTTTTCTGAAGTCACTAAAAACTTTCGTTCAATTTCTATCATTAATAAAAGACATTTAATGTCTAAATTTACACTATGCCAAACGATTTACCAATTAGAAAGATCATTCATGTAGATATGGATGCGTTTTACGCATCTGTTGCACAAATGGACAATCCTGACCTCAAAGGGAAACCTATTGCAGTTGGTGGTGGTGGCGCACGAGGTGTGATTAGCGCTGCAAGTTATGAAGCGCGAAAGTTTGGTGTTAAAAGCGCGATGTCTGGCAGATTAGCGATAAAGCTTTGTCCTGATCTTATTTTTGTAAGAACCGATTTTGCACGTTACACAGAAATTTCCAAAAAGGTTCGGCGTATTTTTTACGATTATACAGATTTGGTTGAGCCTTTATCTCTTGACGAAGCCTATCTGGATGTTACTGAAAACAAGAAAGGAAACCCAAGTGCGTCTTTAATTGCTCAGGAGATTAGAGCTCGAATTTTTAATGAAGTCGGACTAACCGCTTCGGCAGGAATTTCTATCAATAAATTTATTGCTAAAGTAGCAAGTGACTACAACAAACCTAACGGACAGAAGACAGTCAATCCAGAGGAAGTGCTCCAATTTCTGGAGGACTTAGACATTAGGAAATTTTATGGTGTTGGAAAAGTCACTGCCGAAAAAATGTACCAGAAAGGTATCTTTACAGGAAAAGACCTTAAGTCAAAATCTCTGGAGTATCTCGATGAGAACTTCGGAAAATCTGGACGTTACTATTACTATGTAGTTCGCGGAATTCACAACAGTGAAGTGAAACCTAATCGCATTCGCAAATCACTGGCTGCCGAACGAACCTTTAGCGAAAATCTATCTTCGGAAATCTTTATGCTCGAAAAATTAGATCATATTGCTGAAGAAGTTGCCAAACGACTCCACAAAAGTAACGTGGCTGGAAAAACAGTAACTTTAAAAATAAAATATAGTGATTTTACACTCCAAACTCGAAGTAAAACGCTTCCATACTTTGTTAGTGATAAGAGTATTATTTTGGAAACCACCAAAGATTTACTGTATCAGGAAAAGCTTAATAATTCTGTAAGGCTTTTAGGAATCTCGTTATCTAATTTAAATACTGATGCTAACAAACCTAAACCTTCAAAGCAAGAAAAAAAATCTGTTAGCGTACAGTTAAAGTTCGATTTTTAATGTGTTGAATTTCTTAAGTTTATGTTACCGACTAAAACTTACAATCATGAAACGTACACAATCAATCCTTTTATTTGTATTGCTACTGATAATTTTTGCTTGTCAAAATACCAAAGAGACAACTCAAGAAAAGACAATAGAAATAACCGAAATTCCTAAGGAAGGTGTCCAGCCTTTTGCAGAACATATCTTTTCAAAATTTACAAATGTTAGAGATTTTACAATTAATACCAACGAAGATGAAGCTTACTTCTCATTGCAAAGTCCTGGAAGAGAACTTTCAGTAATTATGTCAATTAAGAGAGAGAATGAGGTTTGGCAAGATCCAAAAATTAGTAGTTTCTCTGGCAAATACACAGATTTAGAACCGTTTTTATCTCCAGATAATTTGAAGCTGTATTTTGCATCTAACAGACCTATTTCTAAAGATAGTACTAATGCTAAAGACTATGATATTTGGTATGTTGAACGTGCTTCTGTTTCTGCTGAATGGTCACAACCTAAAAATTTAGGTGCTCCGATAAATACTGAAGCTGATGAGTTCTATCCTGCAGTAGCCAGCAACCATAATTTGTACTTTACCTGTATCAAAGAAGAATTAGAATCTGCTGATGACATTTTTATGAGTCAATGGCAAAACAATAGCTACAGCAAACCTGTGCCTTTGGGTGAAGGTGTGAATACAAAAGGGGCTGAGTTTAATGCCTTTATTGCACCTGATGAATCCTATCTTATTTTTGGTGGTTGGCGTCGGCCAGATGGTATTGGAGCTGGAGATCTATACATAAGTAAAAACATCAATGGAACATGGTCTCCTGCAGAAAACTTAGGTGCAGAGATCAATTCTAAACAAACTGATTTTTGTCCGTTTGTTCACAATCAAACCTTGTATTTTACTAGTAGAAGGAGTAATGTTGAGCAAAAAGAAGGTGGATTTACCAATGTTGAAGAGCTCATTTCAGAGATCAATAAATACGACAATGGTTCCAGTAGAATTTACAAGGTTGATTTTAAAGCTTTAATTCCTTAATAAGTTTTTGAAATCCTTTAGGGTTATCTCTAAACTGGTGTGCTAAGTCTTCTAAAACCTTAATAGCTTTTGCCTTGTCTTCAATTAAGACAAAGTAAGTATCGGTATGCAAAGCAAATCCCATATTCATTTGTATAAACAGGTTAACACCTTTTGATGTTTTTGTTGCTTTTGAATTGAACTCAATATAGCCTTTATCACCTTGATTTAACGGATAAGTATACAATTCCATGATGGTATCGTGAAGGTCTAAAATATTAAAAACTGCTTTTATATCCTCTAGATTACTGTGTATATGGTGCTGATTAGGATCAACATTAGGGACATTACCATTGACTTTATCACTTAAATAAATCAAAACAGGACCGTCATTAGAAAAAATTAAAATATCTCTACTTTCTACTTGTTTTGCATCTTCTTCGAGGTATTTTAAATAGCTTTTTTTAACGTAAACTTGATTTTCTTTTTTATCAAATCTCAAGCGATTATGGTAGCGAACATACCAACTGGTCCAGGCACTATAATCGTTAATCGTGGGCGGATCAATTCCATTATAGGATATATCAGCTTCAGAGTTATGACCTGTAATTTTTTCAAAAAAACCATCAAACCATTTGTCTGTAGAACTCGTTAGGTTTTTTTGAAAAAATAAAAAACCAGAAAGAGAATCTAGTCTCTTCTCATATTCTCTACATGCACGTTTATCAATACAATCAAACTTTGTACTTACACATGAATAAAACATCAAAGTCAAAATAACTAATACCAATAGCTTTTTCATAAGATCAAAATTAACAAATGAATCATATGACTACAACTGGATTCTTATTATAATAATTGCCTCAAGCGTTAGCGATTGATGTGGCATCCTTTTTACAACAGTTCGAGTTAGATGCAACCAAAGGAAAGCATTGTATCGAGAACCTGTAAAAAGATAAAGCAGAAAGCGCAGTGCTATGAAACTTTAGTGAAGTAGCAAACGCCCAAATTACACTAGCCTACTTCGCCACCCACGTGTCGCTGAAACTTTAGCGGAGGTACTATTAGCTTAACTGTAAAGGCTAAAAAGCTTAGTTTGACACACCAAATTGAGATTGTTCGTTACACTCTAAATGACAAACGCATTTATAATCCGAAGACTTGGTGTAGGATTAAAAACTACAACTCGTGATTTCAGTCACACGTAACGTATTTACCATTCCTTTATCTTGGATAGGCATAGCAGCTAAACTGATTAACATGTCTCCTACTTCCAGATACCCTTTTTTACAAGCTATGGCGTTTACATCTTCGATAGTTTCATCTGTACTGACATACTTGTCGTAGTAGAATGCCTCAACACCCCAAAGCAGACTTAACTGGGTTAGGATTCGTTTGTTAGAAGTAAATACCAGAATATGTGCACTTGGTCGCCAAGCTGATATTTGAAAGGCTGTATAACCACTATTGGTTAATGTAGAAATAGCTCTGGCATTAATCTCGTTGGCCATATTTGCAGCGTGGTAGCAAATGGATTTCGTAATGTAACGCTTCGTACGAATATGAGGTGGTGATTGTGGCACCTGAATCAAATCTGAATCTTCTACGCTTCTAATAATTCGCGCCATCTGACTGATGACTTGCACTGGATAATTCCCCACAGAAGTTTCTCCAGATAGCATTACGGCATCAGCTCCATCCATAACTGAATTGGCGACATCATTAACCTCAGCACGTGTTGGTGTTAAGCTAGTAATCATGGTTTCCATCATTTGCGTGGCAATGATCACAGGAATTCTGGCGCGCTTAGCACGCAATACCAGTTTTTTCTGAATTAAAGGGACTTCCTGAGCAGGAATCTCAACTCCAAGATCACCACGAGCCACCATTAATCCATCACAATAGGCGACAATCTTGTCGATATTTTCTACTGCTTCAGGCTTTTCAATCTTGGCAATAATTGGAATTTTATGATTACTGTTTTCTTTGATTAATTCCTCTAATTGCATGAGGTCTTCAGCATGGCGAACAAATGATAATGCAATCCAATCTACCTGTAAACTGCAAGCAAAAATTGCATCTTCAATATCCTTTTCAGTTAAAGCTGGTTGAGAAATATTAGTATTAGGAAGGTTCACTCCTTTTTTAGAGCGCAATGGTCCTCCTTGAATAACACGAGCTTTTACCTCAGATTTTTTATCAGTAGATACGACCTCGAAGATTAACTTTCCATCATCTAATAGAATGCGTTCTCCTGGTTTTGCATCCTGAGGAAATCTGTCATAAGTCATATAGACACGTTCTTTTGTGCCTTCAAAACGCTCTCCTGTAGCAAATACAATTTCATCACCTTCATTAACAATGACCTCACCTTTCATAACGCCTACCCTTAATTTTGGTCCTTGAAGGTCAGCAAGAATGGAAGCATTGAAACCAAATTCTTCATTTAGGGATCTTATAATGTCAACACGCTCTTTGACGTCATCGTAATCGGCATGTGAGAAATTAATTCTAAATACATTAGCACCTTCTTCCAACATAGCTTTTAGCACCTCTCTGCTACTTGTTGCTGGTCCTAATGTTGCTACTATTTTAGTTTTCTTTGTTCTTAACATTAATCAAAAATTAAGTGTTCTTTAGATTTTATTTGGTCAACATCTACACTGTAAGTTGTAATGATCTGTGGTATAGATTGTATGTTATTTAGGATTTGTTTCTCATTGAAATTTCGGTGTTCATTTGAGACTTTAATAAGATAATCCACTGTTTTCAATTCTGGTAATAGGTTAAAGGTTCGGGTAACCATTGATTGATTTTCAAATAACGAACCTGAACTTTGGAGCGCAGCTTCCTCTTTTTTACAAATATTAGATACTAGGTTCCAGACAGTATCAAATTTTTTGTCTTCCCATTCATAAATAGAGAATGAGGCTGCGAAATAATTGTAGTCTAAGTCTTTTGGTTTTCGTTCTAAATTAAGTCCTAAGTGTTTATTAAGAAGGTAAGCCAATCGATAATCTTCTAGCCTGCAATGAATAGCCAGAAGCGAAAAAGAAGCATCATAAAAATCGTCAACAACTAACTTGTGTAATGCCATAATTTATCAACTACAAGTTGTAAATATAATATATAAAAGCTATAAAAATGTGAAGTTTTGGTTAATCTTAATCAAGCAGAACAACGAAAACGTTATAGTTGGTAAGTTTTGTATTTGTTAAGAAATACAGATTTAAAAAGCTCTGCTAATTTCTTTTTGAAATGCGAAAAACGCACGCTTTGAAGCCTTTTCTTCAGCTTTCTTTTTTGAAGTCGCTCTTGCCTTGGAAATTACTTTTTCGTCTATTGATAATTTTACAGAAAAATGTTTAAGATCATCATTTCCTGTGTCTTCATAAACGTTATAATCAAATGTTTTCTTTTCTTTTTGGCACCATTCTATCAGCAAACTCTTATAGCTGATCACTCTTCCTTCTAAGGTTTCAATATCAACATGTGGTTTGATGACACGCTTATGAATAAACTGCTCACAGTACTTATATCCTTTATCTAGATAAATGGCGCCTACAAGAGCTTCAAAAAGATTACCATGAATATTGTTTCCGAAATTTGCCTTTGGAATTTTACTTTCAACCAACTCAATAAGGTTAAGCTCTTTTCCTAGTTCGTTAAGATGTTCCCGACTTACAATTTTAGATCGCATTTTGGTCAGGTAACCTTCATCTCCATGAGGTACTTCTTCAAACAAATAGGAAGCTATAACTGCACCAAGCATGGCATCTCCAACAAATTCTAACCGTTCATAGTTGATGGCATTCCCGTCCTTATCTTTAATGTTCATCGAGCGATGCGTAAACGCTTTGATGTAAAGGGATTTATTCTTGACTTTATAGCCTAGAATATCGTTGAGTAATAAAAAAAAATTCCCGTCCTTATGGGCACGGGAATTTTTTAATATGTTACGAATGAAGCTCATTCGGGATTTAGTCTATTTTTTTGAATAATACACAAGCGTTATGTCCGCCAAATCCAAACGTATTACTCATAGCAATTTTGATATCTCTTTTCTGTGCTTTATTAAGTGTTAAATTTAATTCTGGATCTATATTTTCGTCAACCGTTTCGTGGTTGATTGTTGGAGGTATGACACCATGCTCAATAGCTAAGATTGAAGCGATTGCCTCAATTGCTCCTGCAGCACCCAACAAGTGACCCGTCATAGATTTCGTTGAATTAATATTTATGTTCTTAGCGTGGCTACCAAATACTTCAGATATAGCTTTTAATTCGGCAACGTCACCTAAAGGTGTTGATGTTCCGTGTGTATTAATATGATCTACGTCTTCAGGATTTAAACCTGCGTTTTGTAAACAATTTTTCATAACTGCAACAACACCAATACCGTCTGGATGAGGTGCTGTCATGTGATAAGCATCAGATGATAATCCTCCACCTACTACTTCAGCATAAATTTTAGCTCCTCTTGCTTTTGCATGTTCGTACTCTTCTAAAACAATAGCTCCTGCTCCTTCACCCAATACAAAACCATCTCGGTTTGCATCAAATGGTCTGGAAGCTGTTTCGGGACTATCATTACGAGTAGACATAGCGTGCATAGCATTAAATCCTCCCATACCAGCAATAGTAACTGCAGCTTCACTTCCACCAGTAATTACAACATCACAATGACCTAAACGAATATTGTTTAGAGCATCAATCATTGAATTAGCGGAAGATGCACAGGCAGAAACCGTTGTGTAGTTAGGACCCATAAAACCATATTTTATAGATATGTTTCCAGGTGCTATATCAGCAATCATTTTTGGAATAAAGAATGGATTAAAACGAGGCGTACCATCACCGGCAGCATAGTTTAACACTTCTTCCTGAAATGTTTCTAAACCTCCTATTCCGGCTCCCCAAATTACTCCAACTCTTAATTTGTCTACTTTATCAAGGTCAAGTTTCGAGTCTACAATTGCTTCATCAGAAGCAACCATAGCATACTGCGAAAACTTGTCCATTCGCTTTGCTAATTTTCTGTCAATAAAGTCAGTAACTTCAAAGTTTTTTACTTCACAAGCGAATTGCGTTTTGAACTTTTCAGCATCAAAATGCGTAACAGGTGCGGCACCACTTTTTCCACAAACAAGGGCATCCCAATATTCATCTTTGGTATTCCCAATTGGTGTAAGTGCTCCTAAACCGGTAACTACTACTCGCTTTAATTCCATAAAAATAGAGTTCTTATTTTGCTTCTTCTATATAAGATACAGCTTGACCAACTGTTGCGATATTTTCAGCTTGATCGTCTGGAATTTGAATATCGAATTCTTTTTCGAATTCCATGATTAACTCGACAGTGTCTAATGAATCTGCTCCCAAATCGTTAGTGAAGCTCGCTTCAGTTACAACTTCGTTTTCATCAACTCCTAATTTGTCTACGATAATCGCTTTTACTCTTGATGCAATGTCTGACATAATTTTTTAATTTTAAGTTTTAATTAGGTCGCAAAAATAAAAAAACTTTATTTTAATACACACCTTTACATTAAAAATGTGTTTGTAATTTACTAAAATAACTTTTAAGAATTTATCTTTTACGGTCTAATTGTTATTTATTATTCTTTTTTTTGTTTTCGAATAACACTAACTCTTTGTCTGTAAATGAAACGTATTGTAATCTTTGCGTCCGGAAGTGGCACTAATGCTGAAAATTTAATTAAGTTTTTTCACAACAGAGAAAATGCTTCTGTCATTCAGGTACTCACTAACAATCCTCATGCCAAAGTATTAGATCGTGCTAAAAAACTAAAAGTTAGCGCCTTGTCATTCAACAGAATAGCCTTTACAAAAACAGAAGATGTATTAGATATTTTAAAGGCTTCCAAACCAGATCTCATTGTATTAGCAGGTTTCCTTTGGAAATTTCCAGAGCACATTTTAAGCGCATTTCCAAATAAAGTCATTAATATTCATCCAGCTCTATTACCAAAATACGGCGGAAAAGGGATGTATGGTATGCATGTTCATGAAGCAATTGTTGCTAATAATGAAAAAGAAACAGGAATAACCATTCATTACGTAAACGAAAATTATGATGAAGGAGCAATTATCTTTCAGGCGAAATGTGAAATCCATTCATTAGACACTGCTCAAGATGTTGCTAAAAAGATTCATGAATTGGAAATGGAACACTTTCCGAAGGTTGTAGCACAGTTGTTAGATGAGTAAAAAAAAGAAAAAATATTACACTGTTTGGAAAGGACATCATACAGGAGTCTTCGAATCTTGGGATGATTGTAAAGCCCAAATTAAAGATTTTCAAGGTGCTCAATACAAATCGTTTGCAACATTTGATGCAGCAAAAAAAGCATATAAGGGCAACTATAAAGACTATGTGGGAAAACATAAGAAGTTTAAGAGCGAACTTTCGGATGAACAACTTAAAAAAATTGGACAACCTAATTATAAATCAATATCTGTAGATGCGGCCTCCTCTGGTAATCCAGGAAAGATGGAATATCGTGGTGTAGACACTAAAAGTAAAAAACAGCTTTTTATTCAAGGTCCTTTTGAGGAGGGGACTAATAATATTGGTGAATTCTTGGCAATTGTTCACGGACTTGCTTTACTCAAAAAGAAAGGTAGTGACCTTATCATTTATACCGATTCCAGAACAGCTATGAGTTGGGTAAAGAAGAAAACCTGCAATACCAAATTAGAGCGCAATGAAAAAAACAAGACCTTATTTGACTTAGTAGATCGCGCAGTAGACTGGTTGAAAAACAACAGCTATACAACTACTATTGTAAAATGGGAAACCAAAGCTTGGGGAGAAATCCCTGCAGATTTTGGGAGAAAATAAATTCGTTTTTTAGTCCTTAAAAAACGTATATTTGCAACCTCAAACGCCATCGCATTTTAGTGTGAAGGTGAACAAATTTTAAAACGCTTTATGAGCAAATTAGTAATTGTAGGTACAGTAGCTTTTGATGCTATTGAAACTCCTTTTGGTAAAACAGACAAAATTCTTGGTGGCGCAGCAACCTTTATTGGTTTAGCTGCTTCTCATTTTAATGTAGATGCTGCTGCAGTTTCTGTGGTAGGAGGAGATTTTCCACAGGAATATTTAGATTTATTATCAGAAAGAAACGTCAACATTGATGGTGTGGAAATTGTAAAAGAAGGCAAAACATTTTTTTGGAGTGGAAAGTATCATAACGATATGAACTCTCGTGATACGCTTGTCACTGAACTTAATGTTTTAGCAGATTTTAATCCTGTAGTACCTGAAGCTTACAAAAATGCTGAAGTTGTAATGTTGGGTAACCTTCATCCCATAGTACAAATGGGTGTTTTAGAACAAATGACTACCAAACCTAAGCTTGTCATTTTAGATACGATGAACTTTTGGATGGATTGTGCTCTTGAAGATTTACACAATGTGATTAAGAAAATAGATGTTATTACCATTAACGATGAAGAAGCCAGACAATTAACCGGAGAGTATTCGCTAGTTGTAGCAGCTCGAAAGATTCATGAAATGGGTCCAAAGTACGTAGTGATTAAAAAAGGGGAACATGGTGCATTATTATTTCACAATGATCATATGTTTTATGCTCCTGCTCTTCCGTTAGAAGAAGTGTTTGATCCAACAGGTGCAGGAGATACTTTTGCTGGTGGATTTGCAGGCTATTTAGCAAAAACTGAAGATTATTCGTTTGAAAACATGAAGAATGCTGTGATCTACGGATCAACACTAGCCTCTTTCTGTGTAGAGAAATTTGGAACAGAGCGTATGGTGAACTTAGAGAATAGTGAAGTCCATAAACGTATGCAGCAATTTAAGCAACTCACACAATTTAATATTGAATTGTCATAAACCAACGCGCTCAAAAATGAGCGCGTTTTTTATTTAATACTAAACCCAAAATTTATAATTTTGGAACACTCAAAAATAAGAACACAACAATGAGCGATGCTTTAAAGCATGAGTGCGGAATTGCACTCATAAGACTTAAAAAACCATTAGAGTATTACAAAGAAAAATATGGAAGTGCATTTTATGGCGTGAACAAAATGTACCTCATGATGGAAAAGCAACACAATCGCGGACAAGATGGTGCTGGATTTGCAAGTATCAAATTAGACACAACTCCGGGAGAACGATATATAAGTCGAGTGCGCTCTATTGCTCAACAACCCATACAAGATATTTTTGCCCAAATCAATCAGCGAATCAATGATGAATTAACGGAACACCCAGAATACCAAAACAATGTAGCTCTGCAAAAAAAACACATTCCTTACATAGGCGAATTACTTTTAGGGCATGTGCGTTATGGTACTTTTGGTAAAAATAGTGTTGAAAGTGTACATCCATTTTTGAGACAAAATAATTGGATGCATCGAAACCTCATCGTAGCAGGAAATTTTAATATGACCAATGTAAACCAACTATTTGATGGATTGGTTGAACTTGGACAACACCCTAAAGAAAAAGCCGATACCATTACAATCATGGAAAAAATCGGTCACTTCTTAGATGATGCTGTTGCAAAAATTTATAAGAGATTAAAAAAAGAAGGATATAGTAAAAGTGAATGTTCTCCTTTAATAGCTGAACGCTTAAACGTTGCTAAGATCTTAAAAAAAGCATCTAAAAATTGGGATGGAGGTTATGCTATGGCTGGACTTTTAGGTCATGGTGATTCATTTGTTCTCAGAGATCCAGCTGGTATAAGACCAGCTTATTATTATGAAGATGACGAATTGGTTGTAGTCGCATCAGAACGTCCGGTAATTCAAACTGTTTTTAATGTTGATTTTGATGATGTGAAAGAATTAGATCCAGGACATGCTATCATTACCAAGAAGTCTGGTGAAGTCTTCATTGAACAAATCATTGAACCTTTAGAACGAAAAGCCTGTTCTTTTGAACGTATCTATTTCTCCAGAGGAAGTGACGCTGAAATATATCAAGAGCGAAAAACACTAGGAAAATTATTGATGCCAAAAGTATTAGAGGCTATTAACTTTGATACTAAGAATACCGTATTCTCTTTTATTCCAAATACTGCAGAAACATCGTTCTTCGGAATGATAGAAACTGTTGAAGAACATCTTAATGAGCGAAAGACCAAAGCCATTTTAGATGGTAATGGAAAATTATCAGCACAGCATGTCACAGATATATTATCTGAAAGACCTCGAATAGAAAAAATTGCTATTAAAGATGTAAAACTGAGAACATTTATTACTGAAGATAGTAGTCGAGATGATCTCGTTGCACACGTTTACGATGTTACCTATGGTGTAATCAAACCTCAAGACAACCTAGTTATTATTGATGATAGTATTGTAAGAGGAACTACACTAAAGAAGAGTATCATTAAAATGATGGATCGGCTAAACCCAAAACAAATTGTTGTTGTATCCTCAGCACCACAAATTCGTTATCCTGATTGTTATGGTATTGATATGGCTAATCTCGAAAGCCTCATTGCATTTAGAGCCATGTTAGAATTGCTCAAGGAAAATGATAAATACCATATGGTTGAGGAGGTTTATCACAAGTGTAAAGCACAATTAGAACTAAAAGACACCGAAGTTAAAAACTTTGTCAAAGACCTATACAGTCAATTTACAGCTGATCAAATCTCAGATAAAATAGCAGAATTAATTTCTGATGATTCTGTTAAAGCTAAAGTAAAGACCATTTTCCAACCTATTGAAAGCTTACATGAAGCATGTCCAAAAAATCTGGGAGATTGGTACTTTACAGGTAATTATCCAACAGCCGGAGGAAATAGGGTTGTCAACAGAGCTTTCGTCAATTTTTATGAAGGAAATAAAGAAAGGGCCTACTAGATAAAATGCTCATTCTTGGCACTTTATCCTAAAAAAAGTGCTTTTTACCTGATAAAAGTGCATTTCGTCTAATATTTATAAGGCTTTAGCTAAATAACACATACATTGGTATCACCATAACATAAGTAGGTTAAGTTCATGGTAGATTTGGGGCAAAAAAAGGTGAACTTCTGTTCACCTTTTTTTATTGAAATAAGCTTCCTTTAAACTTTAAATGCTTACTCCTTTTACCACTCTTTTTTAAAGGCTTATAAACTTCTGTTAATCAATACGTTTTGCTTATTATGTAAACTTGTGATTCATTTCACATTGCGAAACCCTCAGAAACACTGATTTTTCCGTTTAAGCCAATTTATTCGTCGTTGGTCTAATAAATTAAAATATTAAATAAAAGTGCTGTTATATTTGTTTCACCATAACATAAGTAGGTTAAGTTTATGGTAGATTTGGGGCAAAAAAGTCGGACTCTCGTCCGGCTTTTTTCATTTTTAGTCCGCAATAGATTTGTCGTCCAGTTGTATTTCTGAGGTATAAAAAAAGCAAACCCGATTGAGTTTGCTTTGTTTATTTATGACACTAGGTCGTTACTTTGCCTCAGCGTAACGTCTTTCAACTTCATTCCAGTTGACGACTTTGAAAAAGGCATCAATATAATCTGGTCTTCTGTTTTGATAGTTTAAGTAGTATGCATGTTCCCAAACATCTAATCCTAATATTGGTGTTCCACCACAAGTAACTCCTGGCATTAACGGATTATCTTGATTAGGTGTAGAACAAATTTCAACTTTTCCTCCTTTGTGAACACACAACCAAGCCCATCCAGAACCAAACTGAGTAGCAGCTGCTTTACTGAATGCTTCAACAAACGCATCTTTTGATCCATACTCTGCTTCAATAGCATCCTTTAAGTCTCCAGAAAGATAACCTCTGTCTTCCGGGTTCATTACATCCCAAAATAAAGAGTGGTTGTAAAATCCTCCTCCATTATTTCTAACAGCTTTGTTATCCATATCAAGGTTTCCTAAAATCTCTTCTATAGATTTTCCTTCTAAATCTGTACCTTCAATAGCAGCATTTAGTTTTGTGGTATAACCATTATGATGTTTAGTGTGATGTATTTCCATTGTGCGCGCATCGATATGTGGTTCTAATGCGTCGTATGCATATTTTAATTTCGGTAATTCGAAAGCCATAATATTTAGTTTTTTAAATGTTAATATTTAATGATACCAAATTTAAGGATAAAACAGCGCAATTAAAAATATTAAATGCCTATGAACTCATAGATAGTTTTTATAATTTTAAGCGTGCAAAACCAATCCCCTTTAACTATTTATAATGCCTCTGCAGGAAGCGGAAAAACCTTTACGTTAGTTAAAGACTATCTCAAACTTCTATTTCAATCGCAAAGCCAGTTAGCCTTTAGATATATTCTTGCTCTTACATTTACTAATAAGGCTGTTGGCGAAATGAAAGCGCGCCTTATTGAAATGCTTAAACTATTTTCAGAAGCCTCAATTCTGGAATCACCAAATAGCATGTTTAAAGTTCTGGTTGACGAATTACAAATAGAACCAAAACAACTCCATAGAAATTCTCAACAGATTCTAGAACGCATCATTCACAATTATGCTGCTTTTGATATTTCAACCATTGACAAGTTTAACCATAAGCTCATCCGAACTTTTGCATACGACCTCAAACTTCCTGTAAACTTTGAAGTTGAACTAGATACAACAACCATGCTTGGTAAAGCTGTAGACAAACTCATTGATAAAGCTGGAAGTGATGAAGAACTCACAAAAGTGTTGGTAGATTTTGCCATTGAGAAGACTGATGACGACAAAAGCTGGGACATTTCGTATGACTTTAACAACATTGCAAAACTACTGGTCAATGAGAATGAAATTCCTTACCTAGATAGGTTAAAAGATAAAACATTAGACGACTTTAAAGCATTAAAAACTAAATTACAAAAACAACAAAAAGAGGTTGAACAACAAATTATTGCCCGCTCAGAGACTATTTTGACATCTATTAGATCAAATGGTTTAGAGTTTGAAGACTTTACCAGACAAACGCTACCTAATCATTTCAAAAAAGCTGGTGCTCTTAATTTTACAGGATTATACAGTAATAACTTACAAGGAAATTTAGCTGAACGCACTAAAATTTATAGCTCCAAATTAGATGAACAAAAGGCAAGGGCTATAGACGATTTACTGCCAGAAATAGAGGCTAGCTATCTTACCATCAAACAATTGGTTTATAGCTCTAAATTTCTAAATAATGCTCTTAAAAATATCACACCATTATCTGTCTTGAGTGCTATTTCAAAATCACTTCAGGATATTAAAGATGAAGACGACTTATTGTTGATTTCTGAATTTAATTCTATCATTAATAACGAGATCAAAACACAACCTGCACCCTTTATCTATGAACGTATAGGTGAAAAATTTAAACACTATTTTATTGATGAGTTTCAAGATACTTCTGTGCTTCAATGGGAGAATTTAATTCCGCTAGTAAGTAATGCTGTAACTGGACAAAACTTAAAAGGTGAAATAGGAACAGCTATGCTAGTAGGTGATGCCAAGCAAGCTATTTACAGATGGCGAGGCGGAAGAGCAGAACAGTTTATAGATCTGTATTCTGAAGGAAATCCGTTTCATATTGAAAAAAAAGTAAAAAATCTACCAATTAATTATCGGAGTTATCGCACTGTTGTTGAGTTCAATAATAGGTTTTTTAATCATATTGCTGACTTCGCATTTTCTAATTCTCAACATCAGCATATCTACAAAAATGCTAATCAGAAAGTGTTTTTGGATAAAGAAGGGTATGTGAACATTCAATTTCTTGACACCAAAAATGAAGACAAAAACCAATTGCAATGTGAAGCTGTTTTAAACACTATAAAAAAAGCACAACGGAACGGCTTTGCTTTAAAGGACATGTGCATCATTGTTAGGAAAACTAAAGAAGGTATCGCTATTGCTCAGTTTCTTAGTGATTTGGATATTGATATTATTTCTTCGGAAACATTATTATTAAAAAACTCTCCAGAGGTTGAATTTATTAATCATATCATCACTTTGAGTTTGCATCCTAAAAATGATGAAGTCAAAGTCCAGCTTCTAAATTTTATAGCTGAATACAAATTAGAACTTGAAGATACACATCAGTTTTTTAGTGAACTAATCCATTTAAAGGCTAAAGTATTATTTGACAAACTCCATGAGCTAGGTTTTGAATTCAATTACCTGGAGTTTTTACAGTTACCTATTTATGAAGCTGTGGAAAGTGTTATTCGCGGTTTCAATCTAAATGAAACTTCTAATGCATATATCCAATTCTATTTGGACGAAGTCTTTGATTACTCTCAGAAGTACAATGCTAGTTTTTCAGGGTTTTTAGAATACTGGTATCGTAAGAATGATAAGCTAAGTATTGTCTCTCCTTCTGGAAAAGATGCGATACAAATCATGACCATTCATAAATCTAAGGGCTTAGAGTTTCCAGTTGTTATATTTCCTTATGCTAATCAAGATATTTACGCAGATATTAGTCCTAAAGTCTGGTTTCCTGTAGATGAGGCACAATTTAACGGATTTTCACATTTGTATTTAAATATGAATAAAGATCTGGAAGAATTCAATGAAAAAGGAGCCGAGATATACAATCAATACCGATCACAATTAGAATTAGACAGTATTAATTTATTGTATGTGGTTTTAACCAGAGCTATTGCACAATTATACGTGATCTCAGAATATGACCTTGACAAGTCTAAACAAGAAAAGTTAACGCACTATTCAGGATTATTTATCAATTATTTGAAATCCACAGGGCAGTGGAAAGACAATGAGTTGAACTATAGTTTTGGCAATCTTAATCATGCTTCCGAAGTCAAAGAAGAGATTAGTAATACAATTGAACAAACGCAATTCATATCAACTAAAAAAGAGGATCACAACCTTAATATCATCACAAATTCAGGGTATTTGTGGGATACTGTTCAAGAAAAGGCAATAGAACGAGGTAATTTAGTGCACCAAATTATGTCATTAATAAAAACTGAAGTGGATACTGATTTTGCTTTAGACCACTTCTTAAATACAGGACTTATCACTAATGAACAATCTGAAGAATTGAAGCTGATCATAGACAATATCTTAAAACATGAGCAATTAACTTATCTTTTTGATAGTAAGCTTACTATTTACAACGAAAAAGATATCATTTCTAAAGACGGCAAATTACTGAGGCCTGATAGAATTGTTATTAATAGTAAGAACCAAGCTATAATAGTTGATTATAAGACAGGATTACAAGACTCTAAACACAGAGAACAGCTCTTCGATTATCAATACGTTTTAGAGGATATGAATTTTGAAGTTACAAAAAAGATACTCATCTATATTAATGATGATATTGTGATAAAAGAATTTTAAATTTGTAAAAAATTAGCCAATCATGTACGGAAAGATACAAGAATACTTACAAAACGAAATTGCAACTATAAAAAATGATGGTCTTTTCAAAGAAGAGCGCATTATTACCTCTCCTCAAGGAGCAGAAATCACATTAAGTACCGGACAAACTGTTTTAAACTTTTGTGCAAACAATTATTTAGGACTATCATCACATCCTGATGTTATTCAAGCAGCAAAAGACACCATGGATACTCATGGGTTTGGTATGTCATCAGTACGTTTCATTTGCGGAACACAAGACATTCACAAAGAGCTTGAACAAAAAATAGCCGATTTTTATGGAACAGAAGATACCATATTATATGCAGCAGCATTTGACGCAAATGGTGGTGTTTTTGAGCCGTTATTAGGAAAAGAAGATGCTATCATTTCTGATTCACTAAATCATGCATCAATTATTGATGGTGTACGTTTATGCAAAGCAGCACGTTATCGTTATGCCAATAACAATATGGAAGACTTAGAACGCCAACTCATTGCAGCCAATGAGAATGGTGCGCGCTTCAAGATTATAGTAACAGATGGTGTGTTTTCTATGGATGGTTTAGTTGCTCCCTTAGATAAGATCTGCGATTTAGCCGATAAGTATGATGCTTTAGTTATGATTGATGAATGTCATGCAACTGGTTTCATTGGTGAAACTGGACGAGGAACACTCGAGGAAAAAGGTGTTTTAGGCCGTATAGACATCATCACTGGAACCTTAGGTAAAGCTATGGGTGGAGCAATGGGTGGATATACAACAGCAAAAAAGGAAGTAATAGAAATTTTACGTCAACGCTCAAGGCCTTACTTGTTCTCCAACTCCTTAGCTCCAGCTATTGTTGGTGCTTCCATCAAGGTTTTTGATATGTTAGCTAATGACACTTCTTTAAGAGACACACTAGAGAATAACACCAATTATTTCAAAAAAGGCATGAAAGAAGCAGGTTTTGATATCATAGATGGAGATTCTGCTATAGTACCTGTTATGCTTTATGATGCAAAATTATCACAAACCATGGCAAAAATGTTACTTGATGAGGGAATCTATGTAATAGGCTTCTTTTTCCCAGTGGTACCAAGAGAAAAGGCAAGAATACGAGTGCAACTCTCTGCTGCGCATACTAAAGCTCATTTAGATAAGGCAATTGAGGCATTTATAAAGGTTGGGAAAACCCTTGAAATTATTTAAAATCAGTCCAAACTCCTTAATTTTAGTACCAATAATCAATATTTTTATATATTTGTCTTTGTTAATAAAATTTAACAACTTACTTTTGCCTTTAATTAACACTTAAAATTAAAATTATTTAGAATATGAAAAATCTTAGCAGATTATTGTTCGCTTTGTTGATTGCATGCAGCTTCAATGCCACTGCACAAAACGAAAACAACCCATGGAAATTTGAAATCGGTACTAACGCCGTTGACCTTTATCCTGTTGGAGAAGAAGCACCATTAGGTGATTACTTCGACGAGTTTTTTAACGCTAATGACCACTACAATTTTGTTCCAGCTTTATCGAGATTTGCCGTATCTAGATATTTAAGTGACGGATTTACTTTAACTGCAGCTGGTTCATTCAACAGAATAACTAAGGTTGGTGACGCTAGAGTTAGCGATTTAAACTACTACGCAGCTGACGGTAACATTTCTTACAGCTTTGCTGATTTAATCAATTCAGAAAAACTTGAGCCTACTCTTGGAGTTGGTGGTGGTTACACTTGGGTTGATGATATTGGAGCAGGTACTTTAAATGGTGCATTAGGTTTAAACTACTGGTTTAATGATAACCTTGGTTTAAGCGTTCAAACAACATACAAACACGCTTTCGAAGATTACTTACCTAAGCACTGGCAACATTCTGCTGGTCTTTCAATTAGATTTGGTGGTAAAGATACTGACGGAGATGGTATATATGACAAAGATGATGCTTGTCCAGATGTTCCTGGTTTAGAAGCATTCAACGGTTGTCCAGATTCTGACAACGATGGTATCGAAGATTCTAAAGATGATTGTCCAAATGAAGCTGGTTTAGCTGAGTTTAACGGTTGTCCAGATTCTGATAGCGATGGTGTTGCTGACAAAAACGATGACTGTCCTACAGTTGCTGGTTTAAAAGCTTTAAACGGTTGTCCAGATGCTGATGGTGACGGAGTTGCTGATAACGCTGATGACTGTCCAAACGAAAAAGGTCCTTCTGCTAACAAAGGATGTCCTTGGCCAGATACTGACGGTGATGGTGTTTTAGACAAAGATGATCAATGTCCTAACGAAGCTGGTACTGTTGCTAACAACGGATGTCCAGAAATTGCTCCTACCGAAGAAGTAATCAAGCAATTAAACGATTATGCAAGAACTATCTTATTTGATACTGGTAGAGCATCTATCAAAGAAGAGTCTGATGCAGTATTAAAAGCTATGACAGCAATCTTTAAAGAGTATCCAAAAGCTAATTTCTCTATCGAAGGTCACACTGATAGTGTTGGTGCTAAAGCTACTAACCAGAGATTATCTGAAAGAAGAGCTAATGCTGTTAGAGATTACTTAATCGCAAACGGAATCAATGCTGACAGATTAACTGCTGCTGGTCTTGGTGAAGATTACCCTATTGCTTCTAACAAAACTAGAAACGGTAGAAAAGAAAACAGACGTGTAGAGGTAAAACTTAAAAACTAAGTTTATCCAACATAAATAAAAAAAAGCGCTCCGAATATCGGAGCGTTTTTTATTTTTATACTATGATGAGAACATTCATAGACGACGTTATTCTGGATTTAATTGAAAAGAACTATGATGTTTCTCAACTCACATTCGTATTACCTAGCAAACGTGCAGGTACATTTTTAAAGCACAGTATCTCTGAGCATATTAATAAAACTATTTTTTCTCCTGAAATTGTTTCGGTTGAAGAATTTGTGGAGATGCTTTCAGACCTGCAATACGCTACCAATGCTGAATTGTTATTTGAGTTCTATGATGTTTATCTTAAAAACACACCGAAAGCACATTTAGAACCTTTTGATAAATTCTCCAAATGGGCTCAGATCCTTTTACAAGACTTTAATGAAATAGATCGTTATCTCATTCCTCCCAACCATGTATTTGATTATTTAACAGCGATAAAAGAACTGGAGCATTGGTCCCTGGAAGAACAACCAACAGAATACATTAAAAACTATCTGCAATTCTGGAACCGTTTAAAAACTTATTATGCCCAACTTCAAAATCAATTAAAGGATAATAAAAAAGGCTATCAAGGCCTAGTATACAGAGAGGCTGTTAACAACATCGAACAATATATTGCTTTAAACACCAATAAGCTATTTGTCTTTGTAGGTTTCAATGCTCTTAACAAAGCTGAAGAGCTTATCATTCAAGAACTTTTACAACAAGATTTAGCGCTTATTTATTGGGATATAGACAAAACATTCATAGATAACCCTGTTCATGATGCTGGACTCTTTACAAGAGCTCATAAGAAGAATTGGACATATTTTGATAAGCATAAGTTCAATTGGATATCATCTCATTACTCTCTAAAAAAAGACATACAGTGCATTGGTGCTCCAAAAAATATTAGTCAGGTCAAATATGTAGGTGAATTGTTAGAAGCCATATATGCGGAAAAGAAAAGCCTTCAAAGCACTGCAGTAATTCTTGGAGATGAAACATTACTTCTACCATTGCTCAATTCCATCCCAAAATCTATTAATGCTATAAACATTACTATGGGTTTACCTTTGAAAGTAATCCCATTAGCCTCACTATTTGAAACACTATTCAGCATTCATAAATCCTTAAAACCAATACTTTATTATAAAGATGTTATAAACGTTCTTTCAAATCAGTACGTCATATCTCTTTTTGAAAACGAAACAAGTAATACCGCAGAGCAGATTATAAATCATATTCAATTAAATAATAAAGTCTATATGTCAATTGAAGATTTAAAAGAACTCGCCTTAGATCATAAAGATATCATTACTATGCTGTTTGGAGTTTGGGAAGATAATACCAATAAGGCTATCAAAAATTGCTCTAGATTAATTGCAAAGATCAAAGCCAAGCTAGATGAAGATAAAGCAAATAACTTATTACCATTAGAATACTTATATCGTTTTCATCAGGTATTTAATACCTTAAGCACCTTAAACACGTCGTTTTCGCACATCAATTCAATAGCAACACTTTTTAGTTTATATCGTGAGCTAATCAAAAGTGAAACCTTAGATTTTAAAGGCGAGCCATTACAAGGTCTACAAATTATGGGAATGTTAGAGTCTCGTGTTCTTGATTTTGAAACCGTTATTATTACTTCAGTTAATGAAGGGATTTTACCTGCAGGAAAAAGCAACAACTCTTTTATTCCGTTTGATGTTAAAATTGAAAATGGGCTTCCAACATACAAAGAAAAAGATGCTGTTTACACCTACCATTTCTACCGCTTGTTACAACGTGCTAAAACCGCATATATTCTCTACAATACAGAACCAGATGTTCTCAATGGTGGTGAAAAAAGTAGATTTATTACGCAGTTGGAAGTTGAAGGTATTCACAAAATCAAAAACGCTGTTGTGTCTGCATATGTCCCTTCAGTAAAAAATCAGTTAAAACAAATTAAAAAAACACCTGAAATCTTAAACACTTTAGATGTAATAGCTCAAAAAGGATTCTCGCCATCGTCTTTAACAAATTATATGCGAAATCCCATTAGCTTTTATTACGAAAAAATTCTGGGTATCAAACAATACGAAGATGTTGAAGAAAGTGTAGCTTTCAATACACTTGGAACCGTAATTCACAACACACTTGAAGATTTTTATAAACCTTTAGAGGGGAAATTTCTTAGTGAAGATCATATTAAAGATATGCGTGCTAAGATCAAACCAAAAGTCGCTCACCATTTTAAAATCGAGTTCAAAGATGGCGACATGACCAGAGGAAAGAACCTCATTATTTTTGAAATAGCACAACGCTACATTTCAAATTTCCTGCAACAGGAAATCACTGATCTCAAACAAGGTAATCGCATTAAAATTATTGCTATTGAAACCAATAATACCCTCCCGATTTATGTAGAATCAATTTCTAAAACCATAAATCTAATAGGTAAAGTTGATCGTGTTGATAAATATAATGGCATAACACGAATAATAGATTATAAAACAGGTAAAGTAGAGCCCAGTAAAGTAGAAATTGTTAACTGGGAAGACATCACAACCGATTATGTTAAATACAGTAAAAGCTTTCAAATCCTAATGTATGCGTATATGATGCACAACGGAAATCATATATCATTACCAGCAGAGGCTGGTATTGTGTCGTTCAAAAATCTGAGTTCTGGATTACTTCGATTCGCCACAAAACCATCAACATATAGTAAAACAAAAGATTATACTATAACAGCTGAAACGTTACTTGCTTTTGAAATAGAACTCAAACGGCTAATTACTGAAATTTATGACATGACTACAGATTTTGTAGAAAAAGAAGTATAACTATGGTGTTAAAAAATCAAATTTTATTTCGAGCTGAAAAAAAACCAATAGTTTGGGATGCTTATTTTAAGAATGATAATAACCCTAAGCCAATAGTTGTTTTTTGTCATGGCTATAAAGGCTTCAAAGATTGGGGAAGTTGGGATTTGGTTGCTCAATATTTTTCTGAACAGGATGTTTTCTTCGTGAAATTTAATTTTTCACATAATGGCGGAACTGTTGATGACCCAATTGATTTTCCAGATTTGGAAGCGTTTGCTGAAAATAATTACACCAAAGAACTTGATGATCTGGACGATATATTGAACTTCATTCTTTCAAAGAATTTTAAATATAAAAATAACATCAACCCTGAACATATCATCTTAATTGGTCATTCCAGAGGTGGTGGGATTTCTATTATTAAAACTTCTGAAGATAAGGGTATTACTAAACTCATCACATGGGCGAGTATTTGTGATTTTGGAAAACGAACAGTCACTTCTGGAGAACTCGAACAATGGCGAAAAGAAGGCGTGAAATATGTTTTAAACGGAAGAACAAAGCAGCAAATGCCTCACAACTTTCAATTCTATGAAGATTTTAAAGCCAATGAAGAACGATTACATATCAAATCAGCTATAGAGCGTATTAGTGTCCCTGTTTTGATCATTCATGCAAAAGACGATCCTTCTGTTGCTTTTTCTGAAGCCGAAGCCTTACATTCATGGAATACTAATACTGAACTTATTCCTGTTGAAAACTCAAACCATGTATTTGGCTCCAGTCATCCATGGCGCTCAAATACGTTGCCTGAAACATTACAATTTACTGTAGAAAAAAGCTTAGATTTTATAAAAGCTGATTTAAAATAAAAATCCGTTGGCGCTTGCAAACAGATTTTGTGCTTGATGTGGAGAAGATGGGACTCGAACCCACGACCTTCCCGATGCCATCGGGACGCTCTAGCCAGCTGAGCTACATCCCCTTTTATTATTTTAATCCTCTTAATACAAGTACTGGTAGATTGCTATTAAAGTCTTTTTTAAGAATCGTATTATTTTCCCATGTCTTAACAAAAAACCCTCGCTTGCGTCTTACCACACACAACAAATCAGGATTGTTGTCCTTATAATGCTCCAGAACACCTTGAAAGGTTGTAGAGTTCTCTGTATGTGTCGTATTTGTGATCAAACTCGCCAAATCATCATTAACATCAAAGTCGCCTTTTTTATGATAAGGTGTTTTCACCAACAACAAATTTACAACAGATTTAAACTGATCTTTTATGGCCTTTAATGGTGTTAAAGCATTCTCTTGTTTTATAATAGCCGACTTAACCGCTAGTAATATTTTTACAATAGGCTTGTAGACATAGCCTTCAGGGATGATCAATGCAGGAATTTCAGTTTGTTTAATAATCTTTCCTGAAGTTTTTCCTAAATAGACCTCATCTTTAATAGAATTAGTTCGAGGTTCTAACAAAATAAGATCGATATTCAACGCTTCACAAACCAGTTCTAACGTGTCTATAAGTTTTCCTTTAAACGTTTTTACAATCACCTCAACGCCTTTGGTATCAATCTTTGCAACATGCTCATTTAAAAACGCTAAACTTTCACGTTCTAAAATATGATCTATCTTTATCATTGTACCTGCTTTTGTGTATACATTGTAAATTTGTACAACATAAAGTTTGGCACCAAAAGCTCTAGCAAAATCTACAGCATACTGTAAATGGCTTTCTGCATTTTTTGAGGATCCAACTGGAACAAGAATAGACTTCATAATCAAATATTTAAAAGTAACTTTGTGTAAATTTTGGCAAAGGTAACCATTAAAATGATACGTAGAGCAACACTAAAGGATATAGATCACATTATGGAAATGACCAAAGCTTGTGCTATCTACATGATTGGTCAGGGTATTTTTCAATGGAATGAGCACTATCCAAACCGAACAGCATTTGAACAGGATGTTGCCAGAGATGAACTTTATGTTTTGATTATAGATAGAGCTGTTTGTGGCTGTGTGGTAATCTCAACTCATATGGATGACGAGTATATTCCAATTGAATGGTTAACGCCTAATAACAATAATATTTATATTCATCGTTTAGCCATTCATCCTGATTACCAAGGAAAAGGGTATGCGCAACAACTCATGTCATTTGCTGAAAATTATGCTAAGCAAAACAACTTCTCTTCTGTAAGATTAGATACCTTTTCTCAAAACAAAAGAAATCAAAAATTTTACGAACTTCGTGGCTATCAAAAACTGGGTGATATTTATTTTCCGAAGCAAAGTGAACACCCATTTCATTGTTACGAATTGGTCTATTGAAAACAGATATCACATTAAAAAATATCAACAAACTCGCCATTCCAGCGTTAATCTCTGGAGTAGCTGAACCTATCTTATCCTTAACCGATACTGCTATCATAGGTAATGTAGATTTTAATGCTGCCGAATCTCTGGCTGCAGTAGGTATTGTTGGAACCTTCATCTCAATGCTCATTTGGGTTTTAGGTCAAACCCGAAGTGCTATTTCGTCTATTGTGTCTCAACATCTTGGCGCTAACCAATTGGATAAGGTTAAAAACCTACCTGCTCAGGCGATCTTTATTATTACCTCGATCAGTATTTTAATCATCATTGCTACGCTTCCGTTTTCATCTCAAATTTTTAAGCTTTATAATGCTTCAGACCTTATTCTGGATTATAGTGTCGATTACTATGGCATACGTGTGTTCGGGTTTCCATTCACACTATTCACCATTGCCATCTTTGGAACCTTCAGAGGACTTCAAAACACCTTTTATCCTATGATAATCGCTATTATAGGGACTATTGTCAATATTGTACTGGATTTTACTTTTGTCTATGGAATTGAAGGTGTCATCAATCCAATGCATATCAAAGGTGCTGCCTGGGCAAGTGTCATTGCACAGGTCTCTATGGCATTGTGTTCGGCTTACTTTCTACTGAAAAAGACAGATATTTCATTACGAGTCACATTTCCGTTTAATGAAGAAATTAAAAATTTTATCTTGATGATTCTCAATCTCTTTGTGAGAACTTTGGCTTTAAATGCCACATTGTATTTTGCAACACGCTTTGCCACCTCTTATGGTACCGAATATATTGCAGCCTATACCATTGCTATCAATCTCTGGTTTTTGGGTGCTTTTATTATTGATGGTTATGCAAGTGCTGGAAACATACTCTCCGGAAAGTATTTAGGTGCAAAAAATTATAAAAAACTGGTTGAGCTAAGTCGCTTTTTAATAAAATGTGGTATTGGTGTTGGTATTATTTTGACCATTTCAGGGTTGGCAACTTATAACTTTATTGGTTCTATTTTCACTAATGACTCTCTGGTACTAAAGGAATTCTATAATATATTTTGGATCGTACTTGCCATGCAACCATTTTGTGCTTTAGCATTTATCTTTGATGGTATGTTTAAAGGTATGGGTAAAATGAAGTTCTTGCGTAACCTTCTTATTTTATCTACAGGTCTGGTATTTATTCCTATTCTATTTTTGTTAGATCATTATAACCTTAAGTTATATGCTGTATTTATTGCATTAACATTCTGGATTATAGCCAGAGGTGTGCCACTAATTATAAAATTCAGACAACTATTTTTGTCACTTTCACAAAAGACGTAACTTTGGCACATAATGCACATTAAACATATGCTTTTTATAAATCTTTTACAGGATTCTACTGAACCAGATAAAGGCACAGGATATGAGATTGGATATGCTATTGGGCAAAACCTACCTTATATCTTGATCTTGATTGCAGCATTTTTTGTGATCAGATATTTTAAAAACAAATCGAAAAAATAATTCTTATGGATATCATGTCATTTTTTAGCGGAAGCGGATTATTCCTAATTTTAGGAATTGTGCTTGTTGTTGTATATTTCATAAATAGAAACAAACGTAGATAATGAGTAACATTCGTATTACAAAACAGTTTTCTTTTGAAACCGGACACGCATTATATGGTTACGACGGAAAATGTAAAAATGTACATGGTCATAGTTACCGCTTAGATGTTACAGTAATAGGGCAGCCTATAACCGACACCTCTAACGTAAAGTTTGGAATGGTTATCGATTTTAGTGATCTAAAGAAAATCGTCAAAGAAGAGATTGTAAATGTCTTTGACCATGCTACTGTATTTAACAAAAACACTCCTCATGTTGAACTCGCTAAAGAGCTAGCCGATAGAGGACATAATGTGTTATTAGTAGATTATCAACCTACTAGTGAAATGATGGTGATTGATTTTGCTGAAAAAATAAAAAGTCGATTACCAGATACTATCAAGTTACATTCTTTAAAACTACAAGAAACAGCTACATCTTACGCACAGTGGTTTGCTTCAGATAATGACTAAATCGAATCACATATCAGTTCCTGACGGTAAAAAAATTTATTTTGCATCAGACAATCATTTGGGTGCTCCAAATAAAGAGGCGTCTTTGCCACGTGAGAAGAAATTTGTTGCATGGCTAGATGAGATCAAGCACGATGCAGCGGCAATTTTCTTATTAGGAGATCTTTTCGATTTTTGGTTTGAATATAAAACCGTTGTCCCAAAAGGGTTTGTAAGAACTCTGGGGAAACTTGCTGAAATTAGTGATTCTGGTATCCCAATTTATTTTTTTGTGGGTAACCACGATCTCTGGATGAATGGCTATTTTGAAAACGAGCTTAATATTCCAGTATATCACAAACCACAAGAATTTACATTCAATAACACCTCTTTTTTCATTGCTCATGGTGATGGTTTAGGGCCTTACGATAAAGGTTATAAACGAATGAAAAAAGTATTTACCAATCCTGTTTTTAAATGGTTCTTTAAATGGCTTCATCCCGATATTGGTGTTCGTATTGCACAATACATGTCGGTTAAAAATAAATTGATTTCAGGTGAACATGATGCAACGTATTTAGGTGAAGATAAAGAGTGGTTAATTTTATACAGCAAATCTAAACTAAAAGATTCTCATCACGACTATTTCATCTACGGACATCGGCACTTACCTATGGAAGTTCCATTAGAGAACAACTCTAAATACGTAAATCTCGGAGACTGGATTGACTATTATACCTATGGCGTTTTTGATGGTAAACATTTCGCATTGAAAACTTACAAGTCATAAGCTATTCTTCATTTTCATGGGCTGCAACATCAGCTCTTAAATCCAACTTTCTGAAATATGGAGAACCAATAGCTGTTGCAATGACAACAATCAAAGTCATAGTACCACCAAAAACCACAGCAGTTACTGTTCCCATGAGTTTGGCTGTTAATCCACTTTCAAAAGCACCTAATTCATTTGATGATCCAACAAACATAGAATTTACCGAGGAAACACGACCTCTCATATGGTCAGGTGTTTTTAACTGAAGGATGGTTTGACGAATCACCATCGATAATCCATCGGTAACACCACTAAAGAACAGTGCAACAACAGAGATCCAGAACACAGAAGACAGTCCAAAAACAATAATACATACACCAAATCCAAATATAGCACCTAGCAATTTTAGTCCTGCATTTTTGCTAATTGGTAAATAAGCGGTAACAAACATCATTAAAAATGCACCAACCGCTGGAGCAGCTCTCAACACACCAAACCCTTCAGAGCCAACTTCCAAAATATCCTGAGCAAAAACGGGAAGTAAGGCTACAGCACCTCCAAACAATACAGCAACCATATCAAGTGTAAGTGCTCCCAAAATAGCTTTAGAATTTCTAACAAACTGCACTCCTTCCTTTAAACTTTGCCAGACTGGTTCACCGATATTAGGGTTTAAAATTGGTTGTTTACCAATTCGGAAAAGAACAAGCAAAGAAAACATGACCAAACCAAAAACAATCAATAATGACCAATGCACTCCCATTTGATCATTTTCACCAAGCCAATGAATTGAAAAACCTGCAAAAGCAGGTCCTAAAACCGAAGCCACCTGTCGTATTGAGCTATTCCAAGTTGCTGCATTAGGATATACACGCTTTGGAACAATTAAAGCAACCAAAGAGAAAATTGTTGGTCCGAAAAACGATCGCAGAAAACCTCCAAAAAATACTAATGCGTAAATAGCGTATAATACATATTTAGAGGACCAATCGGCAACTAAAGTAGGTGAGGTTAATAAAAATAATCCCAAACTAATTAATGAGAATGCAGCAATACAAAGTGCCAATAGGTTTCGCTTTTCCTTTTGATCTACAATATGACCCGCAAATAGTGCCATAGAGAATGCTGGAATAATTTCCATCAAACCTATTAATCCCAATGACCATGGATCTTTGGTAATCGAGTAGACTTGCCATTCAATAATTATAAATTGCATAGTCCATGCAAATATCAAAGCAAATCTCACAATCAAAAATGTGTTGAATTCACGATATCGAAGTGCAGCGTATGGGTCTTTTTTGGACAATTTTAGTGACTATAGTAGGTATCAAAGGTAGATAAAATGTGGGTGGTAATAAAATGAAAAATTGAAATCATAAATTCTGATATCTTCATTAGTACTGCCTGAAGTTTAGGAATGGTTTACGCTTTGATATCGCGTAACTTTAATTGCAAACTCACATGTCCTTGCCAATGGTTTTCATCGATAGAATAAACAGCATTAAACGGTTTCCTATTTTGGATATAGTCTAATTTTTGTCCTAAATTAAATCCAATACCAACTATGTTTTGATGCCCTTGAGTGGCAGTTAGCCGCAAATGCTTATCATCTTCACCAACACATTTACCATAACCCGTATCTCTTAGGTTTTCAGTCATAAAGATAGGTGTCATATTTCCTGGTCCAAATGGAGCAAACTGACGAATAATTCTATAGAATTTTGGTGTGATATCGCATAACTCAATTTTAGCATCAATTTTAATTTCTGGAGTTAACAAGTTGCGGTCAATGGTTTTAGAGACCTCATCTTCAAAAGCTTGTTTAAAAGCTTCATAATTTTCCTCTTTCAGAGTTAATCCAGCAGCATACTTATGGCCACCAAACTGTTCAATATGTTCACTACATGCTTGTAAAGCATTGTAAACGTCAAAACCAGAAACAGATCGCGCTGATGCCGCTAATTTATCTCCGCTCTTAGTAAATACCAGTGTTGGTCTGTAATACGTTTCCGTTAATCTTGATGCCACAATACCAATAACACCTTTATGCCAAGATTCGTGATATACAACAGATGTCATCCTATCTTCCTCTTTATTTTCAATAATTTGAGCAAGGGCTTCCTTTGTAATTAATTGATCGGTCTCTCTTCTGTCTAAATTAAATGTATTAATTTCTTCAGCGTAGGTTCTCGCTAGTGTTTCATCGGTTTCGGTTAATAAACTCACCGCATAGTTTCCATGTTTCATTCTACCAGCTGCATTGATTCTAGGGGCTACTATAAATACAACATCAGTAATGGTAAGTTCTTCTTTTTTAACTTGAGCAATAATCGCTTTTATTCCTGGTCGAGGGTTGGTATTAATAACTTGCAAACCGAAATAAGCCAAAGCACGATTTTCACCTGTAATAGGAACAATATCTGCGCCTATTGCAGTCGCCACCAAATCTAAATATTCACCTAAATCTTCAACACGTAAACCGTCTTTAGAGGCTAAGGCTTGGATTAGTTTAAATCCAACACCACAGCCACATAATTCTTTATAAGGATAATCACAATCGCCTCGTTTTGGATCCAGAACTGCAATAGCATTTGGTAAATTGTCTGCTGGTCGATGGTGATCACAAATGATAAAATCTATGCCTTTTTCCGAAGCATAAGCTACTTTGTCTATGGCTTTAACGCCACAATCTAATGCAATAATTAATGAAAAATCGTTGTCGTGAGCAAAGTCAATTCCTTTATAAGATACGCCATAACCTTCATCATAACGATCAGGGATATAAGTAGCAATTTGATCTGATTTGGTTTTTAAATAGGAAGACATCAAGGCTACAGATGTGGTTCCATCTACATCATAGTCGCCATAAACTAAAATATTCTCACCTTTAAGAAGCGCAGCTTCAATACGCTCAACCGCTTTGTCCATATCTTTCATTAGAAATGGATCATGTAAATCTGTTAGACTTGGGCGAAAGAACGTTTTAGCGGCTTCGTAAGTTGTAATGCCTCTTTGCACCAATAATTTAGCCACAGTAGTATCTACCTGAAGTGCTTTCTGCAGTTCTATAACCGTTTTAGAATCTGGTTTTGGTTTAAGTGTCCAACGCATACACTAATATAGAAAATTTTCGCTATATATTATGATAATGAATGGACGTTTTTACTTCTGCAAACTGTCTGAACATTTCCATCACGCCACAATACTTCTCTATAGAAAGATCTACAGCCTTTTTAATCTTCTCTTTATCAAGGTTGTCTCCATACATGTGATATTCGACTGAAACCTTGTTATAATATTTGGGATGCTCATCTGTTAATTCTCCATACGTATCAATTCTAAAATCTGAAAAAGGAACTTTCATCTTTTTTAAAATAGACACCACATCCAATCCAGAACAACCTGCAAGTGAAGACAACATCATAGCTTTTGGTGCTAAGCCAGAATTATAACCACCATTTTCGGGAGACGTATCCATGAGTAATGTTTTACCGCTTGGATTATCAGAATCAAATTGTAAATTTCCTTTCCAATGTGTGACTACTTTGTGTGACATAAATTATTGAATTTGTTATTAATTTATCTATCTTTAATATTGAAGTAAAGTTACGCAATGCATTAATATATCTAGATATGCTTAAGATAAAAATAATCTTTATAGTCCTTTTTTTAATTAACAGCTTCCTAGGTATTGCTCAAGACGGTAGTTTAGATAACTCCTTTGGAACCAATGGTCGTACTCAAGTGGATGTTTCTGAAACTAATTCTACAGGTGATGAATTGGCTTATGCTGTTGCTACAAATAGTAGCGGATACATATTTATAGTTGGTCAAACTAATGTCAATAATGTCACAACTCCTACCGTTTTGAAATTAGAACCTAATGGAACTCTCGATAGCTCGTTTGGTAATTCAGGTGTTTTATTTAAAGATCTTGGAGTAGACAGCACGTTTGAAGATATTAATATATTACAGGACGACTCCATGCTCATCAGTGGTGTTCTAAATCCTTTCTCGATTCCTAGCATGAGGAACCCAATGATTGCAAAACTTTTATCAGATGGTTCAATTGACACTTCGTTTGGAACTAACGGACTCTTAAGCCCTTTTCCAGATGATAATGCATTATTTATCTGGACCATATCTAACAATGAGACAATTTATACAGCAGGAACAATTTCAGATACTAATAATACTGATTTTGCTTTAAGACGATTTTTATCAAATGGGACTATCGACACCTCTTTTGGAACAAACGGAATAGTTTCCTTTGATATTGAAGGTGTACCCTTTCAATCAAATGCAATTGCTATTTCTAATGATAATAAAATACTATTAAATGGTGTTCTCACAAATAATGGAATGTCTTCTAATGTATTAATAAGGCTTAATTCTGATGGTAGTTTAGACTCCTCTTTTGGAACCAATGGAATAGTATCTATTGCTTTAAATTCAGAATACAGATGTCAAATTGAAGTGTATGAGAATGACTATTTAGCTGTGTTGTATTCTCGGTACGATATAAACTTTGAATTTGTTGACAACCAAATCATGCGTTTTAATACCGATGGAGTTTTAGACTTGTCTTTTGGAAATAATGGTATTTTGATACCAAGTCCAACTATTACTAATCTCGCCTCAACTGAAATCATAATACAAGACAATCAACGCCTTTTACTATTTGGCGAAATTACTAATTTTATGGAAGGTGGTGGAGCTCCATACCTAAACAGATATCTTTTAGATGGCACAGAAGACCCTAGCTTTAATCACTCAGGAAATGATATAGACTATTACGCTAGTGATTTTATGCTCCAAGAGAATGGTAAAATTTTATGCCTTGGCACAACACCTTGGTACACTGGTATTGAAGATATGGTTATTGAGCGTTATAATAATACAACACTCTCGGTTGAAAACTTCAATTATAAGACCCTTAAATTATATCCTAATCCTACTAGTGGATTATTTACTATTGAAAGCTCAATTGTTTTAAATTACTTACCATACGACGTTATTGATTTAACAGGAAAAGTTATTAGCTCAGGACAACTGAATGGATTTACCACTGACATTGGTCTTTCCAGTTTACCAAATGGTGTTTATTTTTTAAAAGTATTAGATGCTTCTTATCGAGTGCTAATAAATAACTAAAGTTTTGTAATTTGGAGCTCTAAACTTTAAGAAAAATATCAATGGCATTAGTTACACCTTTATCTCCTGAACACGATCCAGAAACAAAACAACTTGCCGAATTTTTTAATGAAACCCTTGGGTTTTGTCCAAATTCGGTATTGACTATGCAACGTCGCCCAGCCATCTCTAAAGCATTTATCAATTTAAATAAAGCGGTCATGGCCAATGAAGGTCGAGTTACTTCAGCGCTAAAGCGAATGATTGCTTGGGTGTCCAGTAACTCAACAGGTTGTAGATACTGTCAGGCACATGCCATTCGTGCTGCTGAACGATATGGCGCAGAACAAGAACAATTGGATAATATTTGGGACTACAGAACTCATCCTGCGTTTTCTGAGGCTGAGCGTGCTGCATTAGATTTTAGCCTAGCGGCTTCTCAGGTTCCAAATGCTGTAGATGCAACTATTAAAAAACGTTTATACGAGCATTGGAGTGAAGGCGAAATTGTTGAAATGCTCGGTGTGATCTCGCTTTTCGGTTACCTCAACCGTTGGAACGATTCTATGGGAACTGATATGGAAGAAGGTGCTATAGAAAGTGGAAATCAATATTTAGGGAAACACGGATTTGAAGTGGGAAAACATGATGGTTCTAAATATTAAATAATCTTTTATCCTAAAGTAACAGGTAATACAATACGCTATAAACCTCTTCAGAAATGAAGAGGTTTTTTTATAGTGTCTTTTTTATTATTTGTTTCAATTCAGGTAAAACAGTCTTGTCAAACCAAGGATTCTTACTGAGCCAAAATCGATTTCTCGGACTCGGATGTGGTAATACAAAATACTTAGGAAGATAGTCTTCATAATGTGCAACTGTCTCTGTTAAAGTGCGCTTAGCTTGTTCTCTTAAATAATATTTCTGGGCATACATCCCTATTAGAATCACCAATTCAATGCTATTCATATGATCAAATAAAGATGAATGCCATTGAGGTGCACACTCTGGTCGTGGTGGTAGATCTCCACTTTTTCCTTTTCCAGGATAACAAAATCCCATGGGTATAATAGCAAATTTGGTCTCGTCGTAAAAATCGGTATCAGACACGTTAAGCCATTTGCGTAACTGTTTTCCTGAAGCGTCATCCCAAGGAATTCCTGAAGCATGTACTTTCGTTCCTGGTGCCTGACCAATAATAACAATTTTAGAATCTGGATGTCCTGTAGCTATGGGTCGTGGACCTAGGGGTAAATGCTGTTCACAGATCTTGCATTGGCGTATATCACGAAGTAAATCTTCCATTAGCGTTGTCCTCCAACAATAATAACAATCTCACCTTTAGGAGTCTTTTTAGTGTAATACTCTAAAACATCTTTTGCCGTTCCTCTTATGGTCTCTTCATAGAGTTTTGTTAATTCACGAGAGACTGATACTGGTCTGTCCTCTCCAAAATATTCGCAGAAATTAGTGAGTGTTTTTATCAGTTTATGCGGACTCTCATAAAAGATCATGGTTCGAGATTCTTCAGCTAAAAATTTAAGTCGTGTTTGTCGTCCCTTCTTTACTGGAAGAAATCCTTCAAATACAAACTTATCATTGGGCAAACCAGAATTAACTAATGCTGGAACAAACGCTGTAGCACCAGGTAAACATTCTACGTCTATATCATGTTCAACACAGGCTCTTGTTAATAGAAATCCAGGATCTGAAATAGCTGGTGTTCCAGCGTCACTAATTAGCGCAATTGCCAATCCGCTTTTTAATTTTTGAATCAATTGATCCACCATTTTATGCTCATTGTGCATATGGTGACTTTGCATCTGAGTTCCAATCTCATAGTGTTTGAGTAATTTTCCGGAAGTACGTGTATCTTCAGCCAAGATCAAATCAACTTCATTTAGAACCTCAACAGCTCTAAATGTCATGTCTTTTAAATTTCCTATGGGTGTTGGTACTAAATAAAGTTTACTCATTGTTAGGGATTTCCTTTCAAATTTACAATGTTTTCATTTATCTTAACTAAGTGAACTTTTAAATAGTAAAGAGAATAGTTATGTAATATCTACAATTGATTTGGAAATCTAATCAAACTTGCGTTCAACGATGTTTATAAAGCGCTCTTCAAATTCTTCTTTACCTTCCCAGTTATTGTAATCTGGTTTAACCATAGTATTGATAAGAAGCAACGCATCATGTTTAGAACTTGTAGTTTTTAATTGAGATAATACACGCTCATAATCTTCAATTTTACCATCAAATAAGTGTTTAATAAAGGCCAGTTTATCATTAAGTCCAATATTTATTCCACCGTTTTTAAGTTTGTCATTTAAAGATTTTTTCTGGTTTTCATTCGCCTCAGATACAGGCTCAAAAACAGGAATCTCTTCAAAACCAGCTGTGATATCCTCTAAATGAGTTTTATGTTTTTTAGGCTCAGCAACAGCCGTTTCAACCATATCATCTATTTGCTGAGACTCCTGAGGCATTTGAGCAACCATATCTTTTATCTTTTCCATAACTGGTTCATAGATATGATCATCTTCTTTCTCATCTAGGTTAACATAAATCTTATCTTCAATCTCTATATTGTCACTTACTTTATTATTAAAAGCGGTATCTAACATTCCGAAGAACGAAGAATTACTCCCAATTGTTGGTAAGTCCCCTTCAAAATTTTCATTTGCAAATTTTAGGACACTCAATTTTTCGTAAAGTACAGCTACTTCAGCATGCATTTTTACAACATCTTCTTTTCCTTTCAGTTTTAAAATCCTGTGTGCAATGCTCATCAATTCTGCTTCCAGCTTCTTCTTCATAACTTTTAATTTTTATTCCCAAATAGGTTTTTGATTTTTAATAAATTTACGCCACCTTTATACAAAACGAACACTTGGTTGGTTTTAGTGTTAAAATTACAAAATGTTTCTCGAAAATACAGTAAATCATAAAGAACAATTTGGATGGATTGAAGTCATATGCGGCTCAATGTTCTCTGGTAAAACCGAAGAATTAATTCGCAGACTCAAACGCGCCCAATTTGCTAGACAAAAGGTAGAAATCTTTAAACCTGCAGTTGATGTTCGGTATGATGAGGACATGGTAGTTTCTCATGATTCTAATGAAATTCGATCTACTCCTGTCCCTGCTGCAGCAAATATTCCAATTTTAGCTGATGGTTGTGACGTTGTTGGAATTGATGAGGCTCAATTTTTTGATGATGAGATCGTAAGGGTTTGTAATGATCTTGCCAACAAAGGTATTCGTGTTATCGTTGCTGGATTAGATATGGATTTTAAAGGTAATCCCTTTGGACCAATGCCATACCTTATGGCAACAGCAGAATATGTTACCAAGGTACACGCCATTTGCACACGTACTGGTAATTTAGCACAATACAGCTACAGAAAAGCAACAAGTGATGCGTTAGTTCTTCTTGGAGAAGTTGACGAATATGAACCCTTAAGTCGAGCAGCTTTCTACAAGGCAATGTTGCGTGATAAAGTACGTAATATGAAAGTTAACGATGCGGAGGAAGTGACTAATAAAGACAGTAAATCCAATGCCTAAAGCCAAAGAGACTGTTCTTGAGATTGATTTAAAAGCACTCCAACATAACTTCGAGTATCTCAAATCAAAATTAAAAAGTAATACTAAACTACTAGCAGTGGTCAAGGCTTTTGCTTACGGTAGCGATGCCAATATCATTGCCAATTACTTACAAGATCTAAATGTCGATTATTTTGCCGTAGCTTATGTCAGTGAAGGTGTTGCATTGCGTAATGCCGGAATCACTACTCCTATCTTAGTTTTACATCCACAACCTACCAATTTCAAAACATTAATTGAACGATGCCTCGAACCTAGTTTATACAGTGCAAAAGTTCTAAACGAATTCATTTTGGTTGCTTCAGAAGAAAAACAAACCAACTATCCTGTACATATCAAATTCAATACAGGTTTAAACCGACTAGGATTCTGGGAAACTGATGTGGATGTTATCATTTCAAAACTTAAAAACACAACTGTAATACAAGTAAGATCTCTCTTCTCTCATCTTGCTGCAAGTGAAGATTTGAACGAGCAGGAATTTACGCAACAACAAATAAAAAGTTTCAAGAGTATTAGCGATTCGTTTTCTGATAAATTAGGATATAAACCTATACTTCATTTAACCAATACCTCAGGAATTATCAACTATCCTGACGCTCATCTGGACATGGTAAGAACAGGAATAGGATTATATGGTTTTGGAAACTCGACTGAAGAAGACAAACATCTTAAACCAGTTGCAACCCTTAAATCTGTAATCTCTCAGATTCACAACATTGAAAAAGGAGAAACCGTAGGTTACAACAGAGCCTACACAAGTAAAGGATTTGAAAAAACCGCGACAATACCCATAGGTCATGCTGATGGCATTGGCAGACACTATGGAAATCAAAAAGGACATGTGACTATCAACGGCCAAAACGCTCCAATTATTGGTAATGTTTGTATGGATATGATCATGGTGAATATTACTGATATAGATTGTCAGGAAGGTGATGAAGTGATTATCTTCGGAAAACACCCTAATGCATGCCAGTTTGCTGAAACTGGAAATACCATTTCTTATGAAATTCTTACGGCAATTTCACAACGTGTTAAACGCATGTTTTTAAAGTAATTAACATTTTTTTAAGGTAATTGTGACTTTTTAATTAAATTGGAGTCTAATTAACATATTTACTAACTAATAAACTTTTAAAATTATGTTGAAAGAATTTAAGAATTTTATAATGACTGGGAATGTCATTGATTTTGCTGTAGCAGTAATTATGGCAGGTGCTATCGGACTTGTAATCAATGGGTTTGTAGCAGACGTCATCATGCCAATTGTTGGTCATTTTGCAGGAGGCGTAGACTTTGCTAACCTGAAAGTTGTACTTACTGAAGCCTCAGGAGTAGAAGGAGAAGCAGATTATGTTGCTGAAAACGCTATTCGTTGGGGAAAATGGGTTAATACTATTGTAAATTTAATCATCGTTGGTTTTGTGATGTTTATGATTGTTAAAGCATACAACAAAACTAAAGCTCCAGCAGAAGAACCTGCTCCAGCAGGACCATCTGAAATTGATTTATTAACTGAAATCAGAGATGCATTAAAAAAATAGTAAGTAACTGATCGCTACACTATATATTTTAACTTAAACCGCTTCAATTAAGAAGCGGTTTTTTTATGGTTTTTTTTAGACCTTGGATTGATTTAATAATTACTTTTGTGTCTTCAATTTATATGTATTGTTATGAAAGTAGCTATTGTTGGTGCCACTGGACTAGTTGGCGAAGTTATGCTTAAAGTTCTTGAAGAACGCAATTTTCCTGTTTCTGAATTAATTCCTGTGGCTTCAGAACGTTCCATAGGTAAACTAATTACCTATAAAGGAACCGATTATAAGGTGGTTGGTATGCAAGATGCTATTGATCAACAACCAGACGTTGCTTTATTTTCAGCAGGAGGAAGCACATCGATAGAATGGGCTCCAAAATTTGCTGATGCAGGCATTACTGTTATTGATAATTCTTCAGCATGGCGAATGGATCAAACCAAACAATTAGTAGTACCCGAAATTAATGCACACAAGTTAACGGCTTCAGATAAAATCATTGCCAACCCTAATTGCTCCACAATACAAATGGTTGTCGCATTAGCACCTCTTCATAATAAATACAAGATCAAACGTATTGTAGTATCTACATATCAATCCATTACAGGAACAGGTGTGAAGGCAGTAAGACAATTAGAAAATGAATTAGCTGGTATTAGTGGAGAAATGGCCTATCCTTATCCTATTCACCAAAATGCAATTCCTCATTGTGATGTTTTTGAAGAGAATGGATATACTAAAGAGGAAATGAAACTGGTAAGAGAAACTCAAAAAATCTTAGATGATCGAACCATTGCCGTTACTGCTACTGCTGTTAGAATTCCTACTGCTGGTGGACATAGTGAGGCTGTTAATGTAGAGTTTGAAAACGACTTTGATCTCACCGAAGTTAGACACTTACTTAATCAATCTCCTGGTGTAGTTGTGCAAGACAATATAGATGTAAACACTTACCCAATGCCAATTTATGCCAATGGGAAAGACGATGTGTTTGTAGGAAGAATTCGAAGAGATGGCTCTCAACCAAACACATTGAATTTATGGGTAGTGAGTGATAACCTTAGAAAAGGAGCAGCAACAAATACCATTCAAATTGCTGAATATTTATTAGCTCATAAATTGTTGTAATTTCCCGTAATTTTATGGTAGGGTTTTAGCGGTTTAAGTTGTTTTATTTACGACAACTTTGTCTTATTTTAAAACAGAACGAAAATCATATATTTTTTAATGTTTGAATCCTTGTTGTCTGATAAAAAGTGTATTACAACTAATTAATTGTACGGATTGTTTGGTTTGTGATTATATTTACTATCCAAATTTTACTGTAAATGTTAAAAAATTACCTAAAATTACTCAGCTTATTAGCTCTTATTTCAAGTTATTATTCTTGTAGTGAAGACGATAATTATGTTGCAGTAACTATTCAAACAAATTCAGACAGTGCTGAAGTATCACAAAACAGTTCCATTTCAATTGATGTCCTGTCCAATGATACCAATGTTCCAGAAAATGGTGCATTAACAGCAACAGCGCCACAAAATGGAACTACTCAGGTTTTGGATTCTAATTCCACGCCTGGAAACCCATCAGATGATACTATCCTTTACACACCAAACTCAGGTTACGAAGGAACAGATACTTTCCAATACACCATTTGTGATGACAATAACAATTGTGGTACGGGAACCGTTACTGTAACTGTCACACCTGTGTCTCCTGTAATTGCAAATTTAGAAGATATGCCATATGCTACACTTTCAGAATATAACTTCTTTGAAGGTGAGCTTAAAGATTTAGACCCTGTTTTTGGTGTCTTACCTTATGACATTAACTCACCACTATTTAGTGATTATGCTCATAAAAAACGTTTTGTGTGGATGCCTAACGGAACTAAAGCTAATTATGCCAGTGATTTTACTCCTTTAGATTTTCCTCTAGGAGCTGTACTGATCAAGAATTTTTATTATGACAATGTTCAACCTCTAAACGTCACCAGAATTATCGAAACCCGATTAATGTACATGACAAATGATGGCTGGGAGTTTGCAAAATATGTATGGAATGATGAGCAAACAGAGGCAACCTTCGATAATTCGGGTAGTTTTACTGATGTTGAATGGATTGAAAATGGACAAACCAATAACGTAACCTACAGAATTCCTTCAAGGAATGAATGTTTTACTTGTCATAATAAATTTGGAACTCCTGTCCCAATTGGTCCAAAACCACAAAATTTAAATAGAGACATTGCTTACGCCGAAGGCACAACAAATCAATTGCAAAAATGGATTGAAGTTGGGTATTTAGAAAACAACTTACCTACCTCAATAGAATCTACAGTACAATGGGATGATGAGTCTCAAGACCTTCATTTAAGAGTACGATCATATTTAGACATTAATTGTGCACATTGTCACTCGGAAGAAAGCTATTGCGAGTATAGACCAATGCGTTTCGGATTTAACGAAAATGAAGATGATACCAATAAAGGTGTATGTGTTCCGCCTGACACCCAAATTTCAGGAACAAGCCATATTATCGTTCCCGGAAATATTGATGCCTCAGTGCTGAGATTCAGAATAAATTCTATTGAAGAACAAGATAGAATGCCAATTATTGGTAGAACATTAAAACACAAAGAAGGTGTTAGGCTAATCGAAGAATGGATAAATTCTCTTGACGGAGAATGCGAATAAATTAAACAAAGAGTTATGAAATCAAAATTACTATTATTAACCGCTTTATCTTTGGCTTTCTGTATCGAAAGTTTCGGACAACCAGCCAACGATACTATTGGTGGAGCAATTCCAATTACACCTTCTGCTGAAGGTACAGGATGCGCTTCTCCTACATTTAATTTGCCATTTTCTAGTGATGGCACAACAGATAGTGGTGTTCAGGGATCTTGTAGAACATCTGGAAAAGACCAGTTTTTTACATGGACTGCTACCACAACAGGTTTGTTTTTCTCATCTCAAAGTCCTGGTGACCCAGGAATAGTAGTTTGGGATGCTACAGGAACTACAGAAATCGCATGTACAGATACCTTTGCTTCTGAAAGTATAAATGGATGGAATATTGGTGATGACCTCATCATTCAAATCTATGATTTTACAGGAGCAGATTCTGACGTCGCATTTTGCTTAGAAGCTGTTAATTATGTTCCACCTCCACCAATGCCAGTTACATTTAACTCTCAAGCTTCAGGAACATCTGGTAGTTATAGAATTGCTGTCGTTGACATGAACGGAGATTTCTTAGATGATATGGTATCTATATCAACAACCAATGTCAATATTAGAGAACAAAATCCATCTGGTGGTTTTACAACAAAAAATATTACAACTAGTAGTGCCGATTTCGTGCCTTCTTGGAGTTTGGCTGCTGCAGATTATGACAGAAATGGTTATACCGACTTACTTTACGGTAATGGCTCTGGTGTAACTTTTATGAGAGCAAACAATACAGGTACTGCATTTACAGAAATATCAGGACCACAATATGTATTCTCTCAACGATCTAACTTTGTCGATATTAATAACGATGGTAATCTTGATGCCTTTGTTTGTCATGATGTCGCTCCAAATGTATACTACATGAACGATGGAAATGGCAACCTGACATTTAATCAAGGTGGTCTTGGAGACTATCCTTCAGGTGGTAATTACGGTTCTATCTGGATTGATTATGACAACGATAGAGATTTGGATATGTTTATTGCAAAATGTGGAGGAGAAACAGCAAGAAGAGTCAATCAAATGTTTACAAATGATGGTAATGAGAACTATACTGAAAACGCTGCCGCACTTAACTTAGCAGATCCAATGCAAACATGGTCTGCTGCTTGGGGAGATTTTGATGGAGATGGAGATATGGACGCGTTTGTTGGAGCAAGTTCAGGGGCACATAAAATGATGAGAAACAACCTTATTGGTGCAGGAACGAATGACTTTACAGATGTAACAGCTACAACGGGAATTAATGCTCTTACCAGTAATTCAACTGAAACCGTGACTTTTGATTTTGATAATGATGGTAATTTAGACTTAGTTTCAGGAGGTAATATTTTATTCGGAAATGGTGACATGACATTCAATCTATACACTAATGTATTTCCTGGTTCTGGTTCTTATGGTGACTTAAATGATGATGGATATATTGATGCTTTCAACTCTGGTTCTCTTTTTATCAATAATGCTGAAAGTAATAATAACTGGATAAAAATTCACACGATTGGAACTATTAGTAATATCAACGGAATTGGTGCACGAGTTGAAGTTCACACAAATTCTGGTGTGAAAATCAGAGATGTAAAAAGTGGAGACGGTTTCAGATATATGAACTCGTTAAATACTCATATTGGACTTGGCTCTGAAAGCGCTATCAACAGTGTCGTTGTATATTGGCCATCTGGTGTTGTTGACACCATTAACAACCCATCAATTAATAGTCCTTTAGAAATTACAGAAGGTGAGACATTATCATTGGAAAACTCTCTAACAGATGAGTTGATCATATATCCAAACCCAGCTAAAGATGTAATAAACATTAAATCTTTAGAACTGAATGATTCAGCAATTTATACCGTTTTTGATATTACTGGAAAGCGTGTATTAAATTCAAAACTTGAATCTTCATCAATTGACATTTCAAACCTAACTCCCGGAAATTATATTTTAAGAATTATTTCAGGAACGAAAATAAAAAGTCAAAAGTTTATCAAAAACTAAATGAAAAAGCCTCTAAGTTATTAATTTAGAGGCTTTTTTCTTATTTTTATCAACTTTCTTAATTAATCAAAGCTTAATCCATGAAAAAAATTACACTTGTACTCTTTCTATTTTGTACATATCTAAGTTTTTCCCAAACATTAAACCAACCTGCAAACTGGCCAAATTCAAACTGGACTCTAACTGGATCTTATAATTCTGCTTCCAATGTACTTGAAGCAAATCCAACAACTACAGATATAAATTTCGCTTATGATGATGATGATGCTGGTAGTGGTAATCAAGACACCATTGCTGCCGAATCACCAGTTATAGACCTTACTGCTGCTTCTAATGCAAATGAAAGTTGGATTACTGTTGGTTCTAGTTATGTATTTCATTCACTTGGAGGTCTTTTACAAATTCAATATTGGGACGCTGATGCAAGTAACTGGGTAGTTTGGGGAAATACGCTTACTGGAACTACGACAAGTGTAAATAATAATTTTTGTACTGGTGATTATGTATCCTTCTCTTCTGAAGCATTAGATATTTCATCATTTAGTGCTAATCAATTAGCTAATTTTAGATATAGAATATCTTATGACGATTCACCTGTAGGTGCGTTTTGGGATTGGGGGTTTTGTTTTCAATCACCAACTATAAGTTCTCAATTGCCTCCAGCATGTCCTAACATATCAAATCTATCTGTTGCAAACGTAGCTGTAAATACGGCAAGTGTTTTTTGGCAGGCAGGTGGTAGTGAGCCAAGCTGGGAAATTGTTTTACAAACAGCAGGTTCTGGAGTTCCTTCGGGATCAGGTATATCAACAACGTCAAACAATCCATATCCTCTAACAGGACTAAACTCAGGAACTAATTACGAAGTTTATGTAAGAGGGTTCTGCGGTGGTTCAGATTATAGTAATTGGATAGGACCTGTGTCTTTTACAACATTAACACCTTCGAGAGTTAACTTTATCACAGAGTCTATGCCAATTAGTGGTTACGACTTAACTGTAGTTGATATGAATGGTGATCATTTAGATGACATTGTATCAGCAACAAGTACTAATGTAAACATCCACTATCAATTAGCATCTGGTGGTTTTAATGAAGTAAACATCACTACTTCATCTGCAAACTTCTTGCCTACATGGAGTATGGCTGCAGCTGATTATGATGGAAATGGGCATACAGACCTACTTTATGGCGCAGGAAATGGAGTGACCTTTATGAGAGCTAATAGCACTGGAACTGGATTTACAGAAATATCTGGTTCAGAATATGTGTTCTCGCAACGATCAAATTTTGCCGATATCAATAACGATGGTCATTTAGATGCGTTTGTTTGTCATGATGTGGCTCCAAATGTATATTACATAAACGATGGTAATGGTAATTTAACATTTAATCAAGGTGGACTTGGTGATTACTCTTCTGGTGGAAATTATGGATCTATCTGGATTGATTATGATAACGATAGAGACCTTGATATGTTCATTGCTAAATGTGGTGGTGAAACAGATAGAAGAAGAAATAATATGCTCACCAATAATGGTGACGGTACCTATACTGAAAATGCTGCGATCTTAGGCTTGGATGACCCAATGCAAACATGGTCTTCTTCCTGGGGAGATTATGATAATGATGGAGATATGGATCTTTTTGTTGGTGCAAGTTCTGGAGCCCATAAACTCATGAGAAATGATGGTAATGGCGTTTTTGTTGATGTAACTGCAGCAGCTAATGTAAGTTCTGCTCCAACAGGTCATGAGAATGTAAGTTATGATTTTGATAATGATGGATTCTTAGATATTGCTTGTAATGGAATGATCATGTACGGTAAAGGTGATATGACGTTTGAAGATCTTGATGCTAACCAGATCAATTATAAAAATGGTTCTTTTGGAGACCTAAATAACGATGGTTTCATAGACACTTACTATAATGGTATTATATACAGAAATGCTACAACACCAAACAACTGGATCAAAATTAATACTGTTGGAACAGTAAGTAATATTGATGGAATTGGTGCAAGGGTAGAACTTTATACAAGTGCAGGAGTTCAAATTAGAGATGTGAGAAGTGGTGAAGGTTTTGAATTTATGAGTACAATCAATACACACTTCGGAATTGGATCATTAACAGAAATTGACAGTGTTGTTGTATATTGGCCTTCAGGAATTATTGATACTATCACTGACCCTGATATCAATTCTCCTCTAGAAATAATAGAAGGCGATACACTTAGTTTAGAAAACTCATTTGTAAATGACTTAGTAATTTATCCTAATCCAGCTAAAGATGTATTAAACATTTCTACTACTGATAATTTACAAGATGCTATTTACACCATTTTTGACATCAATGGCAAACGTGTTATAAATTCGAAATTAGATCAAAACACCATTGATGTAAGCACTCTTAATACTGGAAACTACATCTTAAGAATAGTATCTGGTAATAGTATTAAAAGTCAAAAATTTATCAAACAATAAACAATCTTAATGATATCTTAAAAAAGCCTTTACATTCAAATGTAGAGGCTTTTTTGTTTATTTTTGGTTACAACTAATCAAGACATAAGATCATGAAAAAAATTTCATTATTATTAATTCTTATAATTACATTTAGTGCCTGCAAAGAAGACTCTAAAGAAAAAAATACCGACATTGTGGTTAACTATCCCGAAACTAAAAAAGTTGATACTGTAACCAATTATTTTGGTACAGATGTAAAAGATCCTTATCGTTGGCTAGAAGACGATAGAAGTAAAGAAACAGAGGATTGGGTAAAAACACAAAACGAAGTTACTTATGGATATTTAGACAATATTCCTTATCGTGAACAATTAAAAGAGCGCTTGACTAAACTTTGGAATTATGAAAAATTAGGTGCTCCATTCAAGGAAGGCGATTACACCTATTTCTATAAAAATAACGGATTACAAAATCAATACGTTATTTACCGTTACAAAACAGGTGAAGATCCAAGTACAGCTACAGTGTTTTTAGATCCAAATACATTTAAAGAAGATGGAACCATATCTCTAGGTGGTACTAGTTTTTCTAAAGACGGAAGTATTTTAGCCTACTCTATCTCTGAGGGAGGAAGTGACTGGAGAAAAATCCTGATAATGAACACCGAAACTAAAGAAATCATAGAAGACACGTTAGTAGATATTAAATTTAGTGGTATGTCATGGTACAAAAACGAAGGGTTCTATTACTCAAGTTATGACAAACCTGAAGGAAGTGAATTATCTGCCAAAACAGATCAGCACAAATTATACTATCATAAGTTAGGGACTTCACAAAAAGACGATCCAGTAATCTTTGGTGGAACTGCCGAAGAGAAACACCGTTATGTTGGAGGCTCTGTTAGTGAAGATGATAACTATTTGGTAATTAGAGCAAGTGTTTCAACATCAGGAAACAAATTGTTTATGAAAGATTTGTCAAAACCTAATAGCCCTTTGATTACTGTTTTAGACCACACAGATAGTGACACTTATCCTATTGACAACGTTGGTTCAAAATTATATTTGGTCACAAACCTCAATGCACCAAATCAAAAAATTGTAACGACAGATATCGCTAATCCAACTCCTGAAAACTGGGTAGATTTTATTCCTGAAACAGAATATGTTTTAAGCCCTTCAACTGGTGGAGGCTACTTTTTTGCCGAATATATGGTTGATGCAGTGTCTAAAGTGAAGCAATACGATTATGATGGAAAGTTCATCCGAGATATTGAACTTCCTGGCGTAGGAAATGCTGGTGGTTTCGGTGGAAAAAAAGAAGAAAAAGTAGACTATTATTCATTTACAAATTATAACACACCTAGTAGTATTTACAAATACAATGTAGACACAGGTGAATCTGAGTTGTATTGGAAGCCTTCTATTGAATTCAATAGTGATGACTACGAAAGCAAGCAAGTCTTCTATACCTCCAAAGACGGAACAAAAATACCAATGATTATTACACATAAAAAAGGGGTCGAGCTTAACGGAAAAAACCCAACGATTCTCTATGGCTATGGAGGTTTTAATATCAGTTTAAATCCGTCATTTAGCATCACAAACGCGGTATGGATGGAACAAGGCGGTATCTATGCTGTGGCAAATCTGCGAGGTGGTGGCGAATATGGAAAAGAATGGCATAAAGCTGGTACACAAATGAAAAAACAAAACGTTTTTGACGATTTTATTGCTGCTGCAGAATACCTCATCGATAATAAATACACCTCTAGCGACTATTTAGCTATTAGCGGTGGCTCTAATGGTGGTCTGCTAGTTGGTGCCACTATGACCCAACGCCCTAATTTGATGAAGGTCGCTTTACCAAATGTAGGAGTTTTAGACATGTTGCGCTACCACACATTTACAGCTGGTGCTGGTTGGGCTTACGATTACGGAACAGCTGAGGACAATAAGGAAATGTTTGAATACCTTAAAGGTTATTCTCCTGTTCACAATGTCAAAGAAGGCGTTCAATATCCAGCAACTTTAGTCACTACCGGAGACCATGATGATCGTGTGGTTCCTGCACATAGTTTTAAGTTTGCTGCCGAATTACAAGACAAGCAATCAGGTAAAAATCCAACATTGATCCGTATCGAAACCGATGCTGGACATGGAGCAGGAACACCCGTAAGTAAGACCATAGAAAAAACTGCAGATGTTTTTGGTTTCACTTTATATAACATGGGATTTGATGTATTACCAAGTAAAACTAAAGAAAAAGTAAAAGGATAAATCTTTTAAAACAGATATCAAAGTCGCTCGTTTAAGAGCGACTTTTTTTTGTGTTATTTTTGCAACACTATGCTCAACGTAAAGAACTTATCATTTTCCTATTCTAAAACACCTATTTTAAACAATTTAACCTTTCAGGTTGATCAGGGAGAAAACCTTGCTATCATTGGTGAAAGTGGATCTGGAAAAAGCACGTTGTTAAAAGTATTGTATGGCGAGTACGACTTAAACTTCGGAAATATCTACTGGAAAGACACTGAAATTCTTGGTCCGAAATTCAATCTGGTTATTGGTTATGACTTTATGAAATATGTCGCTCAGGAATTTGACCTAATGCCATTTATTTCGGTAGAAGAAAACGTCGGGAAATTTCTCTCCAATTTCTTCCCAAATGAAAAACAAAAACGCACCAAAGACCTATTAGACGTTGTTGAATTATCTGATTTTGCCAAAGCTAAAGTTAAAACATTATCTGGCGGACAAAAACAACGTGTAGCACTTGCTAGAGCCTTGGCAAAACAACCCGAAATTATATTATTAGACGAGCCCTTTAGCCATATTGACAATTTTAAAAAACAGTCATTGAGACGTAGTGTCTTTAAATATCTCAAAGAAAAAAATATTACCTGTATCGTTGCTACACATGATAAAGAGGATGTTCTTGGATTTGCTGATCGAATGCTTCTACTTAATAACCAAAAAATCGAAGCTTATGATGCTCCAGAACACTTATACAAATACCCAAAGACACCTTTGGTCGCCTCTTTTTTTGGGGAATTTAATATCCTGAATGACCAGATCATTTATGCTAATCAACTGAAAGTCGTAGAGCAATCAGACCTCAAAGTAACAGTTAATAGAAGCTATTTTAAAGGCAACACCTACCTGATAGAATCTCATATCAATAATAAGACTGTTTTCTTTGAACACCCTAAAAAATTAAAAAAGGAAGATATTGTCTATTTAAAACTAGTAAACTAATTAGAATATTTCCTTTTCGGCATACTCCAATCCGTTTGGTAATTCCAGAGATGAAAACTCTAAATGCAATACACGTCTGCGTCGTTGAACTTTAGATTCCGAAGAGGCATGAAGTACTAGTGGCTTTAAGAGTTGAACCCCTCCAGAACCTACTTCACTTATGAATGGTATTGAGTTCGCAGAAATCAGCTTAATATCCTCATCTGTTAATTGTTTACGGTGAGAACCAGGAATGATTTTTAACGCTCCATTTTTAATCGTAGTATCATCTAGATGAATGCGCATAGAAAAAGTGTTTTTCGAAATCGTCTCAGGAGGTCTAACACTAATAACCCCTTTTTTATTGGTCCATGAGGCAAAGCCTTCTGTGTCTATTTTTTTTGAGACATTAATAGGAATATCCTGATGCCATGTGACATACCAATTATCTTGAGGAGATTTGTCAAAATATACTGCTTTGGTCATAAATGCATCCTTATCAATAGATCTAATCAGTTTTCTGAAGTTTTTATTGAAAAGAATGTCTTTAAGTTCTGGCATTTTTATCAGTACTTCGCGCATTCCAAACGCTTGCTCATTATTATGCTTGATATAAGCATCGAGTTTGGTCTTTAACTTTCTTATATCACGTTTGGTATACACATGATTCAAAATACCAAACCCTTTATATTCCAGACGTTTTGAAATTGTTCGTAAATTCTTATCATTAATCTCTGTTTCATAGGCATCAACCGCATCATACAAACGGTCTTTAATATTGCGTTTTAAGCGCTCTGGAGCAATAACTTTAATGCCTTCTCCTAATCCTAATATTTCTTTTTCAAGCTCATAATTTAATTGTACATCCAATGAAATAGTCACACCATAATTATCACGTGCGACTTCTTTTTGAGTATGATGAAAAGGTTTCGTTAACACATAAGGCGCTTGCTTATGACTAACATAAAGCAAAACATGTTCTGCTCCCATGTCTGGACTCACAGATACACCTATGGCTTGTTTATAATACGTATCTGAATTAAAATGATCATCAAAAACAAATGCAATTTTACTTTTTTCTACGGAAATAATACGATCTAATGCGAGATTCATAATCCCTTCGTTTGACTTGCGCTTTCCAATTACAAACCATCGGTTTCTAAACTCTTTAAGTAAATATGGATGAAATGTAAACGTGCTTTTCTGCCTAGCCTTAAACGATTGGTAAGTAATCTCGATTGCCTGTTTTTTTAAAATATACTGATAGAGCTCATCCAAAAAGTCAAGGCCTTTTAAGTTTTCGTTTTTTTCAAAATCAATCAAAGACTTCTCCTGAGTTTTTTGAGTGTAGACATGGTCTTCTAATTTCTGAACCATACTGCTCAATTCTGAAAAATGGGAAAACCCTTGAAATTGCTTTAAAAATGCAACGGCTTCAGATAATTTGGTGAGATCTTGATTAGAGATCGGACTATTAGTGATACTGTAATTTTTATCCTCATACGTGTAGAATTTACGATTATAAACCACAATTGGAGCGTTGTAACCTAACTTGTCACTTCGCATCATTTGAATATCCAACTGAACTGTTCGTTTACTTACATCTACATCCTTACCTTCATATTCATACAAGGCATCAGAACACGCTTCTATCAAATCATTAAGCGTCCATCGTCTGAAGGTGTTTTGAAGACATTTATCAATAGTTTTATATCGAATTAGCGCATTTTTGTTTACTGCCATTTTACTAGAAATTTCTTTTCAGAACTAAAAGTAAATAATTACTACGCAATTATGATGCGCAGTCTGATAAATTCGGAAAAAATAAATTTTTGATTGGAAATCTTGCTTTTTTCAAAAAAAGTTAATACTTCGTATTAAGTGCTTCGATTTTCAGAATTTGAAAAAATAAATTTTGAAAAATGAAAAATAAATCTAAATATTTGCACAGCAGAATTAAATAATTCCGGCAAAAAAATTAATATCAACTAAAACTCGAAGCTATGTTTGTATTCATATCATCTGTAGGAAATCCTAAAGGGAAGAACCCTTTTGTGATGCTTCGGGCGTATAGCTAGTATACTTTTTCATAACACAATGAAAAATCCGAAGCAATTATGTAACTGTTTCGGATTTTTTGTTTGATAACCATAGCATTTGTAAAGGTTATTTTTCACTAATTAGCAAGTCAGCTAATCCTCCTCCAAAGCAGTAAGATAATAGGCTCAAAGTTTGAGCTGAAGCGAACTTATGTGTCGCAAAACAAATTATTAAAACAAAAAACAATGGACACGAATTTGTTAAACAACTACGTGTTAAAAGCAATAGATGCTTATCCATACGATCTAGAAGAAACAGTAGAAAATCTAAACTACGCTTTGTCTTACGAGAGTCATAATGCTTATGCCTTATACCTCATGGGACGTTTACAAGCAGAACAGTTTGGAGATTACGAAAAAGCAAAGTTTTATTATGCTGAAGCATTAGCAAATAAAATGGATTTCATAAAAGTCTACCCAAAATACATTTTGGTATTGATTTGGAATCACGATTATGATGAGGCAAGAAAATTAATAGACTTCGCTCACACTGTAAAGGCTGTTGGAAAAGGTGAACTTTTAGTTCTAGAAGCTCAACTTTTTGAATGTCAGGAAGCGTATAAAAATGCATTAAAAGCTTTTAAAAAAGCGAAGTTGTTCATTTACAACAATAGTTTTATGTCGTTTGTTGACTCTGAAATCACTAGAGTTAAAAACAAGATAAAACCAAAGAAAAAGAAGTCTTCCAAAAACAAAAAGACAAAAAAGAGGAAGCAAAAAAAGAATAAAAAATAATACCGAAAGCCTGTTGAGGCTTTTAAAAACATTAGAACACATGAATAAAACACGAAATATATATTTCACTTCAGACCATCATTTTGGTCATGAGAATATTATAAAATTCACCAATCGTCCATTTGGTAGTGCAGAAGAAATGGACAAGGAACTCATAAAACGTTGGAACAGCCGAGTTAACAAACACGACAAGGTGTATCACTTAGGTGATTTCGGACTCTGCAAAGCTGAGCGAATGCGAGACATCCTTGAGCAATTAAATGGAAAAATCTTTTTAATACGAGGCAATCACGAAGGAGCTGCCTTAGCAAATCCTAACCGATTTGAATGGATTAAAGATTATTTCGAACTCAATGTCAACGATGCCGATGCACCTAATGGCAAGCAAAAAATCATCCTCTTACACTATGCAATGAGAGTATGGCGTTCAAGCTTCAGAGGCACATGGCATTTATACGGCCATTCCCACGGAAGTCTTAAAGACGATCCAACAATGAATAGCTTTGATGTAGGCGTAGATTGTCACGATTTCTATCCGTTAACCTACGAAGAGGTTAAGGATATTATGAGTCTAAAAACATGGGAACCACCATTTAAATAATGAGTTTATAACATTTTAAATTTCAAAGGAATCCCCTTAGGCTATATAATTAGGAAAAGAAAAAATGTCTATAAACTATTAATTTTAAAACTTTTTACTACTACGCAAAAAGATTGCGCAATAGGGTTAAATATTTGCAGTGTAATTGACAGTTAGCTGTCACACTGAGCGCAGTCGAAGTGCAATTTCAATTGCCTCGGTTTTTGGAATCAAGTAGTGCTCCACCAGACGAGGGATGCTGGTGGAGCTTAATAAAAAAAAGAAACATGAAAACACAAATTACAGGACACGATTTAATCGCCTTAGGATTTAGACAAGGAAAATGGATGAAAGACGCTATTGTTCATATCAATAAAAATGAACTGAAAGGCGAAGCCATGGCAACTTACCTTGAGCAATTCAAGTTACCTGATCCTTTAGAATTAAATGATACACCCATTGATTTCTCTATCAATATTAAAGCTGAAAATGATATGGAAGAAGACAATGTATCAAAAGTGATTAATTCCATGCAAACCTTAATGAAAACCCCAACTTTAGTTGATGGAGCGATTATGCCAGATGCCTGCCCAACAGGTCCTGATGGAACCATTCCTGTTGGAGGTGTTGCTGTAGCTAAAAATGCTATTCATCCAGGTATGCACAGTGCTGATATTTGTTGTTCGGTTATGCTTACTGATTTTGGTAAAGCAGACCCAAAAACCATTTTAGATGCTGCTCACGCCAATACGCATTTTGGTCCTGGTGGACGTGATAGAAACACGCAGTTTAGATTTCCAAAGGAACTTTTAGAGGCTTTTGAGTCTAACTTTTTATTGAATGATAAGCAAATGATCCAAATCGCCAGATCGCATTTAGGTACGCAAGGTGATGGTAACCATTTCTTATTTGTTGGAACCTCTAAAAAAACAGGAAATACAATGTTAGTTACACATCATGGATCACGAGGTCCTGGCGCACGATTGTACTCTAAAGGAATGAAAATTGCCGAACGTTTTAGACGCGATTTATCACCAGATACAAAAAAGCAAAATGCCTGGATTCCTTTTGATACTGAAGAAGGTCAATCGTACTGGGAAGCGTTACAAGTCATTAGACAGTGGACGAAAACCAATCATGAGGTCATTCATAATTCGGTGTCGGAAACTCTGGAAATTGAAATTGAAAACAGATACTGGAACGAACACAATTTTGTATTTAAAGATGGTGATTTATTTTACCACGCCAAAGGTGCAACACCTTTAGATGCTAAGTTTATGCCAGACATTACTGGTCCGAGATTGATTCCTTTAAATATGAGCGAACCTGTATTGATTGTTGAAGGATCTACCACAAAAACCAATTTAGGTTTCGCACCACATGGTGCTGGTAGAAATGTAAGTAGAACACAGCATAGAAAAAGTAAAACAGGGTCTATTATGCAAATCTTTAAAGAAGAAACCAGAGGTTTAGATGTTAGGTTTTTCTCTAAGGAAATTGATATCACTGAGTTGCCTAGTGCTTATAAAAATGCCAAAACCGTTAGAGATCAAATGGATGAATTTGGTTTAGGCACTGTGATTGATGAAGTGATGCCTTATGGTTGTATTATGGCAGGCGACTGGCAGAAAAATGCACCTTGGAAGATTAGAAGACGTCAGGATAAACGTAAAAGAAAATGAACAATCAAGAGCTAAATAATTTTATTCAAAATATTGAAAGAACTTATTCGTCTGACGAGGCCTATACAGGCTTCTTTTATGATGATGATGATGACGGATTCACAAGTTATATCAAAGCGAATAAAAATGGTCTTATACTATTTTCTGCTCAGTTACTTAAGGGAGCTTTATCAATAGATGAACGTGCTTTTACAGGTAAAGAACTTTATAAGTTAACTAATGATAAGTCAGATTTAGATTATACATGTTTTGAGTTTTCTCATATTGAACTTTTAAATATTGGTAAAAGTGACATTCCAGAACCAAAAGCATACAAAGAGACATTTACAGATAAAATAGGCTGTTTTGTAAGTATAATTATAGCTTTATTTGCTCTAGCTTCTCTAGTTGTTGGAGCTCTAAAAATTCTAAGTTGGTTATTTTAAATAAAAAGTAGATATAACTAATATGTCTACTTTTTCAATTCATTTCAAAATACTATTTTAAGTTTTATAAACTAACAAGATGCCCAACCAAAGAAACCGAGGAAAAAACAGCAATGACGATCAGCTTTTTGGAGCTGATGACATTCAGCAAACACTCAAAGCAGCTGTTGCAGATATGCACTATTTGCTCTCCAGAGGTTATGCCGAAAGATCGTCCTTACAATTGGTTGGCAATAAACACCGACTTAATGTAAGACAGCAAAAAGCCGTACAAGGGATGAGTGCTTCAGAGCAACAAGTCAAAAGACGACAAGCTCATGAAGTTGCTTTTGAAAACCTCAACGCTGAGACTATTTATATCGACGGATTTAACCTCCTTATTATTTTAGAAAGCGCTTTATCTGATGCTTATCTCTTTAAAGGTCTAGATACTACTTATCGCGATTTATCTGGAGTTCATGGTACGTATAAACGTGTGCAACAAACTGAAAACGCCTTACAATTAGTTGGTGAGCTTTTAAAAGATCATAAAGTAATCTGGATCTTTGACAAACCCGTTTCTAATAGTGGTCGACTTAAAACCTTACTCCGGGAAACTGCTGAAGAATCTGGTTTTGATTGGGAGATTATTTTAGATAATAACCCAGACAAATTACTTGCTGAAAGTGAACATGTAGTTGTGAGTTCAGATGCCTGGATTTTAGATCGTGCAGAACGATGGCTCAATCTTAGCGCTTATATGATTGAGCATCACATACCAAATAACAACATCATTTTTAGTTAGTACTCCTGATCCAAGCCTTTAATAAAATCAAGCAAATCATTAGGAGCTCCTGGTCTTGGCGCATCATTAGTTATGATTTCACCTTTTTCATTAATCAATAAATACTGCGGAATTGAAACTACTCCTTTTCTGGTCGAATGATTCTCCGCAAAATCCACAACAAACTCCTGGCTTGCCAAATGGTGATAACCAGCTAAATCATAGAATTTAATAAGCCCTAACCATTTGCCTTTCACTTCTTTTTTATCAATTGAAATATATAGTTTCTTGTAACCATTGTCTTTAAGTATATCTGTAATTTTATCGTTATTAGAAAACTCTTTTTTACAAGGGCCACACCAAGTTGCCCAAACATCTATATACAATTTTTGACCTTCAAATTCTTTGATTAATTCTTTTAGACTATTAGTATTTTCATCTCCTGTAAATGTCACTGTGTCTGGAAGCTCTCCCTGAATTTTTTGATAATACGTTCTGATTTTCAAAATGTCGTTTTCAAGATACGGGCTGTACACACTCTCAGGATAATTAGTGTTAAACTCATCAAAAATTTGAATCAAGCTCTTTTCATATTGGTTTTGCTTTGAAGCATTTAGTATGTAATTCGCAAGCAATTGTTCTCTGAATGGTTCTTCTAATTGTTCATTAATGACGCCTTTATATATGTGATGAATGGTATCTGAACTATAAAACTGTTCTCGATCTGCTTTAGTGTAACGTTCTACAATGGCTGGTCTAATTTCTGCTTCCATAACATAATCTACCCAGTTTATTGGTTTTTGTTCCACTGTAAAAGGAAATGAAACTTTAGTTGTTTCTACTAAATCCTTAAAATTTTTCAACACACTCCCTTTTGCGCGCTCAGCTTTATAATTGGCAATATTGACCAAGCCCTCTGCATAATAATAATCAATTTCTGTTTTTAAAACACTGTGGAAATCGGTATCAATAGCCTCTGTTTTTAATAGTTCATCTATCGTTGATATATCTTTAAATTTATAGTCATGTATATGATTGGATAATAAGGTTGCAGTGGTGTCTTTTGTAAATCTATTTAAAAATGGAAAACCTGCTACATATGCTCTGTCAAATGCATTTAGAACCTCTTGTCCTTTGGCATTATCACCAGTAAATATTATGGAATCACCATCAATTCCAACACCATAATTCTGGTTAGGCAATAAAATCATTCTAAAACGTTTTCCACCAACTAATACCCTTACAATTTCAGAGTTCTCTATGTTTAAATCTCCAGATAGTGAATCGCTATCCTTTTTAAGGATCTCATCCAAAGTAATATCCCATAATATCGTACCGTTAATAGGTCTAAATACTTTGGCTACACTAACCGTGTCTATATTTGACTTGATTGTTAATGTTGTGGGTTTAATTGTTTCATTATTTTGGCAACTACAAAACGTGAAGAGTATTACGACGGTAATGTATAGATATTTCATAAGGTGATGGATGATAAATTTGAAATAAAGATATTACAATTACCTTCAATATATTTAAGTTTAACACATTAAAATACAAACCCTGAAAATCGTCCGCAATGTGTCAAAGACAAATGCATAGCAAGTTTTTCTGAAGCATAGAATAGTTTGGGGATTCCAATTTTGGTTTTTCTAATCTCTAAAGTCTTAAGGTTTAAATGTTTAGTTTCTGAGATTGATTTTAGAGCACGCTCTTTTAATTTAGCACTTTGAAGTGATTGATTTGATATTTCAGAAGTAAAAAGCGTGGTATGCAGAACCTGAATATTATTTTGCTTAGCAACTGTATAAACATACTCTGGAGTAATCGTTGAGGATGTATAATACTTGATTGTATCAATGATAACCAGACCATTCTCTTCGGAAATGAGCTCACATTCTAAACGTTTCGGATTAAAAAATCGGTTTTCAAAGTGTTGTACATGAGCCTTATAAGCCGCTTCTTTCATGCTCCATAACAACCAAACCATTTGATGTTGGTTTTCAGAAGACAAAATAAATGACTGTTCTTTTTTAGTGAACACCTTCTCTAAAAAACGTGGTCGTTTCCAGTTGGGAGCACTGTGTTTTAAATCGACAATATCATTCCCAATCATTTTTCGGTTAATTTTTCATTAATGATATCCATAGCCGCTTTTACAGAGGTCATTTTCTCCATATCGTCATTTTCAATTCGAATGTCAAATTCGTCTTCAACATCTAAGATCACGTCTACCAGATTTGCTGAATTAATTTTCAGGTCGTTAATAAAATCTGTGTCTTCCGAAAGGTTTTTAAAAGCTGCTTCATCCTGAATATAAGGTTGAACAATGGTTTTAAGTTTGGCAATAAGTTCGTCTTTGGTCATAGTTTAATTATATCTCTTAAAGATAATACAACCATTGACATCGCCAAAACCAAAACTGGCTTTTGCCGCAATATTTAGTTTTGTTTTTAATTGACGCGTTACAATCTTATCTACTGCAATTAATTCAGAAATTTCTGGATGAATATCCTCACAATTGAGATTAGGAAATACAAATTGCTCTTTTAATTGCAACACAGTAGCCACACTCTCTATGCTTCCTGCTGCAGCTAGGCAATGGCCAACCATAGATTTTAACGAATTAATATACGGAAAATCTCCACCCTTTCTTTCTAAAGCTTTCGTCCAATTTTCTATCTCTAAAGCGTCTTTTGAGGTGGCTGTTAAATGTCCGTTAATGGTATCAATATCGTCAGCAGTAATATTTGCATTGACAATAGCTTCTCTAATACATCGCTGTACAGCTTGAGCATTTGGAGCCGTCATCGTGCCACCATTTCGTTGACCTCCAGAATTGATATGTCCGCCCAACACCTCAGCATAGATGGTTGCGTTTCGGTGTAATGCACTTTCTAAGGATTCTAAAACCAAAGCACCTGCTCCAGCGCCAGGCACAAATCCTGATGCGCTTGCACTCATAGGTCTTGAGCCTTGTTCTGGAGTATCGTTATGCTTATAGGTCATCACTCTCATAGCATCAAATCCTCCCCAAATATACGGACCATCATCACTACAGCTTCCAACGAGCATGCGTTTAGCCTGACCATTTTTAATCCGTTCATAACCCATCAAAATAGCTTCAGTTCCTGTAGTGCACGCCGAAGAATTTGTAGTCACTTGATTTCCTAATCCGAGAATGCCACCGAGAAAAGCGCTAATTCCGCTAGCCATAGTTTGCACCACAACAGTACTACCTAGACGCTTTACCTGTTTGTCATCCAACTTGTAAATAGCTTCTCTAAATTTCTCCACGCCTGAGGTTCCTGTACCAAAAACAGTTCCGCTATCAAAGTCTAAATCACTATTAGAATCCACTGAAAATCCTGCGTCCTTCCAGGCATCAATACCAGCCATGCAGCCGTATAAAATTCCTGAGCTATTAAAGCCTCTTAATTGCAGAGGCGTGAGGTATTCCAGTTTTTTGTCTTCGGAAATTTGAGGTACTCCACCTATACAACACGAAAAGTTCAAGTCGGCTAATTGCTGATGAAATGTAATTCCTGATTGTCCGTTTTTTATGGCTTTAGAAAACGCGTCCAGACCAACACCATTTGGCGCTACAACTCCCAATCCTGTTATGACAACTCTATTTTTCATGTTTTAATCATTCCTGAAATTTTTCCGCGACACACTAACTCCTCTTTTTTATTAAATAATTTGACGTTACATTTCAGCTTATTAAAACGAAATACCTCTTTCTCAGAAACCACAGTCACTTTTTCACCTGGATAGATTGGTAAAAAGAAATCCATCTGACTAGACGTTAAGGCGATCTGTGGAAGTATATCTTTTGAAAGCTCATCTTTTAAAAGATAAATCCCTAAGCAAACTACGCCAATCTGTGCCATACATTCGGTTAAAATCACACCTGGTGTCACTGGATGGTCTTTAAAATGACCTTCATAAAAATAAGCGTCTGACGGAAATGTATAATGTCCAGTAATAGTTTCCGTAGATATTTCGGTTAGGTCATCAACAAACAAAAAAGGATGTTGATAGGGTAATAACGCTATGATTTGTTTATTATTCAATTTAAATATTCGTTTATATTTAAGAGATATGTTCTCCTCCATCTACAGGAATCACACAACCATTAATCCATCGCGCTTCATCTTTGCAAAGTAAATAGACCGCATTAGCGACATCATCAGGTTGGGTTAATCGTTTAAACGGATTTCGTTTTAAGCTGTGCATTTTAATTTGATCACTACCAGGAATCATTCGCAAAGACGCTGTATCTGTAACACCTGCTTGAATACAATTGGCTCTTATTCCGTAAGGCGCAAACTCCAGAGCTAAATTTCTGGTGATGGCCTCTAAAGTGACTTTCGCCGCTGAGACAGCAGCATAGTTCTTCCAGGCTTTAGTATTGCCCTCACTAGTAAAACTAATTATACGTGCATCTTCAGCAAATAGTTGTGCCTCAAAAACGGCTTTGGTCCAATCGTATAAACTAATCGCCATCGCATTAATGGTTAAGTTGAAATCATCATTTTTTAATGTGGGTTTATTCTCGTCCAACATCGGTTTTAAATTTCCTTTGGCCACACTATGAACTAGTGTTCTAATTCGACCCTGAGTACCTAAAACAGTTTTTAATTCAGAAACGATCTGGTCTCGCTTTTCAGGTTTAAACGCATCAATATTAAAGGACCTAAACTGAATACCTTCGTTTTTAATTGTATCAAATTCGGCAGTAATAGCATCCTCTTGCATTCGAGCATTTCGGTGAACAATACAAATATTCATGCCGTGTTTAGCAAGTTTTTTGGCTGTAGCCAAGCCCAATCCGCTTGAGCCTCCTAAAATGAGTGCCCAATAGTTGTTTTGTTTAAATTCATTCATTTTTACTATTCAATAGTGATGCTTCGACTGTACTTACGCTAAAGCTTCATTAACACGTGTGCGCTCAGCATGACAATTTTAAATTACCATTCTAATAAAATTCGCTGTGCTGAAAATCCTGGTCCAAAACTCAGCATTAATCCCTTTTCTCCTTTTGCAGGTTGCTTATCCATAAAACGCTCTAAAACATATAATACTGTGGCACTGCTCATATTTCCATAGAGCTTCAACACGTCTTTAGTATCGTTGATATTCTTTCCCAATGATCCAAACAGATCTTCAACAGTTTGTACAATTTTCTTTCCACCTGGATGAAAAATGAGGTGATCTACATCTTCGATAGTCATCCCATTTCGCTTTAAAAAAGGGTGTACAATATTAGGAAAATGCGCTGCGATGGTCTCAGGTACGGCTTTGTCTAATATCATTTGTAATCCTGTATTTACCAATTTAAATCCCATCATAGTTTCGGCATCATAAAAATGATACATGGCTTCGTCAATAATTTCTGGTCCTTCTTCATTGTCGTAAGACGATAGAATCACACTAGAAGCTCCATCTCCAAAAATAGCAGCACTCACGATATTTACCATGGAGTAATCATCCAACTGAAATGTAGCTGTTGGTGACTCTACAGCAATAACTACTGCGCGTTTATTAGGATTTGCTTTAAGGAAATTCTTAGCGTATATAATTCCTGATACACCAGCGGCACAGCCCATTTCGGTGACTGGAAGCCGTATAACATCCTGTTTCATCTTAAGATTATTGATAAGATATGCATCCATGGACGGAATCATAATTCCGGTACAACTTACTGTGATGATATAGTCAATATCTGTTGATTTTAGATGTGCTTTTTCCAATGCCTTTATCAACGATTGCTCTGCTAATTTAACCACTTCACGAGCATAAATGTTATTTTTTTCTTCAAAAGAAGTTTTTGTAAATACCTCTTCAGCATCCATGATAGAATAGCGTCTGTCGACACCTGCATTTTCAAAAAGCTTAATGACTTTACGTTGAAAACGTTCCTCCTGACCAGATAGCCATATATTTAAATAAGGAATGATATCCTTTGTCTCTCTAGTATATTTTGGTAGTTGTTTTGCTACGCCTGTTATTTTTACACTCATATGCTCTTGGGCTTCAAGATCCACTGAAAACGAAATGCCCATTTCCACCGAATTTGATAGTTAGCTTCTAATTGTTGTGATATATATGTTAATTCTTGTCGTTTAAACCCTTTCAATACTGAGGTTAAACCATCCTCAATGATCGTCTTGTTACTTATGGTAATACATAATAATTTAAATAAGTAATAGGCGAGTTTATGTCTGTGCAGATCATTAATGACAATCCCTAATTTTGACTTTTTTAAAACAGGTTTTAAGAAGGATAGCAGCTGATCTTCCTTGAAATGATGTAAAAACAAAGTTGCTAAGACCACATCATAGTTGAGCTCCTTAAAGGTATCAGAGAAAATATCCATGACTTTGAACTCAATATTATCATAGGCTTCCGAAAGTGATCTAGCATAATTAATAGTGTGTTGATTAGCATCAATACCAATCAACAGAAATTGATAACCCTGTTCTTTTCCAAAGCGTGCGACTTCTCTTAGTATATCTCCACCTCCGCAACCTAGATCGAGAATTGTAATGGTTTGGGTTTTTGGATGATCTTTAAGCAACTTTTTAAGTCCGTTAATGGTTACAGCATTTCCACCTAACCATTGGTTGATCTTAGCAAGTTTATCAAGGGCATCATGAAGAATTGGGCCACTATAATCCAAATCGTCCATAATTTCCTCGTCTTCACTTCTGTATTTTGTACTAACCAGTAGGCTCATTCTATTGTCATTAGTTGACCATGTGTTCGTTTAATAATTTTTGGTAAAATACCTGGAAACCATTTTAGACCTTGCATTAAAACTTCTGACAGCTTATGCTGATCAAATAAATTAGCTACAAACCGACCTGTTTGCAAACGCGACTTAAACGCTTTATTCCATTCTCTAAGATACTGTTTTTCTAAAGCATCTCTATCAGAAATTTCTGAATTAAAATATTTGATAATTAAAACAGAGGCTATTTGTGCGCTTCTTATTGCCATACTCATTCCGTTTCCACAAAGTGGATGAATCAATGCAGCTGTATCACCACACATAATGATATGGTCTTCTATTGGTTTTTTGTCTTCAAATGAAATCTGACTGATGGTTAAAGGCTGTTCAAACACAGATGTGGATTGATCAAAAATAGCTTTTAAGTATTGATTCTGAAACATTACTTGTTGCTGAAACTCATCAATGTCTTTATAGTCTTTAAACGCTTTTAAATTAGTAATGTAGCATAAATTAATATGGTCATCTTCAACTTTTGACACACCACAATAGCCACCTCTAAAATTATGGAGTGCAACCAAATCATCAGGAAAATCGCCCTTTACATGCATTTTGACAGCCAGATAAGGTGATTTTGTTTTGATGAACTGACGGTTAAGTTTTACATCAAGATTAGACCGTTTTCCATAGGCACCAATAACTATCCTAGATATAAACTGATTATTACTCTTTGTTTTAAGAACAAATTCATCATTAGAAAATATAACATCCTCAACTGTATCCTGAAGAATTTTAACTCCAAGTTTAGCTGCTTTTTCTGCTAATGCTGCATCCAAACAATAACGACTAATACCAAAACCACCCAATGGCAATGTTGTAGAAATGAGTTTATTATTTGTTGTAGATAGCTGAAATTTATCAATTTTCTTTGCTCCTAATTTAAAAACGTCAATACCTAAATACTCAAGATAAGGCAGCACTTCATTAGAAATATATTCGCCACAGACTTTATGCTTTGGATAACTATGTTTTTCAATAAGCAAAACACTATAATTATGCTTTGATAAGTGAATTGCGCTTGAAAGTCCGGCTAATCCTCCACCAATGATAATAACATCTATTTTAGCCTTTAGTTGCCTCAAAACATTAGTTATTTAATACATAATAAACGCTAATCTTTACTGTATTTGATAAAATCAAACTGCTTCCTCCAACGCCATAATCTCGTCTGTTAATCTCAAAATTACTTCGCAATTTAAAGCTGTTAGCATCACCAATGATTTCCATAGGAATAGTTATGGTTTTGGTTGTTTCTTTAATGGTTAGTTTTGCTGTAACATCGTATTTCTGTGCCGAAACTTTTTTAAAATTTGTAGCTTTTAACGTGATTTTTGGAAAGGCGTCAACGTCAAAATAATCCTCTTCCTTGAGGTGTTTATCTCGTTTGTTGTTATCAGTGTCTATGGATTTGGTTTCAACGCTACCGCTTAAAGACCATTGTGTGTGATCTGGACTTGTGAAATTTGTAGTAATAGTTGATTGTTTGAAACGACCATCTACATTTATTCCAAGGTTTCTGATCTTGAAATCTACCGAAGCAATTGTTTTTGAGTTTTGAGCAAAACTTGAGAATGAGAGTGTCATACCTGCAAGGAGCACAAGTGTTATTTTAATCTTTTTCATACTCTAAAGATACACTGAAAAAGAATGAGATAAAAATTAGATAAGGTCAAGAATCTTAAAGTCTTGATCTCTAAACTGAATACGATCTCCAGTAGTTTTCCCTAAAAGTAGTTTAGCAATAGGTGTGTTAGCAGAAATAGCATAGAATGTTTGGTCTTTTGATTTAAGTTCTCCTGCACTTATAGCGATAAAATAATGAAACTGTGTTGTAAGCACAATACTGCCTAAGCTAACACTTTCAGAAGATTTCGAAATATCTATTTTAGATAATAGTTGACTAATCTTCTGTATTTCTGCAAGTTGCTGGCCAACTTTTTCACGTTCTAACTGCAACATAGCGCGACCTGTTTCATGTTTATCTCCAGCAGAGCTCTTCGTTTCTGTAGCAAGTGATTCTTGAATTTCAGCGATTGTTTTCTGAATGGTTTGAAATCGATCATCCAAAAATTTCTGGCACTGATTATATAGTTCTTCTTTAATACTCATTGTACTAGATCTGCTAATTCTTTTCCTACCAAACTACCAATGGCAACACCCATTCCGCCGAGTCTTACGCCACAAAACACATTAGTGCTAAGTGGTTTGACAATCGGTTTTTTTTGTTCACCAACACCCATAATTCCACTCCATCTGTGTTCAATTTCAAAAGGTGTTTTTGGTAAAATTGTGGATTTTAGTAATGCTTCCAGCATATTTTGGATGAGCTCTGTTTGTGCTAGTTCTGTTGTTTCTTCTCCTTTAAAATCTAAATTTCGTCCACCTCCAAATAAGATTCTGTCGTCTATGTTTCTAAAATAATAATAGCCTTGATTTAAATGAAATGTGCCTTTAATGTTTAGGTTTTCAATAGGTTTTGTGATTAGTACTTGTGCTCTGGCTGGTTTTACTTCGGAAATATCTAATGCTGAGGCAAAGCCGTTAGTTGCTATGAAGAGCTTTGAAGTAGAACATTCGAATGTATCGGTTTTAATCTTAACCGAATGGCCATCGTCAGAAAATTGTTCAACAGTAACGCTGTTCAATATTTTTATTCCAGAACGAAGTGCTAATTGTGTGAAGGACTGCATCATTTTTCCTGTATCTATTTGTCCTTCAAACTGATTAAAACCTAGTTGGTCCTGACAGTTTTTAAACCCGAATGTATTAGACTGAAAACTGAACACCTCATCATTGAACAATGGTTTCAAAAGACGATTAATAGATTCCTTTTTAGATTGACATAATTGAAAAAGTGCATTGCTATCTGAAAACAATTCATAGCCTCCAAGTTGTTGGTAATTGATATTTTGGTCTCCTAAAGTTTCCCTAAGTATTTGTAAGCCTTTTATTCGCTGTTTTACCAGATTAAAAACTTCTGCCTCAGAATGTACTTCAAGATCATTGATAATTTCACTAAGACTTCCAAAACAGGCAAAACCTGCATTTTTAGTGCTGGCTCCTTGAGGCAGTATTCCTCTTTCAAGAACAAGAATTTTAGATTTCGGGAAGCGTTGTTGTAGTTGTAAGGCACAATTAAGGCCTACAATACCACTGCCAACAATAGTAAAATCTATGTTGGTAAGCCAGGATTTTATGTCCCAATAGGATAAATTCATAAATACATTATACAGGTAATAGTTTTGGTCCAATATATTGATACCAAATGATCAAACTTAAAACTGTTGATGGTAGCACACAAATAAAGGTCAGGGTTTTATCTTTTTTATCAAACACCTTTACAAAGATGATAAATGCCATTAAAAGCGTCAATACACTTAATACTAAAAATAAAATAGTTTGTTTAAAAAACGTACTATTCATATTAATTAGAGCGGTACTGATATAGGTTAAACTTTCGAAGAGATAAAATGAAAATAAGAAAACAAAACTCCATTTATAAGGAAACTTAAGTGTCTTCTTTTTTGTAAGTATTACAAACGACAATACAGATACTAAAAAAGCAAGCACAACAGTGCCATAGATTTGAAAAGCACTAAATGACTTTGACAGTTCCTGATATTTTGCAGAAGCCAAACAACCGTTGAGTCCGCCGTAATAGTTATAGGTAAATATCTCTGAGACCTGACCACCTGTAAACAAGTGATCAAATATGTAAAACACCATATTATAAAACACTATATATACCGGAAAAAAAAACAAAAAGAGCGTAAAAGTAAATAGAAAGGTTTTCTTATTTAACATAAGCTACATTGTATATGTCTTTCAATATAGGAAGAAATATCGGTTTGTGTTAAGGATAGTAGCGGTATCCTTTTTATTGTTATAGATATTTCGACTGCGCTCAATATGACAATAAAAAGATTTAGCGGATAGCCTGACCTTTTGTAGTTACAGCGAAAAAAGGGAACACCCAAAATAATACTCCTACGTTAAAGCTATGGTGTATAAAGAAAAAACTCCGAAACGTTAATTTCGGAGTTGATATATCATTAATCTTCTTCAGGTTGAATTTCAAAATCTTCCATGAACTTCGTGGTGTAGTTTCCAGCTAAATAATCTGGATGCTCCATCAATTGTCTATGGAAAGGAATAGTTGTTTTAATTCCTTCAATCACGAACTCATCAAGTGCGCGTTTCATTTTGTTAATTGCCTCTTCACGTGTTTGTGCTGTAGTAATCAACTTGGCGATCATAGAATCGTAGTTTGGTGGAATTACATATCCAGCATAAACGTGTGTATCTAAACGAACACCGTGTCCTCCCGGAGCATGTAATGTCGTGATACGACCTGGAGAAGGTCTGAAATCATTAAAAGGATCTTCAGCATTAATTCTACACTCAATCGAATGTAAGTTTGGCGTGTAGTTTTTACCTGAAATTGGCACACCTGCTGCTACGAGAATCTGCTCGCGAATTAAATCGAAATCGATAACTTGTTCTGTAATTGGATGTTCTACCTGGATACGTGTATTCATTTCCATAAAGTAGAAATTACGATGCTTATCTACCAAGAACTCTACAGTACCTGCGCCTTCATACTTAATAAATTCTGCGGCTTTAACAGCAGCTTTACCCATTTTATCACGTAATGCCTTGGTCATAAATGGCGAAGGCACTTCTTCGGTTAACTTTTGATGGCGACGTTGTACAGAGCAATCACGTTCTGATAAGTGGCATGCTCTACCTGTAGAATCTCCAACAACTTGAATTTCAATATGGCGTGGTTCTTCAATGAGTTTTTCCATGTACATATCATCATTTCCAAAGGCCGCTTTGGATTCTTGTCTTGCAGAATCCCAGGCATCTTTCAGGTCTTCAGGTTTCCAAACAGCACGCATTCCTTTTCCACCACCACCAGCAGTAGCTTTAAGCATCACTGGATATCCTGTTTCTTCTGCTATTTTTATACACTCATCAAAATCAGCAATAATACCATCACTTCCAGGAACACATGGAACACCTGCTGCTTTCATTGTTGCTTTAGCAGTGGCTTTGTCTCCCATTTTTGAGATCATCTCTTCAGATGCTCCGATAAATTTGATATTATGCTCTTCACAGATCTTAGAAAATTTAGCGTTTTCTGATAAAAATCCGTATCCAGGATGAATAGCATCAGCATTTGTAATTTCTGCTGCTGCAATAACATTTGATATTTTAAGGTAAGATTCGCTACTTGAAGGTGGTCCAATACAAACGGCTTCATCAGCAAATTTTACGTGTAAACTTTCAGCATCAGCAGTTGAATACACAGCAACTGTTTTGATACCCATTTCTTTACAGGTTCTAATAACACGTAGTGCTATTTCTCCTCTATTGGCAATCAATATTTTTTTAAACATAACTTCAGTTTTAAAAATTCATGTTCCAAGCACCAAATTCCAACAATATGGTTTTGGGATTTGTGGATTGGAATTTTCAATTGTTATGACGGATCTACCAAGAATAGTGGTTGATCGAATTCTACTGGAGAAGCATCGTCAACTAGAATCTTAACGATTTTTCCTGATACTTCAGATTCGATTTCATTGAATAATTTCATAGCTTCAATGACACAAAGCACATCTCCTTCACCTATAGAAGATCCAACCTCAACAAACACAGGTTTATCTGGAGATGGTTTACGGTAGAATGTTCCGATAATTGGTGATTTGATTGTGATGTATTTAGAATCGTCTGAAGCAGCTGGTGCTTCAGCTGCTGGTGCTGCTGGTGCTGGTGCAGCTGCTGGCATTGCTTGAGCAACAGGTTGGCTTACTGGAATTTGCTGAACATAAGTGGTAGATTCCCCTTTGTCATCTGAACCGGTTTTGATGGTGATTTTCACATCATCCATTTCTAATTTAACCTCACTTGCTCCAGATTTGGCAACAAATTTGATTAAGTTTTGAATTTCCTTAATATCCATAATTATTAATCGTTTTAATTAGTTAGTTAAAAGTCTATCTAGGAGTTATATGCCCAAGTTAAATAAATTGAGCCCCAAGTAAATCCGCCTCCAAAGGCTGCGAATATTATTTTATCCCCTTTTTTTAGTTGAGATTCGTAATCGTGTAATAGTAATGGTAAAGTTGCTGATGTTGTGTTTCCATATTTATGGATATTCATCATCACCTTTGCTGGATCTAAAGAGACTCTGTTAGCGGTAGCCTCAATGATTCTCTTATTAGCCTGATGCGCTGCTAACCATGAGATATCGTCATTAGTTAGGTTATTTCTTTCTAAAATACGTTCAGTGACATCAGCCATATTAAAAACTGCATTTTTAAATACAGTCTTTCCTTCCTGAAATACAAAGTGTTTTCCTTCAGCAATAGCTTCTGGAGTTGATGGATAAGAAGACCCTCCGTACTGTGCGTGTAAAAATTCACGTCCTTCTCCGTTACTTCGTAACAATTCATCTTGCAATCCCAGTCCTTCCTGATTAGGTTCAAAAAGTACAGCTCCTGCTCCATCACCAAAAATGATACATGTGGCTCTGTCTTTATAATTAATCATAGAGGAGTTTTTATCGGCTCCAATAAGTAATACATTTTTGTATTTACCTGATTCAATATAGCGTGCTGCCACAGACATCCCGAAAAGAAAACTGGAACATGCTGCTTCTAAATCAAACGAAAACGCGTTAGTGGCACCTATATTAGTTGCAGTAAAAGCTGCGGTTGAGGCAGCTTTCATGTCTGGTGTTGCTGTTGCAACAATAACTAATTCTATATCTTTTGGATCAATCCCTTTTTTATTGATTAGGTCTTGAGCTGCTTTAATAGCTAAGTATGACGTTCCTTTTCCATCTTCTTTGAGAATTCTTCGCTCTTTGATACCTGTTCTCGTGGTAATCCATTCGTCATTTGTATCGACCATAGATTCCAAAATTTTATTGGTCAATCTATATTCAGGTAAATAAGCTCCTACTCCTGTAATTGCAGCTGTGATTTTACTCATACTAAATTTTTAAAAAATCGTCCTAAAAAGACAAAAATCGTCAAAAAAAGGTAAAATTTTAATGAATTTACTAAATTTCGAACGAATACGGCGCAAAATAAGTCGTTTTTAAGACTTAGAGAAATTAAACATAAAAAAAACGCTCAGTACTGAGCGTTTTATTATATGCATGCATAATACTTATGCTAAATTTTCTTCTTTTTCAGAGTTGTCAATCAATACTTGACCTCTGTAATACAGTTTACCTTCATGCCAGTGAGCTCTGTGGTAAAGATGTGGTTCTCCTGTTGTAGGACATGTAGCGATAGTAGGAACAGCTGCTTTGTAATGTGTTCTTCTTTTATCTCTTCTTGTTTTAGATATCTTTCTTTTAGGATGTGCCATTTTATATGTTATTTATCCGTTAATAGTTTTTTTAATGTATTCCAACGAGGATCTATATCCTCTGATGTTTCTTCTTTATCATCTAAGTCCTTAGGACTTAATTCTTCTAGTTTTTTAAGTATGTCTGAGTCTAATGTGCCGTCTTCTACTCCTGGGTGAACACGTTTTGCAGGCATTGACAAAATGATTAACTCATAAATATATTGCGCTACATTGATTTCATATTCTCCATGAGGTACAATCACAATGTCTTCAAACTCATCATTGTATTCTTCCCCAAACTTAACTACCAAATTAAATTCACCTTCGACCGCTTGATCGTAGGGCTCGTTAGTTAGGTCGCAATTCACATTTACAACTCCAGAAATCTCAAAGTGCAGCTCCAACAAAGTTGTTTTTTTTTCAAATAACAACACTGTTTTAACATCTACATCATTAAAATCATCATACTCAAAATGTTCAAAGAACGCTTTATCAATTTGATAATCAAAATGGTGCTTTCCTACTTTGAGACCAATAAATGGTATCGTATATTCCTTTAAGGGCTTCATCATCGCATTCATTTTGAGCCTGCAAATATATAAATTTTAATTAATTAAACGAGGGTTATAAACAAAAAATGTTCATAAGATTTACCTTGGCTTTTTTTGTTCCTTTTTGGGAGCCTTTTTTAGTGGATTTTTTGAGTATTCATTATAGTCCTTCCTATTTTTAAAAACCTCTATAGCAGTAAACACAGCTTCCTTGAATGAACCATTGTCTGCCTGTCCCTTTCCTGCAATTTCAAAAGCTGTTCCATGATCAGGAGAAGTTCTAACTTTAGAGAGACCTGCAGTGTAATTTACCCCATGCCCAAATGCTATTGTTTTAAACGGAATAAGACCTTGGTCGTGATAAGAGGCAATGATAGCATCAAAATTTTTATAATTTCCAGATCCAAAAAAGCTATCTGCAGAGTACGGACCATACACCATTTTACCTTTCTCTTTTATATCTTGAAGAGTTGGTCGTAATATTTTATCATCCTCTTCTCCAATAACACCATTATCCCCTGCATGAGGGTTGATTCCTAAAACAGCAATTTTAGGTTTACTGATTCTAAAATCTTGTTTTAAAGAATTGTAAACGGTATCAATTTTTTCATTAATTAGTTGAGCCGTTATATGATTAGGCACATCTTTCACAGGAACATGGTCTGTAAGTAAACCAACCTTAAGGCTGTTTGTTACCATAAACATCAGACTTTTACCTCCTAGTTCTTTAGCTAAATAATTAGTGTGTCCAGGAAATTTAAAACGTTCTGATTGAATATTGTGCTTGTGAATTGGAGCTGTGACCAAGACATCAATTGTATCATTTTTTAGCGCCTTAGTTGCTGCTTCAAGAGATTTTACTGCATATTCACCAATCTTTATATCTTCCTCTCCAAAGTTGATTGTGACATTTTCTTTCCAAACATTAAGCACATTAATCTTGCCATCTATAATTTGATCTGTATGATTGATGCCATGAAAATTAATGCTACTTTTAAAGTGTTTTTTGAAAAAAGACATCACTTTAACAGAGGCGAAAATTACAGGAGTACAAAACTCCAGCATTCGATTATCTTCAAAAGTCTTAATTATGATTTCAGATCCAATTCCATTGAGATCTCCTATTGAAATGCCTAGTTTTATTTTTTTGTCTTTTTCCATTAAGATGTTTTCTAATGTCCGTAATTTTGTAATTGCAAATTTAACTATTTATTCGACACTATGTTTACAGGAATTATTGAAGATCTCGGCGCTGTTACAAACGTAAAAAAAGAACTAGACAACCTACATATTACCATACGAAGTCATATCACTTCTGAATTAAAAATTGATCAAAGTGTGGCTCACAATGGAATTTGTTTGACAGTTGTAGATATTTCCGGAGAGGATTACACGGTTACCGCTATCAAAGAAACTATAGATAAAACCAATATAGGAGACCTCAACATTGGAGACCTGGTTAATTTAGAACGTGCCATGAAGCTTGGTGATCGGCTCGATGGCCATATTGTACAGGGTCATGTAGATCAAGTAGGTACATGTGAGAACGTTATAGAGGAAAATGGAAGTTGGCTATATACCTTTAGTTATGATGATAGCTACGGAAATGTGACCATTGAAAAAGGATCTGCCACTGTAAATGGAGTGAGCTTAACTGTCGTAAATTCAGGAAAAAATAACTTTAGCGTGGCTATTATTCCTTACACTTATGAGCACACTAATTTCAAACACCTTAAAAAAGGATCTAAAATCAATTTAGAATTTGATGTTCTGGGGAAATATATACAGAAACTTTATGAAGCTAGATTATAACTAGTGTTTTGAGTTATTAATCGTCTTTTTTATACCGAATGCAGCTCCTAAAATTACGGCTATTGTGGTAAACCCATCAATAGGTAATCCTGGAGGTGGTGGTGGCATAGGAGGAGGTGGATCACCACCTTGTGCTACACATACAAAACTTATTAATACAAATAAGATCGAGGCAAAGATTTTCTTGTTTTGTATTCTCATTATGGCGTAAATGTATAAAAAAAAAGGTCTCAACAAAATTAAATAGCAAAAAAACATCCATAAAACGCAAAAAAATTCGACGAAAAGCATGATTTTAGTCGATTACGTTAAATTTATATTAAATCCAAATATATGCTTTTTTATCATAATCGAAAGAAAATCTACGTATTTTTAGTTTTAAATAATTGTTACCATGCGTTTTACAATTACACTTACGAAAAAAACCTTATTATGGTTTTATAGATCTCTTATAAATTTAATGGTCAACGATGCATTTGATCTAAAATTTCAATAACCTCTGTCTTTTTTCTAACAGAAACAGGTACATTTTCACCGTTTTTCAGCATTAAATACCCACCGTCTGTTTTAATAAATGCGCTTATACACTGAAGGTTAACCAGATGACTTTGATGAATTCTCAAAAACCCATAAGGTTTTAGCATGTCTGCGAAGTATTTTAAGGTTTTGGTGACAAATATTTTTTTTCCGTCCTGAAGATGAAACATGGTATTATTACTGTCAGACTCGCAACGTACAATATCGTCCAGATTAACAATTATTATTTTATCTAGTGTATGTAATGATATTTTATCGGGTTTTTTCTCTGGAGCAGATAGGGTTTCCTTTAATATATTTAAGCGTTCTTTATTGGGTTGGATTTGCTGTTTTGCTCTTTCTATGGCTTGACCCAGTTCCTCATTAGCATAAGGTTTTAAAACATAATCTATAGCAGCAAACTTAAACGCTTTAATAGCAAATTCATCACTTGCGGTTACAAAAATGATCTTTGATCTCAAATCGGGAAAGATCTCTAATACGTCAAAGCCTGTTCCATCTCCAAGCATAATATCCAAGAATAAAATATCCGGCTGTACTTTCCGAAGTACTTTTGCCGCTTCAACAACACTTTGTGCTGTATCGATAACATTTATCTCTGGATGATGAGTAGCAAGGTCACTTTTTAAAAGCTCCATTGCATCTTTCATGTCTTCTACTATAATTGCTGTTAACATAGTTAATAATCAGTTTCTAACGGAATACTAAACTCAATGGTCGTGCCACTAATATTTCCGTCGTTATCTTTTATTTCTTTTATTTTCAATGTGCCTGTCCCTGAAATAGATTCCAGTCGCTCTCTGGTAACCGTCAATGCCATAGACTGATGATCTGTTTTAGGTTTGTGTTGCTGAGAACTGTAAATACCAATACCGTTATCTGAAATTGTCACTTTCAAAATATCTTTTGTCGTAGTAAACTCAATTTCAAGTTCGCCTGCTCTGGGTCCTTTTAAAATTCCATGGCGAATAGCGTTCTCCACAAAGGGTTGAATTAACATTGGAGGGATTAATATTTCTTCTGCATCCAAATCAGTATTTAAGACGATATCATAGCTAAACAATTGTTCAGCCATTAAACGTTCTACTTCAATATAATGACGTAAGGTCTTAATCTCCTGATCTAAACTTATGGCGTCTTTTCTGGAGTTAACTAATGTCTCACGTAAAAGCGTGGCAAAACTATTAACCGTTTCGTTCATTTTTTCAGGCTTAGTTGGCGCCATCGCTTTAATTCCGTTAAGTACATTAAAAATAAAGTGCGGATTCATTTGTAGACGCAACGCTTTCTGCTCTAAAGTGAGTAAGTGATTTTCTAATTCTAATCGCTCTTTCTCTTTTGTGTTCTTTGTCTTGAGACGTTTAATATATTGATAGATTAACACAGACAAGATTAAAGCTACAAGACCAACAATAAGCCATTGGAACCATCCTTTTTTATAGAGCGGACTCTCGATATAAAATGAAAATCGCAGTGGTTCACTTTCTTTCCAGCGATGGTTTCTAGATTGGACTAAAAAATCGTGAGCGCCAAAATTCAATTCTGAGAAATCCTGAGTTTCACTTCTTGACCAAGGGCTCCATTCGTTCTCATTTAGCTTGTAACGATATTCAATCCCATTAGGATGATCTATGTCAACAGTTTTAAATGAAAAACTAACTTGCTTTTGTTCTGGTGTCAGTTTTAATACATGATCAGAATTGCTCCATTTTGATAAATTAATAGAATCTACACTTTCATAAGCTACCTTTACATCTTCTAAAAAAAGATTCGGTTTTTCAGTCTCCTGATTGTTCTCGGTAGGACGATATTCGGTTAAGCCATATAACGCACCAAACCATAAATGTCCATTTGCATCTTTATCAACGGCATTTAAACAGGTTTCAATTCCTAAAAACCCATCATTTCTTCCGAAGAAAAAAGCGTCCTTAATTTGATTGTCTTTATCCAGCTCAAGTTTATTTACACCACGTTCGGTTCCAACCCAAAAGTAACCTTGGTCATCAAAAATAAGTTGGTATATATTTTCTGAAGCTAATTTTTTAATCCCATTTAGTTTTTTAAAGGTGTTAAAGTTTTCGTCATTTGACCACCAAACTCCCTGACCAGCAGTTCCTAAAAACATGCTATTCTTATGAAATAAAATGGTATTAATTGGTACTTGAAGGTCCAAAACTTGACCTAAATGCGTGATCGTGTTATTTTGCAAGTATCCTAAATGACCATTTCTTGTAGCATACCAAAGTTTACCATTATCATCTTTTACCATGTCTTTGATAAACAGGTCTTCAATGCCTTCTTGCGTCGAAAAAACCTTATGAACAGTCAAGCTGTCTGCAACAGGATCGTAATTAAATTTCACAATCCCGCTAGAATAGGTTGCAGCATAAATGGCTTTTTTGTCAATATGAATCTTTCTGATCCAATCATCCAGTGGAAACCCATTGTCGGTATTCAAAACCTTAGACACTTCAATGGTTCTGGGAAATGCTTTCTTTGTTTGCTTCAAGGTATCCTCAGCAAAAGGGCTAATATTTATTTTCCCTCGGAACAATAATCCTCTACCTTCAGATCCAGCCCAGAGATTTCCTTTAAGGTCACTCGTTATGGTTTTAATTTTTACTTCGGAAAACGCTTCAGGAATATCAACATCATGAATACCATAGTTGTCAATTCTCATGAGTCCTGCTTCAGAATTGGAGATCCATATGCCTTTATCATTATGATGAACAGCATAAACCCGATTTCCATTGAGTCCGGTTTCCGTGTTGAAATGTTTGAAACTATTCTGAAAATATTTGTATAAACCTCCTCCTGAAGTGGCTATCCATATATTCGCCTTTTTGTCAGAAATTACCTGTCTTACGTTAGGCACTGACAATCCGTTAGCTCCAGTTAATCTGAATAATTCATCATTAGTGTGAAGATCAATTACAGAAACACCGTTATTATCGGTTGCCATCCAAAGCTGGTCTGTATTTTGAATTGAAGTACTATTAATACGTAAAGGCTCTCTGATTAATAGTTGATCATCAAAGTTTTGACTATTAAAGACAATTGTCCCATCGTTAAAAGTAGATGCATAGACCTTATTATTGAAACCAGCAAGCGATTTAAATTCACCTCGTTCTATCTTTTCCAGCGTTTCCGAATTAGAGTTTAGTGCACTTGATTTCCAAAGTCCGTCCTGTGTAGCAATCCAAAAATAGTTATCGAAAAATAGCAGATCATTAACTGATACCGTATCTATTTCAGAATGTAGTTTTACTTTGTCTTCGGAACTATTATCATCTAATGTATACACGCCTTTGCTGGTGAGCAGGACAAGCTGATTATTGACTTCAAGGATTTTATTGACCTGAGGTAATTCTAAATTTTGAAAGGCTTTATTGTCCAAAATTGTGAGTCCGCGTTTTGTCCCAATATAAAGTGTACCATTAATAGCACTTAAAGCATGAATGTAATTAGACCCTAATCCATTGATTTCGTTAAACACTTTAAAAGTATTCCCATCAAAACGCGCCAGTCCGCCACCTTGGGTTCCCAACCATAAGTACCCATGATCATCTTGCGTCATGGCATATACTTGCGACTGTGGCAAACCATCTTCAAGAGTAAACGCTCTTAGCTGTCGATTTTGTGCATGAGCAGTGATCCATATTCCGAAGAAACAGATGAAAAAGTGATATAGCGTTTTAAATTTCAATAGTGGGTTTTTATGTTGTTGCAACTTACAATTTTGAACGCAGTTTTTTTAGTTGAAGTATCCAGAATTTTTACAAATGGTAAAAAGCGCTGTACTTTAAAAATGCGTACAGCGCTAAAAACATGAATCACAACATCAACTAAATTCTTTTATTCATTATCTAATTCGCATGAGAAGGCATAATAGCCTTTATCCATTTTTACTTTTTGTAAGGCAGCTAAACTTGTAGTTTGCATCAATTTGTTGTCTTTAAAAACCACATACGACTTACTATCATTAGTTTCGCAACTTTCTCCTTCATCTCCACATAATGTGATTACGTCTGTACCGTAAGTATTGTCTGTTTTATCCATAAGGCTTACCAAATTGTGACTTAAGGTCTCAGATTTCACATAGATCTTATCAACCTCCACACCATTTTTAATAGCTCTGATCTGGAAACGCTTATAACCTTTAAAATCAATACCAGCTTCACCGAATACAAATTTGATTTGAGGGTCAATTTGGCTTACCATTGTTTTTTGTGAGATGAGTCCGCCCCAGATCCATCCTACTTGTGGTCCCATTTTTACTTTGTACCATCTGCTGGTGATACCATTAATAGTGTTTGGTGTTTCGCTTTTTGCCAGTAATCTAACACGAGTACCTATCTTGAGTGTCGTTAATTTTTCACATTGTACAGCTGCACAATCTCTAAGTGCGACATCATCGGCTAATAAGTGTTGTGTAGCTTTTGTTGCCGAAGTGGTATAGATATCAAATTCTACCTCATGGGATTGTGCGTAAATATCTGATGCGATAAATAGCATAGCTAAGATCATTACGGCTTGAAACAGTTTAGCTGCTCTTGTTTGTGTTTTGTGTTCTGTTTTGGTGTTCTTTAAAGTTTTCATAGTATTCTGTTTTATGGGTTTATAAATTACACCACTTACAGCTTGAATTCATTTTAATAAAATGTTCTTTTTGCCCTTTCTGTTTCAAAAGAAAATAAAACCGTAACAAAAGCTATGCTTTAATTTTATTTTTCACATAAAGAAAAAAATCTTCATTTTCTTTTTCAACAAATTCAAACTATAATTGGTGTTTGATACTTCAAAGATATATTGACACTAAAGTGAAATTTGGACGCTTCTAGAATTCGTTAAGGATGGTTTAGAATTCGTTGAGGATTGGGTTTTAGGAATAAAATAAGCCTAACATATGTGTATGAGTTTTAACTTTTATGATACGTTATAAGGCTCCACATATCAAGTACGGGATAAACTTCTCGTCCAAGATTTGTTCCGCCTTGCTCCACAAAAAAAGCCTTCGCTGTCGCAAAGGCTTTTCCACTATGTGGTCCCACTTGGGCTCGAACCAAGGACCCTCTGATTATGAGTCAGATGCTCTAACCAACTGAGCTATGGGACCAATAAGGCTGCAATATTACTACATATTTTCAAAGGCTGCAAGGATTTTATACCAATTTACGCATCAATGTCCTGACACAACTCAATGAGTACGCCATTTGTAGCTTTTGGATGTAAAAAAGCTATTAGCTTGTTATCAGCACCTTTTTTTGGTGTTTCATGTATCATTTTAAATCCTTCGCCTTTTAATCGCTCGATCTCTTTTTCAATATCATCCACCGCAAAAGCAATATGGTGAATACCTTCGCCTTTCTTTTCAATGAATTTTGCAATAGGACTATCTTCATTCATGGCTTGTAGCAGCTCAATTTTGTTAGGACCAGCTTTGAAAAAAGAGGTCATAACGCCTTCACTCTCTACAGCTTCAATTTTATAATGTTCCTTTCCAAATAATCCTGCAAATAACGCATTAGACGCTTCAAGATCTTTTACGGCAATTCCTATATGTTCAATTTTTTTCATGTATTCGTGTTTTGGTTTCCGAAGTTACAACGGAAATCGTATAATAAGGTATGAATTTTGTTATCAAAAATAAAATATTCGTTGAATAAGTCTACTTTTGCAAATGATATTATTTAATTATTACAAAGTCATTATATTAGAATTGAAAAGATAGCATGACGATGACTTAAAATTTTGACTATGGAAGAAACACAAAGACAGAAAAAAATAGGAGGTATTTTACAACAAGACCTCGCCGAAGTATTACAAAAAGCAGCTACAGATGGTGGTTTACGTGGCGTTATTATTTCAGTGAGTAAAGTGAGTGTCACAACCGATCTATCGATTGCCAAAGTATACCTCAGTATATTTCCAAATAAAGAGGCTGACGAACTCATAAAAGGTATTCGTTCAAACACATCGCTTATTCGCCATGAACTAGCACAACGTACCCGAAATCAATTACGTCGTATGCCAAGTTTAGAGTTTTTTATTGATGACTCTTTAGAATATATTGAAGGTATCGAACGTTCACTGAAAGGTGAAGACAATCCAATTAAAGACAAGGACCTTTTGGATAAACGCAAAAAGAAATAGGTGAATGTCGCTCTTTACATAGCGAAACGATATCTGTTTTCTAAAAGCAGTAACAACTCCATAAACATCATGACCATTATCGCGGCTTCAGGAACGGTCATTGCTGCTGCTGCTTTATTTATTGTGTTATCTGGTTTTGCAGGACTTAAAAATTTTAGTCTGGAATTTTCTTCATTTGTTGATCCAGATTTGAAAGTGTTTCCTTCGGAAGGAAAATCATTCACGCTATCTAATGAAGATGCTACTGCTATTTCATCCATTACAGGTATCATAGAATATTCTAAAACCATTGAAGAGCGTGTAATTCTGGAATTTGAAAATAAACGTCAAATTGTTACCATGAAAGGTGTTGACGAGAATTTCACGAAGGTTACGTCTATTGATTCTATGATCTACTTTGGAATTTGGCTCGAACCTGGCACTGATCAAATTGTATCTGGTGGTGGCGTTTCCAACAAACTTTCTTATGGTGTTTTAGATCTGACCAAGCATCAAAAGATCTATGTGCCCAAACCCGGAAAAGGACAAATTACTTCAGTAAAAGGGGCTTTTAACTCTATCAAAGCGTATAATATTGGTCTGCTGGATATTAACGAAGACATCAACAACGAATACATCTTTGCCAATATAGAAACCGCAAGATACCTGCTGAATTATAGCGAAGATCAGATCTCCTCTATAGAATTCAAATTAGATCCTGATGCAGACCAAACTCAAGTTACAGCAGATATACAAAGCGTATTTGGAGATAAGATTACCATAAAAGACAGGGCACAACTCAATGATGCACTTTACAAAATGCTTAATACTGAAAATGTAGCGGTTTACCTTATTTTCACTTTGGTCATTATTATTGCTCTGTTTAATGTGATTGGTGCTTTGATCATGATGATTTTAGATAAGAAAGAATCCTTAAACACCTTATTCAATTTGGGAACTACAACGAAAGATATCCGACGTATTTTCTTTTTGCAAGGTACATTAATGACAATTCTCGCAGGAACAATAGGTGCTGTTTTAGGACTTATTATTGTATTTCTTCAAAAGCAATTTGCATTAGTGATGCTCACACCTTCATTACCATATCCTGTAGAATTGAAAGCTATTAACTTCTTAATTGTGCTTTTGACTATAATTGTTCTAGGAATTTTGGCCTCTAAATTAGCGTCGCAACGAATTTCAAAATCGCTTGTGAAAAGTTAGTTTATTAAACAAACTGATGGTCTCCAAACTTATCTAAAACCTCATCAAAGGCTGCAAATACGTCTTTTGAGTCGTCACTAGTGACCATTTTCATTCGATATTCTTTGAAATTTGGAATGCCTTTAAAGTAATTTGTATAATGGCGTCTGGTTTCAAAAACACCAAGTTTTTCACCTTTCCAGTCTATAGACATTTGAAGATGACGTCTGGCGGCATCCACACGTTCTGCCATGGATATTGGTGGTAGGTGTTTGCCTGTTTCAAAGAAGTGTTTGACCTGCTTAAAAAACCAAGGGTTCCCAATGGTAGCACGACCAATCATAGCACCATCCAAACCATAACTATCACGCATTAAAGCTGCCTTTTCAGGAGAATCCACATCACCATTTCCAAATACAGGAATATGCATTCGCGGATTGTTCTTTACTTCGGCAATTGGTTTCCAATCTGCACTTCCTTTATACATTTGTGCACGCGTTCTTCCATGAATTGAAATGGCTTTACATCCAACATCCTGGAGACGTTCGGCAACCTCAACAATTCTTATAGAATCATGATCCCAGCCTAAACGTGTTTTTACCGTCACAGGTAAATTAGTTCTTTTAACCATTTCAGCAGTGAGACTTTCCATCAGGCAGATATCTTTTAAAATCCCTGCACCTGCACCTTTACTCACTACTTTTTTAACTGGGCATCCAAAATTAATGTCAATAATATCCGGATTAGACTTTTCAACAATATCGATGGTTTGTAGCATGCTGTCCATATTAGCTCCAAAGATCTGAATCCCAACTGGACGTTCTTTTTCATAAATATCAAGCTTCATAACACTTTTAGCAGCATTACGAATAAGTCCCTCACTAGAGACAAATTCTGTATATACCACATCTGCACCTTGTTCTTTGCACAACGCACGAAATGGTGGGTCACTTACGTCTTCCATTGGCGCTAAAAGCAATGGAAATTCAGAAAGTTCTATGTCGCCTATTTTTACCAAACTCAATTTATTTTGCGCAAAATTACAGTTTTTTAGGTAATTGTGTATCTTCAACATAGTTTAACTAATTATTGTCACTCATTGTCCATACCATTCCAGCCCGAACTCTTTGGTGTTACTATTAACATTCATTTGATATTAGAGTACCTGGCCTTTTTTATCGCCTTTAGATATTATGTCATTTTACGTCGGAAAAGTGATGATCCTATCTCCTCTAATAATCGTTTATCTATCATTCTTGGTGCCGCTCTGGGCGCTTTGATCGGCTCGCGTTTAATCGGACTTCTAGAAAATCCTTTGGTTGATTTTTCCGAAGCAAACCTCATCCAGCTTCTCAATACCAAAACCATTATGGGTGGTTTATTTGGTGGATTGCTTGGTGTAGAGCTCGCTAAAAAAATAATTGGCGAAGAATCCTCATCAGGAGACTTGTTTGTGCTCCCTATTATTCTGGGCATTTTTATTGGTCGTGTTGGTTGTTTTTTATCTGGTATTAATGAGTTTACTTACGGAAATGCAACAAGTTCACCATTTGGAATGGATTTAGGTGATGGTTTACTGCGACATCCAACATCGTTATATGAATTGATTTTTCTGATGCTGTTGTTTATCGTATTGCAACAGCTACGGAAAAAAGCCCATTTAAAAAATGGAGAGCTCTTCAAGATATTCATGTTATTATATTTCGGATTTCGATTTATTATCGAATTCATCAAACCGAATGTGTTTTACATTGCAGGCTTGAGTACTATTCAACTATTATGTGTAATTTGTTGGTTGTACTACAGTCCGTTCATCTATCAAAAACTAAAATATGCCAGTTAGAAAATACACGTATTATGATTTCACTTTAAGTTTATGTCCAGAATGTTTACGTCGCGTGGATGCTAAAATTGTTTTTGAAAACGGTAATGTATACATGCTTAAACGATGTAATGAACACGGCAATAGTAAAGTACTTATAGCAGATGATATTGAATATTACAAAAATATTAGAAACTACAACAAGCCAAGTGAAACACCATATACCTTTAATACAAAAACGCATTATGGTTGTCCGTATGATTGTGGGTTGTGTCCAGATCACGAGCAGCACTCCTGTCTTACAGTTGTTGAAGTGACCGATCGTTGCAATTTAACCTGCCCGACCTGTTATGCTGGTTCTTCTCCAACGTACGGAAGACATCGTACGCTTGAAGAAGTAAAAACCATGCTGAATGCCATTGTCAAAAATGAAAAGGAACCTGATGTGGTACAACTCTCAGGAGGTGAGCCGACCATACATCCACAGTTTTGGGACATTATGGATTATGCCAAATCACTTCCTATTAGACATTTAATGTTGAACACCAATGGTATTAAAATCGCTAAAGATTTTGCTTTCGCTGAGCGACTAAAAAGCTATGCGCCAGATTTTGAGATCTACCTTCAGTTTGATTCATTTGAGAATACAGTTCTTCAGGAATTACGAGGGGCAGATCTCAATGATATCAGAAAACAAGCCTTAGATCATTTAAATCGGCTAAATCTGTCAACGACTTTAGTTGTGACCCTTCAGAAAGGTTTAAACGATGGTGAAATAGGAAAAATCATAGAGTATGCCTTACAACAGAAATGTGTGAGAGGTGTCACATTTCAGCCAACACAAATTGCTGGTCGCTTAGATAATTTTAATCCTGAAACCGATCGTATGACCTTAACCGAGGTGCGACGAAAGATTATGGAGCAAACTGATATTTTTAATACTGACGATTTGCTACCTGTACCATGTAATCCTGATGCACTGGTAATGGGTTATGCGTTGAAACTGGACGGAGAAGTTTTTCCGTTAACACGCTATATCAATCCTAACGATCTTTTGGATAATAGTAAGAACACTATCATTTACGAGCAAGACGAACAATTACATGGAAAAATGATAGAACTCTTCAGTACTGGAAATTCGGTAGAAAAAGCTGAAGAACATTTAAAATCTATTATGTGTTGTTTGCCTAATATTGATGCTCCAGATTTGGGTTATGACAACCTGTTTCGGATAATTATTATGCAGTTTATAGATGCTTATAATTTTGATGTTCGTGCCATTAAAAAGTCATGCGTTCATATTGTAGATAAGGACAATAAGATCATTCCTTTTGAAACTATGAATCTATTTTATCGCGATGATAAAAAAGAGCACCTAAATACGTTAAGAAATGAATTAACATAATCAATACACTAGTCTATGTTTTTATTAACTTTAGGTTATTGTACCGCAATATTTTAGATATGGATTTACTTTTAGAACCTGGGAATTTAGACGGATTAGTCATCCTGATTGTTTTAGTGATGTTTGGCCCTGCTATTGTATTGGCATTGGTTGGATTTGGTGTTTTAAAAAAATATAAAAAAGCCGCTAAAGTACTTTTTATTTTAGCTGCTCTTTATCTTATTGTTAGTTTGGGGATTTGCGGTGCATTGATGGCTGGTTATTAAACCTATTCAACACCCAAAGTCCGTAAACTCCTAAAAACAATTCTGCAACGGTTCCAAATAGATATCCAAAACCAGGAATTCCATCAATAAAAACACTTAATACTCGCCCAAGTCCTAATCCTAACATAAAAATTATGTTGGTGATGATGGCTGTTTTAAGGTAATTAGGTTTGAAAATTCCGAGAATCCATAAAACAGAGAAACCTAAATACAATCCCATGACAGCCTTGTAAAAATTATGTTCATCTATAGTTTTAGGAAATAGCTCAAACTGAGCATCGGGAAAAAACGCATACAAAAAAGCAACAGGAACAACAATAATCACCGAAATGATCAAATGTACTTTGTTAATAAAGTCGCTCCTGGTTTTTAGCACGTATATCTTAAAAATTTAAAATTCTAATTCGGCTTCAATTTCCTGTTCTCCTCGTTTAACAACCACTTTCGTTTTATCTCCAGTATCGAATGTAGACAATGCTCTCATGTAGCTCATCATATCAGTAACCAGGCTATCACCAAGCTTTACAACGATATCACCTTTGAGTAATCCTGCTTTTTTTGCTGGTTTGTCTTCACTCACACCATCAATTCGCATACCTTTTCCATCGTACAGATAGTCTGGAATAACACCTAAACCAACCTTAAATCTTGGGGTCTCCTCACTCTCATTTTTTGTAGCTCTAAACGGTAATTTTCCATTATCATCCAGATCAGAAATAATATCAAAAATATATTCTGAAATGGCTTCCATTCCTTCATAGTTAAGTTTCTCTGGGTCATCACCAGGTTTGTGATAATCTTCGTGCTGACCAGTAAAAAAGTGTAATACAGGAATCTCACTGTTGTAAAAAGATGTGTGGTCACTTGGTCCAACACCAGATTCGTTTTCAATAATCTTGAATTTAGAGTTATTAGCCTTAACCACTTGTTTTAAAATTGGCGATGTTCCAACCCCATAGACAGCCAATGTACTATCCTGTTTTAAACGGCCAACCATATCCATATTAAGCATATAGTTAGCTTTAGAAATATCTATCGTAGCATTTTTTGTCCAGTAATTAGAGCCTAAAAGACCCATTTCTTCACCAGAAAACGCCATAAAGAGGTAATTGTTTCCTTTATTTTCTGTTTTTAGTTTTTCGGCAAGATTAAGCAATACAGCTACACCACTTGCATTATCATCAGCTCCATTATGGATTTCTTTGGCTTCACCTCTGTACAAAGAGCCTTCAGCACCATAACCTAAATGATCATAATGTGCGCCTATAATAATCGTACTGCTTGCATTATTATCCAAAAATGCAACAACGTTGGTTCCGGTAATTGTACTATCCCCATCTTTTACTGTGTAATTTACTTCCTGATGTGGATCAGTTTTCGGTTTGAACGAAAATGTCTGAAAATAACCATCGGTTCCTTTAGCTGATAATCCTAAGTTTTCAAATCGTTGAGCGATATATTTTGCAGCTTCTTTTTCTCCATCACTTCCTGTTTGGCGACCTTCTAACTTATCATCTGCTAAAAAAGTGACATCATCTTTGATTGAAACCGATTTTACTTTTTCTTTGGAATCTGTTTTACATCCTAATAAAGCGAATAAAAAAAGGGCAATAAGTGTGTATTTCATCGTGTTATATCTTAATTTTGCACAAATTTAGTTAATAATTACCACATGAAATACATTGTATCGATACTAATAGTCGTCTTTTTTGTAAGTTGTAAAAACGATAAAAGCAACACACCTGAAGTCACTGAAAACTCAGAAAGTGAAACAATTACAGCGGTTTCAGATTCATTAATCTACCCTGGAGAAAAACATTTCAAATCTATACGTCAGGTGACCTTTGGAGGAGATAATGCTGAAGCTTATTGGAGTTTTGACGACAAGCAATTGGTGTTTCAATCGAATAATAAAGCATGGAATGTAAGCTGTGATCAAATGTTTTTGATGAACGCCAATGAAACATTCATGGATAGTGTTGCTCCTCCAATGGTGAGTACTGGAAAAGGCCGCACCACATGCTCCTACTTTCTACCTGATAACAAGCATATTATTTACGCGTCTACACATTTAGGAGGTGAGGCGTGTCCTGATACACCTTTACGTAAAAACGGAAAATACATTTGGCCAATCTATGATACCTATGATATTTTTGTTGCTGATCTCGAAGGCAACATTGTAAAGCAATTAACTAATGAAGTAGGCTATGATGCTGAGCCAACTGTGTCGCCTAAAGGTGATAAAATAGTCTTTACCTCAACAAGAAGTGGTGATTTGGAATTATACACCATGAATATCGATGGTACAGATGTAAAACAAATTACTAATGAATTAGGTTATGATGGAGGTGCTTTCTTCTCGCCTGATGGCACTAAATTGATCTTTAGATCATCTCGTCCAAAAACGGAGGAGGAGATCAAAGCGTATAAAGACTTATTAGCCGAAGGTCTGGTAGAACCAACAGAGATGGAGCTTTATATTTGTAATGCTGATGGAAGCGACTTACGACAATTAACCGATTTAGGAAATGCTAACTGGAGTCCGTTCTTTCATCCTTCAGGAGAGAAAATCTTATTCTCTTCCAATTTCGAAGCAGATCGCGGATTTCCATTCAACTTATATCTAATAGACCTCGATGGAAAAAATTTGGAGCGTGTAACTCATGGTGAGACATTTGATGCTTTTCCTGTGTTTTCTAACGACGGAAAATATCTGGCGTTTTCATCTAATCGTAATAATGGAGGGGGAAGAGACACCAATCTATTTATTGCTGAATGGCAAGACTAATTTCAGTCTTTCTCTAAACGATCTCTTTCTTTAACGTCTTTTGTGCGTTCATTAGTTGCAAGTCTTGTATTTCCAAACTTATAACGGAATCCTAGTCTCACATAGCGATCATCTACATCAATGAATTGCGTGTTAAATTGATTTTGGTACTGAGTAACAACATCGAAATTATGCATATTAAATAAGTCACTAACAGATAATGAGATGGTTCCTTTATTATTAAAAACACTCTTGGAAATAGCTAATTGACTGAACAATCGGTCCTCAACATTTTGAAATGCCTGAAGGTTTTTTCCTAACCAAATAAGATCAAAATAGACACTTAAGCTATTGTCTTCGAGAAACGAAATTGAGTTTGTAAGATTGGAATAGTTAGACCATTGTGTTTGATTAACAAATCCGTTTCCTAGGTCTGTTTCCTCTTCTCTATTGTAGAAAGAGGTTACAAAATATGTGCTCCATTTATCGGTCAAATCATAACTTAATTCAAAGTCGAACCCATATTCAATGGTTTTATCAAAATTCACAGACGTATATTCAATAATGTTGGTGTCATTATTTTGTCTGGGAATTTCAGAAATAGCACCATCAAAATTTTGATAGTAAGCTCTTAGCGTAATTAAACCTTCAAAAAGTGATGTTCCAATATCATAATAATCAACAAAGGTAGGAACCAAATTTGGGTTACCTGTAACCACATAATTCTCATTCAAGAAAAACCGAAAAGGATTTAAATCAGAATAACCTGGTCGTGCTATAGTACGTTTATAATTCGCAAAAACATTATAACGATCTGAGATGTTATATTGAAAACTAAGGTTTGGAAATAATTCTAAGTAGTCTTGAGAATTGGTAATATCGCTTAAAGGTGACTGCCCTTCAAGATTTGTTTGCTCTACCCGTAATCCTAAATTAAGATTATACTTCTCATGAGTTAGATCATAATTTACATATCCAGCATAGATACGTTCATCATAATCAAAAGCATCAGAGTTTTGCATATCAATTGTTTCTGTGCCTGTATTGACATCAACATCAAACTGTGTGATATCGCTTTCCGTTTTAATGTTTGACACTTTTATTCCTGTTTCAAAATTTGAATTTTCATTTAACGGTAAACTATAATCAATTCTGGCTGATAAAATTTGTGTATCCTGATTGGCATTTGTGTTAAATGCTGAACTGTTTTGGAAATTATTATTTGAGTCGAAGAAGTTGCTGAAAACATCTTGATTTCTTTCGTAATTGTAGGTAGTATAATGCGTATTGAACGTCAATTGACCTGTTTCGAAGCTATGGTTAAAATCAAGATCAAATCCTAAATTGTATTTATTATCTCTTGACAAATTATCAGCCGTAAATCGAGATAAAAATGCTGCATTAGTATCACTAATTATCGTATTATTCGAAATACGGTATTTGAAGTATGGTAAATACAATGTATTAGAAGATACGCTTAACGTGTTGTTATCATTGATAAAATAATCAAAATTAAAATTTAGATTATGGGTTTCCGACCAGGTATTCCTATTGGTAAATGATCGCCAACTTTCATCCAGATTATTAGTATTATCCAAATAGTTAACGGTATCATCACCATCGCGATTAATCTTATCTTTTGTAAAGCTATAATTTACATTTAAGCTAATATCTTCATTCTTAAAAAAATGACTAGTACCTGCATTATATCTAGGAAACACAGCTTGGGTATAGTTTGTTGAAACGCTGCCTCTATAACCCGTTACAAGGTTTTTACTCATCACAATATTTAAAACTACGCCGCTTTCGGCATCATATCTCGCAGATGGGTTGGTAATCACCTCAACCGACTTTATAGCATTTGCTGAAGAACCCTCAAGTAACTGGTTTAGATCTTCTGATGAAAGGTGAACTTTTCTATTATTGATATAGACTGTAGGTGTAGCGTTTTTAACTGTAATTGCGTCACCAATAACTAAAACGCCAGGTGTACTTTTAAGTACCTGAAGCATATTGCCTTCAACTAAAGCCGTGTTTTCTACGTTAAAAATTAATCGGTCTGCTTGTCGCTCTAATGTTGGCTTTTTTGCCGTGATATTCACCTCATCCAGACTTTCAATAGATTCACTGAGTTGAATTGTTTTTAAGTCTAAATGACCTGTTAGTACTATTTTTTGCTTGTATTCACTGTAGCCTATAAAGCTTACTTTTAAAATATAACTTTGAGATTCGAGGTTGCTGATACTAAAATAGCCTTTATCATCTGTTGAAGATCCCCTTAAAATGTCGCTTTCATCTGCATTATACAACACCACATTAGCAAACTCAATTGGGTTATTATTTTCATCTAATATGGTACCAGACACCGACAGGTTTTGCCCATAGCTCAAAATAGAACATGCCAGAAAAAGACCAATATGGAGTAGGGATTTCAAAATTAATTAGGGTTTTGTAACGCAATATAGCATTTGTTTTTAAATACTATTTACGGTTTTTCCACACTTATTACCCTTTTTGTAAACAATTATGTCATTTTATGCATAATAAATGAATTATATTTGCAAATCTTTATTGAGATGAATTAGGATGTTATGAAGCATATTAGAAATTTTTGCATAATTGCACATATTGATCACGGAAAAAGCACGCTTGCTGATCGTTTATTGGATTACACAGGTGCTGTGACAGCTCGTGAAAAGCAAGACCAGCTTTTAGACAGTATGGATTTAGAGCGCGAACGTGGCATCACGATTAAGTCGCATGCCATTCAAATGGAATACACATTTGAAGGTCAGGAATATGTGCTTAATCTTATTGACACTCCTGGTCACGTAGATTTTTCATATGAAGTATCTCGTTCTATTGCTGCTTGTGAAGGCGCTCTACTCATTGTTGATGCGGCTCAAAGTATACAAGCACAAACGATTTCTAATCTATATCTTGCCTTAGAAAATGATCTGGAAATTATTCCTGTACTTAATAAAGTAGATCTTCCTAGTGCAAATCCGGAAGAAGTGACAGATGATATTGTTGACCTTTTAGGCTGCGACCCTGAAGAGGTCATTCATGCCAGTGGAAAAACTGGGTATGGCGTAGATAACATTCTTGAAGCCATTATTAAACGTATTCCTGCACCTAGCGGAAATGTTGATGAACCACTTCAAGCCTTAATATTTGATTCGGTATATAACCCATTTAGAGGTGTTGAAACGTATTTTAGAGTGATTAATGGCTCGATTAAAAAGAATCAGCAAATCAAGTTTATTGCAACAGGAAAAACCTATGGTGCTGATGAAGTTGGCACATTAAAACTGAAGCAATTTCCAAGACAAGAAATTAAAGCAGGCGATGTAGGTTATGTGATCACTGGAATTAAAGAAGCTAAAGAGGTAAAAGTAGGTGATACCATTACCGATGCTAAAAACCCAACCACCAATGCCATTGAAGGTTTTGAAGATGTAAAACCCATGGTATTTGCAGGAATTTATCCTGTGGATACCGAAGACTATGAAGAGCTTCGTGCCTCTATGGAGAAACTTCAGCTTAATGATGCGTCTTTAGTGTTTACTCCAGAAAGTTCAGCGGCTTTAGGATTTGGTTTTCGTTGTGGATTCTTAGGAATGCTACACATGGAAATCATACAGGAACGCTTAGAACGTGAGTTTGATATGACAGTTATCACCACAGTTCCTAACGTATCCTATCATGCGTTTACCAATAAAAATCCTGATGAGATTATCATTGTCAATAACCCATCTGATTTACCAGAACCATCAACTTTAAATCGGGTTGAAGAACCTTTTATAAAAGCAACCATAATTACCAAGTCAGATTTTGTAGGTAATGTGATGTCCTTATGTATTGAAAAACGAGGGATTATAACCAATCAAACGTATTTAACAACAGAGCGTGTTGAGTTGAATTTTGATATGCCACTTGCTGAAATCGTCTTCGATTTCTACGATAGGTTAAAAACAGTATCAAAAGGCTATGCGTCTTTCGATTACTCTCCTATTGGACTAAGAGCCTCAAAACTTGTTAGAGTGGACATCTTATTGAATGGTCAAACTGTTGATGCGCTATCGGCATTGATCCATGCTGACAATGCTTATAATATTGGTAAGAAAATCACAGAGAAACTTAAAGAACTTATCCCAAGACAACAGTTTGATATTCCTGTTCAGGCTGCTATTGGAGCCAAAATCATTGCCAGAGAAACTATAAAAGCTTTACGAAAAGATGTTACTGCTAAATGTTATGGTGGAGATATTTCGCGTAAGCGTAAACTTCTGGAAAAGCAGAAAAAAGGTAAAAAACGTATGCGACAAGTGGGTAATGTAGAAATTCCACAACAAGCATTTATGGCCGTTTTAAAACTGAACGATTAATCTTACAAGTCGTTTTTAAAGTCTAAACCGAAGTGTAATGCTTCGGTTTTTTTGTACATTTAAGTATGAAAAATATTTGGGGCTCTATTTTTCTACTCTTCTTTACTATAGGCTATTCACAAGTCTCTGGTGACCTTGGTATTGATTCTCTCTTAAGTAAAGCTCAAGCATTTTATAAAACCAATCAAGATAGTGCCTATTATTATTCGAACATAGCACACATAAAGGCGATTTCTCTAAAAGATACTTCAAAAATTGCCGAAGCCATTACGTATAAAACCACATATATGCTAAGTTTAAAAAAATATGATGAGGCATTGGTTTTACTTCAGTACAATCTGAATCATAAACACCTTATAACAAAAAAAGATTTAGGTATAACCTACAACAACCTTGGTGCACTCTATGCATTAAGGGAAGAGCGCGATCTCGCACTGGTCAATTACCTCAACGCCATAGACGTATTTACTGAAACCAACAATCATTCTTTTTTGGCTAGGAATTATCTTAACGCAGGTGTGATTTACGAGAATGAAGGCATGCTTGAGCTTGCCGACTATTTTTATGATAAATCCCTTTATCATTCTAAACTTAGTAAAAATAAAGTAGCGAATAATCTTCATGAAACTATTGAGTTAGAATCTCCAACCGATTTTGAAACGAAGCAACGTATTAGCTTAGAAGCACTAAAATCAATCAAAAACCCTGAAGAATCTCGCTTGGCTGCAGTAATATATCATGATCTAAGTAAAAACTATATTGAAAACAGACAATACGAAGATGCTATTAGAAGCGCCAAAAAGGCCATTAAGATTAAAAATAATATTGGATATCTTCAGAATTTAGATTTCTCCTATTTCATTTTAGGAAAATCACAAGTACGACTTAATCGAAATGAGGAGGGCATAAAAAATCTGGAGACAGCCATTTCACTTTCTGAAAAGCGATCTCTAAAACAACTCATGTATGAAATGGTGATCTTAGGTCACAAAAACAAAGGAGATTTTAAATCAGCCTTAGACTACACAGATCGTCTCAATGGTATTAAAGATTCAATTGCTGTGTTTCAGGAAAATGAGCGCATTGCTGAAATTACGGCACAATTTGAAACCGATAAGCAAGCGCAAGAAATTGAAATATTAGAAGCAGATAACGAGCTTAAACAAGCGCAACTTAGTAATCAAAAAAATATACTAATCGCCTCTGGCATAGGTCTCGTTTTATTGTTGCTATCATTATTCTTTGCTTATAAAAATCATAAAACGAAACAAAACTTACAGTTTTCAGAACTGACACAAAAACTACTTCAAATGCAGTTAAATCCACACTTCTTATTTAACGCATTAAATGGAATTCAATATTTTATCAAAAAGAATGATGTTAAAAAATCTACCAAATACATTAGTAGTTTTAGTGGTCTTATGCGTAATATCTTAGAAAATTCCGTAGAAAAATTTATTTCTATTCAGGAAGACCATGATACGATCAAAGATTTTCTAGAGCTACAGCAACTGGTCAATAATAATTCATTTGATTATATTATTCATGTGGACGATAGTTTAGACATGGAGCATATGTGTGTTCCGCCAATGTTTACTCAACCTTTTGTAGAGAACGCTATAATTCATGGTGTAGCTAATTTAGAAGAGGGTTTAATAGAAGTTAAATACAAACTAGAGGGCCAAACTATAGTTGTGGAGATTGTTGATAATGGAAAGGGTATATCTGAGGTAAAAACTAATGCCAATAGCCTGCATAAATCAATGGGTACTTCTATTACAAAACAGCGCATGGATAACCTTTTAAAAATGGAGCGATATCCAATTGAATTAGAAATCGTCTCTAATACTCACGACAATATGGAACATGGCACAAAAGTAGTACTAAGTTTTCCTGTTAAATATATGTAATATGATAACGCATCGTTGCTTGATAATAGAAGACGACATCAACACAGCTAATGATGTAAAGCATATTATTGCCAATCATTTTGAAACCCTACACATACTAGATCCTGTTGATAATATCATAGATGCCAAATCAATAATTGAAAAGGAACAACCAGATCTTGTTATTTCTGATATAAATCTTAAAAATGATACTGCCTTCAGCTTATTCAAACAGTTTGAAAACATCTCTTTTAAAATTATTTTTATCACATCCTATAGTAAATATGCTGTAGAAGCTTTTAAGTTTAGTGCACTTGATTTTTTAGAAAAACCTTTTGCTGATGATGCGCTTATTTCAGCAGTAACCTCAGCAATGTCTATCATTGATCAAGATGCTTACAATACTCAAATTCAAACGTTCTTTCATAATTTCAACCCAAATCAGAATAAGAAAAAACTGGTTTTAAAAAATGTCGAAGCGGTTCATATTGTATCAATAGATGCCATTATCTACATCAAATCTGATAATAATTATTCAGAATTATATATTGACGATGGTCGAAAAATTGTAATATCTAAACCACTAAAGTTTTATGATGAACAATTACGTTCTTACTCGTTTTTTAGAACACATCAATCCTATCTGGTTAATCTAGACTTTGCTAAAACGTTTCATAAAAAAGACTCTGTTTTAGAATTAACTGATGGCCGGCAATTGCCTGTTTCTAATAATAAATATTCGGCGTTAATTCATTATTTAAGTCAAATTACCTAATACTCATTTGTATGTGCTAAATTCTCAATAAAGGCATATAAATTCTAAACTCAACTCGTTTCAAACAATTTCATTACTAGCTTCATAGTATCACTGAACAACCAAAATTCACATATTATGAAAACTAGACATCTATTATCCATTGTGCTGGTACTGCTTTTTATTGGCAACACAACAGTAAGCGCTCAGCAATTATTTGAGAATGATACCGCTAATTTTAATTCATTTACTATTCCTTCGGAACTTATTGATATAAGAACTTACGAAATTAGTCTTGATGAAGAGATCCTGTATGACTTTGCGAATTCGCCCAAAAGTATTACCGAGTATGAAGCTCAAGAGGAAGCTGTTGCTTATGTAATGAATATGATTGCTTTTGGAGCTGGCTTTGGATTTACCGATGCCGAAACGCTTTGGTGTTTGCATGCTGCATACTATCTAAGGCTCGCTATGCTTAACAATTCTGCTCTTTACGGATCATTGGGTGTAGGCTATAACTATACAAATGCAGAGTTTCTAACTGTTGGTTTACTTGACATTACATTAAAGGCTTTGATGTTCTCTGTGCTATCAAAGCGCTACCAACAAGTACGTGCTCAATATGGAATATTTGCAAAGTACGGCTTTGGGACTAACAAATTTGAAGATGGCTTTAAAACCGATATCACCAGATTATCATTAGGCGTTTTAGTTGGTTTACATATTCTATTGTCTCCTCAGTGGTCGTTGATGGTTCAAACGAATATACTGACTTATCAAGAGCAAACTACAACATCTGGAGGTAGTGAATTTAAAGACAATCAAACCTTTGGGCTTATTAATAAAAACAACCTGCTTTTACTTTCTCTGGTCTTTACGCTCCCCAATTCGAGACGTTAATCAATAACTATTAAAACCACATATTATGAAAGCAATTAAAGTATTATCAAAAACACTATGTGCTGTAGCATTTTTGATGCTAATGGTTACAAACTTTGGATGTGCTGCATTTTTTGATGCAGAACTAGGATCAAAACCCATACCAGTAAAAGAGGATGGAACACCAGATTTTGAGAAAATCGAAGATATGGTACTTGAAGATTTCAGAAAAAACAATCAGAATTTTTATCCGCAAAACTTCCTAGAATTCTCAGGTGGCTTAGGACTGGATTCTACCGAAGACGACAACGAAACATCCTATTGTATTGGTGCTGGATATAATTACAGAATTTCTGAAGACAATTACAATAGAGCAAGCTACTTAAGAGGGTTTGCAACGCAACACTGGCGAAATTCTGACAATATAGAATCTAGTATTACTCGTGTTGGTGCTGGGTACACCTTGTTTGATCGTATCGACAAATTAGGCCAACTTGATCTCACCTATGGTCTGGATGTAAGTTATGGGTTTGGAACGTTCGAAAATTTTAATGTCGATGAGGATTATACTGAGTTAGCGGCTTCATTCAAAATAGGTGCTAATTATCAGGTCACTGATCGATTTGCTGTAGGTATCACAGCACCCGTATTTTCTTGGGCACAACAAAAGTTTGAGGCAAACGGGTTTGAATTTGAACAAGATCGCACTTGGGTAGGTCTCAATAAAGACAATCTGGTCATGGCATATGGAAGAATTAATCTGGATTAATGCCTGAAGCAAAAAGAAAATAACGTCTTATGGTTAATTAATAGATAATCATAATTTGTGGAGAGCCCTTACTTTAACTGGTTAGAGTAAGGGTTTATTCCAAAAAAATGATAACAATACTATCTCAACTCACAAAAACAAGCTATTATGAAAACAAAAATACTATTACAACTCTTTCTTGCTATTGTTTCTACAAGTGTATTGCAATTACAAGCTCAAGACAATGAAAGGGCTGATATATTTAAGGCTTCCGATGAACTTTATGAAGCTTTCAATACCATGCACACTACTGCAAAATTTGACACTAAAAACCTTAAATGCAATGTTGAACAAATTGTAAAAGATTATCAGCTCGTATTTGGTAAACATACCTTCGGCTATACGTTTAATTATGTTCAAGAAACAATTGACAACGTTAATACCTTAACAACCCTTGTCGATAAAGGTAACTATGCTACTATTTTTGATAAACTATTTGAAACATTTGACAGCTCAAAATCTTATGAGGAATTTACAAAAGATATTACCACAAATAATCTTACAGTTAAAGAGCTGCCAAAGGATAAGGCCCAAAACCTAAGGCTAACTTACGGCTTATTAAAAGTGATTCACGATGGAGGTATGTTAACATTTCATGATGCCGACCGTTTGGAAATTGGTGGATGCAGTGATTATACTGCGTATCGATTAAAACTTAAAAAGAAAAATCTAGGTCAAGTCACCTGGGAAATAAAGACTACAATAGATATTGATTGTAACTGTGCCTTCTCGGACAGAAAATACGATGTGGATCTTTTGAAATTTGAATACACAGCAGAAGTCAGCGGCTTTTTTACAGCTAAAAATAAAACATTCGGTAAAGCAAAAAACCCAACGCTTAAAGTGCTTAGGTATCAATGTTGCCAGGAAAAAGAAGAAAAAGAAGAGGAGCCGACAAAAACAGCTCTAAATGATGATGAAAGCATTCAAGACCTTATGCAGAACCAAACTATAGGATTTGGTGCTGGCGTTGGTTTTAGTCAGGATTTTGATGAAACCACATGGTGTATTACTGCCGAATATTTATATCAGATAAATACTGATGAATATAAGGGTTGGTATGTTGGTGGCAAAGTCACGCATTCTAATACAAGTTTTAATGATTTTAGCTCTAGCAGAACTGTTGCTGGTGGAAAATTTCAATATAACTTTTCTGCAGTACCAAGTGGCGAAACTCAATTTGTAGCAGGTCTTATGGCTAACTATGCTTTTGGTAATAATGATTTTAATGGATTCAAAGATGATTTTAACGGAACTGTATTTTGCGCCTATGGTGGAGCCAATGTCAGGATAAGTGAAGACTGGTCTGTTGGCTTACAGTTTCCTATTTTAATATTTGAAAATCTAACATTTAAACCTGAAAGTGGCGGTGAATTTAAAACCGATGCCACATCCCTATTTATAAATAAGGATAATCCGCTGAAAATAGTAATCAGACGAAGTTTATAAAATTGATAATTTGAATTGGTCTTGATTTGAAGAGGTTTTAAATTAATTAAAGCCTCTTCTTTTTAATCCTCTGCGGCTACTTCCTCGACATCAAATGGTTTTCCGAGATAAACTAATTTGAAGCTTTCACCAACCTCATCAATGTCAGTATTATACGATGAGATGATGTGTAATTCGCCTTCACTATCTTTTATGAATAACGGAATAATATCCTTATCGTTATTAGTAATCTCAATTAAGCTATCGTAGTGCGCTTTGTCATCAAGATCTATTTCCTGTATCGAAGGATAATTGCGTGTAACTTCGGTTAGCCTATTGTAGTCATCAGTATGAGAGAACAGGCCTTCTTTAGGGTTGTTCTCTGGGTTATTCATTTCTATAGAACTCACCAACCTAAATGATCCGTTTTCGCCAAACTGCTTAGCAAATTTGTTAATAGCATATTTATTAATATCACTATTTCCTGTCATTGCCATAAGGTAACCTACGTCATTCAGCTCAATATTATCTGATAGTGTTTCTGAATAGATATTGGTATTTATAGCTTCTAAACCTAACTCTTTTGCCTTATCAATATTAGATTGATTACTATCAATAAGAACCACATGTCTACCATTAGATTCCAGATAGTGCCCTAATAATCTAGACACTTTTGAAGCGCCCACAATAAGGATTCCGTTAGATTTTGTTAAGAATACACCTACCAATTTAGCAAATAAACGTGCTGTAGTAGCGTTCAATAAAACAGTTCCCAGAACGATCATAAAAACCAAAGGTGTAATGTATTCGGCACCTTCAACACCTTGTTTTATAAGTTTACTACCAAAAAGAGAGGCAATACCAGCAGCTACAATACCGCGAGGTCCAACCCAACTTACAAACAGTTTCTCATTTAAACTAAGTTTTGAGCCTCCCGTACTTAGAAAGACGGCTAGTGGTCTAATCACAAATACTACTATAGCGAATAAGGCAGCTGTTTTCCAGGTGTATAATAACTCTAGGTCTTCGATATTGATATTTGCCGCTAATAGAATAAAGAGTATGGATATTAAGAGCACACTCAATGATTCTTTAAAGTATAACAGTTCTTTTATATTTTGAAGCTTCCCGTTTCCTAATACCATTCCCATGACAACTACTGCTAATAATCCAGATTCGTGCGCAAAAATTTCAGATTCTACAAAAACAAGCAATACAGTAGACAAAGACACAACATTCAACAAATAATGAGGAATAAACTTTTTATTGATAGCAAACGCTAATGCGTGAGCAAATGTGAAACCAAAGGTGGTTCCAAAAAGAATAATTTTACCAAACTCAATAAACGCTGTTTTAGTAAAACCACTATCGCCTTCAACGCTTATAAATTCAAAAACCAATACTGCTACAAGGGCTCCAATTGGATCGATTAAAATGCCTTCCCATTTAAGAACAGCCGATAAATCTTTTTTTAGTGGAATGTTTCTCAGTATAGGTGTTATTACTGTTGGACCAGTAACAATGATTAATCCAGAGAATAAAAAAGACAATTCCCAGCTCAAATTAAAAATAAAATGAGCAACAAAACCTGCACCAAAAAAAGTGACTGCGGAGCCTAAGGTAATAAGTTTGGTAATTACAGGGCCAACATTTTTTATTTCAGAACGTTTGAGTGTAAGTCCACCTTCAAATAAAATAATACTAATGGCTAACGAGACAAAATAATACAAGCCCTCTCCTGGGAATAACCCCTTTTCCCCATTCCAAATAGGTTCTATCCATTTTGTACGATCCTCTGATAAATATTCAGCGGCAATTGGACCAACTAAAAGCCCTATTAAAATCAATGGAAGAATTGCAGGGATTTTAAATTTCCAAGCAAACCATTGCGCCAGTATTCCTAAGATGATAATTCCTGCTAATTCTAACATGTATCTATTTTTTTTGAACGCTAAATATAAAAAGAAAGTATTTTAACTCCGCTTAAAATCAATTAAAAACCTACAGATTAGGCTTATGTTTTAGTAAGGATAAAAAAAAATACTACCTTACCCTCGAAATTGATTTTTAATAGCACTTGACAAAAACTAATTTTCATACTATAGGTATTGGAGTTCTATTTTCTCCAAACCTAAAAGCAAATATTTACGAAGCTTCGAGGTTGGCGTTGTTGTTCAAATCTAAACACATATAGTTAAATAAATGGAAATTACACCAAAAAAAGGTTTTAAGGGTTTAATTGAAAATTGGCAAAGTGATTTAATTGCTGCGGTGAGTGTTTCACTTATTGCTTTACCTCTTTCATTAGGAATTGCTTTGGCAGCTGGTGCACCAGCTATGTCGGGTATTCTTTCAGCAATTGTTGGTGGTGTTGTAACAACTCTTTATCGAGGGGGTCACATATCAGTCAACGGACCTGCCAAAGGAGTTATTGCGGTTATACTTTTAGGTATTGCACTGATGGATGATGGTTCAGGACAAGCATTTAACTATGTATTGGCAGCAGTGGTTGTTTCTGGTGCAATTCAAGTGTTATTGGGATTATTGAAATTGGGTCGATTAGCGGATATATTCCATTCCTCTGTGATTCATGGTATTTTGGCAGCCATAGGGATTATCATCTTTGCAAAACAAATCCATGTCGCCTTAGGTACGCATTCTGATAGTCCAAATATTATACAAAACCTTATTGATGCTATATTACATTTACCTGAAGCCAACCCATTTGTGGTAATTATTGCATTAGTAGGTCTACTTTTACTATTGTTTCATTCTAAAATTAGTAACCGGTTTTTCCATATTTTACCTACACCAATGTGGGTTATTGCGCTTTCTATTCCATTTGTTTATGCATTCAATTTCTTTGACCAACATATGCTTTCATTCTTTGGAAAGGCATACGAGGTAGGACCTCATCTTCTATTGAATATTCCAGATAATATTATGGATTCAATAATGCATCCAAATTTTGGTAAGATTAATACCATTGAATTCTGGACAACCGTCATATCCATTTTAATCATTACAAGTATTGAATCATTAGCCATCGCGAAAGCTGTTGACAAAATTGATCCTTATAAACGAAAGACAGATTTGAATAAAGACTTAACAGGCATTGGGTTAAGTACGATGGTAGCTGGTATGATTGGAGGTTTACCTATTATTGCAGTAATTATCCGAAGTACTGTCAATATTCATAATGGTGCAAAGACAAAGTGGTCCAATATGTATCAAGGACTATTATTGTTAATTTTCATTGTAGTTTTGAGTCCAATAATGCGACAAGTGCCTCTTTGTGCTTTTGCAATTTTGTTAGTATATACTGGTTTTAAATTAGCTTCACCTGCAGTCTTTAAACAAATTTACAATCAAGGAATTGAGCAATTAGTATTTTTTGTAGCCACCATGGTTTTAACACTTTACACTAATTTATTAATTGGTTTACTCGGTGGGTTATTATTGGCACTGGTCATTCACATGTTATTGGCAAGAGTATCCATCTCTCGATTTTTTAAAATGATTTATAAGTCGCGTACAAAGTTGATGGAACGATCAGATGGTAGTTTCGATTTAAAGATTAGAGGTATTGCGAATTTTTTAGGCATTATAAAAGTCGATAAACTAGTGGCTCAAATTCCTTCTGGAGCAGATGTCAATATTGATTTATCAGAAACAAGATTGGTAGGCATTACCTATATGGACTACCTAGTGGAATACCTAAACACCCAAAGGGCTACAGGCGGTAAGGTCTTTATATCAGGATTGGATTCTCATGTTTCATCCACTACCTATAACAGGGCTTTAAAAATTAATATCATTGGCTCTGGTGCTAAACTATCGCAAAGGCAAAAACGATTACGAAATTTAGCAACTGAGAAAAATTATCAATACGCAAGTCAAGTTGATTGGAATACTGATTATTTAAAGAAGTTCCACTTTTTTGAAATTAGACCTATTGAACGCAAATACAATTGTCTCAAAGGAACATTTAAAGATTTGGATGTGTCTTGGGAAATTTCAGATGTAACATTCAATGAAGGCCAAGCTTTTACAGCTGAGACGTTTAATACGACTTTAATGGTCTTGAAATTGAATAAAAAAATTCCCGTTTTTACCATGGAAAAAGAAGCTGTATTAGAAAAAATATTTGACAGGGTGATGGCATTTACGGGCTACAAGGACATTGATTTTGAGATGTATCCTGATTTTTCTAAAAAATTCTTACTTATGGGGAATAATGAATCTGAGATTAGGTCATTTTTTACAGATGAAATCATTCGCTTTTTCGAAAGTCATCAGATTTATCATATAGAAAGTAATGGTGAGACACTAGTTATTTTTGATAAAATCAAATTGGCGAGGACAGATGAAACCATTGCATTTATAGATTATGGTAAAGAATTAGCCGCAATCATAGATACAATGGATTAGAGATATAGAAATGAAACACAAAATTAAAAAACCATTCCTAACCACGTGTATAAGTTGACAATCTTAATAAAGTCCGTATTTTCAGCAAACAAAGACTTGCTAGTACCAAAGAGATCAAAACGCTTTTAGACTTTGGTAAACGATTAAAGACTGTTATTTCATAATAATCTGCTAAAACCTATCGTGTTAACAATCCTATTTATTATTTTGCATCCATGAATTTATATCCTATAAATGCCGGAAATTTTAAGCTCGATGGAGGCGCTATGTTTGGAGTTGTTCCTAAATCGTTGTGGACAAGAACTAATCCTGCAGATTCTAACAATATGATAGATATTGCGGCACGTTGTTTGTTAATTGAAGATGGAAATCGGTTAATTCTTATCGATACAGGAATGGGTAACAAGCAAAGTGATAAATTTTTTGGATACTATTATCCATGGGGAGATGATACTTTAGATGGCTCTCTAAAAGCTCATGGCTTTCATCGTGATGATATTACCGATGTGTTCTTAACACATCTACATTTTGATCATTGTGGTGGAAGTATACAGTGGAATAAAGATAAAACAGGTTACGAACCTGCTTTTAAAAACGCCCACTTTTGGACTAATAAAAACCATTGGCAATGGGCTACTCAACCTAATCGACGTGAAAAGGCCTCGTTTTTAAAAGAGAATATTTTACCAATGGAAGAGAGTGGACATTTAAAATTCACCTCACTTCCAGAAGGCGATATATTGAAAGCATCAGAATTAGGTTTCGATATTTTTTTCGCTGACGGTCATACTGAAAAACAAATGATACCAATGATACATTACAAAGGGAAAACGATTTGTTTTATGGCAGATCTACTGCCTACTGCTGGTCATTTACCTTTGCCTTTTGTTATGGGTTATGACACACGCCCTTTGCTTACATTAGACGAAAAAGAGCGATTCCTGAATTTAGCTGCAGACCAAAACTTTTACTTGTATCTAGAGCATGATGCACACAATGAAATTATAACTGTTCAGCATACCGAAAAAGGTGTGCGACTAAAAAACACATACACCATTAACGATATTTTTAATTAATACTATTATGAAGTACACATTTAAACCTTTTTTATATTCAATTTTTGCATCTGCGATGCTTTTAGGATGCGGTAGCACATCTGGAGTCTTATCTACTCCTATAGAAAATATTGACACCTCTCCTTTAAAAGAATCTGCACTTAGTGAGGCTGAGAAAAACTCTTGGTCACATTTGGACCTAGTGCAAGATACTATTCCGGGAATGAGCGTCAATAAAGCTTACACAGACATCATTAAAAATAAAAAAGGTAAAACTGTTATTGTAGCAGTTCTTGACAGTGGAATAGACATTGACCATGAAGATTTAGATGATGTCATTTGGACCAATAAAGATGAAATTCCAAATAATGGTAAAGATGATGATAATAACGGTTATGTTGATGATATTCACGGATGGAACTTTCTTGGAGATGCTTACAACGAGCAACTTGAATTTGTACGAATACTAGCTTCAGGAGATAAAAGTAATCCTAGATATGCTGAGGCAGAAGCACAATACAATGAAGATGTTCAAAAATATACTGGATACAAAACACAATATGAGCAAATCTTACAACAGGTAAAATCTGCTGACGAAACATTAACTAAGCACTTTGGAAAATCAGATTATACCAAAGAAGACGTTGCCGCTATCAAAACAGATAACGAGAGTCTTAATCAGGCAAAACGAATCGCTCAATATATGTACAGTAATGGATTAGAGCCATTATCAGAAGCTAAAACCGAACTCGAAGATGGTTTGGTAAGCATTAACGATCGTTTGAATTATAACTACAATATTAACTTCAGTGGACGCAAAACTGGTGATAATCCAAATGATCTTAACGATAAGGTTGGTTATGGAAACAATAACCCAAGACATTCAGTAAAATCTGAAAGTCATGGTACACATGTTGCCGGAATTATTGCAGCGGAGCGCAATAATGGAAAAGGAATGAATGGTGTAGCTAATAACGTTCAGATTATGGCGATTCGATCTACTCCAAATGGAGACGAATACGATAAAGACGTTGCTTTAGCTATTCGTTATGCTGCCGATAATGGTGCTAAGATCATCAATGCTAGTTTTGGTAAATCGTTCTCTCCTCACAGCGAATGGGTTAGAGATGCTTTAAAATATGCTGCTGAAAAAGATGTTCTTTTTGTTCATGCAGCAGGAAACGATAGTAATGATATTGATGTGGCAAATAATTATCCTAATGATGCTGTTGGTACTGGACCAGAAGTTTCAGACAATGTAATCACAGTAGGATCTCTAACTGAAAAATATGGGTCTGGTATGGTCTCTGGTTTTTCTAACTACGGATTAGTGAACGTTGATGTTTTTGCTCCTGGTAGTGATGTGTATTCAACAATGCCAGAAAACGAATATGCTTTAAACAGTGGAACATCTATGGCTGCGCCAAATGTTGCTGGAGTTGCAGCATTGATTCGCTCGCAATATCCAAGCCTTTCTGCTGCTCAGGTTAAAAAAATCCTTATGGATTCTGGGCTTCCTGTAAAAGCTAAAGTTACTGTTGGTGAAAATGGTGAAGTTAAATCGCTTTCTGAAATTTCTAAATCAGGTAGAATTGTAAATGCATACAATGCACTGATAATGGCTTCTCAAATGGCGAATTCTAAATAAATCTGAAGGTAAAAAAAGAACTATGAAACGAAAAATTAGCACACTGTTATCTTTATGCATGGCAATACTTACTTTGTATACACATGCACAAGATCAGTCAATAATCTATAAAACAGATGGGTATTGGCAACAGCAAGCCGATTATACTATGGATATTGATATGGATGTAAACACCTATCAATTTAAGGGTACCCAAAATATAAAATACACAAACAACTCTCCTGATGTTTTAGATAAAGTATTTTATCATTTATATTTTAATGCGTTTCAGCCTAATAGTGAAATGGATGCCAGATTACAGAGCATTCAAGATCCAGATGGTAGAATGGCCGTAAATAAAGGAACACGAGAGAAACCGGCTTATGAGAGTAGAATTTCAAAACTTAAGGAGGATGAAATTGGTTATATCAAAGTAAAATCTCTTAAGCAAAACGGAAAAAACCTCAACTATGAACTTTCGGGAACTGTTTTAGAAGTGACACTTAATTCGCCTATTAAGCCTGGCGAAACTGTAAATTTTGATATGGTTTTTGACGGACAGGTTCCTGTTCAAATTCGTCGTTCTGGCCGTAATAACAAAGAAGGTGTGGCTTTATCTATGGCGCAATGGTATCCTAAGTTAGCTGAATATGACGACGAAGGTTGGCATGCTAACGCTTATATTGCAAGAGAATTTCATGGCGTTTGGGGAAATTTTGATGTTAAGATCACCATTGATAAAGATTATGTTATTGGTGGAACAGGTTATTTACAAAACCCGGATGAGATAGGTCATGGTTACACGACCAATGATGTAAAACCAAAAGGCAAAACCTTAACTTGGCATTTTATTGCACCTAATGTACATGATTTTACTTGGGCAGCAGATAAAGACTACATTCACGATACACTTCAGGTTTCTGACGGACCAATGCTACATTTCTTTTATAAAAAGACCATGGCTGAGGATAAATTAGAGAACTGGAAAAATCTTCAACCTGTTGCAGCTCAATTGATGCAGTATTACAGTGAGCATGTTGGTAAATACCCTTACAAACAATATTCTGTGATACAAGGAGGTGATGGCGGAATGGAGTACGGTATGTGTACACTTATTGTAGGTGAAGGAAGTTTTAATGGTCTGGTAGGTGTTACTGCGCACGAAATGGCACACAGTTGGTTCCAGTTCTTATTAGCCAGCAACGAGTCAAAACACGAATGGATGGACGAAGGATTTACTAGCTATATTGATGATAAAGCTATGAACCACATTAATAAATCTAATAAAGTAAATCCGTTTTCCAATGCATATAGAGGGTATATTTATTTAGCAAATTCTGGAGTTGAACAACCTTTGACCACACATGCTGATCGCTATGCCTATAATAGAGCATACTCTATTTCTGCATATAGTAAAGGTGAAGTGTTTTTAGCACAACTTGGCTATGTTATTGGCGAAGAAAACTTAGAAAAAACCATCAAAAAGTATTTCACTGATTTTGCTTTTAAACACCCAAAACCTATGGATGTTATTCGTACTGCGGAAAAAGTCTCAGGTTTAGAATTGGATTGGTATTTAATGGATTTTGCTCAAACCACAAATACGATTGACTATGCTGTAAAAAGTATTGAGGGTAAGAGCATAACCTTGGAGCGTATTGGAATTATGCCAATGCCTATTGATCTAAAAGTGACTTATACTGATGATTCTACTGAAGATGTTTACATTCCGTTGCGTCAAATGCGCGGAGAAAAACCATCCTCAGCCATAGTAAAAGACGATTGGGCTTGGGCCTATCCAACATACACATTTGACGCTTCAAAACCAGTAAAATCTGTAGAAATCGATCCCAACGGATTTATGGCAGATATCAAACGTGATAATAATACCTTGTCTGTAGAGTAATTTTTGAGCAGATAAAAATTAAAAGCCTTGTCTTAATTGATGAGGCTTTTTTAATACCAGCCTTCATTTTCATAAGACTCAATTTTAGAGGCGCGTTCTCTGTTGTAAAGCAACAGATGTGTGGCATCTACCCTCTTATTTCTATAGCCAAGTAAATGAAAAATAGACTTGGCAAAAAACTTTGTGACTTTCAGGTTCACTTTTAGTGCAGCTTTACTGTTATTTTCCCAGGATATTCCGGGTAATAGAACCAATAATCCATCAAATTTTAAATATCTAAGTATAGCCGATAGTTTTAAAAAGAACGGTTTGATTGGTCTGATTATAAAAAAGCCTTCTGCACCTTTTTTCTGATACAATGGCATAAACAGTCTTGCGCTTCGAGAGCATTCCAGATCTTCTCCATTACTCGTTGCTAATACAGTTCCTTTTTTGACAGGTTGAAAACTTTTAAAACCTTCCTTCATTTTAAAATTGTCACCCTCTTTTAGTCGATGTAGATACACAACTTCAAAAATTTCGGTTAAGTTTTCAGAATTAGATTTCAATAACTCGTGGTACTTTTTGAAATCAGGCACAGTCTCCTTGTCCATGATTTTAGCGTGAACTAAAGCCTGATAAATAAAAGAGATACTATTGTCTATAGCTTCCTTTTCTTCGTGCTGTCCAGATTCAAAACCTAAAGACACATAACCCAATTCATTGATGTAGCTTAATAAAGGTCCGTTTAGGTACTCTTCAATTCCTAAAACGATAGGTACAGGAAATAGTTTCGAAAACTTTCTGTTAATTAACGCGTCATTAATCGTTATAAATGGTAAGGTTTTACTTGAAGTAGTGTGGAAGTCGATAAAATAAAAAGGGCCTGAGTCTGTGGTAATAATATCTTGTAAGAGCTTAAAGATCTCTAGTTGTTCAAGTTCTTCAATATTGAATTGATCTTTGGACTTTAACGCCTCTAATTGCTCTTTAGTCCAAATCCTGTTAAGATCTTTGTCTAAAAACCGTTGATTGGATTTTAAAGCCTGTAAATTACCAGAGATTCCGTAGATATTTCCGTGTATAGTTTCTGGGTCAATCGTCTTTAAAACACGTTCTAATGCAAAAACACCTGCCGTTTCATTACCATGAATACCTGCAAAAAACACAATGCTTGCGCCTTTATTCTTTCCTTTTATATTGGCTATTATTCTATCCACTGATATTGTATTATTAATAGCTTTACTAAAGACTTCCGTCATATACTTTAAAGATCATTGGATGTCAATATACCTACTAATTTGTTGCCTTTTACAACAGGAAGGCAATTAATTTCATTTTTTTGCATTATTGTTTTAGCCTCTGCTATAGACTTATCTTTTGTGATTGTTATTAAGTCTTCTTTCATAAAATTTTGAACGCTTTTAGTGCTTTCTTCAATTTCATTAATATGATTTTCAATATCTGTCCAGCTCAACAAGCCGATAAGGTCTTTTTTTACATTGATTACTGGCATATGATGAATATTTTTCCATTTCATAATATTAATAACAAGCTCTAAACTGTCTTTTTTGCCTACAGAAAACAAATCGGTATTCATAACATGTAGCACTTTTTTATCAATGTCAAATGTCGTGTTTGCATGTTGATCTAAAACAGTCCATGTTGATACAGGGAAATCATGTTCTTGTTTTAAATACATATTAGCTGTTAATACCTGAAGCGCTTCATTGCGCTTTTTCGACTTTAATAAATTTCTATAACTCTTTGTCAGCCATTGCGAGCCGTTATGACTTTGGACTCTGTTTTCAATAACCGTTAAGTAATTCTCAGCATCTCTGGGTGCAATTCCCATTTTATAAAGCCCTCTGTATGCCATTGGTAGTAGTTCATCTAAAATTAGACTTTTACTGGTCATGATTTTCCCTTTCCAATTGAATTGCGCAGCCATTCCGTATCTGGCAGCTGTGAAGAAGTTGGATTTTGCATCTTTAAAATCCATGGTTTCATGAATGTTATCTTCAGATTTTGGTCGACCTACCATCAAGCCTACCCAAAACATCATGTTAGCAATTTCGTCTTTCATCGTTGGACCAGAAGGAATATACCTATTCTCAATTCTTAAATGAGGTTTACCATCTCCAACACCATAGCAAATGCGGTTCCATCGATACACGGTTCCATTATGTAAGCATAAAGCTTTGAGCTTTGGAATCTCACCTTCTTTAAGCATTTCCAGGCTGTCTTTACCAAATTCGGCAGTGACCAAACTTCTAAATCTCGAAATATTATCTTTAAATATATCTGAAATGCCTCCTGTTTCCCATTGGTTACCAAAACTTACTCTTGATTGCTTTTCGTTTAAAATGAATGAATTTGCTCTGGTATCAACGCTTTGAGTAAATAGGGCAATTCGGGTTTCACTCCAGAGTTCTTTTCCGAAGAGAAAAGGTGAATTTGTACAGGCGCTTAATACAGGTCCGGAAATAGCCTGAGCCCAATTATAGCTTTTAATAAAATCGTCTGGATTGATTTGTAAATGTGCCTGAAAACTCGTGTTACAACCTTCAAGCATCACAGTGTCATGTAACAAATTTAATTCGTCAACACCTTTGATATGGATATCAAAATCTTGTTTTCTGGATTCTTTAATAGCTTCGTTAAGCACATAATAACGCTGAATTGGCGTCATATTATCAATTGTGATATGTCTTAATGATAGTGTAGGAAGAATGCCTGTAAGCGCAATTTTAGTGTTGTGTTTTTTGGCAGCTAATTTGGCTTTATCTAATAAAGATTTGAGTTGGTTATGAAGTTTTGAAAAACAATCGTCTTTAAGTTCGAATGGGTCTAGGTTGATCTCGAGATTATAGTTTCCAATTTCAGTAGTGAAATGGTCATCATCAATATCCTTTAAAATATCAAGTGCATTGCCACTGGGTAAAAACTCATGATTGACTAAGCAAAATTCTTGTTCGGCACCAATACGAATTGGTGCTTTTTCGATCATATCATTATTGATCATATAATCCAGAGCTTCTATATCCTTGGTAAGCTGATGGATATAGTTAGCCTTATCTTTCTTTTTAGATAATTTAGTGACGTTTAAATTTCCCATGACCTGACGATTTTAAATGTTAGTCAAGTTACTTCAAACTTTGGAGTTAAAATATGATTTAAATCATGGTTTACTTGTCTAACCAAAGGATAGCTACTTAAATAACCTTACACCTACACCTATATTGTGAGTAGGTTGTTGCAATTGGTTAAGGTTTGCTCTATAACTCACAAACCATTTACCTTTTCGATGGTATTGCAAGCCAAGACTGATATTGTCAAACTTAGACTGGTTCCCTCCAATTTCAGAAAAGAGAAAGAGTCCGCTTCTGTAGGTTTTAGGATATTCGATCGTTTTAGTCACAGTAATTTCTCTTGGCACTTTAAGTTTATAAGATAGTTCACTTTCCAGAAGATTGCCTTCAACGAGATTATAACTAAAAATATCCATATCGTCATGACGCAAGGTGTCTCTGTAAACTTTAGCCTTTAAGTAGTTTGTTGAGTCTTTGGTCTTCGGAAGGGTTTGATATCGTTCAGAAACCTCATCTCGATTAACATAAACGGTTTGATATTTAAGTGTCTGTACTTTGAATGTATCTACTTTAGTTTGCCAAATGGTATCTCTAACTATGGTTACTTTGGGTTGTTGATCTTCAACATGGTTTGGCGAACATTGTTTAGCCAGCAAATTGAACATAAGAATGGCCAAGATGATCAACAACAGTGTTTTTTCTGCGGAAATATTAAATAGTTTCATTGTGTTTAATTGTGTTTAAGAAGCCTCCATTCCTGATCTGTTTCGCTTCCTGAAACAAGACCAGGAATATCATTAGCTTCACATGTTTTGTTACGTTACTCAGAATCGGGTTTTTGTTTCGATTCATCATCTTCTGTAAGACTCTCCAGAGTGTCCTTAAGCGGTGTTAATTTGATCAAATTAACCAAGGCTTTAAAAGGGTTTACACCATAGATCGTGTTGTAGTTCTCTAAAATGGATTTGATCTCTGTAATAGCGATAAATCCAGCAATGATCTTTAAAAATGGTACTTCATTGACAATATATTCTTCTAGGAAGAATGCTGCCAGAATGACCAGATTATAGATAAAGAACTTAGAAATGGTATGACCAATTCTAGAACTACGAATGGGAATTCGATTTTTAATAGAGGCGTAAGAGCCTGTAATAAAATCGACAATGATCAAAAAGACCATTGTAACCATAACTGCATTAACAGGAGACAAGAGTGCCAGTAACCAAAACACGAATTTGATTACTTTTTCCATATCTAAAAGTTTTTAAAATCCCAGTAGGATTGGGTTAATTAATAGGAGCCAGCTGTCTGTAATCCAGCAACCTATATTTTGGATATGCTTTGATACATACCATGTTTCGTTGGTTTCCACCAAGGACATACACATAGTTTTTTGTAGCTTTAATGAAAAATCCAACGTGGCCTTTCCAGCTGTTTGGTGATTGGCGCCAAAACACTACAATATCACCAATATTAGGTGTTGAGGTTGAGGTTCCAACACGAAGCCAGCTTCTGGCTGTGAGTTTTCCTGAATATTCATATCCAGCGGTTTTAGCAACCCAGTTAGCGTAGGCACTACACCAGGCAGTTTCGTCTTTAAGCTTTGCGCCATCAAAACCAATATCATCAAAGTATTTTAAAATTCTAAGGTTGTCTTTGGAGCCAACAGTTTCCTTAACGCCATACTCAGATAGCGCTTTTGTGATCAAGTTCATAGTTTAAAATTTTATTGATTTTAATAAATACTGTGGTATTTATTTTTTGAAACACGATGTAAATATTTACACATATGTTTAAATTTATTTTAAGTAGACCAAACTCATTACCAAAGATTACATGTTTTGTATTGATTCTTAACCAGTCTAGGTTTAATCTGGGTTTTTTGAGTTTCCACTTAACACGAAATGTAATTAACGAACGATAAACGTTGTTAGAAAAGCGAATACAAATATAAACATATTACATGATTTATACAAACATTTTACAAATAAATAGTGTTAAATTTTGTAATTTGTTTTACTCTGATTTGGTGATAGTGTCTAAGGCTTTGAGAAGTGTTGGGTGCCTGTGGTTGCCATGCATATCGTGTATAAATTGTGCGGCAGATTTTAAGTCGATGCCAATTGCAGAAATGTGAAGCGGATTCTTACTTTGGCCTCTAAACACCTCTTTAACCGTTTTAGAATTGGCATAAAATCCACGTTTCGCCACACCAATAATTGGGACTTTGTTTTGAAGCGCCTCATACAAATAGCCTCCCAAACCATAATGACCATCGTTGTCAACATACACATGACCATCCACTAAAATGGCATCGATTTGATCGAGATCTATTTTAGTAATGATTTCTAATAAACATGGGAGTTCACGTTTATAAAACTCACCTGGTTGGTATGGTGCAACATCTTTAATAATAGCCACATAGCGCTCTTGAGGTATCTCATCTTTTTTGGTTAAAAAGGTAAGCCCAACACTTTTAGCGTAATTGGTTTTATAGTGAACGTCTAAGGCAAGATACATCTAGTTTCTTTTGAGTGGTTAAATTATTGTTCTGGAAAGCTTATCTCGTATTCTTTGCCTATTTGCTTGTCATTACTATCGACCTCACTCCATTCAAATTGATGTATATAATCCAGCTTTCTAAGGTTTTCAGTAATCATATGTATATAATTTTGCGCATCCTCAAGACTGCCTTTTAGCTCCGTCTGGTATAAGATTCCGCCATGACCATCTTCATAAGCATAGATCTCAACTGTATCGTCCTCATATTTTAGTTCTCGTTGCAAGTCTGCGGCATATCTATCTCTGATTTTAGATGGTTCTAACACCTTTCCCATAAAAGATAAAAGCGTGTCGCAACTTATTTTAATGTATCCTGAGTATATAAATCTTTTTTTCATTGGGTCTAAATTACAAAAGCCACAATAATTATTGTGGCTTTTGATTTTTAAGATATTAGCATAGATCTTTTAGATGTTTACAGACGCTTCATTATAACCGTGTTGATTTTCTACATACTTACTAATTGTTTTGGTAAATGGTAAAAACTCACCCGTTTTACAATCTAAATAACGCATCTGAAGAAAGGCGTCTTGTGAATTACTTGAATGATACCTTTTAACTTTAACGGATATATAGCTTTTACCTTCAAATTCAAAATAATCGTCAAATCGATCGTAGCTCATAATAAATTCATCGTCATTAAAAACATTTTGAGTTTCTGATTCTGATAAATTAAATCCGCTTTGAAAATCTTCTATTTGAATTAGTTCTGAAGGCACATTCACCTTAAGTCTAATTGATCCATCTGAATTACAAATAACTAATTCCTTTTGATTCTCTAAAATGAAAGCTATACCATCCCAGTTTTTTAACGGAATATGTTTTAACAGCTTGTTACTAAAACAATGCTTCTTGTTATCATTTTTCCATGTCACTACCGATTGGTAATTATAGTAGTAACCAGGAAAAATACCCTCAATAAACTCATAATAATTCTCCTTAGAGAACTTATAAAAATTTTGGTTTGGTTTAAAACATTCTATAAATTCAATCATACTGTTCGTTTTTAAGAAACAAAAGGGATTAAAAGTCACAGGAAAACCATCTGTGACTTTTGACTTAAATAAATTCGTATCAAAAATAATTTGTTACCAAATACCATCCTTTTCAACCTTAAGTCCAAAATCTATTCTTGAATCAACAAGTTCACTAAATGAGAGTCCGTGAGAACCCACAATAGATTCATAAGGTTCTGTTGCTTCATATGAATAATAGTGCGTTTCTGGGTTTTCACTATTTTCATCTAGATAGAAAAACCAAAACCCTTGATCACCAATGCTACTTGCAAAAGCCCAAAACGGTCTATCAAATGATGTTTTAGTTTCTTTCAAATCCTCATCTAAAAGCTCCTTGTAAAAATCTGAAGCCAATGTTTCTAAATCATCTGTTTCTAGCATGTGAAGATTACCTGAATTTTTTCCTGCCAAGAAAAGATACTCTTTATAAGCTGTTGGAAACATAATTCCTAGTTTTTGTTGGGTTTCCAAAATCTTTTGCTCAGACACACCTTCAATAGCTTGTGAACCAATCTTTTTATTGTCTTTCAATTTTTGTAAATATAGTAAGTCCATGATTATATCTAATATCGCAAAATCTATCTTCATCTATAGATTTCATCATGTTGAACGGATTTGCAATCCGAGCGTATACCAAAAACGTATTCAAAACCAAAGAAGACGAGGCTTTAAATATAGAAGATTTACGATAAATTACAATCAAAAAAAGCACACATCTATTAAAATGTGTGCTTTCCTCATTAATTAGTTAATGTAGACAAGGATTATAAATCCGCGCTATCAGGCTTTTAATTTCAACATCACTAAATTTTTTAGCTATTAATTTTCATCTTCATCTATTAGGCTTGTACCCTTGTCTGTTTTGGAATTAGTAAGACGTTGATATGCCTCCTGAATCTTAATATTTTCTTCATTTGAAACATCTACAGATTTATCTTGGTTTTCATTGACATAGTCTATAAATTCTTGATCCAATTTAAAGTTTGGGTACTTATTTAAATAATACTCTAAATAATTTGGCCAAATCCAAATGCCATCCGTATTACAGGTATTTGGGCCAATACTAACGGCATCGTCACTTTCGTCTTCAAATAGCCATTCCATCCAGTCTATGCACAAAACGCCTTTATTCAAATAGTTTAATATTGCTTCTTTATCGTTATTCTCATAACCATCTTCTAAATATTCTGACAAATATTTAGCTTCATTATGTTTATCATGAGGTTTTATAAATCCAATTGTTTTCATAATTTCAAAATATAAAGCAAAACAACTTTCTTTACTTTTATTAAAACATTACTCTTGAATTCGTTTATTATACTCTTCCCAATCAAATTCGAAACCAATATCATTCATTGCTTCTTTAAAAATTGAGTCAAAATCTGGCTCAACAACATTAGCATGGTCATACCACTTTTTTGAAAATTCAGAATATTCATCAGCAAATGATTCACCTTGTGTGCGCATCCCTTTATGGGTAGTTGCTAACCAATATTTGACCTTTTCTTGTCTATTAAGTTTCGTGTATTCTTCTAACCAAAACTTATTTTGATCATCTATTATTTTTTTTAAAAAATCTTTATCTGTCATAATTATTTTTCTATTAAAGTTATTAAATATTTACCATCAACTTCTTCTACGTTTTTAACTATAAATTTTCTTCCTCTTAAAAGGAGAAGTTCATCCTGATCGCGCGGATTTGAAATCCGTGCACTATTTAAATACATTCAAAACTAATACATCTAATTCAGAATCTAAACCTGCATAATTTCTTGCTGAGCTGTATAAATAGTCCTCAGGTTTTTCCACAATTCTTTCTTTTACTGGATTGTTGTGAATATACCTAAGTTTTTGTTGTATAAATGTATTTGTTCTACAAACCTCTGCATGATATCCATCTTGCCAAACTTTATATTTTTGATTTCTTTTTAAATGTTCACATGACTTCTGAAAGTAACCTAATAACCATTCTCTTCTGCTTTCTGGGTGATTAATTATGGTTTCAATGATTCGCTTTGAAGTATGTTTTTTGAAGTCTCTCATAATATCTGATAACACAAACCCTTCTTTGGCTTTACAGAGCAAATGTATGTGACTTGACATAATACAAAAGGCATAAACCTCTAGCCCTTTATGCTTCTGGCAGTATTTTAAAGCGTTTATAATCACATTACGTTGTTTTAAACGTGCAAAAACATCTACCCAACCAACAATAGTAATGGTTATAAAATAACCTGTGTCGCTCATTGTTGCTTTATATTTTGTAGACATTTTTTATTTGTAATATAGAAAATTTACGATAAATTATTCTAAAAGAAAAGCACACATTTTTATAGATGTGTGCTTTTAGTATTAATTATTGTTTAATTATAGGCACGGATTGCAAATCCGCGCTATCCAAGTATGACACAAACATTTTGTATTTGAAAACACCTATTCATTAGAATATTTTTCTTTAATTTTTTTATAATATTCTAAAAGTTCCTGTTGCTCTTTAGGAGACATGAGTTGCCATTCTAAATTTCGAATTTCTTGATTAACTTGTTTTAACTCGATAAAAGAATCAATGTTCTCCTCTTTGAAAGCGTTATACTCTTCAATAGTTTCAAAATTTGCTTCCAAAATAAACACTAAGGATTCTTTTTTTTCTTTTAACTCCTTTAATCTTTCTTTATTTTCCATTTGTCTATTTTTCCTTTAATATTACTGTCTTTATTGGCTCTAAAGTATCAGGGTTAGTCCCAATAGAAACTCTTTCCACAATAAATTCTGTATTTGATTTAAATATAATTTCTTTTTCTTTCTTTAATGTCGATAATGCTTCTATTTTTTTACCTGTTTTTGAATCCTTTATAAGAACCATAATCGTATAAGGTCTTTCTCTCATTGCTTCTGCTATAGCATCTATGTCGTAGCTTGAAGAAGTAAAATGTTTGTTTGTTATAACCTCATTTTTTTTATAGATAGTATTTATTTGGGACTCGGTCAAATTTTCAATTCTAAAAAGCAAATCGTTTGTCTTATAGTTTGGCAATTTATCTAAAGCCTGATTCATAAGGTTTTCTTGAGCCCTAAAAAAGTCAGTTATAGGGATTTCACCACGTAGTGCTTTATTAAAGTTTTTATATCCAGGATTTGTTGTGTAAAATTTTAATATAGCTTCTTCTTCTATTGAAAGAACATTAGAGAATACTCGCTTTATCTCGCCACTTTTTAGATAATCCAAATATTTTTTATATTCTATATTTTTTTCTAATACCTCTTTGTCTATTCCTGATGCTTCATACATTTCATCTACTACCTTACCTTTTTCTGTCTCAGTTAATTTACGACTTTTACCACCATCTTCAATTACCACATCGTCTAACGCACTAACAAGTTCTTTTTCTTTTTTAAGAGCTCTCTTAGCACTTTCTCGTAAAACCAGATCGCGCGGATTTGTAATCCGTGCACAAACTAAAACACATTCTAAACCAAAGAAGACACGGTTTTAAATATAGAAAATTTACGGCGTTTTCTGCCTAAAAAAGCACACATCTATAAAAATGTGTGCTTTTATCATTAGTTAATATAGGCGCGGATTGCAAATCCGCGCTATCGGGTAAAGTACTAGTTCAATATCATCATGACTTCTAAATGACATATAATGTTCTGCAATTTCTAGCATTTCTTGTTCTGTTAACATAATTTTTAATTAGTTTTTAAATATTGAAAATTTACGACAAGCTATTAGAAAGAAAAGCACACATATTTTAATGTGTGCTTTTTTAATCATGGCTATACCTTTCTTCATCTGGGTGCTTTCTTCGCGGATACATTTAGAGTGTTGTGATTGTCATTAATCACAACAAACTCATTAGTTGAAAATTACTGTTTTGTGTAAACATGTAATTGATAGCCTAAGTCATAAAGATACATTCTATCCTTGTAAAACTTGATGTCTCTGATTTCTTCAACAGTATCTACCTGATGAATCCACTCATAAGCAAATGTGTCTGGATTTATCTTCACTACAAAAGAATAGCCATTTGAGTGTACTAAATACCATAGTGAATTATCATGATAAATCATTTCTGAACCATGAGCGCTAATGTGGATATCTCCCAATCTCTCATGACTTACCTGAGGTAAGTCTGGTAGTTTATGAAATTTACCATTACTATTTAATATTTCACCTGTCTTTAAGTCTATCTTCGCTATAGATCCACCATTAGTATATGCAAAGGCTTCATCACCTGTTAAAATAAATGTGGCAGTAAAACCTAACGTCCATAGTTGCTCCCCGGTTTTGAGATCTAAGCAAAATGTATGGTACTTTCCCGCTGTAATGATGAGTTTGTCATCAGCATATTGATAGATTTGACCAATCTCTCCTTTTCGCCATGTTTCTTTTACACGTATAGGATCTATATAGGCACATTCTTCGGAAAAATCTCGTTCCCAGACTATTTTATCCAACTCATAATCATAGATGATTAACCTACCCTCTTTAGCCCTTAATACTAACAAACTGCTTTTTATAAAAACTACTCCTCCGGGCAGGTTTAAAATATTTTGTTTAATAAATTCCTTGGTGTTTAAGTTAAAAATGTGGTGTTGAAAAGTAAAATTAAACTTTGTTCCTATTTTTTCCCATTTAAGTACTTGCCTTAAAACAGAAGCACCTTCTTCATTATGGCTAGATATATTTAGTTTGTAATCAAATGGATTTGAATATAAAAGCTCTTTATTGGTGTTATAAAAACTAAGATTTCCTGCAATAATGTTATCCTTATATATATTGTAAGAATGGCTATCGTGCACTAACTCCCACTTTTCATCAAACAACTCCAAATCAAAGACTTTAAGTCTTTTTTCATTAGGAACATCCATAACTAAAAAATTTTCTATAAAACCTCTTTGGCTACCAATATCCTTCAATACTGTTTCTAACTTATACATAACTAATCTACTATTTCTACTATTTCAAATATACTATCAAAAATAGCATCTTCATTTAACTTATCAAGTAAAAATTGTTGGTGCGTCCCGCCAAAGTCTAAGAAACTCTCTAATGCAGATATGTCTTCTGGTTCAGGAAATATTTTTTTCACTTGATCTATGCTAACTACACTCAACTCATCAATAGGTGTGCCATCTGCTTTTCTTAATGCCTTCAACACATTCTCTTTAAGTTCAGAAAGCGATTGTGTGACTCCTTTTTTATTAAATACCCATTGTATATTAAAACCGTCTTCCAATTTAGACATCTTTGCTAAATCTTTAGTGAATTGCTTTTTAATACTCTCAGGATAAAAGCCCTTCCAGCTTTTTAGTTCTAGCTTTTTAATAATATCATTTCCTTCATCTATTACCACATCATAGATTCTTCTTAAGTCATTTGATAAATCATTTACTTCAAATTTTAGTACTTTTCCATTTCTTACTTGTATGCTTGCATACTCCAGTACAAATTTGCCTCCCCAAAAAGATTTCCAATGTTTTCCCATATCTTTAATAACAGTTCCAAACCCAGGAGCATCTGCTAACTTGTCTAATGTTTTTACATCAATTGTTTTTAAGAATGCTTCTATCTTTTTATATAAAGCCGTGTGTCTTATATTCTTTGTTCCTTCTTTGCTTTTTTTTAATTTTTCAAGCACTTCAAGTACCTTAGGGTTTGTTAACTCTTTTAATACATCTGAAGTTTTATCTATTACCTCTTCTAATTTTCCAATTTTTGTAAAAGCAACACCTGGAACGGCCATAGATACAACAGATACTGTTGTTTGACCAGAGAAATGTTGAAGTCTTTCAGGGTCTCCTTGAATTTTTTGTGCCTGAGAAGACAATCCTTCTACAAGTTGCCCAAACCCTTCTTTTGTAAACACTTTAGCTAAAGCGTCTCTTTGTTTTTCATCAGTAACAATATCGTACACCCCTTTAATAGCCATTGGAATACCGGCAATTTCGTCAACGACTCCGTCTATAGCGCCTCCAACATAACCATTGACATGCATATAGTCGGGGAAGTTTTGATGCTCTTTTGCATCATCGCCAGTTGAATGCCACACACCGCGACTTATGGTACCTTCTTTCCATACATGCTTAGCCACTTTTTGGGTTGCCTGTATGGCTTCTATGTATCCACCAACCTCACTACTAAAAAAGGCTTTGGTGTCTTGAACAAAGCGTTCTAAAAAATTATGCTCTGTTTCTGCGCTTTCAAAATCTTTGAGCACTTGTTCACGCAGTTCTTTAATATCAATCTCATCTTGAAGACCTCGTCTTCTAATTTCTTTTTCCCACTTTTCTTCAAACTCCTTAAGATAATCTGGGTTTACAAAATGATTTATAGAGAGTTTTCCATTTTCATCAACTTTAATGTCTAAGCCTATTTCACAAGGTTTATCATTTTTTTTGAATGTAGTTGCTAATGCTTTTGAATTGCCTGAAACCTCTGTGTATGGTATACCAATTGTTTGATTAGAGTTTCCATCTAAAGGCTTGGCAATTATACTTTTATTTCTCGTTCTTCGTTTTGCTGTATTAGCTACTGTTAACCTTACACAAAGGTTAACATCATCGTAAAATGGGTTGTTAAGTTGTTTTTTTATTTCCTTGCTAAGTGATTCAAACTGCTTTTCTGGGCCTTTAAGCGTTGTAAATTGAATATGGTCCTTAACGATTTCTGTAATGTGGTTAATTTCTTTATCAGTAATAGAGCTTGATGTATCTGGGCAGATACCGTTCATATATTTAATTGGTATTGTTAACTCACTCTTATTCCATCTGTTTTCTTTTTTAAATAAGAAAGTGCTTTTTAGATCATCTAATTTTAATTTAGCAATACTATTTGCTATTGTAATATCAATATATTTTAAAGCTAGGCTTTTACTAGATATACGTCCAAAAATGATAATAACATCTCCACTTTCGCAACTGTTTTTGTAGAGAAAACTCTCAATATTATTTTCTATCAAAAAAGTTTCCAGTTCTTCTCTATTTAAGCTATTTGTTTTATTTAGTGTGTTCTCTATTCCTTGTCTAGAGGCTTTGGTGGTAGCCGATGATTTACTTTTTACCAACCCTAAGCTTTTTGCTTTATAAAATGTTGTGTTTGACATAGTTTAATAAGTTTAAAAAAGGTGGTGGAATCCACCACCTTTTTCGTTAATAAATTAGTTAGAATACAATGTGGTTTCACTCACGCTTGGTGAGGTTAATTGCACATCATCTAATGTGAATGATGTCACTGTTTCTAACTGCTCTGGGTTTTCACAATTTTCTGGTTCATCCTCTGGGAATATCGGTAATGCTTGTTCTACTTCTAATCCGGCAGACTTCGCTTGTAAAATGGTAAGCGTCGTCGGAATTCGGGTAATCCAGTAGTTGCCTTGTGGTACTCCAGTAGGTTCTTGCATTTCTTGAGTAATACTCATGTAAAGCGGATCGCCAATAATTGGTGTTTCTCCGCCCATCCATACATCTCCTGTTTCCAAGAAATACTGTACAGCTTCTTCAAAACCAGGTTTTACAGTTACGATAACTCTTGCTAGACCAGCTTGTAAAAAACTTCTAAATAGTGTATCTGTATTTTCAGATAAATACATCTCTTGCCACTCTTTACGGTCTGCCCAGAAATAAGGGTAGAATGTGTAATCTTTAATACTCCACTCAAACGCTTGCTCTAAGAATTTTGCCTTTGCAGTATACTTATCTAAATCATCGCTGAGGTTAACCTTAAAGTTTTGCATCTCATCACCATCAGTGAAATCTTGCCCTAAATCGCTTAGATAATTTTGTAATAAGTAAGCAATACAATTGTGTTTAAGAACATCGCTTTCGATAATACGGTAAAAATTACCCATAGTATCTTTTTGCTCCGCTGCTTTTGCTGCTTGTTCTGCTTCAATTGCTGCAACTTCTTCTTTATGAGCGTCTAAAGCTGTTTGATAAGCTTCAATAATCGCGTTAAAGTTTTCTAGTTTCCAAGCGTTAATTAACGCTAGAGATGGCTCGCAGTTAAGCTCTAAATTAACTTCAAAAGACTTAACGTTACGTCCGCTAGCTGTATACGTGAAATTATCTGACACGTTCAAACCACTTACCGTATTATTACCGCTTTTAGAACGTGAGCTTCTATGAGCACTGAAATTTAAAGTGCTTCCTTTTAAATTTGAAATTTGAATAGAAAACGGACGTCTTCTTCCGTTTCTTCCTCTTCGGTGTTCCTCTTTACTAAACATCCATCGTATAACTCCAGATTTAGCAACATAACCTTCATCTATTTGAAGCGGCTCACTACTAAAGTTCCAGTTGTGTTTAGCTCTTGGACTTCCATTAACCTTAATAAGTTGCTGTTTGTTTTGAGGTTCTGCGGTTAACTCTACACCATATACATCTGCCCAGTATAATAACAAGCTTTTACTTGCTGTAGTTGCATTGCTCATTTTATGTGGTGCAGGTGCTTTTCTTGGGTCTACAGGCGCTGTTAAAGTGTGACCTGTAGTAGCGATAGCTAAACGGTGTAACTTAGCAGGTTCTGGGATCATAAATTCAAACATGGTACGTTTCCCATAGTTGTAGATCTGATTTTTCATTTTCTTATCGACCCATCTGTAAACTCCAGTAATATGTTTAGGACGCTCGGCGTTTTCTCCTAGTCCGCCTCTATTATCATATTCATGTACATTAGTTAAAGAGACTTCCTGAATGATTTTACTAATTCTTTCTTCTGAAATCTTAGATTGCACACGCTCCATAGCTCTTTCGGTTACTTCCTGTGATTTAGCTACCGCCTGAACATTGCTGACATGTTGCGCATTTGTACTAGCAAAGCCAACCCCAGTATCAAACTTGTAAACATCAGTATCATAAGAAAAGTTAGCGTGCGATTGGAAACTTCGTTGTTTGCTAAGTTCTTTTGCAACTTCGGTTTGCATTTCTGCTCGATTAACTTTAGTTGTATCTGATACTTCTTCAATCTCTTGAGATGTACTTGTTGTAATAGTATCTTCAGTTCGTGTTAGCTCATTTATAGACTTATGCCGTAACTCGCTAGCCATTACATTTTCTATATTCGATACTTCTCCAGGCACATAAGCATGAACACTTTGAGTAACTTTCATATATTCAGCAACACCTAATCGTTTTAATCCAAAATGTTCGCCTCTTGTAGGAGTAGGTTCACTTGGGTTGGTGTTATCTGGATTATCGGTTATAACTGGTTTTAAAGTAAGTACTCCTGTATAAGGTCTATCAACAACCACTGTACTCAAATCTAGTTTAGCTTCTCTACCATTAGCGAAGAACACTTGAACACTCAAATTACTGATGCTTCTTATGTTGTTTCTTAAAAAACGAGGGAAATTAATCTTGTTATTAACAACAGACACTGCACTTATGTTTTTAGTATAAGCTCCTGAACTAGTTGTTGCAGAAATAACAGCATTGCTAAGGGCCCATGAAGAATTTTCTACATGTATTTGAAATGTAGCATATCCTCTATTTAATCCGAAAAAACCTTGTTTTCTAGCTCTTAATACATAAGATAGATTTGGAGTTTGCGTAGTAGTAGACGTAGACACAGGAACAACCGCTCCACCAACATTTACATATTCATCTTGGGGAAGATTAGCTTCGTTTAATGAAATAGTATCGTATGTATCTACTTGATTATCAATATCTGAAATGATTTCATCAAAACCATTATGTCTAAATGAAAAGGTGTTTGTGTCTACTGTTATTTCAGAACCCTTGTCTGTTACTATTACAGCCTTTTCTAAATCAACTTCTTTATCAATGCTTTGCTCAGCATTTGCAAAATTCTCTAAGAAATAGGCTAACGACTCTTCACTTAATTGACTTTGAATATCGTTCCAATCTAATTCGTCTTTATAAGAAAAATCAAATTCAGGATAACTATAGCCATCTAAAACCTCATAGGCTTTTATAATATCTTCCTCAGGCGCTTTAGCCTCTTCTAGGTCATCAATAAAATCTTCTTGTTCTTCATAAGCTTGAATGATTTCGCCATAGTCTTTTTTATATGCTTCCCTAGCAGCTTTTAAAGCGTTTTCATAATTAGACCAATATTTATTTTTTATACTTTCAACTTCAGATTTTAATTGCTTAAGACTGTCTCTTTCTATTAAAGCATCTTGTTCTTTTTCAAAACCCTCTAATCCTAAAGTCAATAAGCTTTCCTCTTTGCTAGATAATTCTTTAGCAGATAATCGTTTCGCTGATGAAGGTTTTACTTTTCCTAAAACAGAAGACGGTATAATTATGGTTGCATTTAATGCAGCTTGAATAAGGTCAGCTCCATTTATTTTTTTAAGCTCTTCGTTAGGAGTTAGTGTTTGAACATAGCCTATATGCAATGCCTTTAGGATATAGGTCAAAGCTTCTTTTATATAAAAATCTGTTTGTGTTAAGTATTGATAGATAAGGTTATCCCAAATCATTATAATGGTTTCTGAATCTATCAAATTCCCATACTGTTCTTTACATAAATCTTTATCAGCAGGTGAAAGCTCATTATTAGCGCTAAGAGACTTTCCAATTCTTACTAATTCTTTTAGCTCTCCTTGTTCTAATTCTTCTACTGTTTTAATAGCAGAAGTCTCAAAAACGGAAGCCTCTATTAACATGGCTCGTAATTTTGTTTGTGTCTCAGATGCTGAGACTTGATCAAAAACCCCATTTATTTTGTCTGGTCTTTGAATAAACGCCAAATTAGTTGTCTTTGTCTCAGCTAAATTTGGGTTTCTAAAACTAACAAACCTAAATAAAGTTTGTTTGTTATTGTTTTCTGTACTCATTGTAAAATGTTTAAAGTTTATACTTGTTTTATTAAGTTCAACGCATACCTTTTCTAAGTCAAAACAACTTTAATAAAACGCATTTTTCACCTTTTTACTTCAGTAAAAAAAGAGACCGTAGCTTAGGCTATGCTCAATTTTTCTACTTTGTATAAAGAGAAAAAAATATCATTTGATTTTAACAGTGGTTTCAACACAGAACAGGTATATGAACTGTTATCATTTCGCTTTTCTAACAGTTTACCTCGCTTTGAAACCTTAATACTTAAGGCATAAACTTTCATCGTATTCCAACATGTTGTTGAATACGTAACCATCGTAGATTTTAATAAGACGTCTTTAATTTTAAAATCTGAAGAAAATGCTAATAAAATTTAACAAATGTTTGATTTTTAAGTAAATTTCGTATCTTAGCATTTAAATAGAGTACAAATATAACACATTTTACAAACTAATACAAACAAATTGCAAAATAATTTTGTAAAAAGTGAGACCTCTTAGTATTAAAGACCATGGAACACATAGACGAAAAAATTACCGCTATCATCAACCACTTTAATCTCAATAATTACGCCTTTTCAAAACGTATTGGTGTTACCGGAACCACTATAGATAGTATCGTCAATGGAAGGCCTCAATCTGACGGTTCTCGAAAAAAAACAAAACCTGGTTATGATGTATTGTCGGCCATTATCGATGAGTTTGATATCAATCCAGATTACCTCTTCGGAAAAAGTCCTGTGATGTTAAAATCTGAAGTCTCTAATACTCCAACATATTCTGGAATGCCACAGGTCATTTCAACTACACCTGAAGGCGAAGAAAACGTCGTCTACGTTCCTGCAAAAGCCAGAGCTGGTTACTTAGACGGTTATGGCGATGCCGAATACATTGAGACTTTACCTGCATTTCATATGCCTCAATTAAATAATGGCACCTTTAGATGTTTTGAGGTTCAAGGCAACTCTATGGTGCGCACCTTTTTTGATGGCGATATGGTATTTGGTCGTTATGTTGAAGATTTTAGCGATATCAAAGACGGTAGAGTTTACGTGATCATTAGTAAAAATGATGGTGTGGTTTTAAAGCGTGTGATTAATCGTATAGAAGAACGCGGTAAATTAATTCTTAAAAGTGATAACAAAGATGGTAACTACCCAACCTACACCATAAACGCAGAAGATATTATGGAGGTTTGGTATGTCACCATGTTTGCTTCAAAGCAAATGCCAGAACCTGTAGATGTATATGATCGACTACATGAACTTGAGAGTAAAATTGTAGACCTCCAACAATTAGTCTCTCAGAAATCTCAAAATTAGATGTCGTTTACTTATCCTAAAACAGAAAAACTAAAAAGCCAAAAACTTATTGAGCAGCTATTTTCCGAAGGAAAATCAATCTCTGCATATCCTTTACGTATGGTGTATTTGCAAACAAATTTTGAAGATGACAACATAAGATTCAAAACAGGTGTGTCTGTAAGTAAGCGAAATTTTAAAAATGCTGTAGATAGAAATCATATCAAACGCTTACTTCGCGAAGCTTATCGCCTCAACAAATCAGAGTATTTTAACAACATTTTGTCATCTTATGCGTTAATGATTTTGTACATTGGTAAAGATGGAACAGATTTTGATTCTGTAGATAAAAAAATGAAAGATCTTTTAGGTGCTTTTTCAAAAAAAGTATCGTCACTATAAACAACTAATACCATGCGAAAACTACTACAAAAACGCATTTTAATTCCGCTTTTTGCTTTAACCATTTTCTTTAGCGGAACAGCCTTTAAAAGTGATTTTTTTGAAATTGCTAAACAAATAGAAATCTTCACAACGCTTTTTAAAGAGCTCAACATGAATTACGTAGATGAAACCAATCCTGGTGATCTTATGGATACTGCTATAAAAAGTATGCTTGAAGATTTAGATCCTTACACTAATTACTATAACGAACAAGATGTTGAAGCGTCCAGAATTAATAATGCAGGCGACTATACTGGTATTGGTGCTAATGTGTTAACACTAAAAGACAAATTGGTTATTGTTGAGCCTTATAAAGATTATGCAGCTGATAAAGCAGGCCTTAAAGCAGGTGATGAAATCATTAAAGTTGATAATGTAGTGGTTTCCGATTTCAAAGATGACGCAGGTAATTTGTTGCAAGGTGCTGCTGGTACTTCGGTTGAGGTTACATACATCAGGCAAGGACAAACAAAAACGGCGACCATCCAAAGAGAAGCGGTTGATATTCACGCTGTCCCTCATTACTCTATGGTAAATGATAATATTGGATATGTAGTGCTTCGGAAATTTAACGAGAAAGCATCTTCGGAAACGATTAGCGCAATTCGCGCCTTAAAAAATCAAGGTGCTGAAAAACTGATTTTGGACCTTCGCGGAAATCCTGGAGGACTACTTAGAGAGGCTGTAAATGTGACTAATATTTTTGTGCCAAAAAATCAACTAGTAGTGACCACAAAATCAAAGGTTAAGAAATATAATAAAACCTACTATACGTCTAAAGAGCCTATAGATACTGAAATCCCAGTAGTTGTTTTAATTGATGGAAGCAGTGCTTCAGCAAGTGAAATTGTCTCTGGAGCTTTACAAGATCTGGATCGTGCTGTTGTTATAGGAGCGCGAAGTTTTGGTAAAGGATTAGTACAGCGTCCTAAAAAATTAACCTATGGGACTCAAATGAAAATCACCATTTCAAGATATTACACACCTTCAGGTCGTTGTATTCAGGCTTTAGATTATTGGAATCGCGATGAAAATGGTAAAGCTACACGTGTAAAACAGGAAAATTATAACGCTTTTAAAACCAAAAAAGGGAGAACCGTTTATGATGGTGGTGGCGTACAACCTGACCTTGAATTAGACGAAACAAAATTAAGCTCCATCACAAAAGCGATCATCAATGAAAATCTGATCTTTAAATACGGAACAGAATACTATTATAAAAATGACCTTACAGATTTTAAAAATTTTACGTTGAGTGATTCTGATTTTAATGATTTTAAAAATTTCTTATCTCGAAATAATTTCAGCTTTGAAACACAAACCGAAAAGGCTTTTGCCAGTGCGCTTGCAGTTGCTAAAGAAGAACAATTAAACAACGAAATTAATACCGATTACTCCAATTTGATTTCATCTCTTAATAATTATAAAAATAAAGCGATAGATGAAAATAAAGCACAGTTATTGTCTTTGTTATCTGACGAAATAGTAAAGCGCTATTTCTATCGTGAAGGTCTTTACGAGTATTATGTGGCTAATAATTTTGAAATCCAGAAAGGTGTTGAAATCTTAAAAAACCCTTCAAATTACCTGAGTTATCTGGATTGATATCGACAAAATTTGATGAAAACATTAAAATAATATATATTTAATTCTTGCTTCAAACATCATAAATGAAAAATATAACACTCATATTACTATTAATTTCACAACTTTTGTTGGCTCAAAAGGAGATGAAACATGAGGTATATTTTGAAACCGATAAGTTTGAAGTTCCTCCAACAGAACACAATAGATTGTTGATGTTCTTATCTGAAATAGAAGGTATGGATATTGCTAAAATATCTATCTATGGGTTTACAGACGATAGAGGAAGTGATACATATAATCTTAAGTTATCTCAAGACAGGGCGAATTCTATAAAAACTATTTTTTCAAATAATGAGTTTGATGAATCTGTAATTACAAATGTAGATGGTAAAGGTGAAATATTACTTAGGTTAGTTAAAGAGGATGATATTAGTAAAATTAGAGGTCTTAATCGTAAGGTTGAGATTATAGTATCTTCTGTATTTCCTCCAAAACCAAAAGAAACTCCTGAGGTTGTAGATGCAAAAAAACGTGAAGCAAAAGAAATCTTACAAGGAGAATTAAAAGCTGGTGACAAATTTAAACTCAATAATATTCTGTTTAAAACTGGCTACAGTAAATTATTACCTGAATCAAAGGAAACGCTCAAAGAAATTGCCGATATACTTGTAGAACGAAAAGATATTTACTTTACTATTCAAGGTCATGTGTGTTGTACAAAAAACAGTAGAGATGCAATTGATCGCAAGACAAAAAAACGTAATCTTTCTGTTGCCAGAGCAAAGTACATCTATGATTATCTAGCAAAAAAAGGAGTAAGCACCAGACGTATGAAGTACGTTGGAATGCGTAGAAAATTTCCACTTGGTGGTGATCCAAAATTAGACAGACGCGTAGAAATCTTAATCACATATGTTGGTGAAACCCGAAATAGAAACAATTAAGATCTAAGCATTCCTATATGTGGAATACCATCTTCAAGGTACTCCTCTCCTACTTCAAAAAAATTCAGGTTATTGTAAAAATGCTTTAAGTATGTTTGTGCAGAAATTTTTATGGTGGTTTCGTTGTAATGAGATTTGACAGCATCAATAGAAGCATTCATAATATCATAACCATATTTATGTTCTCGTTCATTTTCGGCAACCACTACTCTACCAATACTCGCATGTGTAAAATAATCTCCTGGTTTAAAAATTCTGGTATAAGCTATTACTTTTTGATTTTTAAAACCTATTACATGAAGCGCCTTTTGATCTTTTCCATCTATATCCTGATAGACACAGTCTTGCTCTACTACAAAGACTTCACTTCTTAACTGAAGCAAATCATATAACTCTTGTGTAGTTAGCTCTTGAAAGGTTTTAACTTTTATCTCTAGCATTGGTTTGTTATTCTAATCCTGAACAATAACATCTTTAGAATCAGATTTATTGAATTCTGGCTGGATATTGATATGGTTGATTTCGAATTTATCGTGTAATAGTATTTCTATGTCTCGAAGCACACTATTAAATTCATGTATTGTAATATTTTCTTTTAAGTCTAAATGTGCCTCTAAGTGCAATTCATCATCGTTAAGACACCATACGTGAACATGATGTAATTTATTAACTTTTGGTAATTTATTAACAACTCTCACAACTTCCTTAATATTGATTTGATCTGGTGTAAAAAGCATAAGAATTTTAGTAGACTTTTTAAGAAGATCATAACCAACCCAAATTAAATACAGAGCAATTAAAAAAGTTAGTACACTATCTACCCAGAATAGTTGATAATATTTCATTAATAAACCACCAATTAAAACAGCTATGCTCGCCATCATATCGGTTAATAAATGTAAATATGCTGACCGCATATTAAGATTAGAATCTGCATCCTTTTTTAATAAAAGTACGCTTAATCCATTGGCTATGATTGCTATTAAAGACAACCATATTACTAAATTAGATTCAATTTCCTCAGGATTTTTAAAACGTTTAATGGCTTCAATAATTAATAAAACAGCAACAATAACTAGTGTAGATGCATTTATAAATGCTGCTAAAATTTCGGCACGTTTATAACCAAATGTTCGATGGATAGATGCTTTCTGTCTGGATAATTTTGAAGCTATATAACTAACAACAAGAGAAATAACATCGCTAAAATTATGAAGTGCGTCACTTAATAGAGCTAAACTACCCGAAACAACACCTCCTATGATTTGCGCAGCAGTAATTAAAATATTTAAAAGAATAGAAATGAATAAATTTCTATCTTTTACTTTGGAGTGCGTATGTGAGTGCGAATGCCCCATATATTAACATTGAATAGGAATTTTATCCACGCGGTTTTGGTGTCGTCCGCCTTCAAAGTCAGTGGTTAAAAAAGTATCTACAATTTGAACAGCTTGCTGCAACGCAGTAAAACGAGCAGGAATGCAGCAAATATTCGCATTATTATGCTGTCTAGTTAATTCAGTGATCTCTTTGGTCCAGCAAATTCCAGCACGTACTTTTTGATGTTTATTAGCTGTCATAGCCACACCATTGGCACTACCACAAATTAAAATTCCAAAATCCACTTTTTTATCTGCAACATCATTAGCTACAGGGTGTACGAAATCTGGATAATCTACGCTGTCGTTTGAATTTGTTCCGTAGTTATTAACCGTATAACCTTTAGCTTCTAAATGTGCTACAATAGCTTGTTTATACTCTGTTCCTGCGTGATCGTTACCTATTGAAATGGTCATGTTTTTAGGGTGTTGTTTAAAACCTTAAAGTTAACAATTGCTTATAAATAATACCAAGGATATATCACTTAGTTATTCATACTAATTAAGTTTGATGATGTGTTATTTGTATTCAGAAATAAGAGCTGTTAACTTCTACAGTAATTTGTATGCATTACTTGTTGATATCTTCTCTTAAGTAGTTATAACTTTTATTAGGATTATCTGATAATTTTTTCAAACCAAAACTGAATTGTGATGACCAAAAAAGTTAGTTGTTTTTTTTAGTCGAGTTATCAGCAATGATATCTTGAGATACCAACAGTAATTTTTTAAATACTTATTAAATTTTAGTTGTCAACAGTAGTTATGAACAGCTGTTAATAGAATACTGATTTCCTTTTAAAATGAGTAAGTTGAATGTAAATTTAATGTTAACTACGTATTAACTGAAATATATAAGTTACATATCAAAACAAAGTTTAAAAAAGTTATCTCCACTATTAACAGACTATAATAACCATCATTTTATTTTTTAAATTTTAAAAGAAAAAAGATAATATAGTTATATGTGTTAATAAGTAAAAAAATAAAGTTTAAATAAGTTACTATTTATATATTGTAGGAAAATTTAGACTCTTATGAAAAAAATTACTTTACTTTTTCTAATACTTCCTTTTTTTGGATTAGGTCAGGTTCAGATTGGACAAGATATTGATGGTCAAGATTATTCAGATTTAGCCGGTAGAGCAATAAGCATATCTTTAGACGGTTCAATTATTGCTGTAGGTTCCCCAGGAAGTTTAGGTGATAATATTGGTGGAAATTTAGCTGGACAAGTACGCGTATTTGAAAATATATCTGGAGTTTGGACCCAAATAGGTCAGGATATTAATGGGGAAGCAGCTGTAGATAGGTCTGGAGAAAACCTTAGTTTATCTGCTGACGGTAACATTATTGCTATTGGAGCATCAGAAAATGACGGAAATGGTTTCAATTCAGGACATGTAAGAGTTTATGAAAATATTTCAGGAGTTTGGACACAAATAGGACAAGATATTGATGGTGTAGGTTCAAATGATATGTTTGGTAGAAGTATTGACATATCTTCAGATGGTTCTATTTTAGCTGTAGGAGGTGGAGCTATTATTAATGGAAGTAAGGGATATGTTAATATTTATGAAAACATTAATGGTACATGGTCTCAGATAGGCAGTTCTATTATAGGAGAAGGAATTGGCGATAATTCTGGATCTAGTTTTGATGGTGGATCTATAAGTTTATCACCTGACGGATCAACAATTATCATAGGTTCTGAAACTAATAATGGAAATGGAGATGATGCAGGACATGTAAGAGTTTATGAGAATATTTCAGGAGTTTGGACTCAAAAAGGACAAGATATTGATGGAGATGGTGATTTTTATCGTTTTGGAGGAAGAGTTGCTTTATCTGCTAGCAATACATTTTTTGCTGCTGCTTCAACAGGTAATACAGAAACTACATTTTCATTAGGATATGTAAAAGTTTATCAATACACAGGTAATACTTGGGTACAAGTAGGACAAACATTAGCAGGAGAAGATAATTTTAATAAATTCGGAAAAAGTTTAAGTTTATCACTAGATGGCTCAATTCTTATTGCTAGTGCTCCAGGTTTTAACAGTTCAATTGGTAAAACATATGTTTATAAAAATATTAATGATAGTTGGGTAGAACTAGGAAGTATTTTAGGAGATTATACCTTTGAACTCAGTGGAAATAGTATAGATATATCAGAGAATATGTCAATTCTAGCTATTGGTTCACCTGCTAGTGGAGGAAATTCTAATATACCAAATGGTCGTGCTAGAGTTTTTAATATTGATGATTTATTGCTTTCAATACCTGCTTTTGAAGAAGTTATAGAAGATATTGCTGGAAATATAAACAACATCAGCATCACAGCGTCTCAGTTAAATAGTATTAGTGGTGTTTCTGGAGCAATAGATGGCGTCAACTATACCACAGCTTTAGACAACGGGACTTATGCAGATGAAAATAGTCCTACAGCTTTAGAGATTCAGTTTATTATAGATTTAGTGAATGCTTCATTAGGATTAGAAGAAAATAGCTTATTTAATTTCAAACTCTACCCAAATCCAGCTAAAACTCAGTTCACCATTCAGTTAGATCCTTCAGTACAATTAGATAAAATTTCTATTTATAATAGCTTAGGACAAGAAGTATTGACTTCTAAAGCATATACAGTAGATACTTCTAAATTATCAAGCGGCTCTTATGTGGTTGAAGTGACAACAAATCAAGGGAAATCAACGAAACAATTAATAAAAAATTAAATATTCATGCTATGAAACACATTACACTACTTTTTTTAATACTTCCTTTTTTTGGATTGAGCCAGATTCAAATAGGTCAAGATATAGACGGAGAAGCTTTTGATGACGTATCAGGTAGCTCTATAGCATTAAATGATAATGGTGATATTGTTGCTATCTGTGGATTTGGAAATGACGGGAATGGATTAGATTCTGGACATGTGCGAATTTTTGAAAATCAGGGAGGCTCATGGACTCAAATAGGAAGTGACATTAATGGAGAATCTTCAGGAGATGGAATTAATTCAGTGGCATTAAATTCAGATGGCAGTATAATTGCAGTGGGAGCAACAGGAAATGATGGAAACGGTAATAATTCAGGACATGTACGTATTTATGAAAATCAAGGAGGAGCTTGGACACAAATAGGGTCAGATATAGATGGAGACGCTAATGATGATAATTTTGGGAGTAGTATATCAATGTCTTCTAATGGAACTATTGTAGCAATAGGAGCATCAGGAAATGATGGAAATGGCAATAATTCAGGACATGTACGTATTTATGAAAATCAAGGAGGAATATGGATTCAGATAGGTCAAGATATTAATGGTGAAAATCCAAGTGATTTATCTGGAGGTTCTGTGAGTATAAACTCCAATGGAACTATTGTGGCAATTGGAGCAACAGGGAATGATGGTAATGGCAGCAATTCCGGGCATGTACGTATTTATGAGAATCAGGGAGGAGCTTGGATACAAATAGGGTCAGATATAGATGGAGAAGTTGCAGGTGATCGAACAGGACAATCTGTAAGTTTAAATTCCAATGGAACTATTGTAGCAATAGGAGCATCAGGGAATGATGGTAATGGTAGCAATTCCGGGCATGTACGTATTTATGAAAATCAGGGAGGAACCTGGACGCAAATAGGTGTTGACATAGATGGGGAAGCTTCTAATGATAACTCAGGAGCATCAGTAGCGTTAAGTTCTAATGGAACTATTGTAGCAATAGGAGCATCAGGAAATGATGGAAATGGCAACAATTCCGGACATGTACGTATTTATGAGAATCAGGGAGGAACCTGGACGCAAATAGGTATTGACATAGATGGGGAAGTTGCAGGTGATCAAACAGGACAATCTGTAAGTTTAAATTTCAATGGAACTATAGTTGCTACAGGAGCACCTTTTAATAATGGCAGTTTAGGAAGCTTTAGTTTTACAGGTCACGTACGAGTTTATGATTTAACAACAGTTCTATCTACAAATGATCTGGTGTTACAAACTTTACAACTCTACCCAAACCCTGCAAAAATACAATTCACCATTCAGTTAGATACTTCAGTACAATTAGAAAAAGTCACTGTGTATAATCTGTTAGGACAAGAGGTATTAACTTCTAAAGAATACACCGTAAATACGTCAAAATTATCCAGTGGTTCTTATGTGGTTGAGGTGATAACTAACCAAGGAAAATCAACGAAACAATTAATTATAGACTAATCAAATATCAAATAAAATATATCCAAAAGACCTGTAAAGTTTACAGGTCTTTTTCATTAATTTAACACAAAGAATACATCATTAAATAATTAAACCGTAGATTTGCAGAAACTTAATTGTTTCTCTTCGCTTTGAATTAAGTTGTTTTAGAAAGAATTCCTAACACTTTTAGGAAACGAAAATGATTACAAATTATAATGACAAAAAAGAAAAAAAGGAAATCCAAAAAAGGGATTTCAAATCTTACAAATACAATTCTAAGTATTTTAAAAAAAGATAGAAACCAATCCTTTAACTATAAACAAATTGCTGCTAAGCTTGGCGTTAATGATGCTAGTAGTAGAAATCAAATTATAAAAACCTTAGCTAAACTTGCAGCTAAGCAGGAAATTGAACAAGTAGATCGTGGGAAATTTAAAGCTATTATCAATACCGAATATCATATTGGTATTGTGGATATGGCCTCAAGAGGATCTGGATATATTATCAGTGACGATTTTGAAGACGATGTTTATATTGCTTCAAATAATATGAATAAAGCACTTCATGGTGATGAGGTTGAATTTTATGCGTATAAACGTAGAAAACGAGGTAAACTAGAAGGTGAAGTAACTAACATCATTAAACGTGCTAAGAGCGAATATGTTGGTGTGATTCAAATCCATAAAAATTACGCTTTTGTAGTTCCGGATGGCAACAAAATGCACACCGATATTTTTGTTCCAATCAATAAGATCAATAAAGCCGAAGAAGGTGATAAAGTATTGGTATCTCTTGAAGACTGGCCAGAGAAAGCCGATTCACCTTACGGTCGAGTTTTAAAAGTCCTTGGAAAACCTGGTGAACACAATACAGAGATCCATTCTATTCTTGCAGAATATGGATTACCTAATGAATTTCCGCATGAGGTGGAAGACTATGCGAACTCATTAGATACTTCAATTACAAAAGAAGAAATTGCTAAACGTCGTGATATGCGTCAAGATCTCACGTTTACCATTGACCCAAAAGATGCTAAAGATTTTGATGATGCCCTGTCGTTCAAAGTACTTGATAATGGATTATTCGAAATAGGAATCCATATTGCAGATGTATCTCATTACCTGAAAGAAGGAACGGTTTTGGATGATGAAGCTTTTGAACGCGCAACCTCAGTATATTTAGTAGATCGTGTGGTACCAATGCTTCCAGAAGTATTGTCTAATGGCGCTTGTTCTTTACGACCACACGAAGAGAAATATACCTTTTCTGCAGTGTTTCATATGAATGATAAAGCCGAAATTAAAGATCAATGGTTTGGAAGAACAGTAACCTATTCTGATGCGCGTTTTGCTTATGAAGAAGCTCAAGCTATTATTGATACTAATCCAAAGTATCAGTTGTCATCTCGAGCGCAGTCGAGAGATGTTATTAATACAGAGATCCCTAAAGAAGTGTCTTTAACCGGAAAGTCCTACGAGACTAAAAAAGATATTGCCGAATCTATCATGGTATTAGATAGACTTGCTAAGATCATGCGTCGCAAACGTATGAGTCATGGAGCTATTTCATTCGATAAAGTTGAAGTGAAATTCGATTTAGATAAGGAAGCAAATCCAGTTGGAGTTTACTTTAAAACCAGTAAAGATGCAAATAAACTCATTGAAGAGTTTATGTTGTTAGCGAACAGGAAAGTTGGCGAATTCATTGGTAAACAAAAGAAAACATTCGTGTATCGTATACATGACGAACCAGACGATAGTAAATTAGCAGCTCTACAAAATGTAGTAGGTCGTTTTGGGTATAAACTTAATTTTAAGGATAGAAAAAGTGTGTCGAGTTCATTAAATAATCTACTTAAAGAGGTGGTTGGAAAAAAAGAACAAAACTTGGTAGATACCTTAACAATTCGAACCATGAGTAAAGCCGAATATTCCACACATAACATTGGACATTACGGATTAGCTTTTGATTATTACAGTCATTTTACGTCACCTATCAGACGTTATCCAGATGTCATGGCACATCGTTTATTACAGCATTATTTAGATGGTGGAAAATCGGTTAGTGAAGACGTTTATGAAGATAAATGTAATCATTCCAGTAACATGGAGAATTTAGCTACTAAAGCCGAACGTGATTCTATTAAATACATGCAAATTCGTTTTATGGAAGATCATAAAGATGAAGCATTTGTTGGTGTGATTTCTGGCGTGACTGATTGGGGAATTTATGTAGAGATCATCTCTAATAAATGTGAAGGTATGGTTAGTGTTAGAGATATGAAAGATGATCATTATGCATTTGATGAAGACCATTATGCTATGATTGGGAAAAATTCTAAAACTATGTATCAACTTGGTGATGAAGTTGTTGTTAAAGTTAAAAACACAGATCTTGTTAAAAAACACTTAGATTTTACACTAATTGGTAAACATGAAGATCATTAATTCTTCAACTCATAATTTTGTAGTAATCACATTTTAGAATACATTAGAACCAATAAAACACGACTATGATTCTAACAACAACAAATTCAATAGAAGGATTTAAAATCACAGATTATAAAGGTATTGTAACAGGTGTAGCTATTAATGAAAAAAAATTAGCTATGGGTTTTAGCGTCTCTAAATACTATAAAAACTTTAAGAAAAGTGTTGATCAAACTAAAGAGGTCGCTTTTCAAACACTTAAAGAAAATGCTAAAGAACTTGGTGCTAACGCAATTGTAGGTATTAAAGTTGAAATAGAATTAATGACAAGTAATTACGCTATGGTATCTGTAACTGGCACTGCTGTAAGCGTATCCTAATGTTTTAAAAATGGGTTTAGATACTGTTGAATTAATAATGATGGTTGAAAATCATTACGATATTGAAATTCCAGATAATGAAGCCGCAAACTTAGCCACAGTTCAACATTTAGTTGATTTTGTATTTGATACAATTAAACACGATTCCAATAAAAACCCAATAGAAATATTTGAAATTGAAGTCGTTATACGTGAAATTATTGAGAAGGTTACTGGAATACCAAAACATAAAATAAAGATGCACCACGCGTTTACCAATGACCTTGGTATGGATTAAAATGAATAAAAACTGTAACAAATGAGTTACAGCACCATCTTTAATACTGAAACCATACGTAAATATTAAAAACAGACATCAAGATGAAAACTTTTTTAACCCTCGCATTACTAGTCGTAACTTCAGTATTAACAGCTCAAAATCCTAAAGAAAAAGGTGTTGGCGATTTCAATGAAGTGAAAGTTTATGACCTTATAGTTGTTAACCTTATCAAATCTGACGAGCCTAGAGTGGAAATCACAGGAGACGATGTAGAAGACGTAGTGGTAGTTAATAAAGATGGAAAGTTAAAAATAAGAATGAATACAGATAAAATCTTTAATGGTGACCGTACTTTTGTTTCTGTGTATTACACAGATTTAGATATCATAGATGGTAACGAAGGTGCTTATATCACATCTAACGAACTTATTGAGCAAAGTCAAATTGAACTCAGAGCCCAAGAAGGTGCACACTTAAAAATAGGTTTAGATGTGGACCAAGTAGACATTAAAGCAGTCTCAGGAGGTATTGTTGAAACCAGAGGTAAAGCGATTTCTCAAGATATAACACTAAATACTGGAGGTATTTACGAAGGCAAATCTTTTGAAACAAAAAACACATCTGTTACTATAAAAGCAGCTGGTGAGGCCGATGTTAATGCTTCAAAAACAGTGGATGCCAGAGTTACTGCAGGAGGAGATATTTTTATCTACGGAAACCCAGATAATGTTAAAGAGAGAACAACTCTTGGTGGTCGAATCAAGCGAATGAACTAATCAGTTACCTAAACTACTTGAGTAACGCCTCTTTTTTATTAGTTTTGTAGGAAAGCTATTTCCTATTATGTTAGATGATATTTTAGCAGCTATTCCCTTTGGAATTATCCTTGCATTCACAATTGGGCCAGTATTTTTTGTACTGCTTGAAACGAGTGCAACCAAAGGATTTAGAAGTGCTTTGATCTTCGATTTAGGTGTTATTTTTGCTGATATTGTCTTTATTTTTGTTGCTTTTTACAGTACTAATAATCTGATTGATAAAATAAAAGATGATCCAAATTTCTTGATTTTTGGTGGTGTGCTATTAGCTGCTTATGGATTTATTTCTTTCATTAAAACCTCAAGATCATTTCGATCTATTGTTAAAGAATACCATCGTGTTGAAATTCCCAAGAACGACTACGGAAGACTATTCGTTAAAGGTTTCTTACTCAACTTTATTAATATTGGTGTCCTGCTTGGATGGCTTGGTTTTATTGTAATTGGAAGTTCTATTACAGAATCTAAAAATGGTGTTTTAATTTTCATCATCACTATGCTAGCTGTTTACTTCTTAACAGATCTACTAAAAATAGCTTTAGCTAAACGATTAAGGAATAAATTAACACCTCGATTAATCTTTAAGACTAAAAAAATTATTGCATTGGTGATACTTGGTTTTGGAATCTTACTATTAACACAAGGCTTATTTCCTGAACTTTATGAAAAAAGTAAGGAGCAAATCGAAAAGGTAAACCCTATAAGTAATTAAACTTAATACGCTTTAACGTTTGCAGACAACACCAAAAAAAATCCTGACACTTCCAATACGACTCGCTGTTATTATCCTATTGTATGGTTTGCTTTTTAAAATCATGCACTGGCCCTATGCACAACAATTAGTTCTCATTGGAAGCATAGCAATTACGATTTTGTATCTGATTCGATTTATTTACAAAAAAGAAAAAGCAACACTCGATTACGTTAAACTAGGTTTGGTAGTGCTATGGACATTTAGTTATTCTGTAAAAACTTTTCATGTATTACAAATACCTTATATTCTAGAACTTCTATTGCTGATATTATTTGTTTGGTGGTTCATAGAAGAAGGACTTACTTATTTTACCAGACGAAAATTAAAAGACAATGGCTTTATAAAATTCTTTTATTACGGATTCTCAATAATGGCTGTAGCATTAATCATAATTGGTGCTCTCTTTAAAATTCAACATTGGCCTTTTGGAGCATTGATTCTTACTATTGGATTTTTATTACTAAGTATCATGCTCATTGTAGACTATTTTGTGATTAAAAAATCATGATTACACTCTTCAACTTTTATTGAAGCATTAAGAGGCATCTAGCGGATTCGAACCGCTGTACAAGGTTTTACTAGTATTTTAAATATAATTTTTTATAAAAATTAGGATACAAAAAAACCCTCAACAAAAGTTGAAGGTTTTAGAGGCATCTAGCGAATTTGAAACGCTGCACAAGGTTTTGCTAGTATTTTAAATATAATTTTTCATAAAAATTAGTACATAAAAAAAACCCTCAACAACAGTTGAAGGTTTTAGAGGCATCTAGCGGATTCGAACCGCTGTACAAGGTTTTGCTAGTATTTTAAATATAATTTTTCATAAAAATTAGGATACAAAAAAAACCCTCAACAACAGTTGAAGGTTTTAGAGGCATCTAGCGGATTCGAACCGCTGTACAAGGTTTTGCAGACCTCTGCCTAGCCACTCGGCCAAGATGCCATAACGTCCTGTAAAAACAGGAATCTCGTTTAGTTGTGATAAACAAGGAAGGCAAATGTATAAAAAATTACCATTTTACACCATAAACCCCTAGTTTTTTCGTCTTTCGGTCATTTTTATCGTTACGCTTTCCACATCACCACCTATTGGAGGGTTAAGTTTACTTACACTCACCGTGGCTTTATTTACCAAGTGATCTTCTTTAAAAATCCGATCTAATATACGCTGAGCAACAGTTTCTAATAATTTGGAAGCGTGTTGCATTTCCTCTTTTACAATCTTGTTAAGAAGCACATAATCTACTGTATCAGTAAGTTCATCTGTTTTAGCTGAGGTTTTTAAATTTGCCTTCACCTCAAGATCTACGCGATAATCACTTCCAATTTTAGTTTCTTCTTTTAGGCATCCATGATATGCAAAAACACGTATGTTTTTAACCTTTATTATTCCCATATTCAGTATTTATTTTTCAAAAATACCTAAAAATGTAATGGACATCGTTTTTAAATGATACTTGAATCTATTTCAGCTAAAAAATAGTTAATTTTACAGCCTGAATTTACGTTGATTATCACAATTTAGAATCACAAAATATATTATATATCAGAAAATATTAATACAAGGCTAAAAGGCTTTGATATCAATATAATTGACAAAATAAATTAGATAAATTTATGTCAGAAGAAACAAAATCGCTCAATTTTATAGAGCATATCATTGAGGAAGACCTTACAAACGGACTTTCAAAAAACAAACTTCGTTTCCGTTTTCCACCTGAACCCAACGGATATCTTCATATCGGACACACTAAAGCCATCGGTATTAGTTTTGGTCTGGGCCAAAAATATAACGCACCTGTTAACCTTCGTTTTGACGATACCAATCCAGCTAAAGAAGAACAGGAATATGTCGATGCCATCAAACGTGATATTGCTTGGTTAGGATACGATTGGGCTAATGAGCTGTATTCTTCAGACTATTTCCATACACTTTACGACTGGGCTGTTCAACTTATTAAAGATGGAAAAGCTTATGTAGATTCTCAATCTAGTGAAGCTATGGCCGAACAAAAAGGAACACCTACGCAACCTGGTGTTGATGGTCCTTATCGTAATAGAAGCGTAGAGGAAAACCTCGATTTGTTTGAACGTATGAAAAATGGAGAGTTTGATGAAGGAGAACACATCTTACGGGCTAAAATAGACATGCAACATCCCAATATGTTGATGCGTGACCCTATCATGTACCGAATTTTGAAAAAACATCACCACAGAACAGGTGATGAATGGTGCATTTATCCAATGTACGATTGGACACACGGTGAAAGCGACTATATCGAACAGATTTCACACTCGTTATGTTCTCTAGAATTTAAGCCTCATAGAGAGCTTTACGATTGGTTTAAAGAGCATGTATATGGTTATGCATCCAATGAGCTTCCAATGCTTCCAAAACAGCGTGAATTTGCACGTTTAAACCTAAGCTATACCATTATGAGTAAACGTAAATTACTCAAACTTGTAGAGCAAGGTATTGTTTCTGGATGGGATGACCCTAGAATGCCAACCATTTCTGGATTACGACGACGAGGTTACACACCAGAATCTATCCGTCAATTCATAGAAAAAGTTGGTGTAGCTAAGCGAGAAAATATTATTGATGTCTCTCTTTTAGAATTCTGTGTAAGAGAAGATCTTAATCAGAAAGCTCCAAGAGTGATGGCTGTATTAGATCCTGTAAAACTAGTTATTACTAATTACCCTGAAGATAAGGTAGAGTGGTTAGATGCTGAAAATAATCCTGAAGATGACAACGCTGGTTCAAGAAAAGTACCGTTTTCCAGAGAATTATATATTGAGCGTGCCGATTTTAAAGAAGAAGCTAGTAATAAATTTTTTAGACTGAAATTAGGTAGCGAGGTACGATTAAAAAATGCCTATATCATCAAAGGTGAGCGTGTGGTTAAGGATGACAAAGGAAACATTACTGAAATTCATTGTACTTACACTACAGATACCGAAAAGAAAGTCAAAGGAACCCTACATTGGGTATCTATCCAACACGCTATAAAAGCTGAAGTTAGAGAGTACGACCGATTATTTATGGATGAAGCTCCCGATAGTCATCAAGACAAAGATTTTATGGAGTTTATTAATCCAAACTCTTTAAAAGTAATCGAAGCTTTTGTAGAACCAAGTCTTGCTGAGGTTAAGATTGGTGATCGTTTTCAATTTCAACGTATTGGCTATTTTAATGTGGATGATGACTCAACTGCAGAGCATTTAGTTTTTAATAAAACCGTTGGATTAAGAGATTCATGGGCGAAACAAAAACCGAAACCTCAACAGAATCAAAACAATAAGCCGAAACCACAGCAACAAAAACGCCCGGCAATTGAAGTCATCAAACAGCTAGGTAAAAAATACACTAATGTACCTGAAGCCAAACAGGAAAAATCAAAAGCTGAAATTTTAAAACTTGCTGAAGAAGTGAGTTATGAAGATTTGCAACCTTTGTTTAATACAGCTGCAAAAAAGGTAGGAACACGGATAGCAACCATGCTAACACTTAGTGTCTTGCTTAAAAACGGACAAGAACGAAATGCAGATATTAATGCATTTATTGATAAGGCGCTAGAAGATAAAAACGAGCTATTAGTAGCAGAAGCTAAGGCTTTATAATAGCTCAATATAATAAGTATATGAACCTCAAAGTACACCACTTTGAGGTTTTTTTGTACATTTATGATACTAACTATAATCAATTTACATCATGATGGAGTTTAATTTTTTAGCAATTCTTGTTGCTGCCATAGTGCCTATTATTTTAGGTTTTATTTGGTACAATCCAAAAGTATTCGGAATCGCCTGGATGCGTGAAGCTGAAATGACAGAAGAGAAAATGAAAAAAGGTAATATGCCAGTTATTTTCTTAGTGTCATTAGTATTGTCGTTTTTATTAGCCTTTTTTATTCAGGCACTTACCAATCATCAAATGGGAGCCTTTAGCTTAATGGGAGGCGATCCAGAACTAGCAAAACCATCTTATGAGGCCTTCATGGCTGATTACGGTACAGCATTTAGAACGTTTAAGCACGGTGCTTTACATGGTGCTATTGCAGGTATATTTATGTTTATTCCTGTTATAGCAATTAATGGTATGTTTGAGCGTAAAAGCTGGAAATATATTATGATAAACGGTTTATACTGGACTGTCGCTTTAACCATAATGGGAGCTATCGTTTGTGGATGGACCGCTTAATTTTATAAATATTTAACACAATTAGAGGCTGGAAATTGTAATTTTCGGCCTTTGTTTTTCTCTTGATACACTATACACTACACAATTCAGTTGCAGATTTACCCGATTCATGGGATGGCCTGCCAATTGATGATATATTTTTAAAAACCCCTTTTTTAAAAGCTTTGGAAGAGTCGTCCCCTGATAATATCTCGTCTTATTTCTTAGCTGTTTTTTCTTCGGAAACTTTAGTGGGTATAGCCATTATTCAACGTGTTGAAATGTACCTTGATGATGTATTCAGAAAGACATCTAATACATTCTTCAAACGAATAGGGAAGTGGTTAATATCCATGATTGTTAAAGGAAATGCTCTAATCGTTGGAAACTTAATGCATACTGGACAGCACGGATTGTATTTCAATGCTGAAAAAATATCTCAAGACGACTTTTTAAACACAGTGTCTAAAGGTTTGAAAACCCTATCAAAAACCATTAAAGATCAATTTGGTAAGAACATAAGAATAGTAGGCTATAAAGATTACTTTGAGTACGATCCAATTAATAATAGCGCTTCCTTTTTCCGAAGAGAAGCACTTTATAAAGCTCAGGCACAGCCAAATATGATTTTTGAAGTTGAAAATAATTGGAATTCTGCCGATGACTATATTTCAGCATTCAACAAAAAATACCGAAGACGTTATAGAACAGCAAGAAAAAAAAGCAGTAGTATAGAATGCTCTGAGTTAAATTTAGATGAGGTTGAAAAGCTGTCAGATAGACTATATCAACTGTATGAGAACGTGTCAGATAATGCCGGAGTGAATTCTTTTAAGTTACACAAAGATCACTTCTACAATTTGAAGCTTCAATTGAAAGATGGTTTCAAGATCTATGGTTATTTTTTAAATGAAAAACTTATTGGTTTCTATACGTTTATTAAGAACTATGATACACTGGAAACCTATTTTTTAGGATATAATCAAGACTTACAACATCAGCACCAAATGTATTTAAACATGTTATTTGATATGGCAATATTTGGGATTGAACAGCAATACAGTCAGGTTGTTTTTGCTAGAACAGCTATGGAAATAAAAAGCTCTATTGGTGCACAACCACACAGCATGTATATTTACTTAAAACACACTAATAATGTCATAGCCAACACTATTTTGAAAATGGTAGTTAAGTATGCTAATCCAGTAAGAGACTGGGAAGAACGGCATCCATTTAAATAAAAAAGCCCTGAAACTAAGGTTTCAAGGCATTATCTTTAGATCTAACGAAGTTAAACTTTAGTCATCTGTTTTCTTTTGTGCATTTTTCATGGCTTCTCCAATCTGGTTACTTGCCGTAAAGCTTGCAACCATATCGTTTAGCATGTTGCTTCCAGCCTGAGGTGAGTTAGGCAATAGTATTAAATTACTGTTTGTTTCTCCACCTATAGCCTGTAATGTATCATAATGCTGTGTAACAACGATAAGTGCTGATGCTTCTTGAGAGTTAATACCAACCTTGTTAAGCACCTCAACAGACTCTTCTAAACCTCTTGCAATTTCACGACGCTGGTCTGCGATACCCTGACCTTGTAAGCGTTTGCTTTCGGCTTCAGCCTTTGCTTTTTCAACAATTAAGATACGCGCAGCATCGCCTTCAAACTGAGCGGCGATTTTTTCACGTTCAGAAGCATTAATTCTATTCATAGCTTCTTTTACCTGAGCATCAGGGTCGATATCAGTAACAAGAGTTTTAATGATATCATAACCATAATCCATCATAGCGTCATTTAGCTCAGCTTTTACAGCAATAGCAATATCATCCTTGCGCACAAATACGTCATCAAGTTTCATTTTAGGGACTTCAGCACGCACTACATCAAAGACATATGATGTAATTTGATCATGTGGGTAATCCAGTTTGTAAAAGGCATCATAAACCTTGTCTCTTATAACCTTATACTGCACAGATACTTTTAATCGAACAAAAACATCATCTAAGGTTTTGGTTTCGATAATCACGTCTAATTGTTGAATTTTCAAACTTAATTTTCCCGCTATACGATCTACTAAGGGAATTTTCATTTGGAGTCCTGAATGTCTTATACTTTGATAGCGTCCAAAACGCTCTATAATAGCAGCAGTTTGTTGTTTAACTATAAAGAAAGCCGAAATCAATATGATTAAGATGAAAAAGATAATTGGTATGTAAATAAATTGTTCCATATCACGTTTTTAATGGTTAGATAAAATAATCAGTTACTAAATTAAGTTATATTTGCTCAAATCACACAGTAATCACATGCAAAAAAAGCAGTTTATTTTATTAGTAGTTGTTTGTATTGGATTTGTTACAATGTCAATGGCACAACATAAGCGATATGCTATCAAAAATGGAATTGGAATCATTGGCGGATTAACCCAATACGATATCAAAACAGATAACTTTATTACTAAAAGCGGAAATGGTTTCACAGGAGGAATGGTAGCTACAGTTGATATTCCACATAAATGGTATACAGTAAGTTATGGGCTACAGTTCTCTCAAAACACACTTGAAGTATCCGGAACGCCATCACTCATGTCTTCAACAGTGGAACAAATTGAATACAATCTTCTGGCTGTACAATTAGCTTTTATGTTTCATGCCAAACTGTTGAGTGATAATCTAACAATTGATATTGGTCCGCAATTACAATACAATGGCGACTTAAAGCTTGAAGATGACTCCCAAAGCAACTATATCATTAGTGGTTATGATGCTTTACTCGCTGAGGATATTACTACAATTTCTCCATTCAATGTCAATGGCGTTATTGGCGCTTCGGCAGGAATAGGAAGCTTCAAACTTAGAGCTATGTACAGTTATGGGTTTACTAATATTCTCAATAGGCTGAATGATCAAAACCTTAACGTTGGAGGAAATACCGATCGTTTCGAAGGTAATCAGAACATGTTGTCCTTTGCTCTGATGATCACGTTTTAACTCTTAGAGATCAAAGCTTGAATACGTTTTACGGTTTCAGCTTTTCCTATCAAATAGATGATATCAAACACGTCGGGACCTTGCAAAGCACCAACAAGCGCTAAACGCAATGGCATCATCACTTTTCCAAAGCCAATTTCACTGGATGTAATCCATCCCTTAACCGTATTTTGAAGATGTTCAACCGTGAAATCATCTACACTTTCAATGATGGCTATTAGTTTGGTTAAAATATCTGTAGTATCATCTTTAATAGCCTTTTTAAAGGCTTTTTCATCATAAGAATCAGGTGCTGTAAAGAAGAAATGGCTCAGGCTCCAAAACTCATTTACAAAGGTTGCACGTTCTTTGATTAAGGCAATGACCATTTCTATATACTGTGTATCAATTTCTGATAATTCTTCTCTCGAATTCTGAAAAGCAACTGCTAGTGAATAATTGTCTTGTTCTTGCATGTAATGATGATTAAACCATTTGATCTTATCTGGATCAAATCGAGCTCCTGCCTTGTTTACACGTTCCAATTCAAAAGCATTTATCAATTCTTCTAAACTGAATATTTCCTGTTCAGTTCCTGGATTCCACCCTAAAAAAGCTAAGAAATTAACCATCGCCTCTGCGAAATATCCATCTTCTTTATAACCTCTAGACACATCACCAGATTTTGGATCGTTCCATTCTAACGGAAACACTGGAAATCCTAATTTATCACCATCACGTTTACTTAATTTCCCTTTTCCTGTTGGTTTCAATATTAATGGTAAATGGGCAAACTCAGGTGCATCCCATCCAAAAGCAGCATATAACTGAAAGTGCAAGGCCAAAGAGGGCAACCACTCTTCACCACGTATCACATGTGAAATCTCCATCAGGTGATCATCTACAATATTGGCTAAGTGATAGGTTGGCATTCCATCACTTTTAAATAATACTTTGTCGTCTAAAACATTGGTGTCAATTTTAATATCACCACGAATGATATCTTTTAAATATAATGTTTCGTCTTGTGGCGATTTAAACCTAATCACATAATCGTCACCTGCATTGAGTTTGGCTTTTACCTCTTCTTCGGAAAGCGATAAAGAATTGCTCAACTTTAGACGATTGTGCCAATTGTAAATAAATGTTTTTCCCTTAGCTTCATGGTCCTTTCTATGAAAATCTAGAGTTTCAGCAGTGTCAAATGCATAATAAGCATGACCTTTAGCTATTAATTCGTCTGCGTATTGCTTGTACAAATGCTTACGTTCACTTTGTCTGTATGGTCCAAATTTTTCATTCTTTCCAACGCCTTCATCAAATGGGATTCCGCACCAATTTAATGATTCGACAATATAATCCTCAGCGCCTTCAACATAACGGTTTTGATCTGTATCTTCTATACGAAGCACAAATGTACCATTGTGTTTTTTTGCAAATAAATAGTTGAAAAGTGCTGTTCTAACACCTCCAATATGTAATGGTCCTGTTGGGCTGGGTGCAAATCGCACACGAACGGGTTTTGTCATGGTTACAATTTAAGAACTGCAAAGGTATTAAAAATACGTAAGTTGCCGTATGTTTTCGTATTCGATGAAACTCTAATTTTGATGTTTATAAATCAATAAAGAAAAGATTATGAAACGATTATTACTTGTATTACTGTTTGTTCCTGTTATGTTACAAGCACAATGGCTACAATCTGGAGATGATATTGACGGTGAAGGACCTGATGATGAATTTGGAACTTCTGTAAGCTTAAATGCTGTTGGAGACAGAGTGGTGGTAGGCGCTCAATATGCTAGTGTAGTAGGTTTAGGTTCTGCAGGACACGTTAAGGTTTATGAAAACGATGGAAGTGCCTGGACTCAAGTAGGTAACACAATTGATGCTACAGCCATTTCTGTTAATATTGGCTGGCAGGTGAGTTTTAATGATGCCGGAACTATTTTTGCAACAAGCTCCTATTTTGCAAATAATTTTGTAGGAATGGTGGCAGTTTACGAAGAATTAAATGGTACTTGGACACAAATAGGTTCAAATATTGAGGGGATCGGCTCATTTGATTTATTCGGGACTAGCGTTAGAATGAATGCATCTGGAACGCGTTTTGTTGCTTCAGCAATTGATCAAGTTAGGGTTTACGAAAACATGGGAGGAACATGGACGCAAATAGGAACAGATATTTTGCCAGAATCACCAGACGAGAACATGATTTCGGTCGATATTAATAATAGTGGAGATCGGATTATTGTTGGTGCAAATCAAAATGATGATATAGCAAATAATTCTGGCCAGGTAAGAGTTTATGAATTTATTGAAGGTTCATGGATACAAATGGGTTCTGATATAAATGGTGGCGCCGAATTTGACGGTTTAGGGTCTCAAGTTTGCTTTAATAGTGACGGATCAAGATTTATTACAGGGTCTTCAGCAGAATATGTAGAGATTTACGAGTTTATGAATGGAGATTGGAATCAAGTAGGCTTAAGAATTAATGGAGAACAATTAGTAGGTTTTTTTGGTTTAGCATTAGATATGAATGGAGATGGGTCGTTAGTTGTTGTTGGAGCAAGTAATAATGATGCAGGTAATGGAAATAGTGGCGCTAATTTTGGTAGCTCATCGGTATACAGAGAGATAAATGGTTCGTGGTCACAACTTGGGGAAGATATTGATGGCGAGGCTTTTCAAGATCTCTCAGGTAATGCCGTGAGCATAAATGAAACAGGAAACATCATCGCGATTGGTGCAATGTGGAATGATGGCAATGGCAATAAATCTGGACATGTAAGACTGTATAATGAATCTACTTTATTGTTAGAAAGTCAGAATTTTGAAAGGTTTAAATTGTATCCGAATCCGAGTCATGATTTTGTTACAATAGATTTCCCTGTAGGTTCTGAAACCTACAATATTCAAATATTTGATGTGTTAGGAAAACGAGTTAAACAATTAGATGCGAATCAACACCAAAGCTTTAAAATGAACGTTAATGATTTACCAGCTGGTTTATATTTGGTTCATATTAATTCAAAGCTAATGAATACAACAATGAAATTACTGGTGGAGTAAAATATTAAATTAGGTTAGGATCATTTCCTTAGGTACACGCTTATTCATAATCTTGAACCAAAGCGGAGGAACCATGGCTAATACCATAGACGTAGGATAACCATATGGCATTTGCGGACTCTCATCATGGCAGTCTAATATTTGGTATTTTTTTGAAGATTTAAAGTGATGATCACTATGTCTGGTGAGTTCATAAAGTACAATCCTGCCAATAACATGGTTAGAATTCCAGGAATGCATTTCTTTGACGCGCTCATAGCGGCCAGATTTTGTTTTTATTCTGAGTAATCCATAATGTTCGATGTAGTTTACGGTTTCTAACAAAACAAACCCTATAATTGCCGAAGTCAACGCAAATAGTAACCCTAATGCACCAAAAAACATAAAAACCAGAATCAAATAAGCGGCTTGAAAAACAACATACCATAACATATCGTTCTTAACCGAAAAAAAGTGTTGATCATTGTTGTCTAAGAGTTTTTTCTGAATGTTCCAGGCACTTATGTATTGTCTGAAAATTGAGGTCAGCCAAAAGGAATATACGGTTTGATTATACCTTGCTGTTGCGGGATCTTCAGGTGTGGCTGCATGCAAGTGATGCCCAAAATTATGCTCGATGTAAAAATGCATGTATTGAGCGGGTAGGAGTAAGGCCTTACCTATAAAACGCTCATTTGTTTGTTGTCGGTGTCCTAATTCATGAGCTACATTAATACCATTAACACCTAACACGATACCTACGGAAATGATCACACCAACCAATTCGTAAGTTTCCATTGCTGTGGTTGTAGCCTCATATATTCCGAAGAATACCAAGCCATAAACTATAGGAAGGTTCAAGTATAATAACCAATCGAAGATCTGTCGCTTTAGTTTATGATCTGCTTCTTCAGAAGTTAAATTTTTAGTATCCACAGGAAATATGAGTTCTAATACAGGAATCATTACAAAGGCGTAGAAAGGAGTGAGAAATGAAAAGTAACCCTTAGTGTACAAGCCAATAAAAGCAACAACAGGAATTGAAAAGGCAGCTAGGTATTTAAGGTCTTTCATGTAAATAAGGTTTTAACTTAGTCTTTATTTTAACACAACTCCTCGAAATTAACAGAATCTTACCAAATTTAGGTATTTGCTGTTTAAAATAAAATTGTAGATTAGTGAGTTAATTATATCTATGGCAAGTAATTTTAAACACATACAAGGTAAGCTAGAGCAATTTATAAGGCGATTTTACACCAATGAATTGCTTAAAGGTACTATTTTGTTTTTTTCAATCGGCCTTTTGTATCTCATTGCAACCTTGCTTATTGAATATTTTTTGTGGCTCAGTCCAATAGCAAGAACAGTTTTGTTTTGGGTGTTTATTGCTGTTGAGGTGTCACTGTTTGCCAAGTTTATTGCATTTCCTCTGGCAAAATTATTCAAGCTTCAAAAAGGTATTAATTATGAGGAAGCTTCAAAAATTATAGGAAATCACTTCCCTGAGGTAAACGATAAGTTGCTCAATGTGCTTCAACTCAATCAAAACAATCAGCAATCTGAACTATTAGAAGCAAGTATCGAACAAAAATCTGCAGAGTTAAGCCCAATACCTTTTAAATTAGCTATTAACTTCTCTAAAAACGCAAAATATTTGAAGTATGCTGCTATTCCAGTTGCCATATTATTGTTGTCGTTTTTAACAGGCAAGATCAATTGGTTTAGCGATAGTTATGAACGTGTAGTAAATTATAATACAGCATATGAGCCACCAGCACCTTTTCAGTTTTTTGTTGTTAATGATGAACTCAAAGCTATCGAGAATAAAGACTTTAAAGTATTAGTAAATACTGCGGGAGATATTTTACCCGAAAACGCTCAAATACATTTTAATGAGCAATCATTCTTTATGCAACAAACAGCTCCTGGTCAGTTTGAGTTTGTGTTCGCACAACCAAAAGAGAGCCTAACCTTTAGTTTGTCGGCTAACGATGTGTTATCTAAAAACTATACCATAGATATTATTAAGGTGCCTACTCTTGTAAGTTTTGAGATGGCTTTAGATTACCCAGCCTATACGCGAAAGCAGGATGAAGTTCTTAAAAGCACTGGTAATTCTACTATTCCAGAAGGAACTAAAGTGACATGGAAAGTCAATACTAAATCAACAAATGAGGTTGTTTTCTACTCTAAAGACACCCTTGCATTTGAGCCGGTTTCCGAAGGAAAATTTGAAGCCGCTAAGCGTATTTACAACAACACAGATTACAGTATAAGTACCAGTAATAAACAACTTAAAGATTATGAGAACTTAGCATTTTCAATCAATGTGATAAAAGATAATTATCCAGAGATGACTGTTAAAATGGAAAAAGACTCTCTGGATAATCAAACCTTATATTTTTACGGACAAGTTAGCGATGATTACGGATTGAGCAAGCTTCAGTTGGTATACTACCCAACTAATCATCCAGAAGACAAATCCTATGAAGCAATGCGTGTGTCTAAATCAAATTTTGATGAGTTTATAAGCGCTTTTCCCAATCAACTAAACTTAGAAGAAGGTGTAGACTATGAGTTATATTTTCAGGTCTTTGATAATGATGCTTTACATAGCTACAAAAGCTCAAAGAGTTCGGTTTTCAGTTATAGAAAACTTACCAAAGATGAAGAAGAACAAAAACAGCTCCAGGAGCAGAATGAAACTATAAAAGACATTAGTAAAACATTCGACAAACTTAAGGAACAAGATAAAGAGCTTAAGGAGCTTTCTAAAACTCAAAAAGAGAAAAAAGAGCTTAATTTCAACGACAAGAAAAAGTTTGAGAACTTCATTAAAAGACAAAAGGAACAGGAGCAATTGATGAAGAACTTCAATAAAAAATTAAAGGAGAATATTGAGGAATTTCAGAATGAAGACAAAGAACAAGATCAATTTAAAGAAGATCTACAGAAACGTCTTGAAGAAAACGAACAACAGCTTAAGAAAGATGAAAAGCTTTTAGAGGAGCTGGAGAAAATGAAAGACAAGATTAATAAAGAAGAATTCACTCAAAAACTTGAACAACTAGCAAAGCAGAACAAGAACAAAGAGAAAAGCTTAAAGCAACTCTTAGAGTTAACCAAGCGCTTTTATGTGGCTAAGAAAGCAGAAAAGCTTATGAAGGAGCTGGAGCAGTTAGCTGATGAGCAAGAGAAACTTTCTGAAGAGTCAAAAGAAAAAAACACTAAAGAAGCACAAGAAAAGTTAAACGATAAGTTTGAAGACTTTCAAAAACAAATGGAAGACCTCAACAAAGAGAATAAGGAGCTAAAAAAACCAATGGATTTACCTCAAGATAAACCAACTGAGGAATCCATAAAGCAAGATCAAAAAGAAGCTACTGAGGCTCTAGAAGAACAAGAAAAGAAAGACCAAAAAGAAGGCGATGAAGGTGGTGAACCTCAAAAAGAGCAAGATAAACCAAAAGACAAACAAGAAGGTGAGCAACCTCCTATGGCACCTCAGGATGCCCAACAAAAAGCTAAGAAAAAACAAAAACAAGCAGCCAAAAAAATGAAGGAGATGAGTCAACAAATGGCTCAAGGAATGCAAATGGGAGGAGGCGAGCAAATGCAAGAGGATATTGATGTGTTGAGACAGATTCTTGATAATTTGGTGCTCTTTTCTTTCGATCAGGAGAATTTAATGAATCAGTTCAAAAGTATTGAGGTAAACCATAATGAGTATGGGAAATTTTTACGAAAGCAAAGCAACCTAAGAGAACATTTTGAGCATATTGATGATAGTCTGTTCGCATTATCGTTAAGACAACCAGCAATTTCTGAGCGCGTCAACGCTCAAATCACCGATGTGTTTTATAATATTGATAAGTCGCTTGGTCAGTTGTCTGAAAACATGATTTATCAAGGGATATCCGCCCAACAATATACAATAACATCAACAAATGAGTTGGCTAGTTTTTTGAGCGATGTGTTAGATAATATGAACATGCAGATGAATCCATCCATGGGACAAGGTCAAGGTCAAGGAGAACAGTTGCCAGACATTATTATGAGTCAAGAAGAACTCAACAAAAAGATGGAGGAAGGTATGAAGAAAGGAGAGAAAGGTAAGAAGCCAAAAGATGGTGAGAACGGAGAAAGTGGTGAAGGTCAGCAGCAAAAGGAAGGTGAAGAAGGTGAGTCTAAAGAAGGTAAAGAAGGAAAGGATGGCAAGGAAGGTAAAGAAGGAAAGCAACAAGGAGAAGGAGAAGGTGATAGTGAAATGCAAAACGGCGAACTTTATGAAATCTATCAGCGTCAACAACAATTAAGACAAGCCCTCGAAAATAAATTAGGAAAGGAAGGTAAAAAAGGACTTGGAGGACAGCTTATCAAAAAAATGGAAGAGATTGAACTAGATCTAATCAATAAAGGATTTACCAATCAAACACTTCAAAAAATGATGGATCTTCAACACCAATTGTTAAAGCTAGAAAATGCAACCTTTATGCAAGGCCAGGATAATAAGCGTAAATCTGAAACCAATAATAAAACTTACGACAATGTCGTTCCTAATAAAATTCCTAAGGCTAAAGAATACTTCAATACTACTGAAATTTTAAATCGACAAGCCCTACCTTTGCAGCAGATTTATAAAAAGAAAGTGCAAGAGTATTTTAAGAAGGCCAATGATTAGTTTTAACTACGAAACCAATTTTAAACTGGAAGACGAAATTAAGTTTATCAGTTGGATTTCAAACACAATAGATAGCGAAAACTGCAAAGTAGGAGAGATTAATTATATATTTTGTGATGACGATTATTTACACAAACTTAATGTTGAATACCTTGATCACGACACGCTAACTGATATTATAAGTTTCGATTATTCCGTAGGAAAAGAGCTACATGGAGATATCTATATTTCCGTTCAAAGAGTTGAAGAGAATGCTATAGATTTCAATGTCGAGTTTTACGATGAGTTGAGCCGAGTTATAATTCATGGGATACTTCATTACTGCGGTTACAAAGATAAAACCAAAGCAGAAGCTAAACTCATGAGAGAAAAAGAAAATCACTACTTAGCCGAACGAAATTAATATATTAGTATTTCGACGTATATTTGCAAACTGAAAAAAATTTATTCATTAATGTTCCACGTGGAACAATAAGATCTGTTATGTTCAACGAATTATATGATGTCATTGTTGTAGGTGCTGGTCACGCAGGAAGTGAAGCTGCTGCTGCTGCTGCTAATATGGGAAGTAAAACACTGCTCATTACAATGAATTTGCAAAACATTGCTCAAATGTCTTGTAATCCTGCTATGGGAGGAATTGCCAAAGGTCAAATTGTAAGAGAGATTGATGCACTTGGTGGTTACAGCGGAATTGTAAGTGATACCTCTGCAATTCAATTTAAAATGTTGAATAAATCAAAAGGTCCTGCCATGTGGAGTCCGAGAGTTCAAAGTGACAGAATGCGATTTGCTGAAGACTGGAGACTTCTGCTAGAACAAACAAAAAATTTAGACTTCTATCAGGAAATGGTTTCAGGTTTACTTGTTGAGAACCATAAAGTGGTAGGTGTAAAAACATCACTCGGTATCGAAGTAAAAGCAAAAACTGTTGTGTTGACTAATGGCACTTTTTTGAATGGATTAATTCATATAGGTGATAAAAATTTTGGAGGAGGGCGAGCAGGTGAAAGAGCAGCAACAGGAATAACAGAACAGCTTATTGATCTTGGTTTTGATTCTGGTAGAATGAAAACTGGAACACCACCAAGAGTTGACGGACGTTCATTAGATTATTCTAAAATGATCGAACAACCTGGAGATGAGCAACCCGAGAAATTTTCGTATTTAGAAGATATAAAACCACTAACTGAACAGCGTTCTTGTTACATGACATACACAAGTCCTGAAGTTCATGATCTGCTTCGAGAAGGATTTGATCGCTCCCCAATGTTTAATGGACGAATTCAAAGTACAGGTCCAAGATATTGTCCGTCAATAGAAGATAAAATAAATCGCTTTGCTGATAAAGACAGGCACCAACTTTTTGTTGAGCCAGAAGGGTGGAATACTGTTGAGGTTTATGTTAACGGATTCTCTACGTCCTTACCAGAAGATGTCCAATACAAAGCGTTGAAATCTGTAGTTGGTTTTGAGAACGTGAAATTTTTCCGACCAGGTTATGCTATCGAATATGATTATTTTCCTCCAACACAGTTAAAACATACTTTAGAGACAAAGTTGGTTGAAGGTTTATTTTTTGCAGGGCAAATTAATGGAACTACAGGATATGAAGAAGCGGCTTCTCAAGGATTAATGGCAGGTATAAATGCGGCTTTAAAAGTCCAGGAGAAGGATGAATTTATATTAAAACGAAATGAAGCTTATATAGGTGTATTAGTTGATGATCTTATTACAAAAGGTACTGAGGAGCCATATCGAATGTTTACATCAAGAGCAGAATACCGTACCCTATTACGTCAAGATAATGCAGACTTTAGGTTAACTCCAAAAGGATATGATTTAGGATTAGCTGGAGAACAAAGGTTAAGACGAATGGAAGAGAAGCAGAAGCAATCTGATAATTTTGTTAACTTTTTTAGACAAACCAGTGTAAAACCCGAAGAGGCCAACCCTGTCTTAGAGGCTAAAAATTCGTCGCCTGTAAAGCAATCTGATAAAATGTTTAAGTTGTTTTCTAGGCCTAATATAACTACTGAAGATATGCGACGTTTTGCTGCTGTAGAAAACTATATTCAGGAACATGATTTAGATCGTGAAGTTATTGAGCAAACCGAAATTCAGATTAAGTATTCTGGATATATAGAAAAGGAAAAGAACAACGCTGATAAATTAAATAGGCTGGAGGATGTCAAAATCCCTGCAAATTTTGACTATACTAAACTCAAGTCAATGAGTACTGAAGCGATTCAAAAACTAACCAAGATACAACCTGTGACCATATCTCAAGCTTCTAGAATCTCAGGTGTTTCTCCAGCAGATGTCTCGGTGTTACTTGTTTATTTAGGTCGATAAATAACTAAGTGTTCCACGTGGAACAGTTGTTCCTGCGGAATGATTTTTGATTATTAAACATCTAAAAACTCTTATGAAAAACCATATCATATGTGTTGTTTTCTTTTCAGTATGTTTGTCATGTGTGTCTATAAAATCTGTTGATGACATTAATAGATATCACATAGTGGAGGTAAAACAAAAGAACAATACACACAAACCTTCGCACGTATTTACATTTCAGATTCATAAAGACAGAAGCTATTTTTTAAATTATCTTAGAGACAGGTACAATCATCTTAAAGGCTTTACTCCCGAAAACTTTACGGCAATTATTAAAGACGAAACATTTTATGTCTCTGTCTTAAGCGAAGAAGATTCTAGTTCATATTTAGATCTCACAGATTTCATTTTTAAAAAGAAAGATCCTAAGCTAGTTAAAAACGGAGAGCTTAAGCGTTTTATCAGTATTACAATAACAGATATTAATGGTGTTGATGCCTTAGAAACCAAATCGTTTTATAGAAATATTGTTATTAAATATTTGGACGATCTGAGAATGGGATTTAAAGCTTATTAATATATTTGAGGTGTTTAAGATTAAGATAGCATCTTCCAAAACAACCATACCTTGAGTACACCTAAAAACAAAACGTATTTGACCGTAAAAGATTATTCTGTTTCTGGAGAAGAGTTTCAGTTAATTCATAATCAATCTATGGATATGTTAGAAACCTATCCGCAGCCTCCAGAACATAAACTAGGAGATTATTACGAGAGCGAAGATTATATTTCTCACACAGACGCAAAACGAAATGTTCTTGAAAAAGTATATCATTTTGTTAAGTCAATTGCTTTGAAACGGAAACTAAAACTTATAAACTCTTTTAATACTTTAGAAAAAAATCTTCTGGATGTTGGGTGTGGTACTGGTGACTTTTTAAAAGTTGCATTAGATGATAACTGGAATGTTCATGGAATTGAACCCAATCAAAATGCAAGAACAATTGCAAATACTAAAACCAGAGATTCGGTTTTTAATATTGAGCACTTATTGAAGTTCGAATTAGAATCTTTTGACGTTATTACGCTTTGGCATGTTCTAGAACATCTGCCAAAATTAGACGAGCACATTTCAATTTTTGAATCTCTTTTGAAACCAAATGGAAGATTGGTTATAGCAGTACCAAATTATAAAAGTTACGATGCTATACATTATAATCAGTTCTGGGCAGCTTACGATGTGCCCAGACATTTGTGGCATTTTTCTCAAACAGCAATTTCTAAACTCATTGCTAAAAAAGACATGGAAGTTGAGAAAACAGTTCCTATGGTTTTTGATTCCTATTATGTGTCATTACTTTCTGAAAAGTATAAAACAGGAAAAATGAATCCAATTAAGGCTATTTGGACTGGATGGAGGTCAAATATCAAGGCAAGACAATCTGGAGAGTACTCCTCTCTAATTTATGTGATCAAAAAGCACAAAAAACAATTTTAAGGCGATTTAAGCGAGTTTGAGCTGATAAGTAACATAATGAGATTGATTAGCTCTTTTTGTGTTTTAAAACCGCATTTCTGTTGTTGGTTTTCAATAGTTTTTGAAAATATGGATTTCAAAATCCATAAATATATTTTATAGTTGAGTTTTTTGATAAAATACTCATTCACTTTCATACATTTGCAAAAAATTAAACAAAGCCTAAAATGAAAAAAATATTAAGTGTATTATCTGTTGTGCTCGTTTTAACTTCTTGCCAAGAACAGCAAAAAATTGCGTTTGTAGATAACAATAAAGTTGTTACTGAATTTCAAAAGAAAAAAGACTTCGAAAAAAGATTTCAGGTAAAAATTGATAACTTCAGTAAAAAAGCAGATAGCTTAGATAAGGCAATTCAGATGGAAGCTCAATTGTTTCAAACAAAATCGGCTACAATGTCAAAAAAGAAAGCTGAAGCTGAATATCAGTTATTAATTCAGAAGAAGCAAATGCAAGATTACCAAATTAGCGTAGAGGAGCAAAACTTGAAAGCAGAGGGACAAAAACAAATAGATACTTTGGTTAAGGAAGTTAGAGCTTTTGTGAAAGACTACGGAAAGAAAAACGCTTACACTTATATTTTAGGAGCTAATGATGCTGGTAGTGTGCTTTACGGTTCAGAAGCTAATGATATCACTCAATCTGTTATAGAGGCACTAAATTCTAAGTACAAAAAAGAAGACTAAACAGAATTCTATTAAAACATCAATATCAGCCGGTTGTTATCAATCGGCTTTTTTGTGCAATAATCTTGTCAGTTTAATTGACAGATCGGTAAGAATAATTTTAGAGTTTCCATTTCGTTCAATATGGTATATGGCTTCTTGAAGTTCGTTGGAGATCTCCATTATATTATTACCATGGACAAAAGGCGCGAATTTTTCGATCTTAAATGATGTTTTTGGCTCCATAAAAACCAAGTCATTTGCTTTATAATTAAGCATTAGAGCTTGTCTAAAAAAATCGAGACAAAAGCTTAAGAACTGCTTTTGAGTTTCTCGACCTGTTTTCGCTATAGTTTCGCTCCAGGATATTAAATCATGAATGGCACTTTTATTACCTTTTGCTTTAAAGGCAGATCGAATCCAAAACACAAACCATTCTTCAAACTGAGTGTCTTCACTATCGCTGTACACTAAATCACAGGCTTTATTATAATTTCCATTAGCTTGGTGTGCAATTTTAATAGCATCTGTCTCTGGAATTTGATAATTTTTCATCAATGCGCCTTTAATTACGTCTTCAGCTAAAGGCGGAAAATGTAAGATCTGGCAACGCGATCTAATCGTGTTAATAATCTGTTCATCATCTTCAGCAATGAGGATAAAAATCGTTTTATTTGGTGGCTCTTCGATAAGCTTTAAAAGTTTATTAGCAGCCGATGTGTTCATCTTTTCTGCCATCCAGATAATCATGACCTTATAGCCACCTTCATAAGACTTTAATGATAATGCTTTTACTATATCTTGTGCTTCGTCAACACCAATCTGACCTTGTTTGTTATCAATTCCTAGAATGCGATACCAATCAAACAAGTTTCCATAAGGCTGATTATTAATAAGTTGTCGCCATTCCTCCATGAAGTGATTAGAGACAGGGTGACTTTTAACCTTGTCGTTGGTTGCTACAGGAAATGCAAAATGAAGATCAGGATGCGACAAGTTTTTGAACTTTAAATTGCAAGCTTCATTCCCTTCAGTATTTTCTCCATTTGTATTGTTACACAATACATATTGAGCATAAGCAATTGCCATTGGTAAGGTGCCAGAACCCTCAGGTCCCACAAATAACTGCGCATGTGGAACACGTCCAAAATCAGCACTTTTTGTAAGGTGATTTTTGATGTGGTCTTGACCAAAAATTTCTGAGAATAACATAAAGCAAACCTACATATTTTTTTTAAATGTTTAGAGATATAATCTATGCAATCGTTTTCGTTAATAAACAACTTTTATCGGTTGGTTTTATTGGTTACATTTGTGTTTCTATTTTATTAAATCCTAGCAAATGAAAACTTTGAACGACTTCAATTTCAACAACAAAAAAGCATTGATTCGTGTTGATTTTAATGTACCCTTAAACGATAAATTTGAAGTAACTGATGCAACACGTATTGTGTCGGCCAAACCAACAATTATCAAAATTCTGGAAGATGGCGGAAGCTGCATTTTAATGTCTCATTTAGGACGACCTAAAGGAGTTCAAGAAGAGTTTTCTCTAAAACATATTGTCAATAAAGTTGAGGATATTTTAGGTGTTGAGGTAAAATTCATCGAAGACTGTGTAGGGCCTACGGCAGAAGAAGCTGCTCAAAATTTAAATCCAGGAGAGATTTTATTATTGGAAAATTTGCGTTTCCACGATGAAGAAAAGCAAGGTGATAAGAATTTTGCTGAAGCACTTTCAAAATTAGGTGATATTTTTGTCAACGATGCTTTTGGAACAGCTCATAGAGCACACGCTTCAACTACAATTATTGCACAATTTTTTGATCAAAGAAAATGCTTCGGAAATTTGCTCGCACAAGAAATAGACAGTATTAATAAAGTCATGAAAACAGGTGAAAAACCAGTCTTAGCTGTGCTTGGAGGCGCTAAAGTATCTTCAAAAATCACTATTATTGAAAACATCTTGGACAAGGTTGATCATTTGATTATTGGAGGCGGAATGACTTTTACGTTTATTAAAGCTCAAGGCGGAAATGTTGGTGACTCCATTTGCGAGGACGACAAAATGGAGCTTGCAATAGATATTTTAAAACAAGCTAAAGAAAAAAATGTACAGATACATTTACCTGTTGATGTTCTTGCAGCAAACGCATTTAGTAATGATGCTGACACCCAAATTATGGATGTTGATAAAATTCCCCAAGGTTGGCAAGGTCTAGATGCAGGTCCAAGGTCTAAAGCACATTTTCACGATGTAGTTTTACAATGCAAAACCATATTGTGGAATGGACCATTAGGAGTTTTTGAAATGGAAACTTTTGCAAATGGGACAATAGCTCTAGGGAACTCAATTGCAGAAGCTACAAAAAATGGAGCTTTCTCTCTTGTAGGAGGAGGAGATTCTGTTGCTGCAGTAAAACAATTTGGTTTTGAAAATAAGGTGAGTTATGTAAGTACAGGAGGAGGCGCTATGTTGGAGAGTCTGGAAGGTAAAACCCTACCAGGAATTGCTGCTATTTTAGAATAGTTGCACATACTAAATAGCGATCTTACTTCGGAAGAATCTTACAATTCATGTTAAATTGTCTTATTAAACTTTCATTTTAACAAATAAAATACGATTTTAGCTGACCTATCGTTACGATAGATAAATACTAAACCAATGAACCATAAGCTGATAACCCTAACATTTAGCTTTCTGTTGTGTAGTTTATTTAGTTTTGGTCAGGATTCTATTCCGAAGGCAACTCAAAATAAAAGGCTAACAGAATCTGATTTTGTTGAAGGCGAAACCTACGTTGTAGATACCATTATAGACGGTAAAACCTATTTTAAACAACATCTTAATATAAAACCAGTAAATGATTCTTCTAATGTTAAAACACTTGAAGATCACAAACTAGCTGCTGAGATTGATAAAAAATGGTTAGAAGAACTATATAGCAATAACCTTTACGACACTATTTACAAGTCGGTTTCAGAATTGAAATATGAGCCTGTCGATTATCCGGAATTAACCACTGATACTTTAAAAGCCCGATTAAAACGACTCAATGCGAGAACGCCATTTAATATTGAATATAACCCATCTTTAGAGAGTGTTATAAAAGGATATCTAAAAAACCGCCGAACATCTATGTCTCGTTTAATGGCATTAAGCGATTATTACTTTCCGTTGTTTGAAGAGTCATTAGATAATTACAATATCCCTTTAGAGATAAAATATCTGGCGATTGTAGAATCGGCTTTAAAGCCTAGAGCTAAGTCAAGAGTAGGCGCTACTGGTCTGTGGCAGTTCATGTTTGGAACAGGAAAGGAGTACGGTCTTAATGTAAGTAGTTATGTTGATGAGCGTAGTGACCCAATAAAATCTACAGAAGCGGCGAGCAAATATTTAGCCAAGTTATATAAAATTTTTGGTGATTGGGATTTAGCCTTAGCCGCTTACAACTCTGGTCCTGGAAATGTAACAAAAGCTATACGTCGTTCTGGAGGTTATGAAAACTATTGGAATATAAGACCACATCTTCCACGTGAAACAGCAGGATATCTTCCAGCATTTTTAGCAACAATGTATATTTTTGAATTCGCAGAAGAACACGGTTTTAAAAAAGACAGACCTAAATACCATTATGTTGAGACAGATACTATCCATGTTAAAAAAATGATTTCTTTAGATCAGGTTTCGGAACTGGTTGGCGTTCCAATAGAAGAACTACAGTTTTTAAATCCATCTTACAAATTAGATATTATTCCTTTTATAAAAGGTGAAGATTATACCTTGAGGTTACCTAGAGAAGCAGTTGGTAAATTTGTAACAAATGAAAGCCAAATCTATGCTTTTGTTGAAGAAGAATTAAAGAAACGTGAAAAGCCACTACCACAGTTTTTTGAAGCAGATAGCAAGATTAGATATCGAGTTAGATCTGGAGATTACCTTGGAAAGATTGCCAGAAAATACGGAGTTAGAGTAAGCCAAATCAAAAAATGGAACGGACTTAGAAGTAATAATTTAAGAATAGGACAAAGGCTAACGATTTATCCTAGAAAACCTTCAACAACATCTGGTAAAAAAGTTAGTATTAGTAAGCCTAAGAAAACCATTAACACCGAGGGCAAATCCACTTACAGAGTAAAGAAAGGAGATTCCCTTTGGAGTATTTCTCAAAAATTTCCTGGAGTTTCTATTCAAAATATTAAAGATTGGAACGATATTAGTAGCAATAAACTAAAAATAGGAATGACGCTTATAGTATCAAAGTAGGCAAATTAAAAATCATACATATGATAAAGAACGTATTAAGCATATTATTAGTTGTAATTTTATTTAATTCATGTAATGATAAAGAACAACAACGATATGTATCAAAATCTTCAGGAAACATAAACAATCTTGTTGTCGTTGCCGATAATCAATTATGGGAAGACAGTGTTGGAGAAGCCATTAGAGATGTTCTTGCGGCTCCAGTTGAAGGCTTATCTAAAGAAGAGCCTTATTTTTCAATGAATCAGATGCCGCCTTCAGTGTTTTCTGGCTTTGCAAAGAAAAACAGGACAGTTTTAAAAATTGAGAAGGGAACAGATGCAGGAACAAGTATTGCAAAAGACGCTTATGCAAGACCTCAAACCATGGTTGTAATTTCAGGGCAAACTAATGAAGAAATTGTACAAGAGATCAAAAAAAATGCGGCTAAAATCATTGATGCTTTTAACAAAGAAGAGATCAAAGAAAAACAGCGACGTATATCAAAATCGTTATTTAATGACGAACCTTTAAAAAAACAGTTAGGTCTTTCAATGAAGTTTCCCACAGCTTATAGAATAGCGAAGCATGAGGATGATTTCTTTTGGTTAAGACGTGATATAGAGACAGGAACTGTGGATATTGTACTTTATGAAGTGCCTTTATCTGCTATAAGAAAAGGAGATAGTACCGTATTAGATATATTAAGATTGAGAGATTCTGTAGGAAAGATTCATATCGAAGGCCCGCTTGAAGGGTCATATATGGGGTCAGAAGATAAATTTTCTCCATTTATTTTTGATGCTATAATTGATAATAAACCTACGATTGAAACAAAAGGCCTATGGGATGTAAAAAATGCTTTTATGTCAGGACCATTTATCAATTATGCCATTGAAGACAAAATAAATGATAGATACATTATCGCTGAGGGCTATGTTTTTGCTCCATCAGTTGCTAAGCGAAACTATATATTTGAGCTCGAATCAATAATTAAATCGCTAAAAATAAAATAAAAAAAAGCCAACGTAATCGTTGGCTTTTTTTAGGATATGGTTGTAACTATTCTTTTTTATCTGTAGGTGAAGACGTATCTTCTTCTTTACTGGCATCTTTAAATTCCTTAATACCACTACCAAGACCCCTCATGAGTTCTGGTATTTTCTTACCTCCAAACAATAGTAAAACAACGACTACTATTAAGGCTATTTGCCATCCTCCTAAAGCTAAAAAAATGCTTGACGCTATCATAATGTATTATTTTGAGCTACAAATTTAATAATTAAACTTCAAAATAAACGTTTAAACCCAAACTTTAAGAGTCATCTCAGTAACTTGGACTTATTTTATTTAATTTTGTGGGATAATGGCAAAAAAAACGAAAGAAAAAAAATTCAAAAAAAAGCTACTTCACAAGTATCGATTAGTTGTCTTAAATGAAGATACTTTTGAGGAACGCTTTGCTATAAAATTAACACGACTTAATGTTTTTGTGATTGTGTCTTTAGGGACTATTTTATTAATTGCAGGAACTATCTTTTTGATTGCATTCACATCACTTAAAGAGTACATTCCTGGTTACTCTTCCACAGCATTAAAAAAACAAGCCACAGTCTTAAACTATAAGACAGACTCTTTGCAAAATGTGATCAATTTAAATGAACAATATTACGCCTCAATAAAAAAAGTGTTGACAGGAGATGTAAGTTCTGTTGATTTTAATCGGGATTCGATAATTGATGCTGCAAGTATTGATGCTGGAGACATCGACCTTAAACCCACTAAAGAAGATTCGTTACTTAGAGAACTGGTAGATAAAGAAGACAAGTATAATGTCTTTGAATCTACTATATCATCTTCCAATTTTGTGTTGTTTCCACCTGTAAATGGAACAATATCTGAAGGGTATGATATCAAAGAAAAACATTTTGCAGTAGATATAGTCGTTGCAAAAGACACTCCGGTAAAAGCAACAGCAGACGGAACAGTAATCTTTGCTGAATGGACTGCCGAAACGGGCTATGTTGTAATTATAGAACACAGTTACGACATGATATCAGTTTACAAACACAACGCTTCATTAACTAAACAACAAGGAGATTTGGTTAAATCTGGAGAAGTAATTGCTTTGGCAGGAAACACAGGAGAATTAACCACAGGACCACACTTGCATTTTGAACTCTGGAGTAGAGGATATGCTGTAGATCCTACCAAATTTATAGACTTCAATTAATGCTATCCATAAAATCTTCGCTAGCAAAGCTGTTTGCAAAAAACGTAAAAAGATCCATTTTAAAATGGTCCAGAAAACCTGTTGAAACTCAAGAGAAAGTCTTTCAAAAACTAATAAAAGATGCAAGCCAAACGGTATTTGGCCAAGATCATGATTTTAACTCTATTAAAACTCATGCCGACTTTATTGAGCGTGTTCCTGTAAGAGATTATGAATCACTCAAACCTTACGTAGACAGGGTAGTTGCTGGAGAAGAAAACATTCTCTGGAAAGGTAAACCCTTATATTTTGCAAAAACATCAGGAACTACATCTGGAGCTAAATACATACCTCTCACTAAGGAAAGTATGCCAACACATGTAGAAGCCGCACGAAATGCTATTTTGATGTATATAGCAGAAACAGGTAACAGTAAGTTTGTAGATGGAAAAATGATCTTTCTACAGGGAAGTCCTGTTTTAGAAGAAAAAAATGGAGTTCAATTAGGAAGGCTATCTGGTATAGTAGCACATTATGTTCCTAAGTATCTTCAAAAAAATAGAATGCCTTCTTGGGAAACCAATTGTATTGACGATTGGGAAACTAAAGTAGAAGCGATTGTAGAGGAAACTTTACCACAAAACATGACTGTAATCTCGGGAATTCCTTCATGGGTTCAGATGTATTTTGAAAAAATTCATGAGACAACAGGAAAAAAGGTTGGTGAGGTATTTAAAAACTTTAACCTATTCATTTTCGGAGGTGTTAATTATGAACCTTACAGATCGAAGTTTGAAAACCTCATTGGTCGAAAAGTGGATAGTATTGAATTGTATCCAGCGAGTGAGGGTTTTTTTGCATATCAAGATCGACAAAATGAAAAAGGGATGCTACTACAGCTTAACTCAGGAATATTTTATGAGTTTATAGAGGCTGATAAATTCTTTGATGACAACCCAAAACGAATCACTATTGCAGACGTTGAGGTTGGAGTAAATTATGTAATGATCATTTCTACTAACGCTGGTTTATGGGCTTATAACATTGGAGATACTGTTGAGTTTACTTCTGTAAAACCATATAGAGTTATTGTTTCAGGAAGAATTAAACATTTTATTTCTGCTTTTGGCGAACATGTCATAGGCAAAGAGGTAGAACAAGCCCTTCAGGAGTCTGTACAGGACAATTCTACAAGTATTTCAGAATTTACAGTTGCACCACAGATAAATCCAGACTCAGGGCTTCCATACCACGAGTGGTTTATTGAGTTTGAGAATGAACCTGATAATCTTTCAGTTTTAGCTAAAGCAATAGACAGATCGCTTCAGCAACAAAACAGTTATTATTATGATCTTATAGTTGGAAAAGTACTACAGCCATTGAAAATCACTCCAATCAAGAAAAACGGGTTTCAAGACTATATGAAATCTATTGGAAAATTAGGTGGTCAAAACAAGATTCCAAGGCTTTCTAATGACAGAACAATTGCTGACGCTCTACACGCTCAAAAATTGACTAAATAATACTATATTTGTCCGCAAACCAAAGCGTATGAGTAAAAAGAAACATCATGAAAGAACGAGAGCTCAAGAGAGCTCAAATGCTATTGAAAGAATGTATATCACGATGAGGCACCTTTTTAATCGTGGTTTTTATAAACCTATGGGAGTTTCAGGAGAGACACTCAGGGAATCTTTACTGTTATTAAGACCTGAAATATATGGGTCTATTGCTGAAGAAAAAGCAGAGTTAGAAGGGTTATTATATGTAATTGAACGTCTTCCGGAAGGTATAGAAGAATGTACATTTATTAACCTTACTAGTGATGAAGGGTATGGCAACTCTCATTTTAAACCTATTATTCCTCCAAAAAGACGACGTAATTGTTACCGCATCGATGACGAGCAAATGAATATTGAAATCACAAGAGGTCGCTCAGAGATTTATGATATACTAACGCACCTTACGTTTTTATTTGTAGAGTCTCACAAAATAAGTAAGCGTGTTTTAATAGATGATCAAGGTGCTACAATTCGCGATTGGATCAAGTTGGAAAAGGCAGTGCTTTCTAAGAAGAAATTAACACAAAAAGAACGAGAAATAGCAATTACTCATACAGCTAATATTCTTGGAAGAACTTTTGAAGAGCTCACAGGAGCTCATGCCCAGTTTTCTACAAAAGTAAAGCCAGAGCGCTTACTTCACATCATTTATTGGTTAGGAAAGCTTGCTATAGAGGAAGTAATTAACAATAAAAAACGAACTGTGACCTTTAGTCCTGTGCTTCGAGAGCGCTTAGGACACCACATTCATGGAGAGATTTGGGCAGATAACATTAAAGAGATATTACATAAAAACAATCTTCTTGATCGTCCTATACATGTCATTAGTGCCAATATGCATAGTGTAATGAACTCTATTTTTGTACCAATGGCACTTAAAACATTGACTTCAAAAAAAGATGTTTTTGAGGTTTATGAATCTGTAAGCAAAAAAGAAAATGAGGCTTTACGCAATAAAATAACCAAAGAAGCGTTGCAGTTTGGAATGACCTATATTAAAGACTCTTCTGGAACCAACATAGATGTTCAAATTTTTGACACTGAAAAAATAGATTTTTCAAAAACAGATATTAAGGTTAGTGATGCATTTAAAAAGGCCGAAAAACCTGTCATATTCGTAATGGATTACGCATTTGGCGAACAGGCATATGAGACTATAGATGAGCTTTTAAAGCCAATAAAGGTAAATGGTGAGAAAGTACATTTAAATGTTGAATCTGTTTCTATCATGGGGAAGGCTGGAATTCTTGAAGGAGGAAAAGGAGATATTATGATTCCTTCGGCTCATATTTTTGAGGGGACAGCAGACAACTACCCTTTTGAAAATGAATTATCTAAATCAGACCTGGAAGGACAAGGTGTAGATGTATATGAGGGTTCAATGATTACTGTTTTAGGAACATCACTTCAAAATAAAGAAATTTTGAAATTCTTTTACAATTCGACATGGAATGTAATTGGTCTTGAAATGGAAGGAGCACATTATCAAAAGGCAATTCAAGCTGCCTCTAAGGTAAGAGGAAGCATCAACCCTAATGTAAAAGTAAGATATGCTTACTACGCAAGTGATAATCCTTTAGAGACCGGAAGCACGTTAGCTTCTGGAGGTTTAGGCACTTCTGGAGTTAAGCCAACATATTTGATCACAAGAAAAATATTGCAACAAATATTTAATACATAATTTAGAAGTATGAGTGAAAATACTAAAGATAAACAGACCTCAGACGAGATAGACCTAGTTATTTTTTTTAGTCTAATAGGGAAACTATTCTCCAGAATTTATAATTTTTTCTCTTCGATTTTAAAATCCATATTATCTTTTTTCGTTTTCTTGTTAAAAGCACTTATTGATAATATTAAGCTAATTTCTATAGTTTTAATTATCTCTGCAATTGCAGGTTACGGATTAGAAAAGACTACTGCAGAAGTCTATAGGTCATCGATGTATGTAAAGCCTTATTTTGATTCCAAATATCAATTGGTAAATAACATTAATTACTTTAATGCCTTAATTTCAAATCGAAACCATAAAACCCTATCTGACGTTTTTAAAATTCCGGTAGAGGATGCTAAAAAAATTAGAGAATTTGAAATTCATATTGGACCAGAAAGTGAGAATGATAAGATAAAACAGTATGATTCTTATTTAAAATCATTAGATAGTATCAGAGCTCAAGATATCAGCTATGATGATTTTATTGAAAACAGAGACATCTATTCTTCAGATTTCTATGAAATAACTGTTCAGGCTGAAAAAAAGGATATTTTTAAAAGCTTAGAGGAAGGATTAAACTCATCATTTGAGAACACGTACTCTGAGAAGAAAATGAAGAAAAGAGATTCGTTAATCTACTTACAAAAGCAAAGTATTCTAGCTTCTATTAGAGCAGTAGATTCTCTACAAGACGTGTATATTAGAGTTTTGGAAGAAAATTCTAAATCAAGCAGTAACTCTATAAGCTTAGGAGAAGGATTCTCTATAGAACCCGAAAAAGCAAAAACAAGAGAATTTGAATTATTAAATAAGGAATTACAACTAAGAAGCGAATTAAGGGTTTTAGAAGAGCGAAAAGTTGAAGAAGATGTCTTTTTCGATACAGTTTCAGGTTTTCAAGAAATAGGAAGTATATCTAGAAGTATTCTAAATAAATATGTAATTATTCTACCAGCCTTGTCTTTGATTTTTTTATGTTTCATTTTTGTGGTTAGAAAAACCGTAACCTTTGTTAAAAATTATGACGAATAAAAAAATACTAATTACAGGAGGCGCTGGATTTATTGGTTCACATGTCGTTAGACGGTTTCTTGAGAAATACACTAATTACCACATCTATAATTTAGATGCATTGACTTACGCCGGAAATTTAGAAAATCTCTCAGACGTTGAGCATGCAACCAATTATACATTTATAAAAGGAGATATTACAGATGAAGACTTTATCAATAATCTGTTTTCAGAACATAAATTTGATAGTGTAATTCATTTGGCTGCAGAATCTCATGTAGACCGATCAATTAAAGATCCCTTAGCATTTGTTAGAACTAATATTATTGGAACAGTAGCTTTATTGAACGCGTTTAAAAACTGTTGGAAAGATAATTTTGAGGATAAATTATTTTATCATATAAGTACAGATGAGGTATACGGATCTTTAGGACAAACTGGGCTTTTTACTGAGAGCACTCCCTATGATCCAAATTCGCCATATTCAGCATCAAAAGCAAGTTCAGATCATTTCGTAAGAGCTTATGGCGAAACCTACAATATGCCTTACGTCATAACTAACTGCTCAAACAACTATGGTCAAAATCAGTTTCCAGAGAAGCTTATTCCTTTATTTATAAATAACATTATTAACAAGAAAGCACTACCTGTTTACGGAGACGGAAATTACACAAGAGATTGGCTTTATGTTAAAGATCATGCAATAGCTATTGACTTAGTGTTTCATGAAGGCAAACTAGGTGAAACCTATAATATTGGAGGATTTAATGAATGGAAGAATATTGATTTAGTGAGGTTATTATGCCAACAAATGGATTTAAAACTTGGACGCGAAAAAGGCTCTTCTGAAGAGTTGATAACTTATGTTAAAGATCGTCCAGGTCATGACTTAAGATATGCAATTGACGCCTCAAAAATTAAAAATGAGTTAGGCTGGCAACCATCAGTTACGTTTGAACAAGGTTTAGAAAAAACCATTAATTGGTATTTAGAAAATGAAACTTGGCTAAATCATGTCACTAGTGGCGAATACAAATTATACTACGAAAAGCAATATAGTTAAAGAATGAAAGGAATTATTTTAGCAGGAGGATCAGGCACTAGGTTGCATCCGTTAACATTGTCTGTGAGCAAGCAACTAATGCCTGTTTATGACAAACCAATGATTTATTATCCACTTTCCACATTAATGTATGCAGGAATAAATGAAATATTAATTATTTCTACACCTAAAGACCTACCGCTGTTCAAAGAGTTGCTTGGTGATGGAAAAAAATATGGATGTCAGTTTGAGTATGCTGTTCAGGAGGCTCCAAAAGGTTTAGCTGAAGCCTTTATTATTGGTGCCGACTTTATTGGTGAAGAAAAGGCAGCACTTATTTTAGGAGATAATATCTTTTATGGATCAGGACTATCTAAACTTCTTCAGGCTAATAATGATCCTGACGGAGGAATTATTTATGCTTATAGAGTTCATGACCCAGAACGCTATGGTGTTGTTGAATTTGATGATAACGGACAAGCGATTTCAATTGAAGAAAAGCCTGAAAACCCCAAATCCAATTTTGCAGTACCAGGTATTTATTTTTATGATAATTCAGTTGTTGATATAGCTAAAAATATAAGTCCTAGTGACAGAGGTGAACTTGAGATTACTGATGTAAATAAAGAATATTTAAAACGAAATAAGCTTAATGTTAGTATTCTAGACAGAGGAACAGCATGGCTAGATACAGGAACGTTTCAGTCGCTGATGCAAGCTTCACAATTTGTTGAGGTTATAGAAGAGCGTCAAGGGTTAAAAATAGGATCTATTGAGGCTGCTGCTTTTGAAATGGGCTACATCAATGAATCTCAATTTAAAGATTTGGCTAAACCACTAATGAAAAGTGGTTATGGGAAAAACTTGTTAGGACTACTTAAAAACAAATAATGCATACAGAGGAAACAAAACTTAAGGGTTGTTTTATAATTGAACCCCGAATTTTTAATGATAGCAGAGGGTATTTTTTTGAAAGTTTCAATCAAAAAGCATTTGATCAAATTATTGGAAAAGAAACAATATTTGTTCAAGACAATGAATCCTATTCTACTAAAGGCGTCTTAAGGGGATTACATTATCAGACAGGAGAGTTTTCTCAAGCAAAACTCGTTAGAGTAATCAAAGGTAAAGTTTTAGATGTTGCAGTAGATATAAGAGACGGTTCAGCAACATTTGGTCAACACGTATGTGTAGAATTATCTGAGGAGAATAAAAGACAATTATTTGTTCCAAGAGGTTTTGCCCACGGATTTATAGTTTTGAGTGATGTGGCTATTTTTTCATATAAATGCGATAATTATTACAATAAAGAATCCGAAGGAGGAATTATTTATAACGACCCAACATTAGCTATAGACTGGCAATTAGAAGAAACCGAATTTATTGTTTCAGAAAAAGATAAAACACTCCCTAAACTCATTGATGCAAGATTATGAAAAGGGTCCTAGTTACAGGCGCAAGTGGACAGTTGGGCCAATGTATAGATGCTATAAAAGACAACTATCAAAACTTAACTTTTATCTACGCAAGTCGTGAAAGATTGGATATTTCCAATAAAAACGAAGTCGATCTTTTTTTTAAATCAAACACGGTAGACTGGTGTGTCAATTGCGCTGCTTATACTGCAGTAGATAGGGCTGAGAGTGATATTGAAAATGCAAAGCAAGTAAATATAAATGCTGTTAGAAATTTAGCTGAAGCGACACTAGAAAACAATGTTAGGATGATTCATGTTTCAACCGACTTTGTGTTTGACGGGAAACATAATAAAGCCTACAAAGAAGATGCAGAAACTAATCCTCTTGGTGTATATGGCCAAACTAAACTAGATGGAGAAAAAGAACTAGCAACTATTAATCCTAAGCACTTTATCATTAGAACGTCTTGGTTATATTCTGAATTTAATTCTAATTTCATGAGAACCATGCTAAGGTTGTCTCAAGACAGAGATGAGTTAAATGTTGTTTGTGATCAAATAGGAACACCAACATATGCCAAAGATCTTGCAGATGCATTGTTACAGATTATAAGCCAAGATAGCAGTGCATATGGTATATATCATTACAGTAATGAAGGTGTTGCGAGTTGGTATGATTTTGCTAAAGCTATTTTTGAAATAAATGCAAATCACATGAAAGTAAATCCAATTGATTCGTCTTCATTTCCAACTCCTGCTCAAAGACCACACTTTAGTGTTTTAGATAAAACAAAAATTAAAAAAACATTTAATCTAGAGATTCCGTATTGGAAGGATAGCTTAAAAATTGCAATATCAAATTTATGATAGACAAAAATCTAGAAATTGCTATTAGAGCATCATTAAAAGCAGGAGAAGTAATCATGCAGGTTTATGATACAGCTTTCGATGTTGAGATAAAAGATGACAAATCACCTCTCACTGAAGCAGATAAGAGGGCCAATGATATTATCAATTCCTTTTTAAAACCCACAGCTATTCCTATAATAAGTGAGGAGAATAAACAAATTGATTTTTCCACAAGGAAAAACTGGGATATGTGTTGGATTGTAGATCCAGTTGACGGTACAAAAGAGTTTATAAAAAGAAATGGAGAGTTTACTGTCAATATAGCCTTGGTTAAAAACGGCGTACCTCAACTAGGTGTAATATATGTACCTGCCTCAAAAACATTGTATTATGCTAACAACAACTTAAATGTAGCACACAAAATAAACCTATCTTCACACGATGCTTCAATGTCAGATATTTTGGATAAATCGACATTACTTCAGCCTAAAAAAAATGAAACAAATGTCGTTGGAGTTGTTGGAAGTCGGTCCCATATGAGTCAGGAAACATTGGACTACGTAGAATCTGTTAAGAAAAGTGGCAAAGACGTCAACATAGTTTCTAAAGGAAGCTCTTTAAAATTTTGTTTAGTTGCTGAGGGAAGTGCAGATGTATATCCTAGATTTGCTCCAACAATGGAGTGGGATACAGCTGCTGGCCAAGCCATATGTAATGCTGTTGGAGTTGATGTTATCTCTAAAGAAACGAATCAATCTTTACTTTATAATAAAGAAAACCTATTAAACCCATGGTTTATAGTTTCTAAGAATTAATCTTTATGGTCACCTACAAAAAAGAGTCGCATATCAGAAGTCTTTTGAAAGGGATTTCTTGGCGAATTGTAGCTACAACAGACACAATTCTTGTTGTTCTACTTATTACCTGTTTACATGGTGACTGTAGTTTAGAAGACGCCATTAAAATAGGCTCTATTGAATTTTTAATAAAATTTGTGGTTTATTATTTACACGAAAGAGTCTGGCAAAGAGTGTTATTAAACAAAGAAGTAACTCAAAAGCAAACACTTCATAAAACCATTTCATGGCGAATCATTGCAACAACAATGACATTTATAATTTCAGGTTCTGTTCTTAATGCCTTTGATGAAATTGCACTATATATTGCACTTACAGAATTATTTACGAAATTCGCATTGTATTACGTTCATGAAAGATTATGGTTAAAACTTCCTTTAGGTAGAATTAGACATTTCTTTTTTGGCAAAAAAAAATAATATGTCAAAACACATTATTGCTCATGACTATCAGGTTTCTAGAAAAGATAGAAGAGCTTCAAACCATCACAATTCATTTTTAATTTGGTTTACAGGCCTTTCTGGATCAGGGAAGTCTACCATAGCTAATTTAGTAGAAAAAGCCTTGTTTGAAAGCGGTATTAAAACCTATTCTCTCGATGGAGATAACATTAGAAAAGGAATTAATAGCGATCTCTCTTTTGCTCCTGAGGATCGTACTGAAAACATAAGACGTATAGCTGAGGTCTCTAATTTAATGATAGACGCAGGGTTGGTTGTTTTGGCAGCATTTGTTTCTCCATATAAAAAAGATAGAGAGAACATTAGAACTATCGTTAAAGATGTTAACTTTGTCGAAGTTTACATCAATACAAGTATCGAAGAATGTGAACGTAGGGATGTTAAAGGACTGTATAAAAAGGCAAGAGCAGGAGAGATTAAAAACATGACAGGCATTTCTGCTCCTTATGAAGCTCCTGAACGACCTGATATTGAGATTAAAACTGAAAATGAATCTATAGAAGATTCTGTAAAAAGAATTATAGATTTTGTAACACCAAAATTACAACTCAACAATGAGTAAATATTATTTAAATTATTTAGACGAGTTAGAAAGTGAAGCCATATTTATTCTGCGCGAAGTTTGGGCTCAATTTGATAATCCAGTAATTTTATTTTCAGGAGGTAAAGATTCTATTCTTGTTACACATTTAGCAAAGAAAGCATTCTATCCAGCAAAAATACCTTTTCCATTAATGCATGTGGATACAGGTCATAATTTTCCTGAAACTATTAAATTTAGAGATGATATTATTAAAGATCTGGGCGTAAAACTTATTGTAGGATCAGTTCAAGAATCTATTGATGAGGGTCGGGTTGCAGAGGAAAGAGGAAAGAATGCAACCAGAAATGCACTTCAAATTACAACCCTATTAGACGCCATAGAATTCAATAGAATTGATTGTGCTATTGGTGGAGGGAGACGAGATGAAGAAAAAGCCAGAGCTAAGGAACGTTTCTTTTCGCATAGAGATGATTTTGGTCAATGGGATCCAAAAAATCAAAGACCAGAACTTTGGAATATTTTCAACGGTAAACATTTTGAAGGCGAACATTTTAGAGCTTTTCCAATAAGTAACTGGACAGAAATGGATGTTTGGAACTACATTAAAAGAGAGAATATTGCCATTCCGTCTTTATATTTTGCCCATGAAAGAGAGGTAGTTTGGAGACAAGATAGTTGGATTCCAAATTCTGAATTTTTAGTGCTTGAAGATCATGAAGAAATTGTTGTTAAGAAGGTTCGCTTTAGAACTTTAGGAGATATAACCATTACTGGAGGTATTGAGTCTGATGCCGATACTTTAGAAAAAATTGCTGATGAGGTCTCAGGAATGAGACAAACAGAAAGAGGTAATAGAAGTGATGACAAGCGCTCTGAATCAGCAATGGAAGATAGAAAACGTCAAGGCTATTTTTAAACAACAAAAATTTACCAATGTTAGACAATAATCAATTATTACGTTTTACAACTGCAGGAAGTGTTGACGATGGAAAAAGTACGTTAATAGGACGTTTGTTATACGACTCTAAATCTATTTTTGAAGATCAATTAAAATCAATAGAAAATACAAGTAAAAAGAAAGGTCATGATGGCGTTGATTTAGCTCTTTTTACTGATGGGTTGAAAGATGAACGAGAACAAGGTATCACTATAGATGTTGCTTACAGGTATTTTACAACACCGAAACGTAAATTTATAATTGCAGATACACCAGGGCATATACAATACACCAGAAATATGGTTACAGGAGCTTCTACAGCTAATGCTGCAATCATTCTTGTTGATGCCAGACATGGTGTAATTGAGCAAACCAAGAGACATTCATTTATTGCATCTTTATTACAGATTCCACACATTATAGTGTGTATCAATAAAATGGATTTAGTTGATTATTCTGAAGAGGCTTACAATAAAGTGATTAATCAATTTGAAGAGTTTTCGTCTAAATTATTAGTTCATGACATTCGCTTTATACCAATTAGTGCACTTAATGGAGACAATGTGGTAAATCGTTCTCAACATATGGATTGGTATCAAGGAGCGCCATTATTGCACACACTCGAAACGATGCACATTAGTAGTGACATCAATAAAGTAGATGCAAGATTTCCTGTTCAAACCGTTTTAAGACCTCAAAATGAAACCCATAGAGATTATAGAGGCTACGCAGGTAGAGTTGCTAGTGGAATATTAAGAGTTGGTGATGATATTACAGTAATGCCCTCAGGTTTTACATCAAAAATAAAAACCATAGACACCTTAGAGGAGAGTTTAGAGGAAGCGTATGCTCCTATGTCTGTATCGGTTACATTAGAAGATGATATAGACATTAGTAGAGGCGATATGATCGTGAGATCTAATAACAAACCAGAACCGCTTCAAGATATTGAGGTGATGTTATGTTGGCTTCATAATAATCCAGCCAAACCAAGAGCTAAATACAGTATTCGTCACACTACTAATGAGCAAAAAGCAATGATTAAAGAAGTGGTGTACAAAATAAACATTGAAACTCTTGATCGGGTTACTGAAGATAAAGAGTTGACCATGAATGATATCTCTAAAGTAAAGATCAGGACCACAAAACCGTTAATGGTTGACTCTTACAGAGAAAACAGAACTACAGGAAGCATTATATTAATAGATGATGCTACCAACGAAACAGTGGCTGCCGGAATGATAGTTTAACCTAACAAAAATTTATATTATGAAAAAAGTAATTGTATTTACATTATTAGCCTTGTGCTCTACAATTTGCTTAACCAGTTGTGGAGATGAGAAAAAAAAAGAAACCAATACTACTGTAGAATCAAATAATCAAATTAAAGAAGAACCAAAATCAGAGTCGGTTTTTAAAATCAATTTGAATATGGTCATACCTAACGATGACACCATAGAAGTATTCTATTTAGATTATGACGACACAACTTACAGCTATAAAACTAAAGTAACTAAAAAAGTTACAGGGAGTTCCAAAGCACAGGATATAGAAGTATTATTGCCTAAAGATATCTTTCCGTATAGCTTGAGAATTGATTTCGGACTTAATAAAAGCGAAGAAGATGTTGTTTTAAACTCTGTTGATATGTCTTATGAAGATTTCAATATGGTGCTTACAGCTGAAGAATTCCATGCCTTCTTCATGCCTAATCAATACATTAACTACATTAAAGAAACAGGTGTTATTGAACGTAAAATAGTAGACGGAAAATATGACCCATACTTTAATGCCAGAGCAGTATTAAGAAAGAAGCTTGAGTTAGAAGTAAGATAAACGCGTGCCATTGACAAGCTCAATGCTATTTTGAAAATAAGGTGAATTACTTTCAACAAATCAAAAATATATCTAAAGGAGAATTTGCCAAAAAAACGATATTTTCTTTTGCTTTAAAGATACTGGGTCTAGCATTGAGCTATGCTTTTATTCTTATTGTATCAAGATGTTTTGGAGCCGAATCCTACGGTAGGTTTTCAATAGCTTTTACTGTTCTAAATGTATTCGCTTTAGTGTTTGCTTTAGGCATTCCAGATGCTACCATTAAGATTGTTTCAGATCAATCTATCAAAAGTAAATATCACTTTAGAAAAACATCCTTAAGCTTAATAGTACTGTCTTCAGTTATTGGAGCTCTGATTCTTTATTTTTCTTCGGAATTTCTCTCTGAATTTTATAAAGATGACAGCCTTAACAGGTTCTTTATAGTCGCAGCTATTACTTTAGCTCCTTTAGTTTTACTTCGTTTGAACTATGAAACTTTAAGAGGAAAAAAAGACATCGTTAAGTTTGGTATTTTATCACACGTAACGCCGTTTTTAATTGGGTCTCTAGTGGTTTTGATCGCCTTTTATGGGTTTCACACAGTTGATGACGCCATTATAATTAAAGCCTATGCCATAGGAGTTGCAATTGCTTTAGTTTTAAGCTTATTCTGGACCAGAAACAGTTCACCTACATCAAATTTAAAAAAGTACCCTGTAAAGCAACTTATGCACTATTCTTTGCCTATGCTTGCTACAAGCTCTTTTATTTTTATTATGGGATGGACCGATACGTTAATGTTAGGGTATTATAACGATAAAGCAGACGTTGGGATATACAATGTGGTTATTAGAATAGCTAGAATAGCTATTATTGCTATCACATCCATTAATTTGGTATTGGCACCAAAAGTTTCAGAACTGTACAGCAGTTCACAATTTGATAAAATGAAGCAAATGATTGCCAAATCAACCAAGTTGATTTTTTTATTAACAGCTCCAATTGTGTTGATCATAGTCATAGCCAATAAGTTTGTTTTATCGATTTTTGGAGACGAATTTATTGCTGGAGGTACAGCCTTGGTCATCATTATGATTTCACAGTTTTTTAATGCTATGTCAGGTAGTGTTGGACAAATAATGAACATGACTGGACACCATAAAAATTTAAGAAATTTTACGTTGATTAGTGCAATTTTAAACATTGTACTAAATTTAATTTTAATTCCTATTTATGGTATTTTAGGAGCCGCTATTGCTACAGCATCAAGTAGTATTTTGCTTAATTTAATTTCTGTTATTTTTGTAAAGAATAGGTTAGGTATAACTACTTACTATTTGCCATTTAGTTCAAATAAGAATTAATATGATTATTTACAAAATTGCTTCCAAAATAAACAACAGAATAAGCACTGCTTTTTTTTTGTTGAAATATTTCATTCTAATCAAAAAGAAAGGTAAAATTACCATTGGTTATCATGTTAAACTTATCCCGTTTTGGTGGGAGAAAACGAAATTGAAAGTAGTTTTTGAAGCCAACTCAAGGATAAAATCTAATGTCATTATTCAAGGCTCTGGCACATTGACTTTAGGTGAAAATTCTTATATAAGTTCTTTTAGTGTTATTGGAGTAAATGACCGAGTCACTATAGGAAAAAACGTTATGATTGCAGATAGTGTTTCCATAAGAGATACTGATCACAACTTTTCAGATTTAAATAAAAATATTATTGAGCAGGGAAAATCGACCCAACCTATCACTATTCATGATAATGTATGGATTGGGCATGGTGTTGTAATCACTAAGGGAGTAACCATACAATCTGGAGCAATTGTAGCTGCAAATGCAGTAGTTACTAATGACGTAGAAAAAAATACAATCGTAGGTGGTGTACCTGCTAGAATTTTAAAATTAAGAGATGATAAATAATAATAAGGTAGACTTCTTTTGTATTGGAGCGCAAAAATCAGGAACAACATCACTACATGATATTCTGAGCCAAAATCCGCAAATAGGACTTCCTTTAAATAAAGAAACCCATTATTTTTCTCACGATGAATTATATACGAGAAACTTAAAAGATTACTTTAAACTGTTTCCTAAAGATCTGGAAGACAGAAAAGTGGTTGGAGAAATAGACCCAGAATACTTGTGTTCTCAAAATGCGCCAAAACGAATTTTTAATGATATTGGGCCAGATGTTAAATTCATAGTGATTTTCAGAAATCCTTTTGATAGAGCATATTCTCAGTACCTGATGTCAAAAAGGAGGGGGTTTGAAACTTTAGAATTTAAAGAAGCAATACTTAAAGAAGAAGAAAGAGCAAAAGATACATTTGGGCAACTTTACTTAAGCTATGGCAGTCGGAGTTTATACAGTACACAAATTAAGAGGTATTTAGAGCTCTATGACATGTCTAATTTTTTATTCCTTCGTTTTGAAGACGATTTCCTAGATGATAAATCAAACACAATTCATAGAATCAATTCCTTTTTAGGATTACATGATTTTGAATACGAAATAGCTGTAAATAGTAATAAAGCATCGGTTCCTAAAAGTAAAATGATAAGGGATTTTGTAGATAAACCGGGTTTAATCAGAAAATTTGGGAAGCATTTAATTCCGTCAAGCCAATTGAGAAAGACCATTATCAGCAAAATAGATATGATTAACAGAAAGGAAATACGCTATAAAGTTGATAATGATATGAAGCGGGAATTCATTGACAATTATTTTGCCGATGATATAAAAGAACTTCAATCTATTACTAATTTAAATCTTAGTAGATGGTTGAAGGAAACGTAGGAGTTGTAACATTAACGTATGGAAACAGGTTTGATTTAATTTCTAAAACAATAGATGAAACGCTCAAATCTTCTTCTGTTAAAAAGATGGTAGTTGTCATTAATGGAGTTGATAAAAATACGTTAATAAAACTTAATGATTTAAAACAAAATTACCCAAAATTGATTCTTCACGATTTGGGCTATAACTCTGGTTCTGCAAAGGGTTTTAGTGAAGGAATAAAAAGAATACTTCTAGAAGATATTGAATACCTATGGTTAATTGATGATGACAATTTACCACAAAAGGATGCATTAAATCACTTATTAAACTATTGGAAATCCAATGTCAAGGGAGATAATCCTTTAGTGTCTTTGTTATCTTATCGTCCTGATAGAGGGATTTATAAAGATGCAATTCGAAGAAATAATCCGTATTTAATGCTAGGTCCTAAGAACTCTTTTTTAGGATTTCATGTTGTTAAAAAAGTTAGAACTCTTTTTTCAAAAGAAATAATAACTACAAATAATCATTCATCAGGAGTAGTTGCTGTGGCTCCTTATGGAGGTATGTTTTTTAAAAAAGAGCTAATTGAAACTATTGGATTGCCAAATGAGGATATGTTTCTTTATGCAGATGATCATGAGTTTTCCTATCGAATAACAAAAAATGGAGGTAAAATTATTTTAGTTTTAGATAGCATTCTTGAGGATTTAGAACTATCATTTCATTTAAAAAAAGAGAAGTCATTTTTTAAAACACGCTTTTTTGCTACCGAATCAAAAAATGCTATATTTTATTCTGTGAGGAACAATATCTATTTTGAAAAAAATTTCGTCACTAATAAGCTGATTTATACACTAAATAAATATCTATATTTAATACTTTTGTCTACTTTAACACTATTGAAACCTAAAAATATTTGGAAGCTACCATTGATATTCAAAGCTGTATCCGCATCCAATAAAATGAAAACATGATTAAGTTCAACAAATTATACATCTATTCATTTTTTTTAATTACTGTTTTTTGTTTTTTAATAGGCGGAGTGTTTCAGTTTTTTATTGGAATTCCTAACATTGTATTTACGTATGGTGTATTATCATTATTCTTCCTTACTTATTTCATCTACATAGCGGTTAAGCGAAAGCTGTTTTTGAATAAAGTTATCATTTTACATGTATTACTAATCTCTGTTATTCTTATAAGCGGAATCGTTAACAAAACCAATCTTGTTAAGACCCTTATTTACCTCATATTCGTTTTAGTACCACTTGGCTGTTATTTGTTTTTTAAAATAAACAACAAAGAGTATTATGTCGCTAAACTAGCCATTAGTAAGCTGTTTTTATTAATTGCTATTATTCAGCTACCTGTATTACTTATACAAAACGTAGGCTTTGATTTTTTTATAGGTTTTAATAGGAGTAGTCAGGAAATTGCTTCTTTTGATTTTATGTTTGGTACATTCTTTTTGAAAGCAGATCACTCTTTAGGATTCTTTTTATTGTTTAACATTATTAATGTTTATAAAAACAACGAAAACTTTGCAATCACTAAATATCCAAGATTAGTTCTTGTCTATCTAATTATAACGGTTTTTGTTGCAGAATCAAATGTTACAAAGTTACTGTTAGCCTTTTTTATTATTTATTTGATTTACAACTCTTTTCCTAAGCGTATTAAAATAGTTGGTTTTTTTGCGGCTCTCATAATTTTACCAATAGGCTTTTTTCAATTAAGAAATATTAAAGCTTTTGAAAGAGAAGTCTATTTTATTGAAAGGGAATACAATCCAGCTAAGTCATTAAGAAATTACGAAAGAGGAATAGCAAAAAGACCTCAGGTAGTAATCACATATGTTACAAGTCAGCCTTTACGAATAATTGGTGAAGGGCCATATTCATATTTTGATGTACTTAAAGGAAAATTTACAAGCACAAAACATTTTTCTCAACTTATTTGGGCCTATGCCGACCTTGGGATAATTGGTTTGATCTTGGTTGTGATGCTTTTGTATGCACTTGCAGCCAGCTTAAACTTATCAAAGGGAACAACAAATTTGATATTTGTAGTGATTTTAATTTATGCTTTTATGACCACAATTTTTTCAGATTTAGCATTAATGATTACTTTTATCAGCTTACTACAAAAAAGAACTAAGAATACATGAATATAGTAATAGTACCATTTCATGATTGGAGAAAAATTTTACTTGAAGGCTCCAGAACTCGAGATGCCCATTTTATAGAGGCCTTCAAATCCCGTGAAGATATTTGTGTAATAATTAATAGACCTACTACATTATTAGAAATACAATTGAAAAGAAAAAGAGGCCTTATAAAAGGAAAACTTATCTTGTCAAATGGTGGTTGTAAATTATATGAATATTCAAAAAACACATACTTAATCGACTACGTATCTGTTGATGTTGTTGGTCAGGCGCTTAAAAATTACAATTGGTTTATTTCTGAATACGGTAGTGATAAATATGTAAATTTCATAAATCAGTCATTAGCTCATTTAGGAATAAAAGAGAATTACTCTCTTTTAAATCAAAATATTTTTGCATCTAGATTGTCATCAAAACTAAAACCAAAAGTATCTATTTTTGATGCCTGGGACAATTTTGCGAAGTTTAGTGTTTACAGTAAACTCAAAGAGGAAATTATCGAGAATTATATGCAGTTTTCTAAAACATGTGATTTTTGGATTACCAACTCTGTGGATAATATATCCGAGTTTAAAACACAATATGGTGTTGAAAATATTCATTTGATTGCAAATGGTGTAGATGTATCTCGTTTTGTTGGTGCAAGTAAAAGCATACCTGATGATTTGTCTCAAATTAAAAAACCAATTGTAGGATTTGGAGGTAAAATCTCTCACTTATTAGATGTTGAGTTAATTAATAAGACCACAGAAGCCTCGCCAGACGTTTCATTTGTTTTTGTTGGTCAGATTTTAGATAAAACAATCTTCAACGAGATCATAAAGCGAGAGAATGTACACTACCTAGGTGATAAGCATTATGATGTTTATCCAGACTATGTGAAGAACTTCGACATTTGTACTGTGCCTTATGTTATTGATGAAAAAAAGAAATCTGGAGCAAACACAATTAAAGTGTATGAGTATTTGGCTACGCAAAAAAAGGTGGTTGGAACACTATCAAATGGCTTGGAAAACCTTTTAGATCATGTTTATATCATTAATAATGCTTCTGAGTTCTCAGATGCGCTTAAAAGCTGTGAAAATCACAAAAACAAAATAGATCTAAAAACACATTCTTGGGAAACTAAAACTCAACAAATAATTGAACTAATTTTATCTTAAGATGAAACTCGTTAATCTTACATTAAAGAGAAGGGATAAGATTAAGTTATTTCTACTATGCCTGATATCTGCAACACTTCCTTTTGCTGTTAATTTGGGAAACTTAGCAATTATTCTGGCAGTATCTTTTAATGTTCTTTTTTTTCAAAAGGAAAATATTCATAAAATAAAAAATTTCAAAGCCTGGTACTTAATCGTTTTTTTTATCATTACAGTAGTTAGTGCTTTCTTCAGTAAAAACAGCGCCTTAGGGTTTAAGCACTTAGATTTAACTCTGCTAATTCTGTTAATTGCAGTAGTAATGATAAATACAAACATTACTAAACAAGTCATATCAAAAGTTGCTAGAGTCTTTTATTTAAGTTCAGTTTTAAGCACTCTAATATTATTAACCTATGCCATTATTAAGGCCATTAGTAATAACTCTATAGAAGGTCTCACATTCCATGAGTTTACAAGACTGTACGATCAGCACCCTGTATACTTTTCAATGTATTTATCTGTTGCTCTGTTTTATGTGTTTTTTATATCGTCAAAAGAAATCCGACAGGTATTGAAAAACAAACCACTTTATATCGGATCCATTCTCATCCTAATTTCAGGATTGGTGCTTTGTGCCTCAAAGGCGGTCTTAGCCTTTAATTTTATTTCGTTTATTGTTTTTTTCTTTTTTAAAGTGAAAAGCAAAAAGAGAAAAATAGGTTTCATATTGACATTTTCGGTGCTGGCGGTATTAATTTATAATATTTCATTTATCAAAGAAAGATTTGAAAACGGTTTAAGATTCAATGACAATATTGCGTCTTTTCAGCCTACAAATGATTTTACCAAAAAGAAACTTTTCACCTATGAAGAAAAAACAGACATTAGTGATTTAGAGTTAAGGTATATTTTAGGAAAAATAAATTTATACCATACCGTTAAAGACAAAAAAGTACTTTTTGGTTATGGACAAGGAGATACAAAAGGCTATTTTAACTATTATTATTTTTCTTATAATCTAGGGCCTAATTGGTACGAAAACTTTAATGTGCACAACCAATACATTCATACATTTGTTATGTATGGTGTCTTTGTGCTTCTATTTTTCGTTGCCTATTTATTTTACTCTTTTAAAACTGCAATTTTAAAAAAAGATCAACTTCATTTTTATTTTTTGCTATTGATATGTTTTGTTTTTATATTCGAAGTGGTTTTAGTAAGAAACAAAGGCATTATTTTCTTTTATTTCTTTAATTCACTCTTTTTATTCAACACATTCAATCTTGAAAATAGCAATACTAGGCACTAGAGGTATCCCAAATCATCATGGAGGATTTGAACAATTTGCTGAATTTTTTTCAGTATTTTTAGTTAATCAAGGACATCAAGTTTATGTCTACAACTCAACATTACATCCATATAAAGAATCTAATTACAACGGTGTTAATTTAATTTATTGTAAAGATTACGAAGATAAAATTGGCACAGCAGGCCAGTTTTTTTACGATTATAACTGTATTATAAACGCCAGAAAACATGATTTTGATATCATTCTTCAATTAGGGTATACCAGTAGTTCTGTATGGCATAAATTTATGCCTAAAAAACCAATCATCATTACCAACATGGACGGGCTGGAATGGAAACGATCTAAATACAATAAATATGTACGGCGGTTTTTAAAGTATGCAGAAAAACTAGCAGTACACAGTAGTGATTATTTGATTTCAGACTCAATCGGAATACAAGAGTACCTATTCAAAACCTACAATAAAGAATCAGAGTATATCGCTTATGGAGCTGATTGCTTTCTAAGTCCTAATGAAAAAATTCTTGATTTATATAAGGTTGAAAGAGAACAATATAACATATTAATCGCCCGATTTGAGCCTGAGAATAATTTAGAAACCATTCTAGATGGTGCTTCAAAGGCAAAGAATAAAGTCAAGTTTCTTGTAATTGGTAAACACGATGTCAATAGTTTTGGTGAATATTTAAAAGATAAATATAAGGCTGATGACCACATTAAGTTTCTTGGAGGTATTTATGATATAGAACACTTAAATAACCTGAGATATTTTTCAAATTTATATTTCCATGGTCATTCTGTAGGAGGAACAAACCCATCTTTATTAGAAGCTATGGCCTCCAATTCTTTAATTGTAGCTAATGACAACATTTTTAATAAGGCAATTTTAGAAACAGATGCCTTCTATTTTGAAAACTCAGAGCAGGTAAGTGAGTATATTGATACGTTACATAAATTAGAATACTCAAGCTTGTCGAAAAACTTAAATAAAAAGATTGAAAACACTTACAGTTGGGATATAATTAATAACCAATATTTAGAGTTTTTTAAAAAAGTAATGACTAAAAAAAATCAACTAGATTAATTAATCGATAGTTTGTTACATTTGTCAACTAAAATAATAACAATAATATATGAAAATATCAGTAATAGGAACAGGTTATGTTGGATTGGTTACAGGGACTTGTTTAGCAGAAACAGGAAACGATGTTCTTTGTATTGACATCAATCAAAGCAAAATTGACCAAATGCGTCAAGGTATTGTTCCAATCTATGAACCACATCTAGATGTTTTATTTGAAAGAAATATTAAAGCTAACAGGCTTAATTTCTCTACATCATTGGTAGATGGTTTAGATCATGGAGAGATTATTTTTCTCGCATTGCCAACACCAGAAGATGAAGATGGTTCTGCAGATTTATCATATGTGCTTGGAGTAGCTAAGGAGATAGGTAAAGAAATAAAAGATTATAAGGTAATTGTAGACAAAAGCACGGTGCCTGTTGGTACTTCAGATAAAGTAAAAGCTGTAATTGCTAACGAAACCAATGTGGATTTTGATGTTGTTTCAAATCCTGAGTTTTTAAGAGAAGGATTTGCAGTTGACGATTTTATGAAACCAGAACGTATCGTTGTAGGTTCGAGTTCTGAGAGGGCAACAAATCTCATGGAAAAATTATACAAGCCTTTTGTGCGCTCTGGTAATCCAATACTAGTTATGGATGAACGTTCTGCTGAACTCACTAAATATGCTGCCAATTCATTCCTGGCAACCAAGATTACATTTATGAATGAAATCGCTAACTTCTGCGAGAAAGTTGGTGCAGATGTAGATAAAGTGAGAGTGGGTATGGGAACCGACTCTAGAATAGGAAAACGATTTTTATTTCCAGGTATTGGATATGGTGGCTCTTGTTTTCCAAAAGACGTTAAAGCTCTATATAAATCAGGTCAGGACAACAATTACGAATTTGACATATTGAAATCTGTAATTAAGGTCAATGACACTCAAAAGAGAATATTGATACCTAAGATTGAGTCTCATTTTAACAACGACTTGAAAGGAAAAACATTTGGAATCTGGGGCTTGGCATTTAAACCAGAAACTGATGATATAAGAGAAGCTCCATCTTTATACATGATTCAAGATCTTCTAAATAAAGGAGCCTCAATGAGAGTTTTTGACCCTGAAGCAATGTCAAACGTCCAGAAAAAATTTGAAGACAAACTCTATTATGCCGACAATATGTATGATGCTTTGACAGATGTCGATGCTTTGATTATCTGTACAGAATGGAGTATATTTAGAACACCAGACTTTCAAAAATTAAGATCTGAAATGAAAAGTCATGTGATTTTTGACGGAAGAAATCTATATGACGTAAATGACGTAAAAAATGAAGGGTTTTCATATACATCGATAGGAAGACATAATATTTCATAATGAAAAATGTACTCATAACAGGAGCTGCTGGATTTTTAGGATCTCATTTATGTGATCGCTTCATTAAGGAAGGGTTTCATGTTATTGGAATGGATAACTTCATAACAGGAGATAAACGCAACCTAGAGCACTTAAATTCAAATCCAAATTTTGAATTCATAGAGCATGATGTTACTGAGCATATCAACATTGAAAAAGACATAGATTACATATTGCATTTTGCATCACCTGCTAGTCCAATAGACTATTTAAAAATACCAATACAGACGCTTAAAGTAGGATCTTTAGGCACTCATAATTTATTAGGCCTGGCCAAAGCAAAAAAAGCGAGATTATTAATTGCATCTACATCTGAGGTATATGGCGACCCTCTTGTGCACCCACAAACTGAAGATTATTATGGTAATGTAAATACTATTGGTCCAAGAGGAGTGTATGATGAGGCTAAACGCTTTCAGGAATCTATTACCATGGCCTATCATAGATTTCATGGTTTAGAAACTAGAATCGTTAGAATTTTTAATACCTACGGACCAAGGATGAGACTTAATGATGGAAGAGTAATCCCAGCATTTATGGGGCAAGCATTAAGAGGTGAAGATTTGACTGTTTTTGGTGATGGATTACAAACACGATCGTTTTGTTACATCGATGATCAAATTGAAGGAATTTACAGATTGCTTTTTAGTGATTATCCGTATCCTGTTAATATTGGTAATCCACATGAGATTTCTATTAGAGATTTTGCAGAAGAAATTATCAAGCTTACTAATACTAAGCAAAAAGTGGTTTATAAAGAATTACCTGTTGATGATCCTTTACAAAGACAACCCGATATCTCATTAGCTAAAAAGTTACTAAATTGGGAGCCAATAGTATCCCGAGAAGAGGGAATGAGAAAAACCTATGAGTATTTTCAAGGGTTATCTCAAGAAGATTTATTTAAAAAAGAACATAGAGATTTTTCAAAACACATAAAAACATAAATTGAGCTTATTTAAACACGGAAGATATTCAGGTTATTTAAGACCCATTTCATACTTAATCGATTTAAGTATTATTAATGGGTTTGCCTTATTGTATTTTTTTAAAAATATTGACCCTTTTGTTTTTGTGGCTTTTTCTACAATATCATGGGTAACTTTATCTGTGTATTCAAATTTTTATGAGGTTTACAGGTATACTAGAGAAGTAAAGATATTGTCTTTAACATTAACGCAAATGGTATTGTTTACATTGATAATGTTCTCTTTCTCTGGGTATTATCCTGATTTGAATATATATCCACCCACCATATTTAAATACATTATTGCTGTATTTTTATGCATATCGTTCTTTAAGCTTACAGTCTACTATTTGTTACAAAAATATAGAATATCCTTTGGCGGAAACTTCAGAAAAACGGTCATTTTTGGAGATAATAAAAAAACACATGCACTTGAAAACTTTTTCAATAAGAACCCAGAATACGGATACGTACATGTAAAGACGTTCTGTTTTAAGGATAAAAAGGACACCAATATTGAAACGTATTTTGAGTATATTAAAGATGCTGAAATCGATGAAATTTACTGCTCAATCTCTGAGTTGACCAACTCACAAATTAGTGAAATTGTAGACTTTGCAGATAACAATTTGAAAATACTAAAGTTTCTCCCTGACAATAAAGAAATTTATTCTAAAAAACTTAAGTATGAGTACTATGATTATATTCCTATTTTATCATTAAGGGATATCCCTCTGGAGGACTCTTTCAATATGGTTGTGAAACGAATATTTGATATCTTTTTTTCTAGTCTTGTCATCATATTTATCTTGTCATGGCTAACACCTATCATCGCTATTTTAATTAAAATTGAATCTAAAGGTCCTGTGTTTTTTAAGCAGTCCAGAAATGGATTTAATTACAAAGAGTTTGACTGTTATAAGTTTAGGTCTATGACGCCTAATAAAGATGCTCATTTATTTCAGGCTACTCGTGGAGATCAACGAATTACCAAAATCGGGAAGTTCATTAGGAAGACCAGTATTGACGAATTACCACAGTTCTTTAATGTTCTTTTTGGTGATATGTCTGTCGTAGGTCCTAGACCTCATATGGTAAGTCATACTAACATTTACGCAAAGAAAATAGATAAATTCATGGTACGCCATTTTGTTAAACCGGGAATTACTGGTTTAGCACAAGTTAGTGGCTTTAGAGGTGAAATAGAAACAGATAAAGACATCATCGGACGAGTAAAATATGATATTTTCTACATCGAAAACTGGTCAATACTTTTAGACCTGAAAATAATTACACAAACGTTTGTAAATGCTGTTAAGGGAGAAGATAAGGCTTATTAAAGCAGTCCTTTTAGCCGCTTCAACTGCTCTGTGAAATCAAAATTAGAGACTGCTGTATGTTGAATACTTTTTTTGTATGTTTCTGAAATTTGAGAAGCATCAATTTTAGAGATCACATGGTTTAGATTATCATAATCTCCAGCTTCAGCAACCCATCCTAAATTGTTTTGCTCAATAATTGTTTCTCCTTCTCCTCCTCCAAAATAGAGCATCGGCAAGCCTAAGCGAGCGTATTCAAAAATTTTTGAAGGAACACTACCGTAAATTCTATTCAATAACGGAATAATAGCAACATCATACTGCATTAATATTACATGAAGCTCCTCTCTTGTAACTCGACCATGAAAACTGATAGGTAATTCTGGATGTGTAGAAATAAAGTGTTCAATTTTAGATTGTTCGGCACCAGAGCCATAGATATGAAATTCAATATTTGAATAGTCTAATTCATTACAAAGCTTATAAATACCTTGAGCAATACCTAAAAGTCCAGCATAGACAATCTTTAGTTTGTTTTGAGTCTTGGTTTGTTGTAATGAAGGGATTTCAAAATCTGGAAAATTTCGATATAAAAATGTGGGCTTATCTTTTAAAATTGAAGTTACATGAGTCAATATTTCCTCACTTTGTCCTAAAACTAAACTTGCTTTGTTATAATTGAACCGTTCAATTTTTTCTAATAACCGATAACTGAAATTTTTTTTAAACGCACCCAGTTCAAGACCAGCTATTGGCCAAAGATCACTCACGTTCAATACTAGGTTTCTATTTTTTCGTTTTAAGAATAACATACATGTAAAAGCGACAAGTAGAGGAGGAGACTGGATAATGACCGTTTTAGGAATTTTATTCCACATAAAAAACCAAACCAAACTAAAACTATAAGAGAGCATAGCAACTAATCTAAGTAGTTTGTTTTTAGAATTACTTGCATAGATCCACAATCTGTAGATCTTCATGTCTTTTTCAACTGATGTATGTTTGAATTTGCCCTTATACCCTTCAAATATTTTCCCTGTTGGATAGTTTGGTAAGGGAGTGAGAACTTTTACATTAAAATCATGTTGTTGCAATCCATTTGCCATTTGGTAGATTCTATTGGATGCAGCACCAATTTCTGGTGGAAAATAACTGGTTATGATCAATAAATCTTTACTCATGATGTTGAGGTTACAAAGGATGTAAACTGTTTTAATTTTCCGCTTACAGAACGTTCTAATTCTTCATGTCTCTCGAAAGTAATGGTCAATCCGTTCTCAAGATAGCGCTCCATTTCCTCAGTGATTATATTTGTTTTCTCCTCAGAAAGCACAAAAGTACTTACATATTTGATATTGAAAAGGTGTTTGTCTAATTGTTCAATAATAAATTCTTTAACATTTCCATCGTCTTCAATGATACTCTTGGTAATGTAATAAAATGTTAATCCAGCAGCTTTTTTTCCGCTAGGTAAAATAGCAATATCATTAGTTCTACCAATAAGTGTTTTTAGAATCGGCAGTTTTAAGGTACTTTGTTCAGAAAGCACACCTATATCACCAATATCATATCTAATGAACGGGTGAGCTTTATTGTAAAGGGATGTGATAACAACTCGCCCTTCCTCTCCGTATGGCAATACATTGTCATTATCATCCAATATTTCCACATAAAGAGTCTCACTATTCACTTGCCAATCGCTATTAGGATTCTGAAACGCAATAAGATCTAATTCAGAAGCACCATATTCGTTAATTACAGGCACGCTAAATTGTTCCTCCATAAGCACCTTGTCGTCTTCAAATAACATTTCCGAAGTTACTACACAAGCCTTTAATGTTGGACATATTGTTTTTAAATTCATTTCTTTTCGATTTAAAAACTTAGCAAATTGAACAATAGGACTTGTATATCCATTGATATAATCAAACGCTGTGGACTTGAACTTTTTTAAGAGCTTTTCAAATGCAGCATCGCTAAGATCAAAAACAGAGAACCTATGACGATTGCTTAAACTATCCTTAACTCTTTCTTTATAATAGCCTTTTTTATCTAAAGGAATACCATAAAACCTAGCTTGTTTAGACGTATTGAAATCTAAGCCGTACCATCCAAACCGATTTTGAATAACTGCCCAAGTCAATGCATGACAGAATTTATCTTTAGCAAACACAAAAGGGTCTCCAGATGAACCAGAGGTTTTATTAACATAAACACGTTTTGTTGTAAATCCGTCTGACAGCCGTTCTTCAAGAGGTTTTTGAAGATCTCGCTTGGTCATTACAGGAACGGTATGCCAGACTTTAGGATCAATAGAGGCAGCCATTGACCTATAAAAGGAATTATGCTCTAAATGATAATTAATAATAGCTTGTAATTTCTGATCGAGAAAAGACTTAAAGTCTGTATTTGTTATATTTTGAATTTGAACCAATTCAGCTTTAGCCTTTTTTAAAGGAAAACCATTGAGTTGTAAAGAAAAATCGAAAAGGTTCAAAAAAGCAGAGTGTTTGTATTTGTTGTAAAGTAAAGAAAAAAAAGTCTTGTTGCGAAGTTTACTTAAAAGCTAAAAACGATTATTTTTACACAAACAAATTGAAAACATGACAATCTTAATTCTTGGTTCTGGAGGTAGAGAACACACATTTGCTTGGAAAACAGCTCAAAGTCCCTTGTGCGATAAGCTTTTTGTGGCTCCAGGAAACTCTGGTACAGCGCAAATAGCTACAAATGTCAATATTAAAGTAACCGATTTTGAAGCGATTAAAGCTTTGGTTTTAGAACACGATATTGACATGGTGGTTGTCGGACCAGAAGATCCATTGGTTCAAGGTGTGCATGACTTCTTTTTAAATGATGATCAACTCAAAAACATTGCAGTTATTGGACCTCAGAAAGCGGCTGCAGAACTTGAGGGAAGTAAAGAATTTGCCAAAGAATTTTTGTTTAGACATCATATTCCAACAGCGGCTTATCAAAGCTTTGATTCCAGTACAGTAGAAGAAGGGTGTCGGTTTTTAGAAACTTTAAACCCACCTTATGTTTTAAAAGCAGACGGTTTAGCGGCTGGTAAGGGTGTTTTGATTTTAAACAATTTAGATGAGGCCAAAACCGAACTTAAGAATATGCTTGTTGAGGCTAAGTTTGGAGAAGCGAGCTCTAAAGTTGTTATTGAAGAATTTTTAGATGGTATAGAGTTAAGTTGTTTTGTCTTAACTGACGGTAAAAACTATAAGATTCTGCCAACAGCTAAAGATTACAAACGTATTGGAGAAGGTGATACTGGATTAAATACAGGTGGAATGGGAGCCATATCTCCAGTTCCTTTTGCTACGGAAGCGTTTTTAAATAAGATAGAGGAGCGTATAGTTAAACCAACTATTAATGGATTGGTTAAAGATAATCTACCTTATAAGGGCTTTGTGTTTATTGGTCTGATTAAAGTAGGAGACGACCCAAAAGTTATCGAGTACAACGTGAGAATGGGAGACCCAGAAACCGAAGTTGTTTTACCTCGACTTAAAACTGATTTGGTTGAAATTTTTAAAGCCATTTCTGAAGAGCGTCTCAATGAGATTGATATTGAAATAGATGAGCGAGCTGCTACAACAGTAATGTTGGTGTCTGGAGGTTATCCTGAAGCTTACGAAAAAGGAAAAGAGATTACAGGTTTAGATGCCATAGAAGGTTCTATTCCATTTCATGCTGGAGCAACAATTAAAGACGGAAAAGTAGTAACTTCTGGAGGTCGTGTAATGGCAATAACATCCTATGGTAATACCTATCAGGAGGCCATAAAAAAATCTTATCAAAATATAGATAAACTACACTTTGATAAGATGAATTATCGAAAAGATATTGGATTCGATTTATAGATAAGAATGAGAGGTAATACTTTTATCCTCTTCATTGTTATCATTGTATTTTTTTAGTTGTAACATCCAATACACCATGGCAACAATACCAATGATGATAAACATCCATGAGATGATGTTTGCACTCCACCAGTTTTCTAGCTCTAAGGCTCTTAATGCATCAAATGGAGCAAATAAGACATTGACGAATAAATCTTGTATAGCGTAAAAAAAGTCTTTCATTATATTGATATTTTTAGAATCTCTTATCGAGCTTCAAGGGTATAATCATATATTTACAGTGCAAAATTACGTATTTTTTTCATTTTAAACCACAGCAATGATTTCAAATTTTTTTAGTAAATCTAAACCCATTAACTATATTGTAGTTAGTGTGATGCTATTGTTGGTTTTTGTACTGACTAAATTTAAATTTTTACCCAAGCATTTTGATGTGATGATTTTCACAAAACAAACAGGACTGTTCTTAACGTGTCTGCTCTCTATTTTTGTATTTGATTTTTTAGTTTCCCGAAATAGCCTTACCAAAAAAAACAGTTATAACATTGTATTGTTTGTCTTATTCATTGCTATTTTACCACAAGTGTTACTCAATACTAATGCTTTGTTTGCTAACCTATTTATACTTTTAGCATTACGTCGTTTAATTAGTTTAAGATCAAAAAAAGACATTAAAAAGAAATTGTTTGACGCCTCGTTTTGGATCTCACTAGCAACACTATTATATTTTTGGGCGTCAGTATTTTTTATTTTGGTTTTTGCTGCGCTTCTGGTATATGCAATTACAGATTTAAAAAATTATATTATTCCTATAGTAGGAATAGCAACAGTAGCCGTAATTAGCATTTCCTATTTGACCGTCATGAATGAAGACATTGTCAATTATGCCTCCCAATTGATTGATTTTAGCTTAGATTTCAGTGTTTTAAATTCGAAACAAATCATAATTGGATCTACGCTATTATTGTCCTTTGGCTTATGGTCTTTGTTCTACTATATAAAAAACATTAAATCTCAAATGAAAAGCTACAGACCATCTTTTAGTTTGGTATTGATAGCTGCGCTTCTGGGACTTCTTATCATCGGTTTTGCGCCTTCGAAGAACGGAAGTGAGTTTATTTTCCTTTTTGCTCCTCTATCTATTATTATTACAAATTATCTTGAAGTTATTTCTGAAAAATGGTTTAGAGAAACCATACTTTGGGTGTTTATTTTAACTCCAGTAGCAATATTATTGTTGTAATTTTTCTCCAAAGGCCAAATCTCCAGCATCACCCAAACCAGGTACAATATAGCCTTTATCACTCAAGGTTTCGTCAATTGCAGCAATCCATAGGTGTGTATCTTTTCCGAAGTGCTCATTGACATAATCCACTCCATCCTGAGCACCAATTACACTAACTAAATGGATGTTTTTTGGCTTACCAAAAGGTTTCAATGCTTCAAAAGTTGCCACCATAGACTGTCCGGTTGCAAGCATAGGATCAGCCAAAACAAGTGTCTTTCCTTCCAGACATGGACAAGCCAGATACTCAACAATAATTTCAAAAGTTTCTGGATTATCTTTATGATGCCTGTAGGCAGAAATAAATGCGTTTTCAGCATCGTCAAAATAATTAAGTAATCCACTATGTAAAGGAACACCAGCTCTCAAAATAGAACACAATACAATATCATCATTAAATAATTCTGTGTTTTTTTTACCTAAAGGTGTCGTGATTATTTCTGACTTGTAGTCTAGTGTTTTACTCATCTCATAACACAAAATTTCTCCAATGCGTTCAATATTTCGTCTAAAACGCATTCGATCTTTTTGAATGTCTACATCTCTAATTTCAGAAATAAACGAATTTAAAATAGAATTTTGTTGAGATAGATTGTGAATGTGCATGTTTTGAACTTGAATTTAAGAATGCTAAAGTTAATAAATACCTATATATTTGCACTTTAAAATCACACATTATGTTCTCAGAGAATGCAAATAAAATATTTCAAGCTGTAATTGAAAAATATCATGTTATTAATACGGTTGATCAGCCATTTACTAATGCTTATGATAAAAACACAAACTTAATTGAGCATTTGCTATATAGAAAATGCTGGATAGACACAGTACAATGGCACTATGAAGACATTATTCGTGATCCACAAATAGAGCCTGTTGCAGCGTTAAAGCTGAAACGTCAAATTGATGCTTCTAATCAGGACAGAACAGATATGGTGGAGTATATAGACAGTTACTTTCTTGAAAAGTATAAAAATGTAACCCCTAAAACAAATGCCACTATTAATACTGAAAGTCCAGCTTGGGGAATTGATAGACTATCTATTTTAGCTCTTAAAATCTATCATATGAATGAAGAGGCAACACGTTCTGATGCTTCAGATACTCATCGTGATGCATGTCAAAAGAAATTAGATATTTTATTAGAGCAACGCGTAGATCTATCAACAGCTATTGATACGCTTTTAGATGATATTAGTAAAGGCGATAAATACATGAAGGTCTACAAGCAGATGAAGATGTATAATGATGACGAGTTGAACCCAGTATTACGCTCACAAAAATAATAGGTGTCATTCACAGCAAATTAAGAATCATCCTCATAAGATGATTTTATGATGCTTGATATGACATGACTTTTTATTTATGTCAAAACAACCTAAACACATTCTAGTCATTCGCCTCTCAGCAATGGGAGACGTGGCAATGACCGTTCCTGTGCTTAGGGCACTAAGTTCTCAATATCCCACAGTAAAGGTTACTGTTCTAACAAAGCCTTTTTTTAAACCACTTTTTAAAACCCTAAACAATGTCTCGGTTTTTGAAGCCGATATTAAAGGAAAACATAAAGGTGTTATTGGTTTATGGAAGCTTTCTCGAGAGTTAAGGCGCTTAGAGTTTGATGTTGTAGCCGATTTACATAATGTGTTACGCAGTAAGATTTTAAAATATTTTTTCTTCGGAAAAAAAGTTATTCAAATTGACAAAGGTCGCCAAGAGAAAAAAGCCTTAGTCAGTGGTCAAAATTTTAAACAGCTTGCAACAACACATCAACGTTATGCTGAGGTTTTTGAAAAGCTTGGTTATGCTGTGGATTTAGACCATTCTACTTTTCCTAAGAAAGAAAACCTAAGATCTAAGTATTTACAAGTCATCGGAAAAGACTCGAGACCATGGATTGGAATTGCACCTTTTGCAGCTTTTAAAGGTAAAATGTATCCCTTGGATTCAATGAATAAGGTTGTTGAATATTTATCTCAAGAGTATAAGGTTTTACTATTTGGAGCTGGAAATGAAGAAGCTCAAGCGTTGAATACAATGGCTAATCAATACGACAATGTCACAAATCTTGCAGGTCGGTTTTCGTTAGATGAAGAGTTGGATATCATATCTAATTTAGACCTTATGATTGCTATGGATTCTGGCAACGCGCATTTGGCAGCAATGTTAGGTGTAAAAACACTAACAATTTGGGGAGTAACACATCCTTATGCTGGTTTTTTACCTTTTAATCACACTATAGATTCTGCAATTCTTGCCGATAGACATAAATTCCCAAAAATCCCAACTTCGGTGTATGGTAATAAACTACCTGAAGGCTACGAAAATGCAATAAGTTCAATTACTCCAGAACGAATTATTTCAAAAATAACAGCTACTTTAAACTAAAAAAAAGCCTCATTCCAGAAGAATGAGGCAAGATTTAGAATTATTTAGATAATCCCTATGATTAAATTCTAATCGGGAACTAAGTTATTTTGATTAACATTAGCCGTCAAGTATTTGTAAGAATATCTTCGTTATTTTCGATAAAGTGTTAGTTTTCAAAGACTAAAAGTGTAATTCTTAGGTGAGTTGCTTTTTAGACATCATCATAATCAACAAAAAGAGTAGGGGTTGTTGGGTGTGCTTGGCACGTTAGGATTAATCCCTCAGCTAGTTCTCCATCTGTTAAGATATTGTTTTGTCTCATTGTTGCCTTACCTTCTGTGATTTTAGCGATACAACTACTACATATTCCGCCTTGACAGGAATAAGGAGCATCTAAGTCTTCAGCAAGAGCAGCTTCAAGAACAGTTTTTTTCTGATCCATAACAAATGACGCTTCTTCATCATCTATTAGCACAGTTACTTTTGTTTGTCCCTCTAGAACAACAGTATCATCTAGAGACGAATCTTCTGCAACAGGTACTGTAAATAACTCAAAAAGAATTTGCGTCTTTTGGATTCCATGATCTATTAAGACATCTTTTACAGTATAGATCATTTGCTCTGGTCCACAGATATAGAAGCTATCGATATCACGATCTTTGTATTGATTTTTAATAATAAAATTCACTGTACTTTTTTCTATACGTCCAAATAGTGCACCTTCTTCCTGGCTTTGACTAAACACAAATTTTACCTTAAAACGATCACCATATTCTGAACTCAGTCTTAAAATTTCATCAAAGAAAATAGTGTCTTCCGGTGTTTTATTTCCGTAGATTAAAATAAACGTACTGTTTGGCTCTTCTTCTAAAAGTGTTTTTGCAATACTCATTATTGGAGTAATACCACTACCAGCGGCAAACGCAGCAATTGTTCTATTAGCAGCAGGGTTGGGTTCAAAAACAAAACGACCGTTAGGTGGTGCAACATCTATAGCATCACCAATCTTAAGGGATTGATTGGCATACTTAGAAAAAGTACCATGTTCAACCTCTTTAATTGCAACCTTAAGCTCATTACTTTTTGGAGAGGTACAAATAGAGTAATCTCTCCTAACTTCATCACCATTTATAATCAATCTAAGAGTAATGTATTGACCTGCTTTGAAGTTATATTCAGAACGTAAATGGGCTGGAATCTCAAAACCAACGGAAACTGCTTTTTGGGTTTCTCTTGTAATACTATTTATATGGAGTTGATGAAATTGTGACATAGATTTATTTTTTGCAAAAATAAGGAATCCAACTAGGATTTGTATTTTAGTTGTAACAAAAAAAGGTTTTAGAACACTAACCTTTCGTACTTAATAAAAATAAGCAGACTCAAACCATCCAAAAATTATGAGACTTAAACATTTTTTGAATTTAGAGTGGAAACAATTTTTCCGTTCAGCAAGTTTTGGTAAAAGTGTAGCACTTAATATTTTAATGATATTCTTCGCACTCTATTTTATGGTCTCATTTTTAGTTATGGGTATTTTCCTATATCCTGGACTAAAAAAAGTGTTTCCTGATCAAGATCCATTTACAACACTAAATAGTTTCTTGTTTTTTTACATTTTGGTGGATGTTTTAATGCGTTTTTTTTTACAGAAATTACCAGTAATGTCTGTAAAACCGTTATTGCCTTTGCCTGTCAAGCGAAATAAAGTGGTTCACTATGTATTACGCAAGTCGGCATTTTCATTTTTTAACTTTTTACCCTTATTCGCTTTTATTCCATTTAGTATTAAGCTGTTAATAGAAGGGTATCCAACAGGATCAGTGTTAGCATGGTTGTTTGCAATAATTCTAGTAACCTTAATTATTAACTTTTTAAACTTTGTTATTGAGAGTTTTTCTTCGGAAACAGAGCTGTCTTTTCTTCCTATTATTGTTCTGGCTGGTGGTGTTTTTGCACTAAATCATTTTAATATCATATCGTTTGCAGAATTGGTGAGCCAAGGGTTTACAGCAATCTATAACAATCCTATTTTGATTTTGATACCGATTCTGGTTTTAACAGGTCTATATTTGGTGAATTTCAAGCAGCTTAAATCTAAATTATACCTCGATAGTTCTTTAAAGACAAAAGTTACAGAGGTTAATGCCTCTAATATGGAGTGGACCAAGCGCTTTGGTGATATTGCGCCATTTATGCAGTTGGATCTAAAACTAATTTGGAGAAACAAACGGTCTAAGTCGTCAGTTTGGATATTGATTATTGGTTTGTTATACGGATTGTTCTTTTATCCAAATCCAGCCTATGCTAATATGCCTTGGTTTTTTGCTTTTGTAGGTGTTTTTGTTACTGGAATTTTTCTTATCAATTTTGGGCAATTTATTCCAGCATGGGACAGTGGTTATTACAAAATGCTGATGAGTCAAAATATTAAGTATCAACAATATTTGAAATCCAAATGGATGTTAATGACCATGAGTGTCGTGATTTTATTTGTTTTAAGTATTCCCTACGTTTATTTTGGATGGAAAATTCTTCTTGCACATTTTGCTGCAGCTGTTTACAACATAGGTGTGAATACACATGTTATTTTATATGGAGGTTCATTTAACAGAAAGAAGATAGATCTCAATCAGCGAGCAGCTTTCAATTATCAAGGAACAGGGGCTGTACAATGGATTATCGGAATTCCATTAATGCTACTACCATTGGCGATCTTCGGTATAACATACGCTATTGCTGGTTTTGAAATAGGATGCGTTGTATTAACAGTTCTAGGGATTGCTGGAATTGTACTTCACCAAAAATTAATGAAATTCATAACACAGAAATATTTAGATTCAAAATATAAAATGATTGACGCATTTAGTCAAGACTCTTAAAATTAAAGCCATGATAGAAACAAGTAATCTCTCAAAATCATACGGAAGTAAAACCGTTTTAAAAATAGATAGTTTAAGCATTCCAAAAGGACAAAGTTTTGGACTTGTAGGTAATAATGGAGCAGGTAAAACAACTTACTTCAGTTTACTTCTAGATCTCATAAAACCATCTACTGGTCATATAAAGAGCAATGAAATTTTAGTGCATCAAAGTGAAGACTGGAAGCCATTTACATCAGCATTTATTGACGAAAGTTTTTTAATAGGCTATCTAACTCCTGAAGAATACTTCTATTTTATTGGAGAACTACGTGGACAAAATAAAGCCGATGTTGACAATCTGGTTGCTCAATTTGAAGATTTTTTCCACGGTGAAATATTAGGTCAGAAAAAATATTTGAGAGATCTAAGTAAAGGAAATCAAAAAAAGGCTGGAATTGTTGCTGCACTTATCGGTAATCCAGATGTGATTATCTTAGATGAACCGTTTGCAAACTTAGACCCAACTACACAAATACGATTGAAAGGGATTATTAAGAATTTGGCAGAAAAACAAGGCGTTACTGTTCTGGTATCTAGTCATGATTTATTACATGTCACCGATGTGTGTGAGCGTATTGTTGTTTTAGAAAAAGGAGAGATCGTAAAAGATCTTGAAACTAACGAAGCTACACTGAAAGAATTGGAAGCTCATTTTTCAGGCTCTGAGGTAATTTAAGACCTTACTATACGTCTAAAAACCTACCATTTTTGGGCGATAATTCAAAAAGATGTTTATTTTTACAGCATTACATAATATATGTAATCGATTTTAGTTATAGTATTTACAAAAAACTAAACCTTTTGAATACATCTTTTAAAGTCTTTATATCACTCTTTTGCGTTGCAATTTTAATTTCAAGTTGTTCTCGTAAAAAAAACACGTTTATCAATAGAAACTTTCACGCTTTAGGGACAAAATATAACGTGTTATATAACGGCTATATTGCGCTTGAAAAAGGAAGAGCAACGGTTGATGATGCCTCCACAGATAATTATTGGGAATTACTACCCATAGAACGTATGCAAATCTCTGATGAGGTTTTGTTACCTGGTCAAGCAAAAAACCAAGACTTTGAACGTGCTGAAGAAAAAGCGATTAAAGCTGTCCAAAAGCATGGAATGAACATCAAAGGCAAAGAATACAACCCGCAAATTGATGAAGCTTATTTATTATTAGGAGAGGCGCGTTACTTTGATCAGCGCTTTATCCCAGCTTTAGAGGCATTCAATTATATTCTATACAAATATCCTGCTAGTGACAAGATCAATACAGCTAAAGTGTGGAGAGAGAAAACAAATATTCGTCTTGAAAACAATGAGTTGGCTATAAAAAATCTAAAACGCCTTTTAGATCAAGAGCAACTTGAAGATCAGGATTTGGCTGATGCCACATCCATGTTAGCTCAAGCCTATATCAATATTAAAGCTAAAGACAGCGCTTTAACGCAATTGGCCATAGCGGCAGAATTTACAAAGAAAAATAAAGAAAAGGCACGTTTCAATTATATCATCGGACAACTTTACAATGAATTTGGAAAAAAAGATAGTGCCAACATTGCATTTGACCAGGTCATTGATATGCATCGAAAAATTCCTAGACCTTACTATATCAATGCTCACTTGGCAAAATCGTATAATTTTGACATGGACAATGGAGATCAGGTTGAATTCTTAGAGTACCTGACAGATTTAGAAGAAGACAGAGAAAACCGTCCTTTCTTAGATAAAATATACTACCGCATAGCAGAATTTCACAGAGCCAATAAAGGCGATTCACTAGCAATAGCCTATTACAACAAGTCGTTACGTACAAACCTTGGCGATAAAGAATTGATATCCAGAGATTATGTTACACTTGGCGATATGAGTTTTGATAAGGCGGAATACAAAAAAGCAGGTGCTTATTATGATAGTACGATGCAAAACATGAAGCTCAACTCTAAGCCTTATCGCATTGTTAAACGAAAACGTGAAAACTTAGAAGATGTGATTTATTACGAAGATATAGCTCAAGTTAATGATAGCATACTTCGCCTTGTTCACATGGATGACGAAGATAGATTAACTTATTTCAAATCTTACACAGAGGAACTTAAGGCCGAAGCTGAAGCAGAAAAAGAGAGAGCTGAAGCTGAAGAACGTCGAAACTCCAATACTGGACAAAAACAAGCTATTGTTGATAAAACAGGAAAATCTGTCAGAGTAAATCCAGGAGGAAAAGGGGATAATGAAGAACAGCAGTTTTACTTTTATAATCAAACAACGGTATCTTACGGAAAAAATGAATTCGTGAAAGTTTGGGGAAGCCGATCACTCAAGGATAATTGGCGATTGTCAAGTACTACAATAAATTCAGGACCTAAAGCAGGAAGTAATGATCTTGCCGAAACAGCTTCAGACGAAGAGCGTTTTAATCCGGAGTTTTACATGTCTAAAATACCAACAGATCAAAAGGTTATCGATAGTTTAGCTAAAGACCGAAATTATGCCTACTACCAGTTAGGTGTGATTTATAAGGAAAAATTTAAAGAATACGAATTGGCGAAATCTAAACTAGAAACTTTATTACAAAATGATCCTGAAGACCGACTTATATTACCGTCAAAATATAATCTATTCAAGATTTATACAGAGTTAGGACTTACTAGTAAAGCAAATGCCATAAAGGATGAGATTATAAGTGGTTATCCAGATTCTCGATATGCTCAAATCTTGTTAAATCCTAAATCTGAATTTGCGAAAGACGAAAACAGTCCAGAAAGTTTATACGAACAATTATTTAAGAAGTTTGGTGATCAAGAGTATGTAGAAGTCGTCACTAAAGCAGATGAATACATTACCCAGTTTGAAGGTGATCCTTTGGTTCCTAAGTTTGAAATTTTAAAAGCATCTGCTAATGGAAGGCTAAACGGTTTTGAAGCTTATAAAAAAGGAGTTAATTACATTGCACTTACTTACCCTAATTCTGAAGAAGGTAAAAAAGCACAAGAAATCTTAACTTCGGTAATTCCTATTCTCGCAAAAAAAGAATTTGTGAGTAATGACACAGCTAAGCATTTTAATGTGCTGTATCCATTTGACAATATTGAAAAAGACCAGATAGAAGATTTTATAAAAGAATTAGATGAAGCCATTTCAAAAGTAAATTACTTTGATTTATCAACTTCAGTTGATTTTTATGATGCCAACACTACTTTTGTAGTTGTTCATGGATTAACAAGTGCACAAGGAGCTTCTGGATTTGCAGAAATACTGAAAGAAACTAAACATAAAATAGATCGAAACTACCATTCAATTTCTTCGCCAAACTACGAAATTGTTCAACGACATAAAAACTTAAACGAATACCTAGAATCTCAATAAATTTAGACCTATGTTTTCAGAAAAAAAAACAGGACGTATGGCTTCAGAAACAATTTCACAACAAAACACAATTGCTAAAGGCACCGTAATTACAGGTGATATTATTAGCGAGGGTGACTTCAGAATTGAAGGATCAATCCAGGGAAATATTAAAACCCCAGGAAAGGTCGTCATTGGTAAAACAGGAATCATTAACGGAACTTTAAAAAGCGCAAATGCTGACATTGAAGGTAAGTTTTCGGGTAAACTAATGTTATCCGATACCTTATCATTAAAATCATCTGCTCATGTAGAAGGTGAAGTTGAGGTTGGCAAACTAGCAGTAGAACCAGGAGCAACGTTCAATGCAACATGCTTAATGAAAGGTGCAGGATCGCTCAAAGAACTGAAGAATGGACCAGGACAACAAACAACAATCCCACAAAGACCGCAAAGACCAAACCCAGAAAAAGGACAATCCGCTTAAACATCTAGCGATACTTTCCGGAATTGGTATAGAAATGGGAGTGATCATCTATGGTTTTGTAATGTTAGGCAAATGGCTTGACAAAACGTATAACGATGGAGATAAACTGTACATTATCTTTTGTACACTTTTTGGAGTAGCAGTATCACTTTTTGTGGTGGTAAAACAACTTAATCGAATTCACAAATAAATGAGCCCATCTGTACTCAATTTCTCAATTAAATTAATATTTGTTCTCACATTAGCATTCGGAATTCATTTGTTGGCCTTACATTATTTGGAACACCCACTTTTTGAAAATAAAATTGTGATGGCTTATCTTATAAATGGCGTTTTAGCTATACTTATTTATGCGTTTTTATTTAAAATGAAGGATAAGTTGGAGAGACAAATCGGATTTCTATTTATAGGAGGAAGTCTTCTGAAATTTGTTGTCTTTTTCATCCTATTCTACGCGTCCTATAAAGCAGATGGTAACATATCAAGATTAGAGTTCACAGCATTTTTTGTTCCGTATCTTTTGTGTTTAATTATTGAAACTATGAGTTTGGCAAAATGGTTAAATAAATTAGAATAAAATCTGCATTTTGACCAAAGATATTTATGCCTATAAATAAAATTTAAAATAGTTTTTGTTTTTGATATAAAACCCTACCTTTGCAGCGATTTTTAAGCCACTATTATTGAAGTGATATGCATAGAAAAATAACTGTTAAGACAATTACCCTATTAATGCTTCTATTAACCTTTACTGCTTTTGCAAGCGAAGGAGAAGGAAAAGGGGATATGAAAACCGAAATTAAAGAATACATTGAACATCACTTACAGGATTCTCATGACTTTAATTTAATGGCATCTACAGATGAAGAAACAGGTGAAGTTCATCATTACGGATTTCCGTTACCTGTAATTTTAGTAGACGATGGTTTACAAGTATTCATGTCTTCAAAATTTCACCATGGAGAAACTATTGCTGAATCTAACGGGAATTACTACAAGTTATACCACGGGAAAATATACAAAACCGATGCCGAGGGGACATTAACCTATGATCCTGAGCATCCGAAACACCCATCGAATGTTAGACCTTTAGACTTGTCAATCACCAAAAGTGTGGTTATGATGCTTGTAACAGGATTACTGTTGATCTGGTTGTTCCGAAGCCTCGCAAAGAGCTATGCTAAGAATGGGAGTATTCCTAAAGGAATTGGCCGTTTCTTTGAGCCAATTGTTCTTTACATACGTGATGATATTGCTATTGCAAATATTGGAGAAAAGAAATACAAAAGATATATGCCGTTTTTATTAACTGTATTCTTTTTTGTATGGTTTCTAAACATGTTTGGTTTAACACCGCTAGGAGTTAATGTTACAGGTAATATTGCGGTAACAGCGGCATTGGCAGTTATTGTGTTTTTGTTGACAAACTTTACGGGAACAAAAGATTACTGGAAACATATTTTTGATCCATTAGGCGATGGAATGCCTTGGTTCGGAAAAGCGATTATATACATCATTCTTATTCCTATAGAAATCTTAGGATTATTCATTAAACCATTTGCGCTTATGATTCGTTTGTATGCGAATATGACAGCTGGTCACGTAGTATTAATGAGTTTAATTGGTTTGATATTTATTTTCAAGAGTTGGGTTGGAGGTCCATTAAGTTTTGGTCTTTCTTTTGCCATCTCATTAATTGAAGTTTTTGTGGCGCTCTTACAGGCATATATCTTTACAATGTTGTCAGCATTGTATTTTGGATTTGCTTCAGAGGAGCACGACCACGACCACGAGCACGTAGAAGCTCATTAAATTGATTGTTTAATTTTTAAATATATATATTATGACAATTCCAAGTGTAGTAGGTGCAGGTTTAGCCGTAATCGGTGCTGGTATAGGTATCGGTATGATTGGTGGTAAAGCGATGGAAGCTATCGCTCGCCAGCCAGAAGCCTACGGAAAGATTCAAACAGCGATGTTGATTGCAGCAGCGCTTATTGAAGGTATTGGTTTCGCTGCGATTTTCGCGGGATAATCAAAACTATTAAGTGTTTCCCTGTAACGGTTGGTTACAGGGACACGCTTTAGATTAAACAAAAAGTACAATTAAAATAGAGCATTACGCTCAACAGTAATATGGAAAAATTAATAAACGACTTTTCATTCGGACTTTTTATCTGGCAGATTGTATTGTTTTTACTGCTTTTATTACTTCTACGTAAATTTGCTTGGAAGCCAATTCTAAAGGCAGTTGAAGACCGTGAAACTGGAATTAAAACTGCACTTGACTCTGCTGAAAATGCAAAAAGAGAGATGGAGAATCTTCAGGCAGATAACCAAAAGTTATTACAAGATGCGCGTTTAGAACGTGAAGCAATGCTCAAAGAAGCACGTGAATTAAAGAACAAAATGATCGAAGATGCGAAAGATGAAGCTTCTTCTCAAGCTAACAAGATCATTGAACAAGCACAAGCAGCAATTGCTAGTGAAAAACAAGCAGCAATTTCAGATCTAAAAGCTCAGGTAGCTAATTTATCTGTCGAAATAGCAGAGAAAGTTGTAAAAGACGAGCTATCTAATAAAGACAAGCAATTAAAATTAGTGGAGTCTATGCTAGACGACGCTAAATTAAACTAAGATTATGGCAGGAACAAGAGCAGCAATTCGCTATGCGAAAGCAGTTTTAGATCTAGCACAGACTCAAAATACAGCTCCAGCAGTAAATAAGGATATGATGTTAGTCGCTAAATCTATTAGTGATAATCAAGACTTAAATGATATGCTACAAAGCGCTGTTATTAAGTCTAGCGATAAGAAAGAGGCCTTATTAAAAGCATTTCCAGATGCAAATGCAATGTTTTCTGGACTAATGGATGTCCTAGTTAAGAACAGGCGTGTTAATATCTTAGGAGATATTGCTACAAAATATGTTGAGTTATATGAAAAATCTCAAAATATTGAGATTGCAGATGTCACAACAGCAGTACCTCTTACAGATGACTTAAAAAACAAAGTACTTACAAAAGTTAAAGAGCTTACAAGTGCTGATAAGATTGAAATCAATAATACCATTGATGAGAGTATTTTAGGTGGATTCATACTACGTGTTGGTGACATTCAGTACAATGCAAGTATTGCCAACCAATTGAATAAGCTTAAAAGAGAATTTATACAAAACTAAAGCATATGAAATCTATTAGAACAATAGTAGTGATCCTTACTTTTATGTTTGCTTTTAATGCTCAGGCACAAAAAGTAAAAATTAAAAAGGATGTTGCATATGTAGATAAAGTTGAATATTTAAAATTTGATGATTGCGGTACCTTTTCAGCTTCATGCACAGTAATGAACCTCGATGATGAAGACGTAATCATTTTACAATATCATAGTTTTGAAAAGCCTAATCCTGTGGCTAGAAACCCAAAATCAAAAGCACCTTACCAATCAATGGTAACAGAAAGTTATGCTGAATTAAGGTTTTTAGATATTGAGTTAGAGTGTGAGGTTCAACTCACAAAAAAGAAATTAATTAAAGCTTTATATAAATCTAAAGTGTTTAACAAAGACGGTACTGTTAATAAGGAAAACGCTGAAAAGTTTGCTAGAAAATATCACCGCAACGTTTCAGGTAACAGACCAACATTAATAATAACAAATTAAGAATACAGGGAGTCAATCCTTAAAATTAAATAAGCAATAAGATGGCAGAAGTAAAACCAGCTGAAATATCAGCAATCTTAAAACAACAACTTTCAGGTTTTGAAGCAGGAGCTTCATTAGATGAGGTTGGAACAGTATTAACTGCAGGTGATGGAATTGTACGTGCCTACGGATTAGCAAACGCTCAATATGGTGAGCTTGTTGAATTTGATGGCGGATTAGAAGGTATTGTACTAAACCTGGAAGAAGATAATGTAGGTATTGTATTATTAGGTGCCGCAGTTGGAGTAAAAGAAGGATCTACTGTTAAACGTACAGGACGTATCGCATCTGTTAACGTAGGTGAAGGTATTGTTGGACGTGTGGTTGATACTTTAGGTAACCCAATAGATGGTAAAGGACCAATTTCTGGAGAGACTTATGAGATGCCTTTAGAGCGTAAAGCACCAGGTGTAATCTACCGTCAGCCAGTAAGTGAACCATTACAAACAGGTATCAAGTCTATTGATGCAATGATTCCAGTAGGTAGAGGTCAACGTGAGCTGGTGATTGGTGACCGTCAAACAGGTAAAACTACAGTTTGTATCGATACCATCTTAAATCAGAAAGAATTTTACGATGCAGGAAATCCTGTTTATTGTATATATGTTGCTGTAGGTCAAAAAGCATCTACTGTAGCAAATATTGCCAAAGTACTTGAAGAAAAAGGTGCTTTAGCTTACACAACTATCGTAGCTGCAAACGCTTCAGACCCTGCTGCAATGCAAGTATATGCGCCTTTTACAGGAGCATCGATAGGTGAGTATTTTAGAGATACTGGAAGACCAGCTTTAATTATCTATGATGATTTATCTAAGCAAGCTGTTGCCTACCGTGAGGTATCTTTATTATTACGTCGTCCTCCAGGGCGTGAGGCGTATCCTGGTGACGTTTTTTACTTACACTCAAGATTATTAGAGCGTTCTGCAAAAGTTATTAATGATGATGCTATTGCTAAAGAAATGAATGATTTACCAGACTCCCTTAAGCCTATGGTAAAAGGAGGAGGATCTTTAACAGCATTACCTATTATTGAAACTCAGGCAGGTGACGTTTCTGCATATATCCCAACTAACGTGATTTCGATTACTGACGGACAAATATTCCTAGAGTCTGATTTATTTAACTCTGGTGTTCGTCCAGCAATTAACGTAGGTATCTCTGTATCTCGTGTTGGTGGATCGGCTCAAATTAAATCAATGAAGAAAGTTGCAGGTACATTAAAATTAGACCAAGCTCAGTTCCGTGAATTAGAAGCATTTGCGAAATTTGGTTCAGATCTAGATGCCGCCACTTTAAATGTAATTGAAAAAGGTAAACGTAATGTTGAGATCTTAAAACAAGCACAAAACGACCCTTACACAGTGGAAGATCAGGTAGCAATTATTTACGCTGGTTCTAAAAACTTATTAAGAGATGTGCCTGTTGAAAAAGTAAAAGAATTTGAACGTGATTACATAGAGTTCTTAAATGCTAAACACAGAGATGTGTTAGACACTCTTAAATCTGGAAAATTAACTGATGAGGTTATAGACACGTTAACAACTGTTTGCAAAGACCTTTCAGGAAAGTATAGAGCATAATTAACATTCCTGAACTTAATTTTGAGTTCAGGAATATTTTCATATTTTAAATATGGCTAATCTTAAAGAAATACGTAACAGAATATCTTCAGTATCTTCAACGATGCAGATTACTAGTGCCATGAAAATGGTGTCTGCTGCCAAATTGAAGAAAGCTCAAGATGCTATTACTGCTATGCGTCCTTATTCTGATAAGTTGACTGAGCTTTTACAAAGCTTGAGTTCAACTTTAGAAGGAGATTCGGGCAGCAAATTTGCAAACCAACGAGAAGTAAAGACAGTACTATTAGTAGCTATTACTTCAAATAGAGGTCTTGCAGGTGCTTTTAACTCTAACATTATTAAAGAGGTTACTCGTCTTACTAATGAGACCTATGCTAACCAAGATGTATCTTATTTGGCGATTGGTAAAAAAGCTAATGATGCATTTAAGAAGACGAATAATGTTATAGCTAATAAAAGTGATGTTTTTGATGATTTGACCTTTGACAATGTCGCTGAGGTTGCACAAATGTTAATGGATAAATTTGTTGAAGGTGATTTTGATAAAATCGAGATTGTTTATAACAAATTCAAAAATGCAGCAACGCAAATCGTAATGACAGAGCAGTTTTTACCTATCGTTCCTATGGAAGGTGATTCTAATGCGAATATTGACTATATCTTTGAGCCTTCAAAAGAAGAAATCGTTGAGCAGTTAATTCCGAAGTCATTAAAAACACAATTATACAAATCTGTAAGAGATAGTTTTGCTTCTGAACATGGTGCGCGTATGACAGCTATGCATAAAGCAACAGACAACGCTACTGAGTTAAGAGATCAATTGAAATTAACTTACAACAAAGCACGTCAAGCAGCAATTACTAACGAGATTTTAGAGATTGTTGGTGGTGCCGAAGCACTGAATAACTAAACTTAAGTTTTCAAATATATAAAGAGCCCAACTCGCAAGAGTTGGGTTTTTTCGTTTTGTCCTGTAACATTTTTTTGATTTTGTATCTAAAGAGAAAAATCAATACATATTTACATTATGAAAACTTATAAAAATTGGATTATTTTAATAACTATTTCTGTATTTAGCTTTTCGGCTTATACCCAAAACAAAACATTTAGTGTAGAAGTAAAAGGAAGTGGAGATCCCATCCTGTTAATTCCTGGATTTACCTGTACAGGTGAGGTATGGAAAGATGTTGTTGACGAATTATCAAAAACAAATGAATGCCATATTTTTACTCTAGCAGGCTTTGGAGATGTGCCTGCAATTGAAACCCCTTGGCTCTCTACAATTAAATCGGAAATGGTGCATTACATAAACAATAATGATCTTCAAGAAGCCACAATCATTGGTCATAGTTTGGGAGGAACCATCGGATTGTGGTTAGCAGCTGATGAAAATTCAGAATTTAACAAAATTATTGTAGTAGACGCTTTACCTTCCACAGGAGCTTTAATGATTCCTAATTTTGATAGTGCAACCTTAGCATATGACAGCCCATACAATCAAAGATTGTTAGATATGGATGCAGAAAACTTTGAAAAAATGGCTGATCAAATGGCAGCAGGAATGTCTCTAAACAAAGAGAAACATAATCAAATTAAAAGCTGGATTATAAATACAGATCGTAAAACGTATGTCTATGGCTATACAGATTTGCTTAAATTAGATTTAAGGAAAGCCATTGGAGAAATCAAGGTTCCAGTTACTATTCTAGCAGCTACACAGCCTTATGGCGAAGTCATGGTTAAAAAAACATATGAGGAGCAATATAAAAATTTAAAAGACTACACTATTCATTACGCTAAGGAATCGGCTCATTTCATTATGTTTGATCAACCACAATGGCTATTAGAGGCTATAACTAATGAATTACTATAATTAATGAATTTTTCAGAGGAACAGTTTAATCTTATTTATAAGTCTCACTACGCTCGAGTCAATCGTTTATGTTTAGGTTACACACATGGAGATATAATGCTCTCAAAAGATTTGACACAAGACATATTTATTAAAGTATGGCAAAATCTTAGTGCCTTTAAAAATCAATCAAATGTATCAACCTGGATCTATAGAATTGCTGTCAATACGTGCTTGCTTGAATTGAGAAAAAAGAAATCGATAAGATTTTTAGACGTTCAAGATCAGCCGGTAGATTCAGAAGATGATCCAGCGAATAAAGAGGAAAAACTTCATCAACTTTATAAATGCATTGCTCGTTTAGAAACCAGTAATAAAAGTATCATTCTATTAGAGTTGGAGGGCATACCACAAAAAGAGATTGCTGAGATTGTTGGATTATCTCATGAGGCTGTAAGAGTAAGAATTCATAGAATAAAGCAAGAATTAACTAAATGCGTTAAAAAATGACAACATTTGAAGACCTAAAATCCCAATGGGAAGAACAACCACAAGATAGTATACCTGATAACGGCTTTGAAATAATAGCCAAGAAAGTCAATACTCTTAAAACAAAACAAAGAATCGCTAATATCGTTCTGATTTTAACAGTAATTATTCTCATAGGCTTTTTTATATATGTTAAAGCGCATAACGAACTGTTAGTAACCTTTGCATTATTATTAATGATAGGCTCACTATTAACGAGAGTTTTATTTGAGTATTTAAGTATAAAGAAACTAAAACAAATTGATGTAACTAAAAACACCTCTAGCTTTGTTGAAAGCATGAAAGTGTATTATAAGAGCAGAATCAGAACACATTATATTTTAACTCCAATTATAATTATATGCTATAGTTTAGGTTTTATACTATTGTTGCCATATTTCAAAAAGTACTTATCCGAAGGATTCTATAATTACATTGTGTTTTCATCAATAGTTATCTTATTGATTTTAATAGTTTTTATTAGAAAACAAATACTTGCAGAATTAGCAATATTAAAAGGAATTAGATTTAAAGTTTAATCAAATATTTTAATAACGCCTTACTATTGAGTAAGGCTTTTTTTATGGCATTAATTTTGAAATTGTATCTTTATAACGCTAAGAAAACAGAATGAAATTATTGAAACGCACATTGTCTTTATTCGTGATTGTAATTGTTATGGTTAGCTTTTCTCAATGTTCTTCAGCTCAGAAATTACAAAAAAAAGCACCTGTTCAATTTGGTGAGGTGTATTGTCAAAACTGGGTTGCTGGAGTTAAAGGAGGTAGCTCTGGAATAAATTTGTTTATTCCTGTTGAAAATACTTTAGTTGATCTAGATAGCGTATATTTTAGAGGAAAAGTTGCTAAATTGGAGAAGAAATTTAATAATAATCTTCTTTACATTGCTAGTTTTAAAACCGCTCTCAATCAACCAAAAGATATGGTGTTAAGCAGTGATCCTAAAGAAGAATACGGAAATCAATTACCCGAAAACCCTATGCGATTTCCTTTTGAACTGAAGGATGATGAATGTGTGATTAGCTATAAGAAAGATGGCAAGACATTGTACTATAAACTAACTAATATCATACAAAGAGAGTCACTAAACTATCCTGTTGCTCGACCAAATAAAACTTAACCATCATGAAGATCTCAAAATTCAGATTACTTTGCAGCACCCTTATCATATTTATGACCATAGGTTGTTCTAATGCGTATAAACTTCAAAAAAGTGCTCCATTTCAATATTCACGCGCCTACTTTCAATACTGGACGTCAGCAATAAAGATTGGAAGCTCTGGTATAAACTTTCATATTGCTAACTTAACTCCAGATAACAATGTGGTTGTTGATAGTGTTTTCTTTAGAAACCTAAAGGGAAGATTAATTCCGGAAAAAGGCAAGTATGTATCACAATTAGTAAAGCGTAAGCCTATTTCCGAAGGTCATACTTTAATGACCATAGCAGAGTTCCCGTTCAAAATAACCAATAGAGAATGTGTGGTTAGTTACAGGGAAAATGGAGAAACCAAATACTTTAAAATATCGAATTTAGTTGAAAACGAAGGTGTATATTACGAAAATGGTCCACCAAATAAGCAATAACATAGCTTTGTTAGCGTTTGCTAAAAACGTATTTTTAGCAGCATAAAACACCACTTTTGAGCGTACTTAAAACTTTTTTCAAAGACACCATTATTTATGGATTGGCAATTGTGCTGCCTAGGCTCATTAACTTTTTATTAGTACGATTACACACTGATGTACTGCCAAATGAGGGCTATTCTGAAAACACAGAGTTTTACGTAGTTGCAGCATTTTTTAATGTCATTCTTACCTACGGAATGGAGACGTCTTTTTTTAGATTTTTCAGTAAGAATAAAGATAAAAACGCGGTTTTGTCTACAGCAATAGTGACTATTGTTTTAAGCACATTGGTTTTTGGTACCATACTGCTTTTGTTTAGAACTCCAATTTCAGAAGCCTTACGAATTAACACAGAGTTCTATACCTTGCTTGTAGGAATTACACTTATTGATACCTTAATTGTTATTCCGTTTGCCTATTTGAGAGTTACAGGAAGACCAATAAGGTTTGCCTTTATCAAGTTAATCAATGTACTTATTATTGTAGCGCTAAACGTCCTTCTGTTATCTAAAACTTATGGATTAGATAGTTTAAGACAAGTGTTTCATGTAGAAAATAATGTAGAGTATATCTTTATTGCTAATCTTATAGCAAGTGTCGTTGTTCTCCTGTTGGTTTCACCTTATTTTTTTAAATCGGAACTTCAGTTTGACACTAAAATCTTAAAACAATTACTTACTTATGGCTGGCCTATTATGGTTGCAGGCCTGGCATTTGTAATTAATGAAAATTTAGACAAATGGCTACTTCCAGATATGGAGGGAGAATTTATAAACGGAGCGTATAGCGCATGTTATAAATTAGCTGTGTTTATGACGCTTTTTATTCAGGCGTTTCGAATGGGAGCAGAACCATTCTTTTTTAATCATTCAGATAAAGAGAATGCAAAAGAAACCTATGCCACTATTCTTAAATATTTCACGATTGTAGGTGCTTTAGGACTCATGATTGTTGTGGTTTATATCGATGTGTTGAGACCAATTTTTATAAAGAAAGAAAGCTATTTACTAGCATTAGATATTGTGCCTATTGTATTATTAGCTAACCTTTGCTTAGGGATTTATCACAATCTGTCTATCTGGTACAAGCTAACTGATCGCACAAGGTTTGGGATGTATATTTCAATTATTGGAGCTGCTATTACTATAGCGATCAACCTCATTTTTATTCCTAGAATAGGTTTTATGGCTTCCGCTTATGCAACACTAATGGCATATGGGTTAATGATGCTTATTTCCTATGCAATTGGGCGAAAATTCTATCCAGTACCTTATAACGTGCCTCGAATAGCACTATACTTGCTCCTTAGTGCTGGACTAAGTTTTGTAACTTATTATCAATTTGATAGAGATATTTTAATAGGAACTGTATTTTTGTTATTCTTTATAGCTGTAATCACTTTTTTAGAGCGAAAAGAATTGAAATTATTACTGAAAAGAAGTTAGATTTTTTAATCTAAAATTGTAAAAATCATGCAAATTAAAATTATAAATAAATCATCTCATCCATTACCTCATTATGAAACAATTGCTTCAGCAGGAATGGATTTAAGAGCTAATTTATCTGAATCAAGAACTCTCAAACCTTTAGAACGAAGTATAGTAGGAACAGGTTTGTTTATAGAATTACCAGTGGGATTTGAGGCTCAGGTAAGACCAAGAAGCGGCTTGGCAGCAAAAAAAGGCATTACTGTGCTCAATGCTCCAGGAACAATTGATGCAGATTATAGAGGTGAAATAGGCGTTATTCTTGTTAATCTTTCAAATGAAGATTTTGTAATTAATAACGGAGAACGCATTGCTCAGTTGGTCATTGCAAAGCATGAACGTGCAGAATGGAACGAAGTTGAATTATTATCTGACACCTCTCGTGGCGAAGGTGGTTTTGGAAGTACAGGAGTAAAATAAAAAACGAATTAACATAAAGAATGAAAATAATAGTACCAATGGCAGGACGTGGTTCTCGATTAAGACCACATAGCTTAACTGTTCCGAAACCGTTAATTCCAGTTGCAGGACAACCTATAGTGCATCGTTTAGTAAAGGATATTGCAAAAGTATTAAAACAACCTATTGATGAAATAGCATTTGTACTTGGTGATCCAGCTTGGTTTGGAGATGATGTTGTGAATAGTTTAAAGGATTTAGCTACTAGTTTGGGAGCTAAACCATCTATTTATCGCCAAGATCAACCTCTAGGGACAGGTCATGCTATTATGTGTGCAAAACCATCATTATCTGGTCCTGCTGTAGTAGCTTATGCAGATACCTTGATTCGTGCCGAATTTGATCTTGATCCAACTGCCGATAGTGTGATCTGGACTAAAAAAGTGGATAACCCAGAAGCTTACGGTGTAGTTAAGCTCAATACAAATGATGATATTGTAGAATTGGTTGAAAAACCAGAAACATTTGTTAGTAATCAGGCTGTTATCGGAATTTATTATTTTAAAGATGTAGCTGTTTTAAAAGATAAATTACAAGAAGTTCTTGATGAGAACGTTATGAATGGTGGAGAATACCAAATCAACGATGGTATTAAGCGTATGATGGTAGAAGGAAAGGTGTTTAAAACAGGTACTGTTGACGAATGGATGGACTGTGGAAATAAAAACGTCACATTAGAAACTAATGCAAAGATGTTAGGATTCTTGAAAGCTGATGGAGAAGAGAAAATGATTTCAGATTCTGTTCAAAGTATAAACTCAACAGTCATTGAACCTTGTTTTATTGGTGAAAATGTTGTCTTACAAAATTCAACTATAGGACCAAATGTTTCTATTGGGAATAATTGTGTAATTGATAACTCTAGCGTTAAAAATAGCTTAATTCAAACCTATACTAATATTAAAAATGCTAATTTAGACCAAGCCATGATTGGTAATCACGTAAAGTATAATGGCAACTTTAAGGCTATTAGCATTGGTGATTACTCAGCTTTGGAATAATTGTTGACACAGTAATTGTGGAGGCGACCCATTTTATAAAATGAAAACTAAACTATATATCTTACTGCTTATCTTCGGAATACTCATCTTTCCGAAGCATCTTCACGCGCAAGTTGATTTCAATAAGCGTCCAGATGATGATTTAGGAAATGTAGAAGATCAATTTCAGGAATACTTCTTTGAAGCCTTGAAGCAGAAAGGTATTGAAAACTATCAGAAATCTGCAGATGCCTTTTTAAAATGCATAGAGATCAATGATAGTGACCCTGTTCTATATTTCGAATTAGGAAAGAACTATAAAGCACTAAAAAACTATGGTGCTGCAGAAGACGCTCTTAAAAAAGCGGTATCAAAGTCGCCAGAGAACGAATGGTTTCTTGACGAACTCTACGATGTTTATATTCAGCAAGGTGAAATGAACAAAGCCTTAAAAACCGTAAAGCAGTTGGTCAAGTTTCATCCAGATTACAAACAAGATTTAGCCTCACTGTACATCGAACTTAAAAAATACAAAGATGCGTTGAAGTTGTTGGATGAGATGGATGAACAGTTAGGGTATAGTCAAGATCGAGACTATATGAGAAATCAGATCTATAATATTACAGGGAATGATGACGATCGTATTGAAAACCTAGAAGAACGCGTAAAAAACAATCCTGAAGACGAATCGTCTTATCTTAGACTCATCTACAGATACAGTGAAACAGGAGCAACTAAAAAAGCCTTTGATACAGCAAAACGTTTGCAACGTATTAACCCAGAATCGCAATTAGTTCACTTGGCATTGTATAAATTTTATTTAGACGAAGGTGATACTACCAATGCGATTAACTCAGTAAAGGTTGTGTTAACTAGTTCTTTAATCAAACCTGACGCGAAAGCAAAAGTGCTAAACGATTTTGTAAAGTTTGTAGCTAAGAATCCAGAATACGAATCCACTTTAGTTGAACTTACCTCATTAGTTAGTGAAGATAAAAGTGTAAAAACACTTTTAGAACTTGGTGCGTATTATCTAAAGTCTGATGACAAAGAAAAAGCATTAAATTATTACGAGGAAGCTTTAAAACAAGAACCTAACGAGTTCAAGATCATTAGAGATGTACTGTTGCTACAGATTGATTTAAATAAAGATGCTCAAGCCGCAAAACAAAGTATGGAAGCGCTTGAAGTATTTCCTGCTCAAGCTATTTTATATCTTATAAATGGTGTTGCAAATAATAAAATTAAACAACCTGAAAAGGCCATTGAAAGCTTGGAAATGGGATTAGATTATGTTGTAGATAATCCTAAAATGGAAGCAGATTTTTACAAACAATTGAGTGAAGCTTACAAGCAGGTTAATAATATTAGTCAATCTGAAACGTTTGCTAAAAAGGCTGCGGCTTTATTGAAAGATCAATAGGATATGAGGATTATAAAAATCAGTTTAATTTTTGCATTTGTCATTTTGGGTATTTCCTGTAAATCTGCACGAAGTGTAGTGGCTTCAGGGAAAGTAGATTCAAGATTATCTTCAAAGCAATTGATCAAGGAGAACGGAAAGCGAGATGCCAAGTTTAAGACACTTCAGGCGAAAGTGAAAATAGATATCATTCAGGATCTTAAAGAATCCTCTTATACTGTGAATCTAAGAATGGAGAAAGATAAAACGATTTGGATTAGCGCTACATTAGGATTAGCTCGAGCTATGATCACTCCAGATAAAGTAAGGTTTTACGATAAAATCAATAATCAATATTTTGACGGTGACTATCAGTTGCTAAGTAATTTGCTAGGTGTCGAATTAAATTATAATAAGGTTCAGAGTTTATTAATAGGAGAGCCGCTTTATGAGCTCAAGGATAGTAATTATGAGATTTCTACCAACGAAGCCTCCTATATTCTTCAGCCTAAAAATCAAAGTGCATTACTAGAGTTATTCTTATTGTTTAATCCATCGCATTTTAAAATGGATTCGCAACAATTACTTCAACCTCTTAAAAAACGGTTTTTACAAATTGACTACACTGGATATCAAGAAGTAGATAAAGAAATTTTACCTCAAAACATCAAGATTATTGCTGTGGAAAATAGCGAAGAGCTTAATGTGTCTTTAGAATATAAATCGGTTTCAGTAAATGAAGACGTAAGGTTTCCTTTTAGAATCCCTTCAGGTTTTGATGAAATAATTTTAGATGATGCTAAATAGAGCCACCTACATCCTTTTTCTTTTTCTAATTCTGAATAGTGTTTCAGCACATGCACAGAGCCCAAAACAAAAGGCACTAGAGGCGAAACGTCAGAAATATGCAAAGGAGTTAAAACAATTAAATGCCTTATTATTTTCAAATAAAAAAGAGGAAAAATCTGCCATCTCATTAGTTGAAGATCTAACTTATAAAGTTAGTGTTAGACGAAATCTAATCAAAGTTACTAATGACCAAGCTAATCTGTTAACGAGAGAGATTAATGCCAATCAAAATGAAATATCCAGCTTAAGAGATCAATTGACCACACTAAAAAAGGAGTACTCTGAGATGATAGTGAAGTCATACAAAAGTAAATCGGAACAAAGCAGAGTTATGTTTCTTTTATCTTCAGATGATTTTAAACAAGCCTACAAGCGACTTCAGTATATTAAGCAATATGCAGATTATCAAAAAGAACAAGGCGAACTTATTAAAGCTAAAACGCAAAAACTTCAGGAATTAAATACCGAGTTACTTCGTCAAAAAAAGGATAAAGATAAACTCATTGCTGAAAATAGGTTAGCAAAAAAAGAACTCGAAAAAGAACTTAGAGAGCAAGAGAAACTCATTGCCTCAATTAGAAAAAGCGGAAATACGTATGCCTCTAAAATAAAAAAGAAACAGCAGGAGATTGATGCTATTGATAGAGAGATCAACCGATTAATTAGAGAGGCAATTGCAGAGTCAAATAAAAAAGCAGGAAAATCAACTAAATCAAAAGGGTTTGCTTTAACGCCAGAAGCTAAACTTATTGCTAAGAACTTTGTATCCAATAAAGGTAATTTGCCTTGGCCAGTTGAAAAAGGCGTAGTGAAAGTGCGTTATGGTACCCAAAAATCACCTATTGACCCTACATTAGAAATTAAAAGCAATGGAGTAAGAATTGCAACGGAGAAGAATGCTAAAGTAAGAGCTGTTTTCAAAGGAGAGGTCTTAGCAGTTACTGGACAAAAATATTCTAATCCAACAGTTCTAATCCAGCATGGTAATTATATTACAGCTTACAGAAACCTGTCTACTGTGTATGTTAAAAAAGGGGATAAGATTACAGCAAAACAAGTAATTGGCGAAGTCTTTACTAACCGACAAGGCGAGACGATGTTAGGATTTGGAATTTTTAAGGATTCTAAACCACAGAATCCAGCGAGTTGGATTTACAAAATGTGATAGCATTTTGAAACACGTTTTTAAACTCTCACAACTACATACCCTTTTCTGGTTTTCTTGTAGTGTTTTCCATTCCAGAAGTAGTAGCGCTTCCCATTTACTCTAACAATTTTATAGTGTTTAGGAGGTGTTTTTATAACAGTTACAGTTGCAGGTCTAGTTGCTACACGAGTTGCACAAGAGTTTAAACTCATCATACAGCAAACAGAAAAAATAAGGATAAAGGTTCTCATAGTAGTATAGATTTGATTCTACTATAAGACCTTGACGGTTCTAAAAGGTTTAATTAATCTATGAATAAGGCTTTTAGTTCGGTAGCATCAGCAGGCTTCATTTTACCTGCCACAACCAGACTCAATTGCTTGCGTCGCAATGCAGCAGCATAACGCTCTTTTTCAAGCTTTGTTTCAGCAATAAGTTGAGGTACTTTTATAGGGCGACCAGTTTCATCAACAGCCACAAATGTATAAATAGCTTCGTTAGCTTTAATACATTCACCAGACTCTCTGTCTTCAATCCACACATCCAAAAACACTTCCATAGAACTCGTAAATGCACGAGATACTTTAGCCTCAACAGTAACAACACTACCTAGAGGAATAGACCTGTTAAAAGCCACATGATTCACAGATGCAGTTACTACAATTCGTCTGCTATGACGACGTGCAGCAATACTAGCGCAACGATCCATACGAGCTAATAATTCTCCACCAAATAAGTTGTTTATGGGATTGGTCTCACTTGGAAGCACCAAATCGGTCATGATTGTTTTGGATTGAAAAGCTGTTCTTGGTTCCATTAAATTTTGATTTAATTTCATGCAAAGGTAAGCCGATTTTAAATCTTAACTAAGGGATTTAAGAAATTATAAAGAAATAATAAATGTATAAGTGATTCGTAAGTTCAAGTAATCAACACTTGGAAGATCCTATCAAAAATCAGTCTAAGGCTTTAACCAATAACCAAGCATCACGATTGTGAGTACGCTTAATAGTTCGTAAGGTTTTTAAAGCTTCTATTCTATCGGTATGACTAGAGTATACAACTTCATGTAGCCCATAACGATTGACACCAATTTTACGAGCTTGGAATCCTTGATCCCTGAGTTGCGCTACTTTTTTATCAGAGTTAGCTTCAACTCTAAATGCACCAGCCACAATATGATAATTACCTGAAGGTTTTTCAACAGTAAGTGTTGCAGCAGGCAAAGGATTATCAACGAAAAAGGTAGCTTCCTGTACTTTAGCATCCAATTGCTGATTGGCCTCTTCTTGAGCCATTTCGTTATGACGCTCTATTTGACCTACATAATAATTAGAAGCAGTAAAACTACCTAGTGTTAAGGCAATTATTGCGATAGCTGCATATTTGAGGTATGGTCTACTCTTACGTTTTTCTGGAGTAATGGAAAGCGGAATTGTTTCTTCAATCTCTTCAACAACAACTTTGTGTGCTTCTCGAGTAATATCAGCAGACGTGAACTGAGACAACCCAAACGCATCAGTAAGATAGTTGATATGGTGCGACGGTTCAAAATTGATTTTTCCTTCAGTGTTTAAAATAAGATCACCAATATTATTAAAGGCTATCGTTTCACCTTCAATCAAATATGATTTAATGGCTTTAACCTGCTTGGCCACTTTTTCTACAGCAACCTGATATGGAACTTTTTCAATTTCAGCAATATAATTAGCCAACAAACCATCATTGTTTTGTAATTGCTCATTAAAAGACAATACTTTTTTTGGTGGATAAAATGAATGAGTAGTTTCGTGCACTTTAGCCGAAACGCGATGTGTTAAAAAGGCGCCAAACTGAGGAACAATAACACAATCGTATCTATATAGTAAATCGCTGATGTAAGTCTCTAATTGCATAAAAACAAAGTTAAAAATTTTTAAATGCGAATAAAACATCCTAATAAGTATTTATTAACAAGTAAAATTTTGTTTCTTGCGTATAGAAAATATACTATATTAAATGACTGATCAAGAATTAATTTATGTTTTAGCCTTACAGCACGTTCCCAAAATAGGAGATGTCACTGCAAAGAAATTAATCAGTCATTGTGGTTCTGCCGAAGCTGTATTAAAGGAAAAGAAAGCTCTTCTTCTTAAAATTGATGGTATCGGACAAACAATAATTAAAGGTTTGTTGGATAGCGAGCATTTAAAAGCCGCAGAGCATGAATTGAAATTCATAAAGGCCAATGATATCGTCAGTTTATATTTTACCGATACTGATTACCCAGAAAAATTAAAACATTGTATTGACAGCCCTTTGCTATTATTCCAAGCAGGCCATGTTAATCTAAAACAACAACGATTGATTAGTATCGTTGGCACACGAAAGATTACAAGCTATGGCGTTAGTTTTTGCGAGAGGTTAATCGAGCAATTGGCACCTTTTGATCCTGTAATTATTTCTGGGTTTGCTTATGGTACAGATATTACTGCTCATAAATCGGCTATTAAAAACAATTTACAAACTGTTGGTTGTTTGGCGCATGGGTTAAATCAGATTTACCCAAAAATTCACAAAAAGTATATGGCTGATGTAGAAAAAAATGGCGGATTTCTAACTGATTTTTGGAGTACGGACACCTTTGATCGTAATAATTTTTTAAAACGAAATAGGATTATTGCAGGTGTGAGTGAGGCTACTATAGTTATTGAATCTGCTGAAAAAGGAGGAAGTCTTGTTACTGCAGATATTGCGAATTCTTACAATCGTGATGTGTTTGCTGTACCTGGTCGTATCAATGATACTCAAAGTATTGGATGTAATAACTTGATAAAGACGCAACAGGCACATATGCTAACCAATCCTCTGGATGTAGCTTATATGTTAAATTGGCAATTGGAAGATGCTAAAAAGCCTGTTATCCAAAAGCAGTTGTTTGTAGAATTGACTTCCGAAGAAAAAGTAATCTATAACTTCCTTAAAGACAACGACAAGCAACTGTTAGATGTGATTGCACTAAACTGCAATATGCCCATTTTTAAGGTGGCGAGTATTTTGCTCACAATGGAATTAAAAGGCATTACAAGACCATTACCTGGAAAATTGTTTGAGTTGGTTTAATACCCAACCTTTTCTCGAACACGTTTTAAAACGTCATTGGCTACAAGTTTGGCCTTTTCGGCACCAACAGCTAATGCGGCATCAATCTCATTGAGGTTTTCCATATAGTGATTGTAGCGTTCACGCTGTGTTGCAAATGTTTCGAGTATCAATTCAAATAAGGCTTGCTTAGCATGGCCATAACCATAACCTCCTTTTTCGTAATTGGTTTTCATCGTTGAAATTTCAGTGTCTGAAGCTAATAACTTATAAAGTGCAAAACAGTTACAGGTAGCCCAATCTTTAGGAGCTTCAAGAGGTGTACTATCGGTTTCTATAGACATGATTTGCTTGCGTAGTTTTTTCTCCGGAAGAAAAATATTGATAAAATTATTACGGCTTTTACTCATTTTTTCACCATCGGTTCCAGGAATAAGTTTTGTGTTTTCTTGCACTTTTCCTTCAGGTAAAACAAAAGTTTCACCCATTTTAGTATGAAAACGGGTGGCCACATCACGCGTCATTTCTATGTGTTGTAATTGGTCTTTTCCTACTGGAATAATGTGAGCATCATATAATAAAATATCGGCAGCCATGAGCATAGGGTACATAAATAATCCTGAGTTGACATCATCTAAACGATCGGCTTTGTCTTTAAAACCATGTGCTAATTTTAAACGTTGATACGGAAAAAAACAATCTAAATACCAAGCTAATTCCGTCACTTGTGGAATATCACTCTGTCTGTAAAATACAGTTTTGTTAATGTCTAAACCAAAAGCTAACCATGTGGCTGCAACCGAATAGGTATTATGACGTAATAAATCGGCATCCTTTATCTGAGTTAGGGTATGCATATTAGCAATAAATAAATACGATTCTGTAGAAGTATCGTTAGCCATTTCTATTGCTGGTAAAATTGCACCTAAGATATTACCTAAATGAGGTGTTCCTGTACTTTGTATTCCTGTTAAAATTCTTGCCATGATCACTTTCCGCGAAAGCGGAAATCCATTTTATTAAATTAAACTTATATCGTCAGCAAAGGTATTTTTTTTAATTAAATAGCTCAAAACAATTATGTACTTTTGACCCATATGAAGATATTTAAGTATCCTTTTTGGTTATTTTACCGTATTTGGTTCTATATTTTAGTAGCATTACCTATACTGGTTCTATTACCTGTACTGGTACTCTCTATTTTGAAAGAGTCCTGGTATCCTTTCTTTTTTAAACTGGCTCGTTTCTGGGCACATTTCATTTTAATTGGAATGGGTTTTAACATAAGTATTATTCGTGAACAAATACCTGATCCTGAGAAGAGCTATATGTTTATTGCCAATCATACCTCAATGGCTGATATTATGCTCATGTTAGTAGCCGTAAAAAACCCGTTTGTATTTGTTGGGAAGAAGGAGTTGGCCAAGATTCCGTTATTCGGATTTTTCTACAAGCGTACAAGTATTCTGGTCGACAGAAGTAGTCCTAAAAGTAGACAAGCGGTGTTTTTAAGAGCACAACGACGACTAAAACAAGGGATGAGTATTTGTATTTTCCCTGAAGGCGGCGTTCCAGATGAAAGTATTGAATTAGATGATTTTAAAGATGGTGCTTTCAGAATGGCTATCAATCATAAAATTCCAATTGTACCTATTACATTTGGGGACAATAAAAAACGCTTTTCATATACTTTTTTCAGTGGTGGTCCAGGACGTATGCGAGCTAAAATTCACAAATTCATTTCAACTGAAGGGTTATCAATTGAGGACACCAAGCAGGTTAACCATCAAGCTCATGTTTTAATATTGAATCAGTTACAAGCCTATAATGGTTAAACAAAAAAAGCTGCTCTTGGCACAGAGCAGCTTTTCGTCATCATTGCATATTAAGTTTGCAATAACTATCTAACCAACTAAAAAACCTAAAACTTAAAACTAAGTCCTGTATAAACACCAATGAAGAATGGTTGAAAATCACCAGACGTATCACTAAAGGTGTTAATTTGATACTTGAACGTTGGTTCAAGATTAAATCGTAATTGTTTTGATATGTTGTAGTTAACACCAATTCCAAAGTTGGCACTGTAACTCATATCTTTAATATTTGTTGCTTCTCCTAAAAATGTTCTGTCACCATTGCTTTGAACAGAATAAATTTCGTTGTTACTTAAAAACAGCGTGCTGAAACCACCAATAAGGTTTAAACCAAACTTCTTATCTATTAAGCTGTATTCAAGTTCTATTGGGACTTCAATAAAGCCTAGTTGCTGATCAATGGATCCTTGTTCTTTGGTAAATAAAAATTGCGGACCAGTAGTAAAACTAAAATTATCAGCACTTACATAAGAGTTTGTATTAAGCGTGTCATGCAATTTCACGTTTTGCATTGGCATTCTGGCTCCAGAACCAGAGGTACCATCAAATACAAAAATATTATTGGTTGAATATCCGAGATCAACTTTATTGACACCTGCTCTGATTTTTAATTTTTTATTGATTGCATAACTACCTCTAATACCATAGCTCACGTTCACACTTCCTTCTTTTTCATTATCTACGAACTGATTATCCAAAGACGATCCTTTTCCTAGCGTATTAAAATAAACAGGCGCTACATTTGGAGCAAGACTCCAACGTTTTTTCAATGATTCATCAGTGGTAGAATCCTTGTTTTTTTCAGCTTCAGCAATGGCTTCATCAATAGCATTTTTATCCTTTATAAGATTGTTAGCTTTTGTTGAGTCTATAACTGAAGTAGCATTATCTTTTTCTGAAGTATTAGATGTAGCTATTTTTGTGTTGTTTCCTTGTTTCGTGTCTTTTATGAGTTTGTCAATTTCGGATTGTTCCTTATTGATGTCATTTTGGATATCATTGGTGTTTGATTTATCCTTATTGGTTTGTGTAGCAACAGCGTTGTTTTGTGCTGTGTTAGTATTGGGAGTGTCTTTTTTATCTTTCGGAAAACTAGACTCGTTGTTTACGACAGCATTTTTTTGTTGCGATTTGTTTCTGATTATCGATTGTTTTTTCTGGTCTTCCTTGTTGTCATGATGACCATTATCATCCTTATTATCAGAATTATCAGAGGATACTACTGTATTGTTTTTGTTAGAGGATTCAGTGGTTGTCAAATCGTTTTCAGAAACACTATCTGTAGAATCTTCTGAAGTGTTTTGCTCTGCAACTGACGACTTTTTATTTTTGGAAGTGTGAGTATCAGAAATGTTTGTTTTAGTTGTTGAATCTAAATCTTTAGAAGTTTTAGTGTCAGACTTTTCAGTATCAACAATCTCGGTATCTGTTGAATTCTGAGTATTATTATTAAAAAATGTATTTCCTACAGTAAAGAGCAAGGCTAATACTGCAGCAACACCAGCAATTTGCCACCAGATAGGAATTACTCGACGTTTCTTACGCTTGTCTTGGTGAAGCTTACGCTCTATATGTTCCCAGACATGATCTTTAGGAGCAACTTCAAAATCTTTAAGTTGCTCTTTAAAAAGCTTGTCTATATGTTTTTTTTCACTCATTATAAACTTTGCGAGTTGGGTCTCGCTTTGTATTGTTCTATTTTATCTTTCAAAATCATTCTAGCACGTGCTAAATTTGATTTTGATGTACCTGTTGAAATGTCCAACAGACTTGCAATTTCCTTATGCGAATAATCGTCTAAGGCATATAAATTAAATACCAACCTGTAACGGTCTGGTAATTCTTGAATGATGCCAAGTAAATAATCAATACTTAAATTATCGTCATCTACTTCTACAGTGACATCTTCAATTTGATCTTCATTAATAATGTCAAAAATACCAGCACTTCTGTAGCGTTGTAACGCTGTGTTGATGGTAATTCGTTTCATCCAACCTTCAAACGATCCCTGACTTTTAAATTGTTCAATCTTTTTAAAAATGGTAATATATGCGTCTTGCAAATTATCTTCTGCTTCTGCATAATTACGCGAATACTTCAAGCAAATCGAAAACAGTTTACTCGCATATAGCTTATATAGTTGACTTTGTGCTTGAGCATCATTTTTTTTACATCGCTCTATGAGTTGTTCTAAACTCACATGATTTTAATTTAGTTAGTTTAGTTTTTAATCTTCTACTGGCACTTCTACAATAAGATAGGTGTCTACTCCATTTTCATCTCCTCCTGTCCAAAATCTAAAAGTGTAGCTTTCTGTTGATGTTACTTTAAAATTGAAAGTAAACTCTTCCACAATTGGTGTTTGATCGCAAACTTCATCAGGGAAAAAAGCAGCAATTACAGCAACATCACGCTGATTTTCATCTATTTCATACAATAAATTGTTAAACAGATAACAACCAGATGGTTTTGTGTAGGTTAAGGTAATTTCATGCGTCTGTCCAAAAACAAAAGTGTCTGGTAGGTCTACACTATCAATTGGTAGTGCTTCAACAATGTAATTTGGGTTGTCATCACTAATATTGCATGATAGCAATGAACACATTACAAAACATAATAATAGTATCTTCTTCATATTCATGTTTAATTAAGAAATACAAGATATTTCAATTAATAGATGCACAACATATAAAAAGGTTGCGTCTAAAAACAAAAAAAATCCCAAAACTTGGGATTTTTTAGTTAAAGTGTTGATTTTTAGTCCTCCGAATTGATAATTGCGCGAACTTTTTCTTCAAGTTCGTCCATTAATTCTGGATTGTCTTTTATTAATGATTTTACAGCGTCTCTACCTTGACCCAGTTTCGTGTCTCCATAGCTGAACCAGGAACCACTCTTCTTAATGATCTCATGTTCTACAGCAACATCTAAGATTTCTCCAACTTTAGAGATCCCTTCTCCATACATGATATCAAATTCGCAAGTTTTGAAAGGAGGAGCTACTTTGTTCTTAACCACCTTGACTCTGGTTTTATTTCCAGCTACTGTACCATCGGTCTCTTTAATTTGTGTAGAACGTCTGATATCTAATCGAACAGAAGCATAAAATTTAAGAGCATTTCCTCCTGTAGTTGTTTCTGGATTACCAAACATCACTCCAATTTTTTCACGTAACTGGTTAATGAAGATTACAGTACAATTGGTTTTACTGATAGATCCTGTTAATTTTCTTAAGGCTTGTGACATTAATCTGGCATGTAATCCCATTTTTGAGTCACCCATTTCTCCTTCAATTTCGCTTTTCGGAGTTAAAGCAGCAACTGAATCTATGACCACGATATCAATAGCTCCAGAACGGATTAAATTATCTGCAATTTCTAAAGCTTGTTCTCCATTGTCAGGTTGTGAGATAATAAGGTTGTCAATATCTACTCCTAATTTTTCAGCATAAAAACGATCAAAAGCATGCTCAGCATCAATAAATGCAGCAATACCTCCTGCTTTTTGAGCCTCAGCAATGGCATGAAGCGTTAATGTGGTCTTACCAGAAGATTCTGGTCCGTATATTTCTATAACTCTACCTCTTGGATAACCGCCTACGCCTAAGGCAATATCTAGTCCTAAAGATCCTGAAGAAATAGCATCTACATCCACGACTGCTTGGTCGCTCATTTTCATAACAGTTCCCTTACCGTAGGCCTTGTCTAGTTTATCTAAAGTTAATTTAAGTGCTTTTAATTTTGCGTCTTTTTCACTGCTCATCGATCTGAATAATTTTAATTGAATATTTGTTTGAAGCGGATAGCTAAAATACAACATCTTTTAATTTTTTTTGGAGTATGACGCAACCTTTTTAAACTTTTTGCATCTACTAATTGAGATTGGGAAATCTTGCTATGATAACCAAGCCTTAACTGGCTTATCCAAAATTCAAATTCTTACAGAGGAATGCGTTTTTTTAGAAAAATTATTTTTAACAAAGTATTAGGTGTTTCAGGAGCTGTAAACGTAAACAGCAACTGTAAAGCCGATGGTGGATAACTCGCTATGTATTTTTAAGACAAACATTTTAAAAATATTAATAACGAGTTAGTCCTCAAAAAAGCCCTTTAGTCAAACTAAAGGGCTTTTTTATTGCAACAGTTTGATATTCTGCCAAAAAGAATACCTTTGCACCTAGATACATCAGCTTATTGGCCTAGATGTAAAAATATTCTTTAACCTTAAAATTAGTATAGCATGCAACTGTACAATAACTTAAGTGCTAAGGAAAGAGCAGAACTTATTAAAAAAGCGGGAAAAGAACGCTTAACAATCTCTTTCTACAAGTACGCCAAAATTGGTAACACCGAAATTTTTAGAAACCACATGTTTTTAGCATGGGATGAATTAGAGGTCTTAGGTCGAATCTATGTAGCCAAAGAAGGAATTAATGCGCAACTCTCTGTGCCTGCAGATAACTTTGAGTCATTTAAAAATCATTTAGACACGATTACATTTTTAGAGAATGTGAGACTCAACATTGCTGTAGAGCATGATAATTATGCCTTTTTAAAGTTGAAGGTTAAAGTGCGTCATAAGATTGTGGCAGATGGTTTAAATGACGACACCTTTGATGTGACTAATAAAGGCGTTCATGTTGGTGCCGAAAGATTCAATGAACTTATTGAAGACCCTAATACGGTTCTTGTAGATATGAGAAATCACTACGAAAGTGAAATTGGTCATTTTAAAAATGCAGTAACACCGGATGTTGACACCTTTAGAGAATCTTTAGATTTAATTGAAGAAGACCTGAAAGAACACAAAGAAGATAAAAATTTAGTGATGTATTGTACTGGTGGAATTCGTTGTGAGAAAGCAAGTGCATACTATAAGCATAAAGGTTTTAAAAATGTGTTTCAATTAGAAGGTGGAATCATTAATTATGTTAGACAGATTGAAGCTAACGGACTTGAAAACAAGTTCTTAGGAAAAAACTTTGTTTTTGACCAGCGTCGTTCAGAACGTATAAGCGATGATATCATTGCTAATTGTCATCAATGTGGTAAACCTGCTGATATGCATACCAATTGCGCAAATGAGGCATGTCACTTATTGTTTATTCAGTGTGACGAGTGTAAAGAACTAATGGAAAACTGTTGTTCTACCAATTGCATGGAAATCAATAGACTGCCTTACGAAGAACAAAAAGCTCTGCGTAAAGGACAAGGGAATAGCAATGACATATTTAAAAAAGGACGAGCAGATCACTTACCGTATAAAAAGGATTTGAGAAATATTTTTGAGACGTTACACAAAACAGTCTAAATGAACATATATAAACTTTTGCAGCTTAACAGAAAAATTAAAAGCCATAGAATTAAATTTCTCGGACTTTACCTGTTGCATAAGTTTAATAAACGCTATCTGGCAGTCAATTTAGATCCTGTCATGGCATGTAATCTGCGCTGTAAAATGTGTTATTTTACAGACGCAGATTATGTTAAAACCTTAAAAGGGCAATTTAATGACGAGGATTTGGAATTGGTGGCAAAGTCTATTTTTAAAAGAGCTTTAAAACTTCAGATAGGCTGTGGCACAGAACCTACGTTGTATAAAAATCTGGTTAAAGTTGTGGAATTAGGAAAGCAATATAAAGTGCCTTATATTTCAATCACAACTAATGCAAACCTTCTTGCCGAAGATAAGATTGAAGCCTTACTAAAAGCTGGGCTTAATGAGTTTACCATATCACTGCATGGCGTTACTAAGGAGAGTTATGAAAGCTTCATGAAAAAAGCCAGTTATGAGAAATTTCATAATGCTTTCAAAGCTTTTGCCAAACTAAAGAAACACTACGATTTTAAAGTCAGGATCAATTATACCTTCAACAAGGATAATTTTTACGAATTAAAAGACTTCTTTAATCACTTCAATGCTGAAAGTTTTGATATTCTCCAAATACGACCAATTCAGAAAATTGGTAATACCGAGTATAATGATTTTGATATTTCAATATTAACTGATGATTATCCTCAGCTCATACACTCCATAAGAGAAACATGCAAGCAAAATAGTATTGTATTGTTAGCACCAAACAGTTTGTCTGAACTCACTAACGACAATCAGTCGAGTTTAATTTTCGATTATACATTCTGTTACATTTCGCCAAATAAATTTTGGAAAGAAGGTTTCAAATGGAGAGAACAAACGTTTAATGAATATTCAACTGAAATAGGATGGAGCAAACAATTATTCAGTAATATATTCAAGTCTAAAAAAGAATTAAAAACCCTATCCAATAGATTGAACTACGAGATAGAGTTTAATTAGTTAATGTCTTTCTAAGTCATTATATTAATGTTATCTTTACGTTTGAAAATAATATTAATCGTCATTCGGTAACTGATTGAGTTATCGGATTATATATAAAATACATGAGTTGTAACAGTTGCTCAACCGGAAAGGATGGACAACCAAAAGGATGCAAAAACAATGGGACTTGCGGTACAGATAGCTGCAATAAACTTACTGTTTTTGATTGGTTGGCCAATATGTCGTTACCACAAGGACAAGAACCATTTAAAGGTGTTGAAGTTCGTTTTAAAAACGGACGTAAACAATATTATAAGAACACCGAAAATCTTACATTAAGTATAGGAGACATCGTCGCTACCCAAGCCAAATCTGGTCATGATATTGGTATGGTTACCCTTACTGGTGAATTGGTAAGAGTTCAAATGAAACGAAAAAAGATCAACATTGATGATGAAGAAACCGTCATGAAGATCTATCGGAAGGCAAGTCAGAAAGATATCGATATTTGGTCTGCTGCAAGAGATAAAGAAGAGCCGATGAAGGTTAAAGCACGACAGTTTGCTATTGACCTAAAGCTTAAAATGAAGATCTCAGATATAGAGTATCAAGGCGATGCTAGTAAAGCCACGTTTTATTACACTGCAGAGGAGCGTGTTGATTTTAGAGAATTGATCAAGGTTTTTGCTCGTGAGTTCAGAACACGTATCGAAATGAAACAAGTTGGATTTCGTCAGGAAGCTGCACGACTTGGAGGTATTGGTTCCTGTGGAAGAGAATTATGCTGTTCTACATGGTTAACCGATTTTAGATCGGTAAGTACTTCTGCAGCGCGTTATCAGCAACTATCGTTAAACCCTTTAAAATTAGCAGGTCAATGTGGTAAACTTAAATGTTGTCTTAACTACGAGTTAGATGCTTATCTAGATGCGCTTAAAGCATTTCCAAAAACCGAAACTAGATTATATACCGAAAAGGGTAAAGCGGTGTGTCAAAAGACTGATATTTTCAAAGGACATATGTGGTATGCCTATGAAGGCGAATGGATGAATTGGCATAAACTTACCACTGACCAAGCCAATGAGATTATAGAAAAAAATAAGCGAAAAGAAAAAGTAGCCAGTCTCGAAGAATATGCATCTCAGCTCATTGAAGATACTAAAACTGAATTTGAAAACGTTGTTGGTCAAGATAGTTTAACACGCTTTGATAATCCAAAACGAAAAAACAAACGTAAAAATAATAGAGGGAAACAAAGACGACGTCATAAACAAAATAATAACAATGCAAAGAAATAAGTATTGGTTCATTTGTTTACTTTTTCTGATCACAATGATCTCTTGTGATTCTAATCGTGTATTTGATGAATATAAGTCGGTACCAGGTCAATGGGACAAAGACAGTAAAGTTGAGTTTAAGATAACACCTCCAGACACAACAAACGCTTATGGTTTGTTTGTTAACTTAAGAAATACAGAAGATTATAAGTACAGTAATTTGTTTCTAATCGTAGAGCTTAACTATCCTAACGGAAAGACATTAAAAGATACATTAGAATACAAAATGGCAAATCCTGACGGCACATTCCTAGGTACAGGGTTTACCGATGTAAAAGAAAATAAATTATGGTATAAAGGTTACGATGAACCTTTCGTTTTTGATGAATCTGGAGAGTATACCGTTAACATACAACATGCTATGAGACAGAACGGGAGTGTTGATGGCATTGATAAATTAGAAGGCATCACAGATGTCGGTTTTAGAATAGAGCATTCGCAAACAAATTGATTATGGCAAAAAAAACAGTAGCAAAAAAGAAACCTGCTCCAAAGAAATCAGTTCAGGATTTCTCAAAATATATCAGACGATTTTGGATGATCTTCGCAGGAGGCGTTATCGCTTTCTTTTCTTTGTTCCTTTTAGCATCATGGGGTCTTTTAGGCGATATGCCTGACCATACCATTTTAGAAAACCCAAAAACGTTTTTAGCAACAGAGATCATCTCTTCAGATAATAAAACCCTAGGAAAGTTTTATCTAGATGATAATAGAACTCCTGTAGATTATGAAGAGTTACCAAAACAATTGGTAGACGCCTTAGTAGCTACTGAAGATATCCGATATTACGATCACTCAGGTATCGATTTCAGAGGTACTATGAGAGCCATTTCAAAATTTGGAAGAGGAGGAGGAGCCAGTACAATCTCTCAGCAATTGGCAAAACAATTATTTACAAAGCAGGTCTCTTCAAATAAATTTCAACGTTTGTTTCAAAAGGTAAGAGAATGGGTGATTGCTATTCGTTTGGAACGTCAGTACACAAAAGAGGAAATCATTGCCATGTACTTCAATATTTATGACTTCGGAAATAATGCCGATGGGATTAGAAGTGCATCTCGTATCTACTTCGGAAAAGAACCAAAAGATCTCAATCTGAAAGAATCTGCCATGCTGGTTGGGATGTTTAAAAACTCTTCTTTGTACAACCCAATTCCATCCCGAAACCCTGTTGGAGTAAAGAATAGACGAAATGTTGTTTTGGCTCAAATGTACAAATACGAGTACATTTCAGAAGTCACTAAAGATAGTCTTCAAGACACAGAATTAGATTTAAACTTTTCACCAGAGTCTCATCGTGAAGGTACAGCAACCTATTTTAGAGCCTATCTTGATAAGTTTATGAAACAGTGGATTAAAAACAACCCAAAACCAGATGGTTCAAAATATAACTTGTATAATGACGGACTCAAGATTTACACAACTATAGATTCTAGAATGCAAAAATATGCTGAAGACGCTGTAGCACTTCATATGCCTCGACTTCAAGCAGAATTTGATAATCAGAACACGCCTAAGCGAAATCCAACAGCACCATTTTTAGAATTAGATAAAGATGAGATTGAGGATTTAATGCAAAAAAGTATGCCGCGTTCTGAACGTTGGCGAAAGATGAAAGCTGCAGGCAAGTCTGAAAAAGAAATAAGAGCATCATTTAATAACCCAGTACAAATGCGCATTTTTGCTTGGAAAGATGGACAACCAAGTGAAATCGATACGGTTATGAAACCTATTGATTCTATGCGTTATTATAAGTCGTTCTTACAACCTGGTATGATGTCTATGGATCCACAAACTGGACATGTAAAAGCCTGGGTTGGTGGTATGAATTACAGACACTTTCAGTATGATCATGTTAAGCAAGGAAAGCGTCAGGTAGGTTCTACATTCAAGCCTTTTGTATATGCCACAGCAATTGATCAATTACACTTATCGCCTTGCGATACTATTCCTAGACAACAAATTACAATCGAAGCAGGAAAGTATGGGAATCCAGAACCATGGACGGCTAAAAACTCTTCCGGTCGTTATGATGGATTCTTAACTTTAAAGGCTGCACTAGGAAATTCAGTAAATACAGCTACAGCAAGATTAATGGATAAAGTAGGTCCAGAGCCTGTCGTTGACATGGCTAAAAATTTAGGGATCGAATCTGAAATTCCTCCAGTTCCAGCAATTGCATTAGGTACACCTGATATTAGTGTATATGAAATGGTTGCAGCCTATGCAACATTTGCTAATAAAGGAGTGTATAATAAACCAGTAATGGTGACACGTATAGAAGATAAGAACGGAACAGTATTATACCAGTTTACACCAGAAACTAAAGACGTTTTGAGTGCTGAGGTGGCCTATACTACTGTAAATTTAATGCAAGGTGTTGTAGAGTCTGGGTCTGGTAGTCGACTAAGAGGGAGTTGGAGAGCAAGTCAAACCTTGTATAAAGAAATTATTACGGGTTATCCTTACGAGCTAAATAATCCTATAGCTGGAAAAACTGGAACCACTCAAAACCAATCGGATGGATGGTTTATGGGAATGGTGCCAAATTTAGTTACAGGTGTTTGGGTTGGTGCAGAAGATAGAGCAGCACATTTTAAAACCATAGATTATGGACAAGGAGCTTCTATGGCCTTGCCAATTTGGGGCTTGTATATGAAAGCCTGTTATGCCGATGAAGAACTAGGGGTTTCTAAAGGTAATTTTGAAAAACCTAATAATCTATCTATAGAAGTGGATTGTGATAAATGGAAAGGCAATGGAGATGATGGTACAGGTCCTAGCGATGTGCTAGATGACGTTATCGACTTTTAAGAGTTTGTCATTCCGAGGCACGAGGAATCTCATGCCTGTGCTTTAAAGGTATAAAAATCTCAAGCCATTCACTTTTGAATGGCTTTTTTATTTCGTAAATTTCCAATGCTAAAATAAATACAAATGATTAGTAAAAAAGTAGCTAATGTTCAAGACGCACTAGAAGGTGTAAAAGATAATATGACCTTTATGTTTGGTGGTTTTGGTCTTTCAGGAATACCAGAAAATTCTATTGCAGAATTAGTACGCCTTGGCGTTAAAGGTCTTAAATGTATTTCTAATAATGCAGGTGTAGACGATTTTGGTTTGGGTTTACTATTACAAGGAAAGCAAATTGATAAGATGACCTCTTCCTACGTTGGTGAAAACGACGAATTTGAACGTCAGATGTTATCTGGTGAGTTGGATGTAGAGTTAATCCCACAAGGAACACTTGCCGAACGATGCCGAGCTGCACAAGCTGGTTTTCCTGCAATCTACACACCTGCTGGATATGGTACCGAAGTTGCAGAAGGTAAAGAAACGCGAGAATTTGATGGTAAAATGTATGTATTAGAATACGCATTCAAAGCAGATTTTGCCTTTGTAAAAGCGTGGAAAGGTGATGAGGCAGGTAACTTAATATTTAAAGGTACAGCTCGTAATTTCAATCCTAATATGTGTGGGGCTGCGAAAATTACAGTTGCTGAAGTGGAAGAGTTGGTGCCTGTTGGGACATTAGATCCAAATCAAATCCATATTCCAGGGATATTTGTAAAGCGGATCTTTCAAGGAGAACGCTACGAAAAAAGAATAGAACAACGAACAGTGAGACAAAGAGATTAATTATGTTAGATAAAAACGGAATTGCAAAACGCATTGCCAAGGAAGTTCGAGATGGTTACTACGTAAATCTTGGTATTGGAATACCTACTTTAGTAGCTAACTATGTACGAGACGATATCGAGGTAGAGTTTCAAAGTGAAAATGGCGTGCTTGGAATGGGACCATTTCCTTTTGAAGGGGAAGAAGATGCAGATATTATTAATGCAGGAAAACAAACCATAACGACATTGCCAGGCGCTAGTTTCTTTGACTCAGCCACCAGTTTTTCTATGATTCGAGGACAGCACGTTGATTTGACAATTCTTGGTGCGATGGAAGTTTCTGAAAATGGAGATATTGCCAATTGGAAAATACCAGGAAAGATGGTTAAAGGTATGGGTGGCGCTATGGATCTTGTTGCCAGTGCCGAAAATATTATCGTAGCTATGATGCATACTAATCGAGCTGGAGCTTCTAAATTATTAAAGAGATGCTCATTGCCATTAACAGGTGTTGGTTGTGTTAAGAAAGTAGTCACTAATCTTGCTGTTATGGAAGTTACTAAGAAGGGGTTTAAATTATTAGAGCGTGCTCCTGGTGTTTCGGTTGAAGATATTCAAAACGCCACTGAAGGCACTTTAATTGTTGATGGTGATATCCCAGAAATGAATTTATAATTCAATTAATAGATAAAAATAATGCCACTTTAACGAGTGGCTTTTTTTATTTCTGGACATTAAAAGAAGTAATATTTTGTAAGAAAATTCTAATTTAAGCCCTTAAAATGTTAAAATTATATGCATTTCATCGATTTATTGTGTATTTAAACTGATAAATTAAAAATAAGTTTCATATTCGTGAAACCAAATCGAAATAACCAAATTTATTATTTACTAACATTTATGATTTGCCCCAAATCTATCATAAATTTTAACCGAATGAACTTTTTTGCCCCAAATCTACCAAAACCTACACCTACAGAAAACAAGCTTATCGCTGGTTTTCAAAACACATTAAGATTGCTCAAAAATATCTTAACTCTAACTAAAAAAATATTCATGCTATAATCCTTTTGGAATGGCATGAATAAGTTTTTTAGTGTATTCTCTTTGCGGACTGTTATAGATACGATCTGCATCATCTAGTTCTTCAATCTTACCTTTATTCATAACAATTAATTGATCAGACATATATTTAACTACGGCCAGATCGTGTGAAATGAATATGTAGGTAAACCCATAATTTTCTTTTAATGCATTCAATAGATTTAAAACCTGAGCCTGAACCGAAATGTCCAATGCCGAAACCGATTCATCACATATAATAAGTTGAGGTTCTAAAGCAATTGCTCTGGCAATACCAATGCGTTGACGTTGTCCACCAGAAAATTCATGAGGATAACGATTAAAATAAGTGTCGTCTAATCCTACTTTTAGTAACAAGTCAGCAACTTTGGAAGCTCTATCTTCATCTGAAGATCCAATACCATGAACTTTCATAGGTTCCATAATCGCGTTACCAACTGTAAGCCTAGGGTTTAAAGATGCATATGGATCTTGAAATATGATTTGTATGTCTTTTCTAAGTTGTCTTATTTTAGAATTGGAGAGCTTTGTAATATCATTTCCTTTATATAAAATTGCTCCAGCTGTGGCTTTGTCTAATTGTAAAATAGCATTTGATAATGTTGATTTACCACATCCAGACTCACCTACTAAACCTAGGGTTTCGCCTTGATATAATTTGAAAGACACTTGATCAACAGCTTTAAAAGATTCTGGCTTGGATAACCATCCCGATTTTGAAACGTATTCTTTTTCCAAATCAATAACTTCCAGAAGCGGTTCCTGAGCATAAATAGTTTTGTGTTTTTCTTCACGTTCAGCTTTCGTGATAACTTCTGTTTTTGCTGTATTGTTAATAAAGTCGTCAATGGTTGGCAATTGTTTTAATCTGGTATCCATTGAAGGTCTCGAATTAATCAAAGCTTTTGTATACAATTCCTCAGGAGATTTAAAAATTTGTGAAGCATCACCTTGCTCTACAATAGCGCCTTTATACATTACTATAATACGATTGGCTATTTCAGAAACCAAAGACAAATCATGTGAAATAAAAATAATGCTCATTTGTTCTTCCTTTTGGAGTTGTTTGAGCAATACAATGATCTCCTTTTGAACAGTGACGTCTAAAGCTGTTGTAGGTTCGTCTGCAATTAAAATTTTTGGTTTGCAAGCTATAGCCATAGCAATCATGACACGTTGTTTTTGTCCGCCAGAAATTTCATGAGGATAAGCTTTATAAATACGTTCTGGCTGAGGAAGCTTGACTTTATCAAATAAGGATAAGGTTTCCGTTTTAGCCTCAGATTTGGATAGGCTTGTATGTTGTAGCAAAATTTCGAGGACTTGATTTCCACAGGTCATTGAAGGATTTAAAGAACTCATTGGTTCCTGAAAAATCATGGCAATATCCTTTCCTCTTATATTTTGGAAGGCTTTAGGATTAAGTGTCGTTAGATCATGTTCATTAAAAAGAATAGAGCCTTTAGTTATTTTTGAAATGTGCTTCGGAAGTAAACCTAAAAGCGCTAAAGAGGATACAGACTTTCCTGAACCAGATTCACCCACAACACCTAATATTTCATTTGGGTATAAATGAAAAGAAATATCATGAATAATTTCATTTTCAACACCTTCTGAAAAAAATGAGATCGATAGGTTTTTTACGTTGAGTAATTTAGACTTCTGCATGAGTAAATGTAGTCATTTTCTGTGATTGAATTACGGAAAAACCGTAACCATTTTTTTTATGAATGCACTTCAACGAAAACGTTTGAGTAAAATTTTGATATTAACAAAATTTTAATACTTTCACGATCGAAAATTCAAAACTATTACTAATTTATTAAACAATTAACATGAAAAAAACAATTACATTAACACTATTGTGCTTTCTTTCAGTGATTTCCGTTTTTGCTCAAGACCAACTTGACCGAAATTGTGGAGTGATGGAGAATTTAGAATTTAGAAAACAACAAGACCCAGACTTAGAAAAACGAATGCAACGCATTGAAGCTTTTACTCAAAATAAGATTCAAGAGATGCAAATGAATAGAGTTGATGGTAATATTATTACTATTCCAGTAGTAGTTCATGTTATATACAGAACCAGTCAGGAGAATATTAGTGATGCACAAATACAATCTCAAATAGATGTTTTAAATGAAGATTTCAGACGTACTAATGCAGATGCTGATAACGCTTGGTCTCAAGCTGCAGATATGGAGATTGAGTTTTGTCTTGCTTCTGTAGATGAGAATGGTAATGCTACAACAGGTATTACAAGAAAATCTACAACAAGAACTAGCTGGGGAACTAATGATGCCATGAAGAGTAGTGCTCAAGGTGGTGTAGACCCTTGGGATACCAGCCAATATTTGAATATGTGGGTTTGTAATATTGGTGGAGGAATTTTGGGTTATGCTCAATTTCCTGGAGGTAGTGCAGCTACAGATGGAGTAGTTATGGGGCCGCAGTATTTTGGTAGCTCAGCAAAAGGATCTGGTTTTTATTTATCTGCGCCTTTCGACTTAGGAAGAACAACAACTCACGAAGTAGGACACTTTTTTAACTTGCGTCATATTTGGGGTGATTCTAATTGTGGAAATGATTTTGTAGCAGATACACCAACTCACCAAACGTCCAATGGTGGGTGCCCAATTGGACAAGTCTCTTGTGGTTCTACAGATATGGTACAAAATTATATGGACTACACAAATGACTCGTGTATGAACTTATTTACACAAGGACAAAAAGATAGAATGCGTGCTGTTTTAGAAGCTGGAGGCGTAAGAAGAAGCTTAGCGTTATCTGATAAATGTGGAGGAGGAACACCACCATCACCAACATGCTCTGATGGCATTCAGAATGGAGATGAAACAGGCGTTGATTGTGGCGGTTCATCATGTGCACCTTGCCAGACAGCTTGCTCTGATAACGAAGTGAACTTATCAATTACATTTGATAATTACCCTGAAGAAACAGCATGGACACTTACCAATAGTGGTGGACAAACTGTTGCCTCTGGAGGAACCTATGGAAATCAAGCTGATGGTTCTACATATACTGAAGATTTATGTTTACCTGATGGATGTTACACATTTACAATCACTGATGCTTATGGAGATGGTATCTGCTGCTCTTATGGAAATGGATCTTACAGTCTTACAGATGCATCAGGAGTGTTAGCCTCGGGAGGGTCATTTACAAGCTCTCAAGCTACAGATTTCTGTTTAGGAGGAAGTCCGGCACCAACATGTACAGATGGCATTCAGAATGGAGATGAAACAGGAGTTGATTGTGGAGGCTCTTCTTGCGCACCTTGTTCAACACCAGGAACAACTGTCTTAAATGAAGGATACTTCGAGACAGGATGGGATGGTTGGTCTGATGGTGGTGGAGACTGCTTCAGATATAATGGTTCTAATTCTTATGAAGGAAACTACTCCATTAGACTAAGAGATAACTCTGGTACAAGATCAGCGATGACTTCTCCAGCATTTGATTTAACTGGATTTGATCAGGTTGAAGTAGAATTCTATTTCTACGCTAATAGTATGGAAAGTGGTGAAGACTTCTGGTTACGTTATTACAACGGGTCATCGTACAGTACTGTGGCATCATACGCTAGCGGAACTAATTTCAATAATAACACGTTCTATACTGCAACTGTAACGTTAAATTCATCACAAGTGAATTTTGCATCAAACTCAAGGTTTAGATTCCAGTGTGATGCATCAGCTAATGCAGATCAGGTTTATATCGATCAGGTGACTATTAGAGGAATTAATGGCTCAGGAAGAGTTGATACCATTAGAGCACTAGGAGGAACAACAAGAACTGAAAACGTCTTAGAATCTGAAGAAGATTTCACTATCTTCCCTAACCCTGTAAAAGGTAATACGTTATTTGTGAAAATGCCAGGTAATACCAAAGCATCATTCAGAATAATTAATATGCTAGGTCAGACAATGATGAAAGGAGACTCAGTAAAAGAGATCAATGTTTCTAATCTGAAATCTGGAATGTATTTCCTTGAAGTCAATGATGGAGAAGAAACAATGACTAAGAAGTTCATTAAGCAATAAACACTAACCATTTGCTTATATATAAAAGTCCAGATTTTAAATCTGGACTTTTTTTATAAAATTTAATAAGCGTAAGATTAATCTGAAAATTAATTACGGAAAAACCACAAATATTGCACGTTGTTTAAAAATTTAGTAGAAATGCTGAGGTTGTTATAAATAAATCTTTTTAACTTCAATTGAATTTATAGAAATTCTTTAGCTATTAGTTAACCATTTAAATCCTTCAACAAATGAAAAAGAAATTACTATTACTCGTTTTTATAATGAGTGTAAGTCTTGCAATGTCACAAAGCAAATCGCTTTGGCAAAAACAAAGCATTGACAATTCAAAACAAATTAAAGCAAGCAAACAGGACTTGCCAAAAACACAAACCTACGCATTAAATATAGATGCTCTTAAAGAAATATTGGCAAACGTGCCACAACGGCAACAGTTGTATAATGTGTCTTCTGGAGTTGTACTATCATTCCCAAATGATGAAGGCAAGTTTGAAAGGTTTAAAATAGCAGAGGCTTCAGTCTTAAGTCCTGAACTTCAGGAAAGATATCCTGACATCAGATCTTATGTTGGTCAAGGTATAGACGATCCGTCTTCTATTATAAGATTTAGTGTGTCGCCTTTAGGATTCCAAAGTATGCGCTTGTCGGCTAACAGACCAGCCACATTTATGGAACCTATTACAGAAGATTTAAGTCTTTATACGGTTTATAAACGTGCAGACCGAATTGGTTATACAGACGATTTTGAATGCTCTGTTACAGATAAGGTGAATAAAGCAATGGATAATGGAGATATCATGCTAAGAAATGCTGATGATGGTATTTTGAGAACTTACCGATTAGCAGTATCTACAACAGGTGAATACACAGCTTATCATGGAGGTACTAAGGCATTAGCATTAGCGGCAATTAATACTACAATGACTCGTGTAAATGGAATTTTTGAGAATGATTTCAATGTTACGATGGTTCTTATTGCTAACAACGATGATGTCATTTATACTAATGCAAATTCAGATCCATATAGTAATGGAAGTTATAATGGCCAACTGCAATCTACATTAACTAGTGTGATTGGAGAATCGAATTACGATGTTGGACATTTATTTGCCAGAGCATCAAATAATGGTAATGCAGGATGTATAGGTTGTGTTTGTGTAAATGGTCAAAAAGGTAGTGCTTTTACATCCAGAACAACTCCTGAAGGAGACCCATTTGATGTCGATTATGTCGCTCACGAATTAGGACACCAATTTGGAGGAAACCACACATGGACCTTCAACGGAAACGAGGGGACTAATGCTCAAATGGAGCCAGGAAGTGGTTCAACAATCATGGGGTATGCTGGTATTACCGGAGCAACAGATGTACAGTCAAACAGTGATCCGTATTTCCATGCAAGATCTATTGAACAAATCACTAATTACATAAAAACAAGAAGCTGCCAAACAAATACAAGTACTGGTAATGCAGTGCCATCAGTAAATGCAGGTTCTAACTACACCATACCAAGAGGTACAGCTTTCGTGTTAGATGGTTCTGCAACAGATGCAGATTCTGGAGATGTATTGACCTACTGCTGGGAACAATATGATGAAAATAATGCAGCAACTACCAATCCTAATGTAAATGCTACATCAGGAGTTGCTTTTCGATCATATAACCCTACTACAGATACCAAAAGATATTTTCCAAGATTATCAACAGTTAAAACGGGTGCAACGTCTTGGCAATGGGAAGCCGTTCCTAATGTAGCTCGAACCTTGAATTTTAGATTGACAGTTAGAGATAATAGAGCTGGCGGAGCAACAAATAATAGTGATGATATGGTGGTCACAGTTAATGGAACAGCAGGACCATTTGTAGTTAATTCACCTAATTCAAATGTCACTTGGAATGCAGGAACTACACAAACTGTAACATGGAATGTTGCTGGTACTACTGGAAACGGAGTGAACGCGGCTAACGTAGATATTTTTCTATCGATAGACGGAGGTGACACTTATCCCATTGCTTTAGCATCTGGTGTGCCAAACGATGGATCTCATGATATAGTAGTTCCAAATAATCAAGGGAATCAGAACAGAATAATGGTTAAAGGGTCTAATAATATATTCTTTGATATTTCGAATTCGAACTTTACCATTGCTGGTCAGGTTGTATGTAATGCTAACGTACCAACAGGTTTATCTGCGTCTAATGTTGCCGCAACAACTGCCACATTATCTTGGGATGCCGTTCCTGGTGCTACTTACGATTTGAGATACCGACAAACAGGAACCTCTTCCTGGACGACTACAGCAGTTACGGGAATCTCATCAAATATCACAGGACTATCAACTCTAACACAATATGAAGCTCAGGTAAGGAGTAAGTGTTCTGGAGGAAGCAACTCAGCATTTAGTTCATCAGTAACATTTACAACTACAGATGTACAATTGAACTATTGCAATTCTGCCAGTACAAATACAAATGACGAATATATAAGCAGAGTACAATTAAATACTATTGACAATTCGTCTGGGCCTCAATTTTATTCAGATTTTACCAATATTTCTACAACGTTAACAAAAGGCGCCCAATACACCATAACTGTAACTCCGACCTGGACAGGAACGGTTTATAACGAAGCATATTCTGTTTGGATTGATTACAATAGAGATGGTGATTTTACCGATGCTGGTGAGCAGGTATGGACTCAAGGAAATACACAAGCCACTCCTGTTAGTGGCAGTTTTACTATTCCAGCAGGTGCAGTTGAAAATTCTACCAGAATGCGAGTATCCATGAAGTATAATGCACTGCCATCGCCATGTGAAACATTTACTTATGGTGAAGTAGAAGATTATACAGTCATTATTCAAGGTTCAGGGCCAGATACTGAAGCTCCTGTAATTACATTAAATGGTGCTTCAACAGTTAATTTAAATCCTGGAGATACTTATACTGAACTTGGAGCAACTGCAACTGATAATGTTGATGGTGATATTTCTGGAAATATTGTCATAGCTGGAGATACTGTCAATACCAATGTACTTGGTACTTATGTTGTAAGTTATAATGTTAGTGATGCTGCTGGTAATGCTGCTGTACAAGTGACCAGAACAGTTATTGTTGCCGATACCACTGCGCCAATAATTACTTTAGTAGGAGCCGCAACAATTAATTTGAATGTTGGAGACACTTACAATGAATTAGGTGCTACTGCAACCGATAATTATGATGGGAATTTAACGTCGAGTATAGTCATTTCAGGAACAGTTAACACATCATCAGCTGGAACGTATGCTGTTAATTATAATGTAAGTGATTCTTCTGGGAATAGTGCAATTCAAGTCACAAGAACAGTTAATGTTACTGCAGATACAACACCTCCTGTAATTAGCTTAATTGGAGCATCTACCGTTAACCTGACTGTGGGAGATACCTACAACGAACAAGGTGCAACAGCAACAGATAACCAGGATGGGGATTTAACATCTAGTATTGTTATTTCAGGAACAGTCAATACATCAATAGCAGGGAGCTATACAAGGTTTTACAATGTTAGTGACTCAGCAGGAAATGCTGCTGCAGAAGTCACAAGAACAGTTAATGTGTTAGACCCTTCTTCAGGATGTTCTGGTGGGATTTCTACATTCCCATATTCAGAAGGTTTTGAAAATACTTTGGGCGGATGGTCACAATCCTCTGCTGATGATATCAATTGGACAGTAGACGCAAATGGAACTCCATCCAATGGTACAGGACCATCAAGTGCAGCTCAAGGTTCATTCTACGTTTATGTTGAAGCCTCTGGAAATGGAACAGGCTACCCTAATAAGCGAGCAATTTTAAACTCTCCTTGCTTTAACTTATCTGGATTAACTGAAGCAACATTTAGCTTCAAATACCATCAGTTTGGATCAAGTAATATGGGAAGCATCGATTTAGAGATTAGTGATGATGATGGCGCAAGTTGGACCTCTATCTGGAATAGTACAGGTAACCAAGGGAATCAATGGTTAACAGCAAATGTAAATTTAGATGCCTATGTTGGAGGAAGTGTTCAATTACGATTCAATAGAATTACCGGAAGCACATGGCAAGCCGATATTGCTATTGATGATATTAGTTTAATAGAAGGAGAAGTTGTTGTCAATGGATGTTCAGGAGGAATTACGTCATACCCATACTCTGAAGGTTTTGAAAGCTCTTTTGGAGCATGGACTCAAGCCTCTGGAGACGATTTGAACTGGACAAGAGATGCTAACGGTACACCATCTAATGGAACTGGACCATCAAGTGCAATTCAAGGATCGTTCTATATTTATGTTGAAGCTTCAGGGAATAATACAGGTTATCCTAACAAACGTGCGATTATCAATTCGCCTTGTTTTGATCTCAGTAGCGAAACGTCTGCTAATTTTAGTTTTAATTATCATCAGTATGGCTCAAATAATATGGGGACTTTAAATTTAGAAGCTAGTAATGATGATGGTTCAAGTTGGGTGTCAATTTGGAATAGTTCTGGTAACCTAGGAAACTCTTGGCAATCTGCAAATGTAGATTTATCATCTTATACAGGTGGTAGTGTTCAGTTACGTTTCAATAGATTGACAGGTGGAACCTGGCAAGCCGATATTGCTATTGATAATATTAACTTATCTACCGGAACTTCAAAAGGCGAAACATCTAAACCTGAAGCTATGGATTTAAAAGATATTGTATTATATCCAAACCCAGTTAAAGGAGATATTTTGAATGTAAACTCTACTTACTCAAAAGTATCTTATGAAATCTATAATTTAGTAGGCCAACTCGTCGCTAAAGGACAAGTTAAGAATGATATCATTGATATTAGTAGTTTGGATGGAGCTGTCTATCAAATACGATTTACGGCTGAAGGAGAAACACTAATTAAACGATTTGTCAAACAATAAATAATTCCTTTTAAATAAAAAAAGCCCAATTCTAAAATTGGGCTTTTTTTATTTAGCATTCTTACGAAAAATAAGTCTACTCTTTTAAGCTATTTTTAGGTAGAAAATGAAATTTTATCTCAAAACTACTTGATAATTATTTAGTTAGTAATGTATGAGTGTCAGTTATAATTTGAGTCCTAAAGCTCATATTTTTATGTTTTTAACCATTAGTGTATGTTATAAGGTTACTCACACAAAATTGCGCTTAGTCGGATTTTTTTGCATTTTGTGGATAAAATGCAAAATAAATAATATATTTGAGCAAAAATTGCTGATATCCCTAGCTCATGAAAAGAATTACTTATCTACTGTTGCTTTTATTATTTACGGCGCAACATACTTTTGCACAAGACAAACATTCAAGAATTAAAATTTCAAATCCTAATCAAAGTACCATTAATACCATAGCCTCTCAAGGTATTGATTTAAGCTGTGGTTCTAAACACGAGGGCGAAGACCTTATCATCGAATTATCAGAAACTGAAATCAACAGCTTAATAGCAAACAATGTTTCGTTTACAGTAGAGATAGATGACCTTACACGGTTTTACTCTAAAAGAGCTGCAAGAGATCTGCCAATGGCAAGAGCTCAATTGGCAGCTGCAAAAGCAAGCGCTGCTCAAAGATCCTCTATTTCTAATGTTATTATGGACAATATCATTCAATATGCTGAATGTGATGAAATAGATTTTGTTGAGCCACAAAATTTCAATCTGGGTTCTATGGCTGGATGTTTGACATTTCAAGAAATGAAAGATGAGCTGGATGATATGTATACTTTTTCTCAAACAAATGGACTCGATATTGTTTCTCAAAAAGCCAATGCCTCTTCAACAGGACAAAAAACATGGGGAAACCCAACCAATAATTTCGTTAACCAACAAAATAATGGACCAGCTACGTATTCAGGTGTGGGATCAACACGTTGGGATCCGGAAACGATATGGTATGTAAGAATAACAGGTAATGAAAGTACAACTGCTGAAGGTTCAAAACCTCAAATGCTATTTACCTCAATGATTCACTCAAGGGAAGTAAGTGCATTAATGAATAACATCTACTTTATGTGGTATATCATAGAGAACTATGGTAGTGATCCTGCAATAACAGAACTTGTAGACAACAATGAATTATATTTTGTACCAGTTGTGAACCCTGACGGTTTACGCTGGAATGAAACTTTAAGTCCAAGTGGTGGAGCATTACAACGTAAAAATCTTAGACCAAATACAGGTGGAACTGGAACCAACAGAGGGGTTGACTTAAATAGAAATTTTGATTATTTCTGGGGTTATAATAATATTGGTTCCTCTGGAACACAAACTGCTAGCAATTATAGAGGACCAGCTCCTGAATCTGAGCCTGAAACTCAAATCATGGTCGATTTCATTACAACCAGAAATATCAAGTCTGGTGTCTGGAATCACTCATTTGCAAACTCTGTCCCTCACCCTTATGGTGGTATCCCAACAGCAAGTACTGGTCGTGAAGATGAGTACTACAGATGGCATGAAGAAATGACCAGATATAACAGATATCTGTATGGCGCTACAATATTTTATGAATCTAATGGACTTCCAGATGACTGGATGATGGGTGGAGCACCTGATAACAATGGCTCTACTGGTTCAGGTCAAGGTATCATTGCTACTACACCTGAGCATGGCGGACAAGGATTTTGGCCAACACCATCTACCATTGTACCCATTGCTAAGCAATCTATGCGTATTTCTCTTGCAACAGCCTATTATGGTGGTAAGTATGCAAAATTACACGACTTAACTCAAAGTAACATCACAAGTACTACAGCTGATTTAGACTTCGGAATTGAACGTATCGGTCAAACCGCTAGTGATTTTACAGTTACTGTAACTCCTATTTCATCAAATATTAATAGCATCACATCACCTGCTACTGAAACTGGAATGGCTGTTCTCTCACAAAGAACTGTAACAGCAACATTAAACTTAAATCCAGCAATTACTCCTGATGAAAAAATAGAATATAAAGTACAATTATCTAATGATGATGGTGTTATCTACGAAGCTAATTATGAAAAATACTATCAACCCACTCCAGCTACAACCTTATTATTCGATCATGATCCAGATGCCTCTGGATTAACAGGTTGGACACAATCTGGTGGATGGATCAATACGACTTCAGATGCCTATTCTGGAAGTAACGCTATTAGCACAGGAACCTACTCTAATAATGCAAACAAAACTCTAACAACAACCAATAGTTTTGATTTTACAGGCTCAAATGAGGTCATTATTCAATTCTATTCTAAATGGGATATCGAAAGAAATTATGACTTTGTAGAAATTTTAGGATCTCCAGATGGTGGTTCTAGTTGGATTTCACTTTGTGGAAATTACACAAAGCCAAATGCAACAAGTTCTACTACTAGTCACGATAACAAAAGTAGTGCTTATGCAAACTTTCAGGCCAATAGTTCTGGTCAGATATACGATGGTGATCGAATGGACAATTGGGTGATGGAAGAAATAACCATTGATAACACCTATGCATCTTTACTCAATTCTAACGACGTGAGAATCAGATTTGTCTTTAGAACGGATGCACTCAATGTAAATGAGAATTATACAACTACAAACGATGGGTTCTTTATTGATGACTTTAAAATTATTGGTGTCACTTTACCATGCGATAATAGTACACCTCCTTCAAATCTGGCAGTAACTCTTGTAACTCCTACATCAGCATCTGTATCATGGGATAATATACCTTCTGCAACTTATGATGTAAGATATCGAGAAGTTGGATCTGGATCCTGGACTGTAGTTACTGATATTGCAACAAACTCATATAACATTATTGGTCTTTCAGAAAACACTAACTACGAAGTACAAGTTGCGACAAGATGTAGTACAACAGCATCTGCATATTCTACGTCACAAACATTCACAACTCCAAGTAGTGTGCCTTGTACTGGAAGCTCAATTAGTTCTTTTCCTTACTCTGAAAGCTTTGAAACTGCAGGTTCTTTCGGTCTTTGGACCAATGATACAGGCGACGATTTTGACTGGACCAATAAAGCAGAAGAAGGCGATGGAAACTCTACTCCTTCTGCTGATACAGGACCATCTCTAGCATCAGAT